>CBDFGE010000001.1:0-214343 GCA_965247055.1 Dehalococcoidia bacterium
TCGAACGTTTCCATAGTGGAGACGGGCGTCCCAGGCGCGAATCGTCCCGTTCGCTTCTCGATACTCGCGAGAGAATCCCCTCGGCGGAGGACATACAAGGGCGCCACAGGACAGGGTTCACCTGCAATGCACAGTATTTCCGAGACTATCGCCTCTACGTAGACGTCTTCCGTCAATTGCAAATGTTGGCCCGCGATTTGGATCACGGACCCCGCAGTATGCGGTCCCCATGGTGGTGGTCCACGCCGTGCTTTGACTTCCTCCCGCTCTTCGCTGGTCACAGTGTCCTGGGATGAACGAGGCTCTGGTATGTTCGGCGGGGGAGATGGCGTAGGTTTTGGGGGTGGTGGTGTTGAAGGTTGAGAGCCACCGTCCGTTCCCAATAGTGACGTGTTCCCGTGGCTCCGGCCATAGTCCGCCCCTGTTTCGGCATCAAACACCACCAGCCCGACGGATAGGTCCTGCCTCGCTTCCTCGGGTGTGATGCCACCGGTGCGCCACGAACCCTGGGCTTCGACCACCCAGACCAATGGGTCAGAGGGCATCGCTGACACGGACCCTCTCATGGCCTCGAACTCGCTCCTGCGCATCAGCAGGACAACCGGCGAGTGGGGTTTGCCAGTGACATTGAGTTCGGGGACGGCGAAGCTTAGATAGGCCAACCCAAGCCGAGCGGCCAATAGTTCCGAGATTCGCGGCCCCTGCTCACTGGCCGCGGGCCGGTGCTCCTCCCCCAGCGCGCGCCACACGGAGTGCGTCACGGCGGGGTCCGTCATGATGCCCCGCGAGAGCTCTCCCGACTCCAACCAGAAGGCCCGCACCACGGACGTGCCGTCGGCCTGACGAAAGTCTAGGAAGTAACGCGGCCCTTCACGGTCGCGGTTACCCTGGTCCACGGGCGAATCCAACACCATTTCGACGAAACGTTCGATGGCGCGTTCTTCCTCTATCTTGCCGAGGACCACATCTTCCCCATTTTCCACTTTCGTGCCGAGCACCTTAATCGAGTTCTTGGTGCTGAGGACGTCGATGGACGTGACCTTGCCTCGGATATCCAGCAAGGCCTCGCCGGTCTTGGCCAAAGGGTTCGTGTCGGATTCGAAGAGCCTAACGCCACCGTCCTCCAATATCGCGAGTCGGAACTCCTGCACGTAGCCCTCGACTCCGTAGACCGGCGTGCCCGGGTTCAGGTAGGTGGCGTCGCCGTCCAGATGAGGATAGCCGCTGTAACCTTCGATCCTGAATGCGACCCGGTAGAGCTCAGAGCCCAGGTCTTCAGTAGTTAGGGCACGCTCTCCCTCGGTGATGATGGGTCCAACCAAACTGCCTTTGGCCAGGTAGGTGATACCGCCGAACTGAATAGAGTGGGCCCAGTCGGCAACCGTCTCGCGGGGCCGCAGGTCATCATCGCCCTGGAGACCCTCCACGATTCGATCCACGGTGGCCTGATCCGCCAGCAGGGCGTCCAGGCGGTCGGGTCCGTCGTCTCTTCCATCGTGTCGGTCGATGATTTCCCCGTCGGGGTCCAACACCAACTGGGACCCGGTGGGGACGTGGGTCACGTAGGCGATCTTGCCTGAAAACTTCGGCGACAGGCCCTCTACGAATGCGACCACTACGCCAACGCCCAGGTCCAACCTATACCTCTCGGAGGCCGGCACCGGTGTAATCGAGCCAGGGAGCTTCGGAGACGGCGTTGCCGTAGGTGTGGGTATCTGCTGGGTCTGGCTGCCGGCCCCAGGAGATTTCTGAGTGGCCGTGGGCGTCGACTCCACATCTCCGCAGGCGGCAACGAGTAGCAGAACGATGGCCAGCCATCCGATGAGAGCGGCGTATCTCACTTGAGCACTTCCAGCGCGTGGGCCGTTGTAATAAGCACGCCAGCCGGTCCCGCGTTAGGCCGCCCAACATTTAAAACACCCCGCATAAGATAGGTGCCAGGAGGAACGGGCTCTCCTAGGTTGTCCACCTGCTCCCACTCGCCAATGAACTCCAGCTCCTCACCGGGCTCCAGAGTGCCGCCATCCATCGGTTGGTTGATAATCTTGGCGCACTTCCAATGCCATACCTGCTCTCCGTCAGGAGTCGAGACCTCGAAGTCATAGGGAGGTCTGCCACCGAGCACTAAGTTCACCGTCCCATCACTGACGTTCCGCAACGTCAGCTTCATTCGCACCGTCTCTCCGTAAGGGGCCTGGGACACCACCTCCAGCGAGTAGTCGACCGCGCTGAGGAACGCCTCGTCCGGAGGCTCCCCAGGATCAATAGGTCATGGGTGAATGCCGTCACATCCAACCTCGATGACAATGGCTTCTCGTGGGACATCCAGTGTCGCCAGGGCAGCCTCCCACTCCTCCCGAACCCCGCGCAGTGGGTACACCCCTATTTCAATGCGGTTCCTAGCTTCGTTTAGGTCGGTCCACGCAAGGCCGTGGACCTTCTTGACATCTACTAGGCGCTCATACCACCTAGCCAGATCGGCCTCGCTGTACTCCGCCTCTGCCGGCGTGGTTGATGGGGCCCGTGGCAGTCGATCTTGCGACGGTGGTTGACACGGTCAAGCCTCCCACCTTTTCAGTGCCCTCAAAGACCCGCATGGAAACGATGGCGTAGCCAGTGGGGGCCGTCTTCGGGAACTCCCCGTCCCAACGGAAGGCGCCATGGTCCAGCGGCACCTCGCCGAGAGGCAGCTTACTCTGATCTATGAACTCAATGCTCAGTTCGACTCTATCGCCTTCGTGATAGCCCGCCCCGGAGATGGCGAACGGCTCACCCAGGCGTATCTGGTCGGGCACGCCGTAGTGTTCGACACTGGGCATGTATTCTTCGACGCGCTCGAACCACTCGGTCAGCGCCGTCGACACGACCACCCCGTTGCGGTGGAGCAGCTCCCAATGGTCCGGCACAGGCAGACAGTTGTTGACTCGTCCTTCTGATATGACATCGCATCCTATCACTTGCCGGACAGACCAGATCGTCCCGTCCCGAAACGCGATGTTAATTGCCATGCTGTAGTCCGAAAGCCAGGTTCTTCCATCAAATGCCTCAATTTCTACCTCATCCCCTCCCCATCCCCTTTTTATTGTCACTATTTCGCGCTTCGAGGCTCCGGTGCTTGCCTTGAGGTCCACAGACGTGCCCATCACTATCGAGTTGAGCAACTTTTCGATTATCGGTACATCGGTGCCGAGGTCTCCCCATAGGGGGTCGTAGTCCCCCGGGAACAGAAATGGGGGTTGGTGCTCACGGGACGCGTAGACGACCTCAACGTCCGTAGCGTCGGCAGGCATCGGCGACGGAGGTGCAGTAAGTGAAGGCGAAGGAGTCGCGACTTGTGCTGATGTGGGAACGCGGGGCACTCCCGTAGATTTAGGCTCAGCGTCGGCACATCCTGCCACGGCCACCATTAGGAGAACTACCAGTCCTCCTATGATGGTGCGGGTCCAGACTCGGAGCCCCCGTTTCATTCCTGTTCCCTGCTTTGAAGCCTCATCGAATAATCATCCTATTCCTCTGAGAAAATTGAGTCGCAGCAGGAAAGTCCTCTGCCCTGACGCACCGCTCACCCATTGCGTGGAAGTGGCCCTACATTGAATAGGACGTATCGGCTCAAGCAAAAGTTCCCCGATAGCAACGAAGCCCGCGCGATGCCAACAGTCCTGGATTGTTCGCTTGAGCCCATACTTGGTAGTACGCTTCAAATCAATAAAGCGTTCCCTCACGGAAGTGATCTGGTGGTGTCGGCTCACGTGATGACCGGACTTAGCTGGCAACCTTCCTGGGGAACAGAGCATACATATCGGTCCTTCCGGCTTGACGGGATCCGCTGCCTCGCAGAGCGCGTGACCTACACCACCGTACTTCCTCCTGACCACCCAGATTCCTGCGATCAGGAATAACGCGGAAGGCGGGACCATTGCGAGAAGCCACAGCAACACTGTCATCGACTATGAATCACCCAACACGTATCTTTCGCCATCCTGTCTCCATTTGAGAATGTTCCATATCGCAAGCCCTACAAGGACCAGCGCGACCGGGCCATACCAGTGCGCAGTTGTCAGGAATACCGGCGGGGCAAGGGATGCCCCCAGGTACAGCAAGGACAGTCCCAGCCCCAGAAAACCCCAACGCCCTCTGCTGCGATCGCTCCAGATGATCGCAGACCCCGCAGCGACCCCTATCAATCCAATCGGCGCCAGGACGGCTGACCAGTACGGGGCGTGTGGTGGAGGCGATGAACCAAGCGGTATGGCGATGAAGAGCGCACTGAGGGCTATCGAGCAGCAAGCAGCTACCAACGACGCAATGGCAAGGTGGCTCACGGGCATCCTGTGGCCTCGTAACCGGCGGAGGTACTGCCTCGCTATCCAGCTCACACAGAATGCCACAGATGCCCCTCCACCATAGATGACTGTGAGGGCGAAGACGAACGCGACGGGGTGGGAATCTAGAGAGAGGTTCCCATAGATGGCCATCGCGATGGAGAGGCTCGCCAGTACGCCGACCGGGAAGAACCAGGCATGCTTTAGCCCTGGCGATAGCCAACCTGCAACGAAGGGGGACGACACTGCTAGCGGGATTGCCGTGGCAAGGATGAGAAGCCAGGTGCTCGTGGAGCTACCAAGCTCCGTGAAGCCCAATGCGACACCCGTGCCTGTGATAGCGGCCAGTCCAGCCGTCACCACGGGGTGGCCTTTGGTGAGAGCCAACGTCACGAAGTCTCCCTCATAACGGTAACATCAGAGCAGGGTCGCCATAGGTCTGCTGCTACCGCGTCGTCTGATTCCGTGTATGGCCTAATCTCCAGCTCCATCATGTCCTTTCCTCACAGGTCTCGGGCATTGATGGTGTCCCCATCTAGGCCCAGCCGAGCGTCTAGAGTCGTAGGAAGCGCCTCCAGGTCCGGGTTGCTTAGGACCGCCTCGATGGACTCTTCGCTCCCACCAACATAGGTGTCGAACAGGTCGATGTCCCTTGCTACACACCACGCCCTGTCCTCCGGCCACCAGATGCTCGGCGAATGCCCCCAGAAAGGCCCATCCCTTGTAATGAATGCCATGATGGCATCGATAGGCCCGCGGAATAGCAGGTAGTCCCGCCCCGGAGCTCTCACCCGAGAACTAGCCTTGTAGAGGCGAGTGTCGATGTTTCCATAGCCTTCCCAAAGGCAAAAGTAGCAGTTGCCTGGGGTTGAAGTGAAGCTCCTGAGCACCTCGCCCAGGGTGCGGCACTCCCGTTCCGGGATGGACCCGTGCTTCGGAAGAGAACCCCACGGCGGGTTCTTGTACATCTTGTGAGGGTCCTCACTCAGACCTGCGATACGTTCGAACTGCATCAACGGATGGACGGTCCGTCCCGTCCACTCGGCCACCGTAGACCACCGGACCGGCCTCTCCTCATCCCTATTCAGGTAGGCAGGGTGAAATATTCGGGCGTACGCCGCAAACCCATCGGGCAGCAAGGAACGCAGCGTCCCGAAGGCTGAGAAGCTCTCCTCCACCCACCTGGCCTCGGACACGTCCTCGGAGAACTCCAGACCATCGGGTGCCAGCTTCGTCTGACGGATGGGAATACCGCCTCTAGTGGAGGGTGTGTACATACGGGGCATGCCGCCCCGGTTCGTTCCCAACGCCCGGCGCAGTTTCTGAATCCATGATTTTCGGATGTACTTCATACTCTATTGCCAATCGAGTCCTGGTATTGACGGAGACTGTCTCAAGTGGGGCCTATTGAGCAAAGCTGAACCTCAATATGCTTCGCATTGTTCTAGGATGGTGTCCCGCGCTGGGGGCTTGTCCTGTATCTGTAAGTCTGCTCGCGTTCCTGCTGGTGCCCCGCTAGGGTTTCAGGGCCCCTTTGGAGCACTACCATCGTCTTGAGTAGGCTGAGCAGCCGTACATGCGTGATGCCGATCGACGTAGCCAGGATCGAGTCACCGTCTCGCATGATGTGGGCCAGACCCACCGGTTCCGGCTCCCACCAGAAGGCCAGTTCCACGCCGCCTGGCGCTCCATCCACTTCGACAGTCAACCTTCGACGCTCGGTGCGGCTGATGCACGCCAGGTTCCAGTCGCGGTGGATGTTGCCTCTGCGCTGATACTCTCGCCTCAACTTCTCTGAGCCGTGAGACTTCACCAGGATAAGGATGGCGTCTAACTCCCTAGAAAGACGGCTTTCGTTGGATACTCCGGTGGTGTCGGCATGCTGGCTTAGCTCTATGGCCTGTTGAGCGCCCTTCGGCCCCCCTGCAACGTAGGTGAGTGTGACACGATCAACATTGCGACCATTCCCTTTGCTACTCCAGCCTACGTCCTCTAGGCGCAGTCCCAGGGGACTACCCTTGAGACCATAAACCGGGAATGCAGCATCGGCCACCAGGCGGGACAGATCGATGAGGCCCGTTACAGTCTCGTAGGATGCGTTGCGTCTCAGGGCGGCCACGAAGAGATGCCTCTCCTTCAGCCGATACAGTAGCCGCTTGAGCACGTTGCCGGTGTCCTCATGGGAGTACGTAGCTGCTCTTCCTTCAATCGACTTCTCCCCACATGTGCGACAGAACATATCACCCTTGAATGCCTCGTAGCCGAAATAGCCTATCGGGGCAGGGCCTTTTAACATCCGGCGTAGCCTGAGCAGTAACCTCCTAAGCGGGTGGACGTTACCGCTTCGCGACCGGCCCATTTGCTCCCGGAGCTTTTCGAGGACACGAGCCGGGTCACTTGCCATCTCATCCATGTGCCGCTGGAGCGATGATTCGAGGAGGCCAAGTTGGTCCTGGGGGATCTGATCTACCTGGCGCGTTTCCGCACGCAGTAGCATTGCCTGCCCCATGCCCAACAAACCGCCGCACCTGTGGCAACGGGTATTGCGCGCCTGAGCCTTCACAAAGCCGTCTGGTTGATTATCAGCCATAACTATCGCTCAATCGACCATCGTCCCTTGGGAAAATGACCACTTGCCCAGCTCCCAATGGCCGGGAAGCCTGCTAAGCAGACGCTTCGGGCATAGGACTTTCGACTTGCCGGATGAATCGTGCGGCACGACATCCTGCCTGACCCGCAAGCAGGGATGCGCCGCGTCCAAGGTACTCTACTTTCGTTTGGGGACCTCATACCACTCACACTCTCGGGTTCTGTGTCCCTCGGACGTGTCCAACCCTCGTTGACGGTCTACGGAGGCCATTAGTGCCCACCTTTCGCGCGACTGCACGAAATATTGAGCGGAGGCTATGCCGCACTAAAGTGTCTCCAGAAGGTGCATGTACGCCTCCTGCTGGGCGTCATGCCACCGGGCCAGGGGGCTATCAGCCACGATCGGAACAAGACGTTTCAACAGGCTGAGGGCCTCCTGCCCGTCCATGGCCGACAGTACGGCCACGAGCTCGACTCCACCCAGAAAGCTCCGTACGACCTGATAACTCCGCCGTGGGCCTTGCCACGAGTCCATGACCGCATTCGGCCCCAGAGCATCTATTGCAACAGCCTCCTTGGTGGTGTGATGGAACCATAGCTCCCGCTCTGGTTCGGGGTACAGCTCCTGATGTCTAATTAGCCGGACCTCTTGCCTCCTTTCGTCTGAGACGGATGGATCGGGGATAACGTTAGACTTTACCAGGTCGCACTGGTCGACCTGGATGCAGCGTGACGGACTGTCGAATGCGGGCGACACGTAACACATGCTCAGGAAGTTGCAGCGGCCAGATTCGGTGTACCCCACTGTTTGAGGCGGAACCCAATGCCGAGATGAGAAACGTCCAGCACCAATGGCTCGAACATGAAGCTGTCCGGCTCCGCAAAGTGAAGAATAGGCAGGTCTACAACCTGCCGGCTGTGCGATACCCTGTGTCCTGGCGATGAGGAGAAGAGCTTCTCACCACGTAAGGCGCTGTAGAACCTGTGTAAGAGACTAAGCCGTTTCATCTAGTGCACTCTGCCGCTAGCCGATGTCAAACCAACTGCTAACGCTCGTGCCGACTCCCCAACTGCCAGGGCACATAGCTGTATCCTTGATGGCCTGGACCGCCTATTCTTCAATCTCATCCTCTTCGATTTCGATAATGGTCAACACAACGGCAGTACCGTCATCGTTTACGAATCACCCAAGGCGGCTCTTTCGCCGCCTTGCCTCCATTTGAGAATGTTCCAAACCGCAAGCCCGACGAGAGCCAGCGCGACCCACCCATACCCTGTTGCCGTGTAGACCAATCCTTTGACGACAGATGCCCCCCAGTAGGCCGGCGTTCCTATTGATGCCCCCAGATAGAGCAGGGAAAGTCCAAGTCCAAGCGAACTCCAACGACCCCTGTGGCGATCACTCCAGATGATCGCGGTCCCCGCAACGACTCCTATCAATCCACTCAGATCGGGAATGGCAGCGAACCCAAAGTAGAGCACAGTGAGGGCGAACGAGAGACAAACAGCCACCAGCGACGCCATGGCCAGGTGGCTCATGGGCATCCTATGTCCCCGTAACCGGAGAAGGTACTGCCTAGCTATCCAGCCCACACAGAATGCCACAGATGCCCCGCCACCATAGAATATGGTGAGGACGAAGATGAACCAGATGGGATGTGAATCTGAAGAGAGCGGCCCGTCGATAGCCCACGCGACTGAAAGGCCGAACAATATGCTGATGGGGAAGAGCGCAACATTTCTGAGCGGTGGCGATAGCGAGCCCGCAAGAAGGGGGTACGCGCCCAGCGTGATTACCGCAACCAGAACAAGGTACCATGTGCTGGCGTCGTCAAACACCGTGAAGCTCGACGCGACACCCGCGCCCGCAATAGCGGCAAATCCAGCCGTCACCAAGAAATACCCTTTGGGAAGAGCAATCGTCACGGCGTCTCCCTCATAATGGCAACCTCAGAGCAGGGCCGTCGCACGGCCTGACCTGCCCTACAGGAACGACCATTTCCGGTCCGTCGTTGGCGGGGCTGTTGACCAGGGAGGAGACTTCGTATGCCTCCATCTCGTCGGTGATGTAAGGAGTCAGGATTCCGGCGAGGGCGGCGTAGTCCTGGATGTCATGGTCCAGCCAGAGGGACTCCAGTTCCCTCGGCAGGATGACCGGCATCCGGTCGTGGATGGGACCGAGCAGGTCGTTGGCCCCCGTGGTAATGATGGCGCAGGACCGGACGACCTCGCCCTTCGGGTCCCGCCACGCATCCCAGAGACCCGCGAAGGCGAAGGGCTCACCCGACGCCATCACGATCCGCATGGGCCTCCTGCTGGAGCCTTTCCCCTGCCACTCGTAGAACCCGTCGGCGAGGACCAGGCACCGTCGTCTCTGTAACACAGTGCGGAAGCTGGACCGCTCGGCCAGGGTCTCGGCTCGGGCGTTTATCATCCGGCTACCCACCGATGCGCTCTTGGCCCAGGAAGGTATCAGGCCCCAGCGCATGTAGGAGCCCCGCCTTCTGCCGCCGTTAGTCACGGAGAGGGCCATCTGGGTAGGGGCTATGTTGTAGCGGGGAACGTGGGTCAGTTCAGAGCCATCAAAGCCGAACCGCTCTTGCAGCTCTCCCATGTCCGCTATCAGGCTGTATCTTCCACACATCTGCGTTCAGTTGGGAAAGACGATTGCACGTCCCAATTCCACTAAATTAGCGGAGCAGAATCGCCGTTCCATTCCTTTCATTGTTCCTCTCAATTATCCCACTTTGGCGGCATCTCCGCCAAGAATAGACCTCGGTTGCACTTCCCCAAATACCTTCCCGTCTAGTGCCAATCATGGGCAGTTGGCATGGCGACCTGAGGTGGACCCCAAAATTCGGACAGGTGGCTAAGAGAGAGTCCCGCTCCTAAAATAGGACGGAAACAAGGAGCAGGACATGAAGCAAACACGTAAGAAGCACAGCCCAGTCTTCAAGGCCAAAGTGGCTTTGGCCGCGCTCCAGGGGGAGCACACCATTGCAGAGCTGGCCAGCCGGTTTGAAGTCCACCCGAGCCAGATCCATGCCTGGAAGAAGGCCTTGACTCAGGGGGCGCCGCACCTCTTTGAAAATGGTGGTGGACGCCAGGAGAAGGACCAAGAGGTTCTCACTGCCCAGCTCTACCAACAGATTGGGCAGCTCAAGGTGGAACGGGATTTTTTGTCACGGAGCTTCGGGTTGTGAGCCGGTCCCAACGCCGGGCCATGATTGACCGAGAAGAACCGAAGCTGTCTCTGGTGCGCCAGTGCGCCTTGCTGGGTATCAGCCGCTCCTCGTTGTACTACCTGCCAACCGAGGCCGGCGCCGAGGACTTGGAGTTGATGGCCCTCATAGACCAACAGTACCTGAAGACACCTTTCTACGGCTCCAGAAGGATGACTGCCTGGCTCAGCAATCACGGACACCAGGTCAACCGCAAGCGGGTCCGCCGGCTGATGCAGCTGATAGGCCTGGAGGCCATCTACCGGCGTCCCAACACCAGCAAGCCAAACCCAGGGCATAAGGTCTATCCGTACTTGCTCAGGGGGCTGGAGATCAACCGGGTCAACCAGGTGTGGGCCACCGACATCACCTACATACCCATGGCTCGGGGTTTCCTCTACTTGGTGGCCATCATGGACTGGCACAGCCGCTACGTGCTGGCCTGGCGGCTGTCCAACACCCTGGAGGTAGACTTCTGTGTTGCGGCTCTGGAAGAGGCCTTGAGCAAGGGTCGGCCACAGATCTTCAACACCGACCAGGGCAGCCAGTTCACCAGCGAGGCCTTCACCAGCATGCTGCTGGCGCAAGGCGTTCAAGTGAGCATGGACGGCAGGGGCCGGTGCATGGACAACGTCTTCGTGGAACGGCTGTGGCGCAGCATCAAGTACGAGGAGGTGTACCTGAAGGCATACCAAAATGGGACTGAGGCCAGAAAGGGGATTGGGGCTTATCTGGCCTTCTACAACCAAGAGCGGCCCCATCAAGCCCTGGGCTATCGGTCACCGGGTCAGGTGTTCCATGCAGTGAGCCCACAAAGGTGTTTACTGGAACATCCACGAGCCTTACCATCGGATGAAGGTTTACAAGACACCCCAGCGGTAGACTCTCTTATTTTAGCCTCACCGCTGTCCTGATCATGGGGTCCACTTGAGTAACCCAATGCCTGTTAAAACCCTCCAGATTTCCTGCGAATCCTTCCCCGTAGCCAGCAAGGCAGCTACAATCGCGCCTCCGGAGGTCCCTCCGAGAAGGCTCCACTTCAGCTGCAGCTCTTCTGCAGCGCGGGCGGCTCCTACCTGCGCAATGGCTTTGACACCACCTCCCTCGAACACCGCGTCTATCTGCCCCGTTGCCTTAGCCCCAAGGAGACGCTCCAAGGAAACCCGTGAAGCCAACTCATCCATCTGGGGCATCTGGAACTCTGTCGGAGTCGGCCGCCGGAAGGGACGAAGGGAAATGGCCAGAAGCCAAATTAGCCAGTAAACAACCACGACCGGGAGAGCTACACTCACTAACAGAAATGCAAGTACCCAATGCAGGATCCAAAACAAGGGTAGGAAAATCTTCACTCCGCACCTCCCGAATGTCTGGTCAACTAACTGGCACTAGCATATAGGGGAAGGTCATGAGTAGAGTCCCAGGAAGTGGTGTAACAAGAGGAGAGGGTCTGGATGAAGAGAGACCACCACGTCATCCTTAGCGGGCAAAGACGAGCCTGAGAAAGGAGGACAACGGTGGTCAAGGAAAGGATGGACCTGCTTGAGCTAATGCGCAAGAGGGGAGTCGACGGTGACGTGGACTTTCTACGAGAGGCACTGAGAGTGCTGGTCGAGGAGATCATGGAGGCTGATGTGTCATCGAGGACCGGTGCTGGGTATGGAGAACGCAACCCTGAGCGGGTGACCCAGCGCAACGGGTACCGGTCTCGAGCATGGGACACTCGCGTAGGGACCATGGAGTTGCAGATACCCAAGCTCAGAGAGGGAAGCTACTTTCCGAGCCTGCTGGAGCCACGGCGTCGCAGCGAGCGAGCTCTGCTGGCGGTGATCCAGCAGGCGTATGTGGAGGGTGTATTGGACGAGGCGAGTGGATGATCTGGTCAAGGCTCTTGGGTGCGAGGGTATCTCAAAGAGCCAAGTGTCGCGTATCTGCCAGGAGCTGGACGGGTGGTGGAGAGCTTCCTGGGTCGGCCGCTGGACGGCGGATCATATCCCTACCTGTGGCTGGACGCACTAACCCAGAAGGTCAGAGAGGCCGGTAGGATAGTCAACGTCAGCGTGGTGGTGGCGACGGCGGTCAATAGCGAGGGCAAGCGTGAGATCGTTGGGATGGACGTGGGTACCAGTGAAGACGGCGCCTTCTGGCTGGCCTTCCTGCGCTCACTGGTCGCCAGGGGCCTCGGCGGGGTGGAACTGGTGGTATCGGACGCTCATCAGGGACTCAGGGATGCCATCGCAACTGTCTTCGGTGGGGCCAGTTGGCAGCGGTGCCGCACCCACTTCATGACCAACCTGCTCACTCGGGTCCCCAGGAGCGCTCAGCCCTGGGTGGCCACCATGAGTAGAGTCCCAGGAAGTGGTGTAAGAAGAGGAGGGGGTCTGGAGTAAGAGAGACCACCGCGTCATCCTTAGCGGGCAAAGAAGAAAGCTCGAGAAAGGAGGACAACGGTGGTCAAGGAAAGGATGGACCTGCTGGAGTTGTTGCGCAAGGGGGGAATGGACGGTGACGTGGACTTCCTACGGGAGGCTCTGAGAGTGCTGGTAGAGGGGATCATGGATGCGGAGGTGTCTGCGAGGACCGGTGCTGAGTATGGAGAACGCAGCCCTGAGCGGGTGACCCAGCGCAACGGGTATCGGTCCCGGGCGTGGGATACCCGGGTAGGGACTATGGAACTGCACATCCCGAAGCTTCGAGAGGGGAGCTACTTCCCGAGCCTGCTGGAGCCACGGCGTCGCAGCGAGCGAGCTCTGCTGGCTGTGATCCAGCAGGCCTATGTGGAAGGTGTATCGACAAGGCGGGTGGACGACCTGGTCAAGGCCCTGGGGTGCGAGGGTATCTCCAAGAGCCAGGTGTCCCGTATCTGCTCCGAGCTGGACGAGGTGGTGGAGGACTTCCTGGGTCGGCCGCTGGACGGCGGATCATACCCCTACCTGTGGCTGGATGCACTAACCCAGAAGGTCAGAGAGGCCGGTAGGATCGTCAACGTCAGCGTGGTGGTGGCGACGGCGGTCAATGGCGAGGGCAAGCGGGAGATCATTGGGATGGACGTGGGTACCAGTGAAGACGGCGCCTTCTGGCTGGCCTTTCTGCGCTCACTGTCGGCCAGGGGTCTGAGTGGGGTGGATCTGGTGGTATCGGATGCGCATCAGGGACTCAGGGATGCCATCGCGACTGTCTTCGGTGGGGCCAGTTGGCAACGGTGCCGCACACACTTCATGACCAACCTGCTCACTCGGGTCCCCAGGCGCGCTCAGCCCTGGGTGGCCACCATGGTACGCACCATCTACCAGCAGCCGTCCCCTCAGGAGGTCCACGCACAGCTCGAGCGGGTGATCGCCCAGCTACAGGACCCGTTCCCTCAGGTGGCCTCTCTACTGGACGCGGCTGGTGCGGACGTCCTGGCCTTCTCCAGCTTCCCACTCGCCCACTGGAAGAAGATCTGGTCTAACAACCCCCTGGAGCGTCTCAACAAGGAGATACGGCGCCGCACCAACGTGGTGGGTATCTTTCCCAACCGGCCGGCCGCGCGTCGCCTCGTTGGGGCTGTCCTGGCCGAACAGCACGACGAATGGGCCATCGGCCCTCGTTACATGACACCCGCGGTCTACAGCATCGACGAAGCTCTACCCGAGGCGGATCTAGCGAAGGCGGCGGCATAGACCGCGATCAACAGGATGACGCTCTCTTACACCACTTGACGGGACGTGACCCCACCATGGTACGCACCATCTACCAGCAGCCGTCCCCTCAGGAGGTGCATGCCCAACTCGAGCGGGTGATTGCTCAGCTCCAGGACCCGTTCCCACAGGGCGCCTCTCGACTGGACGAGGCTGGACCCGACGTCCTGGCCTTCTCCAGCTTCCCCGTCGCCCACTGGAAGAAGATCTGGTCCAACAACCCCCTGGAGCGTCTCAACAAGGAGATACGGCGCCGCACCGATGTGGTGGGCATCTTCCCTAACCGCCCAGCTGTCCGTCGGCTGGTCGGCGCCGTCCTAGCTGAGCAGCACGACGAGTGGGCCGTCGGCCGTCGATACATGACACAGGAGGTAACCACCTCCAACGAAGCTCTACCCAGAGCCGAACTCGCAGAGGCAGCGGCCTAGACGATATCAACAGGATGACGTACTCTTACACCACTCTATGGGACGTGACCTTGCGCAGGGCGTACAGGACTGACCTGTTATCTCCTCGTGGGCCTTTTTACCTATACAAAATGGGTGTTAGGGCCCATGCGCGGGACACGAGTACCGCATTACACTTTAGTATATGAGAATGCTTGCTAGCCCGACCAGGCTGGAAGCCAAAGCTGAGGAAAAGATGAATATCGGTAGAATTATCCGCTCCATCCCCACGATACTTAGCTCCGATGACTTCGACGCTTATTTTCGAGGACTCCAGAACGGCAGTCGTCCATCTGCCCCTACCAAGGATGAATCTCGAAGAACCTACATCGACATGCTGAGGCGTAGGGCCCCCCTGTAAACCGCGGTCTCTATCCCTCCATTTCCCATGTCAGCCTAGTGCCGACCGTTCTGTCAAGACGCCGGGAATCGTCGGGGTGCTTGCGGGAGATGCGGCATCGCACGGCACGTCTCGTGTAGTAATCCCTTGCTCCTCTGCTGGTTAGCCGGGCAACAACTCGTGCCCGGCTGTCCAGGTTGGGAACAAAAGCGTTGCCCTTTATGACTGCAATACGTAAATGGCTACAACCGAGTAGACCACGGCGGTGGCTGCGACTTGCAGCGCGTGGAACACTTCGTGGTATCCGAAAACACGCGGGAAGGGATCTGGCCAGCGGGTGGCATACGCCGCTCCACCCAGTGAGAATAGGATGCCGCTAAGAACAAGCATGGCAAACGCCTCCCCAGGAAGTGCCGTCAAGAGTTCGGATATGGCCGCAAGGCCGACCCAGCCGAGGGCGAGATATGAGCCCACTCGAATCCAATGCGGTGGCGCCGGCGCGGCCAACGTGGTTATGAAGCCAACCAATGCCAGTCCGCCCACCACGGACAAAACGGGGATACCCCAGGCATCACTCATGAGCTTGAGAGCGAACGGTGTATAAGTCCCTGCAATGAAAAGAAAAATATTTGAGTGGTCCAGCCGCTTGATGACGCCCCGAAAGCGCCGACCCAAGGGGAGTAAGTGGTAAGCCGCGCTGGTCGAGTATAGGATGACGAGGCTTGCGCCGAAGATCGCTCCACCAACCACCCCACGTGGTGAATCGGCGATGAACAGAAGGTGAAGCAACGCAAAGGGAGCTACGATCGCACCTGCTAGGTGCAGGTAGCCTCGAAGGATAGGTGTAGCGGTACCAGGAACCGGGGGGGCCATCATGGACATGATACTACGAACTCCCTGTCCAACAGATGAGTCTGGTCCGTAGTGGCCGAGTCCCGCTGGAGCCACGATTACCGTCACCGCTTCCGTAGCGATCACAGAAGGCGTGAAGCGAACGAATCCATCCTAGCAAAGACGTCTGGACAATAGGTCAGTTGAAACACGGGCTCATTATTTTGGTCGCCGCATGCTGGACGGGGACAACTGCCACTGTCTCAATGTCAGTTTAACCTATGGTGCATCGGCCAGCCGCCGCTTAGCTTCATGGTAGACCGAATCTGGCAGAGGTCCCTTACAGGCGGCGTCCACGTTCTGCTTCAGGTGCGCCAAGTTCAACGTTCCCACGATAGTGGTGTGCACGTCCGGGTGGCTGATCGTGGAGCGGAGCATGAACTCCATCTGGGTCATCCCGTCTACCAGCTGAAACAACTTGGCGCGGTCCCAAAGCTTCCACCGGTCCGCATCTCCCTGGCCTTCCCCTGGCATGCCGCGTGCCACTCCGCCGCGGATTATGGTGCCTGCGCCAGCTTTGGCAGCCCGGGAGATGGCGGCCTCATGCTCCCGTTCCAGTGCGGAGTAAGGAATCTGAAACGCGTCAAACACGCCCATCTCGATATGGTCTGCCAAGTTCGGCAGCGTAGATGATGAGCCGATAAACCGCACTTTTCCCTCCTGCTTCAGGTCCACCAGCGTCTGGATGGCACCCTCGTGCTCCAGCAGCTTCTTGGAGGGATTGGCATGAAACTGTACAAGATCTAGGTGGTCTGTGTTCATGCGCTTCAGACTTTGGTTCACACCGTCCACGATGTTCTTGCGCGTGAAGACGTGCGAGTAGTGATGCTCTCCCGGCAAGGCCGACGATGTGTCCGCTAGACAGCCGCACTTGGAGGCGAGGAAGTACTCGCTGCGCCGGTGGGAGATGTACTTGCCAATATTCTCTTCACTCTTGCCATAGTCAATGGACGTGTCGACGAAGTTAATGCCCATATCCAGCACGGCGTTCAGCACTCGCTGTGCTTGGTTGGACTCGAGAGGCCGACCGCGCCATGGACCAGGGCCACCTAGTTCCAAGACGCCAAACCCGAGCACTGTCACCTCGAGGCCGGTCCGTCCCAGTTTCCTTTTAGGAATGTCTGCCAAGGCGGCCTCCTTCTTGTTGATTTGACTGGTGAGATTCTAGCATAGGGCAGACGTCGCGACAGGTTCAACTCCAATATCGGTCCTCTATGTTCAGACCTGGGTACCTGAAACACGGGCTGACTGTGTTGCTCGCTGCGGCCTAACAGAGTCGGACTCGCCCTTTCCCACTTGGCCTTTGTCTTACCAGACCAGACTCGGTTACTTGGCCTAGGACGGCGTGGATGCCTGGCGACACATGAACTAGTTTGGGCACCGTCTCGTTGCACCCTTGGGCGCCTACCCCCCATCAATACTTGATGCGAAGTTTGCGTGAACGGAATCCTGCTGGAGAGGTCTCATGTCCAACCCCCGGAACCTGGCAGGGGTCCCC
This sequence comes from Dehalococcoidia bacterium, assembly GCA_965247055.1. Taxonomy (GTDB): domain Bacteria; phylum Chloroflexota; class Dehalococcoidia; order Lucifugimonadales; family JAGWBF01; genus CBDFGE01. The sequence goes on from CBDFGE010000001.1 coordinate 16,985, forward strand.
GAGGACTGTGGCCGGGCGCTGGCCATCGTCACCGACGCGGACGACATGGAGTACGCGGCCGTGGCCGCCGTAGCCCGGTGGACGGCCCAGAGCGAGCACGTGTCCTACTTGCTCGTGACACCGTTGGCCTATCAGTCGGCCCCGGCAGACGCGTAGTGGGTGTATCGCTTTCCCGTACACTCCCCGTGTGCTGGTAACCGAGCTGCTTATTCCTGTTATCATTGAGAGGCGGATCTGCGCTAGTGTCATGTCAGGCCCTGGGGCAGTGATTCGTTCGAGACCATAATGAACGACGACGCCTTCGTCCGGCTCTCCGGGCTCCCCAGAGCACTTGCCTCCTTCAGGGCACCGGGGGTTCGGCTCTTTTGTACCAGCAGCACCTTCGCCGCGGTGGACATGAACGTCCGCATGGCCATCCATGGTTGGCTAGTGCTGGAACTGTCCAAAGACTCCGAGTTTAGGGTAGGCATCTACGCCCTACTCCTTGGGATGGGGCAATTCCTCTTCTCGATGCTCGCTGGCGCCATAGTTGACCGCTTTCAGCGTAGGACCGTGTTGCTCGTTGAAGGCACGGTGAGCGCGGTTATCGCCTTGGCCTTCGCGATCGGTACCTTCTTCGAGGTCGCCAGCTTGTGGATGGCGCTTGGCGCTGCCTTCGTGACAGGGTGCCTCCGGGCTCTGCGGTTCACCGCCACGAATCGCTTGATTTACGATCTGGTGGGGCCACGGCAGCTCGTGAACGGCGTCTCGCTCTGGCGTGTCTCGACTGCTCCCATGATGATCTTTGGGGCGATCCTCGCAGGGGCCCTGATCGAGTGGCCCGGCATCTGGGCCGCCTACGGGTTCATCGGCATCAGCCTGGTCATCTCCCTGCCTTTTGTTGCTCTGATCAGGGTTAGAGGCGGAGTGGAGCGGTCCAATATCAGCCTGCTGCGACAGACGGTCGAACGGGGTCCTATACATGGCAAAGACCCAGCCTTTGCGCACGCTGTTCACAGTCAGCGTAGTGATGGAGGCCCTCGGATTCGCCTTCCTCGTCATGATCCCCATCATGGCGAAGAACACGCTCGGGGTTGGCGGTGCCGGAATGGGCTTTCTGCAGGCCGGTGTCGGCACGGGAATGCTTCTCTCAATGCTCATTATGGCCGCGATAGGCGATTCCGAGAACAAGCCCCGAATCATCTTCTTCAACGCGTTTGCCGCTGGCTTGGCCCTCATTGGTTTTGCGCTGTCCCGGTCGCTTCCCCTGTCAATCTTTCTCGCCATTGGCGTGATGGCCTTCCTGAACGCCTACGACGTCACACTCGGGGCACTAATGCAACTCGTGGCCCCACCAAATCTCCGTGGGCGGGCAGCGAGCCTGCACACCCTGGCGACCTCGTTCACTGCACTAGGTGGCTTTATTATGGGCGTGGTCGGCAGCATCGTCGGCGTCCCTACAATACTGGCTGCAGGTGGCATGGGCATCGTCGTTAACTCTGTGCTGCGCCGGCCTGCTCTCGCGCAGATCCAAGAGTCCCTGCCCACAAATCCAACATCAGTCGAAAGGGATGTTGGCATGTAGAAGACCGGTGGGCGGGATATTTGTGCCTCGGCCGAGGATTGCCCTGTGAGTGAAATGATCTCAGGTATAAGCACGTCACTTGCTGACAATGCCGGTCCCCCGCACGTAAGTAGTCGCGCCGGCTTAACCGCCGCCTACCCTTTTACACACAAGGGTTCCTTTGGCGGCAAACGAACCCCTCTCCGATCGGTCTCCACGATTTCTTCCAGGTTTCACCCTCAGCCGGTCTATTTCACATAGGACGATACTTGCGTCGACGGCCCTCACACGGCCGTCCTCCAGCCTCACGTCCCGCACACCGTGGAGGCCACTGGCGGCACCACCTCCCGTGCCTTGAGCACCAGGTTCGTAGTCGAAAGGCACGCTAAAGGCCTTCCTTGATGAAGTCGGACACGCGCTCGCCTATCGCCATGGTGGTCACGTTGGTGTTGGCGCGGACGCAGTTGGGCATGATGGATGCATCCACTACCCGCAGTCCCTCCAGGCCGTGGACCTTCCCGTGCTGGTCCACCACCGCCATCGGGTCCGACGCCGGGCCCATCTTGCAGGTGCACGAGATGTGCTGTGAGGTCGTGACCTCCCGCTGTAGCCATGCGTCCAGGGCCTCGTCAGACTCCAGGTCCGCGTCGGTGGGCGCGGTGCGCTCGGTCAGGATGTCGGCGAAGTCCGGCTGCGCGCCCAGCTTGACGCACATGCGGACCATATCCCTCATCCTCCGGCGGTCGAACTCTTCCCTCAGATAGCGGTAGTCCAGGAAGGGCTGCACGTTGGGGTCCCTCGACGTGAGGCGTAGCTCGCCCGACCCCACCTCCAGGTCCAGGATGCACACCATACGCACGCCCAGAGCTTCCATGCGTGCCCCGCCTGCGTTGACCCGCTCGGTAGCGAAGGAGCTCATGAGGACCATCATGTCGTTGCGCAGGTCCGAGCCCTGAGCGGTGTACCTCAGGGCGACCTGAAACCTGGGAGCGAAGCCGTCCAGCGGGTATCCGTCCCTGACCTTCCAGTCCATCCACACGGTGGGATGGTCTCTCAGGTTCTGGCCCACTCCAGGTCTGTCCAGGACCACTGGGATGCCCAGCTCCTTCAGATGGCCCGCGGGGCCGACGCCCGACAGCATAAGCAGATGGGGCGAGCCGATGGCCCCAGAACTGAGTACGATCTCGTTGGCCCCCACTACGAACTTCTCCCCTCCGCTCTCCACCTCCAGGCCCGTCGCGCGCCTGCCGTCGAACAGTATGCGGTGCACGGTGCAGTTGGGCCGGATGGTCAAGTTCAGACGATGCCTGCCCTGGTCCAGGTAGCCCAGCGCGGTGCTCATCCGGATGCCGTTGGGGTTATTGCACGGTATGGGACCCACACCCGAGGCGTCAGGGTTGTTGTGGTCGGGACTGTCTGCGAAGCCCGCGGCCCGGCAGGCGTTGTAGAATGCCGCCTGGTCCGGGCGCCACTCCTCCCGTTTGAACCGCCGGGCCACTATGGGACCCTCGGAGGAGTGGAAGTCGTCCTGGAAGTCCGTGTCCGTCTCCAGCTTGCGGAAGTAGTGTAGAAGGTCCTGGAACCTCCACTTGTCGTTCCCTATGGCGGCCCAGGAGTCGTAGTCCTCGGGCACACCTCTGAGGAACACCTGGCCGTTGATCGCGCTGGACCCGCCGGTGACTTTGCCCCTGGGCACCATCATGGGCACCGCTGTGTCCGTGGCCGTGGCCTTGCCCATGAACTGCGAGTTGTGGTCGCTTACCATTATGTCCGTCGCGGTGGCGTAGCCGAACTTCACCTCGTCGGGGAGCCGCTCGAAGTTGGGATAGTCCGGGCCGGCCTCCAGCAGCAGAACGGATCGGTCCGGGTCCTCCGTCAGACGGGTAGCGATGATTGAGCCGGCAGACCCGGCACCAGCCACGATGTAGTCGTACCTCATTCCTTTCTCCTCACGTTGCTTCCCGTTCGGGCCAGGGTAAACATTATCACGGTCAGGCCGTCTGTCAAATCTATATGAGTACCTTATGTGCCCGCGGGTTCCGCCTCTCCAGAGGCGATGACCGGCAGCCTCCGGCCAGTGGACGACTCTTCCCAATCGGGGATCGACGCACCCTCTTTGGAATTCAGTGAAAGGATTATGGCGGCCCCGAAGCCGCTCGCGGCCACGGACATGGCTATCGCCGGATCGTAGGAGCCGAACATCGCGAAGAAAATCCCACCACTCCAGCCACCCAGGGCCATGCCTATCTGGGCGCCACTCAGTTGCCAGCCGTAAGCTCGCCCCAACGGTCCTCTCCCGAAGCATTCTCGATTGATGATGGGAAAAGCAGAGCCTTCGCCCCCGTATCCGATGCCAAAGACTACGGCGAACACGTAAAAGTGCCACAGATCATGGGCCCAGAATAACATCAGAACCGGCAACGCTTGCCACAGGTACATCACCGCCATGGTCCGTTTGGCGCCCAGACGTTCGGCCACCACCGGAGTGGTAAACCGGGTGACCACGCTGACAAGGACAAGGGTAGTCAGAATTCCGGTGGCCGTAACCGATTTGATACCAGCCTCTCCGGCAATAGGGATAATGTAGATGATGATTATTACGTGTCCGACACAGCCCAGGAAATGGACGGCCACTAAATTCCAGAAGGCGACGGTGCCCTGGACGGCCGACGTGTACGCCTTGGCTCGCTCTTTGTCGATCCTCCGGTCAAGCCGGAGCCCGATAGGCTCGCTCTGCGGGGCGCCATAGGGTCGAAGTCCCAAATCCGCCGGGCGGCTCCGAAAGACCAGCATAAGGCCGATCATTATCGCGCCCCCCACCAGTCCGAGAGCCCAGAACGCCACCCTCCACTCCAGGGACACTATCAATATACTTATGACGATCCCGATTACTCCCGGTCCTAGACCCTGGGCTGCCTGCAGCAAGCCTATGCCAACGCCCAGACGCCGCCGGAACCAGTAGCTAGTCGCAGTAATAATGGGCACACCGAAACACGCCTGGGTTATCCCAAGCAAAATGCCGTAGGATATCCAGATGTGCCAAACCTGAGACGCCGCGCCGGTGATTATTGCGCTGGCAATGAACGCGACGATTCCCACCATAACCACGCGTCGCGCCCCGTACCGGTCTGTGGCAATGCCTGACAGCGGAGCCAACATTGCGCCGCTGATGCTGGACAGAGCGTAAGCGAGCGTGATCGCTATCGGGCTCCATCCACGCGATTCCTGCAGGGGGACCACAAGTACACCGAACGCCTGCTGCGTCGAGCCGCCCGCCATGTACAAGAACGCCGCGATGGCTACGATGACCCATGCGTAGTGGATGCCGAACCTGAAGCCGTTCACTTGGCGGCTAGGCGTTGCTGCCATTATCTCGTTTCATTGATTTGGAAGTTCGCCCTGGTCAGGGTAGGACCGTTTTCCCATCCCTGACTCAGAGCGCGGCAAAGGAGCAGACCTTTCGGCGCCCTTTATTTTACATCCCCCTTGGCTACCCTGCATAGGACTCGTTTCTCAGAGTTGGCTTACCTTTAGCCCCAGTTCGCCCGTGGGCCTTTTTGCCTATGGGGAATAGGCCCACGGGCTCATTCCCTCCAGCGGACTACGTGCGACACTTCACGCATTATCTCTCACGAGATGCAAAGGACAGCTTGACGGCTGCGTAGCGACTGGGAAGGAGCTCGATGAAAAGGTCCCTCATCTTGGCGACGATTCTGGCGTCCATCTTGGTACTCGTTGCCTGCGCGGAGGGGGCTACGACCACACCGGCGCCAACTGCCACCCTAACTCCTCCTCCCACTCCCACATTTACCCCAGCACCGACTCCCCAGCCAACCCCGACACCAACACCTACCCCTGTGCCGGTCCCGGGCCCGCAGGAGCTGACCGCCGCCCTCCTGTCGGCGTTCAACGCCGGTGACGTCGAAGCAATGAGGGGCATCTACGCGGCCGACGTGGTGTTCACCCTGGCCAATGTGCCCGATGGGGCCGCCGGAGCGGCCAGCACCGAGACCCATGCCGGGGCGGCGGCCGCAATAGACAAGCACCTCCAGGGGATCGAGGCCGGTGCCAGGGTCACCCTGTCGGACATCGCCGTGGAGGGCAGCGTGCTGAGCGCCAGATTTGCCTACACCGAGGACGGGGTGGGCGATGTGTGGCCCCTCATGGGTAGTTGGGAGGCGGTGGTTGAAGCCGGTAAGATCACCAGTCTCACGATGGCCATGGATGGGGAGTCCTATGAAAGGTGGAAGGCCGCAGATGCACCGATAGCTGCCTCGGTACCCATCACCGTTAGCGACGAGACTACCCGCGGGGACACTCTGGACCAGCTTCCACCCGGCGAGGTGGAATGCATTCGCCGGGACCTGGGGGAAGCGGAGTTCGGCCAGTTTTTACAGAAAAGCTTTTCGGACACGTCCGAGGCGGACGAACAGGTCCTGTCCCGGTGTCTCGGTCAGGAGTCTCTCTCCCGGTTTTTCATCGGCTTCGCAGTTAGCGAACTGGGTGAGCTGAGCGATGCCAGCATCGCCTGCATGGGCGATGCTTTGAGCCGGCACGACTTGCGGGCCGTATTCTTCGGCGACGACGACACGGCCTGGGGCGAAGCGTTTCAGGCGATGACCGGATGCCTCAGCGACGAAGAAGAGGCACGGGTTGATGCCGCCGGTTTCTTCCAGCCGTCCGGGGATGAGGGACCAACGGGGAGCCCGGGGCTGGTGGACGTGGGAGGGCGGCAGCTTTACCTGACCTGCCAGGGTGAAGGCAGCCCGACGGTGGTGATGGAGGCTGGCGGGAGAGGCAACTCGGGGAGCTGGCAACTGGTACAGCCGGAGGTCGCGCAGTTCACCCGTGTATGCGCCTACGATCGCGCCGGCAACGGCTATAGTGAATCAGCTCCTGTTCTTGATACCGCTCAGACCATTTTCGACGAGCTGCACAGTCTGCTGGCAAATGCTCGTATTGACGGTCCTTACGTCCTGGTGGGCCACTCCCTGGGAGGCATCCTCGTGCGGGTCTTTGCCAGCCGATATCTGGACGAGGTTGTGGGGATGGTGCTGGTAGATACAGGCCACGGTGATCCAGTAGCCCGATTCCAGTCAGTGTTAACTCCCGAAGAATGGCAACTGGCGAGCGACGTCATTCTCCACCGTGATGCGGGATTCACCCTTCCCGGGGGACTGGACCTACTGGGGCCGGACCTGGGAGACATTCCACTGGTGGTCCTGTCTGCAGGCAGAGCGGAGGTCAGTCCTTTACCCTCAGAAGTGGCTGAGAAGCTTAATCAGGTGCGGCCGGCGATGCAACAGGAGCTGCTGGGCCTCTCGTCTAACAGCACCCACATCATCGCGGAAGAGAGCGGCCACTCCATTCAGATGGAACAGCCAGACCTGGTAATCGACGCCATCCGGCAGGTGGTGCAGGAGTCCCGGACCCCGTAGCCCACTGGGACGCGATTGGTCTGGGGAACAGGCGGGCACTCCTGAGGAGAAGTCGCAACATAGCAGAGGAGCGAACATGGGCGAAACGGAAGCTATTCGCTGCGAGAATCTGTCGAAGCATTTTGGAAAGTTTGTAGCCTTGGAGGGCTTGAGCCTCGCCGTTGAACGTGGCAGCGCCTTCGGATTCCTAGGCCCCAACGGGGCAGGTAAGACTACCACCCTGCGGATGTTCACGGGCTTGACCAACCCCACGGCAGGCAGCATGTGGGTAGCGGGCGAGGACGTATCGGGCAGCTCCCTCCGGCTGCGCTCCAGGGTCGGCTACCTGCCCGAGTCCCCGGCTTTCTACGGCTGGATGACTGGCCGTCAGTTCCTTCACTTTACCGGGCAGCTGTACGGCCTCGACTTTAAGGAGGCGAGGTCCCGGGCCGGTGACCTGCTGGAGCAGGTGAACCTGGTGGAGGCCGCGGATAGGAAGGTAAAGGGGTACTCCAGGGGGATGCAGCAGCGGCTCGGCCTGGCCCAGGCCCTGATACACCGGCCAGAAGTCCTGTTCCTGGATGAGCCCGCCTCCGCGCTGGACCCATGGGTCGCCGTGACATGCTGGAGACCATAGCTTCCCTGAAGGGACACACCACCGTCTTTGTCTCCACCCACATCCTGGCCGACGTGGAGCGGGTGTGCGACCACGTGGCCATCATCAATCGCGGCAGACTGGTGACTATGGGGTCCATCGATGAGCTACGCTCCCGGCGACAGCACCAGGGCTTTGAGCTGGAGCTGGAAGATGGCGCAGGTCTCATGGAGGGGAGGCTGGCCGGCGTCCCGTGGGTCATCTCCGTGGACGGGCTCAAACGTAGCGGCCGGCAGCTGTTCCGAGTGGATGTAAGCGACATTGACTTGGCAAAGAAGGAGCTGCCCCGGCTGGTCTACGAGAGCGGGGTAACCCTCCTGAGGTACGAGCTGGCCTCGGCCAGCCTCGAGGACGTATTCATCCAGCTTATGGAAGAGGAGGAGGTTCGAGCATGAACGGCTTCTGGGCGCTGATGCATAAGGAGCTGCAGGAGCAGAGGCGGACGTGGAAGTTCCTGGCCATGGCCGGCATTTTTACCGCCCTGGCTCTATTGATCAGCATAATACCCTTTATAGTGACTGAGGTCAGAGGTGATCCTCAGGGGCCCGAGGAGGCCCGCGAACTGCTCATGGGGTTCGGCTTTTCCGTCTTTGGCCTGGGTACTCTCCTGGCCATCATCGTCGCCATGGGCTCGCTGGCAAACGAACGGGCCAGCGGGACGGCAGCGATGACCCTGAGCAAACCCGTAACCCGTGCCGCCTTCGTGGGCACCAAGTTTCTGGGGCTTGTGCACTGCATTTTCGGGGCTCTCGTCATCGGATCGGTTGTCATGTACCTCCTTACGCTAATGCTCTTCGATAATGGCGGCCTGGCGAGGTTTGCCGGCTTCATGGCGATCCTGGGGGTCTACCTGGTGTTTATCGCCTCCATTACCCTCTTCTGGAGCGGCATGTTTCGCCGGCAGCTGCTGGCGGGAGGGCTGGCGCTCTTCCTGTTCATAGCTCAGCAGCCCCTGGCGGAAATCCCACACACCGCGCGGTACTGGCCCATAAGGACTGCCGAGTGGGGGGCAACCCTCATTGAGGCGGACGAGGAGGCGGAGGCCGGAGCCGACGCCGCGTGGCCGGCTTTTCCCATCGCTCTGGCCTCTATCGTGTTGCTAAGCGTGGGCGCTTGGGGAGTGTTCCGCAGGAAAGAGCTGTGACAAAATTATCGGCGGGCGATTAGAATAGCAGCAAGGCCGTTGAGGAGTGCCGGGTCCATGTAGTCCAAGCCCGCGGAGGCAGCATGTTATTCATTTTCATGAACCGCAGGATTCTGATAGGTCGTAAGCAGCTACTGTTCGGCTTTGGTGGGATGCTCGTGTGGCTGACCCTGGTCTCCTCCGAGTTTGACCCCCTGGTCGCAATTGTCTTGCTTGGGGTGATCTACTTCATACTGCGGCTCATCACAAAGCCCCTCGCGCGGGTTATCGCGCGCCGCGAATACAGCATCCACTGGAAATTCGAGGTCGGGATCGCCGTCATCGCTGCCATGTTCCTCATCGTCAGCCTCATCCAGATCGGGGCGATGAACTTCATGCACGACGAGCTTCACAGGATTCAGGACCTGATGCATGCCCGAGATCCTGGACAGGTCTTTGGCGCCATAAATGAGCTGGAGGATACCCATCATGGTAGTTTTTACCGTCTGCTACCCTTCCTGGGTGTGCTTGGGGTCCTGGGAGCGGCGGCCGTTGGCGGGGCCATGGCCTGGTCGGTGATAGACCCGGTGCGCCGGATGGAGCAGGCGATGAACAGGATCGCGTCGGGGGACTTCTCCCAGCCCGTCCACGTAGAGAACCGGGATGAGCTGGGTGAGCTGGCCGTACGGATCAATCAGACGTCGCAGGACCTGGCCAGACTCCATGAGGCGACCCTCGCCGAAGAGCGGACCCGGGCCTTACGGGAGCGCATCGTCCACGTGACCACCGCCCAGGAGGAGGAAAGGCGCCGCATATCCCGCGACCTGCACGATGGACTGGGCCCCTCTCTAGCCTCCATTGGTAACCGGATCAGAGCGTGCCAGTATATGGTGGACACCGACCCGCAGCGGGCGAAGATGGAATTGGAGGATATCGCAGGGGGGCTGAAAGGGCATGTCCAGGAGGTGAGGGAGCTTATCCATGACCTGAGGCCTCTGGCCGTGGACCAGCTGGGACTCGCCGGGGCTATCGAGCAACACGTGGCGCAGTTCAGCCAGGAGGCAGGCATCTCGGCTTCCTTTAGCAAATCCGGAGACGCCACCCTGAACCCCTTCGCCGAGGTGACGGTTTATCGCGTGGTCCAAGAATGCTTGAACAACGTCCAGAAGCACGCAAATGCAACCCAGGTGGAGGTCACGCTCGATGCGGCGGATATGGGCGTGAAGACCGTGGCCAAGGACAACGGCCGCGGGTTCGCTGCATGAAGTGGGTGCCACCCCGCCGAGGCCCCTGGCGACCAGTGAGCGCAGGAAGGCTACGACCTGGCGCCGGTTTCCACCGGCAGGGGCATGGGTCTTTTGAGCATGCGGGAAAGGGCGGAGCTCCTTGGGGGAAGCCTCTCTGTCCAAAGTGTTCCCGATGGTGGTTGCCAGATAGTCCTGTTCATCCCGTTGACGGAGGTGGCCGTTGGAGCCAATCCGAGTGCTTCTAGCTGATGACCACACCCTTTTCCGAAAGGGGGTCCGGACATTGCTGGAGCAGATGGGAGGCCTGGAGGTTGTGGGCGAGGCAGCCAGCGGCCAGGAAGTGTTGACACAGGCCCGAGAGCTGGTGCCCGACGTCATCTAATGGACATCAGAATGCCGGGGATGACCGGGATCGAGGCGACCCGCTCCATCCGCCAGGAAAATCCCCACATCGGCGTTATCCTGGTCACCATGTTCGACGACCCCGAGTCGGTGTTCTCCGGTATGCGGGCAGGCGCACGGGGGTACGTGCTTAAAGAAGCCGAGCCGGAAGAGCTCAGGCGGGCCGTGGAGGCCGCTTACCGCGGGGAGGTCATCCTGTGCCCCATTATCGCCAAGAAGGTCCTGGAGCATTTCGCCAGAGACCCTCAGCGACGGCAGCCGGGCCTGACGTATGAGCAGCTTACCCAGCGGGAGCTGGAGGTGCTGCAGCTGGCTGGCGACGGGCTTGCCAACAAGGAGATCGCGGCCAGGCTGGGCATTAGCGAAAAAACGGTGAAGAACCACATCGCCAACATCTTCTCCAAGCTCCAGGTGAACGACAGGACTCAGGCCATCCTTTACGCGCTGCGCAAGGGCCTGATCAGCATGTCCCCTGGGGAAACCGGCTGAGCTACGCCTGCTTGTCATGAGACGACTACATCTCTTCGAGCTGGAGGACCAGAGGATTGTTCCTCTATTCGTTGCCTGGGACGGGTTCGTCTCGGGGCTTCGGCTGTACTCTACTCAGGAGCTGCAGGAGCTGGTGGACGGGCTGCATTCCGATGACTACGCATGGGAAATCGGGCGCGTGGCCTTCCCGCACTCTATCACCTATCTCATAGGCTGTCCGAAAGCACAGAGCGAATAAACCAAGTTGGTGCGAGGATTAACCGATGCGAGCGCTGGCAGCAGCCTTGTAAGACTTGTCGCCTACTCGTCCCACGAGGGGCGGCCGTTGACACGGCGGGAGGAGCATCGTAGACTCAGCCTGGCCCCGCGGCCCAGGTCCCGTTGCGTCCCACGGACACCTCCGAGCGCATCTCCAACCGCCGCTGCCGGATGAGAAGGAGCTTCCTGTGAAGAGTATCGAGATAGACCGGAGCAAGCGGCTCAAGGACGAGCCGCAAAAAGGTCACAACCGATGGCACCCCGGCATTCCACCTATCCTGGAGGTCGATCCGGGAGAGGAGGTGGTCCTCGAAACCCGTGACGCCGCGGATGGCCAGATACGTCCTGAGATGCAGGTAGCGGACCTGGCATCCCTGAGCACCAAAGTAGCCCATCCTCTGACCGGACCGGTGTACGTCAAGGGGGCCGGGCCCGGCGATCTGCTGGAGATCGAGTACCTCGACGTCCTTCCCCAACCCCACGGCTGGACCCGGTTCAGCACGGGGCGCGGGTTCCTTCGTGACCTGTTCCCAAAGCCCTTTCTGGTCCATTGGGCGATAAAGGACGGTTGGGCCACCTCTCCCCAGCTTCCCAAGGTACGCATCCCCAATGGCTCCTTTATGGGGACCGCCGGACTGGCCCCGTCACGGCCGCAGATGGTACAGTGGGCGCGCAGAGAGGCGGCCCTGATGGAGTCGGGAGGCATCGTGTCTCCGCCCGACCCCGAGGACGCCGTTCCAGTGGCGCAGCCCATCGCCGGCGAGGGGCTGCGCACCATACCGCCCCGGGAGAACTGTGGCAACGTGGACGCCAAGCAGCTCACCCGAGGCTCCAGGCTGCTGGTCCCCGTCGCCGTCGACGGCGCCCTCTACTCGGTGGGGGACGGACATTTCGCCCAGGGCGACGGCGAGTGCTGTATCACGGCGATCGAGATGGGAGCGACGGCGGTCGTCCGGTTCAAGGTCCACGAGCAAGAGGCGGCACGACGAAACATCCGCTGGCCCAGGTTCGCCCATCCGGGATACTTCGCCCCTCCCGAGTGGGCGGCACCCCGTAACTTCATCGCCACCATGGGAATGCCCATCCGGGACGATGGGGCCAACGAAGGTGAGAACCTGACCCTGGCCGCCCGCAACGCCCTTATAAACATGATCGAGCTCCTCCAGGAACGGGGCTGGACACGGGAGCAGGCCTACATCCTGTGCAGCGTCGCGGTGGACCTGAGGGTCAGCAACGTGGTCGACCTGCCCAACGTGACCGTCTCCGCCTTCCTGCCCGAGGACATCTTTCAGGGGTAGCAACCCCATACCTGTGGAGTAGCCCATATTGGAAGGATGTGCGACGATCATGACCACAGTTGGGACGGGCCAGTACCGGTACAGGATGGTGGACGACTGGATCAAGCTGCCCGCTGGGTGGTCCTTCGGCAGGGTCGCGGCTGTGGCCGTGGATTCCCGGGGGAGGGTCTATGTGGGGCAGCAGCTCAAGGATCCCCCTATTATAGTGTTCGACCAGGAGGGCAACTACCTGGATTCTTGGGGCACCGGTACCGTAATCGAGCCCCACAGCATCTACATCGGCTCCGACGACGTCATCTACCTGGCCGATCGGGGCGCCCACGTCGCCTCGAAGATGGCCCTGGATGGCGGGACTCTCCTGGAGCTGGGCACAAGGGGGCAGCCATCGGACACCGGCTGCACGGAGGACAGCGGAGAGGTGCTGCAGGCCGCGGGGCCGTTCAACAGGCCAACCCAGATATTTCCCGCCCCTTCGGGAGACCTGTACGTATCCGATGGGTACCGTAACTGCCGGGTCCACCGGTTCTCCCCGGAGGGACGGCTTATCTCCTCGTGGGGTACCCCCGGGAGGACCGGCCCCGGAGAGTTTCGTGTGCCCCACAGTGTCTGGGTGGACAGGGACGGCCACGTGTTCGTATGCGACCGGGACAACAGCCGCATCCAGATATTCTCGTTGACTGGCGAACTCATCGCCACCTGGTCCGACCTGCACCTTCCCGGGGACATCCATATCGACGCCAACGACGCCGTATATGTATACGAGGGCGGTGGGCACGCCCCCGGCAACCGGATAAGTGTGCTGGACAAGCGAGGGAACGTCCTGGCGCGCTGGGACTCGCCGCCGGGCCACGAGATATGGGTCGACACCCAAGGCGATATCTTCCTCACGCTCCCCTTCGCACCCGGGGTGGTCAAGTACGTGCGGCTGCCGTAGCCGGACTCCGGCGCGATGGACGCGCACCCACAACGCTCCCGACGCTACGAGTTTACGGGTGCGGCTTTCCGCCTGGGCAGTACGCCGCCCGGCCCGGCGCTTGACGGCCTGGGAGTCACCACCTACACTCGTAGTTAGATACCGTAGGCCATTGGCTGGAAGGCGAGGCGACTCGATGCGCCGGCTGCCCCCATTCCTGACGAATATATCGACACCTATGCCGATGCCGAGGAAACTCGGGCTCATCGTCAGGAACAACTGGCTCAAGGTGTACAGGTGGAGAAGCTGCTGCGGCCACCCTGGCGAGCCGGGCTGCTGAGAGGCACCGGCGTCCCCCGGGTCGGGGATGAGGACAGAGTAGCGAACGGTCCATAGTTGACGGTGCCGTGTAGCGCCGGTAGAATTGCCTCGGCCGCGATGGCGCGGCGTCCCCCACGGCCATCCTGACACGGTCATTCCTCACAGGAGGTGAGTATGCCGGTCCCCGGTACCACAATGAGGAGTTTTCGCCCCCTTATCCAAGGCACCAACGGTGTCGTCGTCTCCAGCCACCCCAGCTCCGCTATGGCGGGACTGGACATGCTCAGACGGGGTGGCAACGCCATCGACGCAGGCGTAGCGGCGGGTTTGGCCCTGAACGTAGTTCACGTCCACGACTGCGGGTTCCTGGGGGTTGCCCCAACTATCATCTACCTGGCCGGCCGCAAGGAGGTGACCACTATCGACGGCCTGGGGGTATGGCCCAGGGCCGCTTCCCTTGAGTATTTCCAGCGCCACCACCGGGGTGAGATGCCTCCCGGCGTCTTCCGCACTCTTACTCCGGGGGCCGCCGACGCGTGGTTTACCGCCCTCGCCCGGTACGGGACCATGCGGTTCTCGGAGGTGGCCGGCCCGGCCATCGAGCTGGCCGAGCGGGGATTCCCCATGTACCGGTACCTGGCGGCCCGGCTGGAGGAAGCGGCCGAGCAGAACGGGGCCTGGCCAGGCAGCGCGGAGATATTTCTGCCCGGAGGACGCCCGCCCGCTTTCGGGGAGATGTTCTATCAGAGGGACCTGGCCGCGACGCTAAGCAGGATCGCCGAGGTGGAGGACTCCCACAGGTCTGAAGGAAGGGAGCGGGCCCTGGCGGCCGCCAGGGACTTCGTCTACAAGGGGGAGTTGGCCACGAGGGTGGTTTCCTTCTGCCGGGAGCAGGGGGGGCTGCTTACCATGGAGGACCTGGCCGGGTACAGGGTCCGCTCCGAGCCCCCGGTGACCGTCAGCTACAGGGGCCATGACGTGTACGCCTGCGGGCCCTGGGGGCAGGGTCCGGTCTTCCCCCAGGCTCTCAAGATCCTGGAGGGCTTCGACCTGCGCTCCATGGGCCACAACACCGACACTTACATCCACACGGTCAACCAGGCGCTCAACCTGGCCTTCGCCGACCGGGAACGTTACATCGGCGACCCTGCCTTCGTGGACGTGCCCATGGACCAGCTGCTCTCGGAGTCATATCTGCGCCTGCGCCGGGGTTTGATCGACCCGGACGTGGCCTGGCCGGCGATGCCGCCGGCGGGAGACCCCCGAGGCTGCCGGGCAACGCTGGAAGGGGCACCCCGGTCACCCTCCGAGGCGGTCGCGGTCGCCGGGGCCGACGGGGAAGACGGCGGAGGCACCTCCTACTTCGGGGTCATAGACAGGGACGGCAACATCTTCTCGTCCACCCCCAGCGAAGGCACCAGGGACACAGGCCCCATAATCCCGGGCACGGGACTGTCCCTTTGCCGAAGGGGCTCCCAGTCCAAACTAGAGGCGGGGCATCCTGCCGAAATCGCGCCGGGGAAGCGGCCCCGACTTACGCCGGCTCCCGCCCTGGTGCTCAGGGACGGACACCCCTTCATGGCCCTGGGCGGCCACGGCGGAGACCACATCCCCCAGGGAATGGTGCAGGTCCTCCTTAACGTGGTGGAGTTCGGTCTGGACCCCCAGGAGGCAGTGGAGTCGGCCCGCTTCTACAGCTACAGCTTTCCCGGCTCCAACTATCCCTCCCGTTACCAGCCAGGGGTGATGCGTGCCGAAGGGCGGATATCCCAGGGCACCATCGAGGCGCTCCGAAGCCGGGGCCACACTGTCGAGCAATACCCGGACTGGTGGGAAGGCTCCGGCCTTTATAGCGTTGTCAGCCGCGATCACCCCACGGGGGTGATGCAGGGTGGCGCGGACCCACGGTGCGAGGCCTACGCCGTGGGCTACTAGCAGCCGAGGGGGTGGTGCCATCCGGGTCGAGGGGGTACAATACTGATTGTGAGGTCGTCCGTAGCTCGTAGCTCAAAGAGGGGAAGTGCACCATGCTGACGAAACGTGTATCCGGACGGGTCTATAACTACGACTACTGTATAGGTAGGACCGGCGCAGGAGGTCATGGCTTCATCTATCCCCAGGACTTCGCCCTCGGCCCCGACGGGAGCCTTTACATAATCAGCAAGGGGAGCGAGTTTCAACCCAGCCAGGGGGTATCCAAGGTCACCCTGGACCAGGAAGTCGTCTGGGACGACCGGGGCCTTGGGTTCGGGGGAGGTGAGTCCCCGTGGCCGTCGTCCGTCGATCTGGATAGCGACGAGAACGTGTACATCTCCGACGATTACGTGAACCGCATCTTCATCTACGACAAGGGCGGGAGCTTCCTGAGAAGCTGGGGCACCAAAGGATCCGGCGCGGGGGAGTTCAGCGGCCCCACGGGACTCGCTTTCGACAAAGACGACACCCTGTACGTGGTAGACGGCCTCAACCACCGCGTTCAGAAGTTCACCAAGGACGGCAGGTTCCTCGGCGGTTGGGGGAGCTACGGCAGTGGCCCAGGCCAGTTCAATATGCCCTGGGGCATCGCCATTGACCGGGAGGGGTCCGTCTACGTGGCCGACTGGAAGAACGATCGGGTGCAAAAGCTCAGCCCCGAGGGTAAACACCTGGCAACCTTCGGTACCCCCGGAACGGGTGAGGGACAGCTACGGGCCCCCACGGACGTGGCGATAGACGACCAGGGAGACGTCTACGTTGCCGACTGGGGCAATCAGCGGCTCAACATCTATGCTGCCGACGGGTCCTTCATCACCTCCTTCATCGGCGATGCCGAGAAGCTGTCGCGCTGGGCCCAGGCCCACGTGGATGCCAACCCCGACTACAAGAAAGCCCGGCTCAGGACTGACCTGACGCCGGAGTGGAGGTTCGGCAGGCCGGTGGCGGTGAACGTGGACGGCGACGGCAGGATAATCGTGCTGGAAGCGCAACGGCACCGGCTCCAGGTCTACGTGAAGGAGAAGAACTTCGTGGACGCCCAGTTCAACCTGTAGCGTCCTCTCTGTTCTACCTCCCCAGGGCCTGGTCGATCATCGCCTTGAACCCCTCGAAAGGCTGGGCCCCCACCAGCCTCCGGCCGTTGATGAAGAAGGTGGGAATGGAGTCGATTCCGTTGCGAAACCCGTCCTGGAGGTCCTGTTGGACCTTCTGGGCGTGTACACCCCCCTCTAGGCATGCGTCGAAGGCCTCGGCATCCAGGCCTACCTGCGTCGCGTAACCTTTCAGGTCGGTAAGCTCCAGTGCCTCCTGGTTCTCGAAGAGGAGGTCGTGATAATCCCAGAACCGTCCCTGGTCGTGGGCGCACTCGGCAGCTTCGGCGGCCCTTGGAGCAAGGGGATGAATCCTGGGAATCGGGAAGTTGACCACCACGTACCTGATCTCGCCCTCGTACTCACTGAGGACCCGTGGCAACACCTCCCGGGAGTGGCGCCCACAGAAAGGGCACTGGTAGTCCGCGAACTCCACGATGGTGACCGGAGCAGTTTCCGGGCCTATCGACGGACGGCCCTCCAGGTCCATCTGGAATGTGGAGGAGCCCCGGGAAGTCGGTGAGGGGCTTCGTTGCAGGGCCGATGTCGGCGAGGGAGTGGGGCGCTGGGCGAGGGCGGTGGCTATCCTGGCCCCTGCGTCCGAACCGGCTACCGGGGTGTCCTGGTCTCCATCACCGCCACAGGCCGCCAGCGCGAAAAGCAGCATGGGCAGCAGTGCGAGAATAGAGCCGGGCTTCATGGTCCCACCCCAGTCATTGCCCACCTCGACGGTGTAGTTCCAGATAGTATACCCTACTCGACTCCAGCTACGCGAATGGAACTCCCGGCCCCAGCCCCAAGGCTACGCTGTGGTACGGTCGCCCAGGAGACGGGCAAAGCCGGGGGCCCCCGGCCTACGCCGGGGGCCCCCGAGACCCAGGAGGCGCTTGCAACCTGCGTCACTCTAGTATTATGGACGAAAGAGCCCCGGGATGGGTATGGTGGCCGCACCCATGTTCTTCCGGGTGTCACCACCGTCCCCGGCAGGCCAGTCCCGCTCCAACACCAGAAGACGGGCGAAACGTCCGCATGGATATACCTGACGGTCGCTAGGAGGCCGGGCGGATGTCCAACCAGGACCGATCACTACCGCTTGAGAGACTCGATTATCTGGCCAAGCAGGGGTTGGATCAAAGCCCAACTCCACCGCCGTTTTCACGTCGAGATCGGCCTCCGCGTCCCTGTTGAGGAGGGTGTAGGCCACGGCCCGCCCTGCGTAGGCCTCGGCCGACTCGGGATCGCTCCGAACGGCCTGGTTGTAGTCCGCCAGAGCTCGCTCGTAATCTTCGGAGGATGTGGCGGGCGAGACCCGGCTGCTGTAGAGCTGGGCGTGCTGGGGCTCGATGAGAATGGCTTCCGCGAAGTCCTGCAGGGCCTCCACAATCTTAGCCTGCTGCTCATAGGCGAGACCCCGGCTGTAGTGCGCCTCCGCAAATTTGGGCTGGATCAGGATGGCTGCGTCGAACTCCGAGATGGCCTCGTCAAGCTTTTCCTGTCTCTGGAGCTCAAGCCCGGCATCGTAGCGGGCGGCGGCCTGCTCCTCCGCGGTCACCCCACTGCCGGAGCCACCGCAAACCGAGGCCGACAGCCCCACCAGAAGTACCGCGACTATTAACAGGCCCGGGGGACCCGTGACGACGTACCGCGACACGACCCACCGGGACGCGACCACCCGGGCACATGCGCCACCGACGCCGAGATCAGCCAAAGCTGGAGGCCATCCCGAAAAAGGTACTGGGAAGGGACCCCGCACCTAGGCGAGGGGCGGCTTCATAGTGTGCCACGGTGTGCTCTGCTCATAGGCGTGGGATACCTTCAGCACCATCTCATCGGCGCCGGGCCTACCCCCGACCTGAAGTCCAATGGGCAATCCCCCTGAGCTAAACCCACAGGGCACGGAGATGGCGGGAGCGCCGGTCAGGTTGAAGCTGTTGGTGAGCATGAATGGCAGGCGCGAGACCATGCGCTTGCTGGTGATGGGCGGATCATCCTGCTCCAGCGTAGGCGCGACCCTTCCGCTGGTGGGCGATACCAGCACGTCGTACCTGTCGAAGGCCCTCAGCACCTGGCTCCTGAGGAGGCTCCTCAGCTTCTGGGCCTTGTAATAGACCTGGGCGGGCACCAGGCTACCGGTCAGCAAGCTTATCCGCACGTCGTGCCCGTAGTCCTGGAGACGGGTCCTCAGCCACTCCCACTGGTCGAGAGCCGGCTCCACCTGCAGGTGGACCTGGAAGATGGCGTTGGCGTGACTGGCGAGGGGTATGGAGACCTCCTCAACAGAGGCACCCAGCTCGCCCAGGACCGAGACCGCCTTAATTACCGTATCCTTGACATCGGGCTCCACCTGGTCGCTGTGCATCAGCTCGCTGACCACCCCCACGCGGATGCCCTTTATATCACCGTCCAGCGCGCTCCGGTAGTCGGGCACCGGGGTATCCCAGGTGTAGGGGTCTTTGGGATCGTACCCGGCGATGGCGCCCAGGGTGATGGCGGCATCCGCCACGGACCTGGAAATGGGGCCGATGGAGTCCATGGACCACACACCCCTCATGACGCCGTACCGGCTTACCCTGCCCCAAGTGGGCCTGAGCCCCACCAGCCCGGACCAGGCCGCCGGGCGCCTTATGGAGCCGCCGGTGTCCTCTCCCAGGGAGGTCGCGCAGAGGTAGGCTCCGGTAGCGGCGCCGGAGCCGCTGCTGGAGCCTCCCGCCGATATGTCCAGGTTCCACGGGTTGCGGGGTGTCCTGAAGCGGTGAGAGAACCCCGTTATGCCAAGCTCGGGCAGATTGGTCTTCCCGAGCAGGATAGCACCGACCCTCTTCAGGTTGGCGATGGCAGTGGAGTCCTCCTGGGGGACCAGGTCGGCCAGGATTCGCGAGCCCCCCGTGGTGAGGACGCCCTTACTCCATAGCTGGTCCTTTACCGCCACCGGGATACCGTGCATCGGGCCCAGGTACCCGCCGCGGGCTATGGCTTGCTCCGCCTCTCTGGCAGCCTCGAGGGCCTGACTGCGACACACGGTAAGGTAGGAGTTGAACTTGAAGTCGAGGGCGTCGATGCGTTCCAGATACGCCTCGGTAACCTCCACGGGGGAGACTTCCCTTGCCTTGATCAGCCTGGAAAGCTCGGTGGCGGTCAGAAAGGGCAGGTCCGACCTGTTCATAGCAACTCCTTCCATCATCTTGCCGGGCGTTAGGCCATCGCCGCGCCCATCCTCATCTCAGGGATCACCGCTCCGTGCCGCCGGATGGGTACCGTCAAGGGAATAAATGGAGTATAGGTATGTCCGGCCTCGAATTCAAGCTGGTCTCGGCAGCCCGAAGTTCGATTGGCGTAACCTTCCCCACCGGGCTGCCGACCTTGACGGGCCACGGGGTTACCACTACACTCTTCCTCGTCCTCTTTCGGCCTATGGTCGACAGGGGTATTCTGGACCAAGGAGGGACCGATGGACCTGGAGACCCTTGTTTACGAGAAGCGAGGACACGTCGTCACCATCACCCTGAACAGGCCCCACGCGATGAACGCCTACGACAGCGTGATGTGTGGGGAGCTCACCCGGGTGTGGGAAGAGGTCCAGCGGGATGACGATGTCCGGTTGGCCATCCTCACGGGCGCCGGGGACAGGGCCTTCTGCTCGGGAATCGACGTGAAGGAGATGGCCT
Source organism: Dehalococcoidia bacterium (assembly GCA_965247055.1). GTDB lineage: Bacteria > Chloroflexota > Dehalococcoidia > Lucifugimonadales > JAGWBF01 > CBDFGE01. Next base: position 37,381 of record CBDFGE010000001.1, read on the forward strand.
CGGGAGGGCAGGTCTTTTCGGTCTCTAGGGGAGAGGTGCGCCTGACCGCCAGACAGTGCAAGGTGTGGAAGCCTGTAATCGCCGCAGTCAACGGCTTCTGTATAGGAGGAGGGCTCCACTTCGTGGCCGACGCCGACATAACCATCTGCTCGGAGAACTCTACTTTCTTCGACACCCACCTGAGGATCGGTCAGGTCATGGCGGTGGAGGCCATAGGTCTGAGCAGGAAGATCCCGCTGGGCGAGGTGCTGCGCATGGTCCTCACCTCCGGGGGGGACCGCATGGGTGCCCAGCGGGCTTACGAGGTCGGGCTGGTCAGCCAGGTGGTCCCCCTGGACCGGCTCATGGCCGCGGCGAACGCTATCGCCGACGACGTGGCGCGCTGCGCCCCCGTGGCGGTACGCGGGTCCCTTGAAGCCATCTGGCGCAGCCTGAACATGGGCGTGGAAGACGCCACCGTGCTGGCCCATCACATCATCAAGGAGAACTGGCACACCGAGGACTTCCTGGAGGGGCCCCGCGCCTTCGCCGAGAAGCGGGAACCGGTCTGGAAGGGGCGCTAGCCCCCGGAGGGCCGGGACACAGTGGCCACCTGGCGTTGTGGGTCCGGTTGTGGCAGAATAGGGGACGCAGCGTTGGGGGCTACATCCCGATACCCTCGTGGTGCCCCGGCTCGTCGCAACCGGCGGCGTCCCACACAGGTTGACCAACCCGGTAAGGAGGTGTCCCGATGATATACGAGATGCGCGTCTACGATGCGGCGCCCGGCAAGACAGGCGCCCTTGTCCGCCGCTTCGGCGAGCATAACGTGCGCCTGTTCGCCAAGCACGGCATGGGCATGGTCGGGTTCTGGACCACCGAGATCGGCACGGGCGGGCAGCTCACCTACATGCTGAGCTTCGACAGCGTCTCCGCCAGGGAGAAGAGCTGGGCCGGGTTCGAGGTGGACGCCGAGTGGCAGCAGGTGCTACATGAGGAGCGGGAGAGGGAAGGGTTCCTGGTCGAGGGCGTCCGCAACTCTATCCTGAAGCCCACCCCCTACTCGCCGGAACCCAGGATCAGGTCCGACGTTCAGGAGCTCCGCATCTACGAGGCGATGCCGGGAAAGATGCCAAACCTCCATGCCCGGTTCCGAGACCACACCACCGCCCTCTTCAGGCAGCACGGGATGGACGTGATCGGGTACTGGACCGAGGACGTGGGCACCGGCAATATGCTGGTGTACATGGTGGGATACCCCAGCCTGGGTGACCGGGAGAAGAGCTGGGCCACCTTCATGGCGGACCCCGCCTGGCAGAAGGCGCTGGCGGACTCCCAGAGGGACGGCAGCCTTACCAGACGCAGCTGGAACTACATACTGCGGCCCACGTCCTTCTGTCCCAGGGGGTAACGGCGGGGCAGTTGGGCATACCGCTCTCTGCTTGACATAACAGAGGCATCGGTCCTGGAGGCGGGTTCCGCGAAGCATCCCGCCTAAGAGGAATGGACAGGCTGAAAGGGGGGCTCTATGGCGACCCTTGTCACTGGCGGGACAGGCTTCGTAGGCAGCAACATAGTCAGGGCTCTGGCCGAGCGAGGGCACGAGGTGGTCTCCTTCGATCTGGTGGCACCCGACGCGCTCGTCCGGAAGTACGTGGCGCCGTGGGCCGGCCAGGTTACCTTCGTCCAGGGGGACATCCTCGACCCAGGGGACCTGGAGCGGGCAATGGAGGGCCGCGGGATTACCAAGATCGTGCATGCCGCGGTCTTCACAGGCGTGCGACCCGACGTCGAACGGGACCGTAGTCGCTCCATCGTGGACATCAACCTGGCCGGGACCTCCAACCTGCTGGACCTGGCGTGTAAGCTCCCCCTCGAGCGGTTTCTATACGTGAGCTCCAGGTCTGTGTACGGAGAGGGCCGCAGCCCCGGCGACACCCTCAGGGAGGACGACGTTCCCAATCCATGGACCCTGTACGCCCTGACCAAATACACCAGCGAGCTGCTTACCAGGAGGTACGGCCAGCTACATGGCTTCCAGACGGTGAGCGTGAGGCTCGGCGGGCCCTACGGCCCAATGGAGCGGGTCACCGGGCACCGCGTGCTGATGTCTGAACCGTTCCAGTGGACGGGCAACGTGGTCAGGGGTGAGCCCCTGCGGGTGAGCGACCGGGCCATCGGACGAGACTACACCTACGTTGCCGACCTCGCCGCCGGAATCTGCACCATACTGGACGCCCCATCCATTACGTACGACGTGTACAACAACTCGGCCGGACGCTGGATAACGGCCCAGGATCTGATCGACACGCTGAAAAGCCTGAACCCTTCGCTGGAGGTGATCGACGACGCCTCCGAGGAGGTCATAAGCTCCCGGCCCCGCGCCGCCCAGGGTGTAACGGACGTGACGCGGCTGCGTGAGGACCTGGGCTTCAAGGCCAGCTACGACCTCGCCTCGGGCATAAGGGAGTATCTGCGATGGCGCGAGGAGTCCGGATTCAAAGACTGACGGCCGGCACAGCAACTCAGCCTGGAGGTGGCAGCCATGGCAACGGTAAATACGGTCCTTGGCCCCGTCGACACCGCCGATCTGGGCTTTACCCTGAGCCACGAACACGTGATTGTCAGCGCCGCCGGGGTCCGCCACACCTATCCCGAGTTTCACGACCGGGAGGCTAACATAAAAGATGGGGTGGAGAGCCTGAGGGAGGCCCACGGCGAGGGCCTCCGCACCATGGTGGACATGACCACCTTCGACCTGGGAAGGGACGTGGGCATCCTGGAACAGGTATCCCGCAGCACGGGCGTGCACATCATCGCCACTACCGGCTGTCACCGAACAGTTCCCAGAGTCTTCTGGGGCGTCTCGCCAGACGACATCGTTCCCCTCTATGTTAGGGAGATCGAAGCGGGCATCGAGGGGACAGGCATCAAGGCGGGGATTATCAAGGCGGCCAGCGACGCCGGTGGAATCACCGACCATGAGGAAACGGTCCTGCGCGCCGTGGCCCGGGCCCACCGGCGGACGGGCGTTCCCATATCTACCCACTCCTGGGCACCGGAGCGCATCGGTGAGCAGCAGGTGCGCATACTCGAGGAAGAAGGGGTGGACCTGAACCGGGTCTACATAGGCCACAGCGACGACACCACGGACCTGGACTACCTGCTGGGGCTGCTGAGGAAAGGGGTCTGGCTGGGCCTGGACCGTTTCCCCGGCGGTGCCGGCAGGCCTGGATGGGAGCAACGCACCGATACGGTCAAGCGGCTGATTGACGAGGGATACGGCCACCGGATCATGCTGTCCCACGACCACTCGGTGAGCAGGGACCTGGCCTTGAAAGAGGAGGATGAGCGGCGTTTGCGTTACAATCCGGATGGATACTCGTTCATCGGGCGCAAGGTTCTCCCCCGACTGAGGGAGATGGGCGCCTCGGACGCCGACATCCACAGGATCACAGTGGAGAACCCTCGACGTTTCTTCGAGGGGGCCTGACCAGCCGGGGCAGCTGAATGCTCTCAGGTCCAAGGTTCATGGCGGCGAAAATAGTTTCGGAGGTGGGCAATGCCGGGGGATAAGATACGCATAGGGTTCATCGGGGCCAGCGCCAGCTACGGGTGGAGCATGAGGGCCCACCTCCCAGGTCTTCTCGCCCTCCCGGAGTACGAGCTGGCGGCGGTCTGCACGGCCCACAGGGAGACGGCGGAGGAGTCGGCTAAACGTTACGGGGCACCTATGGCCTTCCACGACTACCGCGAGATGGTGAAAGCGCCCGATATCGACCTGGTGTCCGTATCCGTCCGGGCTCCCTTACATCATGCCATGGTGATGGCCGCCCTGGAAGCGGGCAAACACGTGTATTGCGAGTGGCCCCTGGGTGCTAACCTGGCGGAGTCCGAGGAGATGGCGGCCCTGGCCCGCTCCAAGGGGGTGCGCGCAATGGTGGGCTTGCAGGCCCGCTGCGACCCCGTGCTGCTGCGCCTCAAGGAGCTGCTGGCGGAGGGATACGTGGGTGAGGTGCTGGCCTGCAACATGACCATGTTCCTGCCGGGCCTCCTCCAGAGGGGAGTGTCGGGCGCGTGGATGGCCGACCGGAAAAACGGGGCCAATACCCTGTCCATCTCGACCGGGCACGCCATCGACGTGGTCTGCTTCTGCGTCTCGGAGTTCAAGGAGGTCTCGGCCCACGTCACCACCCAGGTGCCGGTGTGGCAGACCTCGGAGCCGGGCAAGACGGTGGAAGTAACCTCACCCGACAACGTGGTGGTCAACGGCCTTCTTGCAAACGGGGCGGTGGCATCGGTCCACGTGGCCACCGTGCCATGGCACGGTGCCGGCTGGAGGATGGAGGTGTACGGCAGGGAGGGTACCCTGGTGGCCTCGACCCCCTTGATGGTCCAGTACGCGGACATAAGGCTCCAGGGCGGCAAGGGCGAAGACGAGGGCCTGCAAGAGCTCCCCGTGCCGGAGCGGCTCAGGTGGGTACCCAAGGAGGTCCCCTCCGGCCAGCCCTACAACGTGGCCCAGATGTACAGCCGCCTGGCCGGTGCCATCCGCGAAGGGAAGGCCGCCGACCCCGACTTCGACCTGGCGGTCAAGAGGCACCGCCTCCTGGACGCCATAGAGCGGGCCTCGGACCAGGGAGCCGGGGTGTCGGTGGCGTGATGCGAGGGGCGGCACCTGTCTCTGGTCTCGGCCTTGGGTAGGGACCGGGAAGCCCTCAGAAGGAGGAGAGTATGGAGCTGGGACTTGAAGGTAAAGTTGCGATCGTCACGGGAGGTACCAAGGGTATCGGCAGGGCCACCGCCCTGGCGTTGGCCCAAGAGGGAGTGAACGTAGCCATCTGCGCCCGGGGCACCGAGGGTCTGGATGACGCTACGAGGGAGATATCCCTCAAGACGGGCCGCAAGGCGTTGGCGGTCAAGGCGGACATGACGGTCCCCGAGGACATCCGTCACCTGGTAGGCGCCACCGTCACCGCCTTCGGAGGGGTGGACATTCTGGTCAACAACGCCGTCAACTCGGAGGCGGCCCTGTTCCTGGACCTGACCGACGAGATCTGGCTAAACCACATCACCGTCAAGCTGATGGGCTACGTCCGCTGCACCAGGGAGGTGATCCCCCACATGCAGCGTCGCGGTGGAGGGCGGATTATGAACATGGGCAGCACCGCAGCCAGGTCCCCCGCGGACATCGGCACCCCCAACGGCGTCATCAACGCCGGCATCTCCAACCTCACCACCAACCTGGCCAACCAGTTCGGAAAAGACGGAATCCTGGTCAACTGCATTCACCCGGGCAACACCAGGACCCCAAGGACGACCCAGATGCAGGAGATCGAGGCCAGGGTGAGGAACACCACGCCGGAGGAGATCATGCGCAGCCGCGTGGGCAACATCCCTATAGGACGCCTGATGGAGCCGGAGGAGTTCGGTCAGCTTGTCCTTTTCCTGGCCTCCAGAAGGGCCGACGCCATAACCGGGCAGACCATCGCCATCGACGGCGGTATGGTCCCGGCGGTCTTCTACTAGCGGCCGTCCTTCTCCCACAGGGCCTTCAGGACGTTGGCCGGGGACATGGGAAGCACGTTCATCCTGACCCCTACGGCGTGGTAGATGGCGTTGGCTATGGCCGCTATGGGAGGGACAAGGGGCACCTCGCCCACCCCACGGACACCGTAGGGATGGCCAGGGTTGGCCACCTCCACGATCACCGTATCTATCATGGGAAGGTCCAGGCTCGTGGGCATCCGGTAGTCCAGAAAGCTGGCGTTGGCCATCTCGCCCTTGTCGTTGTAGAAGTACTCCTCGTTTAGCGCCCAACCGATGCCCTGGGACACTCCTCCCTGCATCTGGCCCTCGACATAACTGGGATGCACGGCCTTCCCGGCGTCCTGCATGGCGGTATAGCGCAGGATGTCCACCTTGCCCGTCTCTGGGTCCACCTCCACGTCCACGATGTGCAGGGCGAATGTGACGCCCACTCCCGTGGCGTGAGTGGTGGCCCGCCCCACGATGGGGCCGCCGGTGGCGTTCAGCATCCCCGCCAACTCCTTGAAAGTGAATCGTAGCTCCGGGTCCGACTTGTGGGAGAGGACCCCATCGGCGTAGTCCACGTCCTCGTGGGAGATATCCCATATCTTGGCCGCGCGCTCGACCATCTGCCTCCTTACGTCCTGACCCGCCTCGTAGCACGCCCACCCAGTCTTGAAGGCGACGCCGCTGCCCGCGGTGTTGGAGGTGAATCCCACCGAGTCCGTGTCTCCTACTACCGGCCGGACATCCTCCGCCGCGATGCCCAGCACCTCGGCGACGTGCATGGCGGCCACTACCCGGGTACCTCCGATGTCGGGCGACCCCTCGACCAGGCTCACAGTGCCGTCGGCATTCACGCTGGCGCTGGCGCTGGCGGGACCCTGGCCATTGGTCCAGAAGCCGGTGGCCACTCCCCGGCCACGGTTGGGCCCCTCAAGAGGAGCGTTGTAGTGATCGTGCTCTTTGGCCGCCTTCACCATCTCCAGGTACCCAATGCGTGGGAACCTGGGGCCAGTGACCCTACGGGTGCCCTCCTTGGCACCGTTCAGCAGCCTGAAGTCCAGCGGGTCCATGCCTATTTTCTCGCATATCTCGTCGATGATCGTCTCGGCGGCGAGGGCCGCGGCGGGGGCGCCTGGGGCCCTGTAGGCGGCGGTCTTGGGCTTGTTCAGCAGCACGTCGAACCCCTCCACCCGGGCGTTGGGGACGTCGTAGGGTGAGAAGATACACTGAGCCCCCAAGCTGACCGGCGAACCGGGAAAAGCCCCCGCTTCGTAGACCAGGTAGGCGTCGGCCGCCGTAATGCGCCCTTCCTTGGTGGAGCCCATCTTCACTCTCAGGTAGCTGCCCGAGGTAGGGCCCGTGGCCTCGAACACTTCGGTCCTGCTCATAGTGAGCTTGACCGGATGTCCCGTTTTCCTGGAGAGCAGGGCCGCCACGGGCTCAAGGTATGGGACCAGCTTCCCTCCGAATCCGCCGCCGATCTCCAGTGGGATGACCTTTATCCTGGAGACCGGGATGCCCAGGACGTTGGACGTATGTTGCCGCACCATAAAATGGCCCTGGCTGCTGCACCAGATGGTCAGGTTGCCGTCGGGGTTCCACAGCGCGGTGGCGCTGTGGGGCTCGATATAGCCCTGGTGGACCGTGACCGTACGGTACTCGCGTTCCACGACGACGTCGGCCTGCTTGGAACCTGCCTCCAGGTCACCCGCCTCCACCACGAAATGGTTGGCTATGTTGGTGAGCCGGCCATCATCCTGATCTGAGCGGAGGCCGCCGGGAGCCAGGGCAGTCGTCGAGCTGGTGGCCAGTCTATCATGCAGGGCCGGCGCACTCTCTTTCATCGCCTCCATCACGTCCATGACGGGCGGTAGTACCTGGTACTCCACGTCTATCAGAGAGAGGGCCTCCTCTGCGACGTGGGGGCTGATGGCCGCCACCGCCGCCACGGCGTGTCCCTTGTACAGCACCTTGCCGTCCGCCAGGCAGTTGTTGCTCATGAACTTGGGATTTGCCATCGCCCCCTCACCCAGGTCCTCCACCTTTCCCGAGGGATGGGGGAGCTCCGACGAGGTGACCACCGCCCTCACCCCCGCCATGGCGAGCGCCCGGCTGGTGTCGATGGACTTTATACGGGCGTGGGGGTGGGGACTTCTCAATATCTTGCCGTGGAGCAGGCCTGGGAGTTGGATGTCGGCGCTGTACTGGGCACGGCCGGTCACCTTATCCGTTCCGTCGTGGCGAATGGGCCGCGTACCCACTACCTTGTACTCCTGATTGGACAGCACTACGTTGGAAGCCATGGTCCCTTCACCTCTCTATTTTGGTCACGCAGAACGATGCCCCTAGATTCTACCATAAACCCAGCGGGCGAGACGGTCCAGGCTGAACGTCCACCTGCGCAGGTTGACTTGCCCGGCCCAGATAGGTAAAGTTCTCTAGGTCCACAGCCGGGTTACCCAGTAGTGAGGCTAGCCATGAGAGCGGCAGTCCTGGAACAGTTCGGTAGCCCCCTGGTCGTGAAAGAGGTGGAGATACCCAGCAGCGGCCCTCACGAGGTGCTGGTGCGGGTGCGAAACTGCGGCGTCTGCGGTACCGACCTGAAGATAAAGGCCGGGAGGTGGGGGCCCGCGCCTTTACCCATGATCATGGGCCACGAGGCCGCCGGGGAAGTGGTAGAGGTGGGGCCGGAGGTGCTGGATTTCAGGAGCGGCGACCCGGTGGTGGTCAACTTCTACGTTACGTGCGGCAGGTGCCGGCACTGCCGCCAGGGCCGGGATACCCTTTGCCAGGAGTCGCGCCAGCACGGGTTCAACATCGACGGTGGGTTCGCCGAGTACATGACGACCCGGGCCGCCAACCTCTGCAAGGTCCCGGACCAGTTGCCCCTGGAGCAGGCCTGCATCCTGGCATGTGCGGTGTCCACCGCCTACCACGCCGTGACCGGCCGAGCAAATATCCAACCCGGCACAACGGTGGCCATAGTGGGAGTCGGTGGGGTGGGTCTGCACACGCTCCAGATGGCCAGGTTAGCCGGAGCGTGGACGGTCGCTGTGGACGTCAACGAAGAGCGCCTTGCCCTGGCGAAGAAGCTGGGCGCGGACGCCGTCGTCATCGCCGGCGAGCCGGGTTTTCATGAGGAGCTACGCCGGTTGACCGATGGCGAGGGAGTGGACGTGGTCATCGAGTTTGTGGCCAGCAGGGAGACCCTGGACTCCAGCTACCGGAGCCTGAGGCGGGGAGGCCGCCTCGTGTTGGTGGGCTACGATCCGAACCAGCCCATGACTCTGTGGCCCCACGAGGCCGTGAGGGGTGAGCTGGAGGTGGTGGGCTCCCGAGCCGCCTCCACCAGGGAGCTGGCGGAGACCCTGGACCTGGTGGTCCAGGGCCGGGTCCTGCCTATCGTGGACCAGCTCCTGCCCCTGGAAGAGGTGGAGCGCGCCTACGAGCTTCTTAGCCAGGGGAAGGTCCTGGGGCGAGCCGTACTGACAATCTAGCTGCCGTGGAAAGCGAGAAGGGGCCCGGTCCGAGGCACCTTCGATGCGAACGTCAGGCCGTGTGCTCCTTCAGCTTCTGAATAGACTCCTTCAGTGTAGCCAGGTCAATTCCCAGTTTGGCCGCCCGCTCGGCGTCGCGACGCGCTTCCTTATGCCTACCCAGGGCGGTGTATGCCAGGGAGCGTCCGGCGTACGCCTCACCCGTGCGGGGGTCGAGGCGAATTGCCTGATCGTAGTCCTCCACGGCCCTCTCGTACTGGCCCAGCCTGAGGTGGGCTACGCCCCGGTTGCTGTAGCTCACCGGGTCTTTGGGGTCCAAGCGGATAGCCGCATCGTGGTCTTCCAGCGCTAGCTGGTACAGCCCCAGGCGTTGGTAAGCCGCGCCGCGGTTGCTGTAAGCGTCGAGCTGGTCGGCGGCGAGGCGGATGGCCTCGTCACAGTCCTTTATCGCGCGGTGGCAGTCGCCCAAATTAAGGTAGGCTACACCCCGGTTGGTGTAGGCCTCGGCGAACTCGGGGTTGAACAGCATGGCCGCATCGTACTCGGTCACGGCGCGCTCATACTGTCCCATCCCGGTGTAGTCGTTGCCCCGGTTGTAGTGGGCTACGGCGTCCCTGGGCTGTAGCAGGAGAGCGGCGCTATGGTCGGCCAGGGCCTGCTCGTACTGCCCAAGGTTCTGGTGGGCGGCCCCCCGGTTATTGTAGGCGTCGGCACAGGTGGGGTCCAGACGAATGGCCTCGCCATAGAGCTTGATGGCCAGCTCGTACCGGCCCTGTTGGACGTAGGCGTTTCCCCTTCCCGTGTAGGCCTCGACGCTTCGGGGGTTGAGAAAGGCAGGCTGCTCCCCTACGAAGGCTTTCATGATCTTTTTCCACCAGCTTGTCTGCAACCTGCTCCCGCAGCGGGGACAGGGGCCCCTGGTCTTGTCGATGGTGGCCGTGCACACCGGGCATATCGCCATATGCGAGCCTCCTTACAGCTCTCCTGGATGCTCCACACCTCCCCACACAGATAGGGCCCAGCGGGCCGGACCCGTATTTCAGCCTTCCCTTTCCCTGGGGACCGTCGGTAGCACCACGTGGGAGGGGCGCTCCCTGTCGTGGTAGACGGCCTGGTGTGCGACCTTCATCTCCCCCGGCGACCACAGAGGGGCTCTGGTGTTTGGGTTGACGTCAAACTGGGGAAAGCTGCTCGAGGAGATGTCCAGCCGGAGCCTGTGCCCCCTTTTGAACAGGTTTCCCGTGGCCTGAAGGTCTATGGTGAACGGGTAGACTTTACCCGGCTCCATAAGCTGGCCCCGCTCACGGCCGTCCCGGTAGCGCGCCCGGATTATACCGTCGCACAGGTTCATGGCAAAACCGTGGGGGTAGTCCTCATTGGGGGGATAAACGTCTACCAGCTTCGCCGTGAAGTCCGTGTCCGGCGCCGAGGACGCAGCCCAGAGGTGCACTGTTACCGGGCCTGTCACCTCGACATCCTCCTCCAAGAGCGGAGTCTGGAACACCAGCACGTCGGCCCGGGACGCCAGGGGCAGGTTGTCCTTGCAAGCGAAGAACAGGTCGGGCCGGCCACGCTGGTCAAATGCCCCGCCGGAGAGGATCTCCGGAACGCCGGGGCTCTGAACGAACCCGCCCAGCGTGGGGACCGGGTCCCGAGGGTCGAAGGTGTACCGGCTGGGAGGCGTGCCGGGGCCGGGCGGCTCAGGGCCGAGACCTCCTTCGGGATGGAGATAGTAGCTATCAAACCGGGTCCCTCGGAGAGGCCACTCCTCCTCACCTCTCCAGTGACCGCCGTGGATCATGCGCCCCATCATGTTGGCGCGGCCACTCCCTCCCCCCATGATGAACGCCCTGATGGGCGGACCCTCGAGGACGTCGGTATGCATTCCCTTGAGGAAATGGTCGAACCACTTCAGGCGAAGATCGTTGATATTGTCGAGGATGGAGTCCACGCCGAACTCTACCTGACCCGACCAGGACTCCAGCAGCGTCTCGAACCCGTGAAGCCAGGTGCCGATGACCATGCGCACAGGGGACTTGATCCGCTTGCGAAGCTCGACGAACTTGGTGGCGGTAGCCCAGGTATGTTGCCCGTACCAGGAGGTGAACAAGTAGACCGGGATATCCGGGTATCGGTCTATGTGCTCTTCGAGGCAGACCCCGGGGTTCTTCCAGAAGTCGTCATAATCGGACCTGGACGCCAGGGCGTATAGCAGCTCGTCGTAGCTCGGGGCCAGCGCGAGGGGCGATGACCCACGTTTGAGGGGAAGGTGGCGGAACCAGTCCCGTACGTTCTCGAACGCTTCCACCAGGGTCCGTTGCACGGCGGGGTCCCTTTGGGCTTCCTTCCCGTCCCTGGCCATGCGGAAGATGTAGGGGAAGAAGACCCCAAGGGTGAAGGCCCCTCCCGCGCGCATGGTGTGGGTGTGGTAGTTGTAGCCCGACTCGATGATGAACTGTGCCTTCAGCCCCGGTGGGTTGGTGACGGCAAGGGCCTGCTGGGTGGCGCCGGTGTAGGAGACGCCGATAGTCCCCACCTGCCCGTCGCTCCAGGGCTGCTGGACCAGCCAGGACAGGGTGTCGTATCCGTCCTTCCCCTCGTCCTTCTCGTTAAGGAGAAAGAACCAGTCCCCCTCGGATTCACCCCGGCCCCGGACATCCTGGATGACGCACGCGTAGCCCCGGCGGGCGAAGTAGCGGCCCACGTTGACCATGCGGATACTGCCATTGTCGTAAGGGGTCCGCTCCACGATAGCTGGGAAACGACCCTCGACGGGACGTCCGCTCAGGGCCGGCAGGTAGACGTCTGTGGCCAGTCGCGCGCCATCCCTCATGGTGACCATGAGGCTCTTCTGCAACGCCACGTCGTACTGGAGCCGGGAACCCTCGCGTGCTCCACTACTCACGACAGTCCCTCCTGGCCAGGGGTCAGCCGCCCTCGGCGTGCGATCCGGCCTGCGGGGGCTAGCTAGGCTGACGTCATCGGTGACGTCGCAAGTGTTACCCTAGCCCGCCCCGAGCCTGTTCCGTATTATAAGGCGGGCAGACACCACCGGGCCACGGTTAGCGTAGCGAAAATTGGCGGTTTCGAGGCCCTACAACCCTCTCGCTCCCGTTTACGGGGCTGCACCGGAGGGCTCGTCTTCACACCACGGCGATGGCATCGATCTGGACCAGGAAGTCGGGGTTGGCCAGCGCCGAGACCACTACGGCAGTGCTGGTCGGCAGGTTGACGCGGCCATAAAGCTCGTTGCGGACGTCACGCACCGCCGCGAAGCAATCGAGGCTGGTGGCGAAGGTGGTCGTCATGACTATGTCCTGGAGGCTGCCGCCGGCCGACCTGACGGCGGCCTCCAGGTTATGCCACACCTGCCTGACCTGAGCCTCGGGGTCCCCCTTGCCGACTAATTCCCCCTCGGGGGTCAGGCTCACCTGGCCGGCGATGTAGACGGTGTTATCCACCTTTATTACGTGGGTGTAGCTGTTGTTCCTCGGGCGGGACAGGGAGTCGGGGCTGATGTGTTGCCGCGTGGCCATGGCTACTCCTTTCTTTTCACTGCTAGACGTGTTACCCCGGCCATGTTACCACCTCCCTGGGATAGGGTCCAAAGGTCCCCAGGGGATGGGATGTCGAGGAAGCCAGCGGCCGATCGGGGAGATTCACGCCCCGTTCGGTAACATTTTACGTGAGTGAATACGCGGTCTGGTGAAATCCGGGGCCTTGGGCTATACTTGGTACCGGCAATTTCGGCGGTGGCGAGCAGCGGGTAGAGGCTCGCGCTTGGTCCCGGCGTAGGGCCAGGGCGGGGCCTCTACGCAGTCATCGCACCATAACACAGGAGGACGGGCCTTGGTGAAGTCCGACCGGTCCCTCGCATCAGGGGTAAAGCGATACCCGACGGGGAGGCCCGTGGTGAGGGGCACTCAGGGAATCGTGTCGGCCGGACACCAGCTGACGGCGATGTCGGCGATGCAGATGCTCCTCAGCGGAGGAAACGCCTTCGACGCGGCTGTGGCGGCCGGATTTACCGCCGCCGTGGTGGAGCCCACGGCCCCCTACTCCATAGCCACCGAGGCCACCATCATGCTGTACCACGCGGCCAGCGGCAGGCTCAGGGTATTGAGCGGACAGGGGGTCGCCGCACAGCGGGCAACCATCGACTTTTATCGGAAGAGGGGCCTGGACAAGATACCGGTAGGTCCGGGCCCGAACTCCGAGCTTTCCATGACGGTGCCGGGCGTGGTGGATGCCTTCATCCTGCTGCTCAAGACCTACGGTACCAAGACCCTGGGAGAGGCCATAGCGCCGGCCATCTACTGTGCCGACCGGGGCTTCCAGATGTACGAGCACATGCACCGCAGGCTGGGGTCGTCCAGGCCCCCGTGGTCCCGAACCAGGGAGCAGTTCGGACACTATCCTCCCGGAGGCATGGAGGTGTTCTACCCAGGGGGTGAGGTCCTCCCGGTAGGGCAAATCTTGGTGCAAAAGCAGCTTGCGGCGACCATGAAGGCCATGGTCCAGGCGGAGACAGACGCGGCCGGCGACAGGCTGGCGGGGCTGGAGGCGGCACGGGATGTATTCTATCGGGGCGATATCGCCAGAACCATAGTCCGATGCTCGGACCGTTTCGGTGGGATGCTCAGCCTGGAGGACCTGGCCGGTTATCACTCTACCTTCGAGGACCCCGTAAGCACTACCTACATGGGCTACGAAGTCTTCGGCCAGTCCACCTGGACCCAGGGTCCCGTGGCGTTGCAGGCCCTCAATATTCTTGAGCAGTTCGACCTTCGCGCGATGGGCCACAACTCAACCAAGTACATCCACACACTAACCGAGGCTATGAAGCTGGCCTTTGCCGACCGTGAGAGGTACTATGGCGACCCCGAGTTCGCCAGGGTGCCCATCGCCGGGCTGATATCCAAGGAGTACGCCGCCGAGCGGGCGCGGCTTATCCGGCCGGACCGGGCGTTTCAGGAGATGCCCGAGCCGGGCGATCCCTGGCGCTACTGCAAGGAGGCGGGACCGGGCCCCACGCCTGCCATGCCTCTGCCCATGTCCGCGGATGGAGGCAGCAGGGCCGAGGACGACACCACCCACTACGCCATTATTGATCGGGACGGCAACGTGGTATGTGTCACCCCCAGCGGAGGTCCAATCTACAAATCGGTTTTCGTACCGGAGCTGGGCTGCGCCCTCAGCACCCGTAGCGAGATGTTCTTCCTGGACCCGCAGCACCCGAACGGGCTGCAGCCGGGCAAGCGGCCTCGCACTACCCTGGTGAACTACATGCTGTTCAAGGACGGCAGGCCCGTCGCGACCATAGGCTGTCCCGGTGGGGACAGGCAGGCCCAGGCCGACATCCAGATGATCCTCAACATGGTGCTCTTTGGAATGGACCCCCAGGAAGCGATCGAGGCCCCCCGCTTCGTTACCCTGACCTTGATAGGCTCTTTCTATCCCAGGGTCTATCTGCCGGACCAGCTGGACGTGGAGGTCGGGATTTCGGAGGACGTACGCTCGGAGCTGGAGTCCCTGGGGCACAAGGTGGTGGATGTCGACGCCGATTCCGACTTCGGCACGGGCGTGGGCGCCGCCTTGACTACACGGGACCCTGAGACAGGAGCCATGAGCGCGGGGGCCGACCCCCGCAAGACGGCCTACGCCATAGGCTGGTGACGGACCTCAGGAGGGCCGGCAGCACCTTTTCAAAATACTTGATGTGGAGACGGGACCATGGAAAGCGCGGACATACCATATCTTAGCGTCGCCGAGCTCTCAGAGCTGATCCGGAGGAGGGAAGTCTCCCCCGTGGAGGCGACGGAGGCCTACCTTGGGCGCATAGACGACCTGGACTTCAAGTTCAACGCCTACCTGACCGTATGCCGCAAGCAGGCGCTTGAGGCGGCCCATGAGGCGGAGCAAGCAATCGCCCGTGGAGACTACCTGGGTCCGCTGCACGGCATCCCCGTGGCCGCAAAGGACCAGCTGTGGAGCCGGGGCATCCGGTCCACGGCAGGCTCGCGCATCCTCGTCGATTTCGTCCCCGACGAGGACGCAACGGCTATAGCCAACCTGAAAAGGGCGGGAGCCATCCTTCTAGGCAAGACCAACCTGACCGAGTTCGCCATCGGCGGCCCCCATCGCTACAGCATCCCCCGCAATCCCTGGGACCTGGACCGGGAAACCGGCAGGTCCAGCAGCGGTTCCGGGGCGGCCACAGCCGGCTTCCTATGTGCCACCTCCCTTGGTGAGGACACCGGGGGCTCCATAAGGTGGCCCGGGAGCTGGTGTGGTATCGTGGGCCTCCGGCCCAGCTGGGGCAGGGTGAGTCGATACGGACTCATGCCCGGTGTGTGGTCCCAGGACGCAGTCGGCCCCATATCGCGCACAGTGGAGGACGCCGCCATAACCTTGGGCGCGATAGCAGGCCACGACCCCAAAGACAGCCACAGCTGGGATGCCCCAGTGCCGGACTACAGGAGCGTCCTGGACGGCAACATAAGGGGTATCCGGGTTGGGCTGGTGGTTGAGCAGACCAACATCGAGCTGGTGCAGCCGGAGGTCCGGGATGCCGTAGTTAAGGCGACGGGCCTCCTGGCCGAGCTGGGTGCGACGGTGGAGGAGGTATCCATACCCCTCGCGGCCCACGCGACTGTCATTCATACGGTGATGGTGGCGGTTGAGCCTGCCTCGGTGCACCGCGACCGGATCAAGAACCGGCTCAGGGACCTGGGCCATAGCAACCGGATCGGGCTGCTTATGGGGAGCTTGTTGCCGGCCCAATACTACTACAAGGTACAGAAGCTGAGGGCCATGCTGCGAAGGCAGGTCCTGGAGGCGCTGGAGCGTTACGACGTTCTGGTGCAGCCCACCACCGGAAACACCGCACCCATGATAGAGAGCCCGCCGGTCACGCCCAACGCCCACCCCGCATCCCGCATGCCCTACCTCCTGACCCGTATATTCAACCTGGCCAGCGCCCCCGCCATCTCCGTGCCCTGTGGCATCAGCAGCGAAGGCATGCCTATCGGTCTTCAGATAGGGGGCCGGCCCGGTGATGACGAGACGGTCCTCAAAGTAGCCCATGCCTACGAGCAGAGCACGCCCTGGCACAAGATGAGGCCGCCCAACGCCTAGACAAGTCCTCCCCATAGACAGTGTTCCGCGGAGGGCGCCATGAAGCCAACACTGAAGACCGGCCTAGCTTTGGCACTGGCCCTGCTACTGCTGGCGCTGTACTCAGCCACTCTGGTGGCGGCCGCGCCCGACGCCCCGCGAACCTCCGCCGGAGGGCCCCTGGCGAAGGTCTCCCCTCAGCAAGAGCAGGAGTTCGTGGTGCAGAACCTAACCGTGACCCCCGAGGTTGTGGAACCCGGCGGGACGGTGAAGATTACCGTCGATGCCGTCAACCAGGGCACCCAAGCAGCGTCCTTTAGCGTAATTCTCAATGTCAGACGTCCCGGAAGGCTGGAGTTCGAGCCACTCCAGGTGAAAGAGATAACCCCGGCGAGCGGCCAGGTAGGGACGGTGGCATTCTTCTTTGCGCCGGAGGAGATGGGAAGACACGATGTGGAGGTCGACGGCGTCAGGTCGGCCTTCGATGTGGCGCCCAGGATCGATCCGGCGTCCGTCCGCCTGTCGGACCTGCGTATCGAGCCGGCCCAGGTCAGGCCCGGTGGGACGGTCACGGTGAGCGCCCTGGTGGAGAACCTGGGCGATGTGGATGGATCGGCCGGCGTAGAGCTCCGGCTGAACGGGGTCTTACAGCAGCTCCGGGCGGTATTGGTTCCGGGCCATGGAGGGGTACGGCTGGCTTTCGAGGTCCAGCTGGTAACGGAGGGCACCTTCATGGTGGAGATGGTCGATCCCGAGGAGCGGGTGCAGCCCCTGACGGGCCAAATCGTCGTGGAGTTCCCCTTACAGCCCACCCGCCTTTCCTACGGGGCTCTGGAGATATCCCCGCTAGAGGTGTCCCCCGGCGAAGTGGCCACCGTCAGCTTTGACCTATCCAATCTGGGCGAACAGTCGGCCGACCGCACCGTCATCCTCCTGCTGGACGGCGCCGAGATCGCCAGGCGGGAGCTTAACTCTAGCCCCCCTCTCCTCTACTACGCCCGTGAGCTTCATCATAGCAGCGCCGGATCAGCCCGGTGAGCACACCGTGAGCGTGGATGGCCTGATGGGCCTCGTCAGGGTAGTGGAGCTGGTCGTGCCGGTGCCCAGGGTGGTAACCGTTGCTCAGATACCGGGACGGGTCCAGCCCGGCGAGAGCATCACCGTTGCGGTGGACCTGGTGAACGATTTCGACGTGGAGGCCCGGCGCACGCTGGCCCTGGTCCTGGACGGCGGGACTATCGCGCAGAGGGAGGTCGTGCTGAGCCCTGGCGAGGCCAAGACGGAGGTCTTCACCTTCGAGGCGCCGGACGTCGCGGGCATCCACCGGGTGGAGATGGACGGCCAAGTGCGGGAGTTCGAGGTCGTGGCGCAGATCGTTGAGACGTCCCTCGACTTGGTGAGTCCTCTGACGGTATCCCCTGAACAGGTTGAGCCAGGCCAGCTGGTGACCATCACCGCCATCCTGCGCAACTCCGGCGAGGAGGAGGGCCGGACGGACGTCATCCTCAAGATCGGTGGCGGCGAGGTAGACCGGAGGACCGTGATGGTCCCAGGGAGTAGCGAGGTACCCGTAACGTTCACCGTGACCCGCCACGAGGCGGGCGACTACGCGGTTGAGGTGGAGGCGGTAGTCGGGGCACACGTAAAGGTGCTGAGAGGCTCCTTTAGGGCGGTCTCCGCACCCAGCGCGTCTACGGAAAGCCCCGGCCCCACCGTGGCAGCAGAGCCCGCTGACACGGCGCCAGCGGCCACGCCGGTCCCAACGCCCCTTCCATCCCAACCCCTAGTCCGTCCCCGAGGTTCAGCTGCGGGGCGCCCGCAGGCGAGTCACCAAGGGCGGAGGCGGGTTGGATTATTCTGGCGACTGTCTGGCCGGGATTCATGCTGGCCAGGCTTCGCAGATGGCCATGGAGGAAGCGGTATCCGGTCTCAGGGGCGGATTAGGCTTTGTCGCGGCTAGTGGAGACCGTTAAGCCCCTGGTGCGAGCAAAGGGCGGGTTCTACGGGTGGCGGCTGGTGGGCGTCAGCAGCGTCATCATGATCATGAGCAACGTGCCCCTCTTTTACGGAATGGCCGCCTGGTTTCCGGTGCTGGAAAGCCGTTTCGCGTGGAGCCGGGCGCAGCTCTCCCTGGCCTTCTCCCTGTCCCGTGTCGAGGGCTCCGTCACAGGGATATTCGGGGGCTACCTCATCGAGCGGGTGGGCGCCCGCCGCATGGTGCTTATCGGACTCCTGGTCGTAGGGGCCGGATTCCTGATTCTCGGCCAGATCCAGAACCTCTGGCAGTTTTATCTGGCCTTTATCATTGCCAGCACAGGGGCGGGCCTGGGCACCTGGTTGGCGGTCATGACGGTGCTTAACAGCTGGTTCGTCCGGAGGCGGGCCACCGCCATGTCCCTGGCCGTAGCGGGGGCCGCGTCGGGTGCCATACTGCTGGTGCCGGCCCTGGCTTGGTCCATAGACCCGGACCAGTTCGGCCCCGACCGCTGGAGGCCGGTGGCCACAGGCATAGGAGCCTTGATACTGGTGCTGGCGCTTCCCGTATCCCTGCTGGTGCGTAACCGGCCGGAGGACTACGGGCAGCGGCCCGATGGGGACCCGGAGCCTCCTGGGCCGCCGGGGGACGCGCCGGTAGCGGCGCGCCTCCCTTCCCCGGGCGAGGGAGGCGCCACGTGGCGCCAGGCAATCCGTACACGGCCCTTCTGGTTGATCGCCCTGGGCCACGGTCCCGCCGCCGGCGCCAACGTCACCGTGATGGTCCACCTGGGGTCCATGCTTAACATCGACCGGGGAATGTCCCTCCAGACGGTGGGACTGGTGGTGTCCACATACATGGCCATCAGCATCGTGTTTAACCTGGTGGGAGGGTATATAGGAGACCGGGTGCCGATACGGCTGGCCATATTCGGGTTCTCGCTGGTCCAGTCGGTGGCCATCGCGGTGCTCTTGCTAGCCCACACCATCCCCATGGCCTTCCTCTTCGCTCTGCTCATGGGCATAGGCTTTGGAGGCCGCAACCCGCTTATGGCGGCGGTCCGGGGGGTCTATTTCGGCCGGACGTCCTTCGCCAGCATCCTGGGGATCTCCATGGTGCCCAGCAACGTCGCCGCGCTGGCCATGCCCCTCTTTGCCGGAGTGATGTTCGACATTACCAAGAGCTACGACGTACCTTTCATCACCATCGCGTTGGTCAGCTTCGCGGCATCCTGTTGCTTCCTGTTCCTGGGCGAGCCCCGGCCCTTCGTGCCATCCCCCAGGGCCACGACCACAGGCGTGGCTCAGGGGTAGCTTGACACCCGGGAACCCGTGCCTAGAATTGAGCCATCCGGCTGCTCCGAAGGAGGGTGCCCATGTCTTTTGCGCTGTGCGTCGCGGGTTGCGGCGGGTTCGCCAGGACCTTTGCCCGGGCGGTGAGGTCCTTCAGCGGATTTGGGTCAAGCGACGACATAGAGATGTTCTTCGCCAGCAGGGACAGGTCAAGGGCACGGGCCTACTGCCGGGCGTTCGAGGGCGCCGGCTACTTCGGCAGCTACGAGGAGGCGGCCGCCGATCCCAGGGTGGAGGCCATGTACTTCTGCACCCCTCACCACCTCCACCTGGAGCACGCCCTGATCGCGGCCCGGTCCGCCAAGCACATCATGGTAGAGAAGCCGATAGCCCGGACCGTGGAAGAGGGAGAGAGGATCGTTTCCGCTGCCAGAGAGGCCGGCGTCAAGCTAATGGTTGCCGAGAACTTCCGGTATATGCCCGCGGTCCGAAGGTCACGGGAACTCATCACCCAGGGGGCTATCGGCAAGGTGCGGCTCGTTCAGATCCAGGAGGAGTCCAACTTCAGCTTTGAAGGCTGGCGCACCAACCGGGAGCTGATGGGGGGAGGCGTCCTGATCGACGGGGGCATCCACTCCATAGACATGCTCATCGACCTGGGAGGGACACTCGAAGAGGTGTACGCCTCCAGTCTTCCCCGTGCCGCTGGCGGGCTGGAAGGTGAGGACGGCACGGTGCTGATGGCCAGACTGCGGGGCGGCGCCACCGGGCTCATCAATCACGCCTGGGGAGTCTCCCGGAGCTCCTGGAAGCTATGGGTAGCGGTCTCGGGTACCAGGGGACGGATATTTTTCAAGCCCAGGAGCCCCACCATGACCCTTGAGACGGACGGTGAAAAGCGTAAACTCCGGTTCTCTGAGGACGTCAGCGGCATTGGAAGCATGGTCAGGGAGTTCAGGGACTGCATCCGGGAGGACCGCCCTGCGCTGACCTCGGGAGAGGAGGGCCTGAGGGACCTCAGGGTCGTCCTCTGTGCCTACGAGTCGGCGGAGAACCGGGTGCCCGTGGCCGTGGAGCCCTAGGGTTGACACCATAGGGGCGTGACACTACACTCCCATCGTCGGAGGCGGTGCGGGCCGGGCTGAGCGGTGTGCCATACTGGGCCTCCCTTCCAAGGCTCGCCCAAGCTCACACCAATATCGTTACGGAATTTTGCGTCCGGAGGAGAGAAGATGCCCTACATCGAGGTCTCGCCAGGTGTCAACGTGTATGTGGAAGACTGGGGCTCCGGAAAGCCCATAGTCTTTATCCACGGGTGGCCTCTGAGCCACAAGATGTTCGAGTACCAGTTTACCCAGCTGCCCAAGCATGGCTATCGCTGCGTGGGGATCGACCTGCGGGGCTACGGAAAATCGGACAAGCCCTGGGGTGACTACAACTACAACGTCTTCGCCGACGACGTAAAGAAGGTCCTGGATGCCCTCGACCTCCGCGACGTGACCCTGGCGGGCTTCTCCATGGGCGGGGCTATCGCCATGCGGTACATGGGCCGGCACTTCGGCGAGCGGGTCGCCAAGGTAGCCTTCCTTGGAGCGGCCGCCCCCTGTTTCACCCAGCGGGACGACTTCCCATATAACCTGCCCAAGTCGGCCGTGGACGGTTTCGTTCAGGCCTGCTACGCCGACCGGGCCCAGCTCCTGGTGGACTTCGGAAAGATATTCTTCCTGGCCGAAGACTCGGTGAGCCCCAAGCTGGGAGACTGGTTCCACAGCCTGGGTATGGAGGCCTCCTCCCATGCCACCGCCATGTGTCTCGTGGAGCTCCGCGACGCCGACTGCCGTGAAGACATGGCCAAGATCAAGGTGCCGACCGGCATATTCCACGGGACCCAGGACAAGATATGCTCCTTCGACCTGGCGGAGGTGATGCAGCGGGGCATACCGGGCTCCCGAATCATCCGCCTCGAGCAGAGCGGCCATGGGATGGTGGTAGACGAGACGGAGAAGTTCAACCGGGAGCTGATGGACTTCGTAGGATAGCTAACTATCCTTTGACCTGGGGAGATCAAGTCCGAGCCTGTCATCCCGAAGGAGCGAAGCGACTGAAGGTTCGGGTGGCGTGGGGCCTCTGACTTCAGGAGAATCACTTTGACCTTGGAGGTGTACCTTGTCGTTTTTCAGAGCTACGGACACAGGGACGATTCTGCTGGGACCCGGCGATGTATACACTATTCTCGCGAGTTCAGCAGAGGCCGACGGGGATTACATCGCGTTAGAAGCGCTGGTGCCACCTGATGGAGGCCCACCCCCTCACATCCACCATGATCAGATCGAGACTTTCTTTATCCTCGAAGGGGAGATGGAGATAACGGTGGGTGGCCAAGTGTACGAGGCGAAGGTCGGCGACTTTGTGCATGTCTCCAAGGGCACGCCCCATAATTTTATTAATCGATCACGGACCACGACCAAGATGGTCTTTACCTTTGTTCCAGCAGGAGACATCGAGGAGTTCTTTAGAGAGTCATTCAAAGAAACCACGGATCGGAACGCGCCCCTTGAACCGTTAACCGACGCATTCATTCAGCGCATGCTTGAATCGGCGAACCGCCATGACATAGAGATCTTGCCGCCCCCGGAAGGCTAACGTGCAATGTGGGGATACTTACCTTGAAGGGCTCAAGGATGACACGGGTTAAAGGGGCTAGTGACGAAGCCGGCTCGATGGTGTGCCGGAGGGTCCTAGCTTCCCGTTCCCTCCCGGCAGAGAGGGCATCCGCACCCTCGTCTCTCCCGCAAGACCCCGTTGAAGACCATGCCCACCAGATCAGAGCCCGTCAGTTTAAAGGAGCTGGCTATCGCCCGGAACTCCTCCATGCGGCGGGCCTTGTCCTCCTCTTCATGGGGAGCGAGGGTCTCCCCTCGAAGGACGACTCGCGTCGCGTATTCCCTTAGTGCGGACTGGTGCTCAGCCATCAGCTCTCTGGAATCCACCAACATGAGACTGGTCATGTCGCACCCCCTATACTGGCGTTGAGCTTACCCCCCGACGTCAAGGTTACCTGAGTCGATGTGTGCCGGACAATGGTGATAACCCTTGGTCCGGCAAGGGATTTCCCCTATTCTTCCCCGGCCAACTGCGCTTGACACCCTGGAGAGTCGCCTCTACAATTGCAGTCGTCGAAATCCGGGTTTCGAGCGCGGGCGCCCCTTAACGAGAAGTCCAGGGGATACTGGCGACGGGGCGGCTCGGAGGAAGGGCGGACATCGTGTCCCCAGAAGCAGCCGTCCAGGAGTTGCCCCTTCACGGCCTCAAGGTCGTAGAGCTGGCCCAGATCGTTTCAGGGCCCTACTGCTCGAGGCTGCTGGCCGACGCCGGGGCAGAGGTCATCAAGGTGGAAGGCCTGCAGGGCGACCCATCCCGGCGCCGGGGCCCCTTCGCCGACGACATCCCCGACCCCAACGCCAGCGGGCTTTTCCTATACCTGAACGCCAACAAGATGGGGATCACCCTGGACCTCGGCTCCTCACTGGGCATGAAGCTGTTCCGCTCTCTCCTGGAGGACGCCGACGTTCTGGTGGAAAACAACCCGCCTCGCGACATGGAGGTCCTGGACCTCCAGTTCCCGTCCCTTCACAGGGAGTATCCACGCCTGATCCTCACCTCTGTGACCCCCTTCGGCCAGACCGGCCCCTACCGGGACTACCGGGGTGACGACCTCATCACCAGCAATATGGGTGGCCTGGCCTACGCCACGCCCGGGCTGCCCGACGAGGTGCTGGACCCGGAGCGGGAGCCTCCCCTCAGGCCGGCCACCTTCGCCGCCGACTTCACCGCAGGCATCAGCGGGGCCGTCGCCACGATGCTGGCGCTCATGGCACGGGAGAGGGACGGGGTTGGGCGCCACGTAGACGTTTCGGCCCAGGAGGCCCTGGCGACGACCCTCACCTGGGACCTGGCGACCACGTCTTATCTCGGCCTGGTCAAGCGCCGCGGGAGCCGGCTGGGCTACGGCCTCATGCCCAACGCCTATTTCCCCTGCAAGGACGGATACGTGGTAATCACCGCCTTCACCGACGAGCACTGGCAGGGGCTGGTGGAGATCATGGGCAGCCCCGAGTGGGCCGAGAACGAGCTCTTCGACAACATCCCCGGCCGGTCGGACAACTGGGACGCCCTGCGTCTCCTGATCCTTGAGTGGACCGTGGCCCACACGGGGCAGGAGATATCCGACGCTACCCAGGGCCGGGGCATTCCATGCTTCCCGGCGTATAACGTGGGTCAGGCTATCTCCTCGGAGCAGGTGACCGCCAGGGGGTTCCTGCGCGAATCCGACATGGGGGAAGGCCGAAGGCTTGGGCTTCCGGGCATCCCCTTCCGCTTCGACGATACGCCGTGGCCCTTGCGGATGCCCGCCCCACGCTTGGGACAGCACACCGCGCAGGTCCTGTCGTCGCGGCTGGGATACCGCGGCCCGGTCCTGGCCCGGCTAAAGGGCCTGGGGGCTATCTGATGGCCAGGATACTTTCTCCATGAGCGCCGGCCTCCCGCTGGACGGGATAAGGGTCATGGATTTCGGCCAGGCGGTGGCCACACCCTTCGCCGCCCAGTGGTTGGGGGTGATGGGGGCGGAGGTCATACGTGTGGAGAGCAACCTACGCCTGCGGAACAGGGAGTGGCCTCCCTTCGCCGACGACATCCCGGGGGTAAACCGGGCCGGGCTTTTCAACCTGTACCAGGGTAACAAGCTGGGCTGCACCCTTAACCTGCGCACGGAAAAGGGCCGGCAGATTGTGCGAGACCTGGTCTCCATTTCGGACGTGGTGGCGGAGAACTTCTCGACGGGCACCATGGAGAAACTCGGCCTGGGATACCAGGACCTGGTCGCACTGCGCCCCGACATCATCATGCTGTCCATGAGCGCCTTGGGGAGAAGCGGTCCCATGAGGCATTTTGTTGGGTTCCACAGTGCGGTGCTGATGTTCAGCGGCCTTGCCGACATCACCGGCTACCCCGAGGGGCACCCCCGGATATTGGGCTCCGTCTTTCCAGACCCCGTGAGCGCGATGTACGCCGTGTATGCTCTCCTGGGCGCCCTCTATGGCCGCGCCAGAACGGGCCGGGGCCAGTTCATCGACGTGGCCATGACAGAGGCGATGCTGACCCTGATGCCCGAGGCCATCGCCGACTACACCTTGAACGGCCGTCTGCCCCAGCGCGTCGGGAACCGGGACCCCGTGAAGGCGCCCCATGGTGTCTACCGGTGCAAGGACGAGGATACGTGGATCGCTATATCCGTTGGCTCGGACGCGGAGTGGGAGGCCCTCTGCAGGGTCACCGGTAATCCTAGCTGGGGTCTCGACCCTCGCTTCTCCGACGCCCTGGCCAGGTGGCAGCACCAGGACGACCTGGACGCCCTTGTAGAGGGGTGGACCAGGCAGATGGGATCGGCCGAAGCCATGGTCCAGCTTCAGGAGGCGGGCGTGACCGCCGGCCGCTCCCTGACCACGGCGGACCTGCTTGAGGACCCTCATCTCAGGGAGCGTGGCTTCATTGTGGAGGTGGACCACCCCGAGGTCGGGCGCCGCCCAATGGGAAGTGTCCCCTGGAAAATCAGCGACATCCCCCCCATCGAGCACCGCTACGCCCCTCTTCTCGGCGAGCATAACCAGTACATCCTGTGCGAGCTGCTGGGCTTATCACCGGGCCATGTGGAGCGTCTGGTCGAGGAGAAGGTCGTCTACTAGGCGCCTAACAGGGCTTCACAGGTGGTCGCCCTCGGGCTACACACCAGGGCGCCCGGGGCCGGTCCCGCAGACTTCGGCCACCAGCTCGTAGGAGCGGACCCTCTCGGCGAACCCATTGCAGGTGGTGGCTATACTGATATCCCAGGTCTGGTAGCTCTCGGCGATGCCCTCCAACCCCTCTTTCACCCGCTGGGGGTCGCCGTCAATGCAGGTCCGGCTGTACTGGGAGATAAACGCCAGCTCGTTGCTCTGGTAGGGGTAGGAGAGGGCCGCTTCGACGCTGGGGATACCCTTGCCGGTCCCGAGTACGGACTGCAGCCTTGCCAGGTTGCGGCTGCCGGCCAGCCGCAGGGCCTCTTCCTGCGTGTCGGCGCAGAGGACGTGGACGGCGACGTTGGCCCTGGGCTCCGACCCGTAACGCGACGGCTGAAAGTTCTTGAAGTAACCTTCGACGATGGCCGGCCCCTCCTCCACCGCGATGCCGAAGAAGTGGGCGTAGGCGAAGGAAAGCCCCAGCTGCGCGGCCAGGAAGGCGCTCTCGTACCTGGACCCCAGCAGCCACACCTCGGGCATGGCCACCCCGTCCGGCCCCGCCCTTACGCCGGCGAACACGTGGCCTGGCTCCAGACCGCCGGACAGGAACCCCAGCAGGTCGACCACCTGCTGCGGGTAGTGGCGGACGTCCCGGGGGACGCCGGGATAGGCGAGGGCGGCGGCGGTGACCTGGTCACTGCCGGGTGCCCTGCCGATGCCCAGGTCGATGCGTCCGGGGTACAGCGCCCCCAGGACACGGAAGTTCTCCGCCACCTTCAACGCACTGTAGTGGGGGAGCATCACGCCACCGCTGCCCACCCGGATGGTGCTGGTGCGGGCGGCGATCTGCCCGATGAGCACCTCGGGGCTGGTGCCGGCGAAATTCCTGAGGTTGTGGTGCTCGGTGACCCAAAACCGGTGGTAGCCCAGGGCCTCGGCGGCCACCGCCAGCTCGACGGTCTCCCACAGGGCCTCGGCTGCGGTACCGCCGTCCCGGACTGGGGACTGGTCCACCACGCTCAAGGTAAGCTTCGTGCTCATGTCTCCCCTAGACGGCGCGCAGGCTACGGCCAGCAGCAATTGTAGTGGCACCCACTCATGGCGTCAAATTAAGTCCCAATCCGACACAGCGGCCAGGCCACGCCCCTGGCGGCGGGCTGTCGCGCCGGCGTCTCCTTGCCACGGCACGCCCCGGTTATATAAGATAGAATCGAACCCCGACCACGATCTATCACCCAGGAGGGCATCGCATGGCGAGTGCTAACGGTGGCGGCCTGACCCAGGTGCTTGCGGACTTTTATATCGGGCTGGAGTTCGAGGACCTGTCGCCCCAATCGGTAGACCGGGCAAAGTATTTCTGCCTGGACTACCTGGGCGTCGCCGTACGGGGTGCCCAGACCCCTTCATCAGGGGTGGTGCAGAGGGTGGTGCGGTCCCTGGGTAGCGGTGGCGGCTCGGTGGTCATGGGCACCGACCAGCGGGCGGCCCCGGAGTACGCGGCCCTGGCGAATGGTGCCGCCGCCCACAGTCTGGAGATGGACGACGTGAGCAACCACTCGTCGCTGCACCCGGGGGTGGTCACCTTTCCGGCAGCCTTCGCCTGTGGCGACATGGCCGGGGTCGGTGGCCGCGATCTTATCACGGCCATCGCCGCGGGCTACGACCTCACCATCAGGCTTGGCCGGGCCGTTGACCCGAGGAGGCACTACGCCCGTGGTTTCCACCCCACGAGCACCTGTGGGACCTTCGGCGCGGCGTTGGTGGCAGCCAAACTTCTGGGGCTGGGCGCGGACCGCACTACCTGGGCCCTGGGCATAGCGGGTAGCCAGGCCGCCGGGTCACTGGAGTTCCTGGGTCAGGGCGCCTGGACCAAGCGGCTGCACCCGGGATGGGCCTGTCACAGCGGCCTGATGGCGGCCCTGCTGGCCAGGGAGGGGTTCGTTGGCCCCACCACTATCCTCGAGGGGCGCGACGGCTTCCTCCATGGGTATACCGACGACGCCGATGGCTCCATCGCGCTACAGGACCTGGGAGGAGAGCTTTACATAAATAGAGTGAGCATCAAACCCCACGCCTGCTGCCGCTACAAGCAGGGCCCCCTGGACTGCGTGCTGGAGATCGTCCGGCAGCATGACCTCAAGCCACAGGAGGTAGCGCAGGTAACGGTGGGTGTACTGAAGGCCGGCTTCAACACCGTCGCCGTCCCCGAGGAGCAGAAGCGCAACCCCCGGAACGTGATAGAGGCCCAGTTCAGCATGGCCTTCGGCGCCGCCGTCGCCCTCGTCTTCGGAAGGGCTTCCCTGTCGGAGTACACGGAGGAGAACCTGGACCGGCCCGAGGTCAAGGAGCTCATGTCCAAGGTGCACTGCGTCCAGGACCCGTCGCTGGAGGCCAACTACCCCAGCCAGTGGCCGGCCTGGGTAGAGGTGCAGACCCTGGACGGCCGCCGGCTGAGGGCGGAGGTGCAGTATCCCAAGGGAGACCCGGAGAACGCCCTGACCTGGGACGAGCTGAAGGACAAGTTCCGCGACCTCACCGGCCCTATAATCTCCTCCACGAGTCAGGACGCCATAGTTGAGGCAGTGGACTCCCTGGAAGAACTGGCGGATGTGAGGGCGCTGGCACGCCTGACCAGCACGTAAGGGTGCGCAGCCTAGCGGGAGAGCCGGTATTGTGCAGGAGGTAAGTTGACCAGCCCCTTGAGCGGGGTCCGTATCCTGGACCTCTCCCAGGCCCTTGCGGGGCCCATGGGCAGCCGCATCCTGGGGGACCTGGGGGCGGAGATAATCAAGGTGGAGCCCCCCGGTGTGGGAGAGGCAGCGCGGCGCATGGGTACCTCCTTCATGGGCGGGGAGAGTCTCTATTACATGACCTTCAACCGGAACAAGCTGGGTATCACCCTGGACCTCAGGAGCCAGGAAGGGAAGCAGGTCTTCCACCGCCTGGCCGGCCTCTCAGACGTGGTGCTGGACAACTTTCGCCCGGGGGTTACGGTACGCCTGGGGGCGGACTACGAGACGTTAAGAAGGGTGAACCCGTCCATCATCTGCTGCTCCGTTTCAGGCTTTGGAAGTGACGGGCCCTACCGGGACCGCCCAGTGTTCGACTCTGTGGTGCAGGCCCTGTCGGGCGCCATGAGCGTGACCGGGGAGCCCGGTGCCCCCCCCGCCGTGATGGGTTTTGCCGTGACCGACATCGCAGGTGGGTACGGGGCCACCCTCGGCATCCTGGCCGCGCTGCTGGTCCGGGAGCGCACCGGTGAAGGCCGGCAGGTCGACCTGAGCCTCCTGGACATACAGATGACGTTTCAGGGTCACCTCTCGGAGGTCTACTTAGGAGGCGGGAGGGTGCCCGGCCCCGGAGGCTCGGTCCAGTCCGCCAACCTACCCAATGGCGCCTTCCCTGCCAGCGACGGCAAATACCTTCAGATCCACTGCGCCACCCAGAAGTTCTACGATCTGCTGGCGATCGCGCTGGCAGCCAATGTGGAGGGCTTCGAGGGATTGCCTGGGGACGAGCGTTTTCAGACCATCGACGGCCGGAGGAAAAACTGGACGGAGCTCAAGGCCCTGCTGGCCGAGGCTTTCGCAACCAAGACTGCGTCCCAGTGGATGGAGCTCCTTGGCGATGAGGTGCCCATCGCCCCGGTGAACACCATCGCCGAGGCCTTTGACGACCCCCAAGTGCTGCACCGAAAGATGCTGGTGGAGGCGGACCACCCCATCGCGGGGAGGTACAGGATGCCGGGCAACCCCATAAAAATGGGCCAGCAGGAGGAGGTCTACCGTCCGGCCCCAAGCCTGGGGCAACACACCCGGGAGGTGTTGGGCGGGCTGTTGGGATATTCCGATGGCGAGATAGATTCCCTGAATGAGCGTGGGATCATATAGGGCGCGGCGCTCGAAGACCTGGAGCGCTCCCACATTACGGAGGAGCAAATGCCTATATACGAATACTACTGCGACCGGTGCGAGCATAGGTACGACGCCCTGCGGCCGCTGGCCAGGAGGGACGATCCGGCCCCCTGCCCCGAATGCGCCCAGCCTGGGCAGCTCCAGATATCGGCCTTCGGGTACAAGTACGAGGGACACTACTATATGGGCCACCGGACGGAACGCCGCCGGACGGACCCACACCTGGGCTCCTGAGGGGTCCGAGAGTCCCCGCCACGGCCGGGCCGGAGACACAGGCAAGCCCGCTCTCGTGATGGCAACCCCGGACGCCGCTAGGGGAGAGGTCTTCGCTCCGTCTGAGAACGGTTATCCCTCCCGGGACAGGCACTCCATACAGGAGCAGACGTTGCGCAGGAACTCGTAGGTGTAGATGCCAGTGTAATGGGTGTCGCTCCAGAGGAACTCGATGGCGTAGTTACCCACCATCATGTGGTCCACCGCATGTACATCCTGGGGCACAGTGTCGGGGTCTAGGCGGGGGGCCCTTGACCACTCATCCACACACTGGGCGCAGGGGCAGCGCAGACGGAGGAACCGGTGGGGATAGACGCTGTGGTGTCCGTCCGTCCAGTCTATTCGTATGCCCCGGTCCGATATTTCGACCTTCTCGGGTGCTGTGCTGGTGCTCACTATAGGGCTCTCTCCTCACTCTAGTGTTCAGGGCCCATTATACAGGATATGCTCGAATTCCACCCGTCCGTGTTGGAGCGAACCTTCGGGGGCACATCCCAGAAGGCCCAGTACCTTGCCAACAAGATTTCGGTAGCTTGTCATTCTGAGGGAGCGCAGCGACCGAAGAATCTGGGGTGCGAGGGGGTAGCCCCTCCCCTCCAGATTCTTCGCTTCGCTCAGAATGACGTCTATCAGGCTTAAGTCGACAGAGTACTAGGACCCATTTCGGCGATCACTTAGAATTGGGGTATTGACAAGCCGGGTAGACCGTGTATAATTGGTCTGACCAACTGACCACCAGTCCTGTAGCAGGAACTCTAGGCTGATAACCCACAAATGGAAGACTTCAAAGCGATAACCCACCGAAGGCTCTACCAGGACATTGTCGGGCAGATCCATGAGTTCATCCGGGACGGCGTGCTGAAACCCGGCGACCGTCTCCCCGCGGAACGGGAGCTGGCGGAGCGCCTCCAGGTGAGCCGCAGCTCCGTGAGGGAGGCAATCCGGGCCTTGGAGCTCCAGGGGTTGGTGGTGAGCCGGCCCGGTGCCGGCACCTTCGTCAGCACCCAGAGCCTGGATGCCCTCGTCGCCACCATTGCGGCCTCCCTTACCGAAGCGAGGGGCGCACTGAACGACGTATTCGAAGTGCGCCATCTGCTGGAGCCTCAGATAGCCGCCCTGGCAGCGGAGCGGGCCACCCCGGAGGATATGCAGGGCATGGACGCCGCAATAGCGGAGCAGGAGCGGCAGATAGCCAGAGGTGAGACCGGCGTGGATGGAGATACCGCCTTCCATTTCGCCCTTGCCCAGGCCACCCAGAACGGCGCCCTGGTAAAGGTCGTTGCCACCATAGCCGATATACTGCACCAGTCCCGGGACCAGACCCTCCAGACTCCAGGCCGCCCCCAGCGGTCCCATGCCTCCCACAAATACATCGTGGAGATGATCCAGCGGCGGGACGGCGAGGAAGCCAGGGCCGCCATGGAGTATCACATATCCGAAGTGGAGCCGGGCTATCTGGCCGTCGATGGCAGTCAGCACTCGCCGGCTACGGCCCCGTCACCGGCTTGATATGGCCCCGTCGGGCCACGAATCTAGGGAGCTTGGATCGGCGAGCACGTATTCAGGAGGTACAGATATGACCAAGACAGCTGTAGAGGTGGTGTACAGGGGGATCTTCCAGAAGAGCCTGGCCAGGAACATCTGCCGGGGCATCGTCCTCGCCGCGAGCAAAGAGGGCAAGGTAGGGGTGGCCTTCGGCCGGTACGGCGACTCTCCCGAGCGGAACGGCATCCCCGCCAAGCAATTCGCGGTGGTGGCGGACACCCAGGACGAGCTGGAAGAGAACCTGACGATGTACCAGGCGGACAACGTGGACGTTAGTGTGGCAGTGGACGACACTCTGTGCAAAGGGGTGGAGTCCTGGGGCTGGTACGGGCTCCAACCCATCAACGAGCTCACCAAAGAGAACGGCACGCTCCTGGTGACTTCCATGCAAGGCAAGGACGACCTCATCCGGGACGCCCACGTGAAGGACGTGCCGTACAACATCGGTGTCGTGAAGGGCACGACCAGCTTTTCCGGCCTGTGGGTGTACAAGGACGACCACACCGACGTGAGGATCCTGGGTGCTCTATGCAAGGTTTGCCCCAACCTGGTGAGCATAGAGACCATGGAAGAGGCCATAAGGGAGCAGTGGAACAGCGAGACCAAGGTCCAGTCCGCCCGCAAGTCCTACGAGCGGGTCGAGACCCGAGTGGTGGAGCCGGGAGAAGGCGATGCGACGGTCCCCTTCAGCTTCGATTTGCCCGGATGGACCCAAATGGAAGAGGGCCTGGTAATCAGGGGCATCCCCCAGGGAGAGGGCTTTCGGGGCGGTGAGGGGGGCTACGAGCCCCAGAGGAACCCCTACTTCAAGAAATACAGCACCCGCACGATGCGTCCCGTGGTCGACTTCGATACGTGTATCAAGTGCACCCTGTGCTGGCTCCAGTGCCCCGACTCCTGCTTCGACGTCACCCCCGATGGGCTGTACGACGCCAACATGGAGGCGTGTTGCGGCTGTGGAGTGTGCGAGGCCGTCTGCCCGGTGCCCGACTGCGTTACAATGGTCAACGAGGCCGAGTTCACCGGCAACGACGGCCAGTGGGAGCACTGGCAGAGGGATAAGGACGACTACAAGCAGTGGATGACTGGCCTGATCCAGAAACAGAAAACCGAGGCCCGGTCCCACGGGTTCCATCACGTCGGGCAGTACAAAGAAGAGGTCGCCCAGATGGAGGAGGTGTAATGGTTACCGTCGAACATATGGAAACCGAGCAGCTAATTAGCGGCAGCGAGGCCGTCGCCGTCGCCTGCGCCCTGGCGGATGTGGACGTTATCACCGCATACCCCATCCGGCCCTACGATACGGTGATGCAGTATGTCTCCAAGCTGGTAGCCGACGGCGAGCTTGACTGCGAGTTCATCGTCGCAGAGAGCGAGCACTCCCAGTTCGAGATCGTGAAGCACGCCTCTGCCGTGGGGGCCCGGGTCTTCTGCGGCTCCAGCGGGGTGGGCTGGTTCTACGCCTTCGAGGCTATCACGGTAACGGCGGGCCTCCGGCTTCCCGTCGTCGCCATGGTAGGCAATCGCGCCCTGGACGACCCCGGCGCCTTTGGTGTCGAACACAACGACGCCCTGGCGGTGCGGGACCTGGGCTGGATGCTCAACTGGGTTGCCACCGCCCAGGAGGCGCTGGACACGGCCCTTATGGCCTGGAGGATAGCCGAGGACCCCAGGGTGTTTCTACCCTGCGCCATCAGCACCGACGGGTCCTTCCTCACCCACTCCCAGGTGCTGACGAAGGTACCCGACAAGAGTCTGGTGGACAAGTTCCTGCCCAGATACGATCGGGGCAAGCTGGTCCTCCACCCCGACAACCCCATCACGATCGCCCCCCAGGTCAACGAGGACTGGCTGATGGAGATGAGGAAGCAGACCGACGAGGCGATGCGCCGGGCCAAGGGCGTGATCGAAGAGGTGGACCAAGAGTTCAAGCAGATCTTCGGCAGGGGCACCCCCAGCCCCTTCTACGAAGAGTACATGACCGAGGACGCCGAGTTCGTCTTCGTCGGGATGGGGACTCTGGCCATGCCCGTCAGGGTGGCTGTGAGACGATTGAGGGAGCAGGGTGTCAAGGTAGGGTTCGTCAGGATAAAGTGGTTCCGCCCCTTCGCCACCGAGGAGATTCGAGACCTTCTCTCCAGGTTCAAGGCCATCGGGGTTATTGACAGGGACTACTCCTATGGTTCACCATCTAATGGTGGTGTGTTGTTCAACGAGATCAGGTCCTG
This sequence comes from Dehalococcoidia bacterium, assembly GCA_965247055.1. Lineage (GTDB taxonomy): Bacteria > Chloroflexota > Dehalococcoidia > Lucifugimonadales > JAGWBF01 > CBDFGE01. The sequence goes on from CBDFGE010000001.1 coordinate 70,512, forward strand.
CCTGTATCCCCTGGAGAAGCGTCCCCTGGTGCTCAGCTTCATAGCCGGTCTGGGAGGCCGCGAGGTCCGAGGGCAGAACGTGTTCGAGATGAGCGATATAATTCGCCAGGCCCTCGAGACGGGTAAAGTCGAGCAAGAAAATCATTGGATAGGAGTGAGGGCATAAAATGGCTACAATAGTGGACCTTCCCCAGGTAAAAGGGGTCAAGAACATACCCATCGAAGAAATGTTCACCTCGGGACACCGCACATGTCAGGGCTGCGAGTCGGCCCTGGTGATGAGGCTCATGGTGAAGGCCTCCGGCCCCAGGACCATCGTGGTGGGCAGCACCGGCTGCATGTACGTGGCCAACACCACCTACTACTCTACCCCCTGGGTGGTGCCCTGGATGCACACCCAGCTGGGGTCTTCCGGCTCGGCAGCCACCGGGACGGCGGCGGGCCTAAAGGTCCTGATGCGCAAGGGCAAGATCGCCGAAGAGCCCATCAACGTCATCGCCTTCTGTGGCGATGGCGGCGGCGCCGACATGGGGCTCTCGGCCATCTCAGCCTCCCTCACCCATCCCGAGTACAATCACCTAGTGCTGCTCTACGACAATGAGTCCTACGCCAACACCGACATTCAGGTCTCGGGCATGTCCCCTTGGGGTGCGAACTCCACCTTCAGCCCGCCGGGCAAGGTGCACCGCATCATGAACACCCGGTGGAAGAAGAACATGGTGGGCATGCTGGCCACCGGACATCCCGAGTGCCGGTACCTGGCCACCGCCTGCGGCTCCTACGGTCTGGACATGACCAACAAGGTGCGCCGCGCCCTGACCATAGGCGGACCCACCTTCATCCACAGCATCGATCCCTGCCCCAAGGGCTGGGACTACGACCCCAAGTTCTCCCATGAACTGGGCATGCTGGCCGTCGAGGTCGGGCTCTGGGTCCTCTACGAGATCATTGACGGGGAGCTGATCCTCAACGGCGCCTCCAAGGCCATGGCCAAGGGGGCGAGGAAGCGGAAGCCCGTCGAGGATTACCTGACCCGCCAGGGACGGTTCGCCCACTTCACCGAGGAGGACACCAAGTACGTCCAGGGCAAGGTGGACGAGATGTGGGAGCGGTGGTGGGGCCCCGGCGTGATCCCCATCCACGGCAAGGCAGAGTAGCGAGCAGACTTCGTCCCGTAAGCTAATGACAGAGGGCCCCGTGTCTCGGGGCCCTCTGTCATTAGCGCGCCCGAAGGAGGTGTAGACATGAACAGGCCCACCCTCCACGACGTGCTGGAGGCGCGACAGACCATCGCCCCCTACCTGCCCCGGACGCCACTACTCCCTTATGCCGCCCTGGGCCACCTGTTGGGGGCTGATGTGCGCCTGAAACACGAAAACCACCAGGCCCTTGGCTCCTTCAAAGCGCGGAGTGGGATAAACCTCCTGGCCCACATGAGCGAAAGCGAGCGCGAGCGCGGAGTAATCACGGCCTCCTCCGGCAATCACGGGCAGTCCATCGCCTACGCCTGCAGACTGTTCGGCGCCCGGGCCATCATAGGCCTGCCTCGGGCCGCCAACCCCCTGAAGGTCGAGTCCATGCGGAACCTGGGAGCGGAGATCATCTTCCATGGCAACACCTTCGACGAGGCCCGGGAGCACTGCGAGAGGCTCGCCTTGGAGGAGGGTTATCGCTACGTTCACCCGGCCAACGAACCCCTCCTCATTGCCGGAGTGGCCACGGAGACCCTGGAGATCATCGAGGAGTTCCCCCAGGTGGAAGCCATCTTCGTCCCCCTGGGCGGCGGGAGCGGCGCGGCGGGGGCCTGCATCGCGGCTAAGGCCGTCAACCCGAGGATAAAGGTGGTGGCGGTGCAGTCGGCCCAGGCGCCGGCGGGATACCTCTCCTGGAAGGAGCGGCGCTTGACCCAGGGCCCAATGGAGACGGTGGCCGAGGGCCTGGCCACCGCCGGCGGCTACGAGCTGACCCAGAGCATCCTCTGGGACCTACTGGACGACTTCATCCTGGTGGACGACGCCGAGATACTCCGGGCCATCGGCATACTCATAGAGAAGGCCCACACCCTGGCCGAGGCCGCTGGGGCAGCCCCGCTGGCCGGCGCCATCAAGCAGAAGGAATCGATCGAGGGCAAGAAGGTGGCTCTGGTGGTCAGCGGGGGCAACATAACCCTGGCCCAGCTCGGGGAGGTCCTGGAAGCCTATCAACCCGCGTAGATGGCCGGGTTCGGCCAGGAGCCTGCCGACACCAGGTTGGAGCAGTTCCTACGGACTGAAGAACCGTGCCAGCTCGTCCCGCTCGAAGCGGGGCAGGATTTCCAGCTCGTGGCCCCGGATGATGTGGACGCCCTCCTCCCGGCTCATGATGCGCCCGATCTCGTAGGCGTCGATCCCCTCCTTATCCAGGGAGCTGAAGAGCTTGGGTACGTTCTCGGGTGGGGTTGTGATAAGCAGGGCCCCCGAGGCCAGCAGCCCCAGAGGGTCCAGCCTCAGGGCTCCGCATATCTCGGAGCACTCGGGGAGTATGGGTATACTTCCCTCTTCCACGGCCAGGCCCGCCCCCGAAGCCGTCGCCACCTCCCAGAGGCCGGTACATAGCCCACCCTCGGTGGGGTCGTGGAGGGAGCTGACCGGCACCGCGGAGCAGGCGATAAGGGCGTCCTTTACTACACTTATACCAGGAGAAAAAAGGAACTCCCGAGCCCTCGATATGGTGCTGGATTCCACGCCGGCGCTGGCCAGAGCCTCGGGAGCGTCGCGGGCCAGCAGGGCGGCCCCCTCCAGGGCAATACCCTTAGTGAGCACGATACTGTCTCCATCCCTGGCACCCCCGGTAGTTACTATTTTACCTTTATCCACCTCGCCCAGCATGCAGCCGGCTATTATAGGCCTGGCCACGCTGCCGGTCACCTCGCTGTGGCCTCCCACCAGAGTGACCCCAATGGCGGCGCATGCGTCGAGGAGCTGGTCGAAGATCGCCTCGGCGTCCGCCTCTGGGGAGGACTCGGGCATGAGCAACGAGGCCAGGAACCAACGGGGGGTAGCGCCGGCGCAGGCGACGTCGTTGGCGTTCACCTGCACTGCGTACCAGCCGATAAGGTCGGAGGCGAAGGTTATGGGGTCGGTCTTGGCCACCAAGACCCGGTCACCGTAGTCCAGCAGCGCGGCATCCTCTCCAACCCGTGGGCCCAGGAGCACCCGGGCATCCTTGATTTCGATCTTGGCGAGGAGCCGTTCCAGGAGGTCCGCCGGAAATTTTCCCGCCTTCATACTCCTCCGGCCACTTGGGGGATTCCCCTGCGGGGATCTTCACGAGCTTACTATGGGTCTGGGGAGTTGTCCACCTTGAGGGGAGGGGTACGTTGCATGGCGGCGTGCCACCCGGTATATTACGGATGGCGTCATCCCTTGACAACGAAAGCAGGTCCATGAATTACTTTTTTACCTTTCTATGGAGTATGGTCCCTGTCTGTGAGCTCCGTTGTGCCATTCCCCTGGGCATGGAGAGCTACGACCTCCCGTTCCTGGGGACTCGGGGATATGACTTGCCGTGGTACGGGGTCCTGCCCGTTGCGGTCATAGGGAACCTCGTGCCGGCCCTCTTCTGGCTCCTGGTGCTGCCCAGGTTGGGGAAGCTCATCACCAGCTTCCCCAATCCTGTGGGAAGTCTGCTCCGGTGGCGTAGTGAAGCGCTCCGGAGGCGGAACGAAGCCAGGTTCCAGCGATACGGCGCCCTGGCGCTGACGGTGCTGGTCGCAGTCCCCCTGCCCCTGACGGGCGTCTGGACGGGATGTTTGGCGGCCTGGGTATTTGCGATACCTTTCCGGAAGGCGCTGCCCCCCATCGCTCTGGGAGCCGGGATAGCCGGGGGTATAGTGACCGGGTTGACGGCTCTGGGGATCTTCGTGGTAAACTAGTAACGGTTACCCGGGGATGTTCTAGGTGATTTCTCAAATTTGTTTAAGAAGTATCATATAAAGGTATTGACAAGTTACAGAGTTGTATGATACTATCTCCACCAGTGATCAGACTACTAAGGGGGTGGGCATGGCCAGGAAGACCAAGTTAATGCAGCGGGTCGAGAACACCTACCAGAGGTCGTTGGAGAGGCTTCTCCCGGAGATGGTGAACGAGAAGGGTCTATCTGTTACCGCCCAGGAGTTGGACGTTAGCAAGGCTACTCTGGGATACTGGCTCCTCAAGCTGGGCATTAACGTGCGTCGAGTGGCCTTGGCCCCCGGCGAGACCCTTGAGGTGAAGCGGGTCAGTTAGGCTCGGTTGGCAACACAGCCCTCCTCAAGGTTGTGAAAAAACGGCGTGCGGCCCTACGGGGCCAATCGCTATCTTAGAAGGGGTCACATGCAAAAAGGGGGCCTTCTTCTTATTACCGGTCTCCTCAGCCTTGCCCTTGCCGCGGCAGTAGCCTGCGGGGGCGAAGGCGCTCCCACGTCTCCTCCGCTTGACCTGGTGGCGAAGGGCAAAGAGCTTTACCTGAACGCCCCTGCCAGCGTGGGCCCTCAGGCACTCTGGTGCGTGCACTGCCATACGATTCAGGGGGTGACCACCGGGCTGGTGGGGCCGGATCACACTCAGATCGGCAGGGATGCGGTCACCAGGGTGCCGGGCATGTCCGCGGAAGAGTACCTGAGGGAATCCCTGCGTCAACCCGAGCTAAGGGTCGCCGAAGGGGTGGAGCGAGCCATACCGGGCCTCATGACCACCGCCATCGTCGGGGGGTTGAGGGACGAGGAGGTCGACGCCCTCGTGGCGTTTCTGCTGACGCTGCAGTGATACGCAGCCCCGTGTACGCCTCTACAAGTATGAGGCTAAGGGGAACGGAAGGGCCGGCCTGGGGTTACCCAGGCCGGCCCTTCCGTTCCCGGCCATCGCCCAGGTGCCGTTGACGGCCGGAGCGGGTAGCCTCTATACTACAGCGAGCGAGGGAGGCGGGAGATGAGACTTTCGTGCTTGCAGGAGAACCTGAGTAGGGGCCTTGCCATCGTAGGCAGGGCGGTGCCTACCAGGACGACCCTGCCCATAACCCAGAACGTATTACTCAGTACCGACCAGTCCATGCTCAAGATCTCGGCCACCAACCTGGAGATAGCCATCACAGCGTGGATCGGGGCCATGATAGAGGAGGAGGGCTCCGTCACCGTTCCCGCGCGGCTCCTCACTGAGTTCGTGGCCTCATTGCCCTCCGAGCGGATAGACATGGAGATGACTTCTCCTCCCAGGACTCTGCAGTTGACTTGCGCCCGGTCGGAAGCGCGGATCAACGGCACAGACGCCGAGGAGTTCCCTCCAATCCCCACAGTAGAGAAGGGGGTAGTAGCGAAGATAGACCCCGCGGCGTTCAGGGCGGCCATCAATCAGGTGGTCTTCGCTGCCGCCACGGAGGAGTCGCGCCCTGTGCTGACGGGAGTGAAGCTGGACCTGGAGAAAGACCGTTGTACTATGGCGGCCGCCGATGGCTTTCGTCTCGCTGTACACCAGAGCAGCCTTCTGGAACCCATAGACGAGCCCGTCAGCGTCATTCTCCCCTCCCGGACCCTCAACGAGCTAGGCCGCCTGCTTGGGGACCAGGAGAGCCCTGTGGAGATGACGATGACCCCGACCAAGGGCCAGGTGCTGTTCCGTCTAAAAGGCATCGAGATAGTGTCCCAGCTCATCCAGGGGACGTTCCCCAGCTACTCTCAGCTTATTCCCGAGAAATACCAGACCCGGACGGTCTTCCAGCTTCAGGAGTTCTTGAGGGCGGCCAGGACCTCCGCCATCTTCGCCCGGGATGGAAGCGGGATAATCAGGCTCCAGATGATATCCGGACCAGAGGGCGCCACTACGGAGTCCCAGGGCGGTCGGCCGGGCAAGGTCATCATATCCGCCAGGGCTGAGGAGATGGGCGATAACCAGGACGAGGTGGATACGCTGGTGGAGGGCGACGAATCGAAGATCGCCTTTAACAGCAAATACTTGTTGGACGTCCTGTCGGTCATGGAACGGGGAGAGGTAGCCTTGGAAACGACCGTTCCGTCCAGCCCCGGCGTCTTCAGGCCCATAGGCTCCGACAACTACGTCCACGTCGTAATGCCGATGTTTGTACAATGGTAGGAGTCACAGTCGTTGACATTCAACGAGCTGGTCCGGCTGCTGGAGCAGGCCGGGTTCAAGATCGTGAGAGAAAAGAGGTCAGTACGATATTACGCTAAAACGGGAGTGGACAAACTGATCAGGGTTGACTACCACGGGTCCCGAGAGGTTCCCAGCGGGACGTGTGCTGCTATCCTGAGGCAGCGGGGGTCTAAAGACGGAGGAAAACGTGATGATAGACCTGAAGTACTCCCTAGTGATAGAAGCGACCAAAGACCCTACGGTCTTCGGGTTCTATTCGTCCGACCTGGAAGCCTTCACAGGGATCGGGCACTCGGTAGAGGACTGCATTTACCAGGCGAAATGGGGAATGGTCGAGCACATTACGCTCCTGGAAGAGCGCGGGCTTCCAGTTCCTAAGGCCAATCCAAATCCGACCATCACTATCAAGAATGAACGGCGACTGGCGGCCGCGGGGTAGCGCACGTGGTCGTCCCGATGGTCGTCCAGTAGTGACTAAATCCTCTTCCTCTGACACCACCGCGGGTACACTCCCCTCGACCTGAACCTGCTCCCGAGAGGCCGATAACCCGGACCTGAGGAGCCCGTAGGATTAGCTCCATGTCGTCCTCAGAGACCTGCAGCATCAGTCTCGCAGCCGGGCAGCCACTTCAGACAAGGTTGAAGCTGGATGCTCTCGGGCACCGACCCCCTGACGTATAGATCTGCGAGTCTGCGCTGCTGCATTTCTACCTTTTTGAGTTCCTGGAGGCTGCCGGAGTAGACACGTCGACCAGTGCGCTACACATGTGTAACCTGGCTGATATAATTGGGAGCGGAAGCGCAGCCGATTGGCCGGCCGCAAAGGAAACCTCGGAAGGAGGAGCATGCGATCTACGGACAAATACAGGGTTCCGGCTGAACGGATCTGCTGGCATTGCAACACCAGCGAACTGAAGTTCGAGTGCACCGACGAGCTTGCTCCTCCCAGGGGTCTGATCGGTCAGGACAGGGCTCTGAGGGCCATGGAGTTCGGACTTCAGGTAAACAAGCGTGGCTACAACCTGTTTGTGACCGGGCTCACCGGTACGGGACGGGCGTCGGCGATCAAGAGACACCTTGAGACCATGGTCGACGAGCAGCAGGTCGACGGGACCAAGGCCCTGATACATGACTGGTGCTACGTACATAACTTCGCCGACCCGGACAGGCCGCGAGTACTGAGCATGGCCCCCGGACAGGGCAGGCGGCTGAGCCGGAGGGGAGAGGAACTGCTGACATCGCTCCGGGAGGAGATACCCAAGGTGTTCTCCGCCGAGGAGTACGTTGCTGAGCGCGAGCTGCTGGAGGAGAAAGGCCGGGTAGGCTATCAGAAAGAGCTGTCGGCGCTTGACCGGGAGGTAAGTGCGGAAAACTTTGGGCTCCAGTTCTCTCCCGCCGGGGCGAACCTGTTTCCACTGACGCTGGAGGGCAAGCCCTTTCCGCCCGAAGAGTTCATGGCTCTCGGCGAGGAGGAGAGGCACGTGATAGAGGACAAGAGAGCGAAGCTGCTTCAGCTCGTACAGGAAACCATGGAGCGGGTGAGGGACATCGAGAAGGCGACTATCGATAGGATTAAAGAGCTCGACGGGAGGGTCGGCGGACTGAGGGTCTCGGGGATTTTCCGTGACATCCTGGCAGAGTACCAGGACCTGCCGGAGGTCCTCAGCTACCTGGTCTCCATCAAGGAGTACAGCCTGAGCATCCTGATGCGGCGCCGCCCTCGACGGCCCCTCCTCTCCAGGCGGCTACCCAGACGGGCGGAGCTCTCCAAAGCAATCCGTTCCTCCCCTACGAGGTGACAGTGCTGGTGGATAATGGCGGCACCAGCGTGGCGCCCATTATCGTCGAGTCCAACCCCACGTGGGTCAACCTGTTCGGCAGGATAGAGCGCAGGGCCTACCTGGGGGCGTACTTCAGCGACCACACTATGCTGAAGCCAGGGTCCATCCACCACGCCAACGGTGGCTATCTGGTGCTGAACGCACGGGACCTGCTCACAAGCGCTGGCGTGTGGGAGGGACTCAAGCGGGCGATCCGGGACCGAGAGGTCCGGCTGGAAGACCCAACTGTGCAGTTCGGGATTATGGCCCCTCAGGGGTTGCGGCCCCAGCCAATGCCATGGGACGCGAAAGTGATCGTCACCGGGGATGAGCGCACTTACCGCCTTCTGTCCACCCATGACCAGGAAGACTTCTGGGAGATGTTCAAGGTAAAGGCCGAGTTCGACTCCGAGATAGACCTGACCCCCGAGAGTGTGTCCGACTACTGTGCCTTTATATGTGGCCTCTGCCAGAGTGAGGGGCTGCTTCACGCCGAGCGCAGCGGCGTGGCCCGCATTGTGGAGTACGGGGCCAGGCTCGTATCGGACCAGACCAAGCTATCCGCCCGGTTCGCCCATATACAGGACCTGCTGATCGACGCGGACTATTGGGCACGCAGAGAGGGCCGGCCACGCATCTCCGCCGAGCACGTGAAGAAAGCTCTGGACGAGAAGGTACATCGGCTGAACCTGGTGGAGGAAAAGATCCGCAGGCTCATCGCCGAGGGTACTCTGATGGTGGACGTCGCCGGGGAAGTCGTGGGACAGGTCAATGGCCTGGTGGTCTACGACCTGGGAGACTTTAGCTTCGGACGCCCGTCTCGCATTACCGCCAAGACCTTCGCCGGCAGGAGGGGTGTCATCAACATCGAGCGTGAGGCGCAGCTCAGCGGGAGGATCCACGACAAGGGCATCCTCATCCTCACTGGATACCTTGGCTGGAGATTCGCCCAGAACAAACCCCTCTCCCTTTCGGCCAGCCTCTCCTTCGAGCAGTCCTACGAAGGGATGGATGGGGACAGCGCCTCCTCCACTGAGCTCTACGCGATCCTCTCCAGCCTGGCCGATCTGCCCATCAGACAGGGCATCGCTGTTACCGGCTCCGTAAACCAGAGGGGTGAGATTCAGCCCGTGGGCGGCGTCAATCAGAAGGTGGAAGGGTTCTTCGACGTATGCCGGATTGCTGGACTGACTGGTGATCAGGGAGTGATCGTTCCCCACCAGAACGTCAGGAACCTGATGCTACGGGACGACGTTATGGAGGCGGTGAAAGAGGGCGGGTTCCACATATACGCCATCAAGAGCGTGGATGAAGGGATGGAGATCTTGACCGGGGTGCCCGTTGAAGAACTGAAGGCAGATGGCACCTATCCCGCGGGTACAGTGAATCGCCTGGTCGACGACCGGTTGGGGCACCTGGCCCGGTCTGTCAAGGGATTCGCCACAGATCTGCCGGGGGAACCGGCGAGCTAGCTCACCACTCTGGCCGGCTCGATCTCATGTGACGACAGGTCCATCGCGAGGCGGCCTATCCCATTTTCATCGGGCTCAGGGGGCAACGGGTGTGAGGAACCTAAAACTCTTCATCGCGACGACACTGGATAGCTACATCGCGGGTCCCAAGGGAGAGATCGACTGGCTGGAGGCCGGTGGTGGTCTCGACTACGGCTACAGAGAGTTCTACTCATCGATAGATACGACCTTGATGGGAAACTCCACGTACAAGACGGTGCTGACCTCCCCGACGTTTCCCTACCCTGAAAAGACCAACTACGTCTTCACCAGGGGCGCACTGCCTCCGGACACGTCCCATGTGCGATTCGTCTCAGGGGATATTGCCGCGTTCGTCCGCTCTTTGAAGGAGGAGGCTGGCGAAGGTATCTGGTTGGTCGGGGGTGGCCAGGTGAACACGCTCATGCTCAATGAAGGTCTCGTGGACGAGATCATCCTGACCGTTTTCCCTCTTGCGTTGGGGGAGGGGACCCCGTTATTCGCACCGGGCGCCACGCGCTCACGTTTCAAAACCGTCGACTGTGTGGCCTTTGAGACCGGCCTCATCCAGTGGCGCCTGTTAAAGGCGTAGGAGCCGTTTTACCTATCCCCCAGTGATGCCACCACCCAGGAGCCTTCGGGGGACACGATACCCGTCCTGATGGTGCGGTCCCCATCCTCTGCGGCCCGTCCGCTCACCTCTCGGAGTGCGACCCGGACCGCCAGCTCAACTGTGCCGCGGGGCCAGGGCTTGCTGATGTAATGGGTCACGCCGTAGTCCAACGCGGCCCGCTCGCCTTTCACCGGGGACAGCGCGGTCAGCAGCACGACAGGAATTCCCTTCGTGCAAGGGTTGTCCCTGAGTTTCCCCAACACCTCAAGGCCATCCACGATAGGCATTATCACGTCCAGGAGGATAACGTCGGGGGGGTTCTGGCAGGCCAGCTCGAAGGCCTCGTGGCCATTCGACGCCTGGGCCACGTCGTACCCGGCGTCAATGAGGCTCTCCACCAGCAGGTCCCTGATGCCCTGCTCGTCATCCACCACAAGCACCTTCGGCACGTCCGTTTCCTCCTCCAGGCTCAGCTACGCAGGCTACCAGTGAGTAGGCTATCGGCGGAGGGGGCGACCGGCAGGATCAAGGTGACGGTGGTCCCAGCCCCTTCCACGCTGTGGACCTCCACGCTCCCCCCGTGCATTTCGATGATGTGCTTGCACGCGAAGAGGCCCAGCCCCTGGCCATGGGCCTTGGTCGATTGGAAGGGCTCGAACATGTGGACCATCCGATCAGCCGGTATTCCCATCCCGTTATCGGAGATACGGACCTTAACGACGCCGTCAGCGTGGTAGGCTTTGATACTTATGAAGCCTCCATCTCCGACAGCCTCCAGCGAGTTGGAAAAGACATTGGTCAACGCCTCTCGAATCAGCACCGGGTTCCCCCTGATCTTGGGCAATCCCTCATCGTAGAGGCGCCGTGCATCAATATTTGTGCGAAGGTGGAGCGCCGCCATCCCGAATGCTTCATCCAGCACGTCTGGCACGTTGAGCTGAACCCAGCGCTGCTGGCCGATGGAGGCGAAGGTCCCGGTCAGCTCCTCTATTCGCCGGCCTGCCTGCATCGCGGCGTCCAGGTGGTGTCGGGCCGTCGTCCCCGCCTCAAGACGGTCCTCCAGACCTTCCAGCCGCCCCAATACGATGGCCAGGGGATTCTTGATCTGATGCGCCAGGTCGAGCGAGATGGCGCCGACCGAGGCCAGCTTGGACGTACTCACGATGCGGCCCTGAAGTCTCTCCAGCTCCTCTAGCATCCGCTCAAGCTGGGCGTTGGCACCGGCCAGCCTGGAAAAGGCCAGGTAGACGATGGCTACCGGCAGGAACAGTGCTACGACCGTCCAGGGGCTTTCGTGGTAAACGACGGCTCCCAGGAACCCAAAGGAGTACAGGCTCAGCTCTGTCAGCCCATTCTCTTTTGTGCCCTTCCACCAGGTGTTCAGGGCGTTCACCCTCAGCTGGAGGCTCACAGCACCCGACACCAGGCTCGTATTCACCAGGTACATCGCGGCCGCCGCCGGGACCACTGCCAGGGTGATCAGATCGCCTCCCGCTTCCAGGGAGCGGAACAGCATCGCGGTAACACCCATCAGCAAGGCGACCTGTCCTGCGTTGAAGGGGTACTTGTACCAGGGCAGCCGGAGCCGCTGCCCCCAGAACCGTATAAGCGCCGTGTAGGTGACCACTCCCACCACGCCCGTGAGAGCCGCTGCCCCCGGATCGAGGAGAAGCGCGGCGCTGAACCACACAGCGGTCGTGACATCGGCCTTGACCCTTGGGCCGACCGGCAGCGGAAAGCTCCCGGCCAGCACCATGAGAAGCACGAGAAGACCCATCTCCCCCAGTGTGGAGGCTGTCCAGTCCACACCGGGGGCCAGATAGGCCAGCCAGGCGATGCCAACGGCCGCCACGACGGCTATATACAGCCGAAGGGCCACCGGGACTCCTGGATTTACTGAGGTGTTTCCCATATTAAGCTGGACTCCCAGACATAGCTACTCATGCCGAAACCTTCTAGGTACCAGGCAGATGCTCCACCCCGGGCTTGTCGTCCCTCGCCCTGGACCCCTTGCCCACCACGGGGGCGGGACACGGGCGAGGGACGACAACTAACTTCAGGATCGCTGACCTAGCAGGCTAAGCCGTTGGTGGGAAGCAGGGCATTCAGAGTTATGCCCCTGCCAACCTTCCCGGTCTTCTCTGCCACCACGACGCCGTCGGCGGTGAGGGTGATCTTGGCCTTGGAGCCCGTCGCGCCTTCCAGCGCCGAGACCTTCGTCTTGACCGTGGTCTCGATGCCATCTGCGGCACAGCTCAGCTTCTTGCTATGAGCTATCGCGACCGTCTCGTTGGCCGCCTGCTCCACGACGGTAGCCGTTGCGTTCTTGGGTACCGTGACCTGGAAATCGGTTGTGTAGTAGTAAACGTAATCTCCCTGGTCAGTCACCTCCCAGATCGTCCGCAGCTGGACGCCTTCCACGTCGATCTTGGAGTTCCAGTACCAGCCCCCGTGGGCCACCACCCCGCCAAAGATGAGCATCCCTGCAAAGATTACCAGAACTATCCCTGCTCGTAAGCGCCACACGGCCGACCTCCCAATGTAGTGTCCGTTCCCTCTTTTACGTTATATACCCCCGTCGCCGTAAATGTAGTGTGGGAGCGGTGTGAGTCCGATGTGAGTCCTACGCAAGTCGTGATGCGGTGACGCGGGAGGTAGGCTCCACTATGGGAGATGAGGAGGGTAGGCGGGCGCTGGGTCTGGGCCCTTCTTCAGCCGCGGGGGTTTGCAGGGCAGGATGTGGAAGAACGATAGGGGAAAGAGAGTGGGTGCGGAGGCTAGCCCGCCGCCAGGGCCAGCACAGGCGGGGCATCAGGTACAGGGCGCTCGCCCGGCGCGCGTTCCAACATCTGCCGCAGCAGTCGCATCCCGTCGCGCCACGCACCCTTCAACCCCGTCCACCAGGAAGTCACCGACGCCGTCCGCGATCTGGATGGGAATGCCTCCGACCTTGCTGGCCACGAAGGGGTTTCCTTCCAGGAGCGGGCACGCACGCCTCAGGCTAGTTCGTCCCCTGGTGCCCGAGCCATGCTACCGCCCCCGCAGTCCGGGGAACTCCCTGTTTCTCTCTCTAAGCCACTCTTTGGCCTGAAAATACTGCTGCATCGCACTGTCGATGGCCCTCATCCGGTCCGTGGGCCCCATGTAGTCCATAGGCTCGGCTTCCAGTCCTTGGGATGCTTCTCGGTCGTCCGCACGTGTCACGCCGTTCATGTCTTACCCTCCTGGTTGACCGTACACTACTCCCATGGTCCAGACTACGCCTTTTTCTCCAGGGCTTCGGTAACCACGATCACAGTCTACCTGTGACAATTGTCACTAGATCCGGCTATACCACGTCCCTCAGGCATGGGCACCGGCGTCACTTTGGACCACTTGGAGCTTAGCCTCCGAGCTACGTGGAAGCATCTACCCGCATCTCCTCATCCATTTAGGTCTAGGTTAATACCAGGTGGCGTGGGGCATCCATGGTGTCAGCCCATACTTGGCCTGAGGGTTTTTCCTGCCGCCCCCGGGGTGCGGCTCAGAATTTCCTGCCAGCGGACCCCTGGTGTGCCCATTGACCTTGAGGACTATTTATATCTATAATTGTCAGCACTATGACTATCTTGTACATGGATTTACTCCGGACCAGGTTCAACTACATATCCACTGCCGAGGCGTCGAATATCCTCGCCGTTACTCCCTTTGCGGCCTCGCGACTGGTACGCCAGGGCAAGATTCCCGGGGTGAAAATCGGAGGGGTCTATCTGGTCCCGAGGTCGGCCGTCCTGGAGTTCGCCGAGGGCTACGTCCCTCGAAGGGGCAGGCCGAGAACAAAGCGCAGGTACACCAAGAGGAGTGACACGTGGGCGGTCACGGAAAAGTAGTGACATTCCAATGGAAACGTGGCCGTTGACAGTGGCTGGGACCCCGATTACCTGGTGTTGTTCCAGGCGACAGCCAGGCAGAGGACCTCGACTGGCCCGACAGCCATAGCTCCATGGCCGAGGTAGACCGTACCCGGGGGCGGGTGACGTAGGAGCCGGATCGCGGCTTTCCAACCACTCCGCCGGCAGATTGCTCCTCGGCTGCATCCCTTTACATCAGGCATGCTAGGCGTTGAAGACTTGGGAAGCCGGTTGACGGGCGCAGGGTCAGTTGATAGAATTCGGTCCCATCCCACCAGAGGAGGAGTTTGACATGGCCACCCAGAACACTGCCAAATGGACGATCGAAGGTGACTACTATCAGGCCTGTAGCTGCGATTACGGCTGCCCCTGCCAGTTCCAGGCACCGCCGACTCAGGGATTCTGCGCGGATATCAGCGTTTGGACGGTCGACAAGGGAAGCCTCGGCGACGTGTCCCTGGACGGGACGGCCTTTGGTGTCTCGGCCTGGTGGCCGGAAGTCCTCCACAAAGGCAACGGGACCGCCATGGTTTTCATAGACGAGAGAGCCAACGAGCAGCAGCGTGAGGCCATTTTGACCATCGTGTCCGGGAAGGCCGGTGGTCTGCCCTTCGAGATAATCGCCCAGATAACTCCCAACATTGTCGGAGTAGAGTTCGTGCCGTTCGATATCCAAGGTTCCTGGAACAAAAAGAGCATCAAAATGGGTGACAAGGTCGCGGCAGCTTTGACTCCATCAAGAACCCGGTGACCGGAGTGCCCGAGTCTGCGAGTGTCACACATGGCACAGGATTCTTCTTCAAAGAGGGAGATGTAGTGGCAGCGACCGTGTGCCGATCCGAGCTTGGTGGCAAGCTGGAGTTCTCCTATCCCGACAAGGCGGGCTACATCGCGCGGGTGAACCTTCCGTACTAGCCCGAGTGGCGAGGCGTGACCATCCGTCATGCCCATCGTCCCTGACCGATCCATCTGTCCTTGAGCTAGGCTCATGCAAGCCTCCCAACAGATAGCGACGCTCGAGTCCCTGCTAGAAAGTTACAAGGTAGGGAACCGGCTCACCCGCCATTTCCCATGGACGTAGGCGGCTCGGATTGGCGATGCAGAACACGACGACGTTAGAGACACTACTGAAACGGGACCGGGCCATCGTGGTCTCGGGAATCCTTGGGGTCTCGGCCCTGGCCTGGGCTTACACGGCGTACCTGGCCTGGGACATGAAGGACATGGGCGCGGGCGGCATGGCCATGCCCCAGCTGCAACCCTGGGGAGGCGTCGATTTCAGCCTGACCTTCGTCATGTGGGCCGTGATGATGGTAGCCATGATGGTGCCCACGGCCGCCCCCATGATTCTCGTCTTCGCCACGATCAACCGGAAACGGCGCGATCAGCAGGGCACCTTCGTGCCGACGGGGATATTTGTGTTGGGCTACGTAGTGGTGTGGACTGGGTTCGCCGCCGCAGCCACCCTGGCGCAGTGGGGCCTACACAGCGCCTCCCTGCTGTCCCCGATGATGGAGAGCACCAGCGCGATCCTGGGTGGGGTACTGCTTCTGGGGGCTGGGATATTCCAGTGGAGCCCCATCAAACGTGCCTGCCTCTCCAACTGCCGCACCCCGATGGGTTTTCTGATGAGCGAGTGGCGTGAAGGCGCGGACGGCGCCCTCATAATGGGCCTGCGACACGGCGTTTTCTGCCTGGGGTGCTGCTGGGTCCTGATGGGGCTATTGTTCGTACTGGGGATCATGAACCTGCTGTGGATAGCGGCCCTCGCGGGATTCGTCCTCGTGGAGAAGGTCGCCCCTGGCGGCCAGTGGGTGAGCCGGCTCAGCGGTCTTGTCCTCATCGGGTGGGGAGCGGTTATGATCGCGCGAGTGTTGGGCTGATCCGCGGGGTCCCCGTCTGCCCACCCGACCACTTCGACCCCGGCTACGAGATTACCCCCTGGATGGACAGGCACCGTGGCGTCGATGAACCTCCACCTGGTTGATGGGACCTATGAGCTCTTCCGTGCCCACTTCGGGGCACCCCCGAGGATAGCCCCCGATGGTCGGGAGATAGGGGCGGTACAGGGGCTTGTTCGGACGCTTCTGGCGTTGCTGCGTCAGGACGAGGTTACCCACATCGCGTGTGCCTTCGACCATGTGATCGAGTCTTTCAGGAACGACCTGTTCTCCGGGTACAAGACTGGGGCGGGGGTACCCGGTGAGCTGATGGGCCAGTTCGATCTGGCTGAGCGCGCCGTCTGCTCCCTTGGCATCGTGGTATGGCCCATGACCTACTTCGAGGCCGACGACGCCATCGCCACCGCTGCGTCCAGGTGGGGGGAGTCTCCCGGGGTGGACCAGGTAGTCATCTGCTCGCCGGACAAGGACCTTGCCCAAATGGTAAGGGGCAGGGCCATAGTGTGTCTCGACAGACGCCGCAGGAGTATCATGGACGAGGAGGGAGTGGAGGTGAAGTTCGGCGTCCGTCCGTTGTCCATACCCGATTATCTGGCCCTGGTGGGCGACCCCGCGGACGGGATCCCGGGGGTCCCCCGGTGGGGGGCCAAGAACAGCGCACAGGTCCTGAGGCGGTACCACCACATCGAGCAAATCCCCGGGGACGTGTCGGAGTGGGATGTCGAGCCGAGGGGGGCCGGCGCCATTGCCGCCAGCCTCGCCGGCCACCGGGAGGACGCCATGCTCTACAAACGTCTCACCACTCTACGCACCGACGTTCCTATCTTGGAGACGCTGGACCAGCTCCAGTGGATGGGAGTCCATGGGACGAGGTTCCGGGGGCTGTGCGAGGAGCTGGGCCTTCCGGCGCTGATGGGACTGCCTCACCGGTGGACCGACAGCTAGAGAGGTACCGCGGAGAAGCGCGAGGGGTTCCGTACGGCGGCAGGCGGACTTATCGGGCTGCTTGGCCGGCGGCGATAACCTCGTCCCGCCCCACCTGGGTCACCGCATAGTAACCCGGCTCACCCGGCACCCGCTCCAGCCAGCGGAACGTGCTCCTGGCGGCGTTTCGAAGCGTCTGTAGGTCGTTGGCGGGCCGCCGCCACCCCGCAAGGCCGTATAGCCGCCCCAGCTCGTCCGCGGAGACTGCCTCAATGCCCAGGAACCTTTTGGCGCCCTCCGCGGCCACCACGACCCGGCGCATGTCGCCGATAGCCGCGACCTCGCCGCAGAACCGGGCGAACAGCTGCTCTGCTCCCGTTATCTCCTCCGGCGCCTGTGGGTCGTCCGTCTCGGACTCGAGGGACCCAGGTCCACCGGCCTCCGGGAGACTGGGGGGTACATTTTTACCGCCGCCGGACTGCGTGGCTTGGGCCGCACCCTCCACCCCCAGCCGCATGAGGTCCCGAGGCAGCTCTCGCAGTGCCAGCCCCACAACCTCACGCAATATTTCGGCCTCCTCAGCCTCGACGCTGATCTGGGCATTCCCAGGCAGGCTAACCGTAACCTTCACCACCATCTCCCAATTCCCCCTTTGCGCCCCTTCGATGCATAGTATACCCGGAGGTACCCGAAACTCAAGGGGAAAAGATGCAAAAATGTAAGGAAATGCGGGCGAGTGGGTGGAGGCTACAGAGTCTCTTTAAGCCTCACGGCCAGCGACCGGGTCATCCCCTGGACGGCTGCGATGTCATCCATGGCTGCCTCCCGTATGCCCTTTAGCGATCCGAAGCGGCGCAGGAGCATCCTTTTCCTCTTGGGGCCGATACCCGGCACCAGGTCAACAGAGGAGGAGATGCTTGCCCTGCTGCGCAGCTTGCGATGGTATGTGATGGCAAACCGGTGGGCCTCGTCGCGTATCCGCTGCACCAGGTACATGGCCTGGGAGCCGCCTGGCAGCACGATGGGTTCCGGGGTTTGGGGCACGAATAGCCACTCGTTCTCTTTGGCGATGGACGCAAGGGGTATGAAGTCTATGCCCATCTCCAGGAAGACCTCCAGCGCTGCGGAGAGGTGTCCTTTGCCCCCATCGATGAGGACCAGGTCTGGTACGCGGCCCCAGCTCTCGTCGGCGAGGGCGGGACCGGCCATCGCCTGGCTTGGTCTGCCCTCGCCGCTCCCCTTGCCTCGCAGGGCGGCCAGCCGCTTGAACCGGCGCCGCAGCACCTCTTGCATCATGGCATAGTCATCTATGGTGTCCACGGTCTTGATCCGGAAGCGGCGGTAGTCGGCGGGCCTGGGCATCCCCTCCTGGAAGGTCGCCATGCTGCCCACGGCGTTGGTGCCCTGGATGTTGGAGATGTCGTAGCACTCTATTCGCCGGGGCAGGTCGGGCAGGTTCAGCTCTTCCTGAAGCTCCGCCATGGCCTGTTGCACGGCGTCGGAGTTGGAGAGCCACTTGGCCCGCATCTGGGACAGCCCCTGGGTGGCGTTTTCCGCCACCATCTTGATCAGCTTGTGCTGCTCGCCCCGGAGGGGCCGATGCAGCACCACGGGCCCGCCCCGCTTTGCCTTCAGCCACTCCTGGATCAGCCCCCCCTCATCCGGCACATGCTGTAGGATGATGCTCCGGGGGACGAAGGGAGCCGACTGGTAGAACTGCTTGATGAACTCGCCCAGGATGTGTCCCGGGGTATCATCCTGGGTGCCCTCCATGATGAAGTGGTCCCGCCCGATGAGCTTGCCCTGCCGTACGAAAAACGCCTCTACCCACGCCTGGTCCTGGCCTTCGGCCATCGCTATGGCATCCAGGTCGTGCTTGGAACCGGAATCCACCTTTATGCGCTGCTCCTCGATGACCTGCTGGATATTTCTGATCTGGTCCCTTAACACGGCAGCCCGCTCGAACTCCAACGCCTCCGAGGCGTCCGCCATTTTGCTGCGGAGGTCGTCAACCACCGTCTCGGTCTTCCCCTCCATGAACATGATCACCTGCTGGACCACCTTATGGTACTCCTGCCGGTCCACAAGTCCGATGCACGGAGCGACACACCGGTTGATGTAGTACTCGAGACAGGGGCGGGCATCCTTACCGGTGATCGCCTTGGTGCAGGAGCGGTAGGGGAACAGCTTCTTCAAGAGGGCGAGGGTCTTGCGCACGCTGCCCGCGGTGGCGAAGGGGCCGAAATAGCGTGCCCCGTCCTGGGAGACCCTGCGGGTAATGTAAACCTGTGGGAACGCCTCGGCCAGATCTATCTTAAGGTAGGGGTAGCTCTTGTCGTCCTTGAGCCGGGCGTTGTAGGTAGGCCGGAATCTCTTGATAAGGGTACACTCGAGGATGAGGGCCTCGGCCTCGGAGTCGGTGACTATGAACTCGAAGTCCGCCACCCTGGGTACCATTTTCCGGATCTTGGGGGAGATGTTGTACTGAGAGCCAAAATAGGAGCTGATGCGGTTTCTAAGGCTTGCGGCTTTGCCCACGTAGAGGACCCGGTCACTTGAGTCCTTCATCATGTAGACCCCGGGCTTCTCCGGGGTGATCCTCAGCCTGTGGTCGAAGCCCTTCCGCTCCATGGGAAGATTACCTCAGCACAAAACTGAGTGCGACGAGTACCACCACAACCACGGCCGAGAGCGCCAAGATACGCTTGACCTCGGGCACCACGTAGCTATAGACCGTGGGGCGAGATCGTGCGCGCCCCTGGGCTGGCTGGCGGACAGCCGCCGACTGGGGACTGGAGGTCTCCGAGGGCTGCCGGCTGGCAAGCCCGTCGCCCTCGGCAGCCTCCTCTGCCCCGGGAGTAAAGCCGGGTGGCGGGACCCCAGAGGGTCCCCTACCTTGCCTTCTCTTTCTCTGGCCAAGCTGGGACTGGCGGGCCGCAGCCCGGCGAGACCTGCCTCGCTGGGGCATTAGTCCAACACCTCCGCACTAAAAGGACTCGGAAGGGAAACGTCGGTCTTCGGTGAAGCCTCCGGCCGCACCAGCTCTACCCTACCTTCTCAGCGCTTCTGTGCACTTGACTTGTCCATCTGGTCGACCTCAACTCAGTGCGTCTCCGTATCAGGACCTGGGATGGCTTCTCTCGTATTCTTTCCTGACGTGGTCCTTGGTCAGGTGAGTATACACCTGTGTCGTGGTAATACTCGAGTGGCCAAGAAGCTCTTGCAGATGCCTCAAGGAGGCGCCCCCCCTCAACATATGGGTCGCGAAGCTGTGGCGGAGAACATGGGGAGTTATCGACTTTTCCAGGGAGGCTTTGCGGGCATAGGCCTTGAGGATCGTCCATACCCATTGGCGGGTTAGCCGGCCCCCCCTTTGATTCAGGAACAGGGCCCTCTCCTCTGTACCGCCTGCCCTCCTGCCGTCTGAAGCCGACCCAGCCGGGCCGCTGGACCCCGGGCCCCGGTCGGCGGTGCCGTCTCTCCCAGAAAGGCTGCGCGAGGACGAGAGCAGATGCGGCCTGGCCTCATCCACGTACGCCCTGACCGCCTGGACGGCCCGGGGGTACACGTACACGATGCGCTCTTTGGAACCCTTCCCCATGCAGCGGATGTACCCCTCCTGCAGATTAACGTCGTGGAGGTTAAGGGATACCATCTCGGTAACCCTCAGGCCAGTGGCGTAGAGCAGCTCCAAGATCGCATAGTCTCGCCTGCCCTCGGGCGACTCCTCCCTAGCCGGCTGGTCCAGCAGCCTCTCCACCTCCTCCTCCGAGAGAAACTTGGGGAGACTGCGCCCGACCCTGGGGGAGCTCAGAAACTCGGTGGGGTCCTGCTCGACGGCCTCCTCCTGTACCAAGAAGTTGAAGAACGACTTGAGGGCGGCCACCTTTCTAGCGGTGGTGGTATCGCGATAGCTCTTCTTGGCTCTCAGGTTGGAAACGTACTCGGTGAGAAGGGACAGGTCGACCTGGCCCCATTCCCTGAGCCTCGGCCACCCCGCCTCCAGCGTCCGCGAATCGGAGGGCATCTCACCGTCCCGATAGTCGTGGGGTCTGCCCTGGGCAAATTCCATAAACTGGTTCAGATCGTTCCTATAAGCCTCCAACGTGTTCCTGGAAAAGCCCTTCTCCACCACCAGATGATTGAGAAATGAATCTACCGCATCCTTCACATCGGCCTCATTTTCCTTTCGGCAACCGGGGACCTCTCGAGCTCAATTCTATCATAAACCCCACCCTCCAAATAGCAGAGCAGCGTGCGGCTGTAGACCAGTTCGTGGCCGCCTTTTGCGCGGCCGACCACAGCCACGGCCAGGCGGCTTCTCTACGTACGTCTAGACCTACTATTTGGGCACCGGAGATGCTATACTCATCGAACCCCGCCGTTCATACCGTTCAACCTGCGCGATAGTAACGACATTCGGGGTAAGCGGGTACTTTCCCAGGTTTGAACTCTAGCACCGGGTGAGATCCGATCGGCAGCGACATGGCGCAGATCAAGATAAGGGTACCGGCGACCACCGCCAACCTGGGCCCCGGATTCGATTGCCTGGGGATGGCCCTTGATCTGTGGAACGAGGTCCGGGTCGAGACGGCCGAGGTTGCCATTGTGACCTTAGAGGGCCAGGGTGCCACGGAGCTACGGGCAGACTCGACCAACCTGGTGTACCGGGCAATGGAGCATCTGTTCCAGCACGCCGGTGTAGCGACGCCGGCCCTGAAGGTCCACTGCCGGAACGAAGTCCCTCTCAAGAGGGGACTGGGCAGCAGCGCGGCCGCCATCGTGGGCGGCGTGGTCGCGGCCAACCTACTGCTGGCCCGGCTTCCCGGGTCAGCAGGACACTCCCTGTCCCAGGATGAGCTTCTTAAGCTGGCGGTGGACCTGGAGGGCCACCCGGACAACGTGGCCCCAGCCCTCCTGGGTGGGCTCCGCCTGGTAGTCAGGGAAGGGAACTCTCTGCTGGCCCCGGAGGTCCCCGTCCCCGAGGACGTCCACGCCGTGCTGTACGTTCCGGACTTGGCCATAGCCACGGAGGACGCCCGGGCCGTGCTTCCCGCCAATTACAGCAGAGAGGATGCGGTGTATAATATGGGGAGGATCGCCTTGCTGGTCAACGCCCTGGCCACGGGAAGGCTGGCAGACCTTCAAGTGGCTACTCTGGATAGGCTGCATCAACCTTACCGCCGGAAGCTGTTCCCCGCCATGAAGGTCATCTTCGCCGCCGCCATGGTTGCCGGGGCCCTGGGAGTGTTCCTGTCGGGCAGCGGCTCTTCCGTACTGGCACTGACCAGGGGCCGGGAGATGACCGTGGCCTATGAGATGGCCGAAGCAGCTCGCCAGGCCAGCGTCCCCGGCTACGTGAAGATAACCAGGCCTACCCCTCGAGGGGCCCATGCCGCAGCGCTGGCCTAGGAGCGGGCGGACGAAATGAATCTGGTCGTACAGAAATACGGTGGAAGCTCGGTGGCCGACGCCGACAGAATAAAGAGCGTCGCGGCGCGCATCCTACGCACCCGGGGCAGTGGGACGGAAGTGGTGGCGGTGGTGTCGGCCATGGGCGACACCACCGATGAGCTCCTAGACTTGGCCAAACAGGTATCGGGGGACCCGGACCCCAGGGAGTTGGACGTCCTGCTGTCCACCGGCGAGCTGGTTTCGTGCACTCTCCTGGCCATGGCGATGCGGGCCATGGGCCACGATGCCGTCAGTCTCAGCGGCATCCAGGCGGGCATCTGGACCGATACGAGCTTCGGGAGGGCCCGCATATCCCGTGTTGACACGGCCCGGGTTAAAAAGGAGCTGAAAGCGGGCAAGCTGGTGATCGTTGCCGGCTTCCAAGGCGTCACCGAGGACATGGACGTCACCACGCTGGGCCGGGGTGGCTCCGATACCACCGCCGTCGCACTGGCTGCGGCGCTGGCGGCCCAGAGGTGCGAGTTCTATACCGACGTGGAGGGCATCTACACCACCGACCCACGTGTGGTGCCGGAGGCCCGCAAGCTGGACGAGGTGAGCTACGAGGAGATGCTGGAGCTTGCCAGCTACGGCGCCAAAATGCATCCCCGCTCCATCGAACTGGGGGCAGCGTACGGTGTGCCCATGTACGTGGCCTCCAGCTTCAGCGACTGTCCCGGAACCCTCATACACAAAGAGGCTAAGACCGCCATGGAACAGAGAGTTAAGGTCACCGGTGTCGCCCACGACCTGAACGTAGCAAAGATAACCCTGCAGGGCGTCCCGGACCGGCCGGGAATAGCCGCCAACGTCTTCGAACCTCTAGCCCAGGAGGGCATAAGCGTGGATACCATAGTCCAGAACGCCAGTGTAGAGCGCCTCACCGACCTGAGCTTCACCGTGGCACGCACCGATCTGAAAAGGGCGGTGACGATAGTGAAGCCCGTGGCCGAGGTCATCGGGGCCGCGGGGGTGAGTACCGACGACAATTTGAGCAAAGTGAGCATCGTGGGCGCAGGCATGCAGAACTCACCCGGCTACGCGTCCCGTATGTTCAGGACCCTGGCCGACAACAACATCAATATCGATATGATAACCACCTCGGAGATCCGTATAACCTGTATCGTCGCCCAAGAGGGAGCCCTTGACGCCGTGCGAGCCCTGCACCGGGCTTTCCACCTGGAGGAGTAAGTTCCAAGCGCCGGGTCCGGCCCACGTACCCCGACTCACGCGACCGCGAGGCCGGGGGATGCAGGGCAAGAAGCGCGAGCCGCGTACACTTATTGATGCCTTAGCATGTCAGTGAACCGCGACAGGCTACCCGGGGAGGAGCGGCCGTACCTCTCGGTCGTTATTCCCGCCTACAACGAGGAGCCCCGCATCGAGGCCACCCTGAGAACGGTCGTGGAGTACCTGGGTGCCCAGCCCTACACCTGGGATGTAGCAGTGGTGAACGACGGCAGTACCGATGCCACAGCCTCGCTGGTCAACGCCCTGGCAGGCAGTTGCCCACAGGTGCGCCTCATCGCACTTCCCCACGGGGGCAAGGGCTGGGCGGTGGCCCAGGGTATGTTGCAGGTAAAGGGGGAGTACCGCTTTCTGTGCGACGCCGACCTTTCGATGCCCATATCCCAGCTAGCCCGGTTCCTCCCGCCCCAGGCCACCGGATTCGACATCGCCATCGGCTCCCGAGAGGTCACCGGAGCCAGGCGCATCGGGGAACCCCGCCGACGGCATGCCATGGGCCGCATATACAGCCTGCTCGTCAGGCTACTGGCCGTCCCTGGCGTGTCCGATACCCAGTGCGGGTTCAAGTGCTTCAGGGGCGAGATAGCTCAGGAGATTTTCTCTCTGCTGAGGCTCCCGGGATTTGCCTTCGACGTAGAGACCCTGTTTCTGGCCCGGAAGCGGAAGCTCAGGGTCACCGAGGTCCCCATCGATTGGCACTACCGGACCGAGAGCAAGGTGAGGCCGGTGGTAGACTCCCTAGCCATGAGCGTGGATATCCTGAAAATACGCTGGTACCATCTCAGAGGCAGGTACGGACGTCGGTTCGTACCGACCGAGGGTGACTCACCCTGAGCTAACCACCATCTCCTCCCAGAGCGACAAATCCCCTAAAACATTGCGGGCAAGACTCTTGACCTGGCGCGACTTTTGATGTATTCAGTTAGTGAGGTGTGGGGTAGCCCGCCAGCACTTGGTCGGATCAAACCCGGAATTTGGCACCAAGCCCTTGCCCTGTTGGGAAAGAATATAATAACCTAATGGAAGGCCCGGTCCTGGAGCGAACTCAGTGATGAAACAGGTAAGGTCGGAAGAGGCCGCAAGGCTCCGGCGAGAGAAGAGTAGAGAGGCCATAAGCCTCGCCCTCCAGGGTAGCTGGGGGAGGGCCGCCGAGGTCAATCAGGAGATATTGAGGATCTCCCCTGAAGACGTGGAGGCCATGAACCGTCTTGGGAAGGCCTTCCTGGCACTGGGGCTTTACTCCGAAGCCAGGGGCGCCTTCGAGAGGGCGGCGAAGATCGCCCCTTACAACACCATCTCCAAGAAAAACCTGGAAAGGCTGGACCATCTGCAAGGGACCAATCCCCCTCCTCAACAGGGCAAGGTGGTCACTCCCTATCTGTTCATAGAAGAGAGCGGCAAGTCGGGCACGACGGTGCTCCAGAGGCCCGCCCCGTTCCAGGTGCTGGCAAAGATGGCGGCAGGAGACGCGGGGAAGCTGGAGGCCCACGGACATACCCTCGTGGTTGCCAACGGCCATGGCGAATACCTTGGGAAGATCGAGCCCAAGCTGTCCGCCAGACTGATGCGCCTCCTGGAAGCCGGCAATCGCTACGATGTCGCTATCGTCAGCATCAACCACCAGGAGGTCTCGGTCATCATCTGGGAGACGCATCGCCATCCCGGAATGGACAACGTGTGCTCCTTCCCGTCGAGTAGCAAGAAAGACTACAAGGTCCACTGGAAGGATGCCCTCCTCAAGTACGATGTGGAGAGCGATCTCGACGAGGAGGAAGTGTACAATCCGGAATGGACCGGAAGCGATCCCGACGGCCGGGACCTCGCGGACGGAGAAGAAACCCCGGACCCCCCCTACACGGGTGCGGCCGCCCAGCCCGACACCGACGAGGAGGATGAGCCCGAGTAGCGCCCTCCCTCCAGACCCGGCACCGCTTCATCGTCGGCTAAACGCAGAGAAACAAAAGACTTCCGGGGCATCGAATGATGCCCCGGAAGTCTTTTGTAGCATGTTTCAGGGGACCGGCGGACCCGGAGACGCCCTTTAGGCCCCCACTACTCTCTCGGGGCGGATGATATCGCCTACCTCCGTCTTGACGAGCTTCTCAACGTTCTCCTTGAACTCTCGCAGGACGCCATCGCCTTCCGGGCCATCGGGGACCTCGCCGTCCTTTATCCTCACCTTCAGGTCCTCGAATAGCACGTCCTCCGACTTGCCTTGGGGGAACTTGAAGAATTCGTTGTTGAATCTGGGAAGCTCCCCCGGCCCGAAGTAGCCCATCTCGCCCAGGGTGTACCCCTCCAGCAGGTGGGTGCCCTTGCCCAGCACCTGCCCCGTCTCGATGTAGTGGTCCATCACGGTATGCATCCCGTAGCGCTGGATGGGGCAGACCTTCATGCACACCCCGCAGTTGTCGTAGCGGGCCATCACCGGGTGGCAGCGACGAAATACCAGCTTGTGCTTCTCGGCCCCCCTCCACCACACCTTGTCCCTCATGAGGGCACGGCCCGGGCAGCGGTTCACGCACACCTGGCATATGTTGCAGAAGGAGTGTATGCCGTAGTCTATGGGCTGGTCGTAGGTCACCACGGCGTCGGTGGAGATCATACATAGCCTGGCCCTAGAGCCGAAGTGGGGGGAAAGGAGCTGGCCGTTGGCCCCCAGTTGCCCCAGTCCGGCCTCGACGAACATGGGAATATAGGCCGCACTCAGATCGTTGGGATTGTGGACCTGGGCATAGTAGCCCAGGCTCCTGATATAGTCTGCCAGGTCCAGGGCCAGCGCACCGATGATCCTGTAGGTGCCGAAGTGGGGGCCCTCTGCCTCGATGCTCGGTATCGACTGGGTGGGGACGTAGTCCTGCTCGTAGGCCAGGCAGATCGTGTGAGGGAACTTGACCCAGTCCTTCTTGTACTTATACACATACCGCATGTCGAAGCGGGTGATGCCCACCTCGCCGAATCCCAGCTCTCTGGCCTTCTGCTTGATCTCCTGGGAAATGTCCTTCCCCGCGGCCGGCTCCGCCGCCGGCTCTATGTCCGCTGTGTCCTTGGCCGCCATGTTAAGCGGCCTCTGGAGCCTGTCGTGGACCTTGTACTCCGTCATGAGCTCGTCCGTGAACACCGTGTAGACCCAGGAGTAGGCAGCACTGTATTCGACGGTCTGGCTCTCCAGCGGATACTCCCGACTGTAAAAGTCCACCTCCAGCGGCTTTTGTACTATCCCCGGCGCACCTTCTAGCTCCTCGGGCACGTTGATAGTTACCGGCTCGTCGCCAAACGTCCGGCCGGGTCGGGTCACTGAGTGGCCGATCTTGAGCATTAGCTTTCCCCTTTCAGATTTGCTGCCATCTGCCTGGCACGGTTCGGATGTTCTCAGACCGGAACGATAGGGTTCCGAACCAGCTGGGCTACAGTACATTATCGAGCCTGGCCCTGGGGCTGTCAAGGAACGGCGTCCCCTGGCGCCAGGGGGAGAGCATTGGGCTTCCCTCTGCCGCGGTGTGCCCGTCCCTTTGACGGTGGAACCTGGGTAGAGTAATATACCTGATGGCAGTGGGGCAGTCGCCGCTCCAATGTCCCGGGCCGTGATCTTGGAAGGGCGTCTCCCAGGACGTAGCGGGCCATGCAGGCCTTTCAGTAGTGCACCTATTTACGCCCATAGGTGCCCAAATTCTCCAGGCGCTTGTAACGGGTTGTAAGGGAAAGGAGGTACCATGAAATACGCGCGGTATTTAGCCCACGGACAGGTCAGCTACGGCATACTGGAGGGGGATACCCTACGGGAGATCACCACCACCCCTTTTGAGGACTACAGGATCACGGACCATACCCACAAGCTGGCGGAGGTCAGGCTGCTCGCTCCCACTGAACCGAGGAACATCCTCGCCGTGGGCCTGAACTACTCCAGCCACCTGCACGACGCCCCCCTCAAGGAGCCCCTGATATTCTTGAAGTCCCTATCCTCCCTGGTCGGCCCCGGGGACACCATCATCCGCCCCAAGGACGTGGAGACCTTTCACGAGGAGGGAGAGCTGGTTATCGTGATCGGTAAGAGGTGCCGAAACGTCTCCAGGGAGGAGGCCCTCAACTACGTCATCGGCTACACCTGCGGCAACGACGTCAGCGCCAGGGAGTGGCAGCGGGGGGACGGCCAGTGGTGGAGGGCCAAGTCCAGCGATACCTTCTCTCCGGTGGGGCCCTGCATCTCCGACGAGATCGACCCAGCCAACGCGTCGCTGCGGGCAAGGGTCAACGGCAAGGAGGTGCAGGCCGAGACGACGGCAGCTCTCATATTCGACGTTCCCTTTACCGTAAGCTGGATAGCAAGGCGCTTCACGCTGGAGCCGGGGGACCTGATCTTCACCGGCACTCCGGGCTCGCCGGCCCACCTCAACGACGGCGACACGGTGGACGTAGAGATAGAGGGGATTGGCGTCCTTTCCAACCCGGTGAGGCTGGAGGATTAGACACCCCTCGGAAGCCAGGAGCGCCGGGTCTCAGGGGCCCCGCCGAACATGATAGTGCCCGGAGTCACAGGGAGCCCCCATTAACCGGCAGGCAGGCGCTAGGCCGGCGCGGGGGAGAAGTCGGATGCGGTCATTATCTGGTTCCTCTGGCTGACCAGCAGCTTCTGTACCCTGGGCAGGTACTCGTTGATCCACCTGAGGTCACTCGCGAAGGCCTGGCGCTTCTTCAGCATGTCGTCGTAGTTATCGTACGCCCATATGTGCACCACCTGGTTAAGCTGGCCAATCTCGGTGTAGTACCAGCCCACCAGCTTGACCCCATGAGACGCCCGCACGGGTACACCCACCTCTCGGACGGCGGCCATGTATTCGGGCACCGTTCCAGGCTTGAAGTCGTAGGTCCTGACGTCGAAGATCATGCTTTCTCCTCCCGGATGTCTGGCGTCGGTAGCCCCAGAAGGCAGGGACCCGGGGCTCCCCCCCGGCGCTGCACGGAGAAGGTTAGCACATTCGGGTGCCTTGAACCAGAGGGACCCTGGGTGGTAGATTTCGAGGCCAAAGAAAGAAGGAGGAGCCATGGCAGCGAGCGAAAGAAGAGCCGACGTGGTGGTCAAGGGCGGGCTGATGGTGACCGGGGAGGCCATCTCCCGCCGTGATGTGCTCATCGCCGGGGGCACGGTCCTGGAGACAGGTGCCGACCTGTCCCGAAGGGAGGCGCGGAGGACCATAGACGCCTCGGGCAAGTACGTGCTGCCCGGCGCCATCGACGCCCACTGCCATCCCGTGTACTCGGACAAGATGGACCAGTACTCGATTTGCGCGGCATATGGGGGCATAACGACGGTCATCGCCTTCATCGGCAACGTAAGTGGCTGGGGTCTCAGCGGCTACACCACCGATCTCATCAAGGGTTTCATCGAAGAGGGGGAGCGCCTTTCCCACCTGGACTTCGCCGTCCACGGGGCTTATGTGCCGGCGGACGAAGACACGTTGCGGCGTTCCGTCCCCGAGCTGATCCGCATGGGCGTCATCTCCTTCAAGATGTTCATGGCCTACCGGCGGCGGGGAATGATGATCTCCGAAGAGGGCATGCTCCAGGCGATGGACCTGGCGGCAAAGGACGGAGGCATCGCAATGGTCCACGCCGAGAACGGTTGCTGCATCGACCACCTGATCGACCGCTACACCGCCCAGGGCATGACGTCGCCGGAGTGGTTCCTACCGTCCCATCCCAACATCCTGGAGGCCGAGGGCGTCCACCGGGCGGGGGTATTTTCCCAGGTGGTGGGATGCCCCTTGTACCCGGTACACCTCAGCACGCACGAGGCGCTCCCCGTGGTCAGAGGCTTCAGAGAGAAGGGTCTTCCCCTCTTCACCGAGACCTGCCCCCACTACCTGACCCTCACCAACGACGAGGTGCTGAAGAAGGGAGCGCTGGCGAAGGTAGGCCCGCCCCTGCGGCAGAGGGAGGACTGCGAGGCGCTGTGGGAGGCGGTGGCCGACGGCACCATCGACGTGATCGCCAGCGACTCGGGGGGATTCACCCGCGTACAGAAACTGACTGGGGGTTTATCGACCGGGACGCCGGATGCTCCGGCCCAGCCCGGCGGCGGGAACATTTTCGAGGCCCGCTATGGACTCAACACCATAGAGTTCATGGTCCCGATGATATGGAGCCAGGGAGTCAATACAGGCCGCATAACCCTTCCCCGGCTGGTGCAGCTGTTCTGCGAGAACCCCGCCAAGATATTCGGACTCTACCCCAGAAAGGGTGCCCTCCTGCCCGGCTCCGACGCCGACCTGGTAATATGGGACCCGGCGAAACTGCACGTGGTGGACCGGCAGCACGGCAATACCGATTTCTCCAGCTTCGAGGGGTTTGAGCTTCTCGGGATGCCGGTGCTAACCATGCAACGGGGCGAGGTGGTTATGGAAGGGGGAGAGATCGTGGGCCGAGGGGGGCGGGGAAGGTTCCTGCCGGGCGACCCCAACGCCGCCGCCTACGCCCCCGGAGGCCATAGGCTCCGGTAGCGCACTCAGAGCGGCGTAAGGTTCAGGGCAGCACCAGGGTAGCGTGGGCCGGGGACAGGAGCAGCTTCCCGTCCTGATTCTCCACCGATAGCTCGCACTCCACCAGACGGCGGCCGTCCTGGATGGACTTTCCGGCCACCCGGCCCCGGCAGGTCACCATATCGCCCGGGAAGGCGAAGTCCCTGAACCGGAATCCCAGCCTTGAGATGACGCCTGGGTCGCCGGCCCAGTTGGTCAGCATCTGCGCCAGGTAGGCCCCCAGCATCTGGCCATCCACGAAGGGGCTGGAAAAACCCGCCTCAGCAGTATATTCATGGTCGTAGTGGTACCGGTGGAAGTCCCACGTGGCAGCCTGGTAGAAGACCATCCGGGGCAGGGTTATCAGCTTATACAACGGTGTGATTCCGTCCCCCTCGTGGATATCCTCGAAGGTCAGGGCGCTCTCGAGGGTTCGGAAAACTATGTCCGGCTCGCCGAGGCCCTTTGTCTTGGCCGTCGAGGGAGACGGCCCGGCGGTAACCTCGGGGCCTGAGACCCGGAATATGGTGGTATCCTCGTGGACCGCCAACGTTTCGCCCCGCTGGTTCGCGTAGGTGATCTCCATCACCAGGAAAATCAGCGTGCCTGTCCTGCCTTCCCTCTCCCGGATGTCGGATATCTTCCATCTGGCGGTGAGTATGTCCTCCGGGCGTAGAGGCTGGTGGAAGGTATACTCGTGCCCGCCCCTGATCTCGGTCCCCAGGTGCAGAGTGGGCCTGCCGCTTGGGCTCCCCAGCTCGTCCAGCTCACCATCCATATACTGCCAGGTCTCACACACCAGGGTGGGAGGCGCTATGGTTCCCCCGTACCTGCTCTTTAGTGCGTAGGCCTCGTCGTAGTACAGGCGGTTGACCTCTCCCGTCGCCAGGGCGAATTTGCGGATAGACGCCCTTCCCATCTCCTCAGGAGCGGTGAATACCCACTCCCGGCCGACCAGGGCCTTGATCTCGGGAGTCAGGGTAGAAGGTCCGTCGGTCGTCATATGCCCTCCTCAGTCCAGTATGGCGATGGCGTCCACCTGTATGAGCAAGCCGGGCCGGGTCAGGGAGTTGACCACCACACCGGTGGCCGCCGGGTATTCTCCCTGGAAGGCCTGCCGCCGAATGTCCGCCACCGGGCGGTAGGTGTCGAGCCCCTGGGGAGTGATGAACTCTATCGTCTTTACGACGTCAGCCATGGAGCCTCCCGCGGTCTCGATGATCTCGCGGATATTGTCGTAGGCCTGCTTGGCCTGGGCGGCAGTGTCCCCTTCCCCCACCATGGAGCCGGTGGAATGGTCGATGCCCGCCTGGCCGGAGATGAAGAGGAACTTCCCCTTCTGGATGGCCGCCGGGGAGTCCGGCCGGTAGTCAGTGGACCATCCTGCCGGAGTGTGTCCCGTGCCCTCCTCGCCCAGGACGGCCAGCGTCTCGACCTCGATCAGGGCCTCCGGCGCAAGCAGGCGGTTCATAACCACGGGGTGGGGCACAGGTGGGGCGCCACCGGTGAACCGGCTCCGGGCTTCCTCGCAGGAGCCGTAATGGTCCACACATTGGGGGGTGATGTAGTCAACCGTTTTCACCAGGTCCCGCGGGGTCGCTCCCGCCTGACCCAGTATGGCGCCGATGGCCTCGTACGCGGCTCCCGTCTGAGCCCCCGCCATGGTGCCTGGGTCCCCGGCCCCCCTTTCACCGGCCCCCCTGTGGCCGGTGATGCCCGAGAGTACCAGCAGGTTTCCCGCCCGGATGGCGGGATGGTAGGTGAGGCGGTCGTAGCGTTCCCACCCCGGATTAACGGGCTCCTTTTTCCTGTTCAGCACGGCCAGGGCATCGATCTCGATGAATGCCTGGGGGCGGAGCAGCCGCTCCACGACGATCCCCGTGGAGACGGGCCAGTTCCCCTTGAATACCTCCCGCCTCACCTCGGCAGTGCCCCGGTATGCGTCCAGACCCCGCGGGTCCACATAGTCCACGGTTTTGATCACATCATCGAAGCTGGCCCCGGCGGCCTCCAGGACTACCCCAATCTTCTGGTAGACCAGCCGCGTCTGCTCCACGATGTCCCCCCTTACCACCACCCGCCCCTCTTTGGGGTCGTACTCGCTGGCGGTGTTCCCTGAAAGGAATATGATGCCGTCCTTCTCCGCGCCCATCGAGAAGGTGAAGCGTTTGTAGTCCAGCCAGGGGAAGTGCTCCGGGGCGATTATCCGCTTCTTACCCATGCCATCCTCCGTCCGCTCATCCGTCTCCCATGGCCGGCACCATGGCCCGCAGGAATGGTGCATACGCCGTGTGTCCTGTGAGACCCCCTAACCGTGACCCGCGAGGTCAAACGAGCTTCGCCAGGGACCATTGGAGGCCTGCTTTCGGGCGTGGGAGACGCGGTGTCCACTATACCACAGGCCCCTATAGTGGACAACGCTCCGGCTATGACGAAAGGACTGAAGGCCACACTGTACAGGGCCCCACACCCGTGGCATAATGGGTCGAACCGGCCCGACCGGCCCTTGTAGTTAATGGGTGCGCCGGCGGCCGGTGACATTACATAACCTAGGGAGCCTGAGATGCGTATCTGCTCCTTCCTTCCCAGCGCCACGGAGATAGTCTATGCCCTGGGACTGGGCGAGCACCTGTACGGGGTCAGCCACGAGTGTGACTACCCTCCGGAAGCCCAAAAGCTACCCAGGGTGGTGCACAGCATCTTCGACGGCAGTCACTACTCCAGCGAGGAGATAGACCGGCTCATCAAGGAGCGCCTGGCGCAGGAGAAGGGGATCTACGATGTCGACGAGGACGCCCTCCAACGGACTGAGCCCGACCTGCTGCTGACCCAGGAGCTATGCGCGGAGTGAGCCATCACGGCGCGGCAGGTTGCCGACGCGACGGACAAGCTGGCCAAGAAGCCCACCATGCTGTCGTTGGACCCCACCTCCATAGAGGACGTTCTGGAAGACATCCTCAGAGTCGGCCGGGCAACGGGCACCCCGGAGGTGGCGCAGGACTATGTGGGCTCCCTGAGGCTCAGGATAGATTCGGTGAGGCAGACAGTGGCCCTGGCCGCTGAGATTCCCAGGGTCGTCTGTCTGGAGTGGATGGAGCCGATCCTGTGTGCCGGGCACTGGGTGCCCGAGATGGTAGAGCTGGCTGGGGGGAAGGACTGCTTGGGAGACAAGGGGACCCCTTCCTTCAGGGTGGAGTGGCATCGGGTCCTGGAAGAGCGCCCGGAGGTGATCGTGGTGACACCCTGTGGCTTCGACGTGAAGCGGGCGTTACAGGAAGTCCACCTGCTGATGCAGCGCGAGGGCTGGCGGACCCTGCCGGCTGTGCAAAATGGCCGGGTGTACGTGGTGGATGCTAGCGCCTATTTCAGCCGGTCGGGTCCCAGGCTGGTGGACGGGCTTGAGATAATGGCCGAGATTCTCCATCCGGAGCTCTTTTCGGGGACGGTACTGGAGGGGGGCGCCGCACGACTTTATGGGGAGCTGTTCTCTGTCTGACGGAGGGCAAGGTCAGTTAAGTCTGGGACCCTCGTAGGGAGTACGCTTCACTATTCGCTCTCTCAAGCTCTGGTTGGCCCCCTCAAGCAGCGGAATCTCGTAGCGGAGGCGCTCATCGGCCTGTGGCAGCTCAAGCAGCCTCTGCCTGGCCTTCGCGGGGAGCTCGAGGTGCTGGGCGATGGTGTAAGAGAGGGTTATGGCATCGCCGGATATTCCGGCATCCCTCAGCCAGCCGCCCTGTAACCCGGCCAACCCGGTCACATACCTGTTGAAAAGCTCCCGGGCCCTCTCCACCACCTCTTCCGAGGCGACAGCAAGCTCCTCTTGCAGGTAGCAGACCTTTCCTTTCAGATACGGTAGCTCGTGGACAGTCTCAACGATACGGAAGCGGCGCTCTCCCGCGGTAGCCAGGTTCATGCGCCCATCCTCCAGCCTCTCCACCTGGGTGATGCGCGCGGTCGTCCCTACCCGATGGGGCGTCGCCGGGCCACCCACCTCCATCCCCTCCCGGATAAGCACCACTCCAAAGGGTGCGCTCTCCTCCAGGCATTCGCCTATCATCAGCTTGTACCTCTCCTCGAAGATGCGGAGCGGCATCGACATGCCTGGAAAGAGGACTACGTTTAAGGGAAAGAGGCGCAGCTCTTCTGCTGCTTCACGGCTAACGGCTTCTTTGTCTTCCATACCTACGCAAAAGTATATTCTCCGCCCCGTAGGAACTCAAGGGGCGATGGTCGGTGTGGTACAATAGGCCGCGAACAGCGGAGAGGCTTGCAAGAAGGAGCCAGGATGTCGAGAAACGTAGGCCGGGACGTGGCTGCCCTCACGGAGCAGCTTATCTCCACCAGGCGGGACTTCCACCGCAATCCGGAGCTTTCCTTTCAGGAGCGGCGTACGGCTGGAATAGTCGCGGACCGCTTGGAGGCCCTGGGCTGGGACGTGACCCGGGGTGTGGCCGAGACGGGAGTGGTGGGGCTTCTTGAGGGGAACGCTCCGGGTAAGACGGTGATGATCCGAGTGGACATCGACGCCTTGCCCATCCAGGAGCCGGGGGACAGGCCCTACTCCTCCCTGGTAGAGGGGGTCATGCACGCCTGCGGCCACGACGGACACACGGCCGTGGGCATGGCCGTGGGCGAGCTCCTCGGCAGATACCGGGACTCCATCAAGGGACGGGTCAAACTGGTGTTCCAGCCCGCCGAGGAGATCATGAGCGGGGCTCTCCGAATGATACAGGAAGGGGTGATGAGGGACCCGGCGGTGGACGTGGTGCTGAGCCTTCATCTCTGGAGCGGGCTGCCCGTGGGGCAGGTGGTGTCCCAGGCTGGACCTATCTTCTCCAGCGCCGACGAGATCAGTATCACGGTGCAGGGGAAGGGCGGCCACGGTGGGATGCCCCACCTGGCGGTGGACCCTATTCTCATTGCCTGCCATGTGGTCACAGCCCTCCAGGCTGTGCTGAGCCGGGAGATTGCCCCGACCCACGCGGCCGTGCTGGGGTTCGGCACCATCCACGGCGGCACCGCCTTTAACGTCGTGTCCGACCAGGTGGTGCTGACGGGCACGGTACGGACTCTGGACGACTCGGTACGGGAGCACATTCTGAGGCGAACTGAGGAGATAGCGGTGGGGGTGGCAAGAAGCCTCCGGGGGGACGCCATGTTCCGGCACGTGCGGGGCGCCCCCGTGGTGGTCAATGATGGGTCGGTGGCTGAGGTGGTGGCCGATGTGGCGGCCTCTGTGGTCGGGGCCGACAATGTAGTGACCATGCCACCGCCCCAGGTGGGAGACGACGCCACTTTCTTCCTGAGGGAGGCTCCCGGATGCTACTTCCTGGTGGGGTGCGCCAACGCCCAGAGGGGGATCACAGCCTCCCACCACAGCGCCAATTTCGACATTGACGAGGCCGCGCTGCCCATCACCACCCACGTCCTCACCGAGGCCGCGCTGCGCTACCTGAGCTAGACGTACCCTCGGGCCCCGCGAAGGCGCCGCGCACCTGACTCCACGGCCGGAATACCGGGTCCGCCCTCTAGTCCTCGGCCTTTACCGTGTTGCGCAACACACCTATCCCCTCCACCTCCACCTCCACCACGTCCTGAGGTGCCATGGCAGTGTTGTTGCCTGATGTCCCGGAGAAGACCAGGTCGCCGGGGCTCAGGGTCACGTGCTGGCTGATATAGCTGATGATGGTGGGAAAGTCGTGGATCATGTCACGGGTGTTCACTCTCTGGACCTCTTCCCCGTTGAGCCGTACCACCATATCCACGTTCGAGGGATCCAGCGTAGTCTCTATCCACGGGCCCACCGGGGCGAAGGTGTCGGCACCCTTAGCCCGCCAGAAGGTCCAGTCGCCTTTCTGCCACGTGCGCTCACTCACGTCGTTGCCGCAGGTATATCCCAGAACATACCTTGAAGCCTGCTTGGGACTCACCCGGCGGCAGAGCTTTCCAATTACGGCCACCGCCTCACCTTCGTAGTGGACATCGCCGTTGGAGTCTTTAGGAATAATGATAAATTCCTCGTGGCTGATGAGCGCGTTCCTGCCCTTGTGCCAGGGCTGCGGATGGTCCGTACCAGGTGCCCTCCCCTGGCCCAATACCGTCTGGGCATACGCCGCATACTGGGCGAAGTTTACACCGGGACACCACATCTGTAGGGGATCGGTTGGGGCCAGCAGCTTCACGTCACTGAGCTTGTACCTGGAATCCGTAATCCTGAACCTGGCGAAAATGCTTCCCCGAATCTCCGCAATCTCATCCCCTTCGACAACGCCATAGGCCACCCTTCTGCCCTCCCGGAACCGGGCGATCTTCATCCCACACCTCCCATTACATGGGCCCCTTGGGGGGATTTTACCGAGTAAAATGCCCCTTCGCAAGGTGGGGGACCTGCCCACAGGCACAGT
Organism: Dehalococcoidia bacterium; assembly: GCA_965247055.1. GTDB lineage: Bacteria > Chloroflexota > Dehalococcoidia > Lucifugimonadales > JAGWBF01 > CBDFGE01. The sequence continues at coordinate 106,899 of CBDFGE010000001.1, forward strand.
GGATTCGAAATTTTGGGACCTCATCTGGGCGCTGGAGGCTAGCGTGCTCTGGGGGAGCAGGTGTCGCCGATATGCGGGCGACGCGTGGTTGAGACTCGGGCGGGTAAGTGATAAAATGCCAGTAGAAGGCAATCTTCTCACCGGTTCCACGTCAGCGTTCCCCAGTAGCTCAGCGGTAGAGCGGGCGGCTGTTAACCGCTAGGTCACAGGTTCGAATCCTGTCTGGGGAGCCAAGCGAACCGCTAGGTCACAGGTTCTCCTTCGTGGGAAGGACCGTCTGGGGAGCCACGCGACCCTAACTGTAATGCAACTCTTCGTTTGACATAAGGCAAAACTGCGCGCCCATGGACGTGGGCGAAAAGAGGACACCCCCGGCATGCCGGGGGTGTCCTCTTTTCGTGGTCGTGATCCTAGGGGTTACTTCTTCTTACCCTTGTCGTGAGGCACGTTGACTTCCACGCTGCTCGTAGAGGTGTTGCCCGAGTCATCGGTGCACAAGAGGTTGATGGTGTACACTCGCCCACCACCCAGGCCTGAGCGCTCTGCCCGTAGGTCGACGGTCAGGTCCCCGATTATCTCCCAGTCGGGAGAGATATTACCGTCACCCTGGCCGTTGATGGGCTCGTCGCTCTCCACCGAGGTAACAACGCATTCCACCGCTGCATCACAGTTATCGGACACATCTACCGACACCGTGACCTCGCGCATCTTGTGGTTTGGTGGCCACAGTTCGTCTGGGCTGGCGCTGGCGCTGTTGATGGTCGGGTCCGTGTCATCCGTAACCGTGAAGGTTGTCGTACAGATACTGCTGTTACCCGCCGCATCGACGCCCGTTACCGTAATTGTGTGGACCCCCAAGCCGACCAGCGTTCCCGCCGCCGGGCTCTGGGTCAGGCTAACGCCGCTGCAGTTGTCCGACGTCGCCACGCTCGCTGTCACGTCCGGGATGGGCGCCTCACAGTTGCCGTCAGCTGAGGCCGCCGTGCCTGCCGCACAAGACACCGTGGGCGGCGTGTCATCCGTAACCGTCAAGGTTGTCGTACAGCTACTGCTGTTGCCCGCTGCATCGGTGCCAGTTACCGTAATTGTGTGGGTTCCCAGCCCAACCAGGGTCCCCGCCGCCGGGCTCTGGGTTATAGTTATGGCGTTGGACGCCGAGCAGGTGTCCGACGCCGCTACGCTCGCTGTCACGTCCGGGATGGGCGCCTGACAGTTACCGTCGGCTGAGGCTGACGTGCCTGCCGGACAAGACACCGTGGGGTCCGTGGTGTCTACCACCGTAATTGTCGAAGTAGCGCTGCCGGTGTTGCCCGCTGCATCTGTAGCACTGAAGGTAACCGTCTTGGTCGTTCCTACGGCGCAGAGCCCATTAACCAGGTCGTTGCTGGGGGTCAGGGCGCCGTCCACGTTGTCGTTAGCGGTAGCGCTAGCCAGCCAGGCCTGGATGGCTGCGTTGCTGGTCGGGGTTCCTCCAGTAGTGCTGCACTCCACCGTCAGGGGCGCAGGGGCCGACACTACCGGTGCCGCGATGTCTGGCGGTGGGCCCCCGCCGTCTTCAGGGACGTCCGAGCCCAAGGTGATGTTGTCGAAACCCGTCTGGTTGGCCACTCCCCCGAAGTTCACGGAGAAGGCGGTACCGGAGAAGGTGACACCCACTGGAGCCCAACACGAGAAGCTTCCATTCGGGTCACCTGAACCACAATCATCATGTTGGGAAACTATGGCGACGGTTCCAAGCACCGTCCCCGTCCCGTCAAGTCCATCGTAGATCGTCACCGTCCCCGCCCGGGAGGACGTGTACGATATCAACAGGATGACGTACTCTTACACCACTCTATGGGACGTGACCCCGTTTTCACACTTGAGGTAACGTATCACAACTGTCATGCCTTGTCAAAGGGCGCAATGTGATGTGTTTTCGCCATATTATACTTAATATATTTGATGAGAACGCCATGATTCTTCAATTGATGCATTGATACTCATAAACTCTAGTCCAAACTTCACTGTAGGTCGCATAAGTTGACAATACATCCCAAACCCTCCCACATTTCGAAAGACTCCTTCGCATGAAGGCGTTACTTGGCCGGTGTCCGGGCTCGTATAAGGGAACATGCATACCCCGGCGTGGCCCGAGGCCGGACTACCGAAGGATTCAGGAAGGAGACGGTCTGTGGCAACGGGACAGGGTCCATTGGTGAACTAGAGACGGGCGAGGGTTGCTCGACATACACGCTGGACCGATACAGCTCGGCCCGTTATTGCTCAATCACGGTTAGCGTTTGGCCCGCCGGTACGCCCTGTGGCCTGAATTGCCCCTATTCTGCGGCTCACCGTAAGCGGGCGCGCACACCGGCGTTGACATGCCATGTGGCCCGGCCTATGATGTCCCCACAGCCAGCCGCGGCGCGAGGCGGCCACACCATTTACGGGAGGCATTCGATGAACCTGCTGATAGTTACCGGCGGGCGGCACCAGTTCCACGAGACCACGCCTATCCTAGAGGATTTCCTCAAGGCGGCGGGCCACCAGGTAACCGTGACCAGGGACGCCGGTGTCCTGGTTTCCACCAAGATGAACGACTACGACGCTCTGGTGTTCAACACCCGTAGGGGCCACATCGCTGCAGCGCTTGTCCGGCAGTGGGCGGACGAGCCGCCGGACGAGAACGATGTTCCCCTGCTAACCAAGGCTGAAGAGGCTGCTTTGGCTCGGTTCGTGGCCGGGGGCAAGGGGTTCGTGTCCATCCACATATCCTCTACCATAGTGCAGGGGTTCCCCGAGTACCACCACATCACGGGTGGCGGCTGGATCTCAGGCTTCAGCACCGACACCAAGTACGGCCCCTTCACCGTCAACCTGTCCAATCCCAACCATGCCTGCGCCGGGGGTATCGCCGATTTCGTGACCACCGACGAGCTGTACTACAATATAGCTTGGCATGAGGGGAACGACGTGTTCTTGACGGGCGTCCACGAGGGCGAGCCCCGGCCTCTAGCCTGGACCCGGCGCTACAAGGAGGGCAAGGTGTTCAACACGCTGCTGGGCCACAACACCCTCAGCGTTCAGACGCCCGAGTTCCAGCGCATCGTGCTTAACGGTGTGAATTGGGTGACCAGCCGGGGCTAGCACCACGTATGCCGCATCTCCCGGCCTTCATTGGCGGGCCTTTGCGTCACCTACAAACGCACACGTGCCCGTGCGGAATGCAGTTGGACCAAGGGTCGGCGGGAGGGTCAGCAGTGCAGGCAGCGTACCTGGCTAAAAATGGCGGGGTTGAGGTCCCGGTTCTGCATCACGTAGTCCAGTATTATCCGGACCGTCTTGCTGTCATCGGGTAGCTCGTACTTCCTCTTGGCCCAGCCGATGTAGTTCATCTGGTCTACGTTGAGGGTGAACTCGTAGGTCTGCTTGCGTTTGGGCATTCGAATATCTCCTGGAAGGTGGGGCGCGCCAAGATGCGACGGACGCCGGTATTATAGCACAATGGGCGCTGGCGGCAGCCAACGCGCCGATATGTTGGAAGGTGAGCGAATGGCGAATGCCACACCCAGAAGGATAATACGTATCAAGGCGGGGCCACTTGAAGTCGAGGCCGAACTCAACCACACCGGGACGGCCGCGGCTATCTGGGATGCCCTGCCCATAAGCGCCCGGGGCAGCACCTGGGGAGACGAGATCTATTTCGGGATCCAGGTCCAGAGGGACCTAGAGGATGGGCAGGAGGTAGTGGACCTGGGCGACCTGGGATACTGGCCCCCGGGAAAGGCGTTCTGCATCTTTTTCGGTCCCACGCCCGCGAGTCGCGGGCAAGAGATACGCCCGGCCAGCGCGGTGACGGTGGTTGGCCGGGTGGCATCCGACCCGAAGGTGTTCAAGGCAGTGAGGTCCGGCGCCGAAGTTACCATAACCAGGGCGGAACCGGCGGGTCACCAGCCGACGGCGTAGGTAGTCCGGTGGGGGTCCGCCCCTGCGGCCATCACCCCCGTCTCCGGGTCCCGCTGGGTCACGATGGCGCCGTCGCCGCAGGCATCGGCCTCCACGATCTTGTGGCCGAGGGCCGCGAGGCTCGAACGTACCTCGCCGGGGATGCCGGCCTCCACATCTAGCTGCCCCGGCAGATAGTTGCGTGGATAGTGGGAGTTGATCAGTGTCTGGGTGGCGAAGCGGGGGGCGGCCACGGCCTGCTGGGGGTCCATCCCGAATAGCAGTACGTTGAGAATTACCTGAAGGTCGGCCTGGGCTTGGTTGTCACGCCCAGGGCAGCCCACAGTCAGGAAGGGCCGGCCATTCTTGGATAGTATATAGTTCACCAGGGTATTGCGAGGGCGCTTTCCGGGTTGAAGGACGTTGGGATGACCCGGCTCCAGGAAGAAGGTCTCGCTACGGGTGCTCAGGGCAAATCCCAGCTCTGGAAAGAAGACCGACCTGAACAGGAAGCCGCCACTGGGAGTGGCACAGACCATATTCCCCTCCCGGTCAATGACGGAGAAGTAGGTCGTCCCATCCTGGGGCGGGTCCGCCGCTCCTGGCGACGCCGGAGCGGGTAGGACCATAGCCCCTCTCTCCGGCGCCTTCGTGACACCACAATAGCGCCACGGGTCCCCGGCCTCCGGCAGCTCGGGTGCCGCGCTATCTGCCCTGATGAGCCCGGCGCGCTCGGCGGCGTACTCCTTGGAGAGGAGCCCTGCCACCGGCACGCGGGAGTAGTCCGGGTCCCCGTAGAGGGCCTCCCGGTCGGCGAAGGCCAGCTTGAGGGCCTCGGTGATGGTATGGATGTACTGGGGGGAGTTGTGGCCCATGGTCCGTAGATCGAAATGCTCCAGAACGTTGAGGGTCTGAAGGAGCACCGCGCCCTGAGTCCAGGTCGTCTGTGTATTGACCTCGCAACCCATGAACGTCGTCACTATGGGCTCCTCGAACCGGGCGCGGTAGCTGGCCAGGTCTTCAAGACTCAGCACACCCCCCACCCGATGGGAGTACTGGACGATGGTGCGGGCTATCTCTCCCGTATAGAAGGCATCCCGGGCGGCCTCCAGGCCGGCAGTCCTGCTGCCTCCCGCCCTGGCCTCAGCCCAGGCCAGTTTACCCAGGGTAGCCGCCAGCTCCTTCTGCACCAGCACCTGGCCCACCTCCGGCGGATGGCCGCCGGGGTAGAAGACTTCCGTCCCACCTGGAGGATAGTAACCGAACTGCTCCCTGATGTCGGAAGAGCTCAGGCGCCGCGCCATAAATCTGTACACGGGGAATCCCCGGCGGGCGTACTCCACGGCGGGCGCCATCACCTCGTCGAAGGTCTTCGTACCGTAGGTCTGGAGCATGAGGACGACAGCGCCCAGCACACCGGGCACGGTGAAAGCCAACTCCGAATTCAAGCCCGGGCCTGAGACTATCTTGTCGAGGCCCCTGCTCTTGAAGAGCTCAAGGGTAGCCCCACCGGGGGCGCCACCCTGGCCACACAGCACCCGGGTCTGCCCGCTGGAGGAATGATACATGAGGAGCGAGACTTCGGCGGCGAGGGAGTAGCCCATGGTCGGCTCCACGACGGCGGCGGCGAGGGTGGCAGCCGCGGCTGCGTCGAAGGCGTTGCCTCCGCTGAGCAGCATCCGCACGGCCGACATGGTCGTCAGGTAGTGCCCGGCGCACACTATTCCTTGAGTCCCTCGCACCACCGGACGGCGCACGTAGTAACGGAGGTCGCCGGCCTGCTGACCCTTCGCCGGAGCGATGGGGTCTACCAATCCATGCCTCCTCGGGACGTCAGCGGCCCTGGACCTCCTCCCGGAGGTAGGCGTCGGAGCCGTCTAGCCAGTCGGTGCGAATGGGGCTGAAGGCGTCGATCCCGTCGGTCTCCTCGAGGGCCTCGACGCCGTGCTCCACGTTGGAGGGGATGTGGAGGGTCTCCCCCGCGCGGACCACAACCTCGGTGCCACCTAACATAAAGCGCAGGGCGCCGGTCAGCACGTGGGAGATTTGCTCGTTCTCGTGGCGGTGGGGTGGGACCTTCGAGCCCTTGGGAAAATTAAGCCGGCCCAGCATCACATTCTCGCCGGTGACGATCCGGCGCCGTATCCCCCCAATCAGCACATCCTCCCGCACATCGTCCCACGAGACCGCTTTCATACTCGCATCCTCCCTACAGTGGTTCAGCCCAAAGGATTATAGAGAAGCCCAGGGCCGCGGTCAACACGGCATCAGCCTGGGCGATACCACCACGAGACCAAGCATGCCGGGCTCCAGGTGGGTGGCATGGCCCCGGTTACAGCACTAGCGGGCAGGGGGTAAAATATAGATCGAGGAAGGGCGACCAAGGGATACGTTAGTTGCGCTACATTCTCCACGCCGACCTGGATGCCTTCTATGCCGCGGTAGAGCAGCTCGACCGTCCTGAGCTCCGGGGCAGGCCGGTACTGGTGGGCGGCCGGCCGGAGGCGCGGGGCGTGGTGACCACCGCATCCTACGAGGCGCGCAAATTCGGCGCTCACTCGGCCATGCCCATGGCCATAGCGGCGCGGCTATGCCCCGAGGGGATTATCGTCCGCCCAAGGTTCGACCGCTACCGCCAGGTGTCCGGCCAAGTGATGGCGATCTTCCACGAGCTAACGACGCTGGTTGAACCCCTCTCCTTGGACGAGGCCTACCTGGACATTACCTCTCTGGTGGAAGCGGGGGCCGATCCTCGTGCCGTAGCCATCTCGCTGAAGCGCAAGGTCAACCTCGAAACGGGCCTGACCCTCTCCGTCGGCGCGGGAACCGGCAAGTCGGTGGCCAAGATCGCCTCGGACCTCGATAAGCCCGACGGGCTCGTGGTGGTACCTCCCGGTGAGGAGGGGGCCTTCCTGGCGCCACTGCCCGTGGGCAAACTTTGGGGAATCGGCCCCAAGACCGCGGAGCGCCTGCGACGGGACGGCATAGAGACCATCGGGCAGCTCGCCGGCCAGCCCTCCGAGTGGTTCGCCCGCCGCTTCGGCAAGCGCGCGCCCACCATCCAGGCGAAGTCTGCGGGACGGGACGACGAGCCGGTACACACAGAGCGGGTGACGAAGTCGGTTAGCGCCGAGACCACGTTCCCCGGCGACTTGAGCGACTCCCGGCAGCTTCAGCAGGAGCTGGCGCGTCTGGCCGGCAACGTAGCTCGCCATCTGGAAAGCAAGGGCCTGCAAGGCAGGACAGTAACGGTAAAGCTCCGGCTGTCCGACTTTACCACCTTCACTCGCCAGGCCACACTCGCCGTGCCCACCCGCTCGGAGAGCGAGCTTCTGGAGACGGGCTGGCGGCTGCTGTCGGGAGAGCTCTGGCCGGGCCGCGCCTTCCGCCTCCTGGGCATCGGGGTCTCCGGCTTCGGGGAGTCCCGCCAGCTGCAGCTGCCACTCTTCAGCGACACCCACGCGCCCGAACAAGGGTGAGCTCCTGATGAAGGCGGTCCACTGGGCGATGGCTACTTGAAGTCCCGAGGCACCACCGCTCGCAACGCCTCCCTGACCGCCTCCCCTATGGGAACGAAGGGGTTTTCGTTGGCACCGGCGAAGGGAGAGAACATCCGGTTGTGGGTGATGGCCACCGCCAGGTGTGTATCCGGGTCCGCCCAGCCCAGCGAGCCACCGGCGCCCGTATGCCCGAAGGTGCGGGGGTTGTTCCCCGCAGCCGCCATGCCATGGGGACTTCCCGCCAGGTGGAAGCCTCCGATGCTCGCTATGTGGGGAACGCCATAGAAAGGGTCATAGTCACATGGAGGACGGCGGACACTGAAAAGCCTCACCCGCTCCTCCGATAGCAGCCGGACGCCGTCCAACTCCCCACCGTTGGCCAGCATGGCGAAGAACCGGGCCTCACTACGGGCGTTCATGGTGCCGCCGGCACCGGGGATGCAGGCACGCCGTACGTCCGGCCGCTCGAACACCTCGGCCATGGTGGCCACCTGGGGTGGAATGGCCAGGGGCCGTATGGAGTCGGGGGCCATGCCAGGCGCGCCGGGCGGCATGGGAGGGAGGTTCGTTAGTTTGGCCATCCTGGGAATCGCCTCGTCCGGCACTTCCAGCCAGAGGTTGTCGATGCCCAGAGGCTGGCAGATCTCCTCCTGGACGAAGGTGCCGAAGGGCCGTTCCTTGGGGTCCGTTCGCCGTACCACCTCTCCCACTACCCATCCGAAGGTGTAGGCCATGTAGGCGCTCCGGGTGCCGGGCTCGAAGAGGGGCCTCATATCGGCGATTCGCCGGACCATCCAGTCCCAGTCGCACATCAGCTCCGGCGTCACTCCCAGAGGCATCATCGGGACCCCGAGCCGGTGGGTCAGGGCGTCGTAGACGGTGCCCTTGTCTTTGCCGTGAGCTCCGAACTCGGGCCAGTACCTGGCCATGGGCTCGTAGTAGTCCACCAGCCCCCTTTCGGCCTGGATGTGCAGCGCCACCGCCGTCACCGCCTTGACCACGGAGAATACCGGAAACAGGGTGTCGGCCTCTACCCCTCTCCCCGTGGTCTCATCCGCGAGGCCCTTCCAGACATCCACGACCAGCTCGTTGTCCAGATAGGCCGCGACCTGAACGCCTATCTCTCCCCTTTTGTCGATGGCGTCAGCCACCGCGTCCCGGACGATCTCGTTGGGGGGAACCGCCATATCTTCACCTCCCTCTCCTTGCAGCCCTCACCGGTGCCGCGCACACCGAGATTGTAGGCGTGGGCATCCCACCTGTCAACCAATAACGGAATTAGCAAGTCAAGTCCACGATCCAAAACCTCACCCTCTTGCACACCCCTCTCACGCTACATTTACATCGGCCCCAGTCTATAAATGGATTAGGTAGAGCGCGCAACGAAACGGACGGATAGACTTCACAGGGGAGAGGGACAATGACGACCACTAGTTTGCTAGGGAACCTCTGAACAACTCGGCGCAAGCGTGGATGGGCAGAGTGGTTCCGTTCTTTGGAGACGTTCAGGCATCTTTGTGACGTTCCAGGTCGTGGTTGAGGCGTTCAGACCGTGTCTGTTGTGGCCTCGAAGCGGCTTTTCGGAGCCATCGCGGCTCCCCGGCCGTGATTTGCGCACTGCGCCCCTCTCATGTCGCCAGACGGCGCTCTGCCGTCATCAAGTTGGCCAGCCCCAGTAGCAATGCCAGCCGTTGCGCGTTCTTAGCCAACCCTCGGTAGCGCACCTTGGCGTAGCCAAAGCGCCGCTTCACGTACAGGAACGGATGCTCCACTTTCGCTCTGACCGACGCTTTGCGCTTCTCCACCAACGCCTCGTAGCTGCCAGGCTCCAGGTGCCGTCGCCGGCCGGGCCTCATCGCCACTCGCCACTCCACATCCAACTCTCGATTCTCCAACCGCTTGTCCACTCCCTGATACCCCGCATCCCCCCACACTCGTTTCTCTCCACCGTGCAGCAATCGGTGCGCTTCTGTCACATCATGCACGTTAGCTGGCGTCGTAGTCATGCTGTGTACCACTCCCGTCTCAGCGTCAGCGCCTACGTGTACTTTCATCCCGAAGCGCCACTCGTTCCCCTTCTTCGTCTGGTGCATCTCAGGGTCTCGCTCACCCGCACGATTCTTCGTCGATGACGGCGCCTCTATGATGCTCGCGTCCACGATCGTCCCCTCCCGAAGCCGCAGTCCCTGGGACTCCAGATGACGGTTGATCTCCTCGAACAGACTCTGCCCCAACTCATGCTCTTCCAGCAGATGGCGGAAGTTCAGAATCGTCGTCTCGTCCGGCAGCGGGCCCGACAGCTTCAACCCTACGAACCGTCTCACCGACTCGACCTCGTAGAGCATGTCCTCCATACCAGGATCGCTCAAGTTGTAGAACAACTGCACGCAGTGTATCCGCACCATCGCCGACAACTCATATGGTCGACGGCCTCGGCCCGCCTTGGGATAGAACGGACGGATGCGCTCTTCCATCTGTTCCCACGGGATCAGAGCATCCATGCGCTCCAGGAATATCTCCCGGCGGATCTTGCGCTTCTTGCTCTCGTATTCCAAGTCCGCAAATGTTGGCTGGTCCATCAATTATCTCCCCGAACACAGTGCTATTCTCTATGCTACTATGCCCAGACTTGTTCAGAATATCCCTAAGTGTCCTACACATCAACGGAGGCGTGCTGGTGCGACCTCAGGACCAGGAGGCCGCTCGGATCGACGCCCAGGCCCTCACCCTGCGGGAGCGGGAGGTCCTGTCGCTGGTGGCTGAGGGAAACTCCAACAAACTTATAGCCGATGATCTATCGATATCGGAGCGTACGGTGAAAAACCACCTCACCGGCATCATGATCAAGCTCCGGGCGTCCGACCGGACCCACGCCGTGGTCAAGGCAGTGCGGCTGGGATGGCTCTCTATCTAGGCGCGGCCCACATCGAGATACGAGGCGCACCGGGAGCACACCCCGGTTGGGCCGCCAGGCCAAAATAAAGGAGGGAAAACAGATGAACATTACCCTGCAAGGCTACGAGGCAGACACTACGTTTCAGGCACCTTTCGGGAACCCTGAATCCCACACTGGGCCCTTCGGCGGCCGCCCCCCATGGGAGATCGGTGCCATCACCGCGGACATCCAGGATGCCATCGCCCAGGTGAAATCCCGGGTGACGGACCTAGTCCAGGCAGAGGTCAGGCGCCTCTTCCAGGAGGCCCTGGACTCCATCGTGACACCCACCGGCCTGCCCCCCATATCCCGCTCCAGTGGGAGCTCGCCCCTCGGAGACGGGCCGGGCATCGTCTCGGAAGAATCTGAGCAGCATTCTTTAGACAAGGGCCTCGTTCTTGGGGTGCCGGCTGAGGGCGGGGATAGCTCCGAGGTCTTCGAGGGCAGTGTGAGACTCAACGTAGAGGCCAACGGGTCCATACGGCAGATGATCCGTTTTGTGGACCGGCTGTGCCAGAATCCCCACTTTCGGCTACTGCGTCTGGTCGGCAACAACCACCAGAAAGAGGGCATGAACATCTGGCTCGGGCTTCGGGAGCCGTTGTGCCTCAAGGCACTGCTCCTCGACATGGAAGGGGTGTGCCACGTGGCATCACCCCTGGGGCTAGGTCCCACGGGACACGAGCGCCTGGTCAACGTGAAGCTCGCCGAGGTGTCCCCTGCGTAGATGTGGCTTTGGATGGGCGGTCGGAGGATACCATGGGTCTCGGGAGTAGAAAAGGGCTCGGGGGAGTGCCTGGGATCTCCGTAGAGGTACCGGCGCAAACCGCGATCTTTCCCGGAAGCCTCGGAGGCCCCGGAGGACCGCCGGCCCAGCCGACCCCGGGGCGTGCGACCGGCCTTGCCCCCGTGCTGGTAGAGGCGGGCCTGCTGTCCCAGCATCAGGCGGCTCGAGCATGGGAGGTGGCGCGGAGGGAAAGAGTACCTCTGGGGAGTGTCCTGGTCCGCGATGGGTTAGTGCTCTCCCGGGACCTGGCGGCCCTTACGGCCCTCTACCTTGGCATCACCATGGTCGATCTGAGGGGTCAGACCATAGACCCGGAAGCCGTGGCCCTCCTGCCAGAGGCGGCAGCCCGCAGGTACATTGCCCTGCCGCTGTCGAAACAGGGGGATTACCTGACTGTGGCGATAGCCGATCCTTCGGACCTGGGAACCCTACAGGACCTCACCGCCAGGACGGGGTCTTTCATAGAGCCTGTGATAGCTACCCATGAGGACATTCTGGCGCACATCGACCTCGTCTACCGGCTGAATGAGGGGCTAAGAACGCGGCCCGGACAGGTGGGCTCCACCGGAGGGGAGGTCCCGGGGCAACGGCTGGAGGATGCTCCGCCGGCGGAGCTCGTAGACCTTCTCATACGTCAGGCCCTCCAGGACCGGGCGTCGGACGTACATCTGGAGCCGGCGGAGAAGGCGATCAGGGTCCGTTTCCGGATAGACGGTATCCTGCATGACGTGGCAAGCGTGCCGCCGGCGACTCATCCGATGCTAATCTCCCGCCTCAAGATCGCCTCGGGCATGAACATCGCCGAGCGGCGGCGGCCCCAGGACGGCCAGCTCACTTTCGAGCTAAACAACAGACAGGTGGACGTCCGTGTGGCGGTCAGCGGCACCGCAGACGGCGAGATGGCCGTCCTGCGCCTCCTAGACAAGAAGCTGACGCTCCTTGGGCTGGACCAGCTGGGGATGGGCACCCAGGCGTTGGAGAGCTACCGCCGGCTGATGCGGCTTCCCTATGGGATGATCATCGTGTGCGGGCCCACGGGCGCCGGCAAGAGCACCACCCTCTACGCCTCTATCCTCCAGATAGACCGGAAGGAGCAGAACGTCATCTCCCTGGAGGACCCGGTGGAGTACCGGATCCACGATGTTAACCAGATGCAGGTACAGGCGGAAGCGGGCATCACTTTCGCTACCCAGCTACGCAGCATCCTCCGACTGGACCCCGACGTGATACTAGTGGGTGAGATACGGGACCAGGAGACAGCGGTGATCGCGACTCAGGCTGCGCTGACCGGGCATCTGGTCCTCACCTCCCTTCACGCCAACGACGCGGTGTCGGCGCTGCTGCGCCTCCGGGACCTGGGAGTGGCTCCCTATCCGATCGCCTCGTCAGTTGCCGGGATCGCCGCCCAACGCATGGTCCGTATGGTATGTAGCGGCTGCCGGGAGCTGGTGGTTGGTCCCGTGGCGGATCAGGCGGCTTACTCCTCAGAGATGGGAGAGGCCCAGCAACGGTTCGCCTATGGCTCCGGCTGTAACATGTGTGCCCATACCGGCTACCTAGGTCGAGCGGGTGTATTTGAGCTCTTGACTATGTCCGACTCCCTACGGCAGATGTTCCTCGATCAGCCTTCCCGGCACATGCTCTGGGAACAGGCGCTCAGGGAAGGCATGACACCCATGCGACGGGAAGGGATGCTCAAGGTCAAGGAAGGGACCACTACTCCCTACGAGGTGATGCGCATCCTGTTCAGTCTAGACTAAGGAGAGGTGTGGTGGAGTTCTCCTATCTGGCGTATTCCATGGAGCGAGGCGTGGTCAAGGGCCGGTTGAAGGCCCGAAGCGAGCTCGAGGCCCGCCAGCAGGTCTCCCGCGAGGGGTACAAGTTGCTCCGGCTGGCACCGGTCCGCCGGTTTCCCGGCATCAGCCAGCTATCCCTGCGGCAGGTCGGCCGCGGCGAACTGGTGCACTTCGCCCGGCAGATGGCCATTATGCTCAATGCAGGCGGCAGCCTGCTTCGAGCCCTGGGGATGCTCCAATCGAGCAGCCTAAACCCCGTCATGCGGCGTACCCTGGGCGCCATCCACATAAACCTGAGCGAAGGCGGCAACCTCTCCTCGGCGCTGGCGGAGTACCCCAACCTGTTCAGCCCCCTGTTCATCACCGTAGTGGAAGCGGGCGAGTCCACGGGAAAGTTGGGACCTGCCCTGGAGCAGCTGGCGGACATCCTGGAGAAGGAGCAGGAGGCAAAGCGGCGGGCCATGAGGGCTCTGATGTATCCCCTGGCTATCGTCGGGCTTTCGACGGTGACCCTGGGTGTGCTGGTTACCGTCGCGCTGCCCCCACTGCTGGATGTCTTCCAGCGGATGGATGCGGACATACCGCTGACGACCCGTATCGCCGTGGCGCTGGCGGAAGGCGTCAAGGACAATATGCGCAATATGTTCCTGGGGACCATGGCCGGAGCGGGGGCGTTGCTTCTGCTGCGGCGCGCGCCCAGGGCGAGACTCTGGATGGACACCGCCACTGCCCGTACCCCCATCCTGGGCTCCTTCATCGTGGCCGGAGAGATCTCCAGGTTCAGCCGCACCGTGGCGATGCTGCTTGAAGCCGGGGTGCCCCTGGTGACGGCCCTGCATCTGGGCACCCGAGGCTGTAAGAACCTCCTGCTGAGGCGGGCCTTTGCAGGTGCCGAGGCGAGCATCATGAGCGGACATGGCCTGGCTGAAGCCCTGAGACACTACCGGATTCTGCCCCCGATCTTCGTGGAGCTGGTCATGACGGGCGAGGACAGCAACTCCTTACGGCAGATCATGAGTAGCACGGCCGATGCTTATCAGCAAGAGGTGGAGAGGCGGCTCAACAGCCTTCTCGGGATGCTGGAGCCAGCCTCCACGTTGGTCGTGGGGGGCATCGTCGGGTTCATAGCCTTTTCCATGTTTGTCCCCATATACTCCGGCATGAATGCCTTGGGGTAGGGCTTGCTCGGCGCGGCAGAAGGTGGGATGGTGGCGAAGCGCCGGGGGGGACATGTCCACCTATGGCCCCTGACACGTCCCTGGGCGGCCTTGGCCCTGGCGCTGGGCACGGCCCTCCTCGCATATTACGCCTACCTGGGCATACGCTACCTCGACGCCTCCCAGGACGTCACCTCTCTGACTGGCGAGGCCCGCCGGATCGCTTCGGCCCTCCAGGTAGCGCCTCCCAATGAGGAGGCCCTCGAGATGGAGATGGAGTCCGAGACGCTGGGGCTCAAGGCGCTGGACAGCGCCTTCGGCCGCGAGGGCGGGAACGACCTTATTGCGATACTTTCCCAGCTAGCCCACGAGACGCCCGTAGGTTTGACGTCGATAGCTGTGGGAGAGCCAAAGCCGGCACCTTTTAGCACGGCCGGCTTTACCCAGCAGTCCGTGACACTGGCCCTCAACGGCAACGCGGATGGTCTCCTCAGGTATCTGTCCCTGGTTCACCAGGCAGTACCCGCGATGGCCGTTACCGACCTTCACATTACGTTCCAATCGGGACCATACGAACCCAGCTCGGCCTCTGAGGATGGGAGAGGCAGCCCCGCCGCAGTTACGGCCCAGCTCAAGCTCCTCTTCTATCTCTCGCCCAAGGATACCCTGACGGCAGCGGAGGGCCAGTGATTCGGCTTCGACTACTCGGGACCGGAACGGCCCGGTCCGCCGATGCAGGGGGGGACGGCGGGGGGCCAGCCCTACCGGACGTACCCCTTGAGGTTGCCTTCGTCGTTTCTGGAGCCGAACCCCAGGGTAGGCTCCCGTGGCCGGGCCTGCGGCGGCCCTTCCGGAGACTGGCCGACATGCTCGTCACCCCCACGATCACCGTGAGCATTGAGTCGGACGTCATCCGCGTGGCGGTGTTCAGGAGGAGGAAGGTGGTGGCGTGGGGGTGGGTGGCACGCCAGGAGCAACCCTCCGGCAAGGGCCATGACTCGGCAGACCTGGAGGAGGCGGACTCGTCACGGCTGCGAGCACTCCTGAAGCAGCTACGGGTGCGCCGGGGCCGCGCAGTTATCGCCCTCCCCCTCTACCAGACCATGATACGCCGGTTCCCCATACCCCCCCTCAGCCGGCGCTTTCTCGACCAGGTCATAACTTCAGAGGTGCTGGAGAGTATCTCCTTCTCCCGGGAGGAGGTAGACATCTCGTGGCGGCTCCGGAAGCTACGGGACACCCGCGAGACGGTGGCCACGGCTGTACCTAAAGCTACGGTGGACTCCCACGTACATCTGCTCAGGAGGTCAGGCCTTCGCCCGGCGGCGGTATATCCCAGGGGAGTTGCCCTGGGATACGCCGCCGGAGCGTCGAACGCCATCATTGTCCATCCCGAGCGTACCGGGACGACCGTCGTCCTCCTTCGCGACGGGATCCCCGAAGCCGTGCGCAAGGTGACGGTCCCAGAGGGGGCTCCGGGCCCAACGGAAGGAGCCGAGGCCGTGGCCCGGGCTGTCGAGCAGATGGCAGGCTACGATCAGACCCCGTCGTCACGGGCTGACGGTGGGCCGCTACCGGTAGCGCTATCGAGGTTGGGCGATGGGCCACTGGCGGAGGAGCTTCGGAGGACCGTCCAGCGGGAGGTGTTACCCTTCGCCCCTGGGCTGCCACTCCCCAGGGACTTTCCTTCGGGGGAGTTCGCACCAAACATCGGCCTTGCCCTCGTGGACCGGCCAGGCGCCTTCAACCTGCTTCCCCAACGCCATCTCCGCCGGCGACCCATCGGACCCGCCGCCGCGTTCGCCGCCCTTGTCCTCCTGGTGGCCGTGGGCATTTACGCCACCGGGGCCGTGGACTCGGCGGCATCGGAAGCAGCCATCGAAGGCAGCCGGGTGGCCGAGCTGGAGCAGCAGGAGCGTCAGCACCATCTGGGGCTGGTCCGCGCTGATGTGATTCGGCAGAGAGTGGTGGACACCCGACAGCGCAGGCTGGCACTGGAGGCCCTGGTAGGGCCCCTCGATACAGGGCTGAAAACCCTTCTGGTAAGTCTAGAGACCATCACAGGCCTGGCCTTCCCCCGGGACGTGCACGTCTCCAGCGTGGGGATCAATGTGGGCGGGCTCGTCCTGGATGGCACCGCATCCAGCTATGACGGTCTTCTCAACTACGCGTCGGAGCTGTCAGCGTCGGGCCTTTTCAGCGACCTGAGAATCGAGCGGATCGAGGCGTCCCGGGGCGGCAGCGGCTCGCAGACGCCGGGCGGCGACCTTGGGTTCCGGCTCAAAGCCTCGGTGGAAGCCGGCCCGTGAGCGGGCCCGTCCCTCCTAGGCCAATAGTCGTGAGTATGCCGCTTGGCATCACCGACCTTGGCCCAGCAATCCGTACCCTCCACACAATGGTTGCGACTGACTCCTTGGCCTAAGGGGTTCCCACGAGCCCCAGGCTCCTTTACTTCCGATACTGTATCAACGTCCCACATTAGGTGTGACTATTGGACGAAGTCAAACCTCCGGACTCCGGGTATATTTTAGATAGGGTTCCGGGCCGGTTGGGGCCTAGCCGATGTCCCAGCCGGAAACCGGGTCCACACCATACTAGGAAGGGAGGAATACGGAGATGCAAAGGATACTAGTGGAGCGGGCAAGGGGTGCCCTTAGACAGCAGGCTGGCTTTACACTGGTGGAGCTGCTTGTAACCGTCGGCATTATCGTGGCCCTGGCTGCGGTGATCGTTCCCAGCGTGGTCATTTTCAGCGACAAGGGAGACACAGGGGCCAAGGCGGCAGAGACGGATAACGTGCAGGTCGCCATGGACACCATGATGGCCGATACGGGCATATTCAGCGTGACCGCCCTTGGGAGCGGCGACTTGTCCTCCAAGACCTGGACGGCTCTTCCTGCCGGCGTCGGAGCTGCCCCCCTCAGCGGGTACCTGAGGGAAGATCAGACCGCTTACACCTACTGCTGGGACAGCACTGGAAAGATCACTGAGCAGTTCGACGCGGCGCCGGCGTAGAACGCCAGGGTCCTTGTCTCTCCCGGCGGGATGCTCTGTTGGGGAGTAAATCCCCATTGAAGCCGCTGTCTGCCCTGCCACAGAGTGATCGACGGGTCGTCAGCCGTCAGGTCGCCCGTAGTGGACCCAGGCACGTACAGGAAACCCGGCGGCAGGCGGTCCTCCACGTTACTGACGTTCAGGTCCAGGGTCCCACCGTTCTCGATGCTGATAGTGTAGCTATAGTTGGTATCTGTGTTAGGCGCCACGAGCGCCGGCGACACTGTTTTGGTCACTATGGCGACGGCGCCTCCGCACAGGCCTGCCTGTGTTGCCCCAACCAGGACCGGCGCCGTCTTGCCGCTGCTGATCTGCGTGCCACCCGGCTCGACCCAGGCCTCATTGCAGTAGGTGCCATCGGTAAGACTGGCCCCCGCTTGAAACGCCAAACTGACCGATTGTCCCGACTGCACCTCCACCTGTATGGAACCCAGGTCCCACGTGAGCTGCTGCCCCACCACGGTGGGCTCGTCGAAGGTCACGCCGCTGGTCGACCCGGGAACATAACTGAACCCGGCGGGTAGCTCGTCATGGACTTTGGTAACTCTCTTCGCGCTGTCGCTCAGGTTATCCATGGTGATGACATAGCTGAAGGTGGTCGGCGTGGCCGGTGGTGCCGTGGAGGGAGTTACCCCTTTGTAGGTGCGGAATGTGCCGCTGGGTTCGGCGGGGGAAAACTGCTGGGCGGAGGCACCGGCCGAAGACTTCACCACCGCCACGGCAACCGCCGAGCCGTTGAGGGTAACCGAATAGCTGTCTGGCACATCGGTCGTGAGCCCATCGGCGTAGCCCAGCTCATACAGCAGGCGATAGATAGCGTGCTGGCTTGCTCCGATGGCCGAATACTGGCTTTTGGTTATGCGAGTCTTCACCCGGGAGTCGATGCTTAGGATGCCCGCGAGACTGAGAGACGCGGTGACCAGCGGGACGGCCAGGAACACGAAGGCGAGCACCAGGGCCATGGCGGTCCCCCTGTCACCACCGCCCCGGCCCGTCATTGCAAGGCCCGCAGGTAGGTCCTCTGGCTTATGCTCCTGATGGTGCCCTGCTCCGCCTCCACCGCCAGCGTGAGTGTCAGTACGCTCCCTGACAGGGAGAAGCCCACGGAGACCGCTCCTCGGGCGGTGTCGCTAACGTTCCCGTCGAACTCCCTGCTCAGCACTCCGCCGGAGAGGTTATAAGTGGCCGTGTGGTAGGCACCGTCGCTGCCGGTCCAGGAGAGGGAGACATGGTCCACTGGCGGGCTGCCATCCACCAGGTCCGTGGTCTCGGCATTCAGGGCATCACCCGCGAACCAGCTCCCGGCGTGCCGGAGATCCCTGGTGGCAGACACATCGTCGCGCCAGGTGCGCTGGAGGGAGAACGTCTGGAAGATTGCATCCCCGGTCAGCCCCGTGAGCAGTGTCAGAATACCCACGGCTACCAGGACCTCGGCGAGGGTGAACCCCGCAGAGCCCTTCGCACGCCTTTTCATACCGGCGACTGCGCTCATCTTCGGCGCCTTACTCCCTGACCCTCAGCGTCTCCAGGACCAGGGTATCAATCCCCCCATGACGGACGGTTACCACCACCCTGGAGATGTCGGCGTCTCCCGTCACGTACTCCTCGGAGGCAGCCTCCACAGTGTAGCCCGGAGGAGTCTCGACGGCGGGGTACGCGGCCGGCGGCGCCACGTAGGGCAGCGAGTACACGTACTCCATCTGGTCCCGGGCGATGTTCTCCGCTTTAGACTGCCGCTCCGTCCTGGCGCCCGAGGTGTGCGCCGTTGAGACGCCAGACAGCACCGCCGTGCCCACCAGAGCGAACACCAGCGTTGCGACAACGGTCTCCATGAGGAGTCCGCCTCCACCTCCCTGGAAGAAGCGCAGCCGGCTGCCGGGTATCCCCCCGCAGGAGGGAACGAAGTGCGCCAGTCGTCCGAGCATCTCTCGAGCCCTCCACTAAGACCATCCTATCCCGAGGACTCACCCGCCACATCGTACGATGGTCACACCCGCGGTAGGCCACTTGGCCAGGGAAGGCTGGACAGGTCGAGGACGTTCGAAGAGATATACCCAGAAAGAGCTTCCGGGCAGGGGGGCGAAGGCCCTCAGCGGTGCCGGCGAAAGTCAGCGTGGGGGGCGGCGGGGTGTCATCAGGCAGGTACGAGGCTTCGCCGACGCATGAACTGTGGGTAGCAAGGACGGGAACCGGGGGACAGGCCAGGCGGCATTCACCACCAGTGGGTATCGTCCAGGTCTTCCAGGCCCTCACGACTGGTCCACCAGGGGCGGGCGGGTAGGTATTTCCAGCCTCCGTCGGAGAACATGACCACGATATTTCCCCGCTCCATGTCGCGGGCCACCCGGAGCGCGGCGTGGAGGGTGGCCCCGGAGGATACCCCCGCAAGGATGCCCTCGGCCTGCACTACCTCGCGGGCGGTATCGATGGCGGCGGCGCTGTCCACCAGGAACCGCCCGTCCAAATGCTTGAGGTCGAGGAGGGGTGGCACATACCCCTCCGAGAGGCTTCGTAGTCCCTGAAGCCGCTCCCCCATCCTGGGCTCCACCCCGAGGACGCGCACACGGGGGTTGGACTCCCTGAGCCGTCTCCCCACACCCATGATCGTGCCGCCTGTGCCTATGCCCGCCACGAACACGTCCACCTGGGGTAGAGACCGGGCGATCTCCTCTCCGGTGGTCCGGTAATGTGTCTCCGTGTTCACGCTGTCACTGAACTGGCTGAGGTAGTAGCACCCCTTCTCCCGCGCCATCGCGGAGGCCAGGTCGATAGCGCCCTTCATGCCCGCGCCGGGCTCGCACCAGGTGACCTCGACTCGATAGAGCTGGAGGATATCGGCAACGCTGGGGACCACTTCGCTGGGGATTATGACCCGCACCTCATAGCCCTTTTGCTTGCCCACCATCGCCAGGGCTATGGCGGTATTGCCGCTGCTGGCCTCCACCACCGTGTCCCCTGGGCTGAGATCGCCGCGAGCCTCGGCCGCTTCCAGCATCCCCAGCACGATGCGGTCCTTGACGCTGCCACCGGGGTTCTGTCCCTCCAGCTTGGCGAATATGCGAATTCCCGGTTTGGGCGACATATGTCGCAACTCCACCAGGGGCGTGTTGCCGATGTGTCCGAGAAGGGTTGCAGTCGCCACGGGCCAATTATACACTAGGACACGGACCCGGAAAACGCGGCCCGCACCCGGCGGTGGTGTCTACACGTCCGGGGGGTAGTGTGCGGTTGTCGTAATGGCGATCTCGTCACGGACGAAGGCTTGGCCTGGAGAGGAGCCGATGGACGGAACCAACATAGTCGCCAGGATGGTATACAAGACCTACGCTACAGGCAAGGTCAAGGTTGAGGCCCTTCGGGGTGTGGACCTGGCCGTGCGCCGGGGAGAGATGGTGGCGATCATGGGTCCAAGCGGGTGCGGCAAGACCACTCTGCTTAACTGCCTTTCGGGTCTGGACTCCCCCGACTCAGGGGAGATCTGGATCGAGGACACGGAGCTTCACAGGCTTCCCGACGACGAAAGGAGCGACTACCGGGCGCGCCGGATGGGGTTTGTGTTCCAGCTATACAACCTCCTGCCGGTGCTGAGCGCTGTAGAGAACGTGGAGATGCCCCTCCTGGTTTCCGGGGTCCGCGCCAGGGACGCTCGCAGAAGGTCGCTGGAAGTGCTGGAGTTGGTGGGCCTCGTAGACCGGGCGAGCCACCTGCCGGGAGAGCTCTCGGGAGGGGAGCGCCAGCGTGTCACCATAGGGCGGGCTCTGGTCAACAACCCCGCCATCATCTGGGCCGACGAGCCCACCGGCGACCTCGATAGCGAGACCGCCGGTGGAATTATCGACCTGATGTGCGAGCTCAACCGGGCCAACGGCCAGACCTTTGTGCTGGTGACCCACTCGCTGGACGTAGGCCGGAGAGCACACCGCATCGTACGGATGCGGGACGGGCGGATCATAGACGATGGCAGTGGGCCCACTGCTCACCCAGACGGCGGGCCCGAGGCTGGAAACGGCTGATGGGACTGGGACACAGTCAGCAATGTTAAGGAGGTAATGCCGACATGGCCATGACACTGGGCAGCGCTAACCTGGTTTTCGAGCCCGTGGAGGGTTGGGAGAAGCTCCCTGAAGGCTGGTCCCTGGTGGATGTAGCCGGTGTGGCCGTGGACTCCGCGGACAACGTGTACCTCTTCAATAGGGGAGAGCATCCCGTGATCGTCCTCGACCGGGATGGCAACTTTCTGAAATCCTGGGGAGAGGGCGTGTTCACCAAGAGGACCCACGGCATCCACATCAGCCCCGACGATGCGGTCTACTGCGTGGACGACGGCCTCCACACAGTCCAGAAGTTCACTTTGGATGGCACGCATCTCATGACCCTGGGCACGCCGAATCAACCCTCTCCCAAGTGGGCCGGACAGCCCTTCAACCGGCCCACCCACATCGCCGTCTCCCCCAGGACGGGGGACCTGTACGTCTCCGACGGGTACGGCAACTGCCGGATACACAAGTTCTCCCCCGATGGCAGACATATCCTCTCCTGGGGAGAGCCAGGTGTAGACCCGGGGCAGTTCATCCGTCCCCATAACGTGGTCATAGACGGCGAGGATCACGTATACATCGCCGACAGGGAGAACCACCGGATACAGGTGTTCGACGCCAACGGCCGGTTCCTCACCATGTGGAACAACGTCCATCGCCCGGATGGAATATGTCTGGACTCGGAGGGCAACTTCTTCATCGGGGAGCTAAACGGGATGGACGGTGTGGACGACTGCCCAGGACTGGGACACCGGGTGAGCGTGTACAGCCTTCAGGGGAAGCTCCTTACCCGCTTCGGGGACACGCTCGAGGGGGAAGGACCGACGCAGTTCATCGCTCCCCACGGAGTAGCGGTAGACTCCCGGGGGGACCTCTACGTCGGCGACACCTCTTTCACCATCCGGGGCCAGCACATGGAGCCGCCGAGGCTCCTGAAATGCCTGCGAAAGTTCAGACGCAGGCGGTGACGCCGAACGCCCCTTTACATAACGAAACTAGAAGACCGCCAGCGGGTTCACCGGAGAGCCGGTGGCGTTGTGAAATCTCAGGGGCGCCACCATGAACATGAACTCCCAGCGGTTCAGCCGGTTGCAGGTGCTGGCCAGCTCTTCACAGTTAGCGGCGTCAATGAGCCAGAGGCCCATGGCGACGATCCCCACCGCGTGGATGGGGTTCCTTGCCTGGGAGTAGCCGCTGGGGTCCACATCCTGGGAGGCATCGGCGACGAGAAGGGCTACCCCTCTCTGGTGGAGCCAGGGCAGCGTGGCGGCGTGCAGCCCCGGGCGGGCCAGCGAGGTCGGGGGGCCAAGCCGCTCCCGCCTCTTGTACCACCCCCATCGCAGCAGCAATGCATCGCCAGGCTCTACCCGGACGCCCTGGGCCTTCTCGGCCGCCTCCAGGTCCTCCGGAAACACCGCGTCTCCCGGGTCCAGCCACTCTTTGCCCCGCACCTGGGCTATGTCCAGCAAAACACCTCTGGTCACGAGCCCGTCGCCGGCTATGTGGACTCCGCCCACGGTCGCCTTCTCCCGCGCGGTGACCAGCGAGGCTGATTTTCCGTTGTACATTTTTGCATCCCAGAAAACGTGGCATAGGCTGTCCAGATGGGTAATGGCAGCCCCATGGGTAGAGAATCCGATGAAGTCCTGAGAGGCGCCCGACCCGCTGCTGGGCGCCGACTCCCCGGTCCACTGCATGAAGTGGAGGGGCGGGAAAGGGAGCTTGTCAGATGCGGCCTCGGGGACGATGGGTCGTGAGCAGGATACGCTGATCCCCTCCTTGACCAATCGCCCTGCCTGGGCCATCTTCGCCGGTGTGATCAGGTTGATGGTCCCCAGCTCATCGTCGGGGCCCCACCTCCCCCAGTTGCTGAGAGAGGTCATGTAACCGATCACCTCCTCCTCGGTCGGGATGTGCCTTGCCACCATCGCTTATCCTCCTGTGAGCCTCGTGCCGCCCGGTCCAAGTATGGGGCGGGGGTTGCAACCGTCTGGTATCATAGCCCAAGCCAAGAACCTGGGCAAGGGCGACGCTCGGAATGCCCCGGGGAGAATGTGAAGCCGGGACTTGGAGGCACACGCCGGTCGTTACAGCCTAGGGAGATTCCGATTGACACCCCAGGGGGCAACTGCTAGGATTAGGCAGAAACGACGGGGAGGCGAGAGCTTGGTAGGCATCAGGTCCTTCGGGGCGTATATCCCCAGGTACCGGCTGGGCAAGGAGACCGACGGGTGGGGCTCATCCGTCGAGAAGGCGATTGCAAACTTCGACGAGGACAGCGTTACGATGGCGGTGGCCGCGGGGACGGCCTGCCTCCGGGGAGTGGACCGGGACAAGGTGGACGGACTCCTCTTCGCCACAACCTCTCCTCCCTACGTGGAGAAGCAGTGCGCCGCCATAGTCGCTACCGCCCTGGACCTGCGTCGGGACATCTTCACGGCCGATCTTACAGGAGTCCTGCGGGCAGGTACCACGGCGCTGAAGATGGCCATGGACTCTATAAGCGCCGGCTCGGCGAGCCAGGTACTGGTGGTGGCCTCCGATACCCGCCTGGCCGCCCCTCGAAGCG
Source organism: Dehalococcoidia bacterium (assembly GCA_965247055.1). Taxonomy (GTDB): domain Bacteria; phylum Chloroflexota; class Dehalococcoidia; order Lucifugimonadales; family JAGWBF01; genus CBDFGE01. The sequence continues at coordinate 130,661 of CBDFGE010000001.1, forward strand.
ATATGGAGCGGAACCTGGGGGACGGCGCCGCTGCCGTCCTCCTTGGCCAGGAGGGCCTGATAGCCACGGCGGAGGGGACCCACAGCGTTACCGAGAACATGCTTGACATGTGGCGCTCCCAGGGAGACCCCTTCGTGCGCTCCTGGGAAGACCGGTTCATGAACGAGGAGGGGTTGGAGCGGATCCTCACCGGGGCCGTTGGAGGGTTCCTGTCAAAGTACAAACTCACGCCCATCGACTTCACCAAGGTCGCCTTCTACTCCACCGACGCCCGACGCCACTCTCAGCTGGGGCGGCGAATGGGGTTCTCCCAGGAGCAGATACAGGACTCGCTCTTCGGAAAGGTGGGGAACACGGGGGCGGCGTACCCCTTGATGCTGCTGGGCGACGCCCTGGAGGAGGCCGCGGAGGGCGACCTGTTGCTGGTGGCCAGCTATGGAGATGGGAGCGACGTCCTGTCGTTTCGGGTCAACAAGAGCATCGAAGGTCTGAAAAATGGGCAGGGCGTAAAGTCCCTCATAGGGTCCAAGCGAGTGCTGCCCAGCTATGAGACCTATGCCCGTTGGCGGGACGTATGGGTGTCGGACGCCGCAGCCAAGCGCCCCCCCCCAAACGTGCCCTCGGTCACCGCTCTGTGGCGCGAGTCGGACCAGAACCTTCGGCTGTACGGTGGCAAGTGCAACAAGTGCGAATACCTCCAGTACCCTCCTCAGAGAGTTTGCACGAAATGCCATGCCAAGGACGACTCCCAGCCCGTCCGGCTCTCGGACAAGAGGGGGAGCGTTTTCACGTACTCCATGGACTACCTGGCCGCCTCGACCGACGCGCCTCTGGTTATCACTGTGGTCAACTTCGAGGGTGGAGGCAGGATGGTGTGCATGATGACCGACAGGGAGTTGGACGAGGTGAAAGTGGGGATGCCAGTGGACATGAGCTTTCGCAAGCTTCGGGTGGTGAACGGGATCCATAACTACTACTGGAAGTCCATACCCGTGCGGGAATAGGCGGCGGCGAAGGAGAGGGTAGGGGGACCGTCCCGGCACGCCCGAGGAGATGGGCGTCCGGGCAGCTTGACATAAAGTCTGGAGGGAGAGCATGCGGGGCATAAAGGACCGGGTTGCGATTGTCGGCATGGGCTGCACCAAGTTCGGGGAACGGTGGGACGCCAGCGTCACCGACCTCATGGTCGAGTCCGCCTACGAGGCCTACGAGGACGCCGGAATAGACCCCAAGGATGTGCAGGCGGCCTGGGTTGGTACCGTCCAGAGCTTCCGCACGGGGCAGCCTCTGGCCCAGGCCCTCAAGCTGGACTACCTGCCCATCACGAGGGTGGAGAACGCCTGCGCCACCGCTACCGACGCCTTCCGGAATGCCTGCTACGCCGTGGCCGCGGGCATCTACGACATAGTCCTAACGGTGGGCGCCGAGAAGCTGAAGGACTCGGGCTTCTCGGGCCTGGCCGTGCCGGAAGCCGTGAGCAGCGAGGTAACCCCTCCCACCCCTCCTCCAGCCCAGTTCGCCATGGCCGCGACCCGCTACTTCCACCACTATGGCCTGTCCTACGATGAGGGGAAACGGGTGCTGGCCCAGATAGCCTCCAAGAACCACCACAACGGCACGATGAACCCCAAAGCCCACTTCCAGAGGGAGGTGAGCGTCGAGCAGATCATGAGCGCTCCCATGATAGCCTGGCCGCTGGGCCTATACGACTGCTGCGGGGTCAGCGATGGAGCGGCTGCGGCCATCATCACGACGCCGGAGATCGCCAGAAGCTTCCGGCAGGACTACGTGCTGGTAAAGGGTCTGGGCCTTGCCGTGGGCTCCTTCGGCATGCTGCGGGACGACTGGGACTTCGTCCACTTTCCGGAGAACCTGAAGGCGGCTCAGGCGGCCTATCAGGAGGCGGAGATCACCAACCCAAGAGAGGAGATAGACCTGGCCAGCGTCCACGACTGCTTCACCATTACGGAGCTCATAATCGCCGAGGACCTGGGATTCAGCCCCAGGGGCAGGGCCAGGGAGGATGTGGAGGCCGGCAGCTTCACCCTCGAAGGGGACCTTCCCATAAACACCGACGGGGGCCTGAAGTGCTTCGGACACCCGGTGGGGGCAAGCGGCATCCGGATGATCTACGAGGTCTACAAACAGCTCCAGGGGAAGGCTTGGCCCCGGCAACTCAAGAAGGCGGACCTGGGGCTGACTCACAACCTGGGAGGTAGGCCGGGCTCCTTCACCGCTTCGGTGGCCCTCTTCGGCCGGGCGAACTAGAGGGCGCCAGGGTTATGTTAAATCCCGCCCTATGGCAAATTTAACATAACATATCTTGTGCGAACCAACTCCTGGGTCCCGGTTGCCATCTCACCCCGACGCTCCTGTCCGTGCCGTCAGCAGGCCAAGATGTTTGAGCCGCCCTTCTATCTCGGCCAGTAACCTCTCCAGGTTCCATCCCAGTGAGGCGGATATCATGACGCTGGGCTGGTCGGAGAGCGTCGGCATCTCCTCTGGCCCCTTCCCGTTTGCGACCGCCCCCAACAGGTCCATCTTGTTGACCACCAGAAGCGCTGGCTTCTCTCCCAGGCCCAGCTCCCTCAAGGTGACCTGCACCACCTCGGTCTGCTCCGGCGCCTTCGGGTGGGCGATGTCGATGACATGGAGAATCAGGTCCGCCTCCTGGAGCTCCTCCAGTGTGGCCCTGAAAGCGTCCACCACCGCTGGAGGCAGCTTGTGGATGAACCCAACGGTGTCGGTCAGGAGCATCTGGGCCCCTCCAGGAAGCCGGACACGCCGGGTCACCGGGTCCAGGGTGGAGAAGAGCCGGTCTTGGACGACTACTTCGGCTTTGCTCAGGGCATTGAACAGGGTGCTCTTCCCGGCGTTGGTGTAACCCACCAGGGATACCACAGGGAACCGGGCCTGCTTGCGGCGGTTCATATAGGAGACCCGCCTCCTGCTCACCAGCCCAAGCTCGTCTTGCAGCCTCTGGATCCGCCGCCGGATGAGGCGCCGGTCCGTCTCCAGCTGGGTCTCGCCGGGTCCACGGGTGCCTATTCCTCCACCCAGGCGCTCCAGGTGGGACCACTGGCCCACCAGCCGGGGCAGCAGGTACTGGTGCTGGGCCAGCTCCACCTGTAGCTGGCCCTCCCGGGTACGCGCGTGGCGAGAGAAGATGTCCAGGATGAGGGCTGTCCTATCAATCACCTTGATGTCCAGTGCCCTCTCCAGGTTTCGCTGCTGCGTGGGAGTAAGCTCGTCGTCAACGAGGAGTAGGCTGCAATCTCTCTCCGCGCTAAGGCGCTTCACCTCCTCCAGTTTTCCAGTGCCCAGGTAGCGGGAAGTCGCCCTCTCCAGGCTCTGGCTCACCACCGCGACCACCTGAGCCCCGGCGGTGCGGGAGAGGAGCGCAAGCTCCTCCAGCGACTCCTCCAGGCTCCACAGGCTCCCACTGCCCTTCACAGCCGCGCCTATGAGAAGCGCGCGCTCAACGGGTGGCCCCGTCGCCACCGGTACTCTTGGTATAGTGGATGCCTCCTATCTCTCCCTAGGAGGGGGAATTCTCCAGGACGTCAGCCGCTCCACTCCCTTGGCCACCTGTTCGTCGGGGGTGGTCAACGAGAGGCGGATATATCCCTCGCCGTGTTTCCCATAGCTAGAACCGGGAGTTACCACGATGGTCAGGTCCTCCAGTATCCTGGTGGCGAACTGGGCCGAAGTGTAACCCTCGGGCACCCTGGCCCACAGGTAGAGGCACGCTTTCGGCGGCACTACCCCGAGACCCAGTCCGGCCAGCGCGTCGACCAGCCGGTCGCGGCGGCGCTGATAGATGGCGTTGTTCTCGCGGATGGCGTCTTGAGGCCCGGAGAGGGCCTCTATGGCCATCTCCTGAATGGCCTGGGGGATGCCCGAGTCCAGGTTGGACTTGACCTGGAAGAGCGCTTTGAGCATTTCGGGGTTCCCGACGGCCATGCCGATGCGCCAGCCGGTCATGTTGAAGCACTTGGACAGAGAGTGGAACTCTATGCCCACCTCCCCGGCGCCCTCCACTTGCATGAAGCTGGGGGCCTGGTACCCGTCGAAGACCACCTCGCTGTAGGCGGCGTCGTGGAGGACGGCTATGTCGTAGGTGCGCGCGAACTTCACCACCTTCCGGAAATACTCCAGGGTGGCGACGCCGGCGGTGGGATTGTTGGGATAGTTAAGCCACATCACCTTGGCCTGGCGTGCCACCTCGGCCGGTACGGCCTCCAGATCGGGCAGCCAGCCGTTCTCTTCCAACAGGGGCATGGTATAGCTCTCGGCGCCGGCGAACATGGTGCCCACGCCGTATACGGGATAGGCGGGGTCGGGCACCAGGGCCACGTCTCCGGGGTCGAGGAAGCAGAGGGCCACGTGGCCTATCCCCTCCTTTGCTCCGATGAGGGGCAGCACCTCGGTATCGGCGTGCAGGTCCACTCCGAACCTGCTGCCGTACCAGCCCGCGATGGCGCGGCGCAACTCCGGGAGCCCGTCGGTCTCGGGATAGCGGTGGTTGGCCGTGTTGTGGGAGGCGTTAACCAGCCGCTCGATTATGTGAGGAGGTGTGGGGAGGTCGGGGTCGCCGATGCCAAAGGTGACCACCTCCTCGCCGTGGGCCCGCTTCCGGGCGATGGTGCGGGAAATCTCCACGAAGGGGTAGGGTGCCAGCTTGTCGAGTCGCTTGGAGAATTTCATAAAGGCCGCTCCGCACTGCCAGATTTCCCTGCCATCGTTCCATCGCGGTTATTCTTGCCGCTCTGGTCTCAAGACCCAGGTTTATGCCGAAACCACCCTCCACTCGCCCTCGAACACCTCCACGGCGTCGCCCTCCAGGTAGACCTCTCCCTCGCCGTCCCAGCTAACGCCCAGTGTACCACCCGGCAGCGTTATGTCAACCGAGTCCGTGGCGAGGCCCAACAATCGCGCCGCCACGCCGATGGCGCAGGCACCCGTGCCGCAGGCCATGGTCTCTCCCGAGCCCCGCTCCCAGACCCTCGCAACCAGCCGCCCGTCGCCGGCCAGGTTCACGATCTCGAAGTTTACCCTGCGGGGGAACATGGGGTGTTGCTCCACCTCAGGCCCGACGAGGTGAAGGGGGAACTCCCCAACCGGCCCGTCGACGAAGGCCACGGCGTGGGGGTTGCCCATGGATACGAAACTCATCCTCAGACGCGTGTTACCAATTTGCACCGGATAGTCCAGCACGGGTTGTCCCACTTTGTCCGCCGGCATGTCTCCCAGCACCACCGGGACCTCAGCGGGGTCGAGGACGGGGCTCCCCATGGCTACCCTGGCCCCCACAACCCGCGCGTTGTCCACCACCGGAACCACGGTCCGTATCCCGGCTAGGGTCTCGACCCGCAGTCCCGAGCCGTCGGGCCGGGCGATATCCCTCTCGATGGCGTACTTGGCGAAGCAGCGGATACCGTTGCCGCACATCTCTCCCTCGGAGCCGTCGGCGTTGAACATGCGCATCCTCAAGTGGGCGACCCGGGAGGGCAGTACCAGGATTATCCCGTCCCCTCCCGCGCCGAAGTGGCGGTCGCTCATGTCCCGGGCCAGAGCGGGCCAATCGGCTTCCATGGCGCGGGCGTCTACGAAGATATAGTCGTTCCCCGCTCCCTGCATCTTGGTGAATCTCATCGTTCCGGCTCCTGGAGGCCTGAGCCCATTTTACCACAGCTACGGCCCTCCCTTAAGACAACCGCATCAGGAGGCCAGGGCACCATCGAGGCTCACCCGGGTCCGCTCCCGGGCTCCTCCCACCGGCCAGTATCCCGCCAACCCCCCCTAAGAGATCCTGGCCAGCACCTTCCGCCACGTACCCGCCGGCATGGCCTGCTCGGCGAGCTTCAACAGTCCCTCCACCACCTGTGGCGGCGCCGACGCCTTCATTCCACCCAGCATCCCGGTCAGCTCATCAGCATTCAGGCTGGCACAGATCATGGGAAGCCACTCCCCCATCCGCTGGGGTGGTACGCTGCCCATGATCTCCTGCTCCATGACCATCAGCTCCTGGTCCGTGAAGTGGTCCAGAAGGGCTTTCTCCAACACCGTCTCTTCCTGGTCCAGGTGGGCCAGGTAACTCCCGATAAAAGTGTTGAACAGACTGTACACCTGGTTTCCAAGCGCTGTCGGGCGGTCCGTCTCGGAGTTGCGAATCTGGGCTGCGAGCTGTTCGAGCTGGGCGTACAGCCGTTCGTCCTCATCGTGGTCCTGGTCAAAGGGCTTGGTGACGCCGGGCACCCGGCTTTCTAGGGGCGGATGGACGAAGCGGTTCTCATGCTCAGCATGCTCTTTCAACATAGAGATAGTGAGATCGAGCTTGTCGAGGGTCTCGCGGGCCGCTCCTGGGTCCCCGAAGTCGGCCATCCCTACCTGGTGGGCTGTAGAGTACAGTATGTGGCGGATAGCCTTGTGGATAGGCCGGTACATCTCCATGCGCTGTTCGGGCATAACGTCCCCCTTTCTGTGCACTCTAAGAATGTGGCCGGGCGGTGTACTCCCCTCGGAGTGCCGGCGAGAAACATGTTAGCCGGTTCGTCCTGGCGAGGCAAGCACGGTGCAAGATCAGCACGGTCGCTTGTCAGAGGTTATGTTAAGAACCCCTCCACCATGGAGACGGCGTGCGGGTGGGCGTCGGGCCCCGCCTCCAGCCAGCGGACCCGCGGGTCCTGGTGGCGGAACCAGGCGTACTGACGCCGCGCTAGCCTGTGGGTCCCGTATTTGATCCTACGGGAGGCCTCCTCCAGGGTGATCTCGCCGGTCAGGTGGAGGGCCGCCTCCCGGTAGCCGATGCTGGACATACACGGTAGTTCGGACGAGTAGCCCATGCTCATCAGCTCCCGGGTTTCCCCGACGAGCCCCGCCTCCATCATCTCCTCCACCCTCCGGTCTATCCTGCTATACAATGCCCGCCGGTCCATGGTAAGGCCGATTATCAGCGAGCGGTACTCAGGCAGGTGCTGCCCGGCGGCAGTGGGCACACCGGTACTGCGATACACCTCCAGGGCCCGGACGACCCGTCGCACGTTGCGGGGGTCTATCCGGGAAGCGGCGCGGGGGTCTGCCTCGCTGAGCATCTGGTGCAGCGCCTCGGACCCCCTGGACGCGGCCACCACCTCCAGCTCTTCCCGCAGCGAGGCGCTGGGCGGCACCCGTGGGACCTGCCAGCCCTCCACCAGCGCCCATACGTACTGGCCGGTGCCGCCGGCGACGATGGGCAGCCGGCCCCGGCCGTGGATGTCCCGGACTGCTCGGCGGGCCATCTCCAGGAAGAGGGCAAGGTTAAACTCCTGGTCGGGCTGGAGGATGTCTATGAGGTGGTGGGGGACTTTGGCCCGGGCCGACCGGGAGGGCTTGGCCGTGCCGATGTCCATGGAGCGGTAGACCTGACGGCTGTCGGCGTTGACGATCTCGCCGTCGAATTGCAGGGCGAGTTGGATGGCCAGGGCGCTCTTGCCCACGGCGGTGGGGCCTACGATGAAGAGGACGGGTATCGGAAGTGACGAGAGATCGGGCTGCACTTCAATACCCGCACGGAAACCAGTCTCCTTGCCACTGCTACTATAGTATATTATCGTCTCTCAACGCGACTCCTTCGCCCGCGCCGTTACCCTGGCGATCTCCACGAACTGGCCCGCTTGAAGGCTCGCCCCACCCACCAGCGCCCCGTGGACGGCCTCCTCCTTCACGAACGCCTCCACGTTCTCCGGGTTGACGCTGCCCCCATAGAGCAACGGTACCTGGGCGGCGTCCCCATCCGCGTAGAGCTCCGCCAGGGTCCCAAGTATGACTCCCCCCATGATCTCCGAGGCGATTTCTGGGGTGGCCGGGACACGGGTGCCGATGGCCCAGATGGGCTCGTAGGCCACTACCAGCCCCGCGATGTTATGTAAAGAGTCCAGCCCGGCCCTTACCTGGCCGGCGACTATCCTCTCCGCGATTCCTCCCTGTCGCTGCTCCAGGGTCTCCCCCACGCACAGGATGGGCCGCAGCCCCGCCTCGAAGGCTGCCTTCACCTTGAGGTTGACCATCTGGTCGGTCTCGCCGAAATGCTGCCTTCGCTCCGAGTGGCCCAGAATGACGTACTGGCATATGCCGGCCAACATAGAGGGGGAGACCTCCCCGGTGAAGGCGCCCTTCTCCAGATGGTACATGTTCTGGGCACCCAACCTGACGGAGCTACCCTGGAGCACCCTGCTCACCACCTCGAGGGATATGAACGGGGGGCAGACGACCTTCTCGACGCCCTGCACGGCGTCGAGGGGACCCACCAGCCCCCGTGCCAGCCGGCGGGCCTCCTCCACGGTGGTGTTCATCTTCCAGTTACCGGCGACTATCGGCACAGGCAAGGGACTACCCTCATGAAGTTTTTGGAAAGGTCATGTGGTCCGGCAAGTCCAGGCCATCATCCCCCCGGGGGTGGTCAGGGGCCAAACTTGGCCAGCTTGCCGGCGTGGGCCAGGGCCAGCAGCATGACTTGGGTGGCCGGCAGCCTTCCCAGGGAGCCCCCGGCGCAGCTACGTTCGCTGAGGGACTCCACGCCCTCGCCCAGGGTCCACCGGGAGTGGAGCAGCAGGGGTACTGGATGCCAGCTATGCGCAGCCATGACCGCCGGCGTGGAGTGGTCTCCGGCAACGACGAGCACGTCGGGGCCCAGGTCCCGCAGGCGGGGTATGTAGGAGTCCAGCTCTTCCAGGGCCCTCACCTTGGCCTCGAAGTTCCCGTCCTCTCCCGCGGCGTCGGCGGGTTTGTAGTGGATGTAGAAGAAGTCGTGCTCCTTGAAATGCTCATGGAGAGTGTCCAGCTCCGATGCGAAGGTCCGGCCCGTGGGTATGACCTTCATGCCCACGATGGTAGCCAGGCCCCGGTACATGGGGTATGCGGCGATGGCGGCTGGGCTCAGTCCATAGGTCTTCCCCATGGGTGGGAGGTGGGGCAGGCTTGAGAAGCCCCTGAGGAGCACCATGTTGGCCCGCTCCTCCGAGGCCAGTATGCCCCTGGCCCGCCCACTGAACTCGTTCACGATGGCGGCGGTCCTGTCTCCCTCCGAGGCCAGCGCGCTCGCCTCCAGAGCAGTCACCCCGGTCTTCTGGGGGTCGGTCCCCGACACCATCTCGCTCAGGCCCTCACCTCGCAGATGGAGCACGAACCGGTATCCTTCCACCGGGTACACCTTTAAGTCGACCCCCCCCACCTGGACCTTGTTAAGCTCTTTGCACAGAGGGACGGAGACCTCGGAAGGGATGCGGCCTGCCCGGCGGTCCAGAACCCTCCCCTGGGAGTCGACCGTGCAGAAGTTGCCCCTAGCACAGACGTCCCCTTCCACAAGATCGATCTCGATGCCCAGCGCCTCCAGAGCCCCCCTGCCGATAAGATACTTGAGGGGGTCATAGCCGAAAAGGGCCAGGTGGCCGGGCCCGCTTCCCGGCGCCACGCCGGGAAGCACGGGCACGGTGGTGCCGCAGGCGCTCTCCCAAGCCAGCCGGTCCAGGTTGGGCGTGCTGGCCGTTTCCAGCTCGGACAGACGGGTATCGGGGTGAGGCAGCCCGCCCAGCCCGTCCACCACCAGCATCACGATCCTGGAGGACGTGGTCACGAAGGAGTCTCTAATAACATCCAGATCGATCATGCTATCCTCTATCCGGGAGGGCGTCGATCCCGGGCAGCTCCTTTCCTTCCAGGAACTCCAGCGACGCCCCACCCCCCGTGGACACGTGGGTCATCCTGTCCGAAAGGCCCAACGCCTCCACGGCCTCCGCCGTGGAGCCTCCCCCTACCACGACGGTGGCGTCCAGGGAGGCGAGGGCTTCACCAACTCGACGTGTCCCTTCCGCGAAGGCGGGGTACTCGAACACCCCCATGGGACCGTTCCAGATCACGGTCTTACACGTCTCAAGCCCGGAAACGAACTCTTCCACAGTCTCGGCCCCTATGTCCATTACGTACCAGGCGGGAGGCACCTCGTCCACCGGCACCGTGCGCGCTTCGCCGGAGTCTGCTCCAAATGATGGGGTCACCACCACATCCCGGGGCAGATGGACCTGCACACCCTTATCCCTGGCCCTCCCCAACAGCTCAACGGCGAACTCCAGCCTGTCTTCCTCAACGGAGGAAGCTCCGGCTGGGTTCCCCAGGGCCCGAAGGAAAGTAACGGCCATCCCTCCCCCGATGAACAGGCTGTCGACCCTGTCCAGGAGGTGCTCGAGGGCCAGCATCTTGTCGCTCGCCTTCGCTCCACCCAGAAGCGCCCCCAGGGGTTTGGTGGGAGAGTACAGCGCCTTCCCGAGAAGCTCCACCTCCCGCTGCACCAGGAAGCCCGCCGCCGACGGCAGGTACCGGGGCACCCCTACGGTGGAGGCGTGGGCGCGATGGACCACGCCGAAGCCATCCATGACAAACACCTCGGCCAGGGACGCCAGGGCCCGGGCGAACCCCGGATCGTTCTTCTCCTCCCCCGGGTGAAACCGCAGGTTCTCCAGCATGACGATGTCTCCCGGAGACATCCCGGTCACGGCTTCCTCCACCTGTGGTCCGACCGACTCGGCCAGGATCTTCACCGGCCTCGACAGCAACGTGGACAGCCGTTGCCCCACCGGCGCCAGCCGCAGCCCCTCTACGACCTTGCCGCCCGGCCTCCCCAGGTGGGAGCAAAGGATAATCCGGCTGTTCTGCCCGACAAGGTACTGGATTGTGGGAAGGGCCGCCCTCAAACGATGCTCATAGGAGTCGATGGCCTCAGCGCCCTGCTCTATGGGTAGATTCAGGTCTACCCTTACCAGTACGCGCTTCTCCCTGACGTCCACGTCTTCCAGGGTACGCTTTGCCATGGCTCAGCCTTCCGGCATGACCATCTGCCGGCAGAGTTTCTCCAGCTCCTCACGGCCCCGGTCAGACATGGCGGCGCCTTCCAGTGACGCGAGGGCCATTTCGCAGTACTCGCTCACCTTCTCCCGCGAGTAGTCCAGGGCCGAGCTTCCGTCCAGAATCGCGACAACCTGCTGCACGTCCTGGGCATTGAGAACACGCTTGAAATAGATGGTGCCCAAAGCGCGCTTTGACCCCACATCCCCGGTATCCAACAGGTAGACTATTGGTAGAAGCTTACTCTTGTTGAGTACGCTGGAGGAGGGGGTGGGGCTGCCAGGGCTTCCCCACAAGTCTCGTATATCAGCACTGATCTGGCAGGCTATCCCCAGATTTTTCCCGCACTCCGTAAAGGCCTCCACCGTAGAGTCGTCCTCCGTGGCTGCCAGGGCACCCAACCCCATGGCGCAGGACATCAGAGCGCCGGCCTTGCCCGAGGCCATCGCGGTGTAGGAGTCCACTCCCACGTCCAGTCTCTCCTGGAAGGCAAGGTCCATGTGCTGCCCCTCGCACATCGTCAAGCACGACCGGTCCAGTAGCCGCATCGCTTGGAGAACCCGGGCCGGAGAGAGACCATACTCCTGGAGGCGCATAAGGGACAGGCGGGCCAGAGCGTGCATCCCATCGCCGGCGTTGATGGCCTGGCCCGGACCCCAGACCCACCACACGCTGGGGCGCTCGCCCCTGTTGGGGCTCCCGGACTGGACATCCTCGTGGATCAGAGCGTAGTTGCGGACCAGATGCACCGCTGCGGCCGCCGGCCGCGCCGGGTCGGACTCTCCGGAGAGGGCCTCACACGAGAGGAGACACAGCAGCGAATGTACGCCCTCGACGGCAAACCCGGACAGGGGCGTACCCTGCTCATCAGTGCTGCCAAGCTGGTAACGGAGCATGTCGTACAGTAGGCCCTGCTGGCTGGCGAAGATCCTCCCCAACTCCTCCTCTACAGCCCGCCGGTACCGTTCGGGGAAGAGATCGTGGACCCGCGTCATTCCGTTCCAGGGAGTGGTTTCATCTCGCCTAGCACCACTCCAGCGAGCCGGCACAGATAGCCTGGAGGGACGGGAAGTCGATGGCCCCTTGCCGCACCAGCCTGGGTGTATCCCCCGTCAGGTCCACGATGGTGGACGGGATGCCCATGGTAGCCGGCCCTCCGTCCACTACGTGGTCAACCTTGTTCCCGAGCCACTTCGTCACGTCCTCTGCGGTCACGGGATCGGGACCCCCGCTGGGATTGGCGCTGGTCCCCGTGATGGGCCTGCCCAACCCCTGGACCAGGGCCAGGGCCACCTGGTGGCCGGGCATCCTTACGGCCACCGAGTTCTTGCCGGCGGTGACCAGGCCGGGTACCTCCGGAGACCTCTTGAGGACCAGGGTTAGCGGCCCAGGCCAGAATCGCTCAACGAGGGTCCAAGCCAACTCTGGCACGTCGACGGCCACCCTGTCAACGTCGCCAGGTCCCCCCAATAACAGGGGGAGGGCCATGTCGCCGGGCCGACCCTTTATCTCGAATACCCGCTTCACCGCTTCGACACAGCCGGCGTCCGCACCCAGGCCATACAGGGTATCGGTGGGGAAGGCCACCACCCCTTTCCCGTTGAGCAAGGAGATCGCCTTTTCCACGGACCTGCAAAGGGCCGAGTGGGTGGATATTGACGCCTGGATGCCGCCTCCATGGGGCTCCGGCTGCTGCTTGACTGAGTATATCACAGGTGCTAAGCTTGGGTCGAATTCCACGCCGACCAGAGGGTAAGGGATGACGGAGGAGGCGCGTTCTCCTAGCCGCAGGGTAGCTACCAGCGACGACCTAGAGGTCTCCACCTACCTGGAGATAGCCCAACGGAAGGAGGGCGGGAGCCCGGAGCCCGAGCTAGAGGCCAGGGGCATAGGGGGAGGCGTGGTGATCGTGGACTTTGGCTCCCAGTACAGCCGCCTGATCGCCCGCCGGGTGCGGGAGCTCAAAGTGTACTGCGAGATCGTCCCCCCGGACGCCACTTGGGACCAGGTGTCCCGCATCAACCCCAGCGGGATAATCCTTTCGGGTGGCCCCTCCAGCATCTACGAAGAGGGCGCCCCGGGCGCTCCTAGCTGGGTATACGAGCACTCCCTTCCGGTCCTCGGCATCTGCTACGGCATGCAGGTGCTGGCCCACCAACTCGGCGGCAGGGTAGCCCGCGGCGTCAACCGGGAGTACGGCCATGCGGTACTCCACCAGAACATCGTCGGCTCGCCCATATTCGCAAACCTGCCCACCTCCATGTTCGTGTGGATGAGCCACGGGGACCAGATCGAGGAGATGCCCCCGGGGTTTTCGGCCCTCGCGTATACCGACTCCTCCCCCATCGCGGTTATGGGCAATGGGAGCAACATCTTTGGACTCCAGTTCCACCCGGAGGTGGTCCACACGGCCGGCGGTATGACGATCCTGGAGAACTTTCTGTATCGGACGTGCGGGTGCCTCGGCACCTGGACCCCCATCAACTTCGTGGACCAGTCCATCGAATCTATCAGCCGGCAGGTGCGCGGCGGCAAAGTAATCTGCGCCCTCTCGGGGGGTGTGGACTCGGCCGTAACCGCAGCGCTGATCCACCGGGCCGTAGGGAACCAGCTCACCTGCATATTCGTGAACAACGGGCTCCTCCGGCGGGAGGAGCCCGAGCGGGTGCTCCAGACCTTCCAGCGCACCCTGGGGCTCCAGCTCATATACATCGACGCCTCGAACCGCTTCAACGAGCGCCTGCGGGGAGTTGTGGACCCCGAGGAGAAGCGGCGGGTCGTGGGGGAGGAGTTCATCCGCGTCTTCGAGGAAGCGGCGGCAGAGCTGGAAGATACCGAGTACCTGGCCCAGGGCACCCTGTACCCCGACGTCATCGAGAGCCGCGGCCCGGAGAACACGGCGGCCGCTCGCATCAAGACCCACCACAACGTGGGCGGCCTCCCCCAGGACATGCATCTGAAGCTGGTGGAGCCACTAAGATACCTGTTCAAGGACGAGGTCCGAGAGGTGGGCCTTGCCCTCGGGCTTCCCCCTGAAATCGTGTATCGCCAGCCCTTTCCCGGCCCGGGCCTGGCCATCCGGGTAATCGGCGAAGTGACCAGGGAGAAGCTGGAAATCCTCCGCCATTGCGACTGGATCGTCATAGACGAGATAAAAGCGGTCAACCTGTACCACACGCTATGGCAGACCTTCGCCATCCTGACAGATAGCCGTAGCGTGGGGGTGATGGGAGACCATCGGACTTACAGCCACGTGGTCGCCATCCGGGCGGTGAGCAGCGACGACGCCATGACCGCCGACTGGGTGCACCTCCCCTACGACGTCCTGGCCCGGATATCCAACAGGATCGTCAACGAGGTCGTGGGCGTGAACCGGGTAGTATACGACATCACCAGCAAGCCTCCGGGCACCATCGAGTGGGAGTAGGGAAGCTGACGCATATATCCAAGCTTCCGCCACTTACAGCGGCCCCGTGTCCTTAGAGGAGAAAGTGTGAAGCCAGGCCTGGATGAGGTAGAGACGGCTGATGAGGAAGACGCACCAGCACATTCGAAACCCCCGCAGGGAGATAGCGGGGAGGAGCCGATGACAGGTCCGCGGCAAAGGACCGGGTGTCCATCCCGGTGAACGTGCTGGTAGTGGGCTCCGGAGCCAGGGAGCACGCCATCGCCTGGAAGTTGCGTGGCAGCCCCAAATTGGAAAACCTCTACGTGGCACCCGGTAACGCTGGCACCGCCTCAATCGGCCGTAATCTCCCGGGCTCTCCGGAGGACCTAGAGGGGCTGGCCGATGCCGCGAAGGCCCACCGGGTGGACGTGACCATCGTCGGCCCAGAAGTACCCCTGGCCAGGGGCATCGTGGACCTCTTTGGGCAGCGGGGCCTTACCATCTTTGGGCCCGCCAAGGCGGCCGCCCGAATAGAGGCGAGCAAGGCCTTCGCCAAGGAGCTTATGCGCCGGCACGGCATTCCCACCCCCGAGTTCCGGGTGTTCCATTCCTACGCCGAAGCCCACACCTTCTTGTCGAGGCACCAGGGGCCCGTGGTGGTCAAGGCCGACGGGCTGGCCGCGGGCAAAGGGGTCGCCATTTGCGAGGGGAGGGAGGACGCCATAGCAGCCCTCGATGCCTGCATGCGGGCCCGGGCCTTCGGAGACGCAGGCGAAACTGTAGTCGTGGAAGAGTGGCTGGCGGGAAGAGAAGTTAGCGTCTTCGCCTTCTGTGATGGAGAGCACCTTTCGCCCATGGTGGCGGCGTGCGACTACAAACGCCTCATGGACGGGGATGTCGGGCCAAACACCGGCGGGATGGGTAGCTACAGTCCTCCGGAGTTCTGGACGCCCGAGCTTGAGGAGTCCATCAGAAGAGACATCATGGCGCCCACCGTGAGGGCGCTTTGCGAAGAAGAAGCACCTTACCGGGGAGTGCTCTACGCCGGGCTGATGCTCACATCCCAGGGCCCAACGGTCCTGGAGTTCAACTGCCGCCTGGGGGACCCGGAGACCCAGGTGGTGCTCCCCCTCCTGGACACAGACCTACTGGATGTCGTGGTGGCCTCCCTTCAGGGCAGGGTGGACTCCCAGGCTGTGGAGTGGCGTAGAGAGGCCTGTGTGGGCGTCGTGGGGGCTTCGGGCGGCTACCCCTCGGGATATGGCACGGGCTTCCCCATTGGTGGGCTCGAGGACGTAGATGCGGACGTCCATGTCTTCCACGCGGGCACGAGGCTCGCCGGCAGCGGCGACGGATGCCAGGTGCTCACCGATGGAGGTCGCGTTCTCACGGTGGCGGCTTGCGGGCCAACCCTCGGCGAGGCTAGAAGGAGGGCGTATGAAAATATTGGGAAGGTCAACTTCCAGGCCATGCACTACCGGCGGGACATCGCCCTCCTCAGGTAAGGCCGTTTCGTAACACAGGTGGCCGGAACTCCCCGGTTGGGGTGTCCGTGACTCGGGCATAACGCTGTCGTAGCAAGGAGGGCGTAGAGTTGCCGCTGGTAAGCGTTGTCATGGGCAGCGCCTCGGACGAGCCCGTGGTGAAGGAGACGGTAGCCGTATTGGAGGAGCTGGGGGTGGACTACGAGGTGCGGGTGATGTCGGCCCACCGGGCCCCAGACCGGGTCAGAGAGTACGCCTTGTCGGCGAGAGGGAGGGGGGTGGAGGTGTTCATCGCCGCCGCCGGTGGGGCCGCCGCACTGCCCGGGGTACTGGCCTCATGGACCACTCTGCCAGTCATCGGCGTCCCCCTCGCCACCAGTGAGCTCAAGGGCATCGATGCCCTAATGGCGGTGGCCCAGATGCCTCCCGGCGTGCCGGTGGGCTGTGTGGCCGTAGGTTCGTGGGGCGCCAGGAACGCCGCCTACCTTGCCGCTCAAATTCTGGGCCTGAAATATGATAGTATAAGAGACGCTTATGAAAAGTATCGGAAAGAACTCCGGGAGAGGTAATGCTCTGCCCGGAGTCTATCCGCGCCCAATCGAGACCGAGTCCCGAGCCGCGCCCGGCCCTTACAGGGGGAGCCGGCCGCCCGCCGTAATCTGCGACTTCGACGACACGACGGCGGTCGAGAACGTGGCCTCGCTCCTGTTGGAGCATTTCAGCGAAGACTCCTCATGGCAGGTGCTGAGGCGCCAGTCGCGGGAGAACGAGATTTCCTTGAAGGAGTACCAGGAGCGGGCCTTCAACGCCACCAGAGCCGGCAGGGAGGCCATGCAGGCAGTTGTGAAGGGCAAGGCCACCCTCAGGCCCTACTTTAAAGAGCTGTGGCAATATTGCCGGTCGAAGGACGTACCCCTCGCCATCGTTACCGTGGGCCTGGACTTCTACGTGGAGGCCCTCCTGGAGCGGGAAGGGCTCCAGGACGTGCCCAGCTACGCCGTCAAGACCAGGTTCACCCCCGAGGGGATCACCTACGAGTATCCCCACTGCTGGGATGGCTCTGGGGCCTCCAGCTTCGAGGTGTGCAGCCGCTGGGGCAACTGCAAGTGCAGTGTGCTCGCTGGGTACAAGAAACGGGGCTACAGCATCCTATACGTCGGCGACGGGCGGTCCGACTACTGCCCCGCCTCCACAGCCGACCACATCTTTGCACGGAGCTACCTCGCCGACGTCTGCCGGGAGAACCTGGTCGAGTACACGGAGTTCCAAGACTTTAGCGACGTCATCCGGGAGCTGGAAGGCTGGGCAGGCCGCCATGACCCAGGAGAGCCCGGACCCCGCCTCATTGGAGAGACAGGATGATCGACCGGTACTCCAGGCCCGAGATGAAGCGGGTCTGGTCCGACGACACAAAATACGATAAGTGGCTGCAAGTCGAGTTGGCGGTGTGCGAGGCCTGGGCCGAAGAAGGTGTCGTCCCACGGGCGGACATTGAAAGGCTGCGCCATGCCAGGTACGACCAGCGGCGCATGGCAGAGCATTTCCAGCGGACGCGCCACGACGTCACCGCGTTTCTCAGCTCCGTGACCGAGGGTCTGGGCGAGGCGGGGCGGTGGCTTCATCTGGGGCTCACGTCGAGCGACGTTATAGACACGGCCCTCAGCCTCCAGCTGGTGGAATCCGCCCGGCTCCTCACAGAGGACATGGACGAGCTGCGCCGGGCACTGAAGAAGCTCGCGCTGGCCCACCGGGACACGCCAATGGTGGGCCGGACCCATGGCGTCCACGCCGAGCCCACCACCTTCGGCCTTAAGATCGCCCTGTGGTGGGATGAGATGGACAGGCAGCAGGTCAGGCTGGATCACGCTCTCGACAGCGTGAGGGTGGGTAAGATCTCCGGCGCGGTGGGCACCCACGCCACCGTTCCCCCGGAGGTGGAGCGCAGGGTATGCGAGCGGCTGGGGCTGCAGGCAGCACCCGTGTCCAGCCAGATAGTCCAGCGGGACCGGCACGCCCACTTCATCGGCACCCTCGCCCTGATCGCCGCCTCCCTGGAGAAGTTCGCCACCGAGATACGTTCCCTTCAGCGGACGGAGGTAAGGGAGGTGGAGGAGCCCTTCGGCGAGGGTCAGACCGGCTCATCTTCCATGCCCCACAAGCGCAACCCGGAGCTCTCCGAGCGGGTATGCGGGCTGGCGCGCCTGATACGGGGCCACAGCGTTACCGCCCTTGAAAATGTGGCGCTCTGGCATGAGCGGGACATCAGCCACTCCTCGGCGGAGCGCCTGATCATCCCAGACTCCTGCCTGGCCCTGGACTACATCCTGGACCTGATGACCCAGATAGTAGGCGGCCTCAGGGTTTATCCCGATCGCATGTGGCGAAACATGGAGAGCACCAGGGGGCTCCTGTTCAGCCAGCGCGTGCTGCTGGCCCTGGTAGAGAAGGGCCTACCCAGGGAAAGGGCCTACGGGATCGTACAGAGAAACGCCATGCGTAGCTGGGACGAGGATCTGGACTTCCGAGATCTGCTAAACTCCGATCCGGAGGTCACCTCGTACCTGCCGCCAGTCGGTCTGGCCGAGCTGTTCGATTACGGATACTACCTGAGGTACGTTGGGGACACCTTCCGGAGCATCGGGCTGGTGGAAGAGAACGTGGCCGCAGGCCATAGTGTAGCAGAGTAAGAGGACGAGTCGAGGAATGATTATCGAGACCCGTTTACCCAACGCGACCCCCTGGCACCGGGGTAAGGTCAGAGATAGCTACGAGCTGGGAAACGGCCTCCTGCTGATGGTCGCCACGGACCGAATCTCGGCCTTCGACGTCGTCCTGCCCACCGGCATCCCGTCCAAGGGCCTGGTACTGGCAAGAATGTCCGCCTTCTGGTTCCGTAGCACCGGTTCCATAGTGGAGAACCACTTCGTGGCAATGGCCGACGACGGCGGGATTGTCCAACGCTACGGCGACAGCCCTCTGTTGGCCCAGCTGCCGGCGGAGGCCGCCCGCCAGGCCATGGTAGTCCGAAAGGCCCGGCGCATCGACATCGAGTGTATCGTGCGGGGCTACCTGGCAGGCTCGGCCTGGTCCGAGTACCGCCGCTCCGGTACCGTGTGGGACAGGACGCTCCCCAAGGGACTGCTGGAGGGGCAGGCCCTGCCGGAGCCGGTGTTTACGCCCACCACCAAGGCGGAGGAGGGCCACGACCAGAAGATGACCCACCAGGAGGTAACCGGCATGGTGGGAGAGGACATGGCCCGCCAGCTCCAGGAGTACAGCCTCGGGGTCTATACCTTCGCCCACGATTACGCCCGGGAGCGGGGCATCATCCTGGCCGACACCAAGATGGAGTTCGGCCTTCTGGATGGGAACCTCATTCTCATAGACGAGCTCCTGACCCCTGACTCCAGCCGTTTCTGGGACGCAGCCGGCTACGAACCCGGACGCTCATTGCCCAACTACGACAAACAGTACGTCCGGGACTGGCTGGACTCCCAGGGCTGGGACCGGGAGCCCCCCGCCCCGCCCCTTCCCGAGGAAGTAGTCGAGAAGACATCCCAGCGGTATCTAGAGGCCTACCACCGTCTCACCGGCGAGACGATCTCTATCAGCTAACAGCAGGAATACGTTCATGCCAGATTCACAAGGCCGAAGAAGAGGCCGGAATAAACCGGCCCGTGGGAGGAGAAGGGCCGGGTCGGCGGTTTCAGGGAGTTCCCAAGGCCCATCCGCTCCTTCCAAGCCCGGATGGTTTCCGAAAATACGTCGCAGGACGCGGCGCAGGATACGGCGTTGGGCCTTCTTAGGGGCTGCCGGGCTTATAGCGTTTCTTATTATCCTCAGCTTCTCCCTTAGCTCCTTCCCGGGCGCTGGAGGCGGCAGCGTCGGCGCTGGAGGGAGGAGCTCTCCAGACGCCGACGTGGGCACGTCTGTCGCCGTGACGGGCGCGAGCCATGTTCCGACTGGGCAACCCGTTGTCTACAGCACCACGCCTCCGACTTCGGGTGACCACTGGGGCACGCCGGCCGGGTGTGGCGTTTACGACGTGGCCGTGGCCGACGAGACGGTGGTCCACAACATGGAGCACGGCCACGTGATTATCAGCTACAACCTATCGGACCCAGACGAAGTCACAAGGCTTGTGCAGCTGGCGGAGGACCTCCGAGACCTGGACCTGTGGGGTATCGTCCGCCCGTACCAAAAGATCGACCCGGGTACCGTGGCCATGACCGCCTGGGGGGTGACGGACCAGGCCCAGGGGGTGGACGAGGTGCGGATTCGGAGATTCTACGAAGCCTACACCAAGAATAAGTTCAGCGACGAAACCAGCAGGTTGGGGCGGGCGATTCCATGCTCCTCCGTGCACGGATAGTCCTTACCAGCCTGGCGACAAGGGGGCCGGATGCATTGCAGCCGTTGCGGGACACAGAGCGCTGACGACGATGCACTCTGTTCACACTGTAGACGTCCGCTGAGTGGTAACCGGCCCACCGGGGCGGAGCCGGCGAGTCTGGGTCGGCGCTTCGGATCGTTTGTGCTGCCGGGTGTGCCCATCTTCCTGATCATCGGCAGCTTCGTCCTGAGCTCGTGCTCAGGGTCCGAGTCCCAGGTCGCCGGTGGCGGAAGGAGCTCTCCGGACCCCAGTGTGGGGACGTCCGTCGCTGCGACGAGCGCGAGCCATGTCCCCGTCGGGCAGGCCGTCGCCTACACGACCCTACCACCGACTTCGGGCAGCCACTGGGGCACTACGGCCGCGTGCGGCGTTTACGACCAGGCCGTGGCCGACGAGATGATAGTGCATAACATGGAGCACGGCCACGTGATCATCAGCTACAACCTATCGGACCCAGACGAAGTCACAAGGCTTGAGCAGCTGGCGGAGGACCTTCCGGACCTGGAACAGTGGGGTATCGTTCGCCCATACCAGAAGATCGACGCGGATACCGTTGTCATGACTGCCTGGGGGGTGATCGACCAGATCCAGGGGGTGGACGAGGTACGGATACGGAGATTCTACGAGACCTACTTCAAGAACCGGCTAAGCGCCGAGACCAGCAGTCTGGGACGGGCGATTCCCTGCTCGTCCATCGTGCAAAGATAAGGGTAGCGGGCTTCCTTCCCCCCACCACTCACTGGAGCCGAGAGAATGTTCCAGGCCAGGATATATATAACCCTCAAGCCCACCGTTGGCGACCCCCAGGGACAGGCGGTCCTCGGAGGTCTCCGGTCGCTGGGCTTCGCCTCCGTGGATACCCTCAGGATGGGAAAGTACCTGGAGGTGAGGCTCTCGGAGGGAGAGCGCGGGCGGGCAGAGGCGCAGGTAAACGAGATGTGCCGTAAGCTGCTGGCCAATCCGGTGATCGAGGACTACCGGTTCGACCTGGAGGAGCTAGGCTAGTCCTGGATCGTGCCCTTGGTGCTGGGCACCTGCCCGGCGGCCCGGGGGTCTATCTCCGCCGCATATCGCAGTGCCTTGGCGAGGGCCTTGAACAGCGCCTCCGCCTTGTGATGAGAGTTCACCCCGCTCAGTATCCTCGCGTGCAGGGTGATGCGGGCCTCGGCCGCGAAACTCTCCAGGAAGTGCCCCAACAGGTCCCCCGGCAGGCTCTCCACCATCTCGTGGTCCAGGGAAAGATCGAGGGAAGCGTGGCTCCTCCCGCCCAGATCCACCACCACCAGGGCCAGGGTCTCATCCAGGGGCACGTAGGCGTGTCCCATCCTGTTGATTCCACGCCCCTCGCCCAGTGCCTCGCGGAAGGCCCTGCCCAGGGTTATCGCGGTATCCTCCACCATGTGGTGCCATCCGGTGGACAGGTCTCCCTCAGCCCTTAATGTTATGTCAATGAGACCGTGCCTCGACAGCTGCGCCAGCAGGTGGTCCAGCATCCCATTCCCCGTGACGATGTCGTAGCGGCCCTGCCCGTCCAGATTAAGGGAGAGGGAGATGCTGGTCTCCCCGGTGCGGCGGTCAACGCTGGCCTGCCGTGGCTCCAACTTCCTACTCCTTCCAGGAGAGTCCGACCCTGAGCGCCAAAGGGTCAGGGTTCAGCAAAGGTCCCTCATGACCCAGCCCAGCGCCGGGATCACGGCATCGGTCTCGTGGGGCAACCCCACACTGGCCCGCAGGTAGTCCTTCATTCGAGGCCCGGACAGCTGACGGAAGAATATTCCCTGCTGGGCGAGGCCCTCGAAGACGGCACCCGCCTTCCCCTCGGGAAACTGGCAGAGGATGAAGTTCGCTCGGGAGGGCCAGGGAGTTACCCCGGGGATCTCCGCAAGCAGCGAGATCATTCGCTCCCGCTCAGCGACTATGGCGTTCACCCGTTCGATCAGGCCCTCTCGGTCCTCCAGGGACGCCAGGAGGGCTATTTCAGCCGCCAGGCTCACGTTGTAGGGCGGTTTCACGCTCATCATCACCCTGGCGACGTCCGGGTGCATCACTCCCAGCCCCATGCGCAGCCCGGCGAGCCCGGCCCATTTGCTGAAGGTGCGGAGGACTATGAGGTTGGGGTACTCCCTCACCAGAGGCAGCACCGTCTCGCTTGCGAACTCGTGGTAGGTCTCATCCACTACCACCAGTATGCCCATCTCCAGCAGTCGCCGCACCTGCCACTCAGGGGTGATGTTCCCGGTGGGATTATTGGGTGAGGCGAAAAGCATGGCCTTGGTATGGGAGTCCAGCGCCAGCTCCGTCGCTTCCGTGTCTATGGCAAAGGCCTCGTCCCGGGGCACCTCCACCACCTCTCCCCCGCAGATGTGCGCGGCGACAGCGTACATACCGAAGGTGGGAGTGGGGTCTATAATCTTCTCTCCGGGGGCCAGGAAGATACGCAGGGTCAGGTCTATGATCTCGTCGCTGCCGTTTCCGGCGACGATGTGCTCAGGGCCGATGCCCAGGTACTCCGACAGGGCCCCCCGTAGCCGCCTCTGTTCCGGGTCAGGATACAGGTTGTAGGACTTGAAGCCGGCAAGGGCCTCGGCCACCTTAGGGGAAGACCCGAAGGGGTTCTCGTTGCCGTTGAGCCTTATGACCTTCTCCGGGGGAATCCCAGCCTTCTCCGCCAGGACCTCCGTGGGGTCCACGCCGTGGTACATGTCGAGGCGGCGAATGTGGGGCTGGATGAGGTCCAGCACATCACCTTCCGAAAGTTTCATATCTGCTTAACCTCGTGGGGGGCTCCGCCGCCTGCCCGCCTCAGTCCGTCCAGCCGGACCTCCACGGCCCGGGCGTGTCCCGTGAGCCCCTCGGCTCTCGCGATCACGGCGGCCGCCTCACCCAACTCGCCATACTCCTCGGGCCTCAGCCCCACCACCGGCATAGTCCTCAGGAAATGGTGGACACTCAGGGCGGAGCTGAACCGGGCCGTGCCCCCGGTGGGCATTACGTGGCTGGGCCCGGCCACGTAATCTCCCATCACCTCGGGGGAGTAGGGGCCCAGGAACAGACCACCGGCATGCTTAACCATGCCCGCCCAGCGCCACGGGTCCTGGACCATCATGCACAGGTGCTCGGGTGCGATGGAGTTCGCCAGCTCTATCGCCTCCTCGACGCTGCCCACCAGGACAACCTTGCCCTGCCTCTCCAGTGACACGCCGGCAAGGTCACCCCGCTCCAGCGAGGCCAGCTGTCTCGCCAGCTCTTCCTCCACCTCCTCCACCAGAGATGGGGAGGTGGTGACCAGAATGGCCGATGCCATGGGGTCGTGCTCGGCCTGGGCAAGCAGGTCGGCGGCACAGTAGGCGGCTTTGGCGGTCTCGTCCGCGATCACCACCGTCTCGGTGGGCCCGTACAGGCCATCGATGTCCACCTGGCCATAGACCAGCTTCTTTGCCAGGGTTACGAACACGTTGCCAGGCCCGCAGATCTTGTCCACCTTGGGCACGGTCTCAGTGCCGAAGGCCATCGCCGCAATGGCCTGCACCCCCCCGACCCGGAACACTCGGTCCACCCCGGCCAGGCGCGCCGCCGCGAGGACGGCAGGCGCCGGTAACTCCCCACCCCGGGGAGGAGACGCCAGGACCACCTCTCTGACCCCCGCGACCCTGGCGGGGACCGCCGTCATCAGCACCGTGGATGGGTAGGAGGCGCTGCCGCCCGGTGCGTAGATGCCCACCCGCTCCAGGGGTAACACCAGCTCGCCCAGCCCGGTCGAGAGATCCACCCAGCTCTGGCGCATCGTCTTCCTGTGATATTCCTCGATGCGCCTGGCCGCGAGCTCCAGGGCCTTCACCAGCTGCTCCGGCACCTCCCGGCAGGCCTCGTCGATCTGCGCGGCTGAGACCTCCAGCTCCTCCAGCTCCACGCCATCCAGGAGACGGGCGTAATGCCTGACGGCACCGTCGCCCCTTCGTCTCACATCCTCGAGGATGCGCTCCACCGACTCGCCGGGCGACAGCCGCTCCCCGAACACCTCGACGGTCTTGTCCATCATCTCAGGGGGGATGGAACTCAGGTCCAGGACATCCGCGCGGGTAAGCGCTTTCCTGGCCTCCTCCAGACCCTTAATCAGCTTCAGGTGCACCCAGATACCCCTTTATCAACCGTGCAGATTCCTCTACGACCCTCTCCTGATACTCGGCGATCTTATGTCTAGGTATCTCGCCGTACACTCCTCCGAGGCTGTCCGGGACACAGCGGAGGAACTCATCGACTATCTCCGCGGCGCCGGAGTCATCACTGTACATCCGGCGCGCCATGAAGCGTAGCCGCTCCCACGTCAGGTCCCAGGTGTTGAATTTCGACACCCACTCCCGCCACTCGGTAAGGGTCTCGGGGCTGATGAACCCCACCTCTATCCCCTGCTCCGAGCCCTCCAACGAGGCCCTTATCTGCTCAAAATCACCCAGCCACTCCCTGGCCGCCATGTCCATGTCCAGCTGCAGTGCCCTGTCCCATATATTCGCCCGCACCTGGTCGCCAGGGCGGTGCCCGTTGAAATATGGGCGGTATATCTCCACGATCCAGGTCTCGTCCGCAACCAGGTGGGTGAAATACCCGGAGAGGAAAGCCCTGGTAGCGTCGTCGATCCGTGACGAGTCGGCAAGGTGAGGATGGGCATTAAGCAGGCCCTCCACACCGGCGCCGACATGGTCTACCGCCAGCGGGGCGAAGTGGGTCTGGTCCCTCTTCCATTTGGTGATTATTCTAATGTCGGGCGACGTTGACCCAAGGAGGAAGGAGCCTAGATGCCCCTCGACCACGGGGTGGGCGAGGCGAGAGGAGGTCCGCCATGCCAGGCACAAATGGGTTGGCAGGTTGGGCACGTCAAACCTTCTCCAGGAATTCCAGCAGCCTCTGGTAGGCCTGGCAGCGGTCTTTGAAGAGGTAGCCCACTTGGGAGGAGGAGATGTCCAGACCTCCGGCTCGACGAAGGTGCTCCACGGCGTCCAGCAGCTTATCTTTGGCCACCACCAGACTCACTGCATACCAGTCGTCCTCGGAGTTGCCGTACACCCGGGAGATAGTGGGCCCCTGGAGCCCCGCCAGATCGGGTCTGGTGAGGAGGTTGGCGGCCACCATCTCGGGCGATGAGCCTCGCACGTTGGCGGTGAGGCGGTAGAACGACCCCGCCCGCAGATTGGCCTCCATCAGCTCCAGCATGGCCCGGGCCAGCTCCAGGCCCTGGGAAGAGTCTCGAAGCAGCCGGCGGTTGCCTATCAGGCAAGCCTGGGATACCAGGATGGTCCCGTCCTCCACCGTCTTGAGTCTGTTCTCCCGGAGGGTGACTCCGCTGGCGGAGAGATCGGCGATGACGTCGGCGTAGCCGGCCACGGGCGCTGCCTCCAGGGTGCCGCTAGCCTGCACTAGGGTGAAGTGGTGAATCCCCCTGCCATATAGGAACTCCCCCAGCAGCCGGGGGTACTTGGTAGCGATGCGCAGCTGCTTCCCCTCCTGCCGGAACTCAGCCGCCAGGTCTGCCAGGTCGTCCAGTGAGGACATGTCTAGCCACGAGTCTGGGATTGCCAGCACAAGCTCGCAATGGCCGAAGCCGAGGTCTTCGATGATGGGAACCACCGGGCTCCCCTCACGCCGGGACTCCAGGAACCGGTCAAGTCCGGTAATCCCGAGCTCGGCGCTCCCCTCCTCTACCTTAGAGGTGACGTCGGCGGTGCGTTGAAACAGCACGGTAGCCCCTGGCAAAGTGGGGATACGGGCGGTGTAGCGGCGGCTGCTGGGCCGGTTCACCGTGATGCCACAGCGGCCCAAGAAGGCCAGCGAAGGCTCGTACAGGTCGCCATCGCTGGGCAGGACCAGCCGCAGATTCCCCTCCTTCTCTGCCGCCGTGCCCCCGGTCCGGGCTGCCCTGGGCTGCGGGCCCTCGAAGGACACGCCATTCCCGCTGAGCCCTCCCAAGCCGGCCGCGAATCTGGACGAAGGGTACGTCATCGGCGGGCCGTTACCTTTCTCTCCGGCTGCCTGAAGGAGCCGCCTGGATCAGGTGACTGCTGCGCTGCCCATCGGCTTCCACCGTGATTACCTCTGAGATGTTCCTGGCCCGCGCGTACGATAGACTCTCTTCCACGCTCATGCCGCAGACTTCCACCTCCGCCACCATCCCTTTTTCACGGAGCTCGCCTGCCAGACGCAGCGCCTCTCGGTAAGCTTCGTCACTGGAGGCGGACACCAGAACGGAGCCACCGGCACCGTCCAGTCCCCGCTGATTTCCCTGCGCGTCGAGGACCTCCACTATGTGCTCAAGCGTGTAGGCAAAGCCGAGGGCAGGCGTGTTGGAGGGGCCTCCCAATGCCCTGGCCAGGCTGTCGTACCTGCCGCCGCCCCCGAGGGAGTGCTCAAGGGACGGGTGGACGATCTCGAACACCGTGCCCGTGTAATAGGCCAAGCCCCTGGCCAGGCCGAAGTCCAGTACCACAGCCGCACCGTCGGTCTGGGTCAGGTCCAGAATGGCCATCGTTTCCCTCAGCCTATCGAGGACCGAGGTGTCCATGCCGGAGGATTCGATGACCTTTCCCGCCTCCGCAAGGGCGGCACCGGGCTCGCCCGCCACGCCGGCCAGATTGTAAGCCATCTCCAGTCCCCTTCTCAGCCTGTCCGGTTCATCCGTACCTTTGAGCTTGCGAAGCAGGCGCTCCACTACCTGCGAGGGCTGACGCTGGCCCAGCGATCCGACCTCTGCCCACTGGAGCAGCCCGTGCAGCAGCTCCCGGGACTCCTCCTCCTCCATCCCTCCCAGGGCCACGCTGAGGTAGCTGTGCCGGGGATCGGAGGCCAGCAGCCGAATCTGTACCGCTTTCTCCAGCGCCGCGTCCAAGGCACCCTCGCCGGCCTTCAACCCAGTCACGCTACCCAGGATGAACTCCACCGCCCGCTCGGAAAGGGAAAGGGGCCCCAGAAGCCGGTACAGCACCCCTACGTCCCCTATCGCCAGCTGGTGACCGGTGAGCCCCAGGCCCGACAGCGCCGTGCAGCTCAGGGAGAGGATCTCCGCATCGGCCCTCGGACCGGCGACGCCCAGGACCTCGGCTCCCATCTGGGTGAACTGGCGGTAGGCTGTAGCATCCTTTTCGTAACGAAAGACCGGGCCCGCGTACTGGACACGTAACGGCAGCGCCGTCGCCGTCAGACCCTCTTCGAGGAAGTGCCTGATTATTGAGGCGGTATACTCCGGGCGCAGGCTCACGTGGTTGCCACCGGGATCGGAGAAGGAGTACATCCGTGTGGCTAGCTCACCCCCGGACTTGCGCAGGAACAGCTCCGTGGGCTCGAGCACCGGCGTTTCGAGAACCTGGTAACCGTAGGAGGAGAAGGTCTCCCTCAACTGGTCGGTGGCGGCCTTCAACGGCCGCCAGGTCGCGGGGGTAAGGTCACGAGTTCCATGGAGGTGCCGGAGCTTTTCCATATATCCCAACGGGGGTATTGTACACCAAAAGGCGACGCGTAGGAAATAGAAGACGCCGTCACGGATGGGCCATCAGGCCTCCGTCCACGTAGACGGCATGGCCGGTGGTGTAGTCGCAGGCGTCGGATGCTAGATAGACCAGGAGGGGAGCGATGTCCCGGGGGTGCCCCTTCCGCCGGAGGGGGATGTAGCGGACCAGAAGCTCCTTCTGGGCCTCTTCGGGGGGCAACTCCTCGGCGCTGAACCAGCCGATGCCGATGGCGTTTACCCGTATGTTTTGCCTTCCCCACTCCAGGGCCAGGGCTCGGGTAAGCTGAAGCACGGCTCCCTGGCTGGCGCAGAATGCCGCCGAGTTCCACAGGGATGTTGTAGGTCTACAATTTTGTCAGTAGGTAACTGTTCAGGGAAAATGTCAGTTTATGGAAGGACTGACATTGAGTACGAAAGAGCAGAACCGGTTACATATCTTGAACGGAGTATTAGAGCGGCACTGGACGATGAAGGAGGCGGCCCCGCTGCTTGGAGTAAATGAACGTCAGGGATGGCGAGTGCTGGCGGCCTATCGTAAGGAAGGGGCCAGAGGAGTGGTGCATAAGAACCGGGGCCGGGTGCCACCCAACGCGACTCCAGAGACCATCCAGCAGCAGGTGGCGAGCCTGGCCCAAGAACGCTACGAGGGGATCAACCATACCCATCTGACCGAGTTGCTGGCCGAGCGGGAAGGGGTGATGTTATCCAGGCCCACGCTAAGGCGAATTCTGGTACGGGCCGGATTGACCAGCCCCCGCCACCGCCGGCCACCACAACATCGGTGTCGCCGACAACGGATGCCTCAGGAGGGGATGCTGCTCCAATTGGACGGGAGCCACCACCTCTGGCTGGAGGACCGGGGGCCCTGGCTAACGCTGCTGCTGGCGGTGGACGACGCTACCGGGACGGCACCCTATGCACTATTCCAGGAACAGGAGGATACCCGAGGCTACCTGTCCCTGCTCCAGGGCATCATTGAACGTCGGGGGGTGCCGATGGCGGTGTACACCGATGGGCATGCCGTCTTTCAGCCACGGCGTCGTCCATCGGACCTATCCCAGGTTCCCGGGAAAGGACCATCAACCCAATGGAGCCGGGCCCTGGGAGAACTGGGGATCACCCAGATATTGGCCCACAGTCCCGAGGCCAAAGGAAGGGTGGAGCGAGCCAACGGCACCTTCCAGGACAGGCTGGTGGCGGAACTTCGTCTGGCTGGCGCTTGCACCCTGGCGGAGGCGAATCAAGTGCTGGCCAAGTTTCTGCCTCGGTTCAACCAGCGCTTCGGGGTGCCTGCGGACCAGGCGGAGTCGGCCTACCGGCCAGTGAACCCGGAGTTGGACCTGGGTGGCGTGCTGTGCATCAAGGAGTTGCGCAGAGTGGCCAAAGACGACACGGTGCAATACCACGGGCGGGCTTTGCAACTCTTTCCCAGTCTGGAGCGCCCCAGCTATGCCGGGGCCCGAGTAGAGGTGCAGGAACGTCTGGATGGTCGTCTGCTGGTGCGGCATCGGGAGCAGATTCTGACTCCCCAAGAAGCGCCGGCGCTAGCTACTGAACTCCGGGCTCGGGTGACGGCCGGTCCGGTGACAGCGATTCTTCCCGACCCGGATCCGACGGACTGGAGGCCCAAGCAACGTATCAGAGCCCCGGTGCTTCTAGGACCCCTGGCTGGCGAGACCATCTGGTATGAGGACGCCGCAAGGAAGCAGGTCCACCGGGACCTGGTGGTGGCCGGGATGGAGCGGGCGCGGCAGCAGGGCAAGCGCATCGGCCGGCCCTCGGTGAATGAACGCCCGAGTTTGAGCAGCGATTCGCCGCGGTGGTGCAGCGCATCGGATCGGGAGAGCTTTCCAGAAATCAAGCTGCCAGAGAACTGGGCATCGGCTATGCCACCCTCAAGCGCCTCCTCCAGGCCTGGGAACAGCCCAACGCCAAGCCATCTATTTCACTTTCGGTGAAACCAAGCAGCGGTAAGGACTACTGACATTTTCGGTGAACAACGACAACAGGGCCCTTTCCGCCAGGCCGGATATTATGTTAATGATCCGTCCCCGTCCCCCCAGAACCATCCGCCTTCCCACCGCCCGGCACGTCACGTAGACGGTCGTCACGTTCCGCCGCATCACGGCCTCGAACTCGCCGAGAGTGACCTGGTCGAAGGGTCTGGCGAACTCCGTGCGAAAATCGTTCACCAGTACATCCAACCGGCCCCATCGGGAGATGACGTCGTCCAGGGCCGCCTCCACGTCACCCTCTATGGAGGCATCACAAACGCTACCGAAGGCCTGACCTCCCAGCTTCCCTACCCTCTCCACCACCTCCTTCATGAGCTCGCGCCGCGCCGCCATGACGTAGACGCTGGCGCCGGCCTCGGCCAGCACCTCAGCCAGATAGGGGGTAAACTCGTTGCCCTCTCCGGCCAGGACAGCCACTTTGTCGGTCAGCCTGTACTCTTCCAGGAGGGGCATCCTCGTCTCCTCGCTAACGGCGGTGCTCGACCACGGCACGGCCGGGACTAGTCGCCGGGCTGAATCCCCAGGGGGGTCAGCGGCGCGTGTCCCGTCGGTGCGTAGCCTGCCGCCAGCCCCCCTCCATCCAGAGTAAGCATCTCGCCGTTCATGTAGTCCGAGGCGTCGGAGGCCAGGAAAACGGCGATGGGGCCGATGTCTCCCGGCTCCCCCAGCCTGCCGGTGGGTATCACCTCCCCCGACCTGGGCAGGCTGTCCCGCATGGCCTCGGTCCCGCGAGTGGGTATGAACCCCGGCACAATGGTGTTGGCCGTCACGCCGTAGCGGGCCAGGCTCATGGCGAGGGTGCGGGTCAGCTGTACCATGCCCCCCTTGCTGCGCGTATATACGTATATGTCACGCCCACCCCTGAGGCCAAACCCGGAGGCCACGTTGATTATTTTCCCGCTACCCCGTTCCACCATGTGTTTGGCCACCGCCCGGGAGCAGTAAGAGGCGCCGCTCAAGTTCGTTTCCAGACCCGACCGCCACTCTTCGTCGCTTATATCCCATATAGGCCGGGGAGATTCCCCGGTCCGACCGGCATTGTTGATCAGCACGTCTACCTTGCCGAACCGGTCCAGGGCCCGGGCCACCATGCCGTCCACCTGCGGGGAGTCGGTGACATCGGTTGAAACCGCCAGGGCGTGCCTTCCCAGTCCCTCCACCTCCCGGACCGTCTCTTCGATGGGCTGCCGCCTCCGGGCTGCTATTACCAGGTCGGCCCCGGCCCTGGCCAGGGAGCGCACCATGGCCCTGCCC
Source organism: Dehalococcoidia bacterium (assembly GCA_965247055.1). Lineage (GTDB taxonomy): Bacteria > Chloroflexota > Dehalococcoidia > Lucifugimonadales > JAGWBF01 > CBDFGE01. Next base: position 161,568 of record CBDFGE010000001.1, read on the forward strand.
AGCCCAGTGCCCCCGCCGGTGACAACCACTACCTTCCCGTCGAGACTCAACCGCTGCAGCAACCTCTACTCCCCGCCTCCGGCAACCGTGCCCGCCGTGACTTCGCCAGCGGGGAGGGTTACCAAAGTGCCATCCGCCTGGCGCAGCATAAGGTTCCCCAAGTCATCCACATCCTCGGCATAGCCGGCGTACACGTCCTCTCCCCACCGCACTTGCACCTCTCTTCCCAGCGTCTCCAGAAGGCCTCGCCACTCCGCCATCACCTGCTCAAGACTCCCATCTCCCAAGGACCGGGCGGGGGCGCTCGCGTGCGGACCTCCGTTGATCCCCCTGAGGGGCAGGTATAGCTTGTCCACCTCCTGGAGGAGGTTTCGCAGGAGGGCCTCCCGCCCTACCTCGGTGCCCGCCTCTAGGTGCAGGCTGGTGGCTATGTCCGCCAGGCCATCCACCACGGAAAGGTCGAGGGCAACGTTTATACCAATACCCACTATCGCGTACCGGACCGAGTCTCCCAGAAGCGAGCTCTCCACCAAGACACCGCACACCTTCTTCCCGCCTAGCCGGACGTCGTTGGGCCACTTAATGGTGGGCCTCAGGCCTATCGTCTTTCTGATGGCCCGTGCCATCGCGACCCCCGATACGATGCTGAGGTACTGGAGCGCCTGGCGCGAGGGGCGCAGCACAATAGAGAGGTAGAGGTTCCCCTCTTGGGTAACCCAGACCCGGTCGAAACGGCCTCGCGCGGCCGTCTGCTCCTCTGCCAGGACCACCGTACCGTCCTCGGCGCCTTCTAAGGCCAGGCGCGCCGCCTCGTCCATGGTCGACGAGACCCTCCGGAAATAGAGGACCCGCCGGCCCACGACGCGGGTGTAGAGACCTTCCCTCAACATGCCGGCCACGACGTTCCTGGGCAACCTACCTCCTCCACAAGCCGGGGAGCAGCGACCCTGGCCCTAGCGTCCGCGGCTGGGAAGGGCCAGTATGGCCTTCCCACCTATCATCTGCCCGCGGTCCTCAGTGGACAGAATCACATCGCACTCCACCAGGTGCTCCCCTCCATCCACCCGCATGTCGGTCACCACGGCCGTGATGACGACGGGCTTGTGGAACACCGGCTGCCGGAACACCACGTCCAGATGTTTGAGGGACACGGTGGGAGACCAGTCGGTGAGGAGCTGGGCCATCATGGCCATGCTCATTATCCCCGGCACGATACGGCCGGACAGACCTACCCTCTTCGCCTCATCCTCGTCCAGGAACCGATTGGGTCTGGGGCTGCCTCGTACACGGCAGAAGGTCGCCACCGCCTCTTCGGAGATGTCCTTGTGCAGCGGGCCGATCTCATCGCCCAGATCCACGTCCTCGTAGTAACGTACGACGTTTTCGGCCATCTCCCTACTCCCTGGCCGCGTATGATTCTTGGACAGAGGCTACTCTCTCGCCCCTCTGGTTGGCGAAGATCGTCTCGAAAACGATAAAGACCATCGTGCCGGAGCGCCCTGTCTTGGGGTAAACCTCCTTCAAATAGGAGGAGGCCATCATGGAGTCCCCCGCCAGGATGGGAGCCAGTGGCTCCACGATCTGCCCCGCGTGGAACCGCGCATTTCCAAACTTCAGGTTGATGTCCGGTATCGTCTCTTCCCGCAAAAAGATAGTGCACAGGGTTGCGGGCGCCACCACCGTGGGGTGTCCCGCCTTCCTGGCTGCATCCTCGTCCAGGTAGATGGGGTTCGTCTCTCCCACGGCGAGACAGTAGTCCCGGATCAGCTCCTTGGTAATCTCGAAGGGTCCTGCCCGGTGCTCCTTGCCCAGGAGGGAGCGGTCGTACTCCAGGTCCATTGACGCTGGTAGCCTCCTCAGATGGTCTCGGCCAGAGCCGCAGCTACTCGATGGGGCTGGCGCTTGCCTCGTGCTAGGCCGGACCACGGCAGCGGCCGCGCCTACCGGCGTCAGCGACGGCCCCTCCAGGCAAGATGGCTAGTGCTCGCGGAAGCTCGCCTCTGTGGTCTCCTCCAGGCGCAACGGGGCGAACTCCCCGTGGAGCAGAGCCTCCACCAGGTCCTGCTCGCTGCGAATGGCCCCCGGGAAGGATGTCAGGCATGCCCCGATGGAGCTAACCAGATGGGCATCGCTGCCGGCGATCCCCATGTAGCCCCGGTTCGCCGCCAACTCCATCCCCCTTTCGTTCTCCCCCCTGCGGCTGCCCCCGTTTAGGGTCTCCACGATGCTAAGGCCGGGAAACTCCACGCCCCTGTCCATGAACTCGCAGAGCCCGATGCCGGCCCTGCCTGGATGGGCCGGCACAGCGATGGCGCCGCGCCGCGCCGCCTCTTCTACAAGCTGGAACGAGTCGATGGCCACGTCGGAGAAGTCAACGGAGCCGAGCAGTCCGTCGCTGACACCGTACACCAGGAAGTGGCCGTGCAGCGTGTCCAGCTCAGACCCCTTCAGCACCAGCACCCCGTACTGTCGTGCCAAGCCCGAATAGTCGATAGCCTTGTCGAACTTGCGGTGCTCCGTGAGAACGATGCCATCGATGGAATAGCCACGCTTTCTGAGCACCTGTATCCACTTCAAGTACTGCTCGACCGTCGCTCGGGAGTCGTCCGAGGAGACGGAGTGGCTGTGCATGTCTATCAGGGTCCGGCCCGTTTCGAGCACCTCCTGGCGAGGAACAACGCCCCCGGTATCGAGGGTTGTTGAGATACACCCTGGGACGCCTTGCTAAGGCGATTCGCCGGTAAATATCGGGGAGTGAGGCAGGCCTGTAAGCCGGGTTCTGTGTCCCCATGGTCGAAGCATCGACGCCCGTAGGCGCGATCACCCGCCCTTTGGGAGCGGTGACCATCTCTCTAGGCCCGCCGTTGCCGACGGACTCAAGCGGCCAACCCGGGGACGGGCCAGGCACCCATAGTCCCCCTATTTGGCCTTGCTCCAGGTGGGGTTTAGCCACCGCCGTGTCACCACGGCCGGCCGGACGCTCTTACCGTCCGTTTTCAACCTTACCGCGCCGGCCCGAAGGCCGCCGTGGCGGTGTGGTTTCTGTGCCACTTTCCGTCCCCCGGATGATGTATCCCACCATCCGGGGGCCTGGGCGTTACCCAGCACCCTGCCCGGTGGAGCCCGGACTTTCCTCTCCCCCGACCTTGCGGGGCAGCGGTCACCCGGCCTGCCCTATCCCAAGAGCACTCTAGCATATCCCCCTGAGAGGGTCAAGCTGGCCCGATTCGTGGCGCCTAGCTCACGTAGAGTATCCGTCCGCAACTGTTGCACAGTACCCGCTCGCGGCCCCCACGAGCCCGCTGGAGCTGGTGAGTCGGAAGGGCCATGCGGCAGCCTCTGCACAGGCCTCGCTCCACTTTGGCGATGGCCTGGCCTCCCTTGGCCGACCTCAGACCCTCGTAAAGTTTCAGCTCCTGCTGTCCCATAGCCGAGGCCAGCTCCCCCCGGCGCGTTTCCAGGTCAGCCACCTCATCCGCAAGCCTTTGCCGCTCCCTTACGAGCTCCCCCTGACTGACGCGCCACTCTTCCTCGGCCCGGGCAAGCTCCTTCTCCAGGGACCGAAGCGTCTCCTGCGCCTCCTCCAGTCCCACCATCGACTCCAGAAGCTGGTCGTCCAAACCCTTCATCTGGATCTTCAGAGACGCCGCCTCCCGTTCGTGGCCCTCAATCTCCCGAAGATTCGTCACTTCACCGCCGTATAGCCTGGCCTCCACCTGTTGGATCTTTTCTCTCACGGACCCGGCGTCCAACTCCCTGGCCCGTTGCGCGAGGCGCAAGGCGTTGAGGAACGCCCGTCTATCCGCGCGCTCCTGGGTCAGCCTGTCCAGCTCCACCCGGTCTCCCAGATGGCCGTCTATCGAGGAGATCCTGCCTTTGCGCCAGTCGATCTCAACGTCCACCTCTTGAAGGTCGTACATCTGCCTGACGGTGGTCATCACCGACACCAAGCCAACTAGGGATGAAATTAGGCCTGGTTAGGATTGTAGGTAGGGCTCGGGCGATTGTCAACGGGCGGTAAGCGGGTGCAATGAAGATAGATACATGATAAAATCTGTCTGGAGTCGCCTGGCGAGGGGCAAATTGTTGCTTCGGATACTTAACACCCTGACCAAAAGGGTTGAAGAGGTCTCTACCCTGGAGCCGGGGGTCGCGCGGATGTACACCTGTGGCCCCACCGTATACAGGTATGCCCATATCGGGAACCTGCGCACATACCTCATGGCCGACTGGCTCAGAAGGGTGCTGGAATGCGGCGGCTACGAGGTGGTCCACGTCAAGAACATCACCGACGTAGGCCACATGCGTATGGAGATGCTGGAGTCCGGCGGCGACAAGGTGGTCACCGCTGCCCTCGCGGAGGGCAAGACACCCCAGGAGATCGCACAGTACTACACCAGCGCCTTTCACCGCGATGAAGAAAGGCTCAATATTCTTCCGGCCCACCATCACCCCCGGGCCACCGGACACATACACGAAATGATCGCGATGATTGAGCGGCTTTTCGAGAAGGGCTACGCGTACCAGTCTGGAGGCAACGTTTACTTCGACGTTAGCAAGTTTGCCGACTACGGCAAGCTGTCCGGCAACCTCCAGCAGGGCCTAATGGAGGGGGTACGGGCGGAGGTGGACCCCCTCAAGAGAAGCCCACGGGACTTCACCCTCTGGAAAGCGGCGGAACCTGGCCGCGACATGAAGTGGGACAGCCCATGGGGAGAAGGATTCCCGGGGTGGCACATCGAGTGCTCCGCTATGTCCACCAGGTACATGGGGGAGCAGCTGGACATACACACCGGCGGAGTGGACAACATCTTCCCCCATCACGAAGATGAGATAGCCCAGAGCGAGGCGGCCTTCGGCAAACCCTTCGTTCGCTACTGGCTCCACGGCCAGCACCTTCTGGCCGATGGGGTCAAAATGGCGAAGTCCGCCAGAAACGAGTTCATTCTGGCCGACCTGGAACAGCGGGGGTTCGACCCCCTGTCATTCCGGTATCTTTGCCTCACCACAAGGTACCGGCACAGGATGAACTTCACCTTTTTGGCCCTGCGAGCCGCCGAGACGGCCCTCACCAGCCTGCGGGACCGGGTGTGGGAGTGGCGGAACGCACCCGCTATCGACGAGCTTCCGGAGGAGTCCCACGGGTGGCAGGAGCGATTTACCGAAGCCGTGCACGCAGACCTTGATATGCCCAGGGCCCTCGCCATTACCTGGGATATGGTCCGCTCTCCCATCCCCGGCAGGGCCAAACTTCAGCTGCTCCTGGGATTCGACCGCATCCTCGGGCTGGGACTGGACAGGGTTTCAGACCGTTACGAGTTACCCCACCATATCCAGTCCAGCATCGGCGAGAGGGAAGAGCTCCGGGCCCGAGCGCAGTACGAGAGGGCGGATGGGATGCGGTCCGCCATATCGGCCAGCGGCTACCTGGTCGGGGACACCTGTCAAAGCACCAGGGTCCGCCCCAAGACGGAGCTGGAGAAACGGCAGGACCGCTGGCAGGAGGTATCCTCCTCCAGGGAAGTGGAATCGCACCTGGACCTGCCTCCAGAGCTGGACTTCTCCGTGGTCGTGACGGCCAGCAACTACCTGGACGACGTGGTGCGCTGCACCGAGACCGCCTTGAAGTGGGCCGGGGGGCATTCCACCGAGCTGATAGTGGTGGACAATGGCTCCAGCGACGGCACATCGGAATGGCTGGAGGCGCTACACGAAAGGGACCCCAGAGCCAGGGTCATCCACTGCGACCACATCCTCGGCGAGGCGGCGGCAAGGAATATCGGCCTCAAACAGAGCCTGGGCCGGACCGTGTTAATACTTGATACCTCGGTGGAGGTGGCGGGAGATGTGCTCGGGCCTATCGGGCGCTGGCTTGAAGACGACACCGTGGGTATCATCGGCCCCTGGGGGCTCAGGACCACCGACCTCCGCCACTTCCACGAGGAGGTCGGGGATGGGGACGCGGACGCCATCCAGGCGTACTGTATGGCCTTTCGTCGTGCCCACATCAAGCAGGTAGGGCTGATGAGAGAGACGTTCCGCTTCTATCGCAACCTCGACCTCGACTACAGCTTCCAGTTCAAGGCCCAAGGATACCGAACGGTGGCCGACGGCACCCTGCCGTTAAGCCGCCACGAACACCGGCAGTGGGCTGCTCTCGGTGAGGCCGAGCGGGACCAGCTAAGCGCGAAGAACTTCAAGCGTTTCCTTAAGACGTGGGGCGACAGGGCCGACTTGCTCTTATCCAGGACGTAGGGACGAAGCTCCCGGCCCCATCGAGATTGCCTCTGGACAGCCCCAGACCTCTGCCCGCCCCGGTGCGGGCCGCCGCCTGAAAGGGGTCCGTGCACGGAGCGTTACGCGGGAGTGGCCCAGGGCTGGAGGAAACCTTGAGGAGCATGCCGGAGCGGTGACCAGCCTTGAACGAGCAGTTCAGCTTTCGGAGGTTTTAGCGGCATGAGTGAGGAAGAACCCTACCGGCGTGGCATGGTGGTTGTGGCCCACGCCGACGACGCCGAGTACGGGTGCTCGGCCACCGTGGCGAAATGGTGCAGGGAAGGCATGGTGGTGGTCTACGTCATCTGCACCGATGGCAGCAAGGGAAGCAGCGACCCGGACATGACTCTGGGGAGGCTGGTGGAGATACGTCGCGAGGAGCAGCTTGCGGCGGCCAAGGTGCTGGGGGTCAAGGAGGTGGTGTTTCTGGGCTACGAGGACTCCATGCTCCAGCCAACCCTTGAGCTGAGGCGTGACATCGCACGGGAGATCAGGAAGCACAGGCCCGATGTCCTGATATGTCCCAGCCCCATCAGAAACCTGCGTGGCACCCACTACATAGGACACCCCGACCATCTGGCTGTGGGGGAGGCCGCCCTGTCCGCGGTCTTCCCCACAGCCAGGGACAGGCTCACCTTCTCGGAGCTGCTGGAAGAGGGACTGGAGCCCCATAAGGTGCGCGAAGTGCTGGTAATAGGCGACCCCGAGCCGGACAAGTGGATCGATGTCTCGGATACCGTAGAGATCGCCATAGAGGCGCTGAAGCAGCACGTGTCCCAGGTCGGGGACGGCGAGGACGGCTACACCTGGATGAGAGAGCGAAGGCGCATCGCAGGGCAGCACCACGGCATGAAGTACGCCGAGACCTTCAACCATTTCCATTTCAGTTAGGCGAGTCTGACGGAGGAACGGACAATGGCTTCAGACACTTCCACCACCGTGGAACCCTATGTCTACGTCGGGGCGGGCACCGGGGGTCTGTACCGCAAGGCACCGGGGTCGGAGGACTGGGAAGAGCTTACCAACGGGCTTCCGACGTCCCCGGAGGTACATGCTCTCGGAATCCATCCCCTACAGCCCGGGGTGGTGTTCGCCGGCACTCAGGACGGCCTCTATCGGAGCGGCAGCCGCGGCGACCACTGGAGACGGCTGAACATGCCGGTCACAGGCAGCGTCGTCTGGTCGCTGCTCTTCCGGCCCCATAGACCCAGCGTGATGTATGTGGGCATGGCTCCTGCCCAGATCTTTCGCACCTGGGATGGAGGCGATTCCTGGGAGTCCCTTCCTTTTTACCCCGGAGCCGACACCGTCACCATGTCCTTCGAGACCCGCGTCATTGCCATGGCAGTGAGCCCGAGCAACCCCGACGAGATGTACTCGGCCCTTGAGGTCGGTGGGGTGATGCGTAGCCTGGACGGCGGTGAGACGTGGGAGCCCATCAACAAGGGGCTGGCCGAGGGAGGGGAGGACCGGCTGGACCTCCATGGGGTGCAGATCAGCCCGGCCCAGCCGGACACCGCCTACATCAGCACCCGGCAGGGCATGTTCCGGGGTCCCGACCGAGGCAGCCGGTGGGAGTTCATCGACCTGGCGAGCTATTCTCCCATCGGTTACACGCGCGACCTGCTTCTATCGCCCTCTGATCCCAAGACCCTATACGTGTCCCTCGGCAGGGCGGCCCGAAGCGATGCGGGGGCGCTTTTCCGCAGCCGTGACCTGGGAAAGACGTGGGAGCGTGCGGACCATGGCGTCACGCCGCGGAGCACCATGATGGCGGTAGCGGTCAACGCGCGGCGGTCCTCCCAGGTGTTCTGCGCCACCCGCGACGGCCAGGTCTTCGGCTCACTGGACGACGGCGCCACCTGGAAGGAGTACCGGCTACCCGAGGCGGCCACAGAGGTCTACGCCCTGGCGGTGGCATGACCCCAGGGATGAGGAGGTACCATGAGGGGCGTTAGATTCCACAGCTTCGGGGGACCGGAAGTCCTGGTGTACGAAGATGGCCTTCCACGTCCCAAACCCGGCAGAGGAGAGGTCCTGATCAAGGTGGCCGGCGCGGGAGTGAACTACACCGACCTGACACGGCGGGCAGTCATCAACCCAGGCCTGGACCTCCCGGCCACCCTGGGTGTCGAGGTCTCCGGCACCGTCGAAGAGGTGGGGCCCGGCGAAGCGGCGTTCGCGGTTGGCGACAGGGTAATGGCCCAGCGGGCCGGCGTCGCCGGCCAGGCCGAGTACGCCGTCGCAGACGCCTCCCTGACGTTCCCCTGCCCTCCCGACATCGACCTGGTACTGGCCGGAGCCATTCCCAATACCTTCCTTACCGCATATCATCTGGTGAAAACCCGCGCCCAGATACGGCCCGGGGAGACCGTCCTGGTACAGGCCGGGGCATCGGGCATAGGCACGGCGGCGATCCAGGTCGCCAGGGTCTGGGGGGGGGCGCGGGTCATCGCGACGGCCTCGACGGAGGAGAAGCTGGAGCTGGCGAGGTCCCTGGGCGCCCAGGACACCATCAACTATGCGACCCACGACTTCGAGGCAGAGGTGAGGGCGCTAACTTCCGGGGCGGGAGTGGATGTGGTGCTGGAGTGCGTGGGAGGGGAAGTGCTGGAGAAGAGCCTTCGGTGCCTGGCCCCTTTCGGCCGCCTGGTCGTCTACGGGAACATCAGCGGCAGCCCTTCTTCCCTCCAGGCAGGGGAGGTATTCATGAAGAACCGCTCGGTACTGGGCCTGGGAATGGGCAGCGGCCAGGGAGTGCTGGACCACCACGCGGCTATGGCGGAGATGGTCCCCCTCTTCCAGTCCGGCCGGATACGGGTGGCCGTAGCCAGGGTCCTGCCCATGTCGGAGGTGTCCCAGGCCCACGCCATTCTCGAAGCCCGAAAGATAGGTGGCAAGGTGATCCTCACTCCTTGAGCTGCGGTGCCATCCCAGACGGGGTCCCTGTGCCCCCTAGGGTTTCGCCATCTAACCCTTTCTGCTAGACTGGCCCAAGCCCTCCACCAGAGAGTCCATTAGTATGTCTATCAGTAGAGAAGAAGTGCAGCACATAGCGGCCCTGTGCCGCATCGGCATGACCGAGGAGGACCTGGAAAGGTTCCCGGAGCAGCTCTCCCACATCCTGGAGATGTTCGAGGTCCTTCAGGAGATGGACACCGACGACGTACCTCCGACGGGTCACTCGGTCACGTCGGGGACCGTGTGGCGGGAGGACGAATCCCGCCCCTCCTCCCCAATAGAAGAGTCCCTCTCCAACGCACCCCTAAGGGAGGGCGACCTGATCCGCGTCAAGGCCGTGCTGGGGGAGTAGCGTGCTCAGGGTTTCGGTAAAACTGCCTTGACCGATCTGTGGCGGCTCACCGCCCGCGAGGCCCACGACCTCCTGAGAAAAAGGGAGACAAGCTCCCTGGAGCTGACGGGCCAGTGTCTCGACCGCATCCAGGCGGTGGAGGACCGGGTGAAGGCTTTCGTCACCATCACCCGTGAGACCGCCATCGAGGGGGCCCGCCGCGCCGACCAGCGTCTCGCCGCCTCAGAGGGGACGGCGCTCACCGGCATACCCATGCAGATCAAGGACGTCATGTGCACCAGGGGCGTCCGCACCACCTGCTCCTCCCGTATACTGGAGGAGTTCGTCCCCACCTACGACGCGACCGTCGTGGAGAGGCTTTACTCCCAGGATGCCGTACTGCTGGGCAAAGGTAACATGGACGAGTTCGCGATGGGCTCCTCCACCGAGAACTCGGCCTTCTTCCCCAGCCGGAACCCCTGGGACCTGGACCGGGTGCCCGGCGGCAGCAGCGGCGGCGGGGCCGCCGCGGTGGCCGCCGGGGAGGCGATCTACGCCCTGGGCTCCGACACCGGCGGCAGCGTGCGCCAGCCGGCATCCCTGTGCGGCGTGGTGGGAATGAAGCCCACCTACGGCCTGGTGAGCCGGTTCGGGCTCATCGCCTACGCCTCATCCCTCGATCAGATAGGCCCCATCACCCGGGACGTGGCCGATTGCGCCCTGGTTCTCAACGCTATCGTGGGACACGATCCCAGGGACTCCACCTCCATGCACCACGAGACGTCCGACTACTGCGGCGCCCTGACGGGAGACATCAGGGGCCTGCGGATTGGGGTGCCCAGGGAGTACTTCGTCGAGGGGATAGACGAGGCGGTGAGGGATGCGCTGAGCGCGGCTATCTCCCGGCTAGAAGGTCTGGGGGCGCAACTTGGGGAGGTTTCGTTGCCCAGCACTCCCCACGCGCTCGCCTGCTACTATATCATCGCCCCATCTGAGTGCTCCGCGAACCTGGCGCGGTACGACGGGGTGAAGTACGGCTTCTCCTACCGGGACACGGAGAGCATGTGGGAGGCGATGGAGAGGACCCGCCAGCACGGGTTCGGCGCCGAGGTGAAGCGGCGCATAATGCTGGGCACCTATGCCCTCTCCACGGGATACTACGACGCCTTCTACCTCAAGGCACAGAAGGTCCGCACCCTGATACGCCGGGAGTTCGATGAGGCCTTCCGCCGTTTCGATGTCCTCGTCACCCCCACCTCCCCCACTGTGGCCTTTCGGCTGGGCGAGAAGACGGAGGATCCGGTGCAGATGTACCTGAGCGACGTCTACACGGTGCCCGCAAACGTAGCGGGCCTGCCCGCCATATCCGTCCCCTGCGGCTTCAGCGACGGCCTCCCCGTGGGGATGCAGCTTATAGGCCCACACCTATCCGAGGAGACCCTGCTCAGGGTGGCCCACTCCTACGAGCAGTCCACCGAGTGGCACAAGGCCCGCCCGACCCTTTAGGGGGTCGCCGCCAAGAACGAAGAGCAAGTCGCGTAGCGGCTACTTAGAGGGCTGGCGCCTCTTCCAAGCGACGAGGAAATCCTGTACGTCCTCTCGCATGAAGCGGCGGTCACCTCGGCATCCGAGCCGGTAGGAACGGATAAGGTCCATATCGGCCCAGCGCCGCACCGAGTTGGGGTGCACGCCCAGCATCTCGGCTGTCTGGGATACGGTGAGCATATGCCCGTTGGGCGATGCCGTGGGAGAGGCCCCTCTCCGTGTATGCACATCAGTTGGGCTCGCCACAGTCTTCCACCCCCCTTCACACACGCGGGAGCCGGCTAAGCGCCTGAAGCCCGTTCCGCCACCGTCCCCGTGTACGTCTACGGTAGCAGGATGCTCACCCCAGCCCCAGTGGGTGGGCACCCGGTGGCTGTAGGGGACCCACCTATGTCTGGCCGGTGCCAGGTGATCTCCACGGGCTGGTGGTCTCAGCCTAGGAGGCGCGACACACCCGGTGGCGAATTCGAGGAGGTTCCCGCGATATTTGGAGATATGGCTAAGTTAGGTGGACTGACAGTGAGCGTTTACCAGAAGTGAGTAAGTGTCAAGCGTGCCCCGATGGGTAAGCCAGCGTTGGCAAGAAAGTATCCGATGCCCTGGTCACGAGGGCCCATCGATCATCGCTGCCCTTGGGAGCTGGCCGTAGCGAGGACTCGCCTAGATGACCCCCTTCTCCCGTAGCTGGGCCATCTCCGAGGGACCCAGCCCCAGTAGCCGGCCGTAGACCATCTCGTTGTCGTAGCCCAGGGGGACCGACCCCCTCCAGACCTTCCCCGGGGTCACCGAGAACCTGGGACAGACACCCGTTCCCTTGACTTTCCTGCCCAGCGATATGTCCTCCCACTCGATGTGGACGTTGCGCGTCCGGTAGTGGGGGTCCTCGTCCATGTCCCTGGAGGTGAGGATGCGGCAGCAGGCCACCTGGGCGGCGTTCATCTCGTCCACCGTCTCCTCTACGGTCCGCTCCAGCACCCAGCCCCGCAGCATGGCGTCGAACTCTATCCCCTCGGGGGACTCCACCTCTTTGTGGGCCGTGCGCCACTTCTCCTCGGTGGGGTCCAGGCCCAGAAGCCTGCAAAGTCGCTCGTAGATGGTGCCCACGGCGGCGATGATTACCCAGCCGTCGCTGGCCTGGAAGAGGTCGTATGGCTGGAACATCCCGGCCCGGTTGCCCGAGCGCTCCCGCACCAGCCCAAGCTCGTAGTAGGCGACCATAGTGCCGGCCAGGACGCGGTGGATGGCCTCGTACTGGGCCAGGTCGATCACCTGCCCCTTGCCGGTACGCTGGGCGTAGACGTAGGCTGCCAGAGAAGAGGATAGGCAGAAGAGGGCGGTGATGTAGTCCGCGGTCCAGGGCGCCGCCCTGACGGGCGGATCGGGCTCGGGGAAGCCGGTCAGGTTCATAAGGCCGCCGAAGGCCTGGCCGATGAAGTCGTAGGACGCCCGGGCCAGGTAATCGGGATGCCCGGTCTGGCCATAGCCCGATACATGGGCGATGACCACCCGGGGGTTGGCCTTCAGGACCGTTTCGTCGTCCAGCCCCCACTCGCTGAAGGTGCCGGGAATCGAGCCTTCCATCCAGATATCCGTACGGGCGATCAGGCGGAGGAACATGTCGCGGCCGGCCGGGGTGGCCAGATTCAGGGTGGTGTGGAGGGTGTTGCGGCGGTCCTGAATCCATCCCGCCGCCACCGAGCTGCCCCCCTCACCCTCTATGGGGAACTCCAGGTTCCTCCAAACCACGTCCCCCACTTCGGGCCGCTCGATTTGAATCACCTCAGCCCCCATTTCCGCGGCTAGCTCCGCGGCGAAGGGCTGGGCGATGATGGTCCCGGTGGAGAGGACCCGGACCCCCTGAAGGGGACCGAACTGCTCGGGCAGCAGGGCAATTTCACTGGGCTCCATACCTAATGTCCCTCCTTCGCGAGTCTAGCCACAGTATAGTCCGTGTCCCCGCCAGATGAGAAGCTCTGCGTTGCGTCCGGCATGCTATAACTGGTGGTGCCGCCACCCCTGGGGTGCTTGGCCGCGCCTGGCGCCGGTGCTAGAATGGGATACACCGTGGCAGGAGGGAGACGATGCGGCGTACCAGGATCGCGGACATCCTTAAAAGGGACACGGCTGGAGGCGAGGTCATGGTGCAGGGATGGGTCAAGACCAGACGCTCGTCAAAGAACGTGTCCTTCGTTCAGGTGAACGACGGCTCGACCATCTCGGACCTTCAGATCGTCCTCGACGACTCCCTGCCAGGCTACGACCGTGTAGAGTCCATCATGACCGGGTGCAGCGTCAGCGTCGTGGGCACCCTCGTTAGCTCCCCGGGGAAAGGGCAAGGGTATGAGGTGCAGGCCAGGCTCCTGGATGTTCTGGGCCACGCCGACCCTGAGGTCTACCCCCTGCAAAAGAAGCGACATACCCTGGAGTACCTGCGGGAGATAGCCCACCTCAGACCCCGAACCAACACCTTCGGCGCCATGGCGCGGGTGAGAAACGCCATGGCCTTCGCCATGCACAGCTTCTTCCAGAGCCGGGGGTTTATCTACGTGAACACCCCCATAATAACGGCCAGCGACGCTGAGGGTACGGGGGAGTTGTTCCGGGTCACGACCCTCGGCCCGGAGGCGCCAGCCACCCGGGACGCTGGGGACAGCCCCGCGGAGGACTTCTTCGGCAGACCCACCTACCTTACGGTGAGCGGCCAGCTTGAAGCCGAGATATTCGCCCTGGCCCTCTCCGATGTCTACACCTTCGGACCCACCTTCCGCGCCGAGAACTCCAACACCTCCAGGCACCTGGCGGAGTTCTGGATGGTGGAGCCCGAGGTGGCTTTCTGCGACCTGGACGGCCTGGCGGAGCTGGCCGAGGAGTTTCTGAAGTACATCTTCGGCTACGTGCTGGAGCGCTGCCCGGAGGACATGGCCTTCTTTAATCGCAGGTACGATGAAAGCGCAATCGCCACCCTGGAGAGCATCGTGAACACCAGCTTCGAGCGGCTGACCTATACCGAGGCGGTGGACGTGTTGAAGTGCTCCGGTGAGAGCTTCGAGTTCCCCGTGGAATGGGGCCTGGACCTCCAGTCGGAGCATGAGCGATACCTCACCGAGAAGAAGCTACGCAGGCCCCTGGTGATTACCGACTATCCCAAGGAGATAAAGCCGTTCTACATGCGGCTGAACGACGACGGGAGGACGGTCGGGGCCATGGACGTCCTGGTTCCCAGGATCGGAGAGATCATCGGCGGCAGCCAGAGGGAGGAGCGCCACGAGGTCCTCCTCAGGCGCATGGGCGAGTCCGGCCTGGATGAGGCCGGCTACTGGTGGTACTTGGACCTGCGCAGGTTCGGCACGGTGCCTCACTCCGGGTTTGGCCTGGGCTTCGAGCGCACCGTCCAGTTCGTGACCGGCATGCAGAACATCCGGGACGTGGCCGCCCTCCCCAGGACACCCAAGAACGCTGAGTTCTAGGCCCACCGGTCGTGCCGGCGCAACCTGTATTGCCAGTGCTGGCGTATGGGGGTACAATGGGCGCAACACCAGTGGCGAGGTAGCAGTTATGTATGAGGCCCCTCAGCTCGGGCTTGAGCAGGTTCAGGCCGCCATGTCCGCCATGCTGGAGCATGCCCTCAAGGAGCCCAAGGGCCCTGTGGCCATAGCCATCGTGGACTCGCAGGGAAACCTCCTCGCCTTCGCCCGCATGGACGGTTGCCGCCCCATTCCCAGGAAGATGGCCATAAAGAAAGCCTACACCTGCGCCGTCACCGGGGCGGACTCTCTGGCCTTCGCCGAGAGGCTCAAGGCCCAGGGGAGAAGCGTCGCCGAGATGGGAGACCAGAACCTGGCGGCAATGCAGGGCGGGGTCGTGGTTGCGAGCCCGGGCGACGGTGCCGTTCTGGGGGGAATCGGCGTCAGCGGTCTGGCTGCCCCGGAGGATGAGGACATCGCCCGTATCGGGCTGGGAGCCCTGGGCCTCTAAGGGTACCCGGCAGGAATCACCGAGTCCGGAGGACCAGATGAAGATCAGCTTCTTCCATCTAATGCCCTATCAGGAGCTGCCGGCGGACTTTGAGCACCGCTTCCGCAGCGCCTGGGTGGACCTGCCCAACGCCAATTTCGACCCCAACCATGGCCATAAGGTGTACGGCGACTACCTGGAGGCGCTCCAGTACGCAGACCGCCTGGGCTACGATGGGATCTGCGTCAACGAGCACCACTCCAACGCCTACGGCCTCATGCCCTCCCCCAACATAATAGGGGGCATCCTGAGCCGCAGCACGTCCCGCTCCGCGCTGATAGTGCTGGGCAACAGTATCGCCCTTTACCAGCCTCCCATCAGGGTGGCCGAGGAGTTGAGCATGCTGGACGTGCTCAGCGGTGGGAGGCTGGTGGCCGGCTTCCCGGTGGGCACCTCCATGGACACCGCCTTCGCCTACGGGCAGGTGCCCATACAGCTACGGGAACGCCACACGGAAGCCCACGACCTGATCATGCAAGCCTGGACCCGGCGAGAGCCCTTCGCCTTCAACGGGAAGTTCAACAAGCTGCGTTATGTCAACATCTGGCCCCGCCCCATGCAGCAGCCCCATCCCCCAGTCTGGATTCCCGGCAGCGGCAGCCTGGAGACCTGGGACTGGGTGCTGCAGCGGGACTACGTCTACTGCTACCTCAGCTACTACGGCTACAAGGCGGGCCGCAAGGTCCTCGACAGCTTCTGGGAGAGGACCGCCCAGCTGGGACTGGACGACAACCCCTACCGTGTAGGGTTCTTGCAACTCGTGTGCGTCTCCGAGACGGACGAGCGCGCCGAAGAGGAGTACTCAGAACACGTCGACTACTTCTATAAGAAGATGCTCCGTGTCTATCCGCCCTTCGCCGAGGCCCCCGGCTACCGCTCCGTCGAGTCCATCCGGAAATCGGGCCTCCCCCAGATCGGCCAGGAGGCGCGAAAGATCGCCCAGGAGCTCACATGGAAGGACTATGTTGAGAAGGGACACGTCATCGCAGGGAGCCCCGCGACCGTACGCGACCGGTTGAAGGAGGCCATAAAGGTCCTCAGGGTCGGCCACCTCATGGTCCTCCTCCACATAGGCAGTATGCCCAAAGAGCTGACCATGAAGAACCTGGAGATGTTCGCCAAAGAGGTTTTGCCGGCCGTCAAGGACACCTGGAGTGACTACGAAGACCGCTGGTGGCCGGCGGCAGTACCCGACCAGGCGAAGACACCGACGCTATCGGGGGACTCCTAAGCACCCACTTATCCCTAGAGGTCATGTCGATGGTAGACCATCAGGCCCGGACCATATCGGTCCGGGGCGGAAAACTGCGGATAGAGGTCCTGGAAGGTGGGAGCGGAGAGCCGCTGGTGTACCTGCACGGATTCGCAGGGCTCACCGGCTGGTCCCCTTACCTGGACGCGCTGGCCCAGGATTTCCACGCCTATGCCCCATACCACCCGGGGGTCGGTCCCTCGGTGGGCCTGGAGCATCTGGACGACCTCTGGGACCTGGTGACATTCTACGAGGAACTGCTTGAGGCCATGGGGCTGGAGCAAACCTCGCTGCTTGGACACTCCTACGGCGGTATGCTGGCCGCCGAGCTGGCGGCCCACTGTCCCCATAGGGTCCGACGCCTGGTCCTCCTGGACGCCCTGGGCCTATGGCTGGACGACGCGCCGGTGGCTGATTTCTTCGTCCTCTCTCCCGAGGAGCGGGCCGAGGCTGTCTGGTACGACCCTACCTCCCCGGCGGCCAGGGAGGCGCTCGCCCTTCCCGAGGACGACGACGGGCTCATCGAGGCAGTCGTGGAGCGGCACAAGACCCTGGCCTCCATCGGGAAGTTCTGCTGGCCCATCCCGGACCGAGGGCTGAGGAAACGTATACACCGTATCACCGCCCCCACCCTGCTCCTGTGGGGAGCGGCGGACGGGATAGTCCCCCCGGTTTATGGCGAAGAGTTCCGGCGGCTGATCCCTAACTCCCGCTTGGTGGTGCTTGAGAAGTGCGGGCACGTTCCCCACCAGGAAAGCCCCAAGCAGTTCTTCTCCGCACTGTCCCAGTTCCTGAAGGAAGGATAGCTCCCTGGAGCGGGCCTGGGTTCCCGGACTGTTCACAGGCTGAGGTGGTAGATGCGCTATCCCTTCACGACAGCCGGAGTATAGGCCTCCACCAGCATGGACCGGACGCTGCGCCACACCTGGCTTTGGGAGATGCCCGCCCCACCCCAGCGAGTCTGGCCATTGGTGTCGGACACCAGTGGCTTTAACCGGGCCATCGGGCTGGGGCCGTGGACCTTTAGCGAAACGCCCAACCCCCTGGGCGGCTCCCTTCGCCTGGGCTCTGCCCCGTCGATGGGCGGGAACGTTACGTGGGACGAAAGGCCCTTCCACTGGGTGGAGGGCCGGGAGTTCAGCGTCGATCGCATCTATCACAGCGGCCCCTTTCGCTCGGTCCGCTCCAACCTGGTGCTGGAGCCCGCGGATAACGGCACCACTCTGAGCTATACCATCGAGGCGGTGGTACGCTCCCTTCTCTGGGGCCCCGTCGCCCGTTACTATCTCGGCGTGCACACTCGCCGCCAGTTTCGGCGGGCGTTCGGGAACGTGGCCAGGTATCTCCAGGGACAGGCGGAGACGGCCTACCCCCAGCCAACGCCCCGTCTCTCCAGGGCCGCCCGGGACCGGCTCCGTGAAGCCCAGTCATCCCTCAGCCGGGCCGGCTTCGACCAGGCTATCGTCCAACGTCTTGTGGGCTATATCCAGGACGCACCCAACGACGCCTGCCGGCGGATCCGTCCCTACTCACTTGCCGACACGTGGGGCGAGGACCGGGAGACGGTCCTTCGGCTCTGCCTGCATGCGACCCGTCTGGGCGTCCTCGATCTGACCTGGGAGCTCATGTGCCCCCTCTGCCGCGGAGCGAAGGACCCCGCGTCGTCCCTGAGCGAACTGCGGCGGGGCGGCCACTGCTCTTCCTGCAATATCCAGTTCGACGCCAATTTCGACCACTCGGTGGAGGTTACCTTCCGTCCGTCCCAGCAGATACGCCGGATCGAAGAGGCTGCCTACTGCGTGGGGGGGCCGGGCAACACGCCCCACATCACGTTGCAGCAGTCCCTCGCCCCCAGGCGCGGCGTGACCGTGCCCGTAGAGCTGGCGGAAGGGCTCTACCGGCTCCGGGGGCCTCAGATGTCCTCCAGCGGGCTGATCGAGGTGGGCTCGTCCCATCCAGCCACGGAGGGGGTGAGCATATCCTGCAGCAGCCATGAGGTACGCCCCCAGAAGCTGGAAGTGCATCCGGGTAGGGTCAGCTTACAGCTTGAGAACTCGGAGGAGGGGGACCTGCTGGTGCTGCTGGAGAAGATGCGGTGGCCGGACGATTCCGTGACCGCGGCTCAGATAACCGCCTTGCAGGACTTCCGAGACCTGTTCTTCTCGGAAGTCCTGGCCCCGGAGGAGCAGTTCGAGGTCCGCTACCTCACCTTCATGTTCACGGACCTGAGGGCCTCGACGGCCCTTTACCAGGAAAGGGGCGATGCTCCCGCCTACGCCCTCGTGAGGGACCACTTCCAGGTGCTACACGAGTGGGTCGCCAGGCACCACGGTGCGGTGGTAAAGACGATAGGAGACGCTGTCATGGCCGTATTCCTCGAACCGGGGGCTGCGGTGGCCGCGGGGCTGGATAAGTAGAGTCCCAGGAAGTGGTGTAACAAGAGGAGAGGGTCTGGATGAAGAGAGACCACCACGTCATCCTTAGCGGGCAAAGACGAGCCTGAGAAAGGAGGACAACGGTGGTCAAGGAAAGGATGGACCTGCTTGAGCTAATGCGCAAGACGGTGACGTGGACTTTCTACGAGAGGCACTGAGAGTGCTGGTCGAGGAGATCATGGAGGCTGATGTGTCATCGAGGACCGGTGCTGGGTATGGAGAACGCAACCCTGAGCGGGTGACCCAGCGCAACGGGTACCGGTCTCGAGCATGGGACACTCGCGTAGGGACCATGGAGTTGCAGATACCCAAGCTCAGAGAGGGAAGCTACTTTCCGAGCCTGCTGGAGCCACGGCGTCGCAGCGAGCGAGCTCTGCTGGCGGTGATCCAGCAGGCGTATGTGGAGGGTGTATCGACGAGGCGAGTGGATGATCTGGTCAAGGCTCTTGGGTGCGAGGGTATCTCAAAGAGCCAAGTGTCGCGTATCTGCCAGGAGCTGGACGGGGTGGTGGAGAGCTTCCTAGGTCGGCCGCTGGACGGCGGATCATATCCCTACCTGTGGCTGGACGCACTAACCCAGAAGGTCAGAGAGGCCGGTAGGATAGTCAACGTCAGCGTGGTGGTGGCGACGGCGGTCAATAGCGAGGGCAAGCGTGAGATCGTTGGGATGGACGTGGGTACCAGTGAAGACGGCGCCTTCTGGCTGGCCTTCCTGCGCTCACTGGTCGCCAGGGGCCTCGGCGGGGTGGAACTGGTGGTATCGGACGCTCATCAGGGACTCAGGGATGCCATCGCAACTGTCTTCGGTGGGGCCAGTTGGCAGCGGTGCCGCACCCACTTCATGACCAACCTGCTCACTCGGGTCCCCAGGAGTGCTCAGCCCTGGGTGGCCACCATGGTACGCACCATCTACCAGCAGCCGTCCCCTCAGGAGGTGCATGCCCAACTCGAGCGGGTGATTGCTCAGCTCCAGGACCCGTTCCCACAGGGCGCCTCTCGACTGGACGAGGCTGGACCCGACGTCCTGGCCTTCTCCAGCTTCCCCGTCGCCCACTGGAAGAAGATCTGGTCCAACAACCCCCTGGAGCGTCTCAACAAGGAGATACGGCGCCGCACCGATGTGGTGGGCATCTTCCCTAACCGCCCAGCTGTCCGTCGCCTGGTCGGCGCCGTCCTAGCTGAGCAGCACGACGAGTGGGCCGTCGGCCGTCGATACATGACACAGGAGGTAACCACCTCCAACGAAGCTCTACCCAGAGCCGAACTCGCAGAGGCAGCGGCCTAGACGATATCAACAGGATGACGTACTCTTACACCACTCTATGGGACGGGACCTCTGGATATCCATAGGGCCTTTAGCCGGTCCGAGGGCGCCGGTGCCTCGGGCCTCGTCCTGAAGATAGGGGTGCACGCGGGGCCCTGCATCGCGGTCAACCTGAACGGGCGCCTGGACTACTTCGGCACCACCGTAAACATGGCCGTGAGGCTCCAGGGACACAGCCTCGGGGGTGATGTGGTGGTACACGCCGACACCCTGAAGGATCCCGCCGTGCAGGACGTGGTCTCCAGGCCGGGCATAGGCACTGAGCACCTTAACGCCCAGCTAAGAGGCTTCCAGGGCGCCTACGACATCTGTCGCCTCAGAGAGGCCACCGCCCCTGGCCATGCCACGGACCCTACGGAGCCGAGCAGCCCCGTACAGTAGCCGAGTCGTGGCTAGTCCTGGCTCGCGTCCTGGTCAAGGAGCAGGCAGGGCTCGCCCCACTGGCTGGGGCTGTCCAGGTCCCACGCCTCCTCACCCCCGGCCAGCTTGAGCCTGATCCCTTCGTCCCCTCCGTACACCAGCAAGACAATCCCCTCTCCGGAGTCCTCCACCAGTACCGCTTGAGCCGGGCACGGACCGGCGGCAGACCAGCCGGTCACGTCACAGAGGCGCTCGGCATAGCCGGGATCGGAGGCCATCACTCGGGAGACCGGAGCCGGCTCCCCCAGGGCGTAGAACACTCTGCCCAGGGACATGGGACAGTTGACGCTTTCCGATACGTCCACTTCCACCAGCAATTCAGGTCTCCCTCTCCTTCGGCGATGCTGTCTCGCTAAGGGTTGCGGAGTATGGAAACATCTCCTTGCTATTGTACCATCCCGGTCGCCCCTATTCAGGGTGAGGAAGACCGCAGCGCGGTGAGGAGGTGCAAGCTGATTTCCCGGAGGTCAGCGGTGGCCGGCTGGCAACCCGGCAGCCATTCCCCACGGGGATGGTCTACCGAATCGACGGCTGCGCGGCCTCTAAATCATCCAAGGTTAACCCCGTCTCCAGCATACGGAAGCCCATCTCCGCGCCGAAGTGGTACGCCAGGCTGTACGCCACCACATCCACATCCACCAGCCCCCCCAGAAGCCTTTCCATAGAGGTCACGTCCCCGTCGGTGATGCCGCAGGGGACGATGTGGTCGAATCGGGACAGATCGGTGTTCACGTTGAGGGCTACGCCGTGGTAGGTCACGCCCCGGCTTATCTTCACCCCGATGGCCGCGATCTTCTCGCCCCCTAGCCAGACTCCCGTAAGCCCGTCCACCAGCCCCGCCGTGATCCCGAAGTCGACCAGGGTCTTGACGATCACCTGCTCCAGGGTGCGGACGTACTTGACGGGGCCGCCCCACTCCCGCAGGTCCAGGACCGGGTAGGCCACGAGCTGGCCGGGGCCGTGATAGGTTACCTGGCCACCCCTGTCCGCCTCATGGAGGGAGACGCCCAGCTCAGCGAGCCGTTGGTCGTCCAGCATCACGTGGTCCCGTGTCCCGCGACGGCCGATGGTGTACACGGGCGGGTGCTCCAGCAGCAGGAGGACGCCGGGCCGGGCTCCGCTCTGTACCTGTGAGACGAGCTGCCGTTGCAGCTCCCAGGCCCTCACGTACTCCACAAGGCCCAGATGGTAAATGTGGCATTCCTGCTTTGGCATTCAGCTGGCCTTGATCTCCATGCCGGCTCCCTCGGCGGCGAGTCCGTTCCGAGAACCCACAGCATGGTATTCTCCTAGTATATGGGCGTGCTGGGCCCCATGGCCTCCAGGTATCCCTTTACCGACTGGAGAAAGGCCCCCGCTTCCGCCCCATCGGTAATACGATGGTCAAAGGCGAGGCACAGGTTCATGATGGAGCGTATAGCGATGGCGTCGCCCACCACGACGGGCCTCTTCCGGACTGCCTCGGAGGTCAGGATTGCAGCCTGGGGATAGTTGATGATGGGCTGGGAGACGACCGAGCCAAGAGCGCCGGTGTTGTTCACGGTGAAGGTGCCTCCCTGCACGTCCTCAAGGGTCAACTTGCCCTCGCGGGCCCTGCGGGTCAGCTCCCGCGCCGCCTTGGCCATGCCCGCCACGCTCAGAGAGTCGGCATGGTGAATGACCGGGACCACCAGGCCCTCCGGGGCCGCAACGGCGATGCCGATATGGACGCGCCTCTTCAGAATAACTCTGTCGCCACCCCATGTGGAGTTCAGCAGAGGATGCCCTTTAAGGGAGCCCGCCACGGCCTTGATAACGAAGGGGAGGTAGGTAAGCTCGGCCCCCTCCCGGCGCAGGAACTCTTCCTTTAGCGTCTCCCGGCACCGCACCAGCTCGCTCAAGTCGGCCTCCACTATGCTCCATGCATGGGGAATCTCGGTGACACTCTTGACCATGCGTTGGGCGATCATGCGTCTCACGGGGCTGAGGGGCAGCGACTCCTCTTCGGGGCCCACCGCCTCGGACGATCGACGCCCCTCTACGCCAGAGACAGCCCCAGGAGCCGCCGCTACGGGCCCTCGGGCGTCCAGGTAGCCCAACACGTCGTTCCTGGTGATGCGGCCGTCGGAGCCCGTGCCCCGGACGCTATCCAGGTCAACGCTGTGCTCCCGGGCGAGCCGGCGCACAGTAGGAGAGTACCGGCCCCGAGCCGCGGGCGCCTCCTCCCCCGGCCTGGAAAAAACCAGCACGTCCTCCTCCACTCCCCCACCCGTGGGGCCGACGGGTTTGACGTTCGTTACCAGGTAGCCTATGGTGCTCGCCCTGGCGGGTGACCTCTCCGGCGTGGAAGGGACCTGGGCCGGCGTGGGGGTCCCGGCCGGCTGCGTGTCGGTCTCCGTTGTCTCTACTTCGGCTATGGGGGTACCCATGGGCACCGTGGCCCCCTCCTCAACCAGGATGCGGGACAACACCCCAGCGACGGGAGAGGGGACCTCCATGGTTACCTTATCGGTGACAACCTCCACCAGGGGCTCGTACTTCGCCAGGACGTCGCCGGGCCTTTTCAACCACCTGGCGATTATCCCCTCCACCACAGACTCACCGACATGGGGGAGGTCCACGATTATGGCCATCTCACCATCCTCAGATGCCTGACTACTACTCAGTCAACTCAAAATTGTTGGATGTCATTCTGAGCCGAAGCGAAGAATCTGGAGTAGGCGGGGGTAGTCCCTCACTTCCAGATTCTTCGGTCGCTGCGCTCCCTCCGAATGACACGCTACCGAAATCCTGTTGACAAGGTACTAGTAGGACGCCAGCTTCCGCAGGGCGGCAGCGATCTTCCCTGTATCGGGCAGGTAGGCTTCCTCCAGGGTGGGAGCAAAGGGCATTGTGGGAATGTCGGGTCCGCATAGCCTGGTGATGGGCGCGTCCAGGTACTCAAAGGCCTCCTCGGCCAGAAGGGCGGCCACCTCCGCGCCGACGCCGCCCGTAATGTTGTCCTCGTGGACGACCAGGGCCTTGCCCGTCTTCTTCACCGAGCCCAGGATAGTCTCCCTGTCCAGGGGTTTGAGGGTACGCAGGTCGATCACCTCTACGCTGACTCCCTCTCCCTCCAAGTGGGCCGCCGCCGCCAGGCAGTAATGCACCATCAGCCCGTAGGTCACCACGGTAACATCGCTGCCGTCGCGTTTCACGTCGGCGACCCCGATGGGAAGGCAGTAGTCCTCCTCGGGGACCTCCCCACGAACCAGCCTGTAGCTCTTCTTGTGCTCCACGAAGACCACGGGGCTATTGTCCCTGATGGAAGACTTGAGGAGCCCCTTGGCATCGTAGGGCGTCGAGGGGGCGACCACCTTGAGTCCAGGGGTATGGAAGAAGTAGGCCTCCACATTCTGGGAGTGGTACAGCCCGCCCCGGATACCGCCCCCATAGGGTATACGCACGACCAGAGGCACGGAGAGGGCGCCGTTGGTCCCGTAGCACACCCTGGCTGCCTCACCGATGAGCTGGTTGGCTGCGGGCCAGATGAAGTCTGCGAACTCTACCTCGGCGATAGGCCGCAGGCCCCTGAAGGCCGCCCCCTGGGCTATACCGACGATAGACGCCTCGGCCAGAGGAGTATCGATGACCCTCTCCTCGCCGAACTCCTCGAGGAAGCCCTGGGTCGCCAGGAAGACCCCGCCCCGCTTACCCACGTCTTCGCCCATGATGAAGACATCCCGGTCCCGCTTCATCTCCTCGTACATCGCCTCTCGCACGGCCTCTAGCAAGCTCTTGACGGCCAAAGTTCCTCCCTCAGCTCGCTCAGCGCGGACCCCTACCGGGCATAGACGTGATCGTACACCGTGGAAGGGTCGGGGTAGGGCGCGGCCTCGGCGTCGTTGGTGGCCCGGTCCACCTCCTGCCGGGTCTCTTCACCAATCTCCTCATCTCGCTCCGCGGTAAGGAGCCCCGCGTCCACCAGGTAGGAGCGGAGCAGCAGGATGGGATCTCGTTTCCTGGCCTCCTCGACCTCCCCCTTGGAGCGGTACCTACGGTCGTCATCGTCGGTGGTATGGGGCATGAAACGCTCCACCTTCATCTCCAGCAGGACCGGCCCCTGGGCACGGGCGTGCTCGATCGCCCCTTTGGTGGTCTCGTAGGCCTCAAAGAAGTCCATGCCGTCTACCACGAAGCCGGGAAAGCCATAGGCTGCGGCCCGATCGGCCACGTCGGGGATAGCCATCTGCATGGACAGGGGGACCGAAATAGCGTACCTGTTGTTCTCGCAGACGAACACCACGGGCAGCCGGTGCACTCCGGCGAAGTTCATCGCCTCATGGCACTCACCTTCGCTGGAGCCGCCGTCCCCGAAGTAGCACAGGACCACGGTAGCCTCCCCCTTGATCTTACACCCCAGGGCATAGCCCACCGCCTGGGTCAGCCCCGACGAGACTACGTTGGAGATATTGATGATCCTGTTTTTCAGGTCGGCTCCCTGGAGGGGAAACTGCCTCCCGCCGCTGTAGGGCGCCCCATCCTTCCCCATGAAGGAGAGCATCGTTTCCAGAGGGGTCAAGCCCGCGGCCATCTTGAGGGATAGGTCCCGGTAGTAGGGGAAAAGGAAGTAGTCCCCGTCCTTTTGGGCTGCAAGCAGGCTTCCCAGCTGGGCCCCCTCGTGTCCCTGACACGAGGCCGCGATGGGTACCTTGCCCTGGCGGTTCAGAGCCCAGATGCGCTCATCGAGGGTCCGGGCAAGGACCATCTTCCTGTAGGAGTCGGTGACCTCGCCGGCGGACAGTTCCAGGCGCTGATGCTTGGGGAGGACTTGGCTCCCGGCGGGAGCCTTCTGCCTGGTCTGAGCCATTCGTCCCTCCCGTCGGGCTCCCGCGGGCCCTCCCACAGATCGCCCACCGGCCTTACCCGGCCCCCATCGTCTCCAGCGCCCCGAAGCAGGCCATCATTATGCTGTCGACGTCGATCCCGTGCTCCCGGTACAGGTCCTGCAAGGCGCCCGACTGTCCGAAGTCGGACACACCCAGGGGAAAGGCCCTGGCACCCAGAAAGCCGCCTATCCACGCCAGTGTGTGGGGATGGCCATCAAGCACGGTAACCACGGGGGCCGCCCGCTCACCGGGGGACAGGAGGTCCCCGATGCTGTCTGCGTTCCCCCGCCCCCTCATGGCCATCGAGGCCCACTCCTGGAGCCGCCGGAACAGCAGGTCGGAGGAGGTAACGTTGATCACGTTGGCGTACACGCCCTCCCTGGCTATGGCCCCACTTGCTTCGACCGCCTCGGGGATCATGGCGCCGCTGGAGAAGATGTGGACCACGTTCTCCCCAGGCTTGTATCCCGGTTCTCTGCTCCGGTCCAGCAGCCGGTACGCCCCACCCAAGACCTGCTGTCGAAGTAGCTCCCTTTGACCGTCGTCTTCGGGAAGGGAGAACAGCCCCTGGTCCACGCGCTTCGTTGTCAGCCGCAGGTAGAAGGACTCCTTGCGCAGGCGGATCTGCTCCAGTCCGTGGAGCACGATCCACTCCAGCTCCTGGCCGAAACAGGGCTCGCAGAAGGTGATGCCGGGCATCTCGAGGCCGATGGAGGGGGTGATGACGGACTGGTGGGCTCCCCCTTCCCGGCTCAGAGTTATCCCAGAAGGCGTGCCCGTCACCATAAACCGGGCCCCTACATACGTGTTGTAGAGACAGGCCTCCAGGGCCCGGCACACAAAAGGGTCGTAAAGGGTCCCTATGGGGAATATCAGCTCTCCCGACATCTCGTACGCCAGGCCCAACTGCCCCAGCAGCATGAACAGATTGTTCTCGGAGATGCCCAGCTCAATGTGCTGCCCCTGTGGGCTCTCCTCCCATCGCAGCGTCCTGGCGACTCCATCCTCGGGAAGGCGCTCCTTCTCCTGGTGGCTCCACACTCCTACCTTGTTTATCCAGCCCCCCAGGTTGGTGGAGCTTGCAACGTCCGGGCTGGCGGTCACTATCCTTTGCGCCACCTCGGGAAGCTCCCAGGCTATGTCGGTCAGGATCCTGCCGAAAGCCTGTTGGGTCGACATCTTACCCTGATAGGTGCGCCCCAAGCTGGTTGGAAGTCTCGCGCTATCGGAGGGACCTCTGGAGCTCACCCGTGGGCGGAGGCGCTGGCCAACCTCGGAGCAGAAACGCCCCTCCGGGCTATCGGGGGCAAATCCCGACCAGACCTCTTCCTCGTCGATCCCGAGACCGGCACGTAGCCCGTCCATGTCGGCCTGGGACAGCACCACCGAATGGTTCTGGGGATCTCCTATGACGGGAAGCCGCCAGCCCTTCAGGGTATACGCGAATACGACGCTGGGCTGCCTCGCCGCGTCCGCCTCGGAGAATGCCTTGCGGAGGATGGTAAAGTCGTGTCCCCCCAGGTTCTGGAAAGTGTCCCTCAGCTCCTCGTCATTCCACTGGCTGATGAGATTCCGGATGTCGCCGGAGTGGTCGCTATAGCTGGGCAGCAGCTCCCGCAGCGCTTCCGACGGTAGCCGCAACAGCCGCTGGTAGGCCTCGTTGGACATGTCGTCGATACACTGGCGCAGCAGGTGCCCCTTGGGTTGCGCGAAGGCCGCCTCGAGTCGAGAGCCGTACTTCGCGTCGATCACACGCCAGCCATTGGCCGAGAACATCTCCCGCCATAGCTGGACCCGGACTCCCGGAATGACCCTGTCCAGACTTTGTCGGTTGAGATCGACCACCCACAGGACGTTGGGGAGGTCGTGGAGGTGCTGCTCTACGATGGTCTCCCACACCGAGCCCTCGTCCAACTCCGCATCGCCGATCAGGGCGATGTACTTGTGTTTCGGCTCCAGCCGGCCCCACTCGTGGCCCAGTATATATCGCTCCGTCAGGGCCGCGAAGTTGGGAGCTATCGCCCCCAACCCCACGGACCCGGTGGAGAAGTCCACCGGATCGGGGTCCTTGGTACGGCTGGGATAGGACTGGAGCCCATGGAACTCCCGCAACGTCTTCAGATACTTCTGGTCGAGGTTCCCCAGGAGATACTGAATGGCGTGGAAGACGGGCGAGGCATGAGGTTTGACGGCGATGCGGTCTCCCGGCTGCATGTATTCGAAGAACAGGGACGTTAGGATGGTAAGCACCGAAGCGCAGGACGCCTGATGTCCCCCCACTTTTATGCCGTCGGGGTTGGGGCGCACACTGTTGGCATGGTGGATCATCTGCGTGGACAGCCACAGGAGCCGTTCCTGGACCCTGGCCAGCATATCGTCCTTGCCCTGGAGTGTTCCTATGGCCTGGTCTGAGGCGGGAGTTACCACCATGTCCTCCTTGAGGCGGAGGGGTATACCGCTATTATAATCCCGGTATCGGAATTCCGTAAACGGCGCCCATCCGGCGCCGGGCTCTTTGCCTGAGCAGCCTTGGGCCGGGACGAAAGAAGCGGAGTCGTGGTCCAGGCTTCCGTGGCGTCACCCTCCAGCGGACTGGGCGGCCCGGCCCAGCAACCGCAGGGTCCGCTCCAGGGAGGACGCCCGGTCAGCCCCGGCAGCTATGGGCGATGCAAGGACCTCCGTGGCTCCCAAGGCGAAGAGCCCCTCGATCTTCCCGGCCACGGTGGACTCGTCGCCCGACAGAGCAGTCGCCTCTATCATGGCGTCGCTCCACGTCCCGCTGGACGCCTCGGGGAAACCCGCCGCGGCGAACATCCGCTGGTAGAAGGGGAGCCGTGGGTTCATGACCTGCTCACTTATGGCGGCCCGTACCTCGGCAGGGTCATCGTGGACGCACACGGGGGCGTGGGCTATCAGGGGCGGCACCGGACGGTTAGCCCCTGCCGCCCCCACCCTCAGGGCCGGCAGGGCAACGTCCCTCAGGTACGCGCCGGGGCATACCCAGCTAATGGCCCCCTCCGCTTCGGCTCCACACAGCTCGAACGACCGGGGTTGGAGGGCCGAGGCCATTACCGGAACATCCACCGGCACCCCGATGCGGGCATGGGCCTTGTAGTAGCGCCCGTCGAAGTCCACCGATCCCGTATGCAGTAGCTCCTTGAGGATGTGCAGGTACTCCCGCAGGTGCCCCAGGGGAGCCCGGAACTCCACGCCGAAGGTATCCCGCATGGTGGGCCTGTGGCTGGGGCCCACACCCAGCCGAAAGCGCCCCGGGGCAAGCTGGGCCAGCACCTGGACCTGGTGCGCCATTACCACGGGATGGCGGGGGAAGGTCGGCACAATGGCCGTCCCAAGCAGGATCCGCTCCGTGCGCACCGCAGCCGCGGCGAACAGGGTAAGGGTGTCCAGTCCCGTCCCACCGTAGGTGAGCCACGCCGCCGGGATGCCCAGCTCCTCAGCCCTCGCTATGCCGTCAAGCACGGCTTTCGTGTCCGGGCCGAATACCGCGACGCCGATCCGCTTAGGGCACAAGCCTCCACCTCCAGCCGCCATCTTGTGGTAGGGCGACCACCATCGTACCCAGAGCCTATCCCAGGCGGCGCCGGGAGTCAAGTCCCATCCGGGGTCCCCGGCCAGGCCCCGCGACTTGAAAAGTCGGATGCGCACGGTTAAAATAGGCACCCCAGGGTAGAGCGCACGGCCAAGGTGGGCGTGCACCGCTGTAGGCAGCCGCGAGGGTGAATCCAGGTCACAGGAGGATGCCATGCACGTCAGGATGCTATGGGGCAGGCTTCGGGTCGGAATGTGGGGCGAGTACGAGCGGTCCTATAACGAGCACATCGAGCCGCTGACCCGGGGGCGCAAGGGGTTCCTTGGCCGGCAGCTGCTGCGCAGCACCGAGAATCCAGACGAAGGCGCTTCGGTAACCCTGTGGGACTCCTTTGAGGACCTCCAGGCTTACGATAGAAGCGCCGAGCGCCAGGAGGCGGCCAAGGCGCTGGAGCACCTGTACACCGGAGAATACTGGGTAAGGGTCTTTGAGGTACGGTCTTCCACTATTTAGCCGCCGTACCGGGCAGGCCATCCAGGCGGTTCGCCGCGCCCCCGGGGCATCACAACCCGGCAAGCCCCGTTTCCGCGTCACCCGCGGTTTGGCGGGTGTCCCTGTCGGGGGCTGCAGCGAGCAATGAAAAGGGCACGG
Source organism: Dehalococcoidia bacterium (assembly GCA_965247055.1). Taxonomy (GTDB): domain Bacteria; phylum Chloroflexota; class Dehalococcoidia; order Lucifugimonadales; family JAGWBF01; genus CBDFGE01. The sequence continues at coordinate 191,174 of CBDFGE010000001.1, forward strand.
GGGCGAGGATAAGGAGGGTCTCGTGGCTACGTTAGAGGAGCGGTTCCAGAAAGGCCTGGAGATGCGGGCACGCCTGGGAGAGGGAGAGGGAAGGATTTTCGTAGGCTCAGTGGCGAGCGCCTTCGCGCTGTCCCCGGACATGTACCGCATCTCGACGGAGTGTCTCTACGGTTCTATCTGGAACCGGCCCAACCTGGACATCAGGCACCGGGTGATGGCCACGCTGACGGTGGCCGCGGTGCGCTGCGTAGAACCTCAGGTGAGGGCATACATCGCGAACGCGCTGAACGTCGGCCTGACGCCGGAGGAGATCGTGGAGGTGCTCATGCAGGGCGCCTTCTATGGCGGCATACCCGCCGCCTACAACGCCCTCGGCGTGGCCAAGGAGATTTTCGAAGAGAGAGGGGTCCAGTTTACGCCCTCGTCTACCTTCGACAGCTCGCTGGACCCGGAGGCCCTTTACGAGAAGGGAGTGGCCAAGCGGGCTGAGCTGATCCCCGACGTCACGGCCGTCTACTCGATGGAGCTCACCCCCGAGGAGCATGACATGGACCTGCTCATGCACGAATACCTCTGGGGGGCGATCTGGACCCGGCCCGAGCTGGACATCAAGAGCCGCATCATCTGCGCCCTGTCGGCCCTGGTGGCCCAGGGGCAGTACGATCAGTTCATCCGCCGCATGATCGAGGCGGGCCTGCGCAACGGCGTTACCCGCGCGGAAATAATGGAGACCCTCCTGCACCTGTCCTTCTACGTTGGCATGCTGTCGGCGAGGTCCGCCATGACCATCGCCAACTCGGTATTCCGGTCCCCCGAGTTCTCCGCACCGGGCAGCCCCGACCGCTAGCACGCGGGCGTCAGCGCCCTGGGGGCGCGGGCTCTCGTGGAGAGCCCTGGAACGAGCTTGACTACTCGCCTGCGCCTTCGTACCATAAAGTCATGGGCACTTTCCGAATTGTCATGGAGATAGGTGACAGCCAGGGGCAGCGTTGGGAAACGCTTCAAGCCCTGGTGGACACGGGCTCCACCTTCACGTGGATACCAAGGGATATCCTGGAGCGTTTGGGTATACAGCCTGAATTCAGCCAGGAATTCCAAACCGCCGACGGCCGCGTAATCGAACGCGACATGGCCGAGACGCGAGCACGGCTGGACGGCCGGGAGCGTGTCACCATAGTTGTCTTCGGTGGCGAGGGGGACGTCGTGCTGCTGGGCGCCTACACCTTGGAAGGCTTCTCCCTAGCTCCCGACCCGGTGAACCAGCGGTTGGTGCCGGTGCGAGGATTGGCCTTGGCCATCGCAACGCCCCTGATCCCCAATCTGCCCCCAGTTTTATGCACACTCCCGCCAGAGCTTCCTGCTAACAACCCATCGATTTCGGCCTATTGGCAGCTCACTGACACTACGCTAATCTATCTATAGATAGATTAGCGTAGAAAAGAGGTGGGCATGGTAGTTCTGGTTGAACGTCTAGAGGTGGCTGCTGAGCAGGTACGGGAGGTCCGCAAGTCGGTACAAATTGAAGGGCAACGCTATCGTCTGGACATAGCGCTGCAGGCCATTCAGAGCACGATAAGCTTACTGAAATCTCCAGACTTTCGGACCGATGGAGACGCAGAGCCTGCAGAAAAAAACCATGTCTGGTCCCCCATCCCCGTAATTTGGAGCCGTCCTAGAAAGGGTCAGCGATTCGAAGGCCACTTGCTTGAGAGTGGGAAAATTCGCCTGCTAGATGGGCGCGGCCCTTTTACGCCATCTGGCGCCTGTCAGGCCCTCGTGAAAGGCTTCTTTAACGGCTGGCGCGAGTGGAAGTATTGGGACGAAGGGCAGGCAGGTGGAGGACAGTGGCTGCCAATCGGCGAACTTCGTGCAGCAGGTTGCTTCGAGTAGCGCGACCGTGGCCCCAAGGTCCCCGAGGCTCGACGTGGCGTGGAGACTCGGGCTGGAACATCCCAAGGTGCGCCGTGCGCCCTACGCGGGAGGACCCACCAGGATGTCCTCGCCCTCTATCGTGACGGGGTACACGGTGAGGTCTTCGGCGCAGGGGGGAGACAGCACCTGGCCTGTCCTGACGTTGAAGGAGCTGGCGTGGAGAGGGCACATCAGCTCATCGCCGTCGAGTTGGCCCCTGGACAGGAGGGCGTAGGCGTGGGGGCACAGCTCGTCGACGGCGTAGTACTCGCCGTCGACGTTTGCCAGCAGAATGCGCTCTGGACCCAACCGCACCAGCTTCTTCTCACCGGGCGCCAGGTCGCCGACGCTCGCCGCCTTGACGTACTCCTCGGGCATCCCTCGCCTCCGTCTGCTGTGCGGGGGGCTAGCCCAGCTTCCCGCCGTACATTATCGCAGTAGTGGCCCCCACATTATAGGCAATTCGCCCCGCTTTTGTAAGGGCGGACGCTGAAGCGTCCCATCGAGAATGGGTTCCTGCCGGTGGGGTGGCGGACTCCTAAACGTCGAGGCTGACCAGCACCGCCGCATTGGCGATGATGGCGGCGTCGGAGCCGTCTTCGTTGGGGACCTCGAGTCCTCCCTTGACCACCCGGATGTGCTTGTGCCCGCGGGGCAGCATCTTCAGCACCTCTTCCACGTTGACTGCCTCGGGCTCAGGCACACCGATTGTTACGTCCACCCGCATGGAGTCGGCACCCGAACCGAAGGAGCGGACAAAGAAAAGGTTGGTGCTGGAGATGGCGTTGGATACCGCCCGCTGAGCCGCTGTAGTATAGTCCTTCCCGTGGAGGTCTACGCCCATACCCGTCTCCAGAAGGCACCGTTTGAGCGCCATAAGTTCTCTCCTTCATCGCCGCCGGCTGTAGTCGCTCCATTACACTACCCTGGGACGGGCACCGTCAAGCCTGACGCCGGCGGGATTGCGGGCGCCATGGCCAGGGGCTAGAATAGGGTAAGTTTTGGCCGGGAGCGTCCCGATTGAGCACCGGAGCCAGAAAGAACGTTCTCATTGTCCAGTCGGGGGGCTGTACGGCGGTCATGAACCGGAGCCTCGCGGGAGTGGTGCAGGCGACCTTTGAGCACAGCGTGTTCGGGGAGGTCTACGGGGCCTCTCATGGCCTGGCCGGTGTCCTGGAAGCCTCCTTCCTGGACCTGCGCCGCCCACGCCGCACCACGTGGCGGAGAGTGGCCAACACCCCTGGGGCGGCCCTGGGCTCCGGACGCCGCAGTCTCGCGCCGCAGGACGTTCCCGCGGCGGTGAGCGTTCTGCGCAAGCACGGGATAGGCTATCTGTTCACCATCGGCGGCAACGACTCGGCGGAGACGGCCCACGCCATCGCCGTGCAGAGCGTGGCGGAGGGCGATGGCGTGGTGGTCGTGCACGTGCCCAAGACCATAGACAACGACCTGATGTGCACGGACCACACCCCCGGATATGGGAGCGCCGCCCGTTTCGTCAGCCTGGCCACGATGGGAGCGGGAAGGGACGCCGAGTCCATGGGCGAGGCTTCCCCCGTCACCGTTCTGGAGGTCATGGGCCGGGATTCGGGCTGGCTGGCGGCAGCCGCCGCCCTGGGAAAGAGGGCCGAGATGGACGCGCCCCACTACATCTGCGTCCCCGAGGCGCCTCTGGACGAAGCCCGGTTCCTCGACTGCATGGAGGATGCCTGGAGGCGCTGGGGATTCGCCGTCGCCGTCACGGCGGAGAACGTGCGAGGCCCGGCGGGTCCGCTGGGAGGCCAGCAGAAGCCCTTCCTGGTCGATGACTTCGGCCACGAGTATTTCGAGGGGGCAGGCCGGTACCTGGCCCAGCTCGTGGGGCGGGAACTCAAGGTACGGGTCAGATACGAGAGGCCCGGAACTATCCAGCGGTCCCTGATGGCCTGTGTGTCTCGGACCGACGCCGAGGAGGCCTCTCTGGTGGGCAGGGCGGCCGTGGGTTATGCTGTCGAAGGGCGTAGCGACGAAATGGTCACCTTACTGCGCAAAGACGGCCCGGCCTACGAGTGTACTGTGGGGGTGGCGCCCCTGGAAGCCGTCGCAGGGGTACACAGGCCCCTACCCGAAGGCTACGTCGATGCCGCGGCCGGCGTTGTTACCGGGGCCTTCCTCGAATACTCCCGGCCACTGTTGGGAGCCCCCCTGCCCAGGTACGCCCGGCTCGAAGCCGGTTTGTAGTCCGCCAGATAACTAGCGGGAGAGAGGAGACCATGCGCCAAACGCCCAAGAGGGTCCTCGTGGTGACCCCGCATCCGGACGACGCAGAAGGCGGCTGCGGAGGCACGGTCGCCAGGTGGATCGGCGAGGGGGCGGAAGTCGTCTATGTCTTATGTACCAATGGGGACAAAGGTACCACCGACCGCGAGATCGCCCCGGAGAGGCTGGCGGCCGTCCGGGAAGGAGAGCAGCGGGAGGCGGCCCGGGTCCTGGGCGTGAAAGGTGTGGTGTTCCTCCGTCATCCCGACGGGGGACTGGAGGACTGCCGCCAGCTGCGCGGCCAGATAGTCCGAGAGATACGCCACCACCGCCCCGAGGTGGTGATGTGTAATGATCCCGACAGGAGCCGGAGCCACTCCCACCGGGACCACCGTGTCTGCGGGCAGGTCACTATCGACGCCGTCTGCACCTACTCGTGGCGCCGGCTCTATTTTCCCGAGCATTTCGTCGATGAAGGCCTGCAACCTCACGTGGTAAAGGAGATCTACCTCTGGGGAACCGACGCGCCGGACACCTTCGTCGATATAAGCGCGACCCTGGAGCAAAAGGTGCTAACGCTGAGCAAGCACGCGAGCCAGTTCCCCGACCCCGACAGGCCGGCAAAGAGCGTGCGGGACCACGCCAGGCAGGTCGGCGAACAGGCGGGTCTGGGCTCCGCAGAGGCCTTCCGGGTGGTCCCCTTCGCACCGGACCCGCTCCTCGTGGGCTGAGGCCGCAGGCCGGCTCTGGCGGGCGGTCCGGCGCGTACACGAAGCAACAAATTGCAGGAGGGCGTGTTGAAGAGCATTGAGCTGGACTACACCAAACGATGCGGAGACGAACCTACCAAGGGACACAACCGGTGGCACCCAGACATACCCCCCGCCGTCGAGGTGGAACCCGGGGAAGAGGTGGTCTTGCAGACCCGCAACGCCTTCGACGGCGGAATCACCCCCCAGAGCAAGGCCGGCGACCTGCGCAACGTGAACCTCAACCTGGTCCACCCTCTCACGGGTCCGGTCTACGTCCGGGGCGCCCAGCCCGGCGACCTGCTGGAGGTGAACACACTCAATATAGAGCCCGCCCGCTGGGGGTTCACTTGCATCATCCCCGGCTTCGGGTTCCTTCGGGACCTGTTCCTGGACCCCTTCATTGTCCATTGGGACATCGGCGACGGCTACGCCCAGTCTGCACAGCTTCCCGGCGTGCGGATACCAGGGGCACCCTTCATGGGCACCATCGGGATCGCTCCCTCCCGCCAGCTTCGCCAGCAGATACTCCTTCGGGAGGAGGAGCTGCGGCGGCGTGGAGGCTTCGTACTGGGCCCGGAGCCGCGGGATGCCGCGCCCGCCACCGAGCCCCTCGCCTCCGAGGGGTTGCGCACGATCCCGCCCCGCGAGCACGGGGGCAACATGGATATCAAGCAGCTCACGGCGGGGACACGGCTGCTCCTGCCCGTTTACACCGAGGGGGCCTTTTTCTCCGCGGGAGACGCCCACTTCGCCCAGGGGGACTCCGAGTGCTGTGGCACCGCCGTCGAGATGGACTGCACGCTGCACGTCAGCTTCCAGGTACGCAAAGGGGAAGCTACGCGGCGCAACCTACGCTTCCCCATTTTCGAGCGCGACGACTATTTCACCAGCCCGGAGATGGCGGCGCCCAAGAGATTTGTCGCGACCACGGGGATGTGCATAGCCGAGGACGGCACCAACGAGTCCGAGAACGCGACCCTGGCGGCGCGGCACGCTCTGCTGAACATGATCCAGCTCCTCATGGAGCGAGGATGGTCCCGCGAGCAGGCCTACTGTATCTGTAGCGTGGCCGTAGACCTGAAGATAAGCGAGATGGTGGACGTCCCGAACTTCGTCGTTTCGGCGTTTTTGCCCCTGGACATATTCCAGGGCTAGGCCGCCACCCACGTTCATGCCCGCAGGCTGTCCTACGCTCCGTCCACCGCCTCTTTGAATCGGCGGATGGCGTCGATGTGGGCCTGAGGGGAGCCCAGTCCCGCGTTCATGGTGTTCACCGCGATATGGGTCGCACCCAGGGCCTCCCAGGACTTCGCCTGCCCCACCCAGAACTCCGGCCCGCCACCGGAAAAACCGATCCCCCCCTCTACGCCGATGGTCGAGGGGTCCCGCCCGGCCTCCCGCGCGTAGGAACGCATCCGGTCCAGCTGCCTCACCCCGTCCTCGTCGGGCGGGAAGTTCGGCACCCAGCCATCGGCGATCCTACCCACGCGACGGATCACGGGCTCGGCACCGCCACCCAGCCATATGGGTATGGGCCGCTGCACCGGCAGGGGATTCAGGCCCGCGTGGGTAACCCGATGCCACCGTCCCTTGAAGTCCACCAGCTCCTGGGTCCACAGCGTCCTCAGAAGGGCCACCTGCTCCTCGCTCCTGCGGCCCCGGTCATGGAAGTTCTCTCCCAGGCCCTCGTACTCCACGGGATTCCAGCCTGTACCGATACCCAAACGCAGTCGGCCTCCGGAAAGCACGTCCACCTCCGCCGCCTGCTTGGCCACCAGTACGGTCTGTCGCTGCCCCACGATGAGCACCTTCGTCGCCAGCTCCAGACGCGTCGTAACGGCAGCCAGGTATCCGAACAGGACAAAGGGCTCGTGGAACATGTGCTGGGACCTGTAGGGGCCGGTCAGCCCCCCGTGGACCCGGGCGTCGGCGCCCAGAACGTGGTCGAACACGGCCAGGTGGGAGTATCCCAGCTCCTCGGCCGCCTGGGCGTACTCCCGCACCGCCCCGGGGTCCTCGCCGATTTCGGTCTGAGGAAAGATCACGCCAACTCGCACTGCTTCGCTCCTTTCTTCGCGTTGATCGCGTTGCCCAATGTCCGTGGGTCCGACGCCCCCCGGCTCTGGGGACGCCGTCTCGACTCCTAGAGTGGGGTCGCCGCCGCGGCAAGGTCGGGGTACCCCTCCAGGGACAGTACCTCCCCCTTCGCTTCGTAGTGTTGGATGAGCTCCCTGAGGTCCGCCGGCACGGGCCGGGTGGTCCCCGTGGCCGGATCGTATCCTACACAGACGGCCTGGCCTGTGGTCAGCCGCTTATCCGTGCCCTGAAGATATATCTCCATGTCCAGGGTGACACTGGTGTTCCCGATACGGGACACCCTCACGTATATGTCCAGGATGTCGTCAACACGGGCCGGGGCGCTGTACTCGAGGGTGGCCTTCACCATGGCGGTATCGAAGTAGCCGCGCTGGGCTACCTTGTAGATGCTGAACCCCAGGTTACGGAAATAGTCGGCATGGGCCACCTCCTGGTAGTCCATGTAGGTCCCGGCGTAGACGATGCCCTGGGCGTCGCACTCCATCCAGCGCACGCGGAGGTCGGTGTGGAACCTGAAGTCTCCTTTTACCATAGGCCCCTCCCAGAGTTTGGCAACCGCCACGGGCTCGGTTGACTCTCGTGTACGTCCAGGATATACTTCTCGCCGGGGTGAAACAAGCATGCCGGACGTGAAAATAGTCCATCCTCATGAACTGGAGCAGGACGCCGTCTCCGGCGCCATGATCCGGCTTGGCGGCGTCTCGGCGAAGCTCACGGGGGCCGAGGGGATCCACATGGGTATCTCCACCATACCTCCGGGGTGTACCTCCAGCCCCCATCACCATACCAACTGTGAGAGCGCGATCTACGTGGTGAGCGGCCACGGGCGGATGCTCACCGGGGACCGGCTGGAGCACTCCCAGGAGTTCGGTCCGGGGGACTTCATCTACGTCCCGCCCCAGGCCGCGCACCAGCCCGTCAACGGCAGCGACACCGAGCCGGTCATCATGGTCATCGCCAGAAACAGCCCGGTGGAGATAGTGGAAGAGCACCGCGGACCCGCTGGAAGCCACCCCCACGGGTGACCCCAAGCCCCTGGCGGGGCGTCCCCGGGGCCAGACGTCGCCTTCTATTCCTCCGCTGGCGAGCACCGGCGGGGTTGCCCGCACCCGGGGCTGCTGATATAATCCAACTAGCTTCAGCCATGACTTCAGCGATGGGCCCGTAGCTCAGATGGTTAGAGCGCGGTCCTGATAAGACCGAGGCCGATAGTTCGAGTCTATCCGGGCCCACCAAACTGGACAAAATCAAGAACCTTTGTAATTAGGTTTAAGTTAGTCCTGTAGGTTGTTCGGATCTGGCTGAAGCAGACTAGAGGGATTGAATTCGGCGTCGAATGTGGCAGAATGGGCAGGAGAGGGCACACATTGGATCAGGTAATCAGCATAATGTGGGTACAGAGAGCTTTACACATTCCAGTGATCCTAACGCTGGTGTTCGCCGTGATGGCCTGCAGTCCCGAAGAGCCTGAATTGGTGGCCACAGCGGCTCCAACCGATACTCCGACTACCATGCCCGTTCCAACAGTAGCCCCCGAACCTACTGCTACTGTACGAGTGCCAACCCCTGAACCCACAGCAACACCTCAACGCCAAGCATTTGATGTCGGCGATACCGTGCGCCTTGGCAGCCTCCACATCACTGTGAACGGCGTTCGAGCCTCTCTCGGAGATAACTTCTGGGCGCCGGAGGAGGGAAACTACTTCATTTATGTAGATGTCACGTTTAGGAATGAAGGCAATCAACCTGAAGTGGTCAGTACCTTAATTCAAATGGAGATGCGTGATGCCGAAGGACGGTTGTACAATACCGATTTGTTCGCCACTGCCAGTAACAGTTCGTCGCTGGACGGCGAGATTGCTCCCGGAGGCAATCTTCGTGGGGAGGTAGGTTACCAACTACCGGCAAGTGAAGTCGAGCTAACCTGGCGGTTCTCCGGCGATTTATTCCGGCTGGGACAGGCCGTCTTCTCCTTAGGTACCGTAGCCGTCCCCGTGCCACCACAAGGGTCCACCCTGGACGACCCTCTCCCAGCAGGTGAAGTTCTGCTAGGCTCTGATGGTACAGAGGTACGTGTTGTGGGGATAGCCGAGGATGCCTGGCGGCAGATAGCTGAGGAGAACAGCTTCAACGATCCACCGGGACAGGGGATGCGCTTCTACATAGTCCGCCTAGAGATTGCTAATCCGTCGGGCGCGTCCGGTTCCGTCAAGGTGTCAGGGTCCGACTTCAGCCTCATCGGCGACAACCGCGTTGTCTACGGCGGACTCCTGAATAGCATCAGTTGTGGCCTTATCCCAGACGCACTTGGGGGCAAATACGGAGCAGGGTCCGAGATCTTTGCCGGAGGTCGGGTAGAAGGTAACATCTGCTTAGAGATTCCCGAGGACGAGGGCGGCTTCATCCTAATACATGAACCCGGATATGGAGCAGATTCGCGCCGTTTCCTCAGACTCCCCTACGGTGAAGCCAAAGAGCCGACACCGACCCCGGAAGCGACAGCCGCCCCTACGACAACACCAACGCCGACGGCCATCCCAAAACCCGAATCCACGCCTACGCCGGCTTCGACGGCTACCCCAACGCCCGAACCCACGCCCGTGGCCATCGGGACGACGGTAGAAGCGGGAGGAAGCTCGTACACTCTGAACGAGGTAAAGGACCCTGCTCCCGCAGGCATATTCGGTGTTAATGAAGGCAAGAGACTGATAGCCCTGGACATCACGCAGGTGGGAATCAGCGGCGGCGGTGATTCCTACAATCCATTCTACTTTGCAATCCAAGACACGGATGGATACGTGTACACGCCAGGTTTTTCGGACGCCGATGTGGGACCGCCGTTCGGCTCGGGCAAGCTTTCGGCCGACCAGATAGTACGGGGATGGGTGGTCTTTGAGTTGCCCGAATCAGCGAGGTTGGTGTCGGTCTTGGTTAACCCTGAAGTGTTCGGTGCGAGGATAACCATCGCTGATCTGGCACAAGAATAGAGGATGCAAATGTGAGAGTTGCTGCGCTGATTATAGGGATAATCGGGTCTGCTGCGGGATTTGTAGCTGCCGTGATTGCCCTGTTCATTGGGGGAGTGGGAGTAGCTCTCGAAGCTGAGGAAGCAAGCAAGATAACCAGCTTGGCTTTCGGAGCCATAGGTGCCTCAATCGTCGGGCTGGTTGGCGGAGCCTTGTCTATCGCTAAACCACGATTCGCTGCGGTCTTGATGGTCCTGTCAGCGGTCGTTGGGGTCATTAGCATATCCGCCTTCTATGCACTGGGAGCGGCGCTGCTAGTTATTGGAGCCTTATTGGCATTCCTAGGACGAAGCCGACCTGGGCAGTAGGAGCTCTCCTCGACCCACAGGCCCCGGGAGACGTCCGCGCAGAACTCCAGGCCGTCGGGCGACAGTTGGGTCTGCCGTATGGGCTCGCCGCCTCCGGTGGAGAGCCAGGCCATGCTGGACATGCCGGCACCACCGCTGTTTACGCCCGAGTGGCATAGGGGCTCTGGACCGTCTATGCGTCAGAGGGGTACCTCTATGGGATGGAGAGCCGGAGGCTCTTGGAGTCTGACCCGGGGTCGCCTGACTAACCCCTCCTACCCTATAGAGACCTTCCAGCGAAAAGTTCGCAGTAGAGCCTGATGCTCCTATAGATGTCAAGGAGTGCTGTGGGATAGGGCTGGTTCCGTAGGACGGAGAAGACCTCGCGAGCGACATAGCGTTTGAGGCAGCGGATCACCTCAGCCTTGCTCATTCCCTCGGTGGTGCGACGACGCATGTATGCCTGGGTCCGCTCATCATGACGAAGTCTGACGACAACAATGCGATGGAGTGCCGCGTTGGCCTGGCGGTGGCCGCCTCGGTTGAGCCGATGCCTGTTGGTCTTGCCGGAGGAAGCAGGGATGGGATTGACACCGCACAGGGAGGCGAAGGCAGCCTCGGAGTGGAGGCGGTCAGGGTTACTCCCGGCAGCAATGAGGAGGGTCGCCGCCGTGTCTGGTCCTATGCCGAAGCCATCCACCAGGGCTGGGGCTGCCGTCCGTGTGAGTCGTTGGATCTCGGCCTCCAGGTCCTTTATCTCATTACCGAGTTGACGGTAGCGACGGGCAAGGGAGCGAAGAGCATACTTGGCCGCCGCGGTGGGACCCTCCATACGACCAGGCCGGAAGCTCTTGGACCGGGTGACAAGGGCAGCAGTGGTGAGGCCAGTGAGGTGCTCACGAAGCCGGGCCGGGGCCGTGACAACCAGGGCCTTCATCTGGTTGATTGCCTGGGTGCGAGCCTTGACGGCCGAGTCCTTGGTGCTCTTGAACATACGGATCATTTCGACTTCACCCTCACCTGACTTGGGAGTGGCATCGGCTACTCCGGCAAGCACGGCACGCGCTGCCATCTCCGCATCAGTGGGATCGCTCTTCCCCTTCCGATAGCGGGTTGACCGGTCGGGCCGGTTGACCTCCACTACGGTATGGCCCCTACTGGTCAGGAATCGGGCGACTCCGGCACCGTAGGAACCGGTGCCTTCAATCCCGAAGGCATGAATCTCTCCCAGGCTCCGGGACCACCGTTCGAGCTCCTCATACCCATGGGTGGTCGCCACTGTGTGAAGCTCCCCAAGGCGGACCCCCTGACGGTCAATGGCCACCGCCACATGCTCATCCTGGTGGGTGTCGACTCCGACGACCAGCTCAACATCACGACTACCTTTATGACCGACGACTCCTGTCATTTCTACCTCCCGGAGGATTGTGCGCCGGCCAGGTGAGCGGACAAGACTGCGATGGGGCGTGGGGCCAGGCTCCTATAAGGTCACTGCTCGCCTTGCCGAGGGCACTTCTGGCGCCACCTCGAATCGAGTCGACAGATCAGGCTGAAGGCATGACGCCAGTCTCAGAAAGGGTCAGGCCCGAGCCGAGGTGGCCCGGGATTCATCATCGCAGTCTCAGAAGTCCCCTCCACTTGATTTGCACTATGCGAGACAGTCTGGATTCCGGCGTACGCCGGAATGACGTGATTGAGATATGGCGTCAGGTCCGTCATCTCGTCGAAAGACGGAATACAGAACATTGAGACTCTGGAAATGTCAGCTTTATGAGACAAGCTCAGTACGGTACGCTTAGGCCCACCATTTCCGGCCGTGGTGTACTGTAGACAGTAACCCTTGCTGGGGCCACCAAGGCAAAGGCATCCGGGGTCAGGTAACCCAGAGCACCGTGGGGCAGTTTCCACTCCGCTGACAGGAATCCCAATAGATCTGTCTGCTACACTGTCAGTTGGCCAAGTGTTCCGAAAATCTCCTGTGAGATTTCATACAATTGTTGGAATCCATTATGCCTATCGGCCCCCGAAGAGAGACATGACAGAGGATCAGTACCGGGAAATGTTTGAGACCATGGGGATAGAGGCCAGGGAACTCCGCCATGTACTACGCTATGGGGGCCTGCCTAGGCGAGTGTACTTCAATCGCAATAAGGATGTCGGCATCTACTTCTCAGCCCATGGGGATGATGAGGCGTGGTATCCGAGCAACCTGTGGGAGAAGATAGACCCCTACCGAGTCCAAAAGGCGGACCACAAGCGGCTGAATGTTGTTCCTAGGCCTCGAATGGCAACCGGGGCGTTTCGGAACCTCGTTTTGAATTGGGAAAAGCACGAAGGACAATAAACCCCCATCTACCACTCATACGTGCGTTAAGGGGAACATCGCCGAAATTATATGCCGGAACTAATACCATGTAGAGTGTGTAAGAAGGAGATGGCGTCATCCGCCAAGCAGTGTCCGCATTGTGGAGACCCTAATCCCAATCACAAGGAGCCTCTCGACCATTGGGGTTGTTTAGGAGCTGTTGTAGTAGTAGTGGTGTCTATCATCATACTGTTATTCTTAGGGAACCCTTTTGGATAAAAAAGCTTTGGTTCCCTATTAGGTATGTGGACAGTGTCATCGCCACGTGACTGAAGGTGGCATCGCGAGTCTGGAGAGGATCAATCTTGTTGAAAGAGCGGGCAAGCCTTGACGAAGCGATAGCGAAGGCTTGGTGCGCCTACGACAACGCGGCGGAGTTGTCGGTGCGCGTTAAGCCCGCCGCGCCGATTCTGTTCTTTGGTGACCTCGGTGCGTACAGGGTATCCACACTGCGTGTACTGACTGTGGGGTTGAATCCCTCGCTACAGGAATTCCCGGCGGATAGGCCGTTCTCACGCTTTCCGTTAGACGAGGGTACCGCGGGCCGTGGCCGCGATCACTACCTTTATGCCCTATCGTCCTACTTCCGCACCAACCCTTATCGCGCCTGGTTCAGAGCATTCGAGCCCTTACTTAACGGCGCTGGAGCCAGCTACTACGAAGGCTTCACCTCGACAGCGCTCCATACCGACATCTGCTCACCCGTCGCCACCGATCCGACTTGGAGCAAACTCGGCGATGTCGACCGGTCCACACTTGAAGCCGATGGCGGTCCGCTTTGGCACATGCTGCTGAAGATACTGGAGCCCCAGATCGTGGTCCTGTCCGTCGCAAAGCGCCACCTTGAGCGCATAGCGTTTGAGCCGCAAGGCAACGAGTGGACTGCCATCCACACTTTCGATCGGACTGGGGGCGGCGCACCTCGCTCGCGGCCGTACGAGGTCATGGCACGCTGGTACGATGTCGACGGCAAGCCGTCGCTGTTCATCTTCGGTCCAGCCGCTCAGACCCCGTTTGGCCTAATCTCCGATCCCCAGAAGGGCAAGGTAGGGGCCATCCTGCGGGAGGTATGTCGGAATGGACGATAGACGATGTTTCGTTCAGTTCCCGCACCCCGGGCGCGAACATGAACCCGACCGCGACGGCGGAAAGACATGGAACAAAAGCAATCGTAGCCATAGGCGAAAATTCATGCGGTTTCGTGGCGAGTGGATCGAACGGGACGGCGGCAAGCGCACTGGGGACCTGTACGCGTGGGGTGAGTGGGAACCGGAATCAGAGCTCATCCGAGAACTGCATCAGCCGGTCGGGGACTCGCAGTATCCCCGATACCTGTGGCGCCCGTACTATATGCCGAAGAACGATTACCAAGGACTGCACAACACCGACCCGTTCATCTTCGGCGAACGCTTTTTGTATTCGAATTGCGGTCAGGGGAGCAAGCCGGGCTTGACGCGTCTGGGCGACGGTTCCATAATCGCCTTCGGGAGCGGCAAGGAAATCATGGGAGAGCGGCGGTGGATGCTTGATACCGTGCTCGTGGTCAAGGACTCAGTCGAATACTGCCCTCCCGAGGCGTCCACGGCACTGGATGAATGGGCACCGGAGGACGCATTCTGGGTTGCTACCGGAGGACTCCTGACCGACAGCGGCCGACTATACCGGGGAGCAACACCCGACGACCCGGTCGACGGGATGTTTAGCTTCTTCCCCGCAATTCCGGCGGGCAGTGATGGGGGCTTCTCACGGCCGCTCATCGACCTTCCGAGCGACTACTTTAACGCGCGGAATTGGCAGGCCCCAAAGGGGCTTTGGCGCGACCGCACCGCCGAGGAACTGCACGGTCTCTGGTACTCCCTGGTATCGCAAGTCCGTGCTAAGGGCCTCGTTCTAGGCACATACGCCGAACCGCCGGAGTGCCGGGCGCGAACGGCCACCGTAATGGTTTAGATACGTAACGAAGTTGTCACCAACCCGAGCCTCTGCGAGAGGTTCACGAAGCGGTTGTCGCGCACCTTCGAAAGGCTGCCCATCCGGTAATTCGACCCTGCGCCTGCCCCATTTGAAGCCAGTGAGCGCCTGCCACCCTCCCGCACCGACCCTGACATGTGAAGGTTGCCGCCGTCGCCTCTCCTTCATTACGCTCAACACATGGCCCTGTCAGACCGACAGTTACTTGACTCCCTCAGCAGGATGCCCTTCATCGACTCGGCGGAGCTGGCGCTCGTTCTCGGCGAGCCGCACGCCACAGTCCACCGCGCCCTGACCAGCCTGCTGGCCGACGGCATCGCCGGGAGGGTCAGCCACGGCACCGTGCACCTGCCTTCGAGCCAGCGATACCACCTGACGGCCAACGGCATCGGCGAAGCGGCCGGGATTCTCGACTTCAAGACGCCCTCGGACTTCGTGCGGGCCTACCCCGTTTCCAGGGAGTGGCTGGCGCTGCTCATCCGCCGCATGGACGCGGTGGCCTCCGTCTATCGTCTCGCTGCCGCGCTCTCCCCAGGCATCGGCTCCCACCGGTCACACGTGGAGTTCCACCGCAGGGGCCGCTTCGACGCCACCATCACCCTCCACGACGGGCGCAGCTTCGGCGTGGTCCGCCAGGGTCTGGCACTGAGGCGTCGTTCCCTCTACGACCGCCTGCGGGCCGTAGCGGAGTATGACTACACGCGCCGCCCCGACACCGTTCTAATCCTTGTGCCCAGCGTCTGGGAGGAGAGACTGACGGGGAGGTTCTGCGAGCGCAACTATCTCAGGGATTCCTACATCGCCGTGGAGTCCAGGGAGGTTCTCGAAAGACGGGACCGGCGCGTCTGGCAGCGAACCACGGGGCTGTTCGGGAGCACGTACCACACTCTCGATTTTGTGAGTTCACAGGGCGGCACCGGCGGAGCGCTTCATACGGAGTCGCCGGAGCGGAAGCGGGCCTTGATACCCAATCCTGAGCGGATGGTGCAGGCTGCGCCGACCTTCGGGGTCAGCCCTTCGGAGAAGCGGATTCTCGACATGGTGACGGACCACCCGATGATGCCCCGTGACCACCTTGCGTGCTGGCTTGGTGTTTCGGAAGGGCGGATCAGCCAGATGATGCACAGCCTCGTCGATACATGGGGCCTGATCGAGCGCCGGGGAAAACGCGGAGACACTCGCTACACGTTGTCCGCTGAAGGCATTCGCTACGTCACCCACAGGGACCGCGCCCAGCTTTCCACGACGCAGGGTATATGGAGCACGGCCCTCACCACCGACAAACAGGGCCGCAGGCGTCACGTGGGCCACCGCATCGAGACGTGGGCGCGTCAGACGAAGCACGCAGACGGCATCACGTGGTTCCTCTCGAAGCTTCAGTCTGAGGCCAGGGCCGACCCTGACAGCGAGCTGCTGTGGTCGGTTCCAACCGCGAGATCCGACCGGGCCTACAACTGGGGTCAGTCGGCCATCGCCCCAGACGCCGTGGGGAAGATGGTCGCAGAGGGCCTTGAGATACCGTTCTACCTGGAGTACGAGCTTCGCACCCGTCACCCCGAAGGAGTCATTGCCCGCCTGAGTCCCTACACGCGCTACTACTGGTCCACCGAGCCGGGCGAAGACCAGCCCCCGTTCCCCACCACGCTGTTCGTCGTCGACACCGAGGAGGTCGAGGACACCTACGTCCGCACCGCCGCCCTGAGGAGCCGGATGTCGCTGCCCATCCTCGTGTCGTGCATCCCCATGCTGTCCACCGCAGGAATACTCGGAAAGTCATGGCGTCCACTCTGGGAACCGGACTCACCGAGACTGCCTCTGTCCCGGCTGAGCGCCTACCAGTGGGACAGTCTCTACCACCGGATGCGTCAGCGTCCTGTAGGGGGGAATAGGTAGGGCCGATGCGTCCCTACCTCCCCGATATGCTGAATGGGGGTTGCAAAACGGTACATCCTGGCCTGTCGGCAAGGTCTTGAGGGGGCGCAATGCGCCCCATTTGCCCCTGATTCAGCTACGAAGTGGGCTGCCGGACCCTCTGACCGGTCAGCGCCTGACAATACAAATGAGTGGGAAGCCATGCTAAACTACGATGCCTCTTCGACGACGACTTGTTTGCACTCTTGCAGCCGTTGACATGTCAGCATGTAGCGAGGAAACAGCTACGGATGGGCCTGTCCGGGGGAGCCGGAGGGTTGATGCGGACAGGATTTGGAGTGTTGGCGACGATGGCGGCCCAGTTTGGCCCATCGGTTTTGGCGCGAAACGATGTCGGGGTGCGTGACATGATTTTGGGGAATGGGTAGGAGCGGACATCCTGGGCCAGCCAGCTAACGCTTTCTGCCACATTCGGGGTGTATTGACCGAAATCTGTTAGCAGTATCTGTAAAGGGCTGGTTCCACCGAAAAATGGATGAAATTGCAAAAGCGGCCACCCCATGTAGAAAACGGAAATGACTCCTGGGAAGCCAAAGAGCAACGGCGGGCCAGCATCGCGGGCCGACGACAGTCAGCCCGACCTCAAGTGGGTTGTGGAGTGGCTCGTTGAGCGGGAGGGACAGCGCCGGACGGCGGCCCTTCTGGGAGTGAACCGGAAGACAGTGGCGCTGTCCCTGCGCCGGGAGCGACTGACGGGCAGGATGACCCTGGCCGTGCAGCGACTCATGGCCAACCTGGACGACCCCGGATGGGAGAGAACGACGCCACTGGACCGTAGCTGCCGATGCCCCATCGCGCAATCCAAAGCCCATGTTCCAATCACACCCGCGAACGCCACTGCCATTTTGTCCACTTTCGTAGCTGCGACTGTCCAGTAGGGGTGGAACGAGTACCGGAATCAAATTGCTCGCTCCGATTTAGCAGGATGCCCCATTCACCCCGATTTCAGATACGGAATCGCCCGAACTGCGACTTGGTGTCCCGTGCGATCTCCTGTACACGGGTATGACACCGCCAGCGACCCCTGGCATCTCACGCCTTCTGAGGGGGGGCTGTGCGTGTGAGCCCTACCCGGTCCGTTGCCGTTGTCCAGGCGCTTGCGCTGGAGTCACTAACTCACTACAATGTATCTGGACATCTACCCTCCGGCTAGGGCAAGCTGAGACGAAGGAGGCACGACATGGCCGTAGACCAGAAGGACAAGTACCGAGAAATGGTGATCCGAGGCAAGTACCAGAGACTGTACACGTACCTGAGCAGTCTTCAGGTGCAGGAGTGGAGGACCTCCTTTAGGGAGATGGAGACGGTCATCGGATTCGTACTGCCTCCGTCCGCACGGCTGCACCGGCCCTGGTGGGGAAATCAGAGAGGCGGCAATGGCCACAGCCACGCCCTTGCCTGGAGCGTCGCCGGCTGGGAGACGGCGGAGGTCGATATGGATGGCGAGATGCTGCTGTTCCGGCGAACGCACCCGAAGCCCATACCCAGGCTCTCTCTCGACGAGGCGTGGCCCGTCCACCCCACCGCGGTGTGGCCGGAAGGTCTGAGCCTCAGACGTGAGGACCTCTACGAGGAGAGGGTTTAGTCCCGCCATGTTCATAGACACCAACGTGCTGGTGAAGTCCCGTGTCCCCAGCGCGCCTGACCACGACGCGGCCAGGGCCAGCTTGGAACGTGCTTTTCGAGACCCTGAACCGCTAAGGATCAGCCGTCAGGTGATACGAGAGTACCTGGCCGTCGTCACTCGACCGCAGACCTGGCCAGTGGCCATCACCCGTGAGGATGCCCTGGATGACGTGAGCAGGCTGATAGGCAGCTTCGAGATACTCGAGGACGGTCCCGTGGTGACCGAATCGCTCGTGGGGCTGTGTCGAGAGATTCCCGCGGGGGGACGGCAGATTCACGACGCCAACATCGTCGCAACCATGCTGGCGCATGGGGAGCGCAGGCTATTGACGTTCAACGCCGCAGACTTCCGCCGTTACGGTGACCGCATAGAGCTGGTGGACGGGTAGCAGGTTGGGTTGGAAGCAATCACTGAGGAGGACAGCATGAAGAAGGACCTACAGCCGCTCACACCGGCGGCACTCTACGCCAGGGTCTCCAGCGAGCGGCAGGACGTGGACCTGTCCGTGTCCGCCCAGCTCAGGGCGCTCAAGGACTACGCCAAGGCCAACGGCTACTCCGTAGCCCGCGAGTACGTGGACGAGGCCGAGAGCGGACGCGTCGCCGACAGGCCCCAGTTCAGGGAGATGATCGAGGAGGGGAGCCAGCCAAAGGCCCCGTTCCAGGTCATCTTGGTCTGGAAATTCTCCCGCTTCACCAGAAAGCGGGAGCACGCTGTGGCGTTCAAGTCGATGCTCCGGCGCAAAGGTGTGAGGGTCGTCTCCATCACCGAACACGCCGACGACTCCCCCACCGGAAAGCTCATGGAGGCCATCATCGAGTCCGTGGACGAATTTTACAGCGAAAATCTTGCCCAGGAGGTCGTCCGGGGAATGAGGGAGGCCGCTTCGAGAGGCTTCTTCCTCGGCTCCAAGGCCCCCTTCGGCTACAGGCGGGTGAAGGTCAGCGACGGAGCCAAGGAGCGTCCCACCCTGGAGGTTGACCCTGCCACCGCTCCAATAGTGAAGGAGATATTCGAGAGCTCGCTCAGTGGCTACGGCCTCAAGGAGATATGCAGGACCCTGAACGACCGGGGCATCACCAACAGGGGCAAACGCTGGTACAAGGGAGGACTCCACTACCTGCTGACCAACGAAGCCTACACCGGAACCGCCGTCTGGGGCAGAACCACCAAGGTAGAGAAGGCCCAGGACCCGGTGCGAGTGGAGGGAGCATGGCCCGCGCTGGTGTCTAGGGAGCTGTTCGACGCCGTTCAGGAGGCAATGCGGGACCGAGCACCGAAGGTGCGAAGACCCGCGAGAGTGGGGAGCAGGTTCCTGCTGAGCGGTCTGCTGAAGTGTGGAGTGTGCGGCAGGCCCTACTCCGGCCAGGGGGCCAAGAGCGGGCAGTTCGCCTACTACATCTGCGGCACACTGTTCAGGGAAGGCGCGGGGACATGCAGCGCACGCTACCTGAACGCTCCCAGGGTGGAGGACTTCATTGTTGAGAAGATACGGGAGCGAATTCTCACCGAGGAGACCATCGTGGAGCTGGTGACCCTGGTGGCCGAGGAGATCGACGCTATGGCCGGTGAGCTTGCCGGCAGACTGGAGGTCATCGAGGCCGAGCTAGGGGACGTGAGGAGGCGACTTGAGAGGCTCTACGAGGCGTTGGAGACGAGCGAGCTGACGCTGGAGGTCCTGTCGCCCCGAATCTTCTCTCTGAGGCACCGTGAGGAGCAGCTTGAGGCTGCGCGTGACGACGCCGCAACTCAGTTGGAGCAGCGAAGGGTGGAGCTGCCGACCACCGAGGAGATCAAGGGGTACGTGGCGGACTTCCGGGAGTTCTTGCAAGAAGGGACGTTCCCTGAGCGCAAGGCGCTCATCCGCAACTTCGTGGAGGGCATTGAGGTCACCGGAGACGAGGCCGTTCTGACGTACACCGTCCCCATGCCAAACGATGGGGTGACCTCGGAATCGGCCTCGGTTCTTGATTTCGTCCAGTCCGGCCCACCAACGTGTACTGAACTGCGAACTACTGGGCCGTGGAGAGCCACCTCTGCGGCGTCTCCGCCCCCTATCGGGCTGTCCGGCGGCGTGGGTAGGGTGTAGTAGACCGTTGCTTTTCCTGGCTTGACCTTGATCTCCTTGACGAAGGACTTGATGAAGGCCCTCGATTCGGTGATTTCGCTGGTCATCAGGAAGTCGCTCATGTCCTCGGCGAAGGCGGCGATGGTGTCCACGTTGTCCAGCACGGCCCGGCGCTCTGAGAGCAATGCCCTGGCCTCCTCTGCGGCGATCTCCAGCTTCTCCTGACGCTCCCGGTGCTCTCTGATGCGGGAGGTGGCGTCGGATATGTCGAGTTCCGAGTTCTCGATGACGTGCCACACCCGGTCCAAGCGCCGCCGCACCTCGATAAGCTCCGCTTCGATGTTTTCCAGCCTCTCCCGCTGCTCAGCAGCCACTCCGTCCATCTCCTCGTCCATCAGCCTAACCAGGTCCCGGATGTTGCTTTCCGTGAGGATGTTTGCGCGAATCTGGTCAATCATCAGCTTCTCAAAGCGCTTGGAGTTGAGGCGAGGCGTCTTACAAGTTCCCTTGCCCTTCTTCAGCAGTGAGTGGCAGACGTAGTAGCTGTATTTGCCGCTTTTGGCCTCAGCCGCAGTGAGCGCCTTTCCGCACTTCTCACATTTCACCAAGCCGCTGAGGAGGTAGGGGCTGGATGCCCGCCGGGGGTTGACCCTGGCCGGGGCCTTGGAGCGAAGGGAGCGGGTGATCCGTCGAAACTCCTGCTTGGTGACTATTGCGGGGAATGCGTCCTCCACCCGCACAGGCGGCGCTCCGTCCTTGGCATCGACGCCCCAAACCAGCGTTCCTGTATACGCTTCGTTGGAGAGGATGCGGTGCACAGTGGACTTCAACCAGTGCTTGCCCGTTGAGGTGGGGATGCCCTCACCATTCAGCGTCTTCGTGATGTCCAGGGTGCTCTTGCCCTGTAGGGCCATCTGGAAGATGCGCCGGATCACTGAGTCCGCCGGCGGGTCCAGCTCCAGCTTGGGCCGCTTCTTTGCTCCGTCCTGGACCGACACCTTCCTGTAGCCGAAGGGAGCGTAGGTGGAGACCCAGAAGCCCCGTATGGCGGCTTCCCGCATCCCTCGGGTCACCTCCTGGGCCAGGTTCTCGCTGTAGAACTCGTCTACGCTCTCGATGATGGCCTCCATGAGCTTGCCCGTGGGAGAGTCGTCGGCGTGCTCGGTGATAGAGACGACTTTGATACCCCGCTTCCTCAGCATGGACTTGAAAGCCACGGCGTGCTCCCGTTTGCGGGTGAAGCGTGAGAACTTCCAAACAAGAATCTCATGGAAGGGAGAGTTGGGCTTGCTGGCCTCGTCCAGCATCTTTCTGAATTGGGGCCGGTCGGCGATGCGCCCGCTCTCGGCCTCGTCCACATACTCCCGCGCTACGACGTAGCCGTTCTTCTCCGCGTAGTCTCGAAGCGCCCTGAGCTGGGCGGACACGGACAGGTCCACGTCCTGCCGGTTGCTGGACACCCGTGCGTAGAGGGCTGCTGGTGTTGGGTCATTTTGTTGTTTCATGTATATCCTCACTCCCTTGAAAGTTGGTTTGCAATGAGATCGATATCGTCTTCATGTCCTGGCGTTTGCTATCAGCCCTCAAGGGTAGACAGTAACCGGGGTGCGTTGAGTATCCTGATCCCGCCGTGCTCTCCAAGTGGCAGAAGATGCCGCCGGTCTCCCGTGACCAGGTAGTCGGCAGAAGCCTCTACCGCACACCCCAGGATCCGGTTGTCCGCTTCGTTTCCCTCGATCACCTGTGGCACCTGCTGGGGGTCGATGATGTTTGCCGCGTCCCGCAGCATCTCGATGGCCCTGTGTGTGTTCTCCTCCTCCCAGCCAAACTTGCGAGTCAATACCCCTGCACCCTCTTCCAGGACAAAAGATGAGAGACAGAGCTCGAAGCGCCCCCTGCGGGCCAGCTCCAGCACTAGGCGCTCGTTCCCAGGGAAGTTGAGACCTGAGACGATGACGGTGGTGTCCAGGACGACCCTCATGCCCGGGTAGGACCGACTTCAGAGCGGTATTCCTCCACCAGCGGTCCCACATCCTCGGGTCCGAGACCCTGCTCCCTGGCCCGCTGCTCTCCGTACTGGAGCAGCGCTCTCCACTCACATTCTTCGATGTAGCGTACCAGCGCCTCTCGGAGGAGCTCACTTTTGGTGCGTCCCTCTTGCTTCATCACCTCGTCCACCCGCTCCGCCATCTCTGGAGGCAGGGAGAAGGTGATGGTCTTCGTTGTTCTTGGCATGTCGGCCTCCACACTATGTTACCGAGTCTTACTCTAATATTGCACCGACGATGGACCCGCTGTCAACGGCCCGGAGACACCTTCACAGGTATGGAGATGCTGGGAAGAACTCCTTCGATTCCTTTAGGGTTCTGCTGAGTCCTCCCCTGTAGGACCTAAATGTAGAGCAGAGCTAAAGACCCAGCGCTCCGGGGCCCCTATTGCTAAATGATTGCTGCATGTGAGCGAGCAATTTCAAGCGAGATGCCCAAAATACCCTCCCTACAGCATGGGCCCGGCAGCGCACCCAGAAACGGTCTCGGTTGACCTTGCTGGACACCTGAAGCAAGGGGCGCCTAGATCATAAGCATTGACCCAGCTTCATTCATGAGGTGTGGGGGAGGGCGCGCTCACCCTCCCTTTCAAGCCCTGACGTTTCCAGGGGCCTTCGTGGTGTGATGGACGTGTACAGAGATTTGAGTTTGTTCCAAAAAGGGAAGTCGGGGTCCTGAGCAAGCTAATTCGGGGAGAAACCACCCCCTATAGGACCATCTCAGCAAGCACTTTGTGTCCAGAGCGGGTTCCAGGGGGTGGTGCCAGGAACGGGCTAGGGAAACTTCCCGAAAAGGAAGTGCCGATTTGTGAGCCGACTTCCCTTTCGTCGTGGAGAAGTTTCCTTTTC
>CBDFGE010000002.1:0-287670 GCA_965247055.1 Dehalococcoidia bacterium
GGCGTGGCCTTGGGGACGGTCGTGGCGGGCTGGGGATGGTGGCGCTGGAGGCGGGCTCGCTCCCGCGTCCACGACCCGCTGTTGATCAAGGAGAAGGTCTCCCGCATCGCCTTTGGCGCGGAGCTTCAGGTCACCGCCATTCTGCCCAAAGACGCTAAGGAGCCACGTCGCCGCGCAAATGAGCTGCTGAGCCGGGTGGCGGCGGCCTACCGCCACTACGACAACCCCGCAGGCGCTCGCTTCCGGGTGGGCAAGGTGCGGCCTACGGTGCCGGTCCCGTCCTTGCAGCCCGCTTCCACGGGGCTCTTCGGCAAGCGCAGCGTCCTGGGGGTGCGGGAGGTGGCCTGCCTGTGGCACCCGCCGGGCGCAAGAGATGAGACCCCCCTGGTGGAGCGGTCGGGAGCACGGGTGCTCCTTCCCTCGGCAGAGGCACCAGGGGCGGCGCTCTGGTGGGCCAGACCACGGCGGGCAATCCCCGGGATATCCACTTCCCCGACGACCTGCTGCGACGCCACCACCTCTACGTGGCCCGCACCCGCATGGGGAAAAGCACCCTCATGCACCACATCGTCTCCCACAAGCTGAAACAGAAGGCCAAGGGCAAGGACCCCGACGCCATCGTCGTTGTCGATCCCCACACCGACCTGGTGAGCGGGCTGCTGGGGCAGGTGCCCGAGTCCCTCATCGACCGGGTGCGCCTCATCGACCTGGCCGACGATGCGGGGGCTCCCGGCATCAACCTGCTCGACACCAGAATATTTGCCGACAGGGACCGCACCGCCGACTCGGTGGTGCGGGTCGCCAAGGGCCTCTGGGACCAGTGGGGACCGAGGATGCAGTCCATCCTGGAGCAGACCGTCAAGACCCTCCACGAGGCCAATGAGAGGGTGGACGCCGATCAGCAGTACACCATCCTGGACGGGCTCAGGCTCCTCTCCGACGACAAGTTCCAGGCCAAGGTGCTGGCCAAGGTGAGCGACCCCTACCTGCTTGAGTGGTGGAGCAGGGACTTCAGTAACTGGCACCGCCAGTACAAGGCAGAGGCTCTGGCCCCCGTCCAGACCCGCCTCTCCTACTACGCCTCATCCAAAAAGGCACGGGCCATCCTGGGCCAGTCCCGCTCCACCATCGACATGCGCCAGCTGATCCTGGACGGCGGCGTGCTTCTGGTCTCCACCTCCCAGGGAACGGCGGGCAGGGACGTGGCCGCCCTGGTGGGTGCCTCCATCCTGAACCTGGTGGACGCCGTGATTCGGGAGCAGGGAGCCCTGCCCCTCGAAAAACGCAGGGGCGTCCTGGTGGTGGTGGACGAGATGCAGTCCATGCCCGGCGTGGACTACGAGACCATGCTCTCCGAGCTGGGGAAGTTTGGGGCATCGTTCATCCTCGCCACCCAGGGCCTGGCCAAGCTGGGGCGACCTCTCCCGCACCATGCAGGACTCCATCATGTCCAACGTGGGCTGTCTGGCCGTCTTCCAGGTGGCGGGTAACGACGCAAGGACCCTGGTCTGGGAGCTGGGCAAGGACCGGGTCTCCGAGGATGACATCACCTCTCTGCCGGTGCACCACTGCTACGTGCGGGCCACCGTGGACAAGGAGCGGCTCCCCGTCTTCTCCATGGCCGTCAGGAAGCCCGATGCGGGAGACCCCGAAGTCGCCGCCCGCATCCGCGCCGCCACTGGCGGCTACGCCACCCCGGTGAAGGAGATAGCCGCCGGCCAGGGCGAGTCGGAGCGGCTGGTGGAGCAGTACCGGGCGGCGATTGCGGCCCTGGAGAGGGGCAATAAGACCCCGCCCAGCAATGGCCCGGCTCCCAAGAAACGGGACAAGCCCTCCAAGCGGCGCAATCAGCGAACCAAGCGGGACAAGGCGGCTGGCGCAACCGAGACGAAGAAGGAGCAAGACGCTCCTGAAGAGGAGCAGGGCGCATGACGCTCACCGAGTGCCAAGAAGAGCTACTGGGACATCTGGCAGCCATGCCCTTCCTCGACCGGCTGGAGCTGGTCGCCGTCTCCGGCTGGTCTCGGGGCTCGGTCTACGAGAGCGTCGAGAAATTTGAGGTCGAGGGCCTGGCCGCCTCCGTCCCCCACGCCACGGACGTCACGCCGCCAACGCGCCGGTTCTATCTCACCCCATCTGGGCTGCACCGGCTGGCACGGGTCGAGGGCATGACGGTGGATGAGCTTCTGAACCTCTATCCCGTCTCCGCCCAGTGGCAGCGCGTCCTCCTGGAGCGGCTGGATGCCGCCGCAGTCATCTACCGGCTCGCTGCCACTATCTCCAACATCGCCCACCCCATCCGGTTCCGCTGGTACCGGGCCAAGCCCATGGACGCCGCCATCGTCCTTCCCGATGAACGCATCATCGGCGTCGTCAGGCAGGGGCTCACCTCCGACAGGACGGCCTTCTCCAAGCGGCTCTGGAGGCTGCGGGACGGCCCGTCGCCCAGCGCCATCCTTGTCCTGCTTCCCGACGAGGTGCGCCTCCGACAGGCGAGGAGGCTGCTGGCAGGAGCGCCGGCCGCTTCGTTCCTCGCCCTTGAGCGGGACGCTGTGTCGGCAGACCCATCCACGCCCGTATGGCGCATACCCTCGGACTCGGTATCCCTCGACCTCAGTAGGGCCTTGAAGCACACCAGCCCCAACGGAGATCTGCCTACCGAGGAGCCGCCCGAGCGGGTCTCCCTCCCCGAACACCTCAACGTGGACGGGCAGGACGACTCCGCACCCGACCACCTGCTGCCTGCGCTGCTCAAATCGACGGAGAAGCGCTGCCTCGACCTGCTCTCCGACTGGCCCTGGATGACGCCCGCTCACCTGGGTGGGGTGCTGGAGGTGAAGCGGTCGAGGATCTCCCAGCTTCTGCAACGGCTCACAAGCCTGGGTCTCGTCATCGACGACGTTGTAGAGGGCCGTCGCCGCCTCATCCTTTCCGACCTGGGGCTCTCTGTCCTCGCAAGGCGCGATCGCACCTCCGTGGGCGCGATGAAGAAGCGATGGAGCGCCTCCCTTACAGACCCTGACCGTGCCGCTACCTGGCGAAACGTCTCCGGAGCAAGAGCCCGTCAGCTGCTCAGGAACATTCAGCACACCGATGCGGTGCACTGGTTCATAGCCGTCCTGGCGAAGCAGGCCCGCAGCCGGGGACGGGAGCTGGCGCAGCTCGACTCCCCTGGACGGGCCTCCAGGTACTTCCGCTACGCAGAGAGGCTCCACTCGGTCCGTCCCGACGCCTTCGGCCTGCTGCACAACGGACAGGCGATCTGGCCCTTCTTCCTGGAATGGGAGCGCCGGGCGGTACGCCCCATCACCATGGCGGCCAGGATCGCCCCCTACCTGCGCTACTACTCCACCCACCGGCCCATCGACGACCACGGCGCTCAGCCTGCCGTATTGGTCGTCTTCGACGACGACGTGGCCGAGACCCACTTTCTCCGCATCGCCAAAGAGGAGATGCACACCGCGAAGGTGCAGGTGCCCCTGTTTGTGGCTCCCAGAAACCTGTTGGAGAGGGTGGGGCCGCTGGGTCCGGCCTGGCGCACCCCTGACCGCTGGGAGCCTATCCATCCTTTCAACGACCCCTAAACACCTATAGGAGACGGGAGAAGAATCATGCGTCTGTACTACATCGACGAGTCCGAAGGCCCCCGCTACTACGTCCGCTCCGCCCTGGGAGTGGATGGCGAGGTCTGGAACCGGCTCTTTGCCGGCATCCACGCATGGCGTCTGGAGCTAATGGAGCGGTACGGAATCCCCCTGTCCAGGGAGCTTCACGCCTGCGACCTGCTGGCGGGACGGGGGCTGCTCGCCAAGAACGGAACGAACAGCGAACGGGTGTCCGTGGCACAGGGAGCCAGTGTCTTTCTGGAGGGTCTGTGCCGCCTGGAGGATGCCGCCAGGCGCATGGGCGGCATCGAGGTCATCAACGTCTGCCTCCACAAGCCGGAGAGCAGGAGGTACGAGCAGGCCAGCCTTGACCGCCTCCTCAACCGCATCAACACCTCGGTCACCTCAGCCAATAGGCACGCTTTCCTCATCTTCGACGAGGGGAAGGAGCAGATGATCACCCGGCTCTACGGTCGGCTCAAGGTGCGCAACCACGTTCCCAGCCGCTACGACCTCTGGGAGGACGGGGAGAAGACCAGGAACATCCCCATAGAGCACGTCATCGGTGGCCCCGCCTTCCGCAGCTCCAAGGACGACTACCTGCTTCAGATGGCGGACTTCATCGCTCATGCCCTGCTGAAGCAGCAGGAGGAACCCGTCCCTAGAGTAGAGAACCACGGCATCGCCGAAGCCTTCTCCATCCTCGACGTGGCCCTCAATAGACAGGCGTCGAGGCGGGACCCCCAGGGGGTTGTAAGGAGATGAAGGCCAAGGGACAATCAACCCTCGGACCATTGACGACAGACGGCTCTTGGTGCTATATCCTACCTACCACCCCTACCGATTCGAGGGTAGGGTCGAGACCGCCCTCCGAGGCGGTCTCTGTCTTTTTCAGCAGGGTAACGACGACCTGAAGAGGCACACGGACGGCGGGCGTAACAGAGAGGGAACGGAAGGCGTCGGGACAGCCACTCCAGGTGAGAGTATATGGTGGGTGGTTCCCAATGAGTATCGGCGAAGATGGCCCAGTCCGGCACGCCGCCGAATGCGCCATCGCCCGCCATGAGAGCCATTACCGTGGACTGGACGCCTCCTCCGAGGCTGATGACCGTGAGGCGATTCATTGCAGCGCCGCCTCCTGATCTTCAGCTTCCGGCAGCAGGTGGCGTAGCAGCCCCAGCCCGTCGGCAAACCTGAACAGTGCGATGAGGTGCCCCGAGCCCGGCTGCGTCCCCGTGCGCCAGCGGCGCAACATGCGGGCGTCAACGCCCAGGGCGCGGGCCAGTCCAAGCCAGGTCAGCCCTGTGGCCTCCTTCAGGCTCTCCAGCCGCTGGGGGAAGTCCGGCGGGAACTCCGATGGGAGCTTGTGGTAGACCCATTTCTGACGGCCCAAGGCGCTAGACTCCCCGGCGGAGGAGTTCCGCCTCCTCGGGGACCAACGCCTCCATACCCCCTGGCACCTCGGATGCCAACTGGAACAGGGCCAGCATGGCCCCTCCCGTGGGCTCACTGCCTCCACGCCAACGGCGCACCCGCTGGTAGCTCACTCCCAGACGCCGGGACAGGGCCTTCCAACTCAGGCCGGAGGTCTCTTTGAGAAACTCCAAACGCTGGGGGAAGTCTCGGGGCAGTTTGCCTCGCCGGTTTCGGCCGATTCTCTGAAGGCATTCCATATCTCTGATCCCTCTCATTGACGACATCTCTAATTCCTCCTGTAGACGACTATCCGGTCATCATCCAGTAGCTTTCCAAGACCCTCGGGCACCAGAGTCGCCACCATGACCAGCGATAGCACGGCCCCTCCGCAGGGCTCCCCTCCCTGGCGCCAGCGATGCACCTGTTTCATGTCCACCCCGAGGCATGTAGCGAGCCCCTCCCAGGACAGGCCAGTGATCTCCTTGAGCCTGGTTAATCGGCGGGGGAAGTCCTCCGGCATTAAGGCGACACCAGGCGAAAACGGCGGGTCCGTGGGACGGCGCTGGCTAGTCATGGGCGTCCTCCAAGATGAACACCTCGTCAAAGGGAGGATTGCCCAGGGCTTGGAGCAGCCGACGCCGCATCTTGGGCGACGGGTTGCGCTGGCCGTTGAGCAGCTGGGAGAGGTAGCCCGAGGTCGAGCCCATCACATGGGCAAGCTGGTTCTGCGACATGTGGATGTGGTTGAGGATGTTCCACACACCCCCGGCCTTCACACGCACCCTCTTGAGGGCTGGCCTACCCGACATCCTGCTCGGCTTCCCGTTGAGATTCGGCAGACACGCCGTTCTGGGATACCCCCCGGTTGGCGTCAGCCAGGTCCTTGAGGTAGGCGCGGACCATCATCCGCGCCAGGATGCGCAGCCCCTTGATGCGAAGCTCCTCTTGCTTCTTGGTCAGACGAACGTCTTTAGGCAAAAAAGCGACACCTTTCCGACTGGATTGGGCTGCCAAATGGCCGTTGCGCGTGGCACGGCCTGTGGGTACGATGACAGCCGGAGGGAACAGTAGTTCGGCCTTTGCTATAGTATAGCAACGCTGTATAATAGCGGACAAGGGATTTATGGCATTATTTACCATTTCGGCCACAAAGTGCTTGCAAACATGTAGCAAGTGTTCTATCATAGGGACATGATGGACCCAGAATCCGCCGAACTGGACATAGGCCCCTACCTGAAAGAGCTGCGGGGAGACCGCAGCTTGCGCCAGGTGGCCCGAGACTCAGGCGTCTCCGATCCCTTCCTTTCCCAGATCGAGAAGGGTCAGAGGAATCCCGGCCTCCGAATACTCAGGAAGCTGGCGGACTTCTACGAGGTCTCCCTCAATGACTTGCTGAGACGGGCCGGATACCTGGAAGATGTTGAAGACCCCTATGCCGACGAGGAGGCCAACGTCGACCGGGCCTTCCGGTACGTGGTGGCCGACCCCAGGTTCAATTTCGGCACCAGGCTCGATGGACCCCTCACCACGGCGGCGAAAAGGTTCATCGTCGAGATGTACGAACAACTCACCGATAAGCAGCTTTTGGAATGATGAGAACGCTGGACGACTTCAGAGAGACCATCCTGGCAAGGCTGTCGTGCAGGCAGCGGAACGACCCCGCCTACATCGCCCACCTGTTCGTCCGCTACTTCCGCGTGTCGGTCCGCCCCGGCTTCGAGGAGCTCATCAAGGTGCTGGAAGAGGCTGGCATCGCGTCTGTGCTGGGGCAGAAGCTGCCCGGCGGTCTTAGGGGTACCCACTTCAGCTTGGACCAGCGCCACTACTCGATCCGATACTCAACCGACCAGTGGGAGGGGGGCAAGAACCACACCGTCCTTCACGAGACCTACGAGATCATTCACGAGATGCTCTCGGACCAGGAGATGGAGCCTTCGCCCTCCAGGAAGCTCTGCTGGGATGCCGACTATTTCGCCGCCTCGGTGCTGATGCAGCCTGCGGTGTTCGCTCCCTTCGCCAAGGCTTCCGGCCTGGACATAATCGCTCTCCGCTCACAGTTCGAGTGCTCTTACGCCTCAGTGACCCTGCGGCTCGCCGAAGTCATGCGGAACCAGCCCCTCCTGGGGGTCCTGTATCAACGCCAAGAACAGGGCAACCCGGCCGAGTGGACCGAGCCACCGGACCGTCGCCAATTCAGGGCCACCATCGTGACACGCACTCAGGGCTTCGGCATCCGGGATCCTCGCGTCCTCTGTGGTTCACGAGGCGGCATGCCCCGCAAGGGCACCACTCCATCCCCTGGCTCGATTGCCGAGTGGGTGGTGCTCAACGGCAAGGCTGCATACGCCGAGGTGGAGTCCACGCGTCTGGGCGCACGAAGCGGCGACATCGCCATCGCTGCCAGGCCGGTCACGTGGAAGGGACAGCTGGCGAAGGTTGCAGTCGTGGCCGTGCCCTACCAGCAACGCGGGGCGCTGAGGCCCCAGATAAACAACGGAGTCGCCTTCGAGCGGCTCTTCGACTACCAGGAACTCACCATTAAATAGGCAAAAAAGGGGGAGGATATGAACACCGACAAAGGGATGAACGGCAACGTGGCGCTCTACGCACGGGTGTCCAGCAACCGGCAGGACGTGGACCTGTCCGTGTCCGCCCAGCTCAGGGCGCTTCGAGACTACGCGGAGAAGAACGGCTACGTCGTAGCGCGAGAGTATGTGGACGAGGCCGAGAGCGGGCGCATCGCCGACCGGCCCCAATTCAGAAAGATGCTGGATGAGGCCAGCAAGCCCAACTCTCCCTTCCATGAGATTCTTGTTTGGAAGTTCTCACGCTTCACCCGCAAACGGGAGCACGCCGTGGCTTTCAAGTCCATGCTGAGGAAGCGGGGTATCAAAGTCGTCTCCATCACCGAGCACGCCGACGACTCTCCCACAGGCAAGCTCATGGAGGCCATCATCGAGAGCGTGGACGAGTTCTACAGCGAGAACCTGGCCCAGGAGGTGACCCGAGGGATGCGGGAAGCCGCCATACGGGGCTTCTGGGTCTCCACCTACGCTCCCTTCGGGTACAGGAAGGTGTCGGTCCAGGACGGAGCAAAGAAGCGGCCCAAGCTGGAGCTGGACCCGCCGGCGGACTCAGTGATCCGGCGCATCTTCCAGATGGCCCTTCAGGGCAAGAGCACCCTGGACATCACCAAGACGCTGAATGGTGAGGGCATCCCCACCTCAACGGGCAAGCACTGGTTGAAGTCCACTGTGCACCGCATCCTCTCCAACGAAGCGTATACAGGAACGCTGGTTTGGGGCGTCGATGCCAAGGACGGAGCGCCGCCTGTGCGGGTGGAGGACGCATTTCCCGCAATAGTCACCAAGCAGGAGTTTCGACGGATCACCCGCTCCCTTCGCTCCAAGGCCCCTGCCAGGGTCAACCCCCGGCGGGCATCCAGCCCCTACCTACTCAGCGGCTTGGTGAAATGTGAGAAGTGCGGAAAGGCGCTCACTGCGGCTGAGGCCAAAAGCGGCAAGTACAGCTACTACGTCTGCCACTCACTGCTGAAAAAGGGCAAGGGAACCTGCAAGACGCCTCGCCTCAACTCCAAGCGCTTTGAGAAGCTGATGATCGAGCAGATTCGCGCAAACATCCTCACGGAAAGCAACATCCGGGACCTGGTTAGGCTGATGGACGAGGAGATGGACGGGGTGGCTGCTGAGCAGCGGGAGAGGCTGGAAAACATCGAAGCGGAGCTTATCGAGGTGCGGCGGCGCTTGGACCGGGTGTGGCACGTCATCGAGAACTCGGAACTCGACATATCCGACGCCACCTCCCGCATCAGAGAGCACCGGGAGCGTCAGGAGAAGCTGGAGATCGCCGCAGAGGAGGCCAGGGCATTGCTCTCAGAGCGCCGGGCCGTGCTGGACAACGTGGACACCATCGCCGCCTTCGCCGAGGACATGAGCGACTTCCTGATGACCAGCGAAATCACCGAATCGAGGGCCTTCATCAAGTCCTTCGTCAAGGAGATCGTGGTCAAGCCAGGAAAGGCGACGGTCTACTACACCCTACCCACGCCGCCGGACAGCCCGATAGGGGGCGGAGACGCCGCAGAGGTGGCTCTCCACGGCCCAGTAGTTCGCAGTTCAGTACACGTTGGTGGGCGGTAGTGGACTCGAACCACTGACCTCTGCGATGTCAACGCAGTACTCTAACCAGCTGAGCTAACCGCCCGCGTCATTCTGTGCCATTTGTCAGAGCTTTGCCGTCCGGGTAGACCATGTATATGGCCGCCCGGGGGCCGGCTTTGGCTGCCACCGGTTTACTCGGCGAAGATCTCGCCTTCTCCGTCGTGGGCCTCTTCATGGCCATTTTCATGCCGGATTTCTTGGGAGTCGGTGGCGGGCGCGTCGGGTATGTCGAACCACTGGCTCGAGAAGCCGTTGCCTTCCTGGCCAGGGGCTAGCTGCTTTACCTCAGCGGCGAAGGAGTCGGCCCTGGCGGGGATGAGCCTGCCGATTATGACGTTCTCTTTCAGGCCCAGCAAGCGGTCCCGCGCTCCTGTGACCGCCGCCTCGGTCAGTACGCGGGTGGTCTCCTGGAACGAGGCGGCCGCCAGGAAGCTGTCGGTGAGGAGGGAGGCCCTGGTGACTCCCAGGAGCACCGACTTGGCCGTGGCCGGCTCTCCTCCCTCGGCCAGCACCTTGGCGTTCTTATCCTGGAACTCGAACCTGTCTACGATCTGGCCCGGTATGAACTCGGCGTCGCCAGGCGTATCTACCTGCACACGGCGAAGCATCTGCCGCAGTATCACCTCGACGTGCTTGTCGTGGATGTTTACCCCCTGAGAGCGGTAGACTTTCTGAACCTCGCTGACCAGGTAGCGCTGCAACTCTTCTTTGCCCCGGATTCTCAGGATGTCGTGGGGATTCATAGGACCGGCCGTGAAGGCATCTCCTGCCTTGACCATGGAGCCGCTCTCAACGAGGACGTGGGCGGAGGCGGGGACCAGTTGCTCCCGCTCCTCAACGTCTTCCCATACGATGGAGAGGCTCCGGTCCCCGAGCTCCACCCTGCCGGCTATGTTTGCGGCGACGTCGGCGGGTGCTTGCTGCTCTCCCTCCTCGCCTCGGTCGGGAGGGGGCAGGGCGCGGGCCAGGGAAGTGCCGGCGGCCACCTGCTCCCCGTCGCTAACCAGGAACTGGAATCCAGTCGGCAGAGGGTAGTCCTCCCGGTACTCTTCCCGGCTGACGAGAGTCAACCGGCGCCCGTCGGGGTCGTCCTCCACCACCACGACTCCGTGTATGTCGGCCAGCACGGCGTACCCCTTGGGGACGCGTGCCTCGAAGATCTCCTCCACCCTGGGGAGGCCGCTGGTTATATCCAGGCCGGCCACGCCTCCGGTGTGGAAGGTCCTCATGGTGAGCTGGGTTCCGGGCTCACCGATGCTCTGGGCGGCGATGATACCCACAGCTTCCCCAAGCTTGACCGGCTGTCCGTTGGCGGGCATCCGTCCGTAGCAGTTTCGGCATATTCCCCGCCTCGCCTCGCAGATAAGGGGGGACCTGACCGACACCTCAGTTATGCCGGCCTCCACGATGGCGGCGGCCTGGGCTTCGTCGATCTCCTGGCCTGCGTCGACCAAGACCTCGCCGGTGCCGGGGTGGGCAATCGTCGCCAGGGAGATTCTCCCCAACACGGTCTCTTCCAGTGAGGAGACAAGGGGATCGTCGGGTCTCGCCTGAAGCGAAATGCCTTCGGACGTACCGCAGTCCTCCTCAAGGATGATCACCTCTTGAGAGACGTCTATCAGCCTCCGTGTCAGGTAACCGCTGTCGGCCGTCCTCAGGGCCGTGTCGGCCAACCCCTTCCTTGCTCCGTGGGTAGAGATGAAATACTCCAGGGCAGTAAGGCCCTCCCGGAAGCTGGACTTGATGGGAAGGTCTATGATACGTCCCTTGGGGTCGCTCATAAGCCCGCGCATCCCTGCCATCTGTTTGATCTGGGCGATGTTACCCTTGGCTCCGGAGACAGCCATCAGGGCGACGCCCCCGTAGCTGGCCAGGTCTTCGCTTACGATGATCTCCATCTGATCACTGGCCTGGGTCCAGGTGGTCACAGTCCGCTGATACCGCTCCTCCTCTGTCACCAGCCCCTGCATGTACTGTTCCTCGTACTCCGCCACCTTCCGGTTTGCCTCTTTGATGATCTGGTCCTTCTTGGGCGAGACCTGTATGTCGTTGATGGCGATGGTCATTCCCGAGGTCGTGGCGTAATGGAAGCCCAGGGACTTGACCCGGTCGAGTACGTTGGCCGCCTCCTGATTATCCAGCCTGCGATAGCACTCGGCGGTGAGGTCTTTGAGCGCCGATTTATTCATAAGCTGGTTCTTGAAGCGCATCTCCGGGGGCAGCACCTCGTTGAAGATCATTCGGCCCAGGGTAGTCTTCAGCCACCCGCTGGGCTGCTCAACGTCCCGTACGTATATCTCGGCTCGAATGTTCAGCACGTCCGAGTCGTCGGCTAAACGGGCCTCGTCGAAGTCTAGGAACCGCCTGCCCTCGCCCTTGGCGGCCGGCTCAACGTCGGTAAGATAGTAGCAGCCAAGCACCATGTCCAGGGTTGGGGCCACCAGCGGTTCTCCCGATGCCGGGGAGAGCATGTTGTGTACGCTGAGCATGGTGTCCTTGGCTTCCATCACCGCGAGCTTGGAGAGAGGTACATGGACCGCCATCTGGTCACCGTCGAAGTCGGCGTTGAATGCCGAGCAGACCAGTGGGTGAATCTGGATGGCGCTGCCCTCGATCAGGACCGGCATGAAAGCCTGGATACCGAGCCTGTGAAGGGTGGGAGCCCGGTTCAGGAGTACGGGCCTGTCTTTAATGACATCCTCGAGGATATCCCATACCTCTGGCCTAGCCCTCTCCACCATTCTCTTGGCACTCTTTATATTGGGCGATATGCCCAGGACCACAAGGCGGTGCATTACGAAGGGCTTGAACAGCTCCAGGGCCATGCGCTTGGGCAGTCCGCACTGGTGGAGGCCCAGCTCGGGCCCCACCACTATCACGGAGCGCCCGCTGTAGTCCACCCGCTTCCCCAGCAGGTTCTGGCGGAAGCGTCCCTGCTTGCCCCTCAGGAGGTCCGACAGGGACTTGAGCTTGTGGTTGTGGCTTCCCTGGATGGGCCTGCCCCTCCGGCCGTTGTCGATTAGTGCGTCCACGGCCTCTTGGAGCATCCTCTTTTCGTTGCGAACTATGATCTCGGGGGCACCCAGGTCCAAGAGCCTTCTCAGCCTGTTGTTCCGGTTGATGACCCGCCGGTACAGGTCGTTGAGGTCGCTGGTGGCGAACCTTCCGCCGTCGAGCTGAACCATGGGGCGAAGGTCTGGAGGGAGCACCGGCAGCACAGTCAGGATCATCCACTCGGGCTTGTTACCGCTCCTGCGAAAGTCCTCAACTACCCGCAGCCTCTTTATTGCCTTCTTGCGGCGTTGGCCCGAGGTAGAGCGCACCTCCAGGAGTAGCTGCTCCCTCAGGGCTTCCAGGTTTGTCTGACGGAGGATCTCCAGAACCCCCTCTGCTCCCATCATGGCCTTGAAGAAGCCGCCGAAGTACTCCTTCAGCTCGCGGTGACGGCTTTCGGCGATGAGCTTGCAGACTCGCAGGTCCTCCAGCTCGTCGATCCTGGTCTGCATCTCTTCGTGGAGCTTGGCTTCCCCCTGCGCCAGCTTGCCCCGGAGGGCGTCAATCTCCGCCTCGGTGGCGATCCGTTCCTGCTCCAGCTCTTCTTCGCTCTTGGAGTCGGCCGAGGCCTCGAACCTCTGCCTTAACTCGCTGATGGCTTCCTCGGTGGCCCGCTGCCGCTTTTCCACCTCGTCCTCTTCGAGCTTCCTCCGTTCCTCCTGGATGGCGTTCTTCCTCGCCTCGTCATCCACAGATACGACGATGTGTTGGGCGAAGTAGAGTACTCGTTCCAGGTTCCTGGGGGACAGGTCCAAAAGGAGGCCCAGGCGGCTGGGGGTTCCCTTGCTGAACCATATGTGCGCTACCGGGGAGGCAAGGCTAATGTGGCCCATTCGTTCCCTTCGGACCTTGGAGCGGGTAACCTCCACGCCGCAACGGTCGCAGACCACGCCTCGGTAGCGGATTCGCTTGTACTTGCCACAGAAGCATTCCCAGTCCTTGGTGGGACCGAAGACACGCTCGCAGAAGAGGCCATCCTTCTCGGGGCGCAAGGTACGATAGTTTATGGTCTCGGGCTTGGTAATTTCCCCGTGAGACCAGCTGCGGACCTGCTCGGGGGACGCAATTGAAATCCTTATCGCGTTAAAGTTGGTAGCCTGGGTATCCGTCCTGTCTGGCATAGTCATCCTTTCTTGATCTCCTACAGGCTTTGTTCCGTCTCGAGGGAATGGGCTAGTTCTGCGGTCAGGGGGACCCGGTCGTCCTCGTTCAGGAGTTCCACCGACAATCCGAGGCTCTGGAGCTCCTTGAGAAGGACGTTGAAGGATTCGGGGATGCCAGGTTGATATACGTCCTCGCCCTTCACGATGGCTTCGTAGGTCTTGACCCTTCCGGCCACATCATCTGACTTTACGGTGAGCAACTCCTGGAGGTTTTGGGCGGCGCCGTAGGCCTCCAGGGCCCATACCTCCATTTCGCCGAACCTCTGCCCTCCAAACTGGGCTTTGCCACCCAGAGGCTGTTGGGTGATGAGGGAATACGGACCGGTGGAGCGGGCGTGTATCTTATCTTCTACCAGGTGTATGAGCTTGAGCACGTAGATGTACCCCACCGTGACGGGCTGGTCGAAGGGCTGACCAGTTCGTCCGTCGAAAAGGGTCACCTTCCCAAAGGTGGGCGGCGCCAGCCGGTTCTCCCTGTGGAGCCTGACGGTCTCGTTCCTCAGCTCCTCGGTGCTCATTTCCGTGGTGTCCATCCCCACTTGTTCCCTCAGCCATATCCTCAGGCATGAGTCGGCGGCTATACCCGACTTGGAGTTGTCGAAAAGGGGTGCGGCGTCGTACCCCCTCTCCTCGAGCCACCGGTACACCTTTTCCATATCTATCTTGGGGGGAGAGCTCGAAGGGGTGGGGTCAATGGCGCCGGATTCCTGAGCTAGCCAGACTCTGGCTAGGGCGTCTTCGATGGCCGCATCCTTCGCCCCGTCGAAGACGGGGGTGGTCGCCCGGAAATTCAGTATCTTGGCCGCCCAGCCCAAGTGGGTTTCCAGTATCTGCCCCAGGTTCATTCGGGAGGGCACTCCCAGAGGATTGAGGATGATGTCCATGGGGGTGCCGTCGGCCAGGAAGGGCATATCCTCTACGGGGAGTACACGGGCTATGACACCCTTGTTGCCGTGTCTACCCGCCATCTTGTCGCCAATGGCTATCTTGCGCGTCTGGGCGATCCATACCCTCACCGCTTGGTTGACCCCTGGCGAAAGCTCGTCCTTGTGCTGCCTGCGCAGGACCTTTACCTCTATTATCTTGCCCCGCTCTCCGTGGGGCACCCTCAGGGAGGTGTCCTTTACGTCGCGGGACTTTTCCCCGAAGATGGCCCGCAGGAGTTTCTCCTCCGCTGTCAGCTCGGTCTCGCCCTTGGGGGTCACCTTCCCAACCAGAACGTCGCCGGGTCCCACCTCGGCACCCAGCCGGATGATGCCGAATTCATCCAGGTCTCTCAGGCTCTCTTCGCCCACGTTGGGAATATCGCGAGTGATCTCCTCGGCGCCCAGCTTCGTCTCCCTGCTCTCTACCTCGTATTTCTCGATGTGGATGGAGGTAAAGTACTCGTCCTTGAGCAGGCCCTCGCTGATGATGATCGCATCTTCGTAGTTGTAGCCCTCCCAGCTCATGAAGGCCACCAGCACATTCTGGCCCAGAGCCAGCTCGCCGTGGTCTGTGGAGGAGCTGTCCGCCAGCACGTCCCCCGCCTGCACGATATCCCCCTTCTGGACCGTGGGCCGCTGGTTGAAGCAGGTGCCCTGGTTAGTACGCCCGAACTTGAGCAGCTTGTGCATGTGCGGCTCCCCTTCGACGTCCTTGACGATGATCCGGTCGCCGGTTACGGAGCTGACTACGCCGTTGGCCTGCGACGGGAGTACATGGCCGCTGTCCCGGGCGACCCGGCCCTCGATCCCAGTGCCGACGAGGGGCGCCTGCGGTCGCAGTAGGGGCACCGATTGCCGCTGCATATTGGAGCCCATCAGGGCCCGGTTGGCGTCGTCATGCTCAAGGAAGGGGATGAGAGAGGCGGAGATGCTGGTTATCTGCATGGGCGACACGTCCATAAAGTCGACCCTGTCCGGGGACTCCTCGGAGTATGTCTCTCCGACCCGCACCTCGACCCTGTCCGCCGCAAACTGGTTCTTCTTGTCGAGTACCACGTTGGCCTGGGCGATTATGTACTGCTCCTCTTTATCTGCCGAAAGGTAAACTATGTCCTCGCTCCGTCTGGACACGAAGGGCCTGACCTGCACCATGGTCTCCGGCAGTGAGGTGACCTCCTGGAACTTCTTTCCCCGTAACACCTCTCGCCCCTTAGCGATGACCTTTCCCTCTTGGTCCACCACCTGTTCGGCGAGGGTGCGGCCCTCCAGCTCTGGATCAATGTTAGGAAGCGCTTTCAGTACGCGAAGGTAGGGCGACTCGATGAACCCCAGTGGATTGGTCTTGGCGTAGGAAGCCAGGGAACTGAGGAGACCGATGTTGGGGCCTTCGGGGGTCTCGATGGGGCATATGCGACCGTAGTGGGAGAAGTGGACGTCGCGAACATCGAAGCCTGCGCGCTCGCGGGAGAGGCCACCGGGGCCCAGGGCCGACAAGCGCCGCTTATGGGTCAACTCGGCCAGGGGGTTAGTCTGGTCCATGAACTGGGAGAGTTGGGAGCCGCCGAAGAACTCCCTCACGGCCGCCACCACGGGCCGTATGTTTACCAGGGCCTGTGGGGTGGCCTGATCCGGATCTATGAGGGTCATGCGCTCCCTTACCATCCGCTCCATGCGGAGCAGGCCCACCCTTATCTGGTTCTGCACCAGCTCCCCAACGGCCCGTACCCGTCTGTTACCTAGATGGTCGATGTCGTCGGTGCTGTCCTGTCCGTTGTTCACCTTGATCATGGTCCGGAACATGGATACCAGGTCCCTGCTCGTAAGGATACGCGTATTCGGGTCCTCGTCCAGGCCGAACCTGTTGTTAAGCTTGTAGCGTCCGACCTTGCCTAGATCGTAGCGCCTGGGCTCGAAAAATAGATCGCGGACGAGATTTCTGGCATTCTCCAGGCTGGGGGGCTCCCCGGGGCGCAGACGCCGATAAAACTCTATCTGGGCGCCGGCGATCTTCCGGGCCTTACCACGGTCATACTCCTGTGTCGGCCTGAGCCAACTCCAAAGAGACTTGACGTCGTCCTCTCTCAGATGGACGTCCTTCTCCTCCTGGAGGGGGTCGCGGTCCAGTGTGGTACGCATGTAGCGGTGGGTTTCGTTGGTGTCCACGTCCTCGAATAGCTCAAGGACCTCTTCCTGGGTGGCGATTCCTATGGCCCTGAGAAAGGTAGTGGCTGAAACCTTACGCTTTCTGTCCACCTTTACCGAAAGAATATCTTTGGCACTGGTCTCGAACTCTAGCCAGGCGCCACGGGAGGGTATTAGCTTGGCGGAGCACAGGTCCCTGTCGCTGGCGATGTCCCTATCCAGGACGAAGTAGGCACCGGGGGAGCGGACCAGCTGGCTCACCACGACTCTCTCGGCGCCGTTCACGATAAAGGTGCCGTTTGCGGTCATCATGGGGAGGTCCCCCACGAAAATCTCCTGCTCCTTTATCTCCCCGGTCTCCTTCATGACCAGCCGAGTCCTGATGTAAAGGGGTTCGGCATAGGTTATTTCCTTGTCCTTGCATTCCTCGGGCGAGTACTTGGGGGGACGGAAGTAGTGCTCAAGAAAGGACAGCTCGTATTTGGTGCCGGTGTAGTCCTTGATCGGCGATATCTCCCTGTAGACCTCGGCCAGCCCCTCGGTCTTGAACCAATCGAAGGACTGGATCTGGCTCTGGATCAGGTTTGGAATGTCCAGTACCTGGGCGATTCGGGCATAGGACCTGACCTGGGCGAGAGGGGCAAAGTCGGCTCGGGACAGGGGTACTACCATGCGGTGGCCCTCCTCAGGCACGAAGTTATCTAAGGACCTATGACAGGGCAAAAGTAGGCTAGGGACCCGAAGATGCGTGAGGAATAGGAATATCTCGTCCGATGAGGCATATTGCGAACCTTTATTATACCGGAGTTTCCCATATTGTCAAGGGTCGTGCCACGCGAAAACATGCGAAAGGAGCTTTTGGGGGGCGATGGCAGGCAGGGTCCGGGGCTTCTTGACCGGACCCTGCCTGAGTGGGAGAATTGGACAGGCGTCTAGTGATGCGCTCAGGAGGTCAAACCGGCATGCAATGGTGTAGGTTCCAGGCAGGGCAAAAAACCAGCTACGGAATCGTTAAGGAGGACCAGGTAATCCCGGTGTCGGGTAGCCCATTCGGACGTCATGGGGTGACCTCCACCGCCCATCCCCTAAGCGCGGTAAGACTACTCCCACCCGTTGTGCCTCCCACGTTCTATGCCGCCGGCATCAATTATCCGGAGCATATCACCTGGGCCGCGCAGCGGGTCGGCACTCAGGCAGACGTTCCGAAGAAAGCGGACGTCGGATACAGGGCCGTCAACGCCATCATAGCTCATGAGGAGAACATTGTTATGCCCAGGGACTCCTCCGGGGAGTTTCAGTACGAAGGTGAGCTGGTGGCGGTCATAGGAAAGAAGGCCAAACACCTCTCAAGGGACGAGGCTCTGAGCTGCGTCTTGGGGTATACCATCGGAAACGATGTCAGCGAGCGCACCTGGCAGCGCAACGACCGCACCATGTGGCGTGCGAAGAACTCTGACACGTTCAAGCCCATGGGCCCCTGGATCGTGACCGGCCTGGACCCGACCAATCTGGAGACCGTTGTCCGGCTGAACGGCCGAGTCGTTTCCCGGTTCAGCACCGGCACTATGATCTTCGACACGGCAACCTACATTAGCGAGATCACCAGGTACATTACGTTATATCCCGGCGACGTGCTTTGGATGGGCACCGAGGGCGCAACCGAAAACATGGTGCCTGGAGACGTCATCGAGATTGAGATAGAGGGTATAGGCACCCTCAGGAACCGTGTGGTCGCTGAGGAGTAGTCCATACCGCTCCGGGCACGACCGCGCCGGTAGCTGATAGCCTGGCTGACGCCTACACGCCCTCAGCGTCGACCGTCTCGATGCCCACCTCGGCTGCCCATGCCTGGAGGCCCCGTCGGAAGGCCAGCATACCCATGGGCATTATGACCGCCTGGAGTGCCTCGAGGATCTCCTGGGGAGTGGCGCCGTGGTCCAGGGCCGACCTCACGTGGAACCCGATCTGCTTCACGTCCGCTCGGAGGGCCGCCTCAACCACAATCTGGAGTAGCTCCTTGGTCTTTCTGTCGAGGGTACGCTGTCCGATGTAGGTGGCCTGGAGAAAGGGGTCGTAGGCCTTGACCCAGTCGAGGTCGGCCTCCACCATGATCCTGTGCATTTCCAGGATGTAGCCCCGGTCCCGGTACATCTTGTCTAGGTAGGCCTTCTTCTCCCCCGTCGTCATGTCGTCTCCTCCGTTTCGGTAGTGCGAATGTCCTGTGTCACAGACATTCTAAAGACATCCGTGCGGGAAGTCCAACAGACGGGGCGCGAGACCCGGGGCCCGGGGAACCTTGGCCTTTGGGGCTGACGAGTTTCGGCGCCGCGGATGTATACTGATATCAATCCGGGTGCCTCGCTGAGAGGTGGACAGGGGGCCGCCTTGACCGATTGGTGGAATTTGTCTAGACTCAACTGTCGTCAAGGCAACCTGGCCCAGACGCCCCCGAGGGTCCGGAGAATCGCATATCGCACGGATAGGGGGATATGGCCACGGCAGAGCAGGCCCAGCAGCAACTAAATATCAATAAGGTTGAGTTCGGACCCGTCGCCTGGCCCGATGTGGAGGGGACGGCGTTGGTTTGAAGTTGCAGCGAGTGAGAGGAGTTAGAGAATGAGGGTCCGGATCCTTGGAGCCCATAATCTGGAGTACCAGCACACCAGGCACACCTGTTTCCTTCTCGATGGGGTGTTGGCGATAGATGCGGGCAGTCTGATGACATCCCTCACGAGGCAGGAGCAACTGGGCATCCAGGCCATGTTACTGACACACCGCCATATTGACCACGTCCGCGACATCCCCAGCCTGGGCCTTGCGACCCTGGACGCCCCGGGAGCGATCTCCTTGCATGGCCTCCCGGAGACCCTGGAGTCCATCTCATCGCGTTTGATGGACGGCGTCCTTTATCCGGATTTCACCACCAGTCTTACCAAACATGGCCCGAAGTACCGGCTTCAGCCCGTAACCCCCAACGAGATTGTGAAGATACACGGATACTCGGTCCGGCCCATCCCGGTCCCCCACGCGGCGCCGACCGTCGGTTACATCGTCCATCAGGCTGAGGGCGGTACCTTCGCGTATTGCGGCGACATGGGAGGAGGCCTGCTTCCTTTCCTCCGGGACCCGCTCAAGCCGGACCCCATCTTTGTGGAGATTACCTTCGCCGGAAGAATGGAGGAACGGGCCAAGCTGACAGGGCATCTCACCCCCGAGTTGCTGCGCAGGGAGCTTGCGGAGGCAGCCAGGGAGAAGCTGCCTCTTCCCCGTATCATGATCGTTCACAGGGCCCTGGACCACGAGGAGGAGATCATCGCAGAGGTGGAAAGGGTGGCCTCGGAGCTGGGCGCCGACATTACCCTGGCGCAGGAAGACGTGGTGGTGGATGTGTAGCCTTGCCCAGGTCAGAACTGGAGAGCCATGA
The DNA here is from genome assembly GCA_965247055.1 of Dehalococcoidia bacterium. Taxonomy (GTDB): domain Bacteria; phylum Chloroflexota; class Dehalococcoidia; order Lucifugimonadales; family JAGWBF01; genus CBDFGE01. Next base: position 19,912 of record CBDFGE010000002.1, read on the forward strand.
GTCGAAGGTCGGCCTTTGTCTATAGCGACGTCCTGTCACGGCACGTGCTGAGACCCGACCATCCCCTCAAAGCCGTCCGCCTCCGCTACACTTACGAGCTTCTGGAGGCCTACGGCGCCTTCGAGGTCGAAGGGTCACTTCTCGTGGAACCCAGGCCAGCGGACGACGACGAGATACGGACCATCCACGATCCGCAGTACGTGGAGGCTGTGAAGAGCTTCAGTAGAGGCGAGCGGACTTACGACCCCTCCAGGTACAGCCTGAGCGCTGTTGGGGATAACCCCATGTACGAAGGCATGTACGATGCGGCAGCCCTCAGTACCGGCGCCTCCGTTGTGGCGGCGGAGCTGGTGGACGCGGGTCGCGCGGAGGTAGCCTTCAACATTTCCGGCGGCCTGCACCATGCGGCCCCCGGTAACGCATCGGGGTTCTGCGTGTTCAACGACCCGGCGATAGCCATAGACTATTTCTTGAAGAAAGGCCTCAGGGTCGCCTACGTGGACATAGACGCGCACCATGGCGACGGAGTGCAGAACGCTTTCTACGATACCGAGCGGGTCTTGACCATATCCCTTCACGAATCGGGAAAGTTCCTGTTCCCGGGAACGGGGTCAGTTGATGAGATGGGGACAGGGGCGGGCCGAGGTTTCTCGGTGAACCTGCCCCTTTTCCCTTATACCGAGGACGACACCTACCTGTGGGCATTTGGCGAAGTGGTACCGCCCCTGGTGGAGGCTTTCAGGCCCGATGTCCTGGTGACCCAGCTGGGGATCGACAGCTACCATAGCGATCCCCTGACCCACCTGATGCTGTCCTCCCTGGGTTTCGGCGAGGCGGTGAAGGCCTTTGGCAAGATGGGCCTTCCATGGCTCGCCTTAGGTGGAGGAGGCTATGACCTGGGGGCGGTGGCCCGCTGTTGGACACTGGCCTACGGGGTCATGTTGGGACTGGACTGGCCGGACGAGATTCCACCAGGCTACCGGCAGCAGTGCGGGTTGAGCCGGCTAAGGGACAGCCAGATTCCCGTGGCGGTACCGGACAACGCCCGGCAGCAGGCCCGAAGCTTCGCCGAAGAGAGCGTGGAGGATGTGAAGCGGCTCATCTTCCCGGTACATAAGCTGAAGTAACCGCGACGAACGGCCCGCCGTCCACATGGGGCGGCTCGTCTCCTCGGCCGGTTTAGTTCGTCTCGTGCTGTCGTGCCAGGAAGGCCTTTGCCTCAGGGCCAAGTCCATGCTCGACGCAGCTGTTGAAGGCCGAGTAGGCAGCCTTGCTAACAGCCCTGAGAATCCACTCTTCGTGACGAGAGTCGTCCACATAGCTGTGTTTCAGCGTTATCATGTGCTGCAACTGATGGAGATAGTGCTCCTGCAATGGGGTCAGGGTGGCGCCGGCTCCATGGCTCCGGTCCCCTTGTCCAGCGTATGCCGTGTCGTTTTCCCCCGCACCGCAGTCAGTGCTCATGTTCCCTCGCTTAGTGACAGTTCCATCGGCGACGTGTAACCCGTCTCTAGCGCTCTACCGGCGTCCTAGACCTCCCGGAACTCCCCTTCCACTGTGTCTTCCGGCTGGCCGTCCCGTGGCCCAGGCTCTGCTTCCCCGGGGGCATTCGAGGCCTCCGGCTCACCCGCGGTCTGGCTATAGACGGCCTGGCCGAGTTTCTGGACGGTGGAGCTGAGGTCGTTCATGCCGGTCTGCATCATGGCGATGTCGTTCTGCTGTATTGCGGACCGGAGGGCCGTCGTCTTTTCCTCGACCTCCTGCTTCAGCTCCTGCGGGACATTGTCCCCCTGCTCCTTCAAGAGCTTCTCCGTGGTGTAGACCATGCTGTCGGCCTGGGTGCGCGTCTCCGCCTCCGTTCTCTTTCTCATGTCCTCTTCGGCATACTGCTGAGCCTCGTTCACCATCCGCTCCACCTCTTCCTTGGCCAGGCCGGAGCTGGGCTGGATGACGATCTTTTGCTCTTTCCCAGTGCCCTTGTCCTTGGCAGACACGCTGAGGATGCCATTGGCGTCGATGTCGAAGGTAACCTCCACCTGGGGCATGCCCCTGGGCGAGGGGAGTATCCCGTCCAGGATAAACTTGCCGATGGACTTGTTGTCGGCAGCCATGGGCCGCTCCCCTTGGAGGACGTGGATCTCGACGCTGGTCTGCCCGTCGGCCGCAGTGGTGAACACCTCGCTCTTGGAGGTTGGGATGGTGGTATTGCGGGAGATCAGGGTCGTGAGGACGTTGCCCAGGGTCTCAAGACCCAGGGTAAGGGGGATGACATCCAGGAGCAGGATGTCCCGAACATCGCCTACCAACACGCCACCTTGAATGGCTGCGCCCAGGGCCACCGCCTCATCGGGGTTGACGCTCCTGCTGGGCTCCTTCTCAAAGATGTCCTTGACTTTTTTCTGGACGGCGGGCATGCGGGTCATGCCACCCACCAGGATGACATCGTCGATCTGTTGGGGTGAAACCCCGGCGTCTGCGATGGCCTTGCGGCACGGCTCCGCGGTCCTGTCCAGCAGGTCCGCCACCAGCTGCTCAAGTTTGGAGCGGCTGATGGTCTGGACCAGGTGCTTGGGGCCGCTGGCGTCGGCGGTAATAAAGGGAAGGTTCACCTCGGTCTCGAAGACCGTAGACAGCTCGACCTTGGCCTTCTCCGCCGCGTCCCGCAGCCGCTGGAGGGCCATCCGGTCGTTGGACAGGTCGATTCCTGTCTCCTGCCTGAACTCATTGACCATCCAGTCGATGACCCGGTTGTCGAAATCGTCTCCCCCGAGGAAAGTATCCCCGTTGGTGGACTTCACCTCGAAAACGCCGTCCCCCATCTGAAGGATGGATATGTCGAAGGTGCCACCCCCCAGGTCGAATACGGCTACCGTGGTGTCCTTCTTCGGTTTGTCCAGACCGTAGGCGAGGGATGATGCCGTGGGCTCGTTGATGATGCGCAACACCTCGAGGCCCGCTATCTGGCCGGCATCCTTTGTGGCCTGGCGCTGGGCATCGTTGAAGTAGGCCGGGACGGTGATTACGGCCTGGGTGATCTTCTCACCCAGTTTGGCCTCGGCGTCCTGCTTTAGCTTTTGCAGGATCAGCGCGGAGACCTGGGGCGGGGCATAGTCTTTGCTGCCCATTTTTACGTGGGCATCGCCGTTGGCGGCCCTTATGATCTTGTAGGGCAGCACTTTCATCGCCCGCTGCACCTCCAGGTCATCCGCCTTGCGGCCCATGAGGCGCTTCACCGAGAATATCGTGTTCTCTGGGTTGGTTACGGCCTGGCGCTTGGCCATCTGTCCGACATAGGTCTCCCCCGACCTGGGGTTGGTGGCCACCACCGAGGGAGTCACTCTGCCGCCCTCGGCGTTCTCCAGCACCATGGGCTCTCCTCCTTCGATCACCGCCGTGCAGGAGTTGGTGGTGCCCAGGTCGATTCCGATCACTTTAGGCATCTTGGGTCTCCTTTTCTGTGGCTGGGCTGCTGTTATCCCGGGAAGCATCCGCCTTTTCGGCCAGCACGACCAACGCTGGGCGGATTACCCGGTCGTGAAGCTTATAGCCGTCGCGGACCACCGAGAGGACGTGGCCTTCTGGCTGGTCGGCGCTCTCCTGGTAGGCCATGGCCTCATGCTCGAAGGGGTCGAACTCTTTGCCCTCGGCTTCGATCTTGGCAACCTTTTCGGACTCCAGCAAGGAGAAGAGCTTACGCTGAATGAGCCTTACTCCTTCCAGCCATGGGGCGCTGGCTTCGGACCCGGAGACGTGGTCGATGGCTAGATTGAAATCGTCCATCACCGGGATAAGTTTAAGGATGAGCCGGGAGTTGGCGTACTTTTGCATCTCTTCCCGTTCCTCGCTGGCCCGCCGTCTGAAGTTGATAAAGTCCGCCTGGACTCTCTGGAGCAGCTCCATGGACTGGTCACCCGGTGTCGTGGAGGTCATATCCCCGGCCTTAAGCGCTTCAGGCGACTCTTCCGGGACCCGCCCACTCTCCGGCGCCATGGCTCCATCCTCTACCCCACCCTGGTCCTGGGGTGCTGCCACGTCCTTACGGTCCTCTTCCATGTTATCTTTCACCCTCCCGGGCTTCCCCTTGAAGAGGCAAGTTAAGCCGTTCAAGGAGTTGGGTCATCTCTTGTTCGACGACGCGCAGGAACCTTTCGGCCTCCGTCATTTTCCTGAGTCTCTGGTGCATGTCAAAGAGGTGGTTCAGCAGGTGTAAGGCGAACTCCACTCCGGCAAGATTGAGCCCAAGGTTCTCCTCCAGATACTTGATGAGGCGGAGCTTTTCGATATCCTCCTCGGAGTAGAGCCTGAGCATGCCGATGGTCCTGGAGGGTCTTACCAGGCCCAGCCTCTCGTACTTGCGCAGAGTCTGGGGATGCATCTCGAGTAGCCGTGAGGCCACGCTTATGATGTAGACCCCCTTTAGCTCCCCGACCTCAGCCGGTACCTGTTCCTCACGGGGCTGAGGGTGCCGCTCCCTCGGGGCGAGGGTGAGGTCCTCCGGCCTGAGCCTCATGGGTATGGCATAGGCCTTTGGTACTCTCTGGTTTCTGGTCTGACGCCCAGCGCGGTCGGGCATGCCCTGCCTCCCATTAAGCTTGACCGTATCTTACCACTTGACATAAGCCATGTCAATGCTTATAATCCAACTAAGCTAAGGTTCTAGCTGAGTCTACCCAAGGGTCGGCCCGTCGATGATGCTCTTGAAGTCGTGTCCCAAATGCAAGGGGGACCTGGTTTTGGACAGGGATATGTATGGAAGGTACGTCAAGTGCCTCCAGTGCGGCCTTATCCGCGACATAGCGGAGGAGCATCGGCCGTACGTTCCCCGCCGGGAGGCTCCCTACGAGGTTAAGGCGTCATAGCGAAGCTGTCGTCTAGCACCGCCCGATAGAGACTTTTCCAAGGGCTGGAGGATGTTATCGCCATGTGGACGTGTGAGCACTGTGGAGCTGAGAACGGGCCCCTGAGGAGTGTTTTCTGTAAGCAGTGTGGCAAGCGGCGCACCGGCTGGTAGCATGCCGGGCTTAGGCGGAATCCCCCACGTGGGCGCCCAGCGTCAGGATTCCCCCCCAGGGGGGACTCGACCGAGCTCCGGCCAGAACCTCTCTTCCTTTCGAGGGTCGGCGTTGTTGTTGTAGCCCCGCAATTCCCAGAACCCGGGGCGATCCTGGGCCATGAACTCGATGCCGTTCACCCACTTGGCGCTTTTCCAGCCGTACCGTCCGGGGACGACGAGCCTCAGGGGCCAGCCGTGGTCGGGGGACAGCTCCTCCCCGTTGTGCTTGTGGGCGAGTATCCCGGGCCCTTCCAGTGCCGCGGCCAGCGGTATGTTGGTGGTGTAGCCGCCGTAGCAGTGGGCCATGACAAATTCAACCTCGGGCTCGGGTCCCACCAGCTTCACCAGCTCGCTGAAGAGCACACCTTCCCAAACGTTGTCCAGAGCGCTCCACTGGGTCACGCAGTGAAAGTCGGACTCCACAGAGGTCCAGGGTAACAACCTGAGCTGCTCCCAGCTGAGCCTGGCCTCCTCTTTGACCAGCCCGAACATCCGCAACTCCCAGGCGGCCAGGTCTATTTTGGGAGCCGGACCGTAGGTGAGGACTGGAAACTTCTTGGTGACGAACTGGCCCGGCGGCACCCTCTCCCCACGTCCCTGATCGGGCGCTGACTTGATCTGGTCGGGCCTCTTCATAAAATGGACACCCCCAGAGCGCTCTCGACCCATCTTATTGCTCAACTGGGGGAGGTGTCAAATCCACGATCCGGCGCCCTGGGGCCGCGTCCGCCACCCCCTCTTGCTGTGGGCCCGCTTGCACGACCTTTCCCGTTGGCGTTATCATGGACTGATGATACGGCAGGATGGGACGCACGCCATCGTGGTCCGAGGACTTCGGAAGAGCTTCGAAGAGTGGCCGGTGTTGTGGGACCTGGACCTCACCGTGGCGTGGGGCGAGTTCCTGGTCATCTTCGGAGCCAACGGCGTGGGGAAGACCACCCTGCTCAAGGTCCTCTCCACCCAGGCCAGGCCCGATGGCGGGGAGGTGTGGATCGGTGGGCTGGAACGGGGGCGAAACGCCACGGCCATACGGCGCATGGTCGGAGTGGTCGCCCACCGGGGGCTCCTCTACGAGGACCTGACGTGCCGGGAGAACCTGAGCTTCTATGGCCGCATGTTCGGAGTCCCGGACCTGCGGCGGCGGGAAGAAGAGATGCTAAGGCTGGTGGGTTTGGAGGGTAGAGCACGGCAGAAGGTGCGCACCCTTTCCCATGGCATGCAGAAACGGCTGGCCCTAGCCAGGGCGATCCTCCACGAGCCCCGCGTACTCCTGCTCGACGAGCCCGAGGCGGGCCTGGACCAGGAAGGACTGGAGATGCTGGGCGGCGTCCTTGAGCAGTGGAACAGTGGGGGACGTACCGTGGTGATGACCAGCCATAATGTGGAGCAGGGGCTGGCCTGGGGACACCGGGTGGCTATCCTGTCGGAGGGAAAGATCGCCTTCGAGCAGGCGAGGCGCTCGCTGGATGTGGCGGGGTTCAGGGGCACCTACCGGCAGTACCTAGGGGTGGCACCTTGAGGGAGTTTCTCCGCCCCGTGGTAGTGGTCGCCTGGAAGGATATACTGCTGGAGATCAGGACCCGGGATATAGTCGTCTCTGGGCTGGTGTTTGCTTTCCTGGTAGTGGTGGTGTTCAACTTCGCCCTGGACGTCACACCCCAAGCTGTGGACCGCCTGGCGCCGGGCATGCTGTGGGTTGCCTTCGCCTTTGCCGGTGTGTTGGCGATGAACCGGGCATTCGTGCTGGAAAAGGACCGGGGGAGCCTGGAGGGTCTTCTGCTGACCCCGGTGAGCAGGGACTCCATCTATTTCGGAAAGCTGGTGAGCACGTTCCTGTTCATGCTAGTGGTGGAGGCCGCCCTCCTGCCCGTATTCGGTGTGCTCTTTAACTTCTCCGCCTTCTCGGTGGGTCTCATCCTGGCCATTTTGCTGGCCACCCTGGGATTCGCCACGGTGGGGACCCTATTCTCGGCCATCGCCGTCCATACCCGCTCCAGGGAGATCATGCTGCCGGTGCTCTTCCTGCCCATAATTGTGCCCGTGATCATCGCAGCTGTGGAGTCCTCGGCGGGTTCGATAGGCGGTAGTAGCTCGGTGAGCGTCGCACGATGGCTGGGACTCATCGCCGTCTTCGACGTGGTCTTCCTGGCGGTCTGCCCGTGGGTATTCGGTCTGGTCGTGGAGGAGTAGGAGCTTGGAGAGGCCCGTCTTCGAGGGAACCGGGAGCGCCCCAATCGGAGGGCTGATAGGCCGGCGCAAGATCGGGGCCAAGGCGGCGGTCTCGGTTATGGGGGCTGCGTTTCTGCCACTGGTCGCCGCTCTCATGGTGGCCGACCTTTACCTCATCTTCATCTGGGCGCCCGTAGCCACCTCGGAGCACCGCTTCAATTTGCAGCGCATATTCTACTTCCACGTGCCCATCGCTTGGATCGCTCTCCTTGCCTTCGCGGTAGTGTTCGCTGGTAGCGTTCTTTACCTGTGGAAGAGGAACGCACGGTGGGATGCCCTGGCCCATTCGGCGGCAGAGATCGGTATGATTTTCGCCACCCTCGTCCTGATCACCGGCTCGCTGTGGGCCAAGGGTATCTGGGACCGGTGGTGGACATGGGAGCCACGGCTGACTACCATGTTAATTCTCTGGCTGATCTATGTGGCCTACCTTATGCTCAGAGGCTACGCATCCAACCCTACCCAGGGGGCCCGATTTTCCGCGGTGCTGGGCATCATAGGATTTATCGACGTTCCCATTGTCTACTTCGCCGCCAACTGGTGGCGGGGGCTTCATCCCCAGGTGGTAACGGGACCGCTAGCGGAGTCCGGGAGCCTTGACTCCTCGATGCGGGGCGTCTTGTGGTTCTCCATGATCACCTTCACCATCCTCTTCGTTTATCTCCTCCGGGAGAGGGTGGCTCTTAGAACGATGGAAGATGCCATCAGGAGGTTAAGGAATTCGGTGAGAGGCGCCCAAAGATATTGAACTTCAGGCGGTGAGGCGATGCCCTCCGAGAATTTGCCCTATCTTTTCGCAGTCTACGCTGTCACCTGGGCAGTCTTCTTTGTGTACGTGTTTTTCGTCGCAAGGAAGCAACGCGAGATGCAGCGGGAGATACAGGAGCTGAAGCAAGCCCTGGCCCTCAGGGAGGACTCCGGTGGCCCTCCTCATACGTAATACCATTGAAACCACCGGCCTGGAAGTGTATAGTTAGCCACTGAGCAGGCACCCATTGCTGATCCGCCGGACGGAGCATGCTAGAAGACCAGCAACAACCACCGGGCGAGCTTGAGCCAGCTGCCAGCCGGGTTTTCAACAACAAGACCCGGCTTCTGGTCGTTGGGGTCGTGATCTTTCTGGCGTTGGGCTATCTGGTGTACGCCGCGTTCCCTGGCAGCACCTTGTACTACGTGACGGTGAACGAGTTCCTGGCCGACGAGCAGAACTTGGATGGAAGGAGCCTGAGGGTGGTTGGAAAGCTGGTCCCGGATTCCTTCCAGCGGGTCCCCGGCACCACTCGGGCCAACTTCACCTTGACCGAAGAAGGCAAGGTGCTGCAGGGCTCCTACGTTGGGGTACTCCCAGACCTGTTTTTTAATCCCCACTCGGACGTAGTGCTCGAAGGGAGCTACGGCGAAGGTAATGTGTTTAATGCGAGCACGGTCATCGTGAAGTGCCCGTCCAAGTATCAGGCCCTGAGGGAGGATGCTTGAGGGTTCCCTGCTCCATGGGGGTCGGCCCTTGCCCGATTGGTTGGGCAGGTCCCGGGTGGGGGCGCCATGTCATCTACCGGAGACAGAAGGGGGCTCGGCGACTCTGCGCTGGGACCGACCTAGCTACGATTCTCTTCGCCCGGACCCCTCTTGGCGTAATCGCTCCATAATGGACTGGTTAAGCGTCGGTGGAAACTCCGGCCTGGACATCCTGGGGAGCATGCGTATCACTGAAGCGAGGCCGTCCACGAAGCTCTGGCACGGGGCGCAGCCGGAAACGTGGGCTCGGAACTTTTCCAGTCGCGATGGCGGAAGCTCGCCCTCGATGTATTCGGAAGAGAGCTTCCGGACTTCAGCGCAATCCAGGTCCTTCTTCCGGAACAGGTGTGTAATTAGGTGCAAAGGGGACATGTCTCTTTCTCCCAGAGCCATTCTATTCCAACGCCGCGGGAAGAGCAACATCTGGCGTCGCGTCTTCTGAACCTCCTCAGTTAGTTAGATGCATGTTGGGCGAAAAGGTTGCGGGGATGCCGGATCAAAGCGGGGCTATGGGAAGCAAGACTGACCAGGACTTCGAGCGGATTGTAGAGGAGCAGAGCGGCTTCGTATACAACGTCGCGTATCGAATACTGGGTAACCAGCCCGACGCCGAGGACGCTGTTCAGGAGACCTTTCTCTCTGCCTACAGGAATTTCCACAAATTCAGGGGAGCGTCGGCGGTCAGCACCTGGCTGTACCGGATAGCCGTGAATTCCAGTCTAATGAAATTCCGGAAGGAGCGGCGCAGGGACTTCCTCACCTAGACGGGTTACGACGACACCCGGCTGGTGAGCTGGACGGAGGGGCCGGAGGGTGCCGCCCTCAACGCCGAGCTGAGGGAGAAGCTGGAAGAAGGGCTGGCCCTGCTGCCGCCCCAGCTTCGCGCGGCTGTGGTCCTGAGGGATGTACAGGGGTTGTCCAACGAAGAGGCGGCGGAGGTACTTCAGACCTCCATCCCATCCCTCAAATCAAAGCTACATCGGGGTAGGGTCCTTCTGAGGAAACACCTGGACAGTTATGCCTGGCAGAAACGGTAGCTCGCCTCGCCAGAGGGGTTAGCTGGACTAGGTGCGGACGTGGCGAAGCCCGGGGCCTACAGCTTGAACGAGTCTATTATCGCTTCGATGGACCTGTGCCGGGCCTTCCGGTGCAACGCCTCCAACCGCTCGTCGAAGGGCTCGCGGCTGGTGTCCCGGTAGACCACCCCTACGGGCAGCCCTCCGGCGAGAACTACGTCGTGGGCGGCCTTGCGGTCGGACGGGTCGTGGTCCGCGGGTATATTCCAAATGGTGGGCTCGATCCCCTTCTTGGGGTTACCCTTGATGGTCTCATAGGTGTCGTTATAGGTAGTACAGGGCGACTGCACGTGGACAATGGCGAACCCCTTGTGGTCCATGCCTTCACCTATAAGCCTGCCCAGGACACGGGGTTGGCTGGAGAACCCGGAGGCCATGAAGGAGACCCCCAGAGTCAGGTAAAGCTCCAGGGGATTTATGGAGTTCTCTATCTTGCCATAGGGCGTAGAGGTGGTGGTCTGTCCTAAATCCGTGGTCGGAGAGCTCTGCCCCTTGGTCAGGCCGTAGACGCCGTTGTCCATGACTACTGCGCAGACGTCCAGGTTCCGGGCAGCCTGAGGTCCCAGGTGTTCGGCGCCGATGCTGAGGAAGTCGCCGTCCCCGGCTACGACGACCACGTTCAGGTCCGGCCGTGCCATTTTGACGCCCATGGCTATGGGGAGGGACCTCCCGTGAATTCCATGGAACCCGTAGGGCTGAGGGCCCTCCAGAAGGTGCACCAGGTTGCCGGAGCATCCGATTCCCGCTACCACCACGTTGTTCTCCATGGGAATCTCTGTCCGCTGCGTGTGCTCCGCCATCGCGAACTCCAGGGCGCGGCGGACCCCGAAGTCGCCACATCCTGGGCACCACGTGAAATCGTATTCAGGGTTGGTCGCGCTCATGCCTTTACCATACCTCTACTTTGAGTCCGCACGATCTCAGTGATGGTGGCTACAAGGTTCCCGACCTTGAAGGGCAAGCCGGTGTACTGGGTTATGGACTCAGTCCGGACTCCTTGGGATCGCAAGATACTCGCGAACTGGCCCTGGTAGTTAAGCTCTGGTACTATCACCAATTCCTTTTGCTGTAGCTCCTCGAGCAGCCTGGCAGGCAGGGGGTGGAGGAACATGGTGAAATACCACCCAAGCCGTTGCCCCTGCATCCGCAGCCTGTCGTAGGCCTCTCTCGTGGGCCCTTTGGAACCACCCCAGGTCATCACAGCTATCGGCTCCGCCTGGTTTTCCGCCTCGTAAGCGCCGTCCTCCAAGAACTTGAGCTTGCCGAAACGGCGCTGGGTCATCTGGACGTGGCGGCTGGGCAGGTGGGTTGTGTCCCCGATGGCGTCGTGCTCGCTGCCGTTGGCCGCGTAGGCACCTGGGTGGCCCGGTACGGGCATGGGCGATAGGTCGGAGCCTTCGTAGCGCCGATATCCGTTAACACCCTGGTAGACCTTCCGGTCCTCAACCGCCAGTGTTGATAGGTCTGGCTTGGGGATATTCTGGGCCCGTTCCGCCATGGACATGTCGCTCATCAGCACCACCGGGCCCTGGTACCGCTCCGCCCAGTTGAAAGCCATGGTCGCGGCGTAGAAACACTCCTCCACGGAGCCCGGCGCGATGATGGGCAGGGCCACGTCCCCGTGGGCGGGATGCAGGCACGACAACAGGTCAGATTGCTCAGTTTTGGTCGGCAGGCCGGTGGCCGGCCCGCCCCTCTGCACGTCCACTACCACCACCGGTATCTCCGCCATCCATCCCAGGCCAAGGCCTTCGCTCATCAGCGAGAACCCAGGGCCGGCGGTGGCGGTCATCGCTTTCTTGCCGGCGAACCCTGCTCCCAGGATCGATGTGATGGACTCGATCTCCGAGCTCACCTGGTGGGCGAACTTCCCAGGCCCCACCAGGTTCCTCTCCATGAACACCAGTATGGTGGTCGCCGGCGAGATGGGGTATCCCACGTAGAAGTCCAAGCCGGCCGCAATGGCCCCCAGTGAAATGGCCTCGTTACCCTTGACGATCACCTGCTGGTATTGGGGTTTCATTGGAGGGTCCAGCTCCCCCAGGTCGATCTCGCTGGAGGCTGCGTGCTCGTGTCCCAGCCCCAGGGCCTTGATGTTGGCCTCGATTACACTATCTCGGCCGCTGAACCGCTTCTGGATGAACTCCTCAAAAACTTCGAGGGGCATGTGCACAAGGTGGGCCAAGGAGCCCATTATTACCATGTTCGCCGAGCGGGCTTCCCCGGTCTGCTTGGCCAGTTCATCGAAGGGGACCGCTATAGCTCGCCTGTCACTGGGGATATCGAAGGCGGAGTCATGGAGGATCACTCCTCCCTGGCGCACTTCCTCGTTGTGGGCCTCGTAGGCTTCAGCGTTAAAGGCTACCAGCACGTCCAGTTCGTCCCCAGGGCTCAGAACAGGCGCTGTGGAGATACGAGTCTGGGTCCAGGTGGGCCCTCCCATGATCTGAGACGGAAAGGTGGCAAAGGTCTGGACGTGGTATCCGACGGAGGCAGCTGCTCCGGCCAACATCTCGGACGCGGTGACCACGCCCTGGCCACCCTCCCCCGCGAACCGTACTACAAGATCCCTGCTCTGCATGTGCCTCCCTTTAGTGGGGGTGTAGAGCCGAGCATCCACGTGCTGAGTTATCTTCGTTCCGGCAGGCCGGAAAGGATAAATGCCCTCCGACAAAACTAAGGCCCAGGGCTAAGACTCGTTCTCGCGCCCTTGGCCTTCTCCTGATGCACTCCCCACACCCAGGGTGGTCTGACAGCCTCATCTGCAGGTGGCGCCTCCCCAACTCCGGAACAACAGCCCGCCCCATAGGGTATAGACCTAAATATAGCATTGGCCGCGGTTTTTGTCAACGAACACGCCTGTACAAGCTAGTCTACACCCCGTTCATCTGGCGTAGCGCATGGTGTCGATCCTGACCAGGCCGTCGGGTCGCGGTGTCCAGTCGAGGTTCCCGGCGAGGCTGTAGGAGGTGTGGGGGCTCATCCACCAGATTATGGGTAGCTCCTCGCGGAGGGTGGCCGTCTTCTCCGCCATCTTTCGTACTCGCTCCTCCTCTGCCGAGCCGTTGGCCTCCACCAGCCTCCTTTCTACCTCCGGGTTGCAATAAAAGGAGGCGTGAAAGGCCTCGCAGGCCAGGAATATCAGGCTGGCGGAGGGATCGAAGAGATCGTTGACATGGGTGAATCCGATGGCTTGTACGGGCTTCTGCGACGGAGCTGTGGTGCCTGGAGGGCTCCCCCCGCGCGCCCAGAGATCGAGGTAGGTGCGGGCGTCCACAGTCCGGACCTCCGCCCGGAGACCAGCGTTCCTCCAGTAGCTGGCGATCCCCTCCCACAAGGCATCCTCGACGGCACTTCCCCGCTTCACGTAAAGGGTCAGGGACTGCCCTGCCACGCCCGCCTGGGCAAAGAGGTCCCGGGCCTCCTCCGTATCGAAGGGAAAGGGCGGGAACTCCTGGCCCGGGCCTAGGGACGCCTGATGAAAGGGTACGCCCCGGCACGTGCCGAATCCCCCGGTTACTGCCGCTGCCAGCGCGTCGCAGTCCACCGCGACGGCCAGGGCCCTTCGGACCCGCCTGTCGCTGGTCAGGGGGTCGAAGCGAGCGTCCAGCTTGACGGCGAAGGTACGAGTGTCCTCGGAGAGGACGAACTTGGGGGCCCGAAATCTATTTTCCAACCCGGTCTGGAACGCCCACTGGGCCTGGTCTGTAGCCACCATCGCGGCGCGGCCCGCGGGGTCGCGGTCCCATAGTATGGTGGCTTCCCTGATGGGCGAGACCTCTCCGCGCCAGTAACGCCGGTAAGCACTGAGCAGGACGAACTCGCCCTCCACCCAGCGGGAAAGCTGATAGGGGCCGTTGCTGTTGCTCCGGCTGGCGAAGTCGACCGGGTTGCTCCGGGCCCAATCGGGCGCCTGGAAGTAGGCGTGGGTGATCTGGCTAGGCAGGGCTGGACAGAGGTCGGCGCAGCGGACCTCTATTGTGTGCCTGTCCACGACAGAGGTACTGGTACGCTGGAAGTACCTGGTGGCGTTGGACACGTTCCTGGGATCCCCCTGCCAGTCGATGGCCCACGCGGCGGCTTCTGCGTCGAAGGGCTCGCCATTGTGGAAGCTCACGCCCGGACGCAATGAAAACCGCCACCGGTCGGGGGCGAGGAACTCCCAGCCTTCCGCCAGCTGCGGCTCGAGCTGGCGGGTTGCGAAGTTGAGGAGCAGCAGGCGGTCGCCCAGCGAGTCGCTGGAGAGATGGCCTTCCAGAGTAGACCTGTCCATTACGTTGAGGTTGGGAGGCTCACCTGGGATGACCAGGGCTATCCTATCCCGCGCGTCCGCCACGGTAGTAGGCCCGAGGGAGGGAGTCGGTGCAGCCGTGGGCAAAGGTACGGGGATGGAGGTCGTCAAAGGGGTCTTCGTGGCCGGGGTTGCCGCCGGAGGGGTCGTAGAAGAGTCGGCGGCATGCCCAGGCGTCGGAGCCAGCGCCGCCGTCGGCGCGGAGGTAGGGGTGGCCGGCGCAGCTTGCAGAGGCGCTTGTTCAGGGGTAGGGGTAAGCGTAGGTGACGGGCTGCTGCGGCAGGACAGCCCGGCCGCGAGGGCGGCCAAGGCCAAAAGGGCCAGAATAGCAGATGCTCTCCCGCCCGGCCTTACCCGCATCAAGGCCTCCGGGGGCAATGACAATACCTGATCGCCATCGCCGCGAACACGTCACCAATAATAGGACTTTCGCCGCCCGGTTGCCACTATCATCGGCGGAGAGGTAGAGGCGGTCCTCTGCGGCTTCGGACTATCGGTGAGCCCTCTTGGGGGAGTGGGCTGGGGTCGCGAGGGCGGTGCCGGGAGGGTTACGAGTATGGGGCAGCCAGCGCTAAGCAGCACCTATGCGACGGAAGCAATCGAAGGATTCCTGCTTCAGGACCCGGCTCAGCAGTGGAGCGGAGATGTCCTTCTTTGTAATAAAGGCCCTGGCGCCCACTCAAGTGGACCCCATGATCAGGACAGCGGTGAGGCTAAAATAAGAGAGTCTACCGCTGGGGTGTCTTGTAAACCTTCATCCGATGGTAAGGCTCGTGGATGTTCCAGTAAACACCTTTGTGGGCTCACTGCATGGAACACCTGACCCGGTGACCGATAGCCCAGGGCTTGATGGGGCCGCTCTTGGTTGTAGAAGGCCAGATAAGCCCCAATCCCCTTTCTGGCCTCAGTCCCATTTTGGTATGCCTTCAGGTACACCTCCTCGTACTTGATGCTGCGCCACAGCCGTTCCACGAAGACGTTGTCCATGCACCGGCCCCTGCCGTCCATGCTCACTTGAACGCCTTGCGCCAGCAGCATGCTGGTGAAGGCCTCGCTGGTGAACTGGCTGCCCTGGTCGGTGTTGAAGATCTGTGGCCGACCCTTGCTCAAGGCCTCTTCCAGAGCCGCAACACAGAAGTCTACCTCCAGGGTGTTGGACAGCCGCCAGGCCAGCACGTAGCGGCTGTGCCAGTCCATGATGGCCACCAAGTAGAGGAAACCCCGAGCCATGGGTATGTAGGTGATGTCGGTGGCCCACACCTGGTTGACCCGGTTGATCTCCAGCCCCCTGAGCAAGTACGGATAGACCTTATGCCCTGGGTTTGGCTTGCTGGTGTTGGGACGCCGGTAGATGGCCTCCAGGCCTATCAGCTGCATCAGCCGGCGGACCCGCTTGCGGTTGACCTGGTGTCCGTGATTGCTGAGCCAGGCAGTCATCCTTCTGGAGCCGTAGAAAGGTGTCTTCAGGTACTGTTGGTCTATGAGGGCCATCAACTCCAAGTCCTCGGCGCCGGCCTCGGTTGGCAGGTAGTACAACGAGGAGCGGCTGATACCCAGCAAGGCGCACTGGCGCACCAGAGACAGCTTCGGTTCTTCTCGGTCAATCATGGCCCGGCGTTGGGACCGGCTCACAACCCGAAGCTCCGTGACAAAAAATCCCGTTCCACCTTGAGTTGCCCAATCTGTTGGTAGAGCTGGGCAGTGAGGACCTCTTGGTCCTTCTCCTGGCGTCCACCACCATTTTCAAAGAGGTGCGGCGCCCCCTGAGTCAAGGCCTTCTTCCAGGCATGGATCTGGCTCGGGTGGACTTCAAACCGGCTGGCCAGCTCTGCAATGGTGTGCTCCCCCTGGAGCGCGGCCAAAGCCACTTTGGCCTTGAAGACTGGGCTGTGCTTCTTACGTGTTTGCTTCATGTCCTGCTCCTTGTTTCCGTCCTATTTTAGGAGCGGGACTCTCTCTTAGCCACCTGTCCGAATTTTGGGGTCCACCTCACACCCTTGCCGCCAACCGGCTGTACTCCTTCTCATCGTAGAGACTCATGAGCACTACCCGGGTTGCGGGGTGGTGGCGCCGGATCAACTGAGTCGCTTCCAGGCCGTTTATTCCCTCCATCTCAACGTCCATCAGTACAACGTCGGGCTTGAGCTCCTCCACCATCTCCATAGCATGGCTGGCGTCGTACGTCTCTCCGACCACGGCGAACTGGGAGCACTTGCTGAGGATCTCCCTCGCCATCTGGCAGAAATATCTCTGATCGTCTACGATGAGGACCTTTTCCATCAAGTTTCCTCCCATTACTGCCCTGTACCCCCTTCTCTCGGTGGTGAGCCGAGTATCTCCCTTCGGCCGTTGCGCAGGTCTCCGGGAAAGCTCACAGCTGTCGACCTGCTACTGTCCCATCTGACCGTGGGGTATACATACACTATGAGTATAGTACAGGCCGGCCTGAGGATGGTGTCAGAGTGCTTTCACCCGGAGTCGTGGCACCTATCAGCCATCTGCCCCGAACAGCTAGCACCCGTATGCAGGGGCCAGCACCTTTCGCGGGCGTGATCTATCCCGCTCCCGTGGCCAGCGCCGCTCCTGATTGGCGCTCCAGGGGCACCAGGCCCTGGGGACCTCAAAGCGCGGGGTGGCCGGCACGGTGCCGGCATGCAAGGAGCATGCTGTTATAATGAGGCTCCGGATTGTGAACCGTATCTGCAGGTGCGCGCATGGAGCTCCCCCTTGGCGAGAGTTTGATGCTGGAGTTGGAGACTGAGGCCGCCGAGATGGCCAGGCGGGCGAGTGGCATACTGAGGAGCCACTTCTGGAGCCGTCTGGATGTGAAGTACAAGGACGAGGGAAAGCAGGACCCGGTCACACCGGCGGACCTGGAGGTTGAGACCTACCTCCGTGAGGCCATATCCGGCCGGTACCCGGACCACGGCATAGTCGGGGAGGAGGGACCTCAGGGCCAGGACGCGCTTGCGCCCGACTTCTTGTGGATCCTGGACCCCCTGGATGGGACCACCAATTTCGTCAATGGACTCCCAATATACGCGATATCAATAGGCGTTCTGCACAGGGGCACCCCTGTGGCGGGAGCGCTCTTCTTACCCTGGCCCGGCGAGGAAGAGGGGCTGGTTCTCCAGGCCCGGAGGGGCGGCGGAGCCCGGCTGAATGGGGAGCCTATATCCATAGCCGATGCCGAGGGCCCCGAGGCCAACCGGCTGTCGTGCCTGCCCGCATCTTTCGGCGGACTGTTCCGTTTCCGGAAGGGCCTGAGAGGGAAGGTGGGACAGGTCAGGGTAACGGGGAGCATCGCCTACGAGCTGGCGTTGGCCGCCTGCGGGGTCTTCCAGTATGTGGTAATTGGGGGGCCGAGGATATGGGACATGACCGCCGGGGCTCTGGTGGTCATGGAGGCGGGAGGCGTGGTGGTTTCCAGGAATAGGAAGGGTAGCGGGTGGGAGCCGCTAACGTGTTTCGGCCCTTCGTGGGACAGTGGCCCGCCCGGCATCAAAGAGGTACGAAGCTGGATGGTCCCCCTGGTGGCCGGGAGCCCCCAGGCAGTCTCGATGGTTGTGGCAAACCTCAGACCCAGGAACCGCTTGGGACCCCGGGTTGTGAGGGTCCTTAGGAAAGTCACCGGAGTCTAGCGCCGGGAGTGACCGGCACCCGCGGTGGCTGTCAGTCGCCTGGGGGGTATTTTACGGTGTATTAGAGGTAATTCCACTGCGCCGGGCACGCGAGAGGAGGGCGGCTCGGGTGGCGCTACACCTCGCCTCCGACGAGGAGTCCTGCATAATCGAAGCGGAGTTGCCAGTGGACGGCGGCCTGGACGCCCTACAGACGCTCATCACCCTAAGGCGTCCACCCGACGTACCTCCACAGCAACAACCCGCCAAGCACCGCCATCACGCCTACCGCGGCGAAGGAGGCTAGCAAGGGCCGGGAGGACAAGCTCTTGGATGCCAGTTGGATGCCAACCAGCATTCCCAACGCTGCCCCGACGAAACCACCCAATAGGGCGGCGGAGATACACTGATGGTGGTCAACGCCGGAGTTGGGGGAGACGGAGCCCAGGAGATGGAAGGGCCCGCCGCCGGTGGCCACAACGACCGCGATCACCCCGGTCTCCACGACCATCAAATTCTGCCTGGCAGAAAGCACGACGCCGACGCCAGCGATCAGGCCCCCAACCGCAAGGCCGACCACGCCCCCGAAGACCCCGATGAACATGGCAGTGCCGAGCAGGCTGGCAGTGCTGTCAACGGAAAAGATAATGTCGCAGCTCTTCTCGCCCGCAACGACGCCACCCAACGCACTAAAAGGGGATTAGCGGTCCGAGGTCGTCAGATTCGAGCAGGGTCTCGCCGCTGCAGAAGCATGGCAGAACACGGGCAACGTGTTCACGCAGTCTGACGGGACGCCTGTGGAGCCCGAAAGTAAGCCTGTTGGTATGCCATGCTGAAATTGGACCGGAGTCTGACCATCATGATCGCCGCCATCACTACTATGATAGAAGACAATGCGTTCTGCTAGACTACGCCGAGCCGGTTGAGGCACAGGTAGTAGGGGGGAACGGCCCTCTGGCCTATCCCTCCAGGGCCTCTCTCAGCGGTCCTTCCAGCAGCTCCTGTCGCCCTTAGGACCCGCTGTCGAGATACAACTCCGGCATGGGTCCGGGGGGTGGCTGGGTCACGTCGAAGCCATGGAGCTCGAGTATCTTCCCGGCGAACCAAACGTCGAACTCGTGCTTCGATGCTCCAAGCTCGTGAAGGGCCACGACGACTGGCCCAGACGGAGTCCCAGCAAGCCATGCTGCATGGCGAGTTAGGCCATACCGCCGATTGAAATCGGTAAGTGCTTGGTGCCTGGGGCCCTTCAGCTCATTGCAGGGGAAGCACTACTAAGCACGGAAGCCCTACCGTATGGTCAAGCTGTCCTAAATACTGCCGCCCCGATGGCCCCGCAGACTAGGCCGGCCAGCGGAATAGCGAGAGGACGCGGTAATCTCCTCATCCTTATTTTTTCAGGATCGTTACGGACACGTTGGGGCCGGCCCCGAAATTCTGGTTCAGCCCCACCCTGGGGTTCGCTACCTGTCTGGGTCCAGCCTCACCCCTGAGCTGCCACACGATCTCCGCTATGCCGGCGAGTCCGGTGGCGCCCGTCGCGTTGCCCCGGGACAGGTAGCCACCATCGGTGTTAACCGCTACGTCGCCCCCTATCTCAGTCCTGCCCTCGTCTACCAGGATACCTCCCTCTCCGTCCGGGCATAGACCGAGCTCCTCGCAGGAGGTTATCTCCGCCGAGGCCATGGCGTCCTGACACTCCACGATATCCAGGTCTTCGGGCCCGATACCGGCGAACTCGTATGCCTTCTGGGCAGCACCCCGGACCATCCCCGGTGGCTCCTGGAGCGTGTAGCGGTCGTAGTTGGCCGAGGTGAGGACGCTGGCAGCCACGGTGATGGGAGGCTTGCTGGAGTATTTGTGAGCCACGTCCCTTGCGGAGACCACTATCGCCGCGGCGCCGTCGACTACCGGAGCCATCATGTATATGGTGAGGGGGTCGCAGATCATTCGGGAGTTGAGCACGTCCTCGATGGTCATCTGCCCGTACTGCTGGTAATGGGCATTGGGACAGAGGGAGGCGTTCTTGTGGCTCTTGACCGACACCTTGGCAAACTGCTCCACGGTGGTGCCGTACCTCTCCATGTGGACCCGTGCCTCCTGGGCGTAAAAGCCGGGACCGTGGGCCATCCCCATGAGCCTCATCCATAGGGGAAAGTTGGTCAGGGGGATCATTCCCCTCTCCTGCTTCTCCACGGCAACGGCCAGGGCCAGATCGCAGAATCCCGCCGACACGGCCTGGTAGGCGTTGCTCAGCGCGGTCGGGCCGCTGGAGCAGGCCGCCTCGGCGTTCACCACGGGTATGCCCGAGAATCCCATCTCCGCCAGGATGTTGTTCCCCACTCCCACCCCCGCGAACATCGACCCGGCGTAGAGGGCCTGTATGTCCTTCCACTCCACCCCGGCGTCCTCGAGAGCATTCACCGTGGCGACCCTACCCATCTCCCAGTAGGTCTTCTCCGGAAACCTACCGAATTTATGCATTCCCACGCCCAGAATGACGATCTCCCTCACGCGCTCCCTCCTCTATCGGTATATGAGCAGGATCTCCTTGAAAGCTGTCCGCTCCCTTTAGACCGGCCTGAATTTGTAAGTCAGAACGTCGTTGCCCTGGTCGTCTTCCTTGAGCTTCTCGATTACCAGCTCCACTTCGATCCCGATCTTTACGGCCTCCGGGTCCACACCGGTGAAGACGGCAGGGACCAGCACCCCCTCCCTCAGCTCCACATGCCCCAGGGCATAAGGGATGGGGCCCTCATACTGTGGCGGTGGATGTCTCACCACGGTGTTGGAGTACACCCTACCCTTTCCGCCCAGGAGTATATTTTCGGTGTTCCCACTGAAACACTTCCCACACATAACCCGTCTGGGGAAAAACCCCTCGCCGCAAGCGTTGCACCTGGTGCCCAGCAGGTGAGCCTCCTCGTCCTCCGAGGACGGTATGGTAAACAGGTCCGGGGCTATCGGTACCCGCGCCTTGACGGGCGATGTGCCCTTGTCCTCGGCCATAAGTCCCTCGCTCCCTAAGTCTATCAGTAGGGGCTAAATTATAGGTAGACCCGCGGCGCAGCGTCAAGCTGCCGTATCCCGCAGAGACATCGGTGTCCGGTGTCTGGTCCAGGGCACACCATCCTTTACATAACGCCGGGGGGATTGACTTCCCGGGGTGTCTAGTGTATTCCTACGGTCACGGCAAACATGGTGAGGAGGTCGTTATGGCAGACTACAGCCGCTACGCCAATCTTACGGTGGAGACGGCCGAACGGGTGGCCACGGTCACCTTTAACCGGCCCGAAAGGCTCAACGCATTTAACCGGGAACTTCACGAGGAGCTGGAGAATGTTCTGGTGGACCTGAACGGCGACGAGGAAGTGAACGCCGTGGTACTTACGGGGGCCGGCAAGGCCTTTTCGGCGGGAGGCGACCTGAAGGCGATGCAGGCCAGCCAGGGCGAGCCCATCGTCAGGCGGGCACCCACGGGAAGGGGGCGCCGGCTCATCATGAATCTACTGGAGCTTCAGCAGCCCATCATCGCCGCGGTCAACGGGGATGCCGTGGGCGTCGCCGCCACGGTAGCCCTATTCTGTGACGTGGTCATAGCTTCGGAGACTGCCCGCATCGGGGACCCCCACGTACGGGTAGGCCTGGTGGCCGGGGACGGCGGCGCCATTATCTGGCCCGCCCTGGTGGGGGCGGCAAGAGCCAAGGAGTACCTCATGACGGGAGACCTGCTCTCGGCGAAGGAGGCCGAGCGCATCGGGTTGATAAACAGAGTAGTCCCTCCGGAGGAGCTGATGTCCACCGCCATGGGCCTGGCCAGAAGGCTCGCCCAGGGACCCACCTGGGCCATCCGCTGGACCAAGTTCTCCATAAACAAGCAGCTGCGGGCTCAGATGAACCTGGCGCTGGATACTTCGCTGGCCCTCGAGAGCCTGACGTACCTTACCGAGGACCACAAGGAGGCGGTGGCGGCATTCCTGGAGAAGCGTCAGCCAGTCTTCAAGGGGCAGTAGCCTATCCCACCGCTCGCGTGCTCCTTAGCTGTTCGATCTGTTCGCTGGAGTAGCCTAGCAGACCCGTGAGGATGTCTTCGGTGTGCTCCCCCGGCATGGGCGTAGTGCCGATCACCACGGGAGTGCGGCTAAAGTGCCAGAAGTCCCCGGAAACGTCGATGGTACCGGCGATGGGATCGGGTACCTCCACCAGGGCACGCCGGGCCCACGGGTGGGGATCGGCCGCCGCCTGGGGTATGTCGTTTACCGGGGCCACTGTGATATCGTGGAGTGTGAAGTGGTCTATGGCCTCCTTCACCGTCATGCCGGCCACCAGCCGTCGTACGGCATCGTCAATCGCTTCAGCGTTCTGAGACCGTGCATGTCTCACGGTAAAGCGCTCGTCCTCCAGCCACTCGGGCTTGGCGAGGGCCCGGCACACCCGAGGCCACTGGTGCTGGTCGCCCGCGGAGAGAAGCATCCAGCCGTCCTTACACTGGTATGTCCCGTAGGGAGGGGCGCTGGTGCCCTCTCCTCGTTTTGGCAGCACGCCAGCACCTCGATAGCCGGATATGGGTATCTCCGTATAGCTGTAGCCCGCATCCGCCAGGCACACGTCAATCGTCTGCCCTTCCCCGGACCGCTCCCTCTCGCGCAGGGCGGCCAGGGTCCCAATGGCGGCGTGAAGGGCGGTGGTCCGGTCCACGACGGCCCCACCTGCCCGTATGGGGGGCATGCCCTCTTCTCCCGTAATCATCATGAGGCCGGAAACCGCCTGGCCTATGGGGTCATAGCCTATCTTTTCCCGGTAGGGGCCGGACTGGCCGTAGGCGGACACGTTGACCATGATGACCTTCGGGTTAAGGGAATGCAGGACGTCATATCCAAAGCCCATCGTTTCGATGGTGCCCGGCCGGAAGTTCTGGACGAAGACATCGGAGGCCTTCACTAGGTCCCTCAGGACCTCCCTGGCCTCTTCCTGCCTCAGGTCCATACAGATGCTTCTCTTGCCGCTGTTGTGCTGAACGAAGTAAGCGCTCTGCCCTCGGACGATGGGAGCGTGGGTCCGGGTCTCCTCGCCACCCAGCCGCTCTACTTTGATGACGTCGGCACCCAGCCGGGCCAGTACCTGGGCGCAACGAGGCCCTGCCTGATGCCGGCCCAGGTCCAGCACCCGGATCCCGTCCAGCGGGGGCTTCGTAGCCTCCATAGCTATACCTCGCATCTTAGACGTGCCTAAGGTCTACGTAATTGTACGCTGGCCTCGGAGAAAGGGCAACGCGCTCCCATACATCCGGCGAGCTTCCAACGATGTCGAAGGTACCCGCCCGCCGGTCCGGGCCAGGGCGCCGGAGGCTGGAAGAATATATAATATAGTCGATATGAAGGTTGTCATAGCGCCCCAGAGCTTCAGGGGAGGCCTTCCCGGGCCGGAGGCGGCCCGGGCGATCCAACAGGGCGTCCTCGCAGCCTACCCCCAGGCCGAGACGGTGACGGTAGCCGTGGCCGACGGCGGCGACGGGACGCTGGACGCTCTGGCCACTGGTACCGGAGGCGGGCTATTCACTAAAACGGTCACAGGGCCGCTCGGAGAGCCGGTGTCTGCCCTTTGGGGGGTCACTGGGGAGGGCATTCTCTACTCCCCCAGTGCGGCCGGCCAGGATAGGGGCTGGAGAGCCGCCGGTCTCGGGGGCAAGATAGCGGTGATCGAGATGGCGCGGGCATCGGGCCTGGCCCTGGTGCCGCTGCGTCGCCGCGACCCCAGGACCACGACCAGCTACGGCACCGGAGAGCTGATAAGCGAAGCTCTGGACCGGGGCTACCGCAGTATTATCGTTGGGTTGGGGGGCAGCGCCACCAACGATGGTGGGGTTGGCATGGCCCAGGCCCTGGGGGTGCGCTTCCTTGATGCCAGCGGACGGGAGCTACCCTTCGGGGGAGGTGCCCTGGCCAAGCTGGCCCGTATAGATATGACCGGCCTTCGCCTGGGTGTGATGGAGGTGGAGGTCACCGGTGCCACCGATGTGACCAACCCCCTGTGCGGCCCCAAGGGTGCCTCGGCCGTATACGGCCCTCAGAAGGGGGCGTCTCCCGCGGTGGTCAAGGATCTGGACGCCGCTCTGGACCACCTCAGCGACGTGATCAAGCGGAACCTGGGGGTGGACGTGAGGGATGAGCCGAGGACCGGGGCGGCCGGCGGACTTGGGGCCGGATTGATGGCCTTTTTAAATGCAAGGATCGTGTCGGGGGTGGACCTCGTGTGCGACGTCCTGGGTCTGGACGAGCTGCTCCAGGGTGCGGACCTGGTGATCACCGGCGAGGGCCGGGTAGACGCCTCCACCGCATACGACAAGGCGCCCGTGGGGGTGGCACGCAGAGCCAAGGCCCTGGGCATACCGGTCATAGCGATGGCTGGGAGTCTGGGCCCAGGCTACCGGGAGGTGTACAAGCACGGGATCGACGCGGCGGTGCCTATCATGGAGAGGCCCATGAGCTTCGAGGACAGCATCTCCCGGACCTATGACCTCCTCCGCGCCGCCACGGAGCGTACCATGCGGCTCCTGAAGGTGGGGGGGCTGCTCCTTCGGCGGGACGAGACCACTCCGTGATGGGACGTCGACGGGACATCCGGGGTCAAGGCGCTTGGGGACTGTCAGCTATACCTCCCCTTATTGCTGCACCATCTGTACCTTGACGAAGGAGATGACCTCCTCGGCTATGTGGACGGCCCTTTCGGCGTCCACCTCGTCGTAGGCGTCGGAGGGGATGCCGCCGGGCAGGAGGTGCGGGTAGCGGGTCATGTCGTGGTACTTGTCCAGGAGCACCGCATGGGTCTTGATGATGTCGAACATCATGTTGGCGATCTTGGCGTCCTCGCACAGGTCGGCCAGGGAGTGGCCCCACACGTCCTCGGCCCCCTGGTTGTAGAGATAGGCCTTCAACGCCTTCTCTCCGGCCTGGTGGCCCATAAAGCAGGCCAGGTTGTAGCGCTTTCCCTCCTGGAGGTACCTGGCGTCCGCGAGGTCCCTCTCGGCCTGTAGGATCCACCGGGCGCCTTCCGGACCCAGGACCCGGCCCGTTTCACTCGAGCTCGAAGCGTCAGGACTCATAGATCACCCTTCCTCCCTTGATAGCGTTCCGCAGGAAGGGGCTGGTCTCCTTCAGCGAGCGGAACTCTTCTGGGGTGTATACATAGAAATTTGTGGCCAGCATCGGACCCAGGTGGCTGGTGAAGAAGTCCATGCGCCGGGTGAAGTTGCCGGGGATGTCCAGCACCATGATGAGGTCCAGGCCGCTCTCCGGGCCCACTCGCCCGGTAGTCAGGTCGCCGGTCATGATGGCCCGCTGGACACCCAGCTGGGGCATCATTTCGGTGATTCGCTCAAGCTCCGCCTCCAGCGACTGGCGCCTGTAGGTGGCGAACCCTATCCGTACCGGCATATCGCTCCTCTACTCTAAAATCACCATGTGGGCCTCCTTGGGGCCGTGGACGCCGACGACCAACGTCTGCTCGATGTCGGCGGTACGACTGGGGCCGGTGATAAAGTTCATGTAGCTCCCCATGTCACCCTCGCCCCGGTAGTAGGCCAGCCGCCGCAGAGCGAACAGGTCGTCCAGGTCCTCCACTACCTCTTCGGGTCGAACGATGGCGACGTGGACCGGGGGTAAGAGAGAGACCAGCCGGCTCAGTGCCGCGCGGGGCACCAGCACCACTGTACCCGTTTCAGCGATGGCATAGTCGACCCCGGTTATCCCGATTCCCGCTCGGGCAGCCGCCTGGCGCAGCTCCTCACTGGAGTGCCCGGCCGCCCTGGCCATGACGCTGACCTCTATCCCCATGCTGGCGAGGGGGCCATCCACGGGCAGCGAATGGAACACCTCCTGGTCGGAGCGGACTACCGGCCTGTGGCCTGAGCACTCGGCTAGCCTGGTTATGTACCCCAACGCGCCTTCGCTCCCGGTGGAGCGGTGGACCTTCCAGCCCCGTGCCAGGGCCGCTCGCCCAAGACTGTCCAGGAGCTCCCCCTGCGTCCCCTCCAGCCTTTCCAGCACGGCCCTCGCCCTCTCTTCTATCTGGGGCAGGCCCTCTTGGAGCCGGTGGTACGGGATGGCGGGCGCCCTCTGTCCCTTCCCCAGGGCCGCCTGTAGGGAGCTTATGAACTCCTCTCTTTCCAGACCAGCCTCCTTCAGATTGCGGGTGGTTCCGCGTCCTCCCCTTGCGTTCCCTGTGCCAGGTCCCGGTCCCATATCTGCCGGAAGGACCTGGGGGGCACCGTGGGAAGGTCCCTGTCCCTGGTCCACCGGGAGAAGAGGGGTATGGGTATCCTCCTTATCTTCCCTCCCTTCGCCAGCGGCGCCTGAGCCAGCCTGCCCAGCCTGCGTGCCACGGACAGTAGAGCGGGGCTGCTCATGAGGCGATAGTAGGTCCAGGCCAGGAATCTCTCCCCCAGCGTCGCCCTGGGTCGGGATGGCGGAGAGCCTTCCATGATCTGGCTACGCAGGCGCAGGAGCATGTGGGGGATATCTATCTTCACGGGGCACACCTCCCGGCAGGCCCCGCACAGGCTGGAGGCGAAGGGGAGGTCTTTGGCCTCTCCAAGGCCCACCATCACGGGCGTGACCACGGCGCCGATGGGACCCGGATAGACCCAGCCATAAGCGTGGCCGCCCACCTTTCGATAGACGGGGCAAATGTTGAGGCAGGCCCCACACCTTATGCAGTGGAGGGACTCCCTTAGCTCGGGGTCCCTGAGAAGCTGCGACCGGCCGTTGTCAACGATAACCAGGTGGAACTCCTCGGGGCCGTCCTCGTCCTGGGAGCTGCGGGGTCCCGAGATGAAGCTGACGTAGCTGGTCATGGCCTGGCCGGTGGCGGCTCGGGGCAGAAGGCGCAAGAACACCCCCAGGTCTTCCAGACAGGGGACTACCTTCTCCATTCCCGTGAGTGCCACGTGAATCCGGGGAGCGGAGGTGCAGAGCCGGCCGTTGCCCTCGTTGGTCACGATGACCACAGTGCCTGTCTCGGCGACCACGAAGTTGGCCCCGGTTATGCCCATGTCGGCCAGTAGAAACTTCTCCCGTAATATCTCTCTGGCTGCCTGGGCCATCTCCTCGATCTCAGCCAGGCCGGGTCGCTGGACCCTCTCGGCGAAGAGGCGGGACACGTCTTGCCTGGTCTTGTGCATGGCCGGGGCGATGATGTGGAAGGGGGTCTCGCCGGCAAGCTGGATGATATACTCTCCCAGGTCCGTCTCCACGGCCTCCACCCCAATCCCGGCAAGGGCTTCGTTGAGGCCCATCTCCTCGGAGACCATCGACTTGGACTTGGTCGCCAGCTTGACACCTCGGGAGCGGGCCAGGTCGGCGATGATGGCGTTGGCCTCAGCGGCGTCCCGGGCGAAGTGCACGTGGCCCCCGTTCTGGGCCACACGTTCGGCCACCCTATCCAGGTAGTAGTCCAGGTTGTCCAGGGCGTGGCGCTTTATCTCCCTGGCCTGCTCCCGGAGCTCTTCCCATCTGTCGGGGCCCAGCTCCTGGATGGCCTCCACCCGGGCCGCGTCGAAGCTACCCCCGGCCCGTTTCAGGGCCGCCTGAAGCTGGGGCTGCCCCATGGCCGTGGCCGAGGCACTCTTGAAATCCCGGGTCTTGACCTTGGCCAACCAGGACCTCCCGTAGTTTTGCTGCTACTGGGGGCAGAGGAGCTGGGCCAGGTGCACAGCCTTCAGTGTGCTGCCCCGCCGGCTCAGGCCGCCGCTGATGTGCATGAGGCAGCTGGTGTCGCAGGAAACCAGCGCCTGGGCGCCCGTCTTGAGTACGTCATCCACCTTGTCGTCCAGCATGCCCCCCGATATGTGGGGGTATTTTACCGAGAATGTACCGCCGAACCCGCAGCAGGTCTCCGGCTGCTCCATCTCCACCAACTCGGCCCCCTTCACGCCCCCTATCAACGTGAGGGGTTCCCGGACGACGCCAAGCTCCCTCAGCAGGTGGCAGGATGGGTGATAAGTGACTCTGCCCTGGAATTGGGCGCCCACGTCGGCCACACCGAGGACCTTCACCAGGAACTCGGATAGCTCGTAGACCCGTGTGCTCAGCTCCCTGGCCTGCCCGCCCAGATCGGGGTGGTCGTGGAAGAGCCGGGGATAGGAGATGCGTAGCATGGCGGCACACGAGCCCGAGGGCACTACCACATAATGCTCCGGCGCCGAGCGGGAGGGCTGGAAACTCTTGAGCACCCGCCGTGCCAGCAGCTCCGCCTCTCTCGTGAAGCCCGAGCTGAACAGGGGCTGGCCGCAGCAGGTCTGGTCCCTGGGGAAATCCACCTCCACGCCCAGCCTCCTCAGGAGGCGCACGGTGCTTACGCCCACTTCCGGGAAAAGCTGGTCTACCAGGCAGGTGGCGAAGAGGGAGACCTTCGGCCGTGCCCCGGTCGTCAAGGTGTAACCCCCCCGGTCAGGATGCCCCTCAGCGAGGCAACTAGAGGGTACCAGACCGGCCCTACCGTGACAACACCCGCTCCCGGCTGCCGCATAGGCGTGCGGGCTAGCGTTGGCGCACGTACTTGACGACGGTATCGTCGTAGGGCAGGGCCAGGTAAAGGTCGCCTGCGGAGTCTCCATACAGGAAGTGGGTTACCGGCGACTCCCAGCACGCCAGGAGGTTTCCCGCCTTGTCCCACACTCCCACCCGGGGCGCCAGCTCGCTGACGTAGACTGTCTCCTCGGCGTCCATGTATAACGACGTGGGACGGTCCAGGTCAGTCCACTGGGCCACGAACTCTCCATCCGCCGTGAAGACCTGGACGCGACTGTTGTCACGGTCGCACACGTATACCGTTCCTTGGCGGTTCACCCACACGCAGTGGGGGACGTGGAACTCTCCGGGAGCCCTTTCCCCGGGGCTGCCCCAGGAGTGGATGAGAGCGCCGCCAGCGGAGAACCTGTGGACCCGGCTGTTGCGGTAGCCATCGGCGACGTACAGGTCTCCGGAGGGAGCGGGGGCCATGCTGGTCGGCATGTTGAAGGGCCCGGCGGCCCGGGGCACGGTCCCGGCGTCCTCGGTGCAGCCAGTATCGGAGGGCTGTCCCCTGGCGCCGAGGACCTGGACCGGTTTGCCGTCCAGGGTGAACTTTACCGCCACGTGGTCGTCCCTGTCCGTCAGATAGATGTAGTCATCACGACCGATGTGGATGCCATGGCCGAAGGTTATCGTCCCGTTTCCCCACGAGCTGAGGAAGTTGCCATCGCGGCCGAATACCAGGATGGGAGGGTCGGTGCGCTGAAAGACGTACACTCTGTCCCGGGAGTCCACTGCCACGGACGTCACCTTGTCGAAACTCTGGCCCCGGGGAAGCTTGGCCCAGTCCTCGACCATCTCGTATGTGTAGCGGCCGGAGCCTACAGTAGGCATTGGAATCGTACCTCCTTCAAAGCCTCTCGATCAGAATACCAGTCGTGTAAACGGCCCCTCCATCAGGGCGCGCCCGAGGCCCCCTCCTGGTAGCGGCGCCGGAGGGTGTCTATGTACACACGCCGGTAATCGCCGTAACGCGCGTTGTCCGGCTCGTCGGAGAGACGTTCCGCCCAGAGGTACTGCACATCTTCCCACATCACAGGGAATGGGGGCTGCTCGAAGAAAGCCGTAACCGCCTCCATGGGGCTGGAGGCATCCAGAAAGCCCATCATCTGGAAATTGTCGTAGGTGTTCCCGTTGTCCGAGAGGAACCGCCCCTTCATGGCGGCCAGCACGATAAAGGATGCCACGCTACCCCTTGAAGGGCCCGGGAGGCCGCCGGTTACTCATAGGGCTGGAGCTTGATCTCGTGAAGCGCGGGAATCACTTCTTTCCCTAGCAGCTCTATCGAGCGCATCGCGTCCTTGTGGGGGAGGGTCCCGTCGCTGCCAATGAGGATGAGGTAGCCCGGGCTAAGCTGGTCTATGGTGTTCGCCAGCTTCCTGGTGACGGTCTCTGGGCTCCCCACGATGATGTTGTTGATCTCCTGTAGCTGCTCGTAGGTCATCTGGCGGCCAGGGCCCCCCGTACCCGGCCGGCGCATCTGCAAGGTCCTGGCGACGCTGGTCTGGTAACCGGGCGGGTCGTTGTGCTCTCGGGGGCCCCTCATGCGGTGGCCCTGCGTCCAGAGGAAGTTACGCCCCAGCTCCTGGGCCCTCTCGTCGGTATCGGCCACCAGCGCCCGAAGCTGGTATCCGAAGTGCTCCGGCCCCGGAGTGAAGCCGGTCTCGTGGGCCGTGTCGATGTAGATCTGCTTCAACTCTCTGGTCAGGTCGATGAGGGCGCCCAGATTCATGTAGGCGTAGCCGCGCCGTGCAGCCCACTTCACACTCTCGGGGCTGCTGCCGCCGGGAAACCAGATGGGTGGGTGGGGTTTCTGAACCGGCAATACCCAGGGGTTCACCATCCGGTAGTGGTAGTACTTCCCCTCGTAACGGAAGGGGCCGGGCGTGGTCCAGCACTTGATTATGAGGTCGTGGGCCTCTTCGAAGCGCTCCCGGTTCTCGGAGGGGTCGATGCCCGCCTGGAGGGTCTCTAGAGCGCCTCCCCGGACGAAGCCCGAAATTATCCGCCCTCCCGAGTAGCAGTCAAGCATGGCGATCTCTTCCGCCATCCGTAGCGGGTCGTTGATTGGGATGATGTTCCCCAGAATGGCTATCCTGACCCTTCGAGTCACCTTGGAGATGACCGCGGCGTCCAGGTTGGCGGAGGGCTTCATATTCCAATAGGAGGAGTGGTGTTCGTTGGTGATAATTCCGTCGAGGCCCACTTCATCGGCGTGGGCGTACTGCTCGTGGTACTGGTTATAGAGGACGTGGGCCTTCTCGGGATCGAAATAGGTGTTGGGAAAATCCAGCCGGCCTGAGCCGTACTTCTCCAGATCCTCATCGGTGACGTGGATATAGGGCTGCTGGGAGTGCCAGAAGACTTCCACGTGGTCTTTCATGCGCCGTCTCCTTGCGGTGGACCGGTGGAGGTCACGCGATGGGGGGATTGCGCCGGTACCAGTCCACGATCTCGGAGCCGGTGGCTGCCCAAACGCCCTGGCGGCTGACCATGTGCCCCAGCGCATCGTCCAGGTAGCGGATACGGAAGGGCTGGCCGATGAGCCAGGGACGCAGGTTCAACACCAGCACCCTCCCGTTTCCGGCACCATCACGGTACAGGCCATCGAAGCTCTCCTTGAGGAGCTCCCCGTACCTGTCTATCTCGAGTCGACGGTCCCACAGGGCGTTGACGTCGTCCAGCTCCAGCATCATGGGGAGGGAACAAATCTCCCCCTCGGGTGCCTTCAGAGGGTAGGGCTGCTCGTCGTTGGCCCAGTCGCATACGTACCGGATCCCCGCCCGGGCCAGAAGCTGAGGCGTCCTCGCGGACTCCCCCGACTCGGGCCCCAGCCAGCCCACGGGCACAGAGCCCGTGGCCCGCTCCATCCGCTCCATCGACTCCCGGATGTACTCCCACTCCTCTTGCTCCGTCATGTTGCTGGAGATCCACCGGCTCACCGAAATGCCATGTCCAATGATCTCGCAGCCCTGCCCCAGACAGTGTCTGACCAGATAGGGGTAGTTCTCGGCGGTCAGGACGTCCATGGCCACGGTCGCCTTTATCCCGTGCTTGGCCAGCACGTCCAGCACCCGGAAGACCCCCACCCGGTGGCCGTACTCCCGGTGGGACAGCCTGGCGTAGTCGGGAAAGGGGAGGGGCCAGACACCGCCGGCGAGGGGGGCAGAGTAGCTGCCCTGGGGTGGGTCCCACTCCATGTGTTCGAGGTTGACGATAACGCATAGGGCCACCCGGGCCTTCTCCGGCCACGTCAGGACCCCTCGCTTGGCCAGGGGAGACCAGTCGTAGTGCTCGTGGTCCATCCCGAAACGACGCTCTGCGGGCACGGTCTCCTCCTGTGGCTCTCGGGCCCCGCCCCTATCCGTTCAGCCGTTGGGCGTGGGCCACCGCCTGGTCGTAGCAGTTGGCGATGTAGTACTCGGCTATCTCGTCGGCGGTGGTCTGCCAGACTCCGTCGTGGGACATGATGTAGTCCAGCACCTGGTCCAGGTACCTGACCCGGTGGGGCTGGCCGATACGGTAGGGGTGTAGGGCGATGCACATCACTCGCCCGCTCTCCTCACCTTCCCTGTAAAGCTGGTCGAACTGGTCTTTGCATATCCGGGCGAAGTACTCTCCCTCGTGGTGCTGCCGGAAGATGGGCACGTCGTTCAGCTCGATGGAGTAGGGCACTGAGACCAGCTTGCCCGACTTTACCTTGATGGGCACCGGCTGGTCGTCGTGCATCCAGTCGGTGTGGTAGATCAGCCCTGCCTCGGCCATCAGGTCCGGCGTTGACGCCGAGTTAGCCATAGCGGGTCCCAGCATGCCCTTGAGCTGCTTTCCCGTGTGACGCCTCAGCGTCTCGATGGAGTCCCTGTAGAACTCCCTCTCCTCCTCCTCGGAGTGGACGTAGAGGTAGCGCGTGTTGTAGATGCCGTGGCTCATGAAGTCGTAGTCCCGCTGTACCATCGCCTCGGCGATCTCGGGGTAGTGCTCTAGCACCGCCAGGTTGAGGGACACGCAGCACCTGATGCTGTGCTTGTCCAGGACATCCAGCATCCGCCAGAAGCCCACCCGGTTCCCGTAGTCCCGGTAGGAGTACTGCTGGGCGTCTGGGGAGGGCATCCGGGGCCAGGGGCTGCGAAGACCCTCGTAAACCGGAGTGTACTCGTAGTGCTCCACGTTGGGGGAGATCCAGAGGGCCACCCGGGCCCCGTTGGGCCACCTGATGGTGGGCCGGTCGATGATGGGGCTGTAGTCTACCCGGTCCGGTGGTAGCGGCATGGGAAGTGCCTCCTCGAGGGCTGCGGCCCCGGTGGCAGCCACCCCGGTCCCCTTCGACCCCGCCCGTGACCCCTGCCTGGCCGCCCACCGGCAAGGGTAGGATACTTGGCACCGTATACGGTGTCAAGTATCCCGAAACCATCGTTGACATGGCCGTGGCGCCACGCTACAGTGGGGCGGCGCGGTCGGACCTTCGGTGGCCGGAGGCACCTGCGCCCATGAAAGGGGGAACGATGTCGGTAGCGGAACTGGGACCACTGGCCGGGGACATAGTGCTGAGTAACGGCCTGCAGATGCGCTATTACGATTGGCCCGGCCCGGAGCCTGTTCTCGTGCTGCTTCATCCCTCTTCGGGGTACGGGCGTATGTGGGACGTAACGGCGCGCCTCCTTGGCGGGCAGTTTCGGGTCCTTGCCCCGGACCAGAGGGGACACGGGGACACCGGCCGGCCCGACGCCAGCTACTCTGCTGAGGAGTACGCCGAGGACCTCCATCTCCTCCTGGAGGCGCTGGGCTTGCCGAGAGCTGTGGTGGCGGGACACTCCCTGGGTGGGCGGGTGGCCCAGGTCTTCGCGGCCATCTATCCCCAACAGGCCCAGGCCATCATCCTGGTCGGCGGCCCCCACTACAGCAACTTCTTCCAGGAGCGGCACCGGGCGAACGCCGTCCTGGAGGGGGCGGAGAGAATGCGAGCCTCCCAAAGCGAGTTTGCCGGCGGGGAGGCGGCCCTGGCCTATCTGAGAGGGTTCCGTCCCAACGATTCGGAGGAGGCGAGGCGGCACCGCGTCGAGCACAACACCAGGCCGCTCCCGGGCGGGGGAGTGGCTTTCAAGTACGACATAGTCCGGGTGGCCCAGGGCCTTACCCACATGGCCGATAACCTGGGAGTCTACGCCAGGAGCGTCACCTGCCCCGTGGCCGTCGTGCGGGGCTCTCGGAGCAGCCATCTGACCAGGGAGGAGGCGGAGAGGATCGCCGCTTTCTGGAGGGACTGTCGCATTGTGGAGGTGGACGGGGACTATGCCCTGGAGGTGGAGAACCCTCACGGGCTGGCCCAGGCCATTCTGGAGTTCACCCGCGTGCACATCCACGCCTAGGAATTGCCCCCAGCAGGACTGGCGTTAGGCCGCCTGGGCTTTGAAACGTGGCCGCCTTACCGAGCCATTGACTTCGCGCCTCCGCGTATGTATAACATTGGAGGAGTAAATCGTAGCGAGCGAGCGCGGTTATCTAGCTGGAATGATAGCTAGGGCCGTGGAACCCTTTCTACTCTAGGACAGGAGGCTGCTAACGTGACACAGGGCAAAGAGCGGATGGTGTACGTGAATGGGAAGCTGGCCCCGGAGAGCCAGGCTGTCATCTCGGCGCTGGACCGGGGCTTTCGCTGGGGCGACGCCGTATACGAGGTGGCCCGCACCTTTGGCGGTAAGCCCTTCAAGCTGCGGGCCCACCTGGACCGGCTATACCGCTCCCTTCGCTACACCAGGATCGACCCGGGAATGTCCGAGGACGAGATGGAACGGGCCACCATGGAAGTGGTGGAGGCCAACCGGGGCCTCCTCGGGCCCAACGACGACTTCACCGTCAACCAGGTGGTAAGCCGCGGCCTGGTGGAGCCATCCCTGGAGCACGGGGCCAACGTCGCTATCTACTGTCTGCCGGTACACTTCCTGGAGTTCGCCAGGGAGTTCGCCATGGGGGTGCGGCTTATCACCCCCGCGACCCGGAGGAACCCGCCCACCAGCCTCTCCCCCAAGGCGAAGATAAGTAACAAGATGAACCACTTCATCGCCGAGTTCGAGGCCAAGGGTGTGGACCCGGGTGCAATGGCCTTGATGCTCGACCTGGATGGGAACATTACCGAGGCCGCCGGTGGCAACTTCATGTTCGTGGAAGACGGCCGTATCAAGGTGCCCAACCGGCGCCATGTGTTGCCTGGGATCAGCATGGAGACGCTCTTGGAGCTGGCGGAAAACCAGGGCATCCCGGTGGACGAGGGAGACTACACGACCTTTGACGTCTACCAGTCCGAGGAGGCGTTCCTTTCCAGCACTAGCTACTGCCTGCTGCCTGTCACAAGCCTCAACGGTTGGACCGTCGGAACAGGTGAGCCCGGCCCCATAGCCCGGGGCCTGCTCGCATCATGGGGCGACATGGTGGGAGTCAACGTGGTGGACCAGGCGATGAGCCATATTCCCATGGGAGAGCGAGAGGCCCTGTCCAGGAAGGTCTAGTCGGTGCTCTTCCAGGGTACCTCTACTTATTAGTGCGGCTTTGCCAGGCGCAGGTCTGTTACTATCTGAGGTCGTGGGGAAGCTTGCGCCCTTGCCCTGCGGTCAGAGGCCGGGAATAAAAGTGCTGGGCCGCACTTTTGAAGAGAGGAACACTTGCCTTGGTTATAGCCCCCAGGTCCGTTGCCGAAAAGTGTTTTTATATGGATGATGCCAAGCTGCGGCCCAGCGACACTACCCTAGACGATTTCGGCTGCAGAAGTCAATTCATTTTATAAGCGAAAATCGGCAAATTTGTGAAGGGCGCAGGAGTCACGGCTACCGGGGGCCGGTCCGCCCGTGCTCCGGTGGCGGGTAAGAGAGGGCGGAGTCCTCCAGATGTGGTCAGGCATCACTATGGCAGGTCGTAACGTGCCAGGCGAGGCGGGCTCGGGAGTGTGGTCGCTACTCCGTGGCAGGGTGGACGGTGGGAGGTGGGCCCGGGAGGATGCCGGCTACGGAGAGCTTGCGGAGTGGTCCGATTTCCCCGACTTCGAGCACTACATGGGTGCCATGCCCTTTCCTTACGACATCGAGCCAGCGATGAACTACTACGAAGCCGCCCGGGCCGGTGCCTCTAACCTGGGCTTCATGTTCAGCCACCAATACTACGCGGCCGGCTTCCTTGAGTCCGTATACGAGGTCTGGAAGGCCGGCCCTCCCCGAAAGGAACAAGGGGTTTAGAGGTGCCCCCCAGAGGCGCGCCGCCAGGGCGCACCCCCAGGGGGCACCCCCCCCGGACCCCGCGCCCACGACGACGACCCAGTAGTTCACGCCGCTTCCCTTTGGCACGCAGCGGTTCCATCCAGGGACCTGGGTCCGCTCCATCCGATGCCGGGGCTACCGTATCACCGATTTTGGAGTGGGCTCAACCCGGGTGATGACGGTCCCCTCCAGGTCCAGGAGGTCGGGTATCAGGGGGGAGTACCTCTCCTTCCAGTCAGCGCTTTCGTAGACCGCTTCGTATTGCAGTTTCCTCTGCTCGTCGCTGTCGAAGCGGCGTATCCAGATGTAAAGGTCTTCGTCTTGCTGGCCCACGAAGCTCCCGACGATCACCATACCTTTGGAGATCTGGAAAGGGATGATCTGCTCTTCCATCAGTTTGACCCACGCGTCCCTTTGTCCGGGACGCGTACGGTACTGCCTGATCTCGAAAAACATAGCTGCCTCCTGAGTAGTGGGCTGGTGCGAACCGGGGACGGCGCGAGTCACCCTCCGGCCAGACCTACATGCAGGCGGGCTGGCGCGTCCACTCCGTGGGAGGATTGTACCTGGGTAGGCCACCCCGGTCAATCCGGCCGGCTCCTGCCGGGGTAAGATCACTGTGGGACTGGACACCCCCTGGGACGGGGATATGGTACCCTCGGGTGCGGTGGCCGGCGGTTCGAGGCGCGCCCCTCTGGTTCGAGACATCCGGCGAAGGTCATACCCCTGAGACGCTACATTCTACCCGGCCTTCTGTGCCTGCTGGCTGGCATTGGCGCCGCTTGCGCTGGTGCAGCTACCCCAACCCCCATACCGCGGCCGACGCCTACCACTAGCGCGACTGTCACCGCGCCGATCGCGGGAATTGCCACCCGTGCGCTTCCCACGCCCTCTCCCACGCGTGCACAGGTTCCCCTCACCCCGACCGCCGCCCCCTTTCCCTCGGCTACGCTGACATCGACACCTGCTCCCGGGGCCGCTCCCACGCCCAGTCCGACCCCTGGCCCGGCGTCCTCACCCACCCCCGAGGCGGCCCCGCCGGTGTTTGAGCAGCTACTCCGTCTCGTCCCTGACACGGCCTCGGCGCGTGCCCTCGTGCTGATAAACGACTACGCGATGGTCCGGGACCTTTTCCGTATCCCGCTGCCCGGGCCAGATGCCGGTGTCGAGGACCTGGATAGGTACCTCGAGGCCCTGATAGGCCTGCCCGGCGAGGTGGATGTGCCCAACCTGCCCCATGGCCCCTTTATCAGTGGACATAACGTCTACGGTCGTACCGTCTGGCAGAACCGCCGGGTTCTGGGCTTCGACGTGCGCAACGTACACCAGTCCGTGGAGGCGGGCGTTCCTCCCCAGGTGCTGGAGATAGTGCGTGGGCGGTTTGACCCAGAGGCCAGCGCCCGGGCACTCATTTCGTGCTCCGGCTGCCCTACGCCCGACCTGGAGCGGCACCTGGGCGTCGTGTACTATGGATGGGGTGACGACTTCGAGCTGGACCTGGGCATGCGCCTGGCCGCACCCGCCTTCGATGCGCTGGGGCGGGGCGGCCGGCTGGCGGTGCAGAACCGCGTGGTCTACCGGACCGTGGAGACCGCGGGGATGAGGGCCCTGATCGAGGCCGGATTGGGGGAGCGGCCGTCTCTGGCGGACGTGGAATCTTTCCGGCTTCTGGCCGTCGGGCTGGCCAGGATGGGTGCTTACAGTGTCCTGCTCAGCGACCGGACTCAGGCGAGTGGAGGTGGCGATAGCCCGTTCCCCCCTGAGCCCGAGGGGACACCGGTGCTGCGTCCGTATGTGGCGCTGGGATCGGGTGCGGGGGTGGATGAGCAGGGGCCCTATATGGTCCTGGCCTTGGTCCACGCCGACTCGGGTCTCGCGGAGGAGAACACGGTCCTGCTGCGTCGCAGGATCGAGGAGGCGAGGAGCTACATCGCCCAGCAACCCTGGGCCCGGATTTTCGACGTCGACCGGCTTGAAGTGCGGGCCGACGGGCCTCTGCTTCTGGCGAAGCTAAGGAAGGAGCCCCTCGGCTTTCTCTGGGGCCAGTTCTTCTACAACAACGACCCTCTCATTCTGCACGAGTAGCGAGGGCCGCGTCTGGTGCTGCCCACCATTCGCGTCGCTTCACAAGATGGTCTCGGTGAGCCGGTCGATGACTCCCCAATCGATCTCCACGCCAAGGCCCGGCCCCTGGGGTGCGTGAATGTATCCTTCGGGGTCGATGTCCAGGTCCTGCACCAAGCCAAAGTCCGAGTGCTGCGTGGGCCAGAACAGGGGAAAACAGTGGGTGTTCCGCACTCCCAAGGCGACCTGCAGGTTGGCCACGTTCAGCAGGGAGTTGCCCCCATAGTGGAACTGGACCCTCAGGCCGTGGGCCTCGCAGAGACTGGCCAGCTTCTTCATGCCGGTGACCCCATCCTTGGCGGGCTCGGCTATGAGGATTCGGGCGGCCTTCCTGTCGATGGCGTTGGGGGCCTCGGCCAGGCGGAACTCCTTGGCGTCGCTGAGGGCGATGGGGGTATCCAGCCTTCGAGTAAGCTCTGCCAGGGAGTCAAGCTCCTGGGGCCGGATCGGATCTTCGAACCAGTGGTAGTTTAGCTCGTCCAGGGCCCGCCCCACGTAGAGCGCCTCCTGGAACGTATACGGCCCCGGCCCCCCTGGATCGAAGATCAGGTCCATCCGGTCCCCTACAGCCTGCCTTACCCTGGTGCAGACCTCCACCACCCTGGGCAGATCGGGTACCCCGTAGTGAAACTTGTAGGTTGTAAATCCCCGCTCCTTACAAGCCAGGGCATCTTCCACATTGGCCTCTATCTCGACTTTGAAAAGGGCGGCGCTAACGTAGGCCGGGATCTTGTGGCTGTAGGCGCCCAGTAGCTGGTACAGGGGAAGGCCGGCCGCTTTCCCGGCCAGGTCCCAAAGGGCCACGTCCACCGCCATGATCGTGGCGTCCGGGACGTCCCACCGGGGGGCCACCCGTCTTAGCTCGTGCCACAGCCACTCCCTGTCCAGGGCGTCCTTGCCAAGCAGGAAGGGCCGCACGGTCTCCGCAAGGGGTGCTATGGCCCTGTCGGACCGCGTCTCTGGCTCACCGATAAATGCGTGCCCCTCCAGGCCCTCCTCGCTGATAATCCGTAGGACCCCCAGGTAGCGCCTGCCGTCCTGGCCCTGTGCCGGCAGGCCGGTCCCCATCTCCTTCGGCTCCCTGCGCACCACGTGGACCTTGACGTCCTTGATCGTTAGATTCATGCGGCTACCCTCCGTTTCTGCGTGGCCAGGTTTACCAGCGGATGCGCCGAGTGGCAGGCGCCATGCGGACGGGGCCAGTGTAATGCGGCCTCCACCTGCTGTCAACCTCATGCCCCAATGGGATTCCGCACAGCTCAGTAGGGGAGAATCGGACTCCTCCCCCGAGCGGGACGAGCACACTCCCTTGACCGTGCCGGGGGAGGCACCTACAATGGCCCTTGTCGAGGCGCGGGCCTTGCGCGCCGGGCAGGGTTCTGTTCGCTGAGGCGTGGTTCAGGGGAGGCGTGATGGTCATTAGCAGGCGGGCTCCTACCCACGAGGTGGCCGACTCGGTGGATGCCATCGAGGAGTGCTACCAGCGGGGATGGACCGACGGCCTCCCGGTGGTGCCTCCCACGGCACGCCGCGTCGCCGAAATGCTGGACTACGTGGGACTTGCGCCGGATCACGTGCTGGGCGAGGTGCCGGTGCGCCGGCGTGGCCTCACCGCTGAGCAAGCGGCCGCCAATGCCGTCATGGCTGGCTGTCTGCCCTCCTACTTCCCCGTGGTGCTTGCTGCCATGGAAGCCCTGTTCCGGTATAACCCCAACTGCGTGCACCACGCCTCTTGCACCACCAACTGCGCGGCCCTGCTCATTGTCGTCAACGGCCCCATTCGCTCCCGGATAGGGCTAAACTGCACCAACGACCTCCTCAGTCCCGGTAACCGGGCCAACAGTACCATCGGGCGAGCGGTCCGCTTGATCATGATCAACGTCTTCGAGCAGCGCCCCGGCCTGCTCGACCAGGGGTGCATGGGCTCGCCGATCAAGCATGGCCTGTGCATCGGTGAGGACGAGGAGGGGAGCCCCTGGCCTCCGTTCCACGTGTCCCGGGGATTCAGGCCGGAGGAGTCGACGGTATCGGTGGCGACGGTTCAGGACCCGGAGATGGTGTGCAATCGATATGGCCTGACGGCGGAGAGCGTTATGGACGGTGCCGCCGAGGTTATGGCCTCTCACGGGATGGCTACCTTCGGAAGCCAGTGGCTCTGGATCGTCGGCCAGTGGCACGCTAGAATGTTGATGCGCCAGGGCTGGGACCGGCCCCTGATGCAGGAATATATGTGGAAGAGGGCCTGGCGCACCAGGGCCCAGCTGAAGAGGGTGGGCGCGGTCATAGGCGACGTCACACCGGAGGATGAAACGGCTCGCGTATACTCCGCGTCCTCTCCCGGGGACATCCACATCATCGCTGCGGGGGGGGGCAGCGGCGGCTACAACGAGGTTGTCATGGTCTACGACGGGGTCCCCGTCACTACGGTCCTGGCTCGGGAACCGGGTCTGGATGATGGAAGGAGAGATTAGCATGGCCAACCCAGTGCGCCCCACGGTCCTGCTGGTGGACCCTACCGGAGCGGACGCAGGCCTCCGCCCCCTGGCCCTTGCCCACCGCCCCATCGACCTGAGGGGTAAGCGGCTGGGCCTGCTGGACAACTCCAAAGAGAACTCGGAGTTCATACTCCGGGCCATCGCCGGAATCCTCGACGAGGAGTTCCGGTTCTCCGAGGTCTTCTGCGTCAGGAAGCACTCGTCGGCGATGCCTCCCAGGCCGGAGGTGTTAGTCGAACTCCAGAGGCGCGCCGACGCGGTGATAACGGGTGTAGGGGACTGAGGGGGCTGCTCGTCGGGCAGTCTGCACGACGGAGTTACGCTGGAGGAGCAGGGGCTTCCCACGGCCACCATCATAACCGACGTGTTCGTGAGGGCGGCGCAGGCATATACTCGGCTTCTGGGTATTCCCGAGTTTCCCTACCTGGTGTGCCCTCACCCCATCACCGGCATCAGCCGATCGGACTTGGAAGCCAGGGTCCGGGAGCTTGCACCCCAGGTGCGCCGTCTCCTCATCGAAGGGAGGCTCTGACCCGGGACCTCGCTCCCCGCGCGAATACCTCGGCCGACCTGCTCTCAGGCTATCCCTGGGAGCGGCCGTCTACACGGTTGGACGCCTCTACTGCTTCTCTTTCCTCACCACGTTGTAGACCTTGCGAAGCATGTAAAGGGTGACCGAGAGTACCACGACACTCGCAGCGGCAAATCCCACCGCTATAGACTCACCAAGCGACATCCCATTCTCCCATTGCACTGCGCTGTGAAGCAGTATAACGTGGGAACGGCCAGCGATTTCCAGTGGAATCGCCCGGCGGTAGCGAGCATTTTTGCAGCGATAGGCGGAAGTCTTGGTAGGATGGATCAGTGTGGGATTATAGCAGAAGCTTTTTGGGGCTTTGGCGGGAGTGGGAGGGAGTCGAACCCACCTACCCCGTGCTTAACGAGGCACAACGGATTTGAAGTCCGCAAGAGCCACCGGGCCCCATCCACTCCCACGCTGCGGACGTGGCCGCCGCCGGTAGAGGTTAGCCAAGTGCCGAGTCGATCTTCTTTTGCAGGGCTCCCTTGGGTACGGCGCCGACGATCTGGTCCACCGGCTGGCCGCCTTTAAAGACCAGAAGGGTAGGTATGCTCCTCACCCCGTAGGTCATCGCCGTGGTGGGATTGGAGTCCACGTCCAGCTTGGCGAAGCTCAGCCTGCCATCGTACTCTTCAGACAGCTCCTCCACGATTGGGGCAAT
Source organism: Dehalococcoidia bacterium (assembly GCA_965247055.1). Lineage (GTDB taxonomy): Bacteria > Chloroflexota > Dehalococcoidia > Lucifugimonadales > JAGWBF01 > CBDFGE01. The sequence goes on from CBDFGE010000002.1 coordinate 61,368, forward strand.
CATCTTGCAGGGCATGCACCAGTCCGCCCAGAAGTCCACCAGTATCGGAAGATCGGATTTCAGGACCTTCTCTTCAAAATCGGAGTCGGTTACGGAAAACGGTTTCGCCATATTGCTCCTCTCGGTTAATCTGTACTCCAACGAATTAGATTACCAGGACCATGGGCAGGTTCACATGCGGATCGTTGCTTCAGTTTATACCGCCCGGGTAGTCTGGTCAACTCACCGTCCTTCCTCCAGCCCAGATGCGTGTACCCGCGCGTTCCCTTGGCATGGAATTCGCGTTGGTCTATAGTATATGTGAGGTGATCGCTGATTTCAGAACGACTTCCTGAGCAAGAGCGTCTCCGGCTGTCCCTGGAGGGCATGGGCCGCGTGGGCGAGGCGGTGGCATGGTATGGCGGGAGACAGGTCCAGGTGCTGGGCGGCATTCCCGGCGAGGAGGTGGTGGTGGAGGTGATAAGGGACCGGTCGGACCACCTCGCTGCCCAGGTGGTCGAGGTGCTGGTTGCCTCCCCCCACCGCACGTTGCCGCCGTGCCCCTATTTTGGGCCGTGCACCGGCTGTCAGTGGCAGCACGTCGACTACCGGCACCAGCTCCAGATCAAACGGGAGATCGTGAAGGGCGCCCTGGGGCGCGTCGGGTTAGGTATGGTCCCGGTAGCTCCTACCCTGGAGGCGCCGGAACAGTATGGCTATCGAAACCATGCCCGCTTTACCGTCGGCCGAAGGAAAGGAGAGCTGGGTTTCGTGAACCGTGAAACCCGCAGGTTCGTCCCCGTGCAGAGATGTCTTCTGATGCACCCCTGGATTAACGACGCCCTGGCACAGCTTCAGGGCCGGTGCGCGGAGACCTCTCAGCTATCGGTTCGCTACGGCGCCGATACGGGCGATTTCCTTATCCAGCCGTCGCTGGCCAACGCCTGTGTTCCGGTGCCGTCGGGCCAGAAGAGCTATAGGGAGCGCCTCGGAGGAAGGGAGTTCAGCGTTGCCGCCTCATCCTTCTTCCAGGTAAATACCGGGCAGGCGGAGAGGGTGGTGGAGTTGGTGAAGGAGGGGTTGCAGCTGTCGGGGAAGGGCCTGCTGGTGGACGCTTACGCTGGGGTGGGCGTGTTCGCGATATTGCTGGCCCCCTGGGCGGGGAGGGTCATAGCTATCGAGGAGTCGACCTCTGCGGTGCGGGACGGGAAGGCCAACGCCCAGGGTCTGCACAACGTGGAGTTCCTGCGGGGAAAGACGGAGGAAGTACTGGCGGGAATAGAGGACAGGCCCTGGGGAGTGGTGCTGGACCCGCCCAGAGCCGGCTGCCAGAGGGCCGCTATGGACGCGCTGGTACGCCTCAAGCCCCGGAGGGTGGTCTATGTCTCGTGTGATCCAGACTCCCTCGCCCGGGATCTCAAGGTCCTTTCCGAGGGCCCCTTCGCGCTGGAAGGGGTGCAGCCCGTGGATATGTTCCCCCAGACCCACCATGTGGAGTGCGTAGCCACGCTGTCGTGGAGGGGAGATGGGCCTGAAGCTGGGCCGCCGTCGGAGGGGATGGGTTGAGGGACGGGCCCGAGATAGTGCTGGCCTCCACGTCTCCGCGAAGGCGTGAGCTTCTCGGTGGCTTGGGGATCGGGTTCCGTGTCGTGCCGCCATGTGTGGAGGAGGACCTGCTTTCGGGGGAGCCGCCACGGGATACGGTGGAGCGTCTGGCGCTCTCCAAGGCTCTTAGCGTGGCACGGCCGCTCAAGAGGGGTCTGGTGGTGGGGGCAGACAGCGTGGTCGTGCTGAAGGGCCGGATACTGGGCAAGCCCGCCGACGCCGCTCAGGGAAAGCAGATGTTGAGGTCCCTCCGGGGCGAAGAGCACCAGGTAGTGACCGGGGTGGCCGTGGTCGATGCAGGAGGCCTGCGCCCTCGTACCGCCAGCCAGGTCAGCGTCGTGTACATGCGGGACTACTCGGACGAGGAGATAGGGGCTTACGTGGCCTCGGGCGAGCCCCTAGACAAGGCGGGCGCCTACGCCGTGCAGGACGCCTCCTTCAGCCCGGCGGCCCGGGTGGACGGCTGCTACGCCAACGTAATCGGCCTGCCCCTGTGCCTCCTGATTGAGCTGCTCAACGAACGAGGGTACCAGCTGGACCCCGGATCCCCCGTCAAGGTGCCCGATGGTTGTTCCGAGTGTCCCCTCAGGGATGGACAGCGGGACTTATAGGAAGGCGCAGCCGTGGACTTATTTGGTGTCGGTATCCCGGAGCTTCTAATCATCCTGGTGGTCGCCCTACTCGTGCTGGGCCCCGGCAAGACTGTCGATATGGCCAGGAGCGCCGGGCGGATGTTGGGGGAGGTACGCCGCGCCTTCACCGACCTGTCCGCGGCCGTGGAGGATGAAGCACGGGGGCCGGACCGGCGAGGGAGTAGGGCAGAGAAGACCGATTCCGGGCAGGAGCGTCCCCCGGAGGAGCGGGATTGAAGGACCGGGAGCGTCCCCTGACACAGCACCTGCTGGAGCTGCGCCGGAGGCTCCTCATCGTGGTCCTGACCACCCTGACCAGCATGGTGGTCTGCCTGATCTTCTACAAACAGATCATCCGGCTGCTTTTGCGCCCGGCCGATGACCTAGGTGCGGCAACCGGTGGGGGAGCGGGCCTGGTCTTCGTGGAGGTGACGGAGATGGTGGCCGTGACCTTTAAGGTCTCGGTCATGGCGGGGCTTGTCCTGGCCTTTCCCGTCATCCTCTACCAGGTCATTATGTTCGTGGCGCCTGGTCTCACGTCCAGGGAGAGGCGCTACTTGCTCACCTTTATGCCTGCGGTGGTGGGCGCCTTCGCCGCCGGGGTGGCCTTCGGGTACTTCGTGCTTATCCCGCCTGCCATTAATTTCCTGCTTGAATGGGGCAGCGACCTGGCCACCCCGATGATACGCATAGGGAACTACGTCAACGTGATGGTCATGCTGCTGTTCTGGATGGGGGTAGTATTTGAGACCCCGCTGGTGATGTTGATACTGGCCAGGCTCGGGATCGTGTCCTGGAGGGGGTTCGCACGGTGGAGGCGGTACTGGGTGGTGGTGGCCTTTATCCTGGGAGCCCTGATTACCCCGACCTTCGACCCCATAAACCAGGCCCTGGTGGCGGTGCCGCTGATAGTTCTCTACGAGCTGGGGATATGGCTGGCCAGGCTGGCTGCCCGGGGCAAGGCCGAAACCTATCCTGGTGCAGCGTCGCCGCGCGCCTAAATGTGCCCCACTACGTGGGCATCGCTATGACCGCTCGTCCTTTTTCGCCGGGGCTCTGCCGACGTTACCCTCGGTCTCCTCGGGCTCGGCCTCCTCCTCACCGGTCAGGGCGCCCTTGAACGCTCGCAGACTGCGGCCAAGGGAAGAGCCGATCTTGGGCAGCCTGGTAGCTCCGAAGAGGAGGAGGAGCACGACGGCGATTATGGCTATCTCCGCCGGGCCTATGCCACGGAAGATAAGCAGCTGTGGCTCTCCTAGCCAGCTCATGGGACCCTCCTTGTCTACCGGGCTGTGGCCTGCTTCCATGATAGCAGGCTAGGGTGGGCTGAGCAAGGACGCGGCTACCAAGAAGCTGGGCGATTTCCGCCATTCCATGTCGAGGTCGGGGCGGAGATCGAATCCTTGTAGAGCCATAGGTCGGGTTGTATAATGGGTGCGCCGACATAAGCGAAGACCGTGGCAATTGGCTAGTTGAAGCCCGCAGGGAGTGACGATGGACGGCGAATATGATGTGGTCGTGGTGGGAGCGGGTCCGGGCGGCTACGTAGCTGCCATCAGGGCCGCCCAGCTGGGGATGCGTACGGCGGTGGTGGAGCGGGATGAGCTGGGGGGCGTGTGCCTCAACTGGGGCTGTATACCGAGTAAGGCGCTGCTTAAGAACGCGGAGATACTGTCCCTGCTCCGCCGCGCCGAGGAGTTCGGGTTCCACTTCGACAACCTGCGCGTCGACTACGCCAAGGCCGTGGACCGAAGCCGGAAAGTGGTGGACCGCAACACCAAGGGCGTGGCGTACCTTCTGCGAAAGAATAAAGTGGAGCACATCAGGGGAGAGGCCAGCCTCAAGGACGGCCACACCATCGAGGTTGCCCCCGATGGCAAAGTCATCGGGGCCAGGAACATTATCCTGGCGCCGGGAGCCCGTGCCCGGAGCATACCGGCCCTGCCGGTGGATGGCGACACAGTAATGACCAGCCGCCATGCCCTGGAGCTGCGGGAGCTTCCCGCCTCGGTGGTGATAGTCGGGGCGGGCGCCACCGGGATGGAGTTCGCCTATCTGTACAACGCCTATGGGGTCAAGGTAACCGTGGTGGAGCTACTGCCGCGGGTCGTGCCCAACGAGGACGAGGAGATTAGCCAGCAGCTGGAGAACGAGATGTCCGAGGCTGGCATCGGGTTCATGACCGGCGCCGGGGTTACCGGACTAACTCCCGTTGAGGGTGGGGTCAAGCTGAAAGTGGAGTCCTCGGAAGGGGTACGGGAGATAGATTGTGAGAAAGTGCTGGTGGCCATCGGCGTCCAGGCCAACACCGAGGAGCTGGGCCTCGAGCGGCTGGGATTAGCGACCGAGCGGGGGTTTATACAGATAGATGGCAACATGGCTACCAACGTCCCGGGGATTTACGCCATCGGTGACGTGACCGGCAAGCTCCTCCTGGCCCACGTAGCTTCAGCCCAGGGTGTCATGGCGGCGGAGACTATCGCCGGCGAGGAGTCGCCGCCCCTGGACTACGTGAACATGCCCCGTGCCACGTACTGCCATCCCCAGGTGGCGAGTTTCGGCCTCACGGAGCGGCAGGCGCGAGAGCAAGGGCACAGTGTGAAGATCGGGAAGTTCCCCTTTCAGGCCAGTGGGAAGGCCATAGCCATAGCCGAGACCGCGGGCATGGTCAAGCTGGTGGTAGAGGAGAAGTACGGCCAGCTTCTCGGCGCCCACCTGATAGGCCCTGAGGTAACGGAGATGCTGGCGGAGCTCTCTATGGCCAGGCTCCTCGAGGGCACCACCCTGGAGCTGGGATGGATGGTCCATTCCCATCCTACCCTGTCGGAAGTCGTGAAGGAAGCGGCGCTGGCCGTCGACGGCCGTGCGATACACATCTGAAGAAAGGCGCCCCTGGTGCCATGAGGGTTAAGGAAGGGGTCGGGAGACCCCAACTACTGGATATGTATCGTCAGATGGTCCTCATACGAGTGTTCGAGGAGGAGTGTGGCCGCCAGTACATGCAGGGCAATATCCGGGGCTTTCTCCACCTGTACATCGGCGAGGAGGCGGTAGCCGTGGGCTCCATCTCTGCCCTGAGGCCCCAGGACTACGTGGTGACCCACTACCGGGACCATGGGCATGCCCTTGCCCGTGGCCTGGACGGCGCCGCGGTGATGGCCGAGCTCTTCGGTAAGGCCACCGGCTGCAGTGGGGGCAAGGGAGGCTCCATGCATCTCTTCGACGCATCCAAGAACTTCATGGGAGGCTACGCCATCGTCGGCGGCCAGATGCCGGTGGCCACCGGTCTCGCCCTGGCCTCCAAACTCAAGGGCGAAGACAGACTGACCATGTGCTTTCTGGGCGATGGGGCCCTCAACGAAGGGGAGTTCCACGAGTCCATGAACCTGGCGGCCATTCGCAAGCTCCCCATCATCTTTATCTGCGAGAACAACCTGTACGGCATGGGCACGCCGGTGTGGGAGACCTTCACCCTGTGGGAGGAGATACACCGCGTGGCCGAGGCGTATGATATGCCTGGGCGGAAGCTAAATGGCATGGACGTGCTGGAGGTCCTGGCGGGTACCCAAGAGGCGGTGGACTATGTCAGTAGCGGTCTGGGCCCCATCCTGCTGGTGGCCCAGACCTACCGGTTCCGCGGGCATTCCATCGCAGACCCCGCCGAGTACCGGCAGCGCATCGAGGTGGACACCTGGCAGGCCAGGGACCCGGTAAAAAGCTTCAAGGTGCGGCTTCTCGACATGGGCGTGGCCTCCGAGCAGGAGCTACAGCTTCTGGAGCAATCGGTAACCATAGAGGTAGAGGAGGCGGCACGTTTCGCCAGCGAAAGTCCCTTCCCTGAGCCGTCCGCGCTGTACCGGGACGTCTATGGGGCGTGAGGGGCGACTTGCCGGAGATTAGCTATCGTGAGGCGGTGCGCAAGGGCCTGCGGGAGGCCCTGGACGAAGACCCGCGGGTCTTCGTCGCGGGCGAGGATATCGGCTCCTACGGGGGAGCCTACGCCGTAACGAAAGGACTCACCCAGGAGTTCGGCCCGGAGCGTGTCCGCGACTCCCCCCTGTCCGAGTCGGTGATCGTAGGTGCGGGAGTGGGGGCGGCCATGGCCGGTATGCGCCCTATTGTGGAGCTTATGACCATCAACTTCAGCCTGCTGGCCATGGACCAGATAGTTAACCACGCGGCGAAGATGAGATACATGTCCGGGGGGCAGCTGTCGGTCCCGCTGATAATCCGGACCGTTACGGGAGGTGGCGCCCAGGTGGCGGCCACCCACTCCCAGTGCTTCGAGGGCTGGTTCGCTTCGGTGCCGGGACTCAAGGTGGTGGTGCCGGCCACCCCCTACGATGCCCTGGGGCTGTTCCGGGCCTGCCGCGAGGAGGTGGACCCGACAATATTCGTCGAGCACGTGCTGCTCTACAGCACCCGGGGAGAGGTGCCCGACGACCGTTACTCCGTGCCGCTGGGGGCCGCCGACGTTAAACGGAGCGGCGCCGACGTCACCATCGTGGCCTACTCGCGGATGGTCCTGGTGGCCCTGGATGTCGCCCAGCAGCTTGCCCAGGTGGGCATCGAGGCCGAGGTGGTGGACCTGCGGTGCCTCAGGCCTCTGGACATCGAGACGGTGCTGGATTCGGTGCGGAAGACCCACCGGGCCCTGGTGGTGGAAGAGGTATGGAAGACGGGAGGGTTCGGGGCCGAGGTGGCGGCCCAGGTGCACGAATATGCTTTCGATTATTTGGACGCGCCGGTGGTCAGGGTGGCGGGCGAGGAAGTCCCCATGCCCTACTCAGGCCCCCTGGAGCGGGCGGCCATACCAGACAGCGCGCGGGTCGTAAAAGCCGTGAATTCGTTAATTGGGGGATAGAAACTGGCCCACGGGCTGGGGTTCCAGCCGGATCTTTATAGGTTCCCGGCATAGGAGGTAAGGGTGGCTACCAACATTGTGATGCCCGCTATGGGCTACGACATGAGGGAAGGAACGGTGGTGCGGTGGAGGAAGCGCGAGGGCGATGAGGTATCCCGTGGCGAGGTGATCGCCGAGATAGAGACCGATAAGGCCACGGTGGAGATGGAGGCATACTCCGCCGGGGTTCTGGGGAAGATAGTGGTGGAAGAGGGGAGGACGGTCCCCGTGGGCGAGCTTATCGCTGTGATAACCGAGCCCGGGGAGGCCGTTCCCTCCGTGGTGGCCCCCGCCGTCGCCGCGGCACCGGCGTCACCTGCGGCGGCCCCGGCGGCTGCTCCCACGCCTGTAGCCCCGGTCCCGGATGCGCCTGCTGCCGTAGCCCGCTTGGGCGAGGTTAGGGCCACCCCCATCGCCCGGAGGCTGGCCCGGGAGAAGGGCATCGACCTGGCTCTCGTGACCGGCACGGGGCCGGGAGGTCGCATCACCGAGGGGGACGTGTTGTCCTATGAGGAGAGCATGAAGGCCGCCCCGGTGGCTGCCGCGGCTGCTCTGCTTCCGGCGGCCCCGACGGTGCCGGCCGATGTGAGGGCTACCCCCATCGCGCGGACGCTGGCCCGGGAGAAGGCCATCGACCTGGCCCAGGTGACAGGCACCGGGCCGGGAGGGCGCATCACCGAAAGCGATGTACTGGGGCACGAGGCGCGCATGCAGGAGGCTCCTGCGCCCGCAGCGGTCGCCCCGCCGGTGGCACCGGCCGACGGCAGGGTAGAGCTCACCCGGATGCGAAGGGCCATCGCCAGGGTCACTTCTCAGAGCAAGCGGGAGTCTCCCCACTTCTACGTCACCTCTGAGATCGACATGACGGAGGCTATGGCGCTACGCAGGCAGATCAACCAGGCCCTGGAAGAACAGGGCGCACGGGTGAGCGTGAATGACATGGTGATAAAGGCAGCGGCCTTGGCCCTCGGAAAGTTCCCCAACTTCAATGCCTCGTTCCACGACGAGTACCTACAGCTCAACCCCGACCTGAACATAGGGATTGCCGTGGCTCTGGAGGAGGGCCTTATGGTGCCGGCTATTTCGGGCTGCCAGAGCAGGTCCCTGGTGGACATTGCCAGAGCCAGCAGCGACCTGGTTGAGCGGGCCCAGCGGGGTGCCCTTCGAGCCGATGAGTACACGGGGGGTACGTTCAGCATAAGCAACCTGGGAATGTTCGACGTGGACAGCTTCGCCGCCATCATCTTCCACCCCAATGCCGCGGTCCTGGCGGTGGGGACGGTCAAAGAACAGCCCGTGGCGCGGGATGGCCAGGTGGCCGTTGCCCAGATGATGAAGGCGACGGTCTCCGTGGACCACCGTGTGGCCGACGGCGCCGAGGGTGCCCGGTTTCTCATGGAGGTGAAGGGGCACCTGGAACACCCGATGCGTTTGCTCCTCTAGGGTGCGCCCATTGCGTGGAATACTCTCCGTAGGAGGTGTCGAATGGCGAGGATGACCGGTGGGCGTACCGTACTGGAGTCCCTCAAGGCCCACGAGGTGGACCTGCTCTTCGGGATAATATCGGTGCACAACCTGGACCTGTACGACGCCCTCTATGATGTCCAGGAGGGCATCAGGTACGTGGGTGGACGGTTGGAGTTGGGCTGCGGCTATATGGCCGACGGGTATTCCAGGGCGAGCGGCAGGCCTGGGGTGCTCGTGACCAGCACCGGGCCGGGGGCCGCCGATTCAATGGGGGCCCTGGGCGAGGCGTACCACTCCGGCTCGGCGGTCCTGGAGATCACCACCAACGTGGAGCAGGAGTTTATCAACACCCGGCGGGGCGTGACCCACGAGCCCAAGGACCAGCTGGGCATGTTCCGCTCGGTGACCGACTGGAATGCCCTCATCGGCAGTATCGAGTCCATCCCCGACCACATACAGGAAGCTTTCGAGCGTTTCCAGACCCGCCGCCCCAGGCCCATCGAGCTGGAGGTGCCTACGGACCTGCTGGGCCAGGAAGCAGATGTGGAGGGCATCCCTCCGCGGGAGACTGCGGTCCCCCGGGGGGACCCGGCCATGATAGAGAGGGCGGCGGACCTGCTGTCCAGGGCCAAGAGGCCTGTGATATGGGTGGGTGAGGAGGTGTTGTACGGAGGGGGCACCGAGGAAGTTATCAAGCTGGCGGAGGCCCTGGGGGCCCCGGTGGTGTGCGGCGATGGAGGGAAAGGGGCCTTCCCCGAAGACCACCCCCTGTCGCTGGGCATGGCCCTGGGGAATCGCATCTGGGGCGTCAACCCGGTCCAGGAGTTTATAGCGAGCTGCGATGTGGCCCTGGTGGCCGGCTCCATTCTGTCCTACAGGTCCACACTGGGCGCCGGCCTGCGGATGCCGGCGACCCTCATCCACATACTTCTGGACGGTGAAGACATCGGTAAAAACTACCCGACAGCCGTTCCCATCGTAGCCAACTCCCGGGCTGCCCTCCAGGGGATACTCTCCGTCCTGGGAGACCGGGACGTGCACAAGGGCGACGCCTACCGGCGTGAGCTCCAGGCGCTGAAGGAGGATACCTACCGGGGCCTGAAAGAGCAGTGGCCCAACGAGCTCCACGCTCTGGAGGCGATGCGTAGCGTGCTTCCCAAGGAGACGGTGACCTGCTGGGACCCCACGGTGGCCGGGAGCCGGGGCTCCCGCTGTTTCCAGTCCTACCTGCCGCGCACCTTCATGAATGGCCATGGCTGGGCCGGCCTGGGCTTCGCCTTCCCCGCCTCCCTTGGCGCCAAGCTGGCCGCTCCCGACCGGCCCGTGGTCTGCGTCAGCGGCGATGGAGGCTTCCAGTACAATATGCAGGAGCTGGGGACCGCCGCCCAGTACGGGATAAGTCCCGTCGTGGTCATATTCAACGACAACGCCTGGGGCGTGCTGAAGCGCCGCCAGGAGGAGAACTTCGACGGCCGAGTGATCGGCACCGACCTGGTCAACCCCGACTTCGTGAAGCTGTTCGAGTCATATGGCTTCGAGGGTAAGCGGGTGTCCACAGTGGCTGAGATGACCCATGCGCTGGGCTCCGCCATCGAGTCGGACCGGCTGCAGCTCATCGAAGTCCAGATCCCGACGGGACTCGCCAACCTGAAGTAGCCGCCGGGACCGCGGCCACCGGCTTACACTTGATCGGCGAAAGTCCAGGAAGGCGCTGCAGACCACATGCCTATGCCTGAAGGTTCCCCCTACCCCCGCCGCATATATCCTCTGAGCCCCAAGGAGCTCAGCGAGGAGCAGCTTGCCGTCGTCTTCGCCATGACCTCCCGAAGGCCGGAACCCTTCGACGAGATCGCTCAGCAGATGAGCCAGGAAAAGGCGGCCGATTTCCACGAGCGGTGGGTGCTGGGCTACGGCCACGCGTCCGTCGCCGAGCACGCCGTCCTCCACATGGCGGTGGAGAACGTATCCCGCCTGGCTGCCGACTCCCTCGAAGATAACCGCCTCGCCTCCTACACCGAGAAGTCCTCCCGCTTCCAGGTGCTCCCCCAAGGGTACTATCACGTGCCGGCCGAGCTCGGCGCGCATTCTTCTCTCCGTGCCCTTTACGTAAAGACCTGCGACCTCCTCTTCGAGACCTACACCAGCATGGTAGATCTCACCACGGTCCACCTCAGGGAAGTCACACCCCAGCGAGAGGGTGAGAGGGACTCGGCCTACAGCCTGCGTCTCAAGCGGGAGGCCGTGGATAGCTGCCGCTTCCTTCTACCCGCCGGCACCCTGACCAACGTGGGCGTCACAATGAACGCACGGCTTATGGAGCACGCCATTAGCAAGCTCCTCTCCTCCGACCTGTCCGAAGAGCGGCAGCTTGGTGAGGAGTTGAAAGACAGGGGCAAGGAGATTACCCCAACCCTGATCAAATACGCCGAAAAGAACGAGTACCTCGCCGCCACCAGGAAGGTCCAGGCGGAGCACTCGGCCTCCCTGGACAGCGCCCAGGGGAAAGCGGTGGATGTGTGCCTGGTAGAGTACGATCCCGAGGCGGACCTGAAGGTGGCGGCGGCGCTCCTGTACCGGTTCGCGGGTGTCCCCTACTCGCAGGTGTGGCGCCGGGTAGAGGACATGGACCGGGAGGAGCGGGGGCGGATCATCGCCGATTGCCTCGATAACCTGGGCGACCACGACGCTCCCGTGAGGGAGCTGGAGATGGTGGCCTATACCCTGGAGATGGTGATGGACTACGGTGCCTACCGGGAGTTCAAGCGGCACCGCATGCAGACCTATATCCCCCAGCCCCTCACCGTCGCCAGCGGCCACGTTACGCCGCCCCTCATCGAGGATGCCGGCCTACGAGGGGAGTTTACCGACGTGATGGACCGAGCCGCCGAGGCCTTCTGGAAGATCGCCGAAGTGGAGCCAGCAGCGGCCCAGTACCTGGTTACCCACGCCCACAGGCGGCGGGTCCTCTCCAGGATGAACCTGCGGGAATGTTATCACCTCTTCAAGTTACGTACCCAGACCCAGGCCCACTTCTCCATAAGGCAGCCCGTGGAGGAGGCTATGCGCCTGGTGATGGAGGTCCACCCCCATCTCTTCAGCCACCTGAAGCTACGGAACTATCCCGACTGGTGGGGAAAGCGCGATGCAGGCTGACACCATCCGATGCGGAGGCATCAGCCCAGGTCAGCCACCCTCGGTCCAACCTCCTCCATCAGGAGTTGGAGGGACCGCTTCATATGGGAGTGGTCGTCGGGGTCGTGGGTCATGCACAGGAGGTTGCCGAACCCGCCCACCTCCTGGTAGGTCTGCCTGATCTTGTCGGCGCACTCCTGGGGGTCGCCTACTATCCAGATGTTCTCCATCATGTAGTCGACGGTAACCGCCTCGTCGGGCATAGACGGGTCTATCTTCGAGTACTGTAAGTTTCCCCCCACCTTGCGGTTTATCCATTGGTGCTCCTCGAAGGGCTTCCCCAGTACAATCCGCGCCTCTTCCCTGGCAGACCTGGGAGTCTCGCCGACGTACACGTCCTTTGCGATGCGCCACTGGCGGCGGTCCGGGACCCTGCCCGTGCTGGCTGCTCCCTCCTCCACCGTCTCCCAGTGTCCGCGGAGGTCGTGGTGCAGCAGGCCGGTGCTCATGGGTATCCAGCCCCGTTCCCCGGCCATGCGAATGGAGCTCGACCTGGGCGTTGTCGCAGCCACGGCGATGGGGGGATGGGGCTTCTGGTAGGGCTTGAGGTAGAGCCTGCGTCCCAGCTCCGGGTCCGCCTTCGGGGCCTTTACGCGGTAGTACTTGCCTTCATAGCTGAACTCCCCGTCCTCGGAAGCCCAGAGACCCAGGATCACCTCCAGGGCCTCTCGCCCCTGCTCGCGTACATCATCCATGGTGTCGTACTCGACCCCGTATAGCTGGAGGTCCGTAGGCATGCACCGGGTGCCTATACCCCAGTAGAATCGTCCCCGGGCCATGTGGTCCAACATGGCGATTCGGTGGGCTGTGTCAACGGGATGGTGGAGAGGGAGCATGGTGACCCCCGTACCCATGATAATCTTCTCGGTCAAGGCTAGCGCTTTGGCCGCCAGGAGCTCAGGTACGGGTATGTTCTCCCAGGTCTCGGTTATATGCTCTCCGATCCATGCTTCATGATAGCCGAGGCGGTCCGCAAGGGCGAGGAGATCGATATCGCGGTCGTAGGAGTCTGGCAGGCTTCTGGTGGGTGGGTGTAGGGGCATCATGAACAGGCCGAATTTCATAGCTCTCACCCTGGCGAGGATTCCCAGACCGGAGGGGCGTACCGGCTCCGCTGCCTCTAAGGCCTATCGGGGCCCGCCCGAGCCCGATGGTACGCTGAGCCACAGTGGATGTCAAGGGCCTTTCCTATATCCCTTGGACGTCGAGAAGGAGCAGGACGGTGGCGTGCAGGCTGCAAAAAAACGAGGGCCCCGTCAAACCGGGGCCCTCGTTGAGCGCAGTTATCGTGACGCCGGGCTAGTGGCCCTGGCCGCACCCGCAGCCACCCCCACCCTCGCCGCTGCCACAGCCGCAGCCGCTTCCGCAGCCTCCCGAGGAGAACAAAGGGTTGTTGATTACGAACCCTGACCGCATCATGTCTTCCACGTAATCTATCGTGGCCGCTTCCAGGAAGGGCTCACTATCCGTATCCATCACGAACCGGACCCCGTCCATGTCGAGAATGGTATCGTCCTTCTGAGCTTCTTTCTCCATGGCCATCATATAGTTCACGCCACCTTGTTCGGTGGGAACCGCTATGACCCGCAACGCGGAACCCTCCTCGCCCTGCTCCAAGAGGACTTCCTTTAGCTTCTCAAGGGCAGGGGCTGTTACCTCGATCATACTACTCTCCTTCCGCACGCACGATGGACTTGCTCACCCCGCGAGCATAGCACACCTTTCACGCAGGAGTCAATAACAACGTGTTGATGTTTGTCCTTTATAGCTAGGGGCGGCGAGTGTTGGCCCGACATGATCCGGCTTTGGGAGGCCCCCATCCCCCTCTCCAGTATGTACCCGACGAGTATAGCACCTTGACTGGGCTGGCCGGGGGTGGTAAAGTTTTCTGGCCCCAACCCAAGTTTCACGGACCTAGCTTAATGCACGAGGCCGTCAGGCGCCTGCTGGAGGGGGACCAGCGTTCTCTGTCCCGGCTTATCTCCCTTGTCGAGAGCGGGGACACCAGAGGGGCGGAGGTTATGGCGGAGGTTGATCCCCATACGGGAAAGACCTACTGCATTGGCGTCACGGGCCCCCCTGGCGTGGGCAAGAGTACCCTCGTGGACCGCTTGGCGGAGCTAATGCGGAGAGAGGGGCTCGCGGTCGGGATCGTCGCAGTAGACCCCACGAGTCCCTACACCGGCGGTGCGTTCCTGGGCGACCGTATCAGGATGCAGCGCCATTATCTGGACCCAGGGGTCTTCATCAGGAGCATGGCCACACGGGATGGCCACGGGGGTCTCCCCAGGATCGTTCAGGGCGTGGTGCGTCTGCTTGACGCCTCTGGGAAAGATATCGTGATGGTCGAGACCGTGGGTGTGGGCCAGACGGAGTTGGGCATCATGGGCGTGGCCGATACGGTGGCCGTGACGCTGGTGCCCGAGGCTGGGGATGTTATCCAGTCCCTCAAAGCGGGCCTGATGGAGATAGCAGACATATACGTGGTGAACAAGTCTGATCGTGAAGGGGCCGACCAGGTGGTGGCCGCAATAGATTCCATGTTGAATATGGCACCCGTTCCCAGGGACTGGACTCCACCTGTCATTACTACCCAGGCCAACTCGGGTGAGGGTGTGGCGGAGCTGTACGAGGGGATTCGGCGCCACCGGAGCTACCTCGAGCGGACGTCCCTGCTTGCGCAGCGGCGCGGGGACCGCAGGGCCCGGGAGTTCTTGGGGGTTATAGAGGAGGAGCTTGGGCGGAGGCTGAAAGGGCGCATGGCCGTCGACCCTAGCTTAAGCGCTATCCTCGAGGGAGTGAAAAATGGGGAGATGGAGCCCTTCTCCTCTGCGCTGAAGGTACTGGATGGCGACCCCCTTTTTCTGGCGGGCGTCTCGACCCCGCCCAATGGGTGACAATCGCCTCCGCTATAGGCGACCCCGCAGCCCTCGATGTGAGAGTGGACCCATCCCCGACGGTGGATGTCGCTGCTAGTCCCGCGCGGGAGGGTGTGCTTCAATTTAACCGGGTTGGCCGGGTCCGAGAGTCCCACGAAGCGGGCCTCAGCCCGCTGGAGTCAAGAACGACACGTAGGGAGGGGGCCTCATGGTGGTTTTGGGGATCGATCTCAGCGCGTCTCCCAAGCGTCCCAGTGCCTGTGCCTTTCTAGATGGACCTGGCGAGACCCACCTGGACGACTTCAGGACTTTCGATGAGTTGCTTCGTTCCCTGGAAGTCCACCGGCCTTCCTTGATCGCCATCGACGCCCCCCTTTCGCTTCCCCTGGGCCTCGATTGCCTGGAAGAGAGCCACCCCTGTGCCCCCGCGCGTGACTATAAGGGCCGCGCCTCCGAGCAGGAGCTGGGGCGGATGCATATCGGCTGCTTCTTCACCACCAAGCGCTCCATCATCAAGACCCTGATATATCGGGGGCGGGAGCTGCGCGAGGAGCTGGTGGGCAGGGGGTACCAGGTAATCGAAGTCTACCCCTACGCTACCAAAGTTATCCTCTTCGGGGACAAGATACCCCCCAAGAACAGCGTCCGCGGCCTGGCTTTTCTGAAGGAGAGGCTGCCCGCGTTGATTGATGGCCTGGAGCCCCACGTGAACAGCCTGGACCACGACAGGTGCGACGCCCTTCTGGGGGCCTACACCGCCTACCTACACCAGGAGGACGGCACCGACTGTCTGGGCATCCCCGAAGAGGGTTTTATCATCGTGCCGAAGCTGCTCGCCGGAACCCGCGGGTGAGGGAGAACCCAGCATCCATCCCGTTGCTTCTTCTGGTGACAGTCTAGAATTCGCCTGGGCCACTTTTCCCGGAGGTACCGGCCCATGGACCTACAAATAGCTGGCAGGAACCTGGAACTTGACCCCGGGACTCGGGACTACGTCACGAGGAAGCTCAACCGGCTCGAGCGGCACCTTGCCGGCATCACCACGGCCACGGTGGAGCTGGTGAAGGAGAACACCCGGGCCCAGGGTCACAGGGTTGTTGCCCAGGTAACCCTCAATATCGATGGCACCGTCCTCCGAGGGGAGGAGCGCGGCTCCAACGCTAAGGCGGCGGTGGACTCGGCGATCGCGGTCATGGACCGGAGGATCGCACGGTACAAAGGGAAGGCCTACAGGAGCGAGCAGGCGAAGCGGGCGGGTAGGGACGCATCCCTGAGGACCCCCCCATCACCTCCCGACGCTCTTGAGCCCTCCGAAGATGAAGAGGTGCTGGAGTCGGGGGGCAAAGTGGTCCGGGTGAAGCGGTTCCCTGTCAAGCCGATGACGCTGGAGGACGCGGCCTTTCAGATGGAGCTTCTGGGGCACGACTTCTTCCTGTTCCTCAACAGCGAGACCGACGAGCACAGCGTGTTGTACAGGCGGCACGACGGAGGCTATGGGCTGATCCAGCCCGAGCCGCTGTAGATAGGTAGATATAGAACAGGGGCCTGGCCGCACCCGCTGCCAGACCCCCTCCGCCACGACCCAATGGCCGCCGTTCTCTCCGGCTAGGACTTGTCGTTCTGTTGGTTCTTCGCTCCCCCGAGCCCCAGGAAGGGCTGCAGCATGGAGGTGAACTCCATGGGGAAGATGAACTTCGTAGACGGGCTGCTCCCCAGGGACTTCAGGGTCTCGAAATACTGGAGGCTCATGGTCTTGGCGTCCACCGTGTTGGCGACCTGGTAGATCCTGTCCAGAGCGGTGCTGAACCCCTCGGCCCGGAGGACAGCCGCCTGCTGGTCGCCCTCGGCCTCCAGTATCTCCCCCTGCCGTTGCCCTTCGGCCTGGAGGATGGCAGCCTGTTTCTCGCCCTCGGCCCGGTTGATCGCGGCCTGGCGCTGGCCTTCCGACTCGGTGATCTCGGCGGTCTTGATGGCCTCCGCCGACTTTTCCTTCTCCATGGCCGCCTTGACTCCCATGGGTGGGTCTATCTCGTTTACCTCCACCCCGGTCACCTTCACGCCCCAGCGCCCGGTGGCCTCGTCCAGACGCAACTGCATCTGGTTGCCTATCCTCTCCCGCTCTGCCAGGGCTTCGCTAAGGGTGGTGGCGCCGATCACGGCCCTGAGGGTCGCCACCGCCAGGTTTATGACGGCCGCTTCGACGTTCTCCACGTTGAGGACCGACTTCTCCGCGTCCTCCTCCAGGATCCTCATGTAGATAACGAAGTCCATGTCCACCACCACGTTATCGGCGGTGATGTACTTCTGGGTGGGCACGCGCCGGACCCTCTCCCTCAGGTCCACGACGCGCCCAGTTTCCACTATGGGCACAACGATGCGGAACCCGGCGGCGGACACCCGGTCCAGCTTGCCCCACTTCAGCACTACCATCCTCTCGTACTGTTTGACCACCACAATACCTACTGCCATGATGGCCTCCTTAGAGATCTAGTTTTGGACTGCCCTACACAGGCCCGTCCTGGGCCTGGGCTACCGTTAGGAGGGTCCCATCTACTTTTAGTATCTTGACCCTCTCACCTGCCTGGATAACATTACCATCTTCCGACACTGCTGTCCACACTTCGCTGGCTATCTGGACCGTGCCCCTGGGCGACAGGTCTGTGGTGGCTATACCCACTGCCCCCAACAGCGAAGAGGGGGGCGGCCCCAGCACCGCCACCTCCCGACGGGACCGTACCACTGTCCAGAAGAACCAGGCCCCGAGCAGGGTGAGGGCGCCCGTGACGGACCCCAGAAGCCATCGGCTTACCTCTACCGAAGGCATTGTCGGTGAGGGGCTGCCGAAGCTGGAAAACAACAGGAGCCCCCCCAAGATGAAGCTCACGATGGCGCCGATTCCCAGCACGCCGAACCCCGCGACGAACAACTCAGCCGTCAGTAATATTCCCGCCAGAAGGATGAACCCCACGGCCGCCCAGTTCACCGGCAGGTTGCCCAGGCTGACAAAGGCCAGGAGCAGCAGAATGACCCCCACCACCCCGGGAACGATGGTGCCCGGATTGAACAGCTCTATGACAAGGCCCAGGCCGCCCAGGGAGAGAAGCAGGAACGATATGTTGGGATCGGCGAGGAAGAAGAGGAACTTCTCCACCACGCTCATCTTGATCTCCCGCAGCGCCAGGCCCTCGGTGTCAAGCGTCCGCGGTCCCGACTCAGTCTCGACAGTCCTCCCGTCTATCTGCCGCAGAAGGTCGTCCACGTCCCTGGCCACGAAGTCCACCACGTTGAGATCGACGGCCTGCTGCACGTCGTAGGCCTTGGCCTTGAGTACCGTGGCTTCCAGGGCGTCCCCGTTCCTGCCGCGTCGCTGGGCGATACCCCTCATGTCGGCGGCGGTGGCCTCCATCACCTTGCTTTTGAGGGTCTCGGGAAGGTCCTCTCCCCCCGAGCCGACGGGGGACGCGGCGCCTATGCTGGTGCTGGGAGCCATGACGGCGAAGTTGGCCGCCGCGGTGATAAAAGTGCCCGCGGAGGCCGCCCGGGCACCCGGTGGGTACACATAGACCACGGTGGGCACCCGGTCCGAGAGGAGGGCTTCCGTTATCTTCTGGGTCGAGCTGAGGAAGCCGCCGGGGGTGTCCAGCTTGATAATCACCACCTCCGGCCCGTCCTCTTCCCCCTTTTCTACGACTCGCGAGATGAACCTCTGAGTCACGGGGTTTATCATGCCGTCAACCTCAGCCACGAGGGCATGACGCTCCTGCGCCATCACCGGTCCGGCAATGCCCAGCGCCAGGGCGGTGGCGGATAGAAGGAGCAACGTCCACCGTAAGGGGCTATGCTTGTCTTTGAGTGCCATGGTCTACGCTCTTTCCCAAGCTTGTTGAGAGTAGGCTGGCCCGCCTCTTTAATAATGTCCGGGTACCCTAACGATGTCAACATGAGGAACCGCGCCCCCAGGCACGTCCACAACATGCTGTGGTAAGGCTGTCCAACACGGTCCCATCCACACGGCTCGTTGACACGGACTTGGAGGGGGATTACACTACGGCTCGTACCTGGCAGGCCATCCGAGAGGTGCTTGCAGGATACAGGATATAGGAAGGAAGGGGTATGGCGTCGCTGGCAGAGCTCGACCCGGAGGTTGCCGGGGCAATTCAAAATGAAAACGAACGCCAGCGCAGGAGCATAGTGCTCATCGCGTCGGAGAACTACGCGAGCCGGGACGTATTGGAGGCCCAGGCTACCCTGATGAACAACAAGTATGCCGAAGGCTATCCCGGCAGGAGGTACTATGGTGGCTGCGAATACGTCGACGTGGTGGAGCGCCTGGCGATAGAAAGGGCCAGGACGCTGTTCAAAGCCCAGCACGCCAACGTGCAGCCACACAGCGGAGCCCAGGCCAATATGGCTGCCTACTTCTCCCTCCTCCAGCCGGGGGACACGGTCATGGGCATGCGGCTGGACCAGGGGGGCCATCTGACCCACGGTAGCCCCGTCAACTTCTCTGGGAAGCTGTACAACTTCGTCGCGTATGGGGTCAGGCGGGAAACCGAGACGATAGACTACGACGAGGTGGACAGGCTGGCCAGGGAGCACGCGCCAAA
Organism: Dehalococcoidia bacterium; assembly: GCA_965247055.1. Taxonomy (GTDB): domain Bacteria; phylum Chloroflexota; class Dehalococcoidia; order Lucifugimonadales; family JAGWBF01; genus CBDFGE01. The sequence goes on from CBDFGE010000002.1 coordinate 80,632, forward strand.
GCTGATAGTGGCCGGCTACACCGCCTATCCCCGCATCATAGATTTCCAGCGGTTCCGCGAGATCGCCGACACAGTGGGGGCGATTCTCATGGTCGATATGGCCCATATCGCCGGCCTGATTGCCGCCGGGGTCCACCCCTCCCCCCTGCCCCATGCCCAGGTTGTGACCTCGACCACCCAGAAGACCATGCGAGGCCCCAGGGGTGGGCTGATCCTGTGCGATGAAGAGCTTGGCCAGAAGGTAGACCGTGCTGTCTTTCCGTTCACCCAGGGGGGACCCTTCATGCATGTGATCGCCGCGAAGGCAGTGTGCTTCGGCGAGGCCATGAGGCCGGAGTTTACGGTATACCAGAGGCAGGTCGTGGACAACACCCGTGTCCTGGCCCAGGAGCTCGCCGAAGGGGGTCTTAGGATCGTTTCGGGGGGCACGGACAATCACCTCCTTCTCGTGGACGTGACGCCCTTGGGCATCACCGGCAAGGACGCCGAGGAGGCCCTGGAACGAGTGAACATTGTGGCCAACAAGAACACCATCCCCTACGACCCGCGGCCGCCCCGCATATGTAGCGGCCTTCGTCTCGGCACGCCGGCCGTCACCAGCAGGGGCTTCGGGAAAGGGGAGATGGAGAGGGTGGCTTCCATGATCGTACGGCTGCTCTCCAGTATCGGCGACGAGATGGTGGCGAAGGACGTCAGTGAACAGGTGGAGGACCTTACCTCACGTTTCCCCGTGCCTGGGCTCGACCGCTAAGTTCAGCAGATGTTATAATCAGACCTGTATTCGGCCTTATCGGAGTGTGCATTGCGGGAATACGAGATAGTAATTGTGTTGAGCCCCGTGCTGTCCCAGGACGAGTCCTCAGCGACCTGGGGGCGGTTTAAGGAGCTGATCACGCAGCACGGAGGCGACATCACCTACGAAGACATGTGGGGCTTGAGGAGGCTGGCATATCCCATAAGGAAGGGGGGCCACACCTTCCTTGAGGGTAACTACCTCGTCAGCCGCTTTGGCACAGACACTCTTGTTCCTGAGGAGCTGGAAACTCAGCTCAAGCTATCCGAGAACGTGCTGCGGCACCTGGTCGTCAGGGCAGAAGGGCCTACTCCGGCCCCCGTTCAGCCCAGGGTGCCCCCACGGGAGGTATCTGAAGGCGTGGCGGTGGCCCAGGCCGGAGAAGAAGTCCCCGAGGTGGTAGAGGCGGCTGTGGCTGCGGTTGATGGGACGGGGCCCGAGGATGTGACGGGACCGGTAGCCGAGGTGGCTGAGGAGCTGGTGGCGGTAGCGGAGGCAGAGGCGCCCGAGGACGTCGCTGAGGCGCCGGTGGTCGTAGCAGAGGAAGAGGCAGCGCCCGAGGATGTTGCTGAGGTGGCGGTGGTCGTAGCAGAGGAAGAGGCAGCGCCCGAGGATGTTGCTGAGGAGCCGGTGGCCGTAGCAGAGGAAGAGGCAGCGCCCGAGGATGTTGCTGAGGCGGCGGTGGCCGTAGCAGAGGAAGAGGCAGCGCCCGAGGATGTTGCTGAGGCGGCGGTGGCCGTAGCAGAGGAAGAGGCAGCGCCCGAGGATGTTGCTGAGGCGGCGGTGGCCGTAGCAGAGGAAGAGGCAGTGCCCGAGGATGTTGCTGAGGAGCCTGTCGCCGTAGCAGAGGAAGAGGCAGCGCCCGAGGATGTTGCTGAGGAGCCGGTGGCCGTAGCCGAGGAAGAGGCGGCGCCCGAGGATGTTGCTGAGGCGCCGGTGGCCGTAGCCGAGGAACAGGCGGCGCCCGAGCATGTTGCTGAGGAGCCGGTGGCCGTAGCAGAGGAAGAGGCAGCGCCCGAGGATGTTGCTGAGGCGCCGGTCGCCGTAGAGCAGGAGAAGGTGACTTCCGAGGAAGAAGAGCTCTAGGAGTAGGTGGGACTTAGCCATGACGATGAACAAGATACTGGTGATAGGAAACCTGGGAAGGGACCCGGAGATGAGGTACACCCCCAGCGGCCAGGCGGTCACCAATTTCACCGTCGCCACCAACCGCAAGTACACCGCTGCCGATGGGGAGAGTAAGGAAGAGACGGAGTGGTTCAGGGTCTCGGCCTGGGGGCGGCTGGCGGAGACGTGCAATCAGTACCTGGCAAAGGGGCGAAAGGTATACGTCGAGGGAAGGCTGAGAAGCCGTAGCTATGAGACCCGGGACGGGCAGACGCGCTTCGAGAATGAGATCGTTGCCAACGACGTCCGGTTCATAGGTACCCCGGCCGGCAGGGGAGATGAGTTCCCGCAAGAGGTGGAACAGGACGCGGAGTCGGGGATGGGGGTCGATGACCTCCCATTCTAGACCCGAACTCGGGTGGAGGTGATAGTCTAGTTATGGCCAGGAGTCAGCCACAAAGGGGAGGTGCCGCGGGCGCGAGATCCCGGCCCAGAGGACGCTATGTCCCGAGGCGTAAAGTTTGCGGTTTCTGCGTCGAGAAAATAGCGGTCATCGACTATAAGGACGTAAGCAGGCTCAGGCGTTACATCTCCGACCGGTTCAAGATGGAGCCCAGGAGAAGGACGGGAGTGTGTGCCGCCCATCAGCGCAAACTGGCCACCGCGATCAAACGGGCCAGGCATCTCGCCATGCTACCCCTTGCCCCAGCCCATAGTCGTCCGCCAGGGTAGGTCTCTGCCGGCATTGAGGCCCTGTATGCAACACTGCCTCTGGATCAGCGCCCCCGTTCCGCTGAGTCCAAGGGAGCTTATCCTGGTAAAACTCAGGGTGCCCTGACATGTCCACTCCACGAAACAGGCAGTCTTCCAGGCCGGAGCCTACCGATAGGAGGATGCGCAGCCGAAAGCTCCAGCGGCCGGACCGGCGAATGGCCGTGCCGGAGGAGGAACGGAAACGGCACAGGTGGCGCTTTATCATCGGGATATTCGTCCTGCTGACCATCGGCGGAATCGTGGGCTACGGTTTCTACGACAAGTTCGTCGCGCCCCCCCAGGTGCTGGCTGCCAGGGTCGGCGATACCCGTTACACCCAGGGGGACCTGGTGAACCGCCTTCGTATGCTGCAGGCTGCCGCTGTGGCACAGGGACAGGAGTTCGACTTCACCAGCAGAGTCTTCGAGGTGCTCCTAGGTATGGCCGATGCCGAGCTCATCCGCCGGTCAGGCCCAACGCACGGCGTCCAGGTCACCGAGGCCGATTTGGAGAGCGTGCTGCGGGAGCAGTTTTTCCCGGATGTTCCCGAGGGCCAGGAGGCACCCAAGGGCCAGGTCGAGCAGGAGTACAGACTAAATTACAGGCGGTTCCTGGACAGAAGCCACCTGTCGGACAAGGACTACCGGCAAATTCTGGAAGAGGAGCTATACAAGACAAAGCTTCGGGAGAAGCTGGGCGAGCAGGTCCCCTCAATCGGAGAGCAGGTGGAGGTCCACTGGATCAAGGTGCCCAGCCCCGGTCAGGGCGGGCTGGGGGTTCCCAGTTTACCCCTCGATCTAGAGATACGCGCGCGCCTGGAGGATGAGGACTTCGCGAAGGTGGCTCAGGAAGTCCCGTCGAACGACCGGTACGCGGACAAGAAGGGTTACGTGGGATGGGTGCCAAGGGGGGCATTCCCCGATTTGGACCATATCCTGTTCGGGAACGAGGAAGAAGAAGCCATCGCCATCAACGTGATCAGCGCGCCTATCAATATCCAGGATGGAACCTTTATCCTGAAGGTGACGGCGGGGCCGGAAGGGCGCCAGATCGCCGAGAACATGAGGGGGAAGCTGAAGGACCAGGCACTGGACAGCTGGCTGGCTGCTGAGAAGGAGATAGGGTCGAAGGCGGGGTGGTGGGAGGTGAACTTCAGGAGTGATATCTACAACTGGGTAGCGAACCAGGTCAGGGAAGCGGCCCCTCGCATCACCCCGCCACCCGGTTGACCGGTAAGGGAAGGAAGGGTTGGAAGCTCCCAGAGTGGTAGGCGTCGGGCTTATGGGCCTCGGCGTCGTAGGCGGCGGTGTGGCCCGGGCCCTCCTGCATCCGTCCCGTGGCGGTGCTCTGAAGGCCGGCCTTCCCATCATTCTGAAAAAGGTCCTGGTCAGGGATCTGACCAAGCGCCGTGCTATTCAGGTGCCCGAGGGGCTCGTTACCGCGGACCCCCAGGACATACTCTGCAGTCCCGAAGTTGACGTGGTGGTCGAGGTGATCGGAGGGGAGTGCCCCGCCCTCGGCTACATCCAAGAGGCCCTCTCCAGAGGGAAACACGTGGTGACGGCCAACAAGGAGGTAATGGCCAAGCACGGGCCAGAGCTGATTGCGCTGGCCGCGGCCAACAAGGTCAACCTTCTCTTCGAGGCCAGCGTGGGAGGAGGTATACCCATCATCGGCCCCCTGATGAAGGACCTCCTGGCCAACGACATCCGGTCCATACGGGCCATCATCAACGGTACCACCAACTACGTGCTCACCCGCATGGCCAAGGATGGGATGGACTTCGAGGATGCGTTGGGGGAGGCGCAGGAGCGGGGCTACGCGGAGGCGGACCCCAGCAACGATGTCGAGGGCACAGACGCGGCGTACAAGCTGGCGGTGCTGGCTACCCTCGCCTTCCATACCAGAGTCCACGCCGACGACGTCTACCGGGAGGGCATTTCTCGCCTCAGGGCCCAGGACTTCCGCTATGCCCATGAGCTGGGATACGCCATCAAGCTCCTCGCGATAGCAAAGCTCGATGGCGACTCTGTCCAGGTGAGGGTACACCCGGCCCTGGTGCCTGAGGACCATATGCTGGCAAAGGTGGACGAGGTCTTCAACGCCGTTGAGGTGGAAGGTGACCTGATGGGGAGGGTCCTGTTTCACGGGATGGGCGCAGGACGGGAGCCCACCACCAGCGCCGTGGTGGGGGATGTGCTGGAGATAGCCCGAAAGCTGGGTTCGGGAGTCCAGCCCGTGCCCGCCCCCGACGTGCGAAACGTTCTTGGCATCGCCCCCATGGTCCGGCTGACCGCCAGATATTACCTGCGGTTGAACGTCGCCGACAGGCCGGGCGTGCTCGCCCAGATCGCCACGATCCTGGGTGACCATGATATCAGCATCGCTTCAGTAATCCAGAAGGATACCGACCCCGCCGCTCAGAAGGCGGAGATCGTCGTTACCACCCACCCGGCGAGAGAAGACGCTATGCAGGCATCCCTCGAGCGTATGGAGCGTCTCGAGGTGGTGCGGGAGATCAGTAACCTGGTCCGGATGGAAGACTGGCCCCTGAGCTAGCCCCACGTACTTGTGGGGAGGTCCCAGCTTATTGGAGGAGGCGCCCTTATGATGGGCGAGGGTGTTCTGAGGAAATACAGCAGGTTCCTGCCCGTGACTGCCAACACTCCCATGATAACCCTGGGGGAGGGTAACACCCCCCTGGTCAAGTCTGCCAGGCTAGGTAGGGAGTTGGGCTGCGAGGAGCTGTACTTCAAGCTGGAGGGGTGTAACCCTTCCGGGTCCTTCAAAGACAGGGGGATGGTGGTGGCGGTCGCAAAGACCCTGGAGGCCGGAGGTACGTCTATAATGTGTGCCTCCACCGGCAACACCAGCGCCTCTGCGGCGGCCTACGGTGGCCGCTTTAATCTGCCTACAATAGTGTTGGTCCCCAAGGGGGACATCGCAGGCGGAAAGCTGGCCCAGGCAATGGCATATGGAGCCACGATAGTTTCCGTTGACGGGTCCTTCGACCAGGCCCTAAAGCTGGTGCGCGCCATCACGGCGACGTATCCGATAACACTGGTCAACTCGGTAAATCCCCGCCGGCTGGAAGGGCAGAAGACGGCGGCCTTTGAGATAGTCGACTCCCTGGGTGATGCGCCTGACTACGTGTTCATTCCGGTGGGTAACGCTGGCAACATTACTGCATACTGGGCGGGGTTCCAGGAGTACCACAGATGCGGCATGGCCAGCAAGACTCCCAAGATGATGGGTTTTCAAGCGGAAGGGGCGGCGCCCATCGTGCGAGGGGAGCCGGTGCTCAACCCCACCACCGTCGCATCCGCGGTACGCATAGGCAACCCCGCGAGTTGGAAGGGTGCGGAGGCCGCCAGGGACGAGTCGGGCGGGGTTATCGACATGGTCAGCGACGAGGAGATACTTGAGGCCTACCGGCTCCTGGCATCCCGGGAGGGCGTATTTTGTGAGCCCGCCTCGGCAGCCGCCTTTGCCGGCCTGATGAAGCTCCGCGGCCGGGAGCTGGGTCTAGCCAAGGGCCGGGTAGTGTGTATAATAACTGGGACGGGACTCAAGGACCCGGAGCTTGCAGCCCGGTCAGCCCGCTCGGATGTAATAGAGGTGCGCCCAGACCTGGCGGAGGTGGAAGCTGCGCTGAAACTCCCGTCGCTGGAGGGAGTCAAGGATGGCTGAAGACCAGCGCATCGAGTCCGCCGTATTCGCCATCCTTGAGGCCATAGGGGAAGACACCGGTAGAGAGGGGCTCAGGGATACGCCCCGCCGGGTTGCCCGTATGTACGCCGAGCTTTTCTCGGGGATAGGGAAAGACCCCCGGTCCGCGCTGGATATGGTCTTCGAAGAGGATGGGCATGGGGAAGACGTCGTGGTCGTCCGCGACGTGCCCTTCTTCTCTATGTGTGAGCATCACCTGTTGCCCTTTTTCGGGCAGGCCCACATAGGCTATCTGCCCAGAGGCAAGATCGCGGGAGCAAGCAAACTGGCGCGGGCTTTGGAGGTGCTGGCGCGGCGTCCGCAGGTCCAGGAGCGGATGACCGCCCAGCTTGCCGACGCGGTCCACGATGTGTTGAGGCCCGAGGGAGCAGCCGTGGTGATTGAGGCTGAGCACTTGTGCATGTCCATGAGGGGAGTAAAGACGAGGGGCAGCCTCATTGTCACCTACGCAGCCCGCGGCTCCTTTGATGGCCGCGGCATAAGTAGGGGGGAGCTCGTAGCACTACTGCAACGGAGGGGGCAGTGACCCCATTGGACGGCCTTGAACCCTACCGGGGCACCGAGGATAGGTGGAACGATCTTCTCTCCCGATGCCAGGTGGACACGCTCTTCATCAGCCCCCGCTGGCAGAAGGTATGGTGGGACCAGTTCGGCGATGGGGCGGAGAAGCTGGTACTCTGCCTCAAAAAAAGCGATGGCGAGGTCGACGGTATAGCTCCGCTGGCCCGCCGCGAAGGCACCATCTCTTTCATCGGGAGTGAGGACCTTTTCGACTACAACGACTTTCTGGTCTGCCGGGGAGGCGAGCACCGCTTCTACTCATCCCTCCTAAACTACCTGAATGGAGAGGTGTGGGACACCCTGGACCTCGTGTCTCTGCGGGAGAACTCCCCCACCCTGGCTTATCTCCCGGACCTGGCAAGGGAGCGGGGTTACACTGTGGTGGTCGAGGAAGAAGATGTGGCCCCGGGCCTGGAGCTGCCGGCCAGCTGGGAGGACTATCTTCAGGCCCTGTCCAAAAAGGACCGGCACGAGCTCAAGCGCAAGATGCGCCGCCTCCACTCCTCGGGAGAAGAGGTGGGCTTCCAGAAGCTCTCCGGTCCCGGCGAAGTAGAGGATGGCCTGGAAGACTTCCTATGTCTGATGAGGTTCAGCAAGGAAGACAAGCAACGTTTCCTTACGGAGCCGAGGGAGCGGTTCTTCAGGAGCATCGCCAGGGAGATGGCCGAAGCCGGTGCGATCAGGCTGTTCTTCCTGGCACTCGGTGGCCAGAGGGTGGCGGCGGCCCTCTGTTTCGACTACGGCGGCGCCAGATTGCTGTATAACAGCGGCTTCAGCCCAGCCTTCAGCTACTACAGTGTAGGCCTGCTGCTGAAAGCCATGTGTGTCAGGGACGCCATAGAAGAGGGCAAGACGTATTTCGACTTTCTACGGGGTCCGGAGCCCTACAAGTACGACCTTGGAGGCATAAATAGGACCCTCTATCAGATGGTAGTGAGGCGAAGTTGACGGTAAAAAGGGTCGCGCTTATCAGTCTCCACACGTGTCCATTAGCCGCGCCCGGGCAGGGAAAGACGGGAGGCATGAACGTATACGTAAGGGAGCTTTCCCGGAACCTGGCGAGAAGTGGCGTGGAACTGGACATATTTACCCGGACCCACGAGGGACACGGGGCGGAAGTGGTCGCGCTGGAGGACCGCGCCCGGGTCGTGCATCTCGAGGCGATCCCTTCGGAGGCGCCCCTGGATGTCCTCTACTCCTACCTGCCCCCATTCCTGGATGAGCTATACGCGTATACTCAACGGGAAGGCAAGGCGTACCAGCTGGTCCACTCCCATTACTGGCTCTCGGGATGGGCAGGTCGTAGGGCTGCGGCGACTTGGGGCGTGCCCCATGTGTCCACCTTTCACACGTTGGCGGAGCTAAAGGTGAGAGCGAAGGCGGGGGAGATGGAGTCACCCCTGAGGTCGGAGGTGGAGAGGGAGTTGATGTCTGCGTCCCAGCTCATCATTGCCTCGAGTCCCCACGAGAGGGAAGCGATGGTGCGGCTCTACGGGGCCCCTGCCGACCGTATCGCCGTGGTGCCTTGCGGGGTTGACCTTGACCTCTTCAGGCCACTGGAGGCTGGGGAGGCCCGGGAGAGGCTCGGCCTTAACGGCGAGAAAGTCATTGTCTATGCGGGAAGGATAGAGCCCATCAAGGGTCTGGAGCTTCTGCTTCGGAGCGCCGCCATCATGGAGAGCCAGCACCCAATCAAGCTACTAGTGGTGGGGGGCGATGTGGCCGGTAACGGAGAAGTGACCCGGTTGAAGTGTCTGGCGGCGGAGCTTGGCATAGAGGACATGACGGAGTTTGTAGGGACCGTGGACCACCAGCTATTGCCTCTCTACTACAATGCTGCAGACGTCTGCGTTGTACCCTCCTACTACGAAAGCTTCGGCCTGGTGGCCCTGGAGGCGCTGGCTTGTGGTACCCCCGTGGTGGCCTCCCGGGTGGGTGGACTGCCCTCGGTGGTGCAACACGGGCGGACCGGGTATCTGATGTCTCGGAGGTGCCCGGAGGCCTTCGCCGACTCCTTGGAAATGATCCTCTGCAGCAGGGGACTGCAGACAAGTATGAGGAGATTGGCCCGGAAGCGGGCCGAGGGCCTGGGGTGGAAGGCGGTAGCCGAAGAGACCCGCCGGCTGTATAACGGCCTCGAGGATGGCACACGCTACGGGACTGCGGGATAAGCATGTCCTGGTTAAGCAGGACCCTGAAGGCTGTGGGTCTGCACATCAGGACGACCCTGGTGGCGGGCGTCCTCATCATACTCCCGATAGCCGTCACCTTCCTACTCTTGAAGTTCGTGTTCGACTTCTTCGACCCGGTGCTCAAGCCGGTCTTCGAGTACGCCATAAACCGCTACACCCCGGGCATGGGGATCATCGCCCTGGTGTTCATCATCTACCTGGCAGGCGTGGTGACCACCCATGTCCTGGGCAGACGCATGATAACCCTGGTGCATGGCATGGTGGAATTTATCCCGGTGGTGCGTAGCGTCTACCGGACCGCTCGACAGGCCACGGAGGTGCTGTCGACCGTCGCGCCCAACGACAAGTTCACCAGCGTGGTGCTGGTGGACTTCCCCGGCCACGGCCTCAAGTCCATCGGCCTGGTCACGTCCCAACTCCAGGACCACGAAGGCAAGCCCCTTCTGGTCGTGTACGTGCCCACGTCGCCATTCCCCACGTCGGGGTTTCTGGTTATACTGTCTCCTGAGCAGGTTACGCCGACGGACCTGCCTGTGGACGACGCCATGAAGCTAATCGTATCGGCGGGTCTCCTGGCGCCGAGCCGGATAGGGTCCCCCGCCTATCCCTTTCCCACTTTCCAGCCCCCAGCAGGTGCCACCTTTCCGACCACTGGTCCCAGGGGCCGGGATCAGGAAGCTGACGGCGCGGCTTCGAACCAGTGAAGCTCCATCGACTTGGTGAACCCCACCGACGTGTACAGCCTCACTGCGGGGTGGTTCTCCTGGTCCACGTTTAGGGTTATATACCCCACTCCCCTCGACCGCAAGTGCTCCATCCCCGCCAGAAGGATGGGCCTGCTCAGTCCTCGGCTCCGGTAGTCAGGGGGAACGCCGATCATGTCTATGACCCCGATTGGTGTGTGCGAACCGGCCAGCACGCAGGTCCAGCAGTATGCGGCGTCGTCGCCTCGGTGGGTCAGGAAGAAGATCCCTTCGGGGCCGGACGTGGACATGCTGGCCTTATACCTCACCTCTTCCACGGTGTTGGGGCAGAAGCCCCAGCTGCCGTCGAAAGAGGCGTTCTGTACCCGAGTCAGCCTCTCCTCATCGCCCACCTGGAATCGCTCAATGTCGAATCCGGAGACCGGCTCCGCCGGTGGTAGCTCTTCTTCCTCCCAGCGCATCAACCAGTAAGCCCGGACCTTGGAGAATCCCTCCTCGGCCAGGACCGCCTTCCATGGCGTGGAGGCCGCCTGGCACACATGGAGAACCCGCGACCCCACGGTTCTCGCATGGGCGAGGGCCCCTCGCACCACCTGTCTCATGATGTCCTTCTCGGATGGGTGCTCCGGGTGGGTGCCCACCTCGAGAACGGTCCGACCGATTCTCAGCTCGGGATGGAGGAGGGAATAGGCCAGTATAGACTGGCCCTCCTCCAGCAGGAAGCAGTTCTGCTCAGGAATCAGGCCGGGGCGGGCCAGCTCCTCTCTCAGCGAGGGCGGGCTGACCACCTGGTCGTCGCCCGCGTGCTTGCGGACCCGGTTGATGAAATGGGCAAGGGCCTCGAGGTCGGCCCAAGTGAATCTGCGCATCGCCAGATACGGACTCCCGGTCAGGTTGATGGCAGGACGTTTGGGGCCGTGAGAGCAATCGGGACGAGGGGCTTGACACTTGAGCTAGATTGTAGCAGAGTATCTTCTCGCGTACAAGCCTGCCTGGAGGGAGTAAGACCTATGGTGGAGACCCCTGGATGTGCCCTGGTGGTCACGCCCCATCCGGATGATGCAGAGGGTTGGTGCGGGGGTACAGTGGCAAGATGGGTGAGGGCTGGGGCTGAGGTATTCTATGTGCTGTGCACCGACGGTGGAAAAGGCTCCGACGACCCTGAGATGACCTCGGAGAATCTGGTTGCCATAAGGGAGAAGGAACAGCTGGAGGCCGCGTCCACCCTGGGGATGAAGGAAGTGGTGCGGCTGCGCCGCCCCGACGGCGAGCTGGAGGATACCGGGGACTTCCGCGAGGAGATCGTGAGGGCCATAAGGCGTTTCCGGCCCGATGTGGTGCTCTGCCCAGACCCCTACCGGCGCAGCTCCTACTGGCACAGGGACCACCGCATCGCCGGACAGGTCACCGCGGACGCCGTTTTCCCTTATGCCAGGGACCACCTCCATCACCACACGCTTCTCAAGGATGAGGGGCTCGAGCCCCATAAGACGGGTACACTTCTCTTCTGGGCCCCCGATGCTGCCGATGCCTTCGTAGACATCGGTGAGGACATCGACGTTAAGATCAAGTCCGTCTTCTGCCACCGCAGCCAGATGTCCCATCGCACCGAGAAGGAGGTGGGGGAATCCGTACGGCAGAGGGCGAGGCAGGCCGCCGAGGGTTCCGGCTTTCTATACGCGGAGGCTTTCCGTAAGCTGGAGTTCCGGCGGTAGCGTCAACAGCGGTATTTGCGTGAGTCGAGCGCCCGCTCACTCCTATCGAGCAGACCGGGCCGCTACTTCCCCGCCCTCAGCCTGGCGTTGAGGAAGCCGATTATGGCCCTGGCAATGGTGGGGCGCAGAAAGTCCCGTTGGATGTCGGCCCACTCGGCGTTCACTATCTCCAGACGGCGGAATCCCACGATGGCCCGGTATGTGAAAAAGTAGGCCAGCGGCCGCATGGGGTTGACGATCTGGTCGGCGGCCAGGTGCCCAAGGAAGCCGGCGCTCGCTCCCACCACCAGCGGGTCCCATCCGGAAAAATAGCCGGCCAGGGCGGCGGGCACCACCAGCTCGTAGCTGTGGAAGAAGTAGAAGACCCGGGTGTTGTCTCCTCGTACGAACCACCAGTAGTACTCCACCAGGTGGTCCAGGTCGAGCATCACGCCCGTGAGGAACGCGGCGAGCATCGAGTAGGGGGACTTGGTAGCCGCCCACACGACGGCCCCTATCGGGAGAGAGACCAGGGCATGGCCTGGGGGTTTCACTCCTCTACTCTGCCCAGGTCCAAGATGAAGATCCGGTCCCGGTGCGCCAGGTCTTGCTCCGTCGAGATGGAGGCCGTCGGGAAAAACCGCCGGGCCAGGTCCTCCAGCGATTGCACCTGGCGGGGGTCTATCTCCAGGAGCATGACCCCCTGGGGCTTCAGCTTGTGCCTGGCCTGGTCTAGCAGGCGTCTTATGACATCCAGGCCATCCGGGCCACCGTCCAGTGCCAACCGGGGCTCCCAGAGGACTTCGGGCTGGAGCTCAGGTATCTCATCGCTGAGCACATAGGGCAGGTTGGCCACGATGACATCCACCATCTCGGGTATCGGGTCAAGCAAGTCGCCCTGTAGGAGCGTTACCCTATCTGCGACGTTATGCCTCTGTATGTTGTACTCCGCGACCCTTGCCGCCTCCACAGACTGCTCGGTGGCGTATATCCTCGCCATGGGCAGATGGATCGCCAGATTGATGGAAATGGCCCCTGTGCCCGTCCCGGGGTCGGCTACCACCATCTGTCCGGCCTCCATGTGCATCAGGGCCAAGAACAGGGCCTGTTCCACCAGGGACTCCGTCTCCGGCCGGGGGATCATCACCGCGGGCCCTACGGCCAGGTCGATGCCGTAGAACTCCTTGTGGCCGAGGATATAGGCCAGGGGCTCCCTGCTCAGGCGCCTCTCCATCAGCCTGTCCAGGAGCTCCTCCTGCTGGGAGGTCAGCTCCTGCTCCTGGTAAGCGTAGATACGGTGCCGGGGCATCTGGAGGACGTTAGTGAGCAGGACCTCGGCTTCCAGGCGGGCGTCGGGTATGCCCGCCTGATCGAGCCGGTCCTGGATCTGCCGGATGACCTCCCTCACGTCGACCATGCTCCTACCTCCGGTGACAGCGTAACGGTGCATGCCGGCCATGCTGGTGGCGGCATGGGCGGTTAAGGGGGGGTCAGGCCAGCGCCTTTTCTAGCAGACTAGCCTGGTCGCTGGCTGCCAGGGCGTCGATGATCTCGTCCAGCTCCCCGTCCAGTACCCGTGGGATGTTGTGGAAGGTACCGGATATCCGGTGGTCCGTGATTCGGTCCTGGGGAAAGTTGTAGGTCCGTATCTTCTCTGCCCGCTCCCCCGTTCCGACCTGGGCCCGCCGCGCCTGGCTGATCTCCTGGTCGTGTTTGCGCTGCTCCGATTCGTACAGCCGGGCTCGCATGATGGCCATGGCCTTCTGCTTGTTTTTGAACTGGGAGCGCTCGTCCTGGCATACGGCCATCGTACCGGTGGGGACATGGACGATGCGGACCGCGGTGGCCACCTTGTTCACGTTCTGGCCGCCGTGGCCGCCGGCGTGGAAAATGTCGATGCGCAGGTCGTCCGGGTGAATTTGGATCTCTACCTCATCGGCCTCTGGCATCACCACCACGGTGGCGGTGGAGGTATGGATCCTGCCCGATGCCTCAGTAAGGGGCACCCGCTGTACCCGGTGGCCCCCTCGCTCGAACTTGAGGCGGCTATAGGCGCCCTTTCCCCTTACCTCGAGCACGATTTCACTGAAGCCCCCCAGGTCCGACGGGTTGGAGTCCAGCAGCTCGACCTCCCAGTTGCGAAGGAGGGCGTACCGGGTATACATACGGTAGAGGTCAGCGGCGAAAAGGGCGGCTTCCCGGCCCCCCACCCCTTCCCGTATCTCCACGATCACGTCCCGTTCGTCGTTGGGGTCTTTGGGAACGACGCTGCGGGTGAGCTTTCGCCTAAGCCCCTCCAGCTTGCCCTCCAGGACCTCCAACTCCTCCTTGGCCAGCGACGTAATGTCCGGGTCAGTGCCCTCCCGGAGAATGGACACCGCACCCTCTCTCTCGTCGTGGAACCTGCGGTACTCCCGGTACATGGTCACCATAGCCTCGAGAGAGGCCCTCTCTTTGGCCAGTGCCTGGATCTGCTCGTAGTCCGTGGCCACTTCGGGCCGGGCCATCAGCTCTTCTATTTGCTGGTATCTCGCTTCGGCCGAAGCTATTTTGTCGAACAAAGGGTCCATGTGATCGCCGGTAACTCACACTAGATAAAAGATGTATACTCTGCACCTAGTTTATCCTACCCCGCCTCGCAGAACAAGGGAACGGTTGCTGCCTGCTCCTGCCCAGTATTCGAGCCTCCCGCGTCGGCGCAAGGTCGTCCCGTGTGCTTGGCCAGATCTCAGCGCGGTGGCGTATAATATGGGACAATGTGAGGTGGACCCCGAAAACTGGACAGGTAGCTAAGCGAGAGTCCTGCTCCTAAAATCAGATCAGTTGTAAAGGAGGAGCGGGACGTGCCAAGGCCGGACTCGACGCCTACTTTCGCTTCTACAACACCCAAAGACCCCATCAGGCCTTGGACTACGGGACACGAGCCGAGGTTTTTAAACTCTAGTGGCTTTGCATCGAGCGGCGCCCAGCGCCAGCAACGGAGACGCAGATAGATAGGGAGGTGCCCGTTTTGGTCATGCGGTGGTCGCCGTTGATCGTTGCGATGGCAGCCCTATTGCTAGTGGTTTCGGTCGCATGCGGCGGAGAGTCGAAGCCGACGCCCTCTCCCACGGCCACGTTTGTACCCAGTCCGACGCCCTCTCCCACGGCCACGTCCGCACCCAGCCCGACCCCCTCCTCGACTGTCACACCGGCACCAGTGGCAGTGGTAGTAAGGGAGATGAGCAGACTCGCACCCGAGCAGGAGGCATGTCTTGCTGAGGCCATAGGGGAGCGGGCAGCAAGTGAAGTGTCAACCGGGCAGCGCCCGCCAACCTCCGACGAGCTTGATGCCTTTAATGGTTGTGTAATCGCAGCACCAGTGGCAGTGGAGGAGGGGAAGGAACTCACACCCGAGCAGGAGGCATGTCTTGTCGAGGCCATTGGAGAGCGGGCAGTACGTGAAGCGAAAACCGGGCAGCGCCCGCCAACCTCCGACGAGGTTGATGCCTTAGTTGGTTGTGGAATCATGGAGCCCAAGCCGGATTTCGATTTGTTGCCCGAGGCCTCAGCCCTCGCGGGACTTGGCACTGTCGCCTGGCCCAACAATTTCCAGGAGAGCTCGGCTTTGTTCGGGAGATTACCTTCAGAGATCGCTGGACACAGGATCAAGGCACGGTTCGAGCAAAGTGGCCTCGGCATTTTCTCAACCACATACGAAGAACCTAATAAAGTAATAATGCTGGTGACCGTCCACGACCTCACCAAAGGGGCCTTCTTTCCGACCGATACCAACGCCGGTCAATTCGTCGCCCTCTATGCCCAGGGTGCAGACTGGGAGGTGTTGGCTACGGGACGGGAGGGTGACCTCGCTTGGGTGCAGTGGAAGACCGGCGGCATATATACGATGCACTGGGGCAACGCTCCTAGCTCCATCGTATTCCAAGCAATGGCTAACGATCTTAGGCTGCTCATGGCACTCGTCGAAGCTATGGTCTCGGCGGCCAGCGAATAGCCCATCGTAGCGTCCAGAAAAAAGGTTTAACGGGGGATCGGTGCAATCAACACAACAGACAACAGAGAGGAGGTGGTTCCCAGGAAGAGCGTCGGTATCCTACGCAGGAGCGACGGTATCCTACGCAGGAGCGACTGGACTCTCGCTTAATATCGCCCCAATGCTGTCCAACTGATGGGGTCCACCTCAATGACAAGGGTCAAGATATGCGGGCTGGGAAAGGCTTCGGATGCACTGGCGGCCGCAGAAGCCGGCGCCGACTATATCGGCCTCGTCTTCATTCCCGGCAGGAGGCGCAGGGTCGATGATGAGACCGCCGTGCGCGTGGTGTCCGCTCTGCGGGAAGGCCGGGAGTCATCCCCGGTGGTGGTGGGGCTTTTCGCAGGCCAGCCCCCGGACGAGGTGGACAGGACCGTGCGGCGCTGTGGCCTGGATATGGTCCAGCTGTGTGGAGGCGAGTCCCTCGACTACTGTGCCCAATTGGAGGTGCCGGTGATCCGGGTGCACCACGTGGGGGACGGGCTTCCCGTGGAGGACGCGGTGGCCCAGCTTGCCCGTGAGGTCCTGCCCTTTATCGAGCGTGGGCATCTGGCGAACCTGGACCGCAAGGTTGGGACACAGGAGGGTGGCACGGGTCAGAGTTTCAACTGGGACATCTCCGAGGGACTGGCCGCACAGGGCCTCTCCTTCTTGATGGCGGGTGGACTCACTCCTGAAAATGTGGGGCGGGCCGTGCGCAAGGTCCGTCCGTGGGGTGTAGACGTGTCCAGCGGGGTGGAGATCGACGGAGCGAAAGATGCCGCAAAGATCAAGGCCTTTATCTCCGCCGTCCGGTCGGCTGAGGGCTGAGGACAGCTTCCGCGGCCTAACGATGGGGAGCGCCGGTACCGGGTGGCCAGAACTAGGAGGAGCATGGTAGATATCAAAGCGTTGCCCGATCATAGGGGCCGCTTCGGGGACTTCGGTGGCAGATTCGTCCCCGAGACCCTGATGGCTGCCCTGGAGGAGCTGGAGCGCGCCCACGGGGAGGCGAAGGAGGATGACGCTTTCCTGGGGGAGCTGGAGCGCCTGTACTCTACCTACGCAGGCAGGCCCACCGCCCTCTATTTCGCCTCCAACCTGACCCGGCAGTGCGGCGGTGCCAAAATCTACCTGAAGCGGGAAGACCTGGCCCATACCGGCGCCCACAAGATAAACAATGCGCTGGGTCAGGCTCTGCTTGCACGGCGCATGGGGAAGCGGCGTATCATCGCCGAGACGGGTGCTGGGCAGCACGGCGTGGCGGCCGCCACGGTGTGCGCCATGATGGGCCTCGAGTGCATAGTCTATATGGGCTCCGAGGACATGAAGCGGCAGTCCCCCAACGTGTTCAGGATGCGCCTTCTGGGCGCCGAGGTTCGGCGGGTGGAGTCGGGGAGCCGCACCCTGAAGGACGCCATTAACGAAGCCATCAGAGACTGGGTCACCAACGTGGAGAGCACTCACTACCTGCTGGGGAGCGTCGTTGGACCCCACCCTTACCCCATGATGGTCCGGGACTTCCAGTCGGTGATCGGCCGGGAGGCGCGGAGCCAGATACTGGAGGCTGAAGGGCGCCTTCCGGACTATGTGGTGGCCTGCGTGGGGGGTGGCAGCAACGCCATCGGAATTTTTTACCCCTTCATTGGGGATAGCAGTGTGAGGCTGGTGGGGGTCGAGGCGGGAGGAGAGGGTGTGGGAAACAGACACGCGGCCTCGCTGAGCGTCGGAAGGCCCGGCGTGCTGCACGGCTCCATGTCCTACCTGCTTCAGGATGAGCACGGGCAGGTGCTGGAGACCCACAGCATTTCTGCCGGGCTTGACTACCCCGGCGTCGGGCCCGAGCACAGCTATCTGAAGGACACGGGAAGGGCCGAGTACCTGGCGGTGGGCGACCGGGAGGCCCTGGAGGGCTTCCACCTGCTCGCCCACACCGAGGGGATCATACCGGCCTTGGAGCCTGCCCACGCCATTTACCATGCTGCCAGGTTGGCCAGGGAGCTCACTCCCGACCAGCTGATCCTGGTATGCTTGAGCGGTCGAGGTGACAAGGACATACACGTGGTAGCCGAGGCCTGGGGAGTGGAGATTTAGTCGTGGTCTGCCCGGGCGCCCGTCGCTACTTGCTCTGCTCCCCCCATCGGGGGTAGGAGCCGAAGATACGTAACGTGGACACCTGGGCCCGGAGGGCCTCTATCGCCTCTTTCACCGTGGCGTCCTCTCGGTGTCCCTCGCAGTCGATAAGGAAGATGTACTGGCCCAGGGACCGTTTAGTGGGTCGGGATTCGACCTTGGCCAGGTTTATGTTCCGGCGTGCGAACTCCCCCATCACGCGGTAGAGAATGCCGGGCCTGTCTTCCTGAAAGGCGAAGCAGAGGGAGGTCTTGTCCCTCCCGGTGGGCGGGTGATCAGCGGTGGCCAGAATGACGAAGCGGGTAGCGTTGGAGGCATTGTCCTGAATTCCCTGGGCCAGGACCTCCATACCGTGTAGCTCGGCGGCCCTTCTGGGGGAGATGGCCGCCCCTGGACCCGGGCTTCCCTTCAAATCCTCCACGGCCGCCACCGTGCTGAGGGATGCAACGAGCTGGGCCTTGGGAAAGCATCGTTCCAGGAACTCCCGGCATTGTCCCAACGCCTGGGGGTGGGAGTAGACCGTCTGGATATTCGCGGCTCGGGTGCCTGGCAGTACCAGTAGGCAGTGCTCTATGGGCAGTACCAACTCCCGGCGTATGAGGAGCCGGCTCTCCTGGATCAGAATGTCCAGGGTGTGGGTCACCGAGCCTTCGAGGCTGTTTTCGATGGGCACCACCCCTTCCTCGACGATCCCAGAGGCGACGGCGAGGGCCACGGCTGGGATGCTGGCGAAGGGTTCCAGGTTGCCCTCGGGGGTATGGAGGAGCGCTGCCTCCTCAGAAAAGGTGCCCTCGGGACCCAGGTACGCGATGCGGCCAGCCATCACTCCAGCCCAGTAAGGGTCTCGTACAGGAGCCGCTCCTCGTCGGGGCTAGTCACGGCCACCACGTCGTCACCCGACTCCAGGAGTACCTCCTCCGAGGGCAGTACGGGACCGTGGCGCTTTGCCACTAGGGATATGAAGCTATTGGGAGGTAGCGCAATATCGCCTAGGGCCCTTCCGACCACGCTAGCGTCGGGCGGTATGCTGACTCGAACCATTATCATCCCCTCGCCCTTCAGGTTCATCAGGTGCACCAGGGCGTGTCCGGGAATCTCATCCTCGATGGCGGAAAGAATCATGTGGGTGCCGTTGATGGTGACGTCCACGTCCAGAAGCTTGAAAAGCGGCTCGTTGTGGGGGTCCCTCAGCAAGGCCATGGTCCTGGGGGCATGGAAATGGTGTTTCGCCAGCTGGCAGATAACGAGGTTGTCCTCGTCCCTGGCCGCAACGGCGATGACCAGGTCTGCCCGCGCGGCTCCCGCATCCTTGAGCACCTCGAGGTCGGTCCCGTCACCTTCCATGGCGATGCTACCCAGCTCAAGGCGCAGCGACTCGTGTCGTCGGGGGTCCTTCTCTATGGTCAGTACCTCGTGGCCCGTGGCACGCAGGATTCTGGTGAGCTGATGGCCCACTTTGCCACATCCCACGACTAAGACGTACAAGGCCGTCGCACCTGGACAGGGTTCATGGGTTATCCTTGGACTCGTTCAGGGCCCTCTTGAGGGTGTCCAACACGATGAGGGAAGGACAGACAACGTTCAAACCCAACCCCCTGTAGAACTCCTCGCGCTTAGGGTCGCTAATGAGACAGATTGCGTCTTTCACCCGGAATATGTTTTTTGCCAGCTGGGCCGCCATCACGTTCCGGTTGTCATCTTCGGAAAGAGCCAGAAACGCGTCTGCGCCGTCAATGCCCACGGTACGCAGGTCCTCTGTGAGGGAGTCGGAGGTGAGGACCACCTCGATATTGGGTTGCTCGGCCAGCGCCGCCAGGCCGTCGGGGCTGGAGTCCATGACCGTGACGCTGTGACCTGCCTTTGCCAGGCCGGTGGCCAGGCGGGCGACCAGGTCGCCGTATCCCAGGATCAGGTGGCGCATGGCCTAGCTCCCGGCGAGGGAGAGTTTCCTGGTCTTCTCCCTCCACAGGACCACCGGGCAGGGAGCGTTTTCCAGGACGTAGGAGGTGGTTGATCCGAGAACGAACTGCCCAAACCGGCGCCTATAGTGTATCCCCAGTACTATGAGCTCCACACAGGCCTTCTGGGCCTCCTGGACGATGGCCGGGCCTGCTTGCCTGGCCTGAAGGTACTCCGCCTTTATACGGCACCTCTCTTCATGCCCCAGGGCCTCGAGTCTGTCCAAGATAGCCTCCGCCTGGGTTGGGTCCACTTCCACGTCCAGGGGTAGCTCCTGCTTCACCTCGATGACGTAAAGGGCATACAGATGGGCCTTGGTCTCCTTGGCTATTCTACATGCCAGACGGAAGGCCTCTTCCTCCGTGCTGTCCCCCTTTACGGGCACCAGGATTTTTTTAGCGTTCGGAGCCATTACCCGGTTCTTCGTCCTCCCGTGGGGCTGAATTCGGCATGAGGCCATCCTGCGGTGGCGACCATGGCCCTTCCAGGGGACCGGCCATCAGTCCTAAACCTCATTTGGCGTGCCTCTGCCGGAATCCGATGTCCTCGGCCCTACCTCCGAGGGCACCTTCTTGTTGGAGTCATGTAGTCTCCCGACCTGCTCGCTGTTGCCCGCCACGATCAGCATATCCCCGGACCTTATCTCCTCGTCCTTCGAGGGTATCAGGAAGTATTCTCGACCCCGCCTGATGGCCAGGACCGCTACCCCGTATTTGTCCCTGGCGCCCCCCAGGCCCGCCTCCTCCAGGGTCTGCTTGATTACGTGCTCGGGAGGCCTTAGCTTGGTAACTCCGTAGTTAGGGGCCACCTCTATATAGTCCAGGACGCCGGGCTCGAAGCCCAGGTGGGCCAGCCTCCGGCCCATCTCCTGCTCGGGGTACACCACCCTGTCGGCCCCTATGCGTTCCAGGGCGTTGCCGTGGATCTCGCTGATCGCCCGGGTCACAATGTAGGGGATTCCCAGGTCTTTGAGGAGCACCGTCACCAGTATGCTCGCCTGTACGTCCGAGCCTATGGCCACCACCGCAACGTCAAAGTTGGACACCCCCAACTCCTTGAGCACAGTCTCGTTGGTGGCGTCGGCCCTTACCGCATAGGTAGCGTGTCCCAACATTTCCTGCACCTGGTCATCCTGGAGGTCTATGGCCAGTACGTCGTGGCCCATCTGGTACAGCTCTTTGGCCACGCTGGAGCCAAACCTTCCCAACCCTATCACTACTACCTGTTTCCTCATATTCCCCTCCGGTTTCCGGTGAGCCCGTGGACCGCACCGTCATGGGCCAAGACTTAGACCGGCGGTCAACCTATCTTAACTCTTTCCTGGATAAAACGGTATACTGTGGCCTCTTCCCTGGGGGCCAGGGCCAGGGCCATGGTCAGGGGTCCCAACCGGCCCAGGAACATGGTTATCATGAAGAGGGCCTTGCCCGCCAGGCTGAGCATGGGAGGCACACCCGTGGATAGCCCGGTGGTGCCGAAGGCTGATACGGTGTCGAAAAACAGGTTCAGGAATGGGATGTCCTTTCCCCTCTCGGTGAATGTAAGGGCCAGGGATATGGCGAAGATCATGGCCATGCCCAGGGCGGCCACTGTAAGGGCCCTGTGCACCTGGAAATGAGGCAGCTCCCTTCCGAAGGCCTCCGCCTGGAGCCTGCCCCTTATGGACGAGACGGCGGCGGCGATGATTACCGCCAGAGTCGCTACCTTGATTCCACCCGCCAGAGAACCCGCCGCCCCCCCTACGAACATCAGGAAGGGGTAGAACAGGTCGGTCAGCTCGGTGGTGGCGCTGAAGTCCAGCGTGGAGAGGCCCGCCGTCCTGCCGCTTATGGAGTGGAACACGGACTGGAAGACCTTCTGGAGTACCGAGGAGGTCCCCAGGGTTGCCTGGTTATCGTATTCGGCTATGAAGAACACCACCGCTCCCAGCGCCCACAGAAAGAGACTCGCCGTGAGCACCATCTTGGTATCCAGGGTCAGCCTGGAGAACCGCCTCTGGCGGAACAGGTCCACCAGCACAGTCCAGCTTATTCCCCCCATAATGATAAGTACCGCGACGAAACAGAGCAGGGGTGTATTGGTGAAGAAGTTCTCCAGGCTGTTGGCCCCGGGGAGTATAGAGAAGCCCGCGTTGTTGAAAGCGGACACCGAGAGAAACGCGGCCTGCCACAGGGCTTCACCGGCGGAGAACTCCCCCTGTAAGCGCCACCAGATGAGCACCGTACCCACCGCGTATATGCTAAGAACGATCAGCATGATGTTGCGCAAGACCGCGACCAGCCCACCCAGCCGGTCCACGCCCATGGTATCCCGCATCAGCATCCGCTCTGGCAGCGTAATCCTCTGCCCGATGACGATCAGGAAGAAGGTGGCGAGGGAGGTGAACCCAAGCCCTCCCACCAGCATGAGAGCGAAGATTACCGCTTTCCCGAAGGTACTCCAGTACGTAGCGGTGGTTACCACGGTATGGCCCGTGACCGTTACTGCGGACGTGGAGGTGAAGAAAGCGATCTCCGCAGGGGTGAAGCCCCCCTTGCTGTTGGACAGGGGAAGCATCAGAAGGAGGCCGCCAAGAACTATCAGGCCGCCAAAGCTGTAGAGCAGGATGAAGCCGGGCGTGAAGTGGCGGGCCGGGCGCCTGGTGGGAGTGCTCTTTACCAGCTCGGGCAGCACATCCCGCCGCCGGGGGCGGCGTACTATGCGCTCCTCGATCCTTCTGCGACCCCCGAGGGTCATCACCGGCCCTCCGGGTGTGGACCGCCGAGTTTAGCCGCCCGCCCGGATCTCCCCGAGGAAATACCGGCACCTCCCTGGCATCGAGTCGCCCACAAGTATAACCCCAGGGATGGCAACAAGGAAAGCGGCGGCTCCGCGTAGGCCAATCTCTTGTCCTCCTCGCCTCCAGAGGAATCCGACATGAACCGATCGACCGTACTCAGTTATCAAATACGTGAACACAGCGATTCTGGTGCTGGAACGGACTAATAGCGGAGTTTTGGTCCATGAATGGATCCGAATAACCTTGACAATAATTAAAACCCTATGCTAAATTTTGAACCCACAGAAAGGGGTTATACACGAATGGTACAGCAGGCATCCAGACCGAAGACTCAACAGGATCAGGTGGCCACCGCATGCCGGCACCACTGGGTGATCGAGGCCCCTACGGGTCCGATCAGCAGAGGTATATGCCAGCTGTGTGAGGAAGTGCGGGAATTCAAGAACTATATCGAATCGGCACCGTGGGGCGAGGATACCCCCGTCGCACAGTCCGGTAGCCGGTACCCTGTGACCGCCGCCTCCGGCGATGTAGAGGAGTACGAGGAGCTCTGAGCCCCGGGGGCTTGGCTTCCCGCGCGACTCCCCTCCACTGGTTTCCCAGCCGACAACTGCCCTGGCTTTCCAGGGGCGTCCCATGCCTTCGCGGCGTAGAGCGTCTGAGGCTGCGGTTCGGAGGGGACTATGCCCCCTCGCAGGCAGGCGGCCCCTGCATTTAGCGGAACATGTCCCGCTCCGGGGGCCTTACCAGAGCCCTGGCCCCTGACCCTGGGCCCGGCGAGTCCGAAGGCGGGTACCTGTATCCCTTTATCAGCGCCACTGGCACGCTCCTCAGCTTGCCTTGCACCAGCTCGGCTGCGCCGGCCAGCTCGTCGGCTATGGCGATGACGGTTGTCCTCATGAGCTGGCCGGAGGTGTCCTCCATCCCCCTGTAGTCCTGCACAGGACTCATACCCGCTACCCCTATGGCCACATTCACAGCACCCTCCCTCCAGGGGCGCCCGAAGGTGTCGGAGACGATGACTGCCACGTCCACTTCCAGCCTCGACCTTATCCCCCGCCGTATCTCTTCTGCCGACGCGTCGGGGTCCACAGGGAGCAGGGCCAGCGTCCCTTCGCCGGGGACGTTGGAAGCGTCCACACCGGCGTTGGCGCAGTTGAATCCATGGCGCGTCTCGCTGATGATGTTACCCTTATCCATGCGCACGATACGCACGCTCTCCTGGAGGATGACCTCCGTGTGGCGGGGATCGCGGTGATGGCCCTCGGACAGCTTGAGGGCCACCTTGGAGGGCTGGACGTCCTCAAGCCGCACTATCCGGCCTTCGGCCTTGGAGACTATCTTCTGCGTCACCGCCAGAATATCCTGCCCATCTATGGATATCCCATGGGCCGCCGCCGCCTCTACTATCAAGCCCGCAATATCGTCCCCGGCCTTTATCTCGGGCATACCGGGGACCCCCATCACCCTTATGTCGGACTCCATCCCCACCTTCCCGCCTCCATCCTGGACCGGGGACGCCACCCGGCGTCTGCATCAGTGTCAGCCCTATTCATAATTCATGTCAAGTACCTATTGCTCTGCTAATGTAGCATATAGCTAAAGCACCCATCATTGACCCTAATGTCGCCCACAAGAAGGCCTTTGCCCGAACCGAAAAGGTCACGTCCCATAGAGTGGTGTAAGAGTACGTCATCCTGTTGATATCGTCTAGGCCGCTGCCTCTGCGAGTTCGGCTCTGGGTAGAGCTTCGTTGGAGGTGGTTACCTCCTGTGTCATGTATCGACGGCCGACGGCCCACTCGTCGTGCTGCTCAGCTAGGACGGCGCCGACCAGGCGACGGACAGCTGGGCGGTTAGGGAAGATGCCCACCACATCGGTGCGGCGCCGTATCTCCTTGTTGAGACGCTGCAGGGGGTTGTTGGACCAGATCTTCTTCCAGTGGGCGACGGGGAAGCTGGAGAAGGCCAGGACGTCGGGTCCAGCCTCGTCCAGTCGAGAGGCGCCCTGTGGGAACGGGTCCTGGAGCTGAGCAATCACCCGCTCGAGTTGGGCATGCACCTCCTGAGGGGACGGCTGCTGGTAGATGGTGCGTACCATGGTGGCCACCCAGGGCTGAGCGCTCCTGGGGACCCGAGTGAGCAGGTTGGTCATGAAGTGGGTGCGGCACCGCTGCCAACTGGCCCCACCGAAGACAGTTGCGATGGCATCCCTGAGTCCCTGATGAGCGTCCGATACCACCAGTTCCACCCCGCCGAGGCCCCTGGCGACCAGTGAGCGCAGGAAGGCCAGCCAGAAGGCGCCGTCTTCACTGGTACCCACGTCCATCCCAACGATCTCACGCTTGCCCTCGCTATTGACCGCCGTCGCCACCACCACGCTGACGTTGACTATCCTACCGGCCTCTCTGACCTTCTGGGTTAGTGCGTCCAGCCACAGGTAGGGATATGATCCGCCGTCCAGCGGCCGACCCAGGAAGCTCTCCACCACCCCGTCCAGCTCCTGGCAGATACGCGACACTTGGCTCTTTGAGATACCCTCGCACCCAAGAGCCTTGACCAGATCATCCACTCGCCTCGTCGATACACCCTCCACATACGCCTGCTGGATCACCGCCAGCAGAGCTCGCTCGCTGCGACGCCGTGGCTCCAGCAGGCTCGGAAAGTAGCTTCCCTCTCTGAGCTTGGGTATCTGCAACTCCATGGTCCCTACGCGAGTGTCCCATGCTCGAGACCGGTACCCGTTGCGCTGGGTCACCCGCTCAGGGTTGCGTTCTCCATACCCAGCACCGGTCCTCGATGACACATCAGCCTCCATGATCTCTGAGGTGGACCCCAAAATTCGGACAGGTGGCTAAGAGAGAGTCCCGCTCCTAAAATAGGACGGAAACAAGGAGCAGGACATGAAGCAAACACGTAAGAAGCACAGCCCAGTCTTCAAGGCCAAAGTGGCTTTGGCCGCGCTCCAGGGGGAGCACACCATTGCAGAGCTGGCCAGCCGGTTTGAAGTCCACCCGAGCCAGATCCATGCCTGGAAGAAGGCCTTGACTCAGGGGGCGCCGCACCTCTTTGAAAATGGTGGTGGACGCCAGGAGAAGGACCAAGAGGTCCTCACTGCCCAGCTCTACCAACAGATTGGGCAACTCAAGGTGGAACGGGATTTTTTGTCACGGAGCTTCGGGTTGTGAGCCGGTCCCAACGCCGGGCCATGATTGACCGAGAAGAACCGAAGCTGTCTCTGGTGCGCCAGTGCGCCTTGCTGGGTATCAGCCGCTCCTCGTTGTACTACCTGCCAACCGAGGCCGGCGCCGAGGACTTGGAGTTGATGGCCCTCATAGACCAACAGTACCTGAAGACACCTTTCTACGGCTCCAGAAGGATGACTGCCTGGCTCAGCAATCACGGACACCAGGTCAACCGCAAGCGGGTCCGCCGGCTGATGCAGCTGATAGGCCTGGAGGCCATCTACCGGCGTCCCAACACCAGCAAGCCAAACCCAGGGCATAAGGTCTATCCGTACTTGCTCAGGGGGCTGGAGATCAACCGGGTCAACCAGGTGTGGGCCACCGACATCACCTACATACCCATGGCTCGGGGTTTCCTCTACTTGGTGGCCATCATGGACTGGCACAGCCGCTACGTGCTGGCCTGGCGGCTGTCCAACACCCTGGAGGTAGACTTCTGTGTTGCGGCTCTGGAAGAGGCCTTGAGCAAGGGTCGGCCACAGATCTTCAACACCGACCAGGGCAGCCAGTTCACCAGCGAGGCCTTCACCAGCATGCTGCTGGCGCAAGGCGTTCAAGTGAGCATGGACGGCAGGGGCCGGTGCATGGACAACGTCTTCGTGGAACGGCTGTGGCGCAGCATCAAGTACGAGGAGGTGTACCTGAAGGCATACCAAAATGGGACTGAGGCCAGAAAGGGGATTGGGGCTTATCTGGCCTTCTACAACCAAGAGCGGCCCCATCAAGCCCTGGGCTATCGGTCACCGGGTCAGGTGTTCCATGCAGTGAGCCCACAAAGGTGTTTACTGGAACATCCACGAGCCTTACCATCGGATGAAGGTTTACAAGACACCCCAGCGGTAGACTCTCTTATTTTAGCCTCACCGCTGTCCTGATCATGGGGTCCACTTGAGACACCACTCTATGGGACGTGACCCCTCTGGAACGGAGGCGTTTTGAAGATGGCCCCGAGCTGTTCTTTGAGCTAGATGACTCAGATGAGTCGGTCGCCGTCGTGGTCCAGGCTTGGGACGACGACGGCACATTTGACCGGCCAGACGCCTATGACATATCAAGTGTGGCCGGAGAGTTTGACGGATCAACTCTGAGCGGCAACCCGTGCGCGAGTCTCCTTTCGAAGTCGTTTGACCCGCTAGACCTGAAGGCACAATTTACTGACGATGGTAGGGATGATGGGGGGCGGTCAGGGCCGCAAGCGGAGATCACTGTAGCCGTGGAAATCGTTCGAGCGTCACAGAAGGACCGAAAGGGGACTCAACTGTCGGGGAATTCTGTGACATGCAAAGCCCGCTAGGATATAGGGCATCAAGCACCCATGCCCGCCCGTGGGCGCCCAGAAGGTGCCGGGATGCAGATCTCCGTTACGGGGCCGACCTTAGACTGAGGGTGTAGCCGGCGTCCTGGAGGGTCTTGGGCGAAAGCGCCGCGACGACTACCACGACCTGGTCCAACTCCCCCAGCCCCCCGACCACCAGCTCCCCGCGGTTGCTGCCATCCAGGGGTATCTCCCGCACCCTGGTCTCCTCGCCTACCTCGATTACCTGCACGATATACTCCTGGGATACCCGGTTGTCCGTCCACACGAATCCCTCAGCCTGCCAGCCCTGGGAGCCGGGTCCACGGTCGAAGAAGTCGACCTCGGGCACCGAGATATCCCTAAAGCAAAGGCCGATACCGTTCAGGGCCTGGTCGGTGACGTAGTGAAACCGCAGGAGTACCCGCCGCCCGGCATACCCGGACAGGTCCACCTCCTCCTGGAGCCAGCCGTCACTGGTACCCGTGTAGCCGTGGCCGAAGTTGTTGCCCACGGGGTTTTCGGAAGAGGTGCCGGGCCCCTGGAGGATATCCCAGGTGGAGCCGCCGTCGGTGGACACCTGCACGTAGCCGTAGTCCCAGTCCTCCTCCAGGTCAAACCAGACGCGGTACCGCAGGGTGGCCCCGGCCACACCGGAGAGGTCCAGGTTGCGGGTAAGGGTCGAGCTGATGGAGTCCCCACGGTTGCCCCACCAGCAGCTCCCGCCGTCCAGAGAGGTGGGAAGCAGCATACTCTCGGCCTGCCCCTGGAACCCGATTAGCGCGTCTCCCCTGGTTATGTCAATGGTCCAGTACTCGGCCGAGTACTGGGGGATGGACGACCGCCTCTCACCGAACTCGTCCATCCGCCCGGTGGCGGTAGCGCGCACGTTGAGCTCGGGATAGCTGTATCGGCCCCCTCCGGGTTCGTCAAGGAAATTGGCCACGACCCAGTCTTTAAATACGTCCCGAAAGGTCGCCTGGAATCCGAGGGCCGAGAGATAAGAGTTTATGCCCTGTATGTCGTCCCCTGGCTCCGCCACCAGCACTTTCAGGTCGTCCCTGGTACCGTAGTGGCTGGCCAGGTAATCGAAAAACAGGAACGCGGCCCCGTAGTGGACGGAGAGCTGTTCCGGCCAGTTGATCAGGGAGATGGCAGGCGACCGGAGGAACACGTCCTGCCTCGTAAACCTATAGCCCGCCACGCTGGTCGCCACCTCCGAGAGTCCCTCGGTAACCCAGCCTTCCTCGCCCCTGTCGTTGTTCCAGTGGACAAGGTGCTGCAGCTCGTGGGCCAGAGTGGACAGATATCTTGGGGAGCCCACCGAAAGGCTATCGCTGAGATAGACCATCTCGCGCTGGTTGCTGTCGGCGTGTACGACGGTGGAGTACTCATCCACGGCGCTGAAATAGCCCCCCACACCACCGCCCAGGTCTACGTGGAGTATCGTGATGTGAGGGTCGTCGTCCACCCCCGGGGTCCACTCGCTGCCAAAAGCGGCGGTGACGACAGGATATATGTGCCCCTCGAAAGCCGCCGCAGCCGCCTCCAGGTCCTTCCTGGAGACCCCCCGCCCATCCTCGACGTACCAGTAGGCATGGGGAGATATCAGGCGTAGGGTGGCCTCACTCCTATACCGGACCTCCTGGGCATCTATCAGCGAGAAGGTGTCCCTGCGGCCCTCCGTGTAGCTCGCGGGATCCACGCTAACCACCTCTGGGATGGGCCCAGAGATTTTCAGCAGCGACCGCGCCAGCTCGCGCGGGTCCCGATCGGGGGGTACTGTGGACGGGTCGGTGGGAATGGGAGCGGGCAACCGAGTCGCCTCGGGCGAGGGAGTAGCCGCTGCGGGGGTGGTGTCAGCGGCGGGTGCCGGTAGACCGGGGGGCTTCTCGGTGGCCTGTGGCATAGGGGACGGGGTAGGCGTAACGGTGGGCATCTGGGTGGGCCCGCCACCGGCCGCCGTGGGTGCTTCCTGCGTTGCTGCTGGTGTGGCTGTACACGAGGCCAGCAAGATAACGCTGCATGCAGCGATCAGTCCCACTCCCCATTTCGTCCATAACCTCGCCCCTCGACGCCAGTCGATCATCCAGTTGCTACTCTCCCCCAACAGACCCGGCCGGGCCCTGATTCTGAGGGGCCACCCGCTGGGTTGCACGATTTTTACCAGAACTTTACCAAGGTGACACCTTAGCTCTAAGAGTACAGGACATTCCAGCGAGATGCCAGCCGCGAGCCCACTCAAGCCCGTCCTTACGCCGGACAGCCCGGCCAAGCATGGCGTCAGTTGAACCGGTTCATTGCCGCCTGGATGCCTTCCTCCAGCAGGCAGTCCACCGCGTCAGCCACACCCTGAACCGCCCTCTCGATCACCGGCCCTTCCTCGACGGAGAAGCGCGCCAGCACGAACTCCACTCCTTCCACCCCTTCGGGCGGCCTGCCGATGCCCACCCGCAGGCGGAGGAATCGCTGGGTAGCCAGGGTAGACATGATGGACTCGATGCCCCTGTGGCCTGCGGCGCCCCCACCGGCGCGGATACGAATCCGCCCCAGTGGGAGGTCCATGTCGTCGTGGATTACCACCAGGTCTCGCGGAGCAACGTGAAAACGGGCAAGCAGGTAGGCTGCTGCTGCTCCGCTGTTGTTCATGTAGGTACGCGGCTTGGCCAGAACCAGCGGCGGTTTCCCCGCCGGCTGTCCCTGGCCCAAGACAGCCTTGGCGCGACGCTCGGACAGCCTGATCCCCCACCTGAGGGCAAGGAGGTCGACGCACTCGAAACCCACGTTGTGTCTGCTGTGCTGGAAGGTCCTCCCCACATTGCCCAACCCGACGATCAGCCTCATGGGTTCTGCAGGAGCTGCCGAATAAACTGGGCAAGCTCGTAGTCGAGGGTATTGGACAGGGCAGAGAGGTCGCTTGCCTGTACTATCCTCAGGAAGTCGCCAAGACGGGGGTCCGCCCGGTGGTGAAGGATGCGCTCGACCAACATCCGGCTGAGGCGGCGGTTCTGCTTACCCAGGGCGCGGTCCAGGTCCCTCACGAAGTTTCCCAACTCCCTGGCAGGGACCGCATCTCCCAAGGCCATACGGCAAGTGGGACACCTGGGGCTCGCGTCCAGGGGTGATTCCGAGGGGCCCATGTCACAACGCCGGATCACCTGCTCAAGCTGGATGTGTCTCGCGACCAACTCCCGGCCTACCGGCTCCCCCAGCTCGCCGATGGAGTTAAGAAGGGCCAGGGCGTTCAATTTCAGGAGAGAGTCCTCCAACGACTCCCAGGCCCGGGCAGCCATACTCTGATAGCCCTCGTGGTGATGCAGGTAGGCGCGGCGGTACCGCTGCTGGTAGTCCTGGAAGCGCGCCCTCAGGGTAGGCCAGCCCTGGGAGCTGGCCAGGAGTGCGCCGAGGGACATCTCCTCCATCAGCGCCATGCGGTCCACGGACAGCTGTTCGTTGCGAGCGACGACGGCGCCATCATCCAGATAAGTTTTCATTCCCACGATCCGCTCCAGGGACTCCCCAAGGTGTAGAAGCCGTCTCAGCAGGTCGAGGTCCTCAAGCAGCTCTCTGGGGTCTCCGTAGGTCGTCCTGGCCACGAGGTGTACCTGACGGAAATCGCGACCCTCACATACCCCTTGAAGGCGCTGGAGGGATGAGTGTAGGTCCCGGCCGCTGGGGCCCGCCGCGGCCTCGCCCAGCCTGGCAAGGGTCGCCAGGGCCTGGTCGGCGTCCCCGGAGAGCTCCTGAAGCGCACCCAGCAGCTCCCGCTCCTGGCCCGCCACCTCCAGGTCCTGCTCGACTTCGGCGAGGCCCTGGCACAGCAGCGACGTGTACTGGAGGGCGTCGTTCCAGGAGAGCTCCTCCCCCAGGAGGCGGATGCTGTTGAAGCTCTGGTCGAACCTCGCGTCCTGGTCCCCGGGTTCGGCCGGCCAGGTAAGGGAGGGCAGGAACTCACGGCTGAGCCTCGCCCCCCGCACGGGCCTGCCACCGCGAAGGGTAAGGCCATGACCCTGCACCAGGGATAGCTCGGTCTCGGGCCGGCCATAGTGAACGAACGCAAGGAGATAGAGTGTGGCCAGGGGGCGGATAAGGCCGACGGCGTGGGCGAGCAGGGAGCGGACCCCCTCCCACGGTAGCTCCCCTCCGCGACTTTCGAGGCTGGCCCGGACTTCCTGGAACACCCGACAGGCCCCAGGGTCGAACTCGAGGGGAGCCTCCGGTTTGGATAGACCAAGTCCGGGGCCGAACTCCCCCAATGCCGCCCTTTCAGAGGCGCTGCGGGCGAAGAGTGCCTCGTATATTCGGGGTATCTCCTGGGACTCGAGCAGCCTGGGTAGCAGGGCGGAGTCCAGGGGTAGGGACGGGTAAGCCCAGGACAGCAAAGTCTCGGCAAGCCCTTGGAACCAGCGGGTTGGCTCGGGGCCGGCGAAGTAGCCGCCCAGGTCCTTCGAAAAACCCGTGGGAGACTCAACGTATCCGCTGGCGTAGAGGGACGCCTCTTCGGCCAATAGCCTGCCTTCCAGCTCCTCCCGCTGCCTCTCCAGGTAGCCCCGTACGGGCGAGTCCTGTGGGTCCCTCAGGGTGCGGTATGTGGCCTGGGTCTCCCTGATGGCCGTGAGCTCTCGGCCCACCTCCGAGCGTCCCCTGGGGGACCGCCTCCCAGGGACACACGCGGCGATCCTGGAGTCATACACCGCGCCACGGGGCAGCTGCCTGCGACTTCTAAGCAGAACGACACGAAAGTACACATCGCCTTCCAAGGAGCGGCCCCACTCCGGGTCCCACTGGTCCAAGAGGACCACCTCGCCAGTGTATTGCAGGCCCCCGTGGATGGCCGTGAGGGACCGCGGTACGCCCGGAAGATACAGGGCAGCGAGGCCCCCGAACTCGGCGGGGGTGGCCACTACTCCCCCACCACGTTCCCGGCGTCCAACAGCTCCAGGAACTCCTGCTCGTTCAGCACCCAGGTCCCCAGCCGCGCCGCGGCCTCTAGCTTGGAACCGGGGTCGGCCCCTGCCACCAGGTAGTCGGTCTTACGGGTCACGTTGGAAGCGGCCGAGCCGCCCAACTCCTTGATTCTGGCCTCGGCACGGGACCGGCTCATAGACGACAGGGTCCCTGTAAGGGTAATGCTGAGACCCCGCAGGGGCAACTCCCTCCCTTCCGGGGCCTCCTCACCACCTTGTTCCCCTTCCCGGGAGAGGCTCACACCGGCAGCCCGCAACTTATCGATAACCCGGTGGTTGTCCTCCGCTCGAAAGTAGGCGACGATGCTCGCTGCGATCTTCGGCCCTATTCCCGGAACGGAGGTCAGCTCCTCCTGGTCCGCCCGGGCCAAACGGTCGATGCTTGGGTAGTGGTGCGCCAGCAAGTCGGCCATCTCCGAACCAACATGAAACACTCCGAGGGCGAATATCACTCGCGCCAGGGGCTGGCCCTTGCTCGCTTGAATGTTCTGTATAATCTTGGCCGCCAGCTTTTCACCCATACGGTCCAGGCCCAGGAGCTGCTCCTCACTTAGGCTATAAAGGTCGGCCACATCCGTAGCGAGGCCGGCGTCGATGAGGACCCGGCACCACTGTTCGCCGAGGCCGTCTATCTCCATCGCTCCCTTGCTCACGAAATGTTTCAGCAGCTCGAAGAACTGGGCGGGACAGCTGGTATTGGGGCACCGGTGCATCGCCTCGGCCTCCGGCTTCGTAACAGCGGCACCGCACACGGGGCACTTCTCAGGCATCCGGAAGACCTTCTCCTCACCGGTACGCCGCGCGGTAACAGGACCCACCACCTGGGGTATCACCTCTCCGGCCCTCTCCACCACAACCCAGTCTCCCACACGAATATCCTTGCGGTGGATGTCCTCCGCGTTGTGAAGGGTGGCCACCTTGACGGTGGCCCCGCCGACGTTAACGGGCTCCAGCACGGCGTAGGGATTCAGGCTACCGGTGCGGCCCACGTTGATGCCGATATGCAGGAGCCGGGTTAGGGCCTGCTCGGCGGGGAACTTGTAGGCGAGCGCCCAGCGGGGCTCCCGGCCCACATAGCCCAGCATGTCCTGGTACTCAAAGGGGTTCACCTTCACCACCAGACCGTCGGTCTGATAAGCCAGATCGTGGCGGTCCTCCAGCCAGAGGCGATAAAGGTCCTCCACTTCGTCCAGGGTGTGACAGAGGGTGTTATGGGGATTGGTCCTGAAGCCCATCTCGTGGAGCCGTTGTAGGGTATCCCAGTGGTTGTTGGGCATGGCACCCTGGATGCCGGCGGTGCCGTCCTCGCTGTGTCCCAGCCCGTAGACGAAGATGCCCAGGTTCCGGGACGCCGTCACGCGGGGGTCCAGCTGTCGGACGGAGCCGGCACCCGAGTTCCTCGGATTGGCGAAAGGGGGCTCCCCCTGGGCCTCTCGCTGCCGGTTGAGCTCCTGAAAGCTTCCCTTGGGCATGTACACCTCTCCCCTCACCTCCAGCACCCTGGGACCCGGGCACAGCAGGGCGAGGGGAACGGTCTTTACGGTGCGCAGGTTCTGGGTCACGTCCTCACCCCGGTAGCCATCGCCTCTCGTGGCACCCCGCACCAGTCGCCCTTCCTCGTAGGTGAGGGATACGGCCAGGCCATCTACCTTCAGCTCACACACCATCTCGAAGTCGGCACCCTCCAGGCGCTCCTTCACCCTGCGATGCCACGCCTGTAGCTCCTCGAAACTGAAGGCATTGGCCAGGCTCAGCATGGGGAACACGTGCGGCACCTGGGCGAACCCCTCGGCCGGGGCCGCTCCCACCCGCTGGGTGGGTGACTCGGGAGTAACGAGCTCGGGGTGTTCCTCTTCCAACTCCTTCAGGGCCCTCAGGAGCCGGTCGTACTCGGTGTCGCCGACGACCGGGTCGTCCAGAACGTAGTAGCGGTAATTATGGTACCCTATCTCCCCCCTTAGCCGCTCCACCCTGTCTCTGAGCGCCACATCCGCCATAGGCCTGGCACGTCCTTGGCTTACCCCATTTCGGCCAGCGGGTCTCGTATACCGGCGGGCCGGGTTCCCGGCCGGGGCAAGAAGAAGCTCCATCTAGTATAATATCACTCCGGCACCCAACTGTAAGGCATCCACAACTCAATCGATGCCGGGAGCGGTACCACGTTGAGCACCGAAAGCGATCCCAAGGACCACGCCCTGGACTTTCTGGAGGGGCTTGCAAGATGCCCGGCCACCCCGTTCATGGAAGGCGCTGTGGCCCGCTACATCGAAAGCCGGCTGCGAACCCTGTCTATTTCGGTGCGGCGGGACCGTTACGGGAACCTGATCGCCCACCTGGCCGGCCCACCCGGCGGCCGCGGGGTGCCACCCATAGCCTTCGTGGCCCACATGGACCATCCAGGGTTCGAGGCGTTGAGCCTCGAAGGGGACATGGTGACCGCACGGGCCCTTGGCGGGGTACCCCAGGCCTGTTTCTCCGAGGGCGTCCCGGTCCGAATACTGCTGCCCGGCGGAGAGGGGATCGAGACGGAGACGGAGGGCGCCATCGGCCCCCAGGAGGAACGGACTGTGTCTCTCCGCCTGAGACGGGGACTCCCCCAGGTCGAGTTTCCCCGGCCTGTTGTCTTTGACCTCCCCGACTTCCGGCTCGATGGAGAGCTGGTCCACATGCGGGCGCTGGACGACTTGGCGGGCTGCGCCAGCATCCTGGCTGCCCTCCGGGTCCTGGGCTCCGACGGCACCGAAGGCGAGGTGTACGGCGTGTTCACCCGGGCGGAAGAGGTGGGGCTGATAGGGGCCCGGCTCTTGGCCCAGGAAGGGGCCCTTCCCCCAGATACAGTGGTGGTGTCCCTGGAAGCTAGCCGCACGCTCCCGGGCGCGGAGATAGGCCAGGGTCCGGTGATACGGGTGGGAGACGCCACATTTACCTTCGACGCCGAGGCCGAGGGAGCCCTGATAAAGGCCCGGGAGGAGCTGGCGGAGCGCCGGCCCGAATTCAGGGCGCAACGCCAGCTAATGAGCGGCGGCACTTGCGAGGCGAGCGCCTTCAGGTACTACGGATACCGCACTACTGGGATCGCCTTCCCCCTGGGAAACTACCACAACGCCACCCCCGAGGGGGGAGTGGGCGCCGAGTACATACACCGGGATGATTTCCTGGCGGGGGTGGAGCTGGTGGTCCAGTCAGCCCGCAGCGTCGGCCGGCGGCGCGAGTCCCGCCCCTGGGTCCGCATGAGAGACATGCCCCAGGAGTACCGCCAGCGGCTGTCCGAGACCGCAACGACCCCTCAGGCCGGCCTTTAGCCCCGCGCTTCCCCAGCCCCCGAGGAGGCGCCGCTAGCCCGGCCTCCGCCCTAGCACTGGCCGGTACTTGTCAGACCGCCTCGCTGCCATACCACGGCACCATCCTTGACCGTGAGGTAGGTATCCAGCCGTAGGCCGCCCTCGACGCTGTGGCCGTACATGTCGTGCCACACGAACCGCCCCTCCATTAGGTCGAAGACGGCCGCGTCTCCCGCCATGCTCGGTGCTAGCGATCCGATCTCGTCACCCAGGCCCACCACCCCGGCCGGCCGCACGGTACTGGCCGCCACTGCCTGCTCCAGGGGGATCCCCATGGCGTGGAACTTGCTCACCAGGTCGTTCTGGCGGTACACCACCCTGTCCGGCGGTGGGATGTGGATGTCGGTGCTGATGGTGGTGGGGAAGAAGCCCTGGTCCAGTGCGGCCCTGGCCACCTCCACGTCACAGTGAACGCCGGCGTGGGCAACGTCCATCACCACACCCCTCTCTGCGGCGGCCTTCACCTCCGGTCTGACAGCGCCCTTTCGGTCCAGAATGCCCTCGTAGTGGCCGTTGAATATGTGGGTCGCGATGTCCCCCGGCCCCAGCACCTCCAGGATGTCGGGCAGGGGTATGGGCGTGCGGCTGATGTGCACCATGAGCTTTACCGCCGCCTTGTCCGCCGCCTCGCGGGCCCGCCTCAACGCTTCGTGGGCATCCCAGTGGGAGACCGCGTCCACCATCATCCGCACCTTGACACCCACCAAGAGCCCCGGGTTCCCTCGGATGGTGTCCGCCGTGCGGTCCGGGTCCGCGGACCTGATGTCCTGAAGCTCGCCTCCCACGGCGCGGTTCAGGACCTGGCCGGAGGCCCCTATATTGAGGAAAGCCAGAAGGCGCGTCCTCTTGGACGGAAAGACGTAGTCCCGCATCGCCATGTAGTTGGCCCAGCCCGCGCTCCCCGCGTCCACCCCTGTAGTCACCCCTGCCGGAAGGCATACCTCGTCCGCGTCGGTGTCCGAGGTGGTGCCACCATGATAAAAGTGGCCGTGGATATCGACAAACCCGGGGGTCACCAGCTTGCCGGCCACGTCCATCACCCGAGACGCCAGGCTGGGGTCTAGGCGCTCGGCCACGGCGGCGACCCTGCCGTCCTTGAAAGCCACGTCCCTCCGGTCGTGGATGCCCTGGCCGGGGTCCATCAGAGTGCCGCCCTTGAGCACCAGATCGTAGGTAGACTGCCCTGACGACATACGCGCCTCCTCCGCCAGAGGCCCGGGATCAATCTCGGGCCAGTGTTATCTCCACCGAGGGGTATCCGACGCGCCCATTTTACCACGAAGGCTACACCGTCACGACGGCGGGTGACAGAGGGGCACACCGGCCTCTCCGGTCGCGGGATGGTATACTTACCCAGCTAGGGCGGGAAGGCACCTGCCGTACGTCACCACCATCCCACATAGAGGTAGCCCATGACTTTTGACGAGATCGTCCCGTTCCTGGAACGCAACCACAATGCGGTAGCGGTCACCTTCCGGAAGGGCGGCGCGGCCCAGGCGAGTGTCGTCACCTGCGGGCATTACCGCGGCGGCGTCGCCTTCACCACCACCAGGGACCGGGCCAAGCTGGCGAACTTGAGGCGAGACCCGAGGTGCACCATGCTGGTATCCAGCCCCGACTGGTCGGCATACGCCGTGGTCGAAGGGACCGCGGATATCCACTGGTCTGACCGGACGCCCCCCGAGGAGCTCGGGAACATCCTGCGAGAAGTGTACCGTGCGTGCGCGGGGCGTGAGTACCCCGACTGGGAGGACTACGACAGAGCCATGGTCGAGCAGGGTAGGGCCGCCATCGTCGTGAGGCCGCACCATATCTACGGGGCAGGGATATAGCCAGCCGGGCTGGCTCCGGCATCAACGGACATTGAGTGCCCCTATCGGCTGGGGTAGATTATGTACCAACCTAGCCTCAGCAGTATCTTCCGTTGCCCACGTCCTTGGCCGCTGGCTGTAGGACGTCCGCCGCCCCTCTACTCCAGCCGGCGCACCTGCCGGAAGGTGACCAGGAAGTAGAGGGACAGCGCTAGGCTCCCCGAGGCAACCGCCGTGAGCGCTGCAGAGGCGGTGTAAAGCTCCATGAACAGCGCTATCAGGAAGATGGCCAGCGGGCTTACCCCGTGGAGCATCATGTGAATGCTGGTAACCCTCCCCCGCAGCGTGTCGGGGGCCATCTCCTGTACCAGGGTCATGTTGCTCACAATGAAGTTGGTCTGAGCGAAGCCCAAGAGGACCATCATCGCTAAAGCGAGAAGGATCCAGCTCGACTGGGCCAGGACCAGGATAGCGGCGGAGCCCAGCACCAGGGCGAAGAGCCCCGTCCTTCCCTTCCTGAGCACGAAGCCCAGGGAGGCTATCAGCACGGTGGACACGAACCCACCCACGCCCTGGGCGGCCAGCAGGTACCCGCCGACGTCGGCGCCACTGTTCAGTACCTCGCCCGTGTAGGCAGGCAGAAGGGCGGGCACGGACATGAAGACCAGGTTCAGGATCAGGCTCAGGATGATGAGGTGGAGTATGATCGGGTTTTCCTTCCATATGTACCTGAGGCCCCCCTTCAGATTGGCCAGCACCGAAGTGCCAAGAGAGGTGGACGCCTCCCGGTAAGGCACCCTCATGGGAATCAGGAACAAGGCCATGGCCACGTAGGCCCCACCCTCCACGAAGAAATTGTACTTGATGCCGACCGTCGTGATTAGCGTCCCCCCAATCATGGCCGCTATAAGCCGGTTGGCCGTAACGGTCATGGCGTAGAGGGCGAAGGCGTTGCCCATGTCCTTGGCCGGCACTGTGTTGGCTATGAGGGCCTGGAGGGCGGGCATCAGGAAGGCAAAGCACACGGCGGAGACGGCCGCATATGCGAAGGCGTGCCACACCTCGACTCTTCCGGACGCCACCAGGAAAGCGAAGAAGATGGCCACTGTCGCAAGGAGGAGCTGGACCGCGATGACCGCCTTGCGCCGGTCCACCCGGTCCACCATCACCCCCGCCCACGGGCCTATGACCAGCGTGGGCAGCGCCCTCACCGCAGCCACCATGCCCGACAGGAGGACAGAGCCGCGTCCCGTCTCGGGGTCTATGGTGATGTTCCAAACCAACCAGCCCAGGCTCAGAAACTGGAGCCACAGGGCCATGTTGCTGAAGATCGTGCCCGCCCACAGCAGGCGGTAGTCCCGATGCGTCAGGGACGAGAAGGTCTGTACGCGGGAAAGCCACGTTCTGGGCCCGGTCTCTGCCGGGTTGCTAACTCCGGTTGTCTCATCCGCCATGTCCCGAGAGCTTCCCGCCTCGCCGCACTGGAGATAGGTCCACTCATTTTTGCGCCGGACCATCCCTTCCTGTCAAGGGATATTGGGAGATGGAGAGTATCACTCGCGACTATGGGGCTACCCGGTTTCGAGGCCCTCCGCCTCCATCGCCCAAGCGGGATGTAAGCCGCGCCACCCTGGCACCCAGCTTCCGGGCCTGCTCCAAGTCCTGGGGAGAGACCTCTCCGGCGGATGTGGCGCCGTAGTAGGAGCCGGACACCCGCATGTCCTCGCTCCAGGGTAGGCCCACGATGACCATGCCGCAGGCCAACATCCAGTGAATGAGGCTGAGCAGGGTAAACTCGAGCCCCGAATGGCGCCCACGGCCGGTGGAGAAGGCCGCGCCAATCTTGCCCTCCAGCAGCCCTTCCTCCCAGAGGTCGCCCTGGTCGTCGAGCCACAGCTTCAGGGAGCCCGTGACGCCGCTCCAGTTGGGTGACCCGATGATCACGGCGTCGGCGGCAAGGAGGTCTTCCCGGGCAGCGTCCTCCACCCTTTCGGACTTGGGGAGTACCCCGTCGACCGTGGATACCCCCTCCGCCACCGCCAGGGCCAGAGGCTCAATTTGAGGGCCGCGCCCGTCGTAGACAATCAGGACGGACCGGCTAGTAGTATTCAAATTCCGCATCGGGCTCAGCAGCCGGCTCGTCTCCTGCCGGTGCCTTGGGCGAAGCCGCGGCCTGCCCCGCCAGGTTCTCCACCACAGTGACGGTCGCCCGCATCGTAGAGGGATGAAACCTGCAAAAATAGGGGAACGTTCCGGCCTGGCCGAGGGTATGGCTGAAGGTAGCGTCCGCGCCCAGGGTACCGCTATCCCAGATCTCGCCCGCATCCGCGTCCCCCGGGCTGCCGGAAGTGGTGGAATGGGAAACGCTGGCCCGGCGCACCCAGGTGACCGCCGTGCCCACCTGCACGGTCAGGTCCTCCAGCGCAAAGCTTCGTACCTCCGATGTGACGGCGGGAGACGCCGCCTTTGGAGTTTCCGTCGGCCCGGCCAAAGTTGTGCGGGTGGGGGTCGAGGTCACGGTGGGCACATCCGCCTCCCCGCATGCGGCCGCCACCAGCCCAACGGTAAGGACCGTTAACCCTAGAAGCAACCTGAACAATGCCGCCACCTCCTACGATATAGTCCGCCCTGGTCCTGCCCTGGCGCAAGCGTTCCCGGTCATTCCGTCACGGTAACCTTGCCCCGCATTGACTTGTGTATGTTACAGAAGTAAAGGAGTTCGCCAGGCGCAGTAAGCGTCTGGCTGAAGGACTCCCCAACCCTGAGAAAGCCGCTGTCCCACGTGCCTGACGGCTCGGTGGGCGTGCCCGATGTGGTGGTATGCCCTATGCCGGTGACGGTCCACACCACCGTATCGCCGACTCTAACGGTAACGTCGTTGGGGGAGAAGGCGAAGCCGCCGGTGATCTCGACGTCGTGGGTCCCAGGGAGGCGAGCCGGCGCATGAGTTGGGGCGGCGGTCGGATTGGGGGTAGGCTCCGGTGTTGGGCTAGGAACGGGAGTAGGCGGCGGAGGTCGTGTCGGCGTGGGCTCCGCAGGGGGGCTAACCGGCGTCCCCGGAGTGGTTGTCGCGGCCACTGTCGCCGTCGGCGCGGGGGTGGCGGTCGCCCCCTCTGGTGGCGGCGGCAGGGTAGCGGTGGAACTGGCCCCCGACACCAACGTGGGGGTTGCCGACGCAACCTGTGCCCTGGGGCTCAGGGCGACGGGCGTCGCCTGTATCGTCGAGGTGGGAGCGACGGTGGCCGTCGGGCTTGGGACTGGCGTCGCCGTGGCCGCCTCTCCGCATGCGGCCCCCAGCAGGCCCACCCACACCACCATAGCCACGAGCCCTGTTTTCATCCGCTCATACTCCCCGCATTTTGCCTGGTCAACCTGACGAGAATTCGTCCCCGCTGGATCGCAACGACCGGGAACAATTGTAAAGGACTCTGCTCACCGATTCCACCAATGGCAAGTCATCTCCCGGGAAATTTCCCAAATCGGCGGCCTCCCCTGGACCCGCTACTGCACGGTGACCGTGGCCGTCATGAAGGGGTGGATCGTGCAGAAGTAGGGAAAGCTGCCGCGCGCGGTGAAGAACACGGTGGTGGAAAGCCTTCCCGGGTCTATATTACCGGTGTCCCATAGCCCACTCGCATTGGGAGATACGCCCGAGGTCGAGGTGTGGGATACAGGGTCGTTGTTGATCCAGATCACGCTCGTCCCCGCGGTGACCGTGATGTTCTGAAGAGCCAGGCTCCGGATTTCGGAGACAAGGGGTGGCGGGGGTGTTGGGGTCGGCGGGATCGGAGTAGCAGTAGGAGTCGGCGTCGGCGTCGGCGTGGGTGTGGGAGTTGGTGTGGGAGTTGGCGGAATCGGGGTAGGGGTGGGTGTCGGCGTAGGCGTGGGCGTCGGTGTAGGCGTAGGGGTGGGAGGCGGTGTGGTCGGCGTAGGGACTAGGG
Organism: Dehalococcoidia bacterium; assembly: GCA_965247055.1. Taxonomy (GTDB): domain Bacteria; phylum Chloroflexota; class Dehalococcoidia; order Lucifugimonadales; family JAGWBF01; genus CBDFGE01. The sequence goes on from CBDFGE010000002.1 coordinate 121,646, forward strand.
TAGGGGTCAGTACCGGACCGGGAGTAAGCGTAGCAGGGACAGGTACTGGAGTAGCGGTGGGCACCGGCGAGGGGGTGGTGGTAGGGGCAGGAATCGTGGTGGGAGGGGCTGCTGGGGTCGGCGATGCCGGGACCGTGGGAGTTGGCGTTGGGGGCACCGGCGTGGCCGTCGGGGTCGGCGTAGGCTCAGGCGTGCTGGTCGGCGTCGCGGCAGCGGGAGGGGAGGTAGAGGTGGGTAGTGGCACAGGGGTGGACGTCGGTATCGCCGCCGGGGGCACAGAGGTGGAGGTTTTTAACCACAGCGGTCGCAGCTGAGGGGGTGGCCGTGGAGACCCCTCCGCAACCGGCCAGCAAGGCCAGTCTCAGCACGACGAGCAGAAGCCCCTTGCGCATCTCGGCCCCCCATATCCCACAGGTTCCCTGATAGTCTACGTGCCGGGGGACCGGTCGGATTCCAGCCGTGCTGGCATAGGGACACAGGCCACGCCAACCGCCCGGCGGTACGAGTTAGGTGTGCCAGGCAGGGCTAGACCGACCCCAACAGCACCCGGACCATCCTACGCTCCAGCTTCAGGCCCATCTGCCTGACCAGTCCCTGACGCTCCACGTCGCCCTGGGACACGAGGTACGCCACTCCCAGGAGACGGCCCATGCGAAAGTCCACGACGGTAGAGGAGACTAGCCCCAGATGGCTCGTCTGCAGGGTGCGCAGCCCCACCGCTTCGTCCGAGAAGCCGTCGAAGGCAAGGGGGTCGGCGCTCAGCAGGTGCTGTTCGTTCCCAAGCTCCTTGCCCACGAACTGCCGGAACTCCCTCAGAAATCTCTCCGCCATCCACCGGGACACCTGCTGTGGGTCGCCGAAGAGGTGTACCACTGTAGCCGAGATGATATCAGCACCGCCCTCCGTGGCCGCCGGCAGGTCGGCCCTGACGAACTCCCTCAGGTACCCGGTGATGCGTCCCGTCGACGCGATCTCCCCAGTAGTGCTCCCCGGGAACCCTTGGGCCGCCATGGACCCGTTGTCCAGCATCTCCTCCCTGGCCAGCTCAAAGTCACTGAGCTCACCGGGGAGCTCCTCTCTGAGTAGCGCCATCCCCGCCAGGTCCTCCTCAACGACCCCTTGCGTCGCACGATACATGGCCTCGGCCAAAGGTCCCCCTCTACGATGGAGAGTCTGCTGCCCCATAAACCCCATGACTCAGGCCTCTGGAGGCCCCGGTACGCTTCCTCGCCACGAAGGTCCCCTCGACATTGCGCACGTCGAAGGCACCGCTTTCGATAAATATAGCCCTCGCCTGAGGTGCATGCCTGTGGTGCACCCGGGCCGCCAGGGCCAATGCACCCCGGGCGATGTGCTCCTCGTATCGCCGAGCCAACCGGGGCTCCAATCCCCGTTTCGACCCGACGATCGCTCCCAGAAGCCCTCCAAAGATGGCGCCGATCTTCCACAAGGTGCTCGCCAGTATAAGGTCCGAAGGGACGTATCCCACTGCCCCCAGCATCGCCGCCGCCTCGTGGGGGCCACTTTCCACCTGGAAGAGCCCTACTACCTGCTCCCGCATAGGCGCTCCTCCGCGCCAACTCCCCCGCTGCCCATCACAATCCCAGGCACGACTGCCACCCGGCAGCCCACGTGACTGCTCCAACGGGACTCTTCGGGGGAACGAACCCTAAGATAGCACGAGGGTCTAAACACGTCAATCGGGGCAGCCGGCCCTCAGCGGGTAGTATAATGTTACGGCCGTGGGGGGTAGGCTGGGCGGTCTGCTCCGTCAGGCTTCACCCCGGGCGAAGAGGAGGAAGGTGATGCCCGCGAGGACGGGACTGGAGTACGTAGCGGGGCTGAAGCAGCGGGCGGCGGAGGTGTACATCGCCGGGGAGCGAGTGAAGGACGTCACCAGCCACCCCGCCCTGGGCAACGCGGTCCATACTCTTGCGAGCCTTTACGACATGCAGCACGACCCGGGATTGATGGATGAGATGACATACGTCTCGCCCAGCACCGGAGACCGGGTCGGGCTTTCCTTCATCATCCCCCGCACCATCCCCGAGCTGGAGCGCCGGCGGAGGATGATGGCCCACTGGGCCCGGGCCGGCTGCGGGATGATGGGACGCACGCCCGACTTCCTGAACGTCAGCATCATGACCATGGCCGCCGCGGGGGACTACTTCGCCCAGAACCGGCCCGAGTTCAAGGACAACATCCAGCGGTACTACGAGCACATCCGGGAGAAGGACCTGGTGCTCACCCATACGCTGGTGAACCTTCAGCGTAACCGGTCCCCCCTGGCTACACCCCTGGACGACAGGACCGACGTAGCCCTCTCCGTCACCCGGGAGACGGACGCCGGCATCGTGGTACGAGGGTCCCGGGTGCTGGCCACCCTGGGTCCCCTATCCGACGAGATCGTGGTCTATCCGGCCAGGTCTCACCGGCTACCTGGAAGCTCCCTGGAGCGCTACTCCTTTGCCTTCGCCATCCCCTGCGATACTCCCGGCCTCAAGTTCCTCTGCCGCGAAGCGCTCGACCTCGGCCGCTCCCACTTCGAGGAGATGGACGCAATCGTCTTCTTCGACGACGTGCTGGTGCCCTGGGAGCGGGTGTTCCTGCTGGGCGACGTGGAGCTGTGCAACAACCTGTCCACCGCCACCAACCAGTACACCCAGTCGGGCCACCAGGTGGTGACCAAGAACGTCGTAAAGTGCGAGTTCATCCTGGGACTGGCGAACCTCATGGTCCGCACCCTGGGATCAGGCGAGCTGCCCCAGGCACAGCAGATGGTGGCCGAGATCATCGAGAACCTGGAGGTAACCAGGGCCTGCCTGCGGGCGGCGGAGGCCGATGCTCAGATAGACCGCTGGGGGGTCATGTGCCCCTCGCCCTTCCCCCTCATGGTGGCCCGCAACCTGTTCATCCGGATCTACCCCAGGATGGCGGAGGTCCTCCACCTCCTGGGGTCCAGCAGCCTCATGGCCCTCCCCGTCGAGGCAGACCTCCAGGGACACCTGGCTCCGGAGGTGGCCCGCTACATGGAGACGGACAGCGCCTCGGCCAGGGAGCGTATCAGGCTGTTCCGACTGGCATGGGACGCGTGCTGCAGCGGCTTCGCAACCCGCCAGGTACTGTACGAGCGCTTCTTCCAGGGGGACTCCACACGGAACGCCCTGATCCTGTATGCCCGGTACGACAAAGAGCCGGCGACTAGCTGGGTGCAGGAGTTCCTGGGCAGGGAGTAGCCCGGTCCGGGTCAGGGGAACGCGATCACGCTTCGGGCGACCTCTCCTCTATCCAGGAGGTCGAAGGCCGTGTTGATCTCGTCGAGGCTGAAGGTCCGGGTTATCAGCTCGTCCAGCTTCAGCTTGCCTGCTATGTAGAGGTCCAGAAGCTTGGGCATGTCGGCCCGGAGGTAGCAGGAACCGTAGGAGCAGCCCATGAGTATCCTTCCCGCCCTGAGGAAATCGGGGTCGATGCTGAGCCGGGCCCCCGTGGGGGTGACCCCCACGGCCACGGTGACACCACCCCGGCGGGTCGTATAAAGGGCCTGGGTTATGGTCTCGGGGAGGCCGATGACCTCGAAGGCGTAGTCGGCCATCTCGCCATTGGTGATCTCCCGGACCCGGGCCTGCACGTCCTCGGTGGAGGAGTTGATGAGGTGGGTCGCACCGAACAGAAGGGCGTGTTCCAGCTTGGGGCCGCGGATGTCCACGGCGATGATGGACTGCGCCCCCGCGAGAGCGGCCCCTTGAACCACGTTAAGGCCCACTCCGCCTACGCCTATCACCACCACCCTGCTTCCCGGCTCGACTTTGGCGGTGTTTATAACGGCACCGACCCCGGTGGCTACACCGCAGCCAACGAGGGCAACCCTATCCAGGGGGACGTCGTGGCGGACGCGGACCACGCTGTCCTCAGGCACAACGGCGTACTCCGCGAAGGTCGACAGGCCGCTGGCATGATTGATCTCCTGGTCGCCCTTGCGAAGGCGCCTGGTGCCGTCCAGCAGGCCGCCCCCCATCCGGTACCGAGAATCACAGAAATTATGCCTTCCGTTCACGCACGGGGAACATCGGCCGCACGTGGGCACAAAGGACAGGACGACATGGTCGCCGACGCTGGCGTAGGTGACTCCGGGTCCCACCTCCTCCACGATGCCCGCCCCTTCATGTCCTAGGACAATGGGCACGGGAACTTCCCTATCCCCCTTTATAAAGTGCAGATCGCTGTGGCACACGCCACTGGCGGCCAGCTTGACCAGGACTTCCCGCTCCCTGGGGCCCCCCAGGCTAAGCTCCTCCACCACCAGGGGTTCCCTTGGCTGGTACAGTACCGCTGCCTTCATCTCAGTCCTTCCTTTGGCGTAGTGGCGTAGGCTGCCTGTTGCGGCCAGCGGGGAGTATAGCACCGCCACCACACATCGTCAAACGGGAAGCCAAGGGCGGGAGCGGAGTGGGACTTGGTCGTTATTTCAAATATTAATCGAAAATTGGTTATATAAAGGCTTGAATTCTCACCAGGGTTCCTGTTAGGCTCAACCCGATAACCATGAGCCAGGCAGTTGGCGTACACCTCCTGTTCCGGCCACGGTCACGCCGGGCCACCGGCGCCTGCTAGGGCAAACCCGGATGGGGCCCTCCCAGACGGGTCAGTCAACGGATCAGCGGTTTCTACCCTTGGGGGACCGGGCCTTCCCTTCCCGTGAACGAGGCCATTGTCCTCCCAGATCGCCCCCCAACTTCGGCGCGAACCCCACGGGGGCATAACTCCAGGAGAGGGATTGGATACAGAAGTGGAGCAGGTTCTTGACCGTAGCCTTGAGGAGCAAGCGGCCTACCTTCGCGGATGGGACGGGGACGGGATAGTGGAGGAGAGGTTTTACCACCTGCCGGTGCTTCTTAGAGAAACGGTACAGTACCTGGCGGTGCAGCCAGGAGGCGTCTACATAGACTGCACCGTGGGTGAGGGGGGACACGCCTCGGCCATCCTGGAGGCCGCCACCCCCGGCGGCCGGCTCCTGGGCATTGACCTTGACCCCCACGCGCTGGAGAGCGTCCGCCACCGCCTTCATCGGTTCGAGGGCTCCTTCACCCTGGTCAACGGCAACTACGGCCTGGTGGAGGAGTTAGCCCGGTCCCTCGGGTTTCAGGGTGCCATGGGGATCCTACTGGACCTGGGGATGTCATCCTTCCAGATGGAGAGCCAGGGACGAGGTTTCAGCTTACAGAGGGATGAGCCGCTGGACATGCGGTACGATCCGGAGGCGAGCGTGAGCGCCGCCACGATCGTTAACGGCTACCCCCCCGAGGAGTTGGCGAGAATCGTCGCTACCTACGGCGAGGAGCCCAGAGCCCGCCTGATCGCCAGGGCCATTGCCGCACACAGGCCCATCAGGACGACCCTCGAGCTCGCCGGTCTCGTCGCCAGGGCGTGTGGCGGACGCAGGGGCAGGATCCATCCGGCGACACGCACGTTCCAAGCGCTGCGTATCGCCGTAAACTCGGAGCTGGACAACCTAAGGGCCGGTCTTCAGGGCGCCATCGCCACCCTGGCTCCGGGAGGAGCGGTGGTCGTCATTAGCTACCACAGCCTTGAAGACCGCATAGTGAAGCAGACCCTGTCCCGCGAGGCCAGGAATTGTATCTGCCCTCCTCGGGTCCCGGTGTGCATCTGTGGCCATGCCGCCTCTTTGAACATCGTAACCAGGAGGGTGGTCACCCCGACTCCCGAGGAGATTATGGAGAACCCTCGCAGCAGGAGCGCCCGCATGAGGGTAGCGCAACGCCTCATGGAGGGCTAACGACATCCCGCCCACAAGTCTGGGAGAAGAGGTATAGAAATGGCCAAAGGCACCTTCTACACAGCGATCGACCTGGGCACTACCAAGGTGTGCACCATTATCGCCAAGATTGGACCCCAAGGTGACCTAAAGGTACTGGGGACGGGCATCGTCCCCTCCCAGGGAATGCAAAAGGGCCGTATAGAGAGTCTCCGGGATACCCAGGAGGCGGTAAGGGCCTCCGTATCTGAAGCGCAGCGATACCTGGGCAGGAGGACCTCCTGGACCTACCTTGGCATCACCGGGGACCACATAACCTGTATCAACACCATGGGTTCCATGGACGCCGACATCGACAGCGGTGCGGTCTCATCCCAGGACGTGCTTCATCTGATTCAGTCCTCCTACCCCCAGGTGGCTGCCGGCAAGGAGGTGCTCCACGTCATCCCAATCGGCTACGGTGTGGACGGCCTGACGGGCGTACGGAACCCCATCGGGCTGCATGCCCAACGGATAGAGGTTGAGTCTCACGTAGTGTTAGGTGAGGCACCTATACTCAAGAATATGGTGAAGGCGGTGCAGGGGTCCGGGTTATCGGTGAGGTGCCTGGTCCTACAGTCGCTGGCATCGGCTGAGGCCATCCTGACCGAGAGCGAACGGGAGATGGGTTCGGTGATGCTGGACATGGGCGGAGGCACCACCGACCTGACAGTCTTCAGGACCGGAAACCCCTGGTATACCGCCGTCATACCCGTCGGCGGCAACCAGCTCACCAGGGACCTCTCCGTGGCCCTGGGAGCTCCCTTCTACATTGCCGAAGAGTTAAAGATCAAGTGGGGCCACGCGTTGCCGGACGCGATACCAGGAGACCAGGAGGTGCAGCTTCCGGGCTTTCAGGGGCTACCCCGCCGCATGATCAAACGGCGTGCCATGTGTCTGCCCCTCCACGACCGTCTCACCGAGACCTTCAGGCTTGTTCTGACCCGGCTGAGGGAGGCCGGCCTGAGGCAGCTTCCGCCCGGCGGGATGATCATCACTGGGGGTGTCGCCGAGATGCCCGGCCTCAAGGAGCTTGCTCAGAAGGTGACGGGCGCGCCGGTACGCATAGCTCACCCGGCGGGAATCCTTGGGCTCCCAGCCGAGCTCAAGAAGCCCGCTTTTTCCACCAGCGTGGGCACCCTTCTCTGGGGGATCAAGCATCAGGGCGAGAGGCGGTACTACAGAAACGGCGAGCGGAGCCTTTTGGGACACATGCCCCTTTTCCACAGGTTCCGCAGAAACTGGCAGAGAGCCACGGCCTGAGGCCGCTGGAGACCAGAGGAGCAGTAACAAAATACAAGGCTTGAAGGAGGGGACCATGGTTTCTAGGAATCAGGGGTATCCGGATGGAGTCTTTGGGCAGGAAGCGATGCCGTTGAACCCCAAGACCCCACAGGCGGCGAATCCGCTCGGGACGCCCATCATCAGGGTACTGGGCATCGGGGGAGGAGGGTGCAACGCCATCGGCCGGATGTTCAAGGAAAAGCTCTCCCTCGTGGACTACTACGCCCTGAACACCGACGCCCAGCACCTGCAACGGTGCGAAGTTGCCAACAAACTCTCTATTGGGCAGAACCTGACCCGGGGCCTGGGTGCCGGCGCCAATCCCGACTTGGGCCGCCAGGCGGCCGAAGAGAGCAGGGAGGAGTTGGAGAGGGTCCTGGATGGGGCAGATATGGTTTTCCTCGCAGTGGGGATGGGCGGTGGCACCGGCACCGGAGCGACGCCCCTGGTAGCCCAGCTGGCCAAAGAGGCCGGCGCACTCACCGTGGCCGTGGTCAGCAGGCCCTTCTCCTTCGAGGCTTCCGTCCGACGTAAGAACGCCGAGGAGGGCATCGCCCGGCTGAAGGATCACGTGGACACACTGATAGTAATCCCCAACGACTGCCTGCTCCAAATGGACCGGCACAAGGAGCAGACCATCAGCTGGGAAGACGCCCTGAGAACGGCCGACTCGGTCCTGCACCAGGGAATTCAGGCCATCGCCGAGGTGATCACGACGCCCGGCGAGATCAACGTGGACTTTGCCGACGTGAAGACCATACTCAGCAACGCTGGCCAGTCATGGCTGGCCATCGGTCGGGGCAAAGGCGAGACGCGAGCCAGGGACGCTGCCAAACAGGCTACCAAGAGCCCGTTACTGGATATCGCCATCGAGGGAGCCAAGCGCATCCTTTTCGTCATCACCGGAGGCGGCAATCTGACCCTCAAGGAGGTCCAGGACGCCGCCGACGTCATACAGGAGCTTGCCGACCCCGAAGCCAATATTATCTTCGGCACATCCAGGGACCCGAAGATGGAGGACGAAATCAAAGTCACTATGGTGGCCGCGGCCTTCCCTGTGCTCCAGGACGCCCTGGACCACAGGGATGAGGAGCTTCAGCGGCTCTTGAAAGACGCCATCCCCGACGAGACAGAGGACCTGGACATACCCAGCTTCCTCCGCAAGAAGACCACTCAGAAGAACAGGGGCTGGTTCAGATAAGGGGCCGTACCCTTCGCAACATTTGAGTTATATTCCCGGACGCCTTGGACTATTAAATCCTGCAAATGCGTGGAAAAGGCACCGGGAACAACATTCGAGGCCGCCCCATGGCCATGGGGCGGCCTCTTGATTCGCCCAGCGTAGCCGAGCTTCAGCGGACCTCGAGCGGGGTGCCCCGCCCGCGGCACCCGGATCCCTACCCCGCGCCTGGAGCTCCTAGTCCGCTACCCGGAATCGCTCCGATTCCGGGGGCCTACTCCAGAGCTCTCCGGCCCCCGCCATGGCCACAGCGCGCTCCGGGCTCGCCCTCCAGGCGTCGTATATCTCGTCGCTGTCCCAGGTCACCAGGGTCGTTATCTTGTTGGCGTCGCTGAGAGAGTACAAAGTTCGCCGGCTGTCAAATCCGGGGGCCTTGCTTTGGGCGAGGCCGTTGCGGTCCAGCAACTCATGGGCCTCTTCCAGCCTGCCCTCTTTAGCCCAGTGGTGGGTCAGTACCCCGATCATGATACCTCCGTGAGCCATTCACATGGTATGGCCACTAGCGAAGATCTTGGATCCCGGACTGAAAGTATAGCACCAGACCCGGCGTAGGGGGGCGAACTTAGCCGCCGGCACCACAGAGGGAGGGCCAGAGGTGTCCTTACGATCCCTCGGGAAGACGAGGGATTGGCCGCCGCCCGCAGGTCCGATTTTCGCCTGGTCCGGGGGTGGGACCCACTGGGGGAAACTCCGCAGGTATTGATAAGGAAGGCCTACCAGTATACAATCTACATTTGCACGAAAAATTCAAACAGAGGGGGAAGGTGGTTGAATGTACTAGGAATTCAGTTGATGCTCGACCTTAAGCAGTGTAACCGGGAATTATTGGACAACCTGCCCTACATCAAGGACGCCATGACACGGGCGGCCATTGAAGTAGGGGCCCACATAATCGGAGAGTCCTTCCACCAGTTTCATCCACAGGGCGTAACGGGCGTGCTGGCCATTGCGGAATCCCATATCTGTATCCACACCTGGCCCGAGCACGGCTACGCTGCCGCCGATATCTTTACCTGTGGCACATCCTTCGAACCCGCCAGGGCGGCCCAGATACTTATCGACAGGCTCGAGTCGAAGGACCCTACGTTGACCGAGCTAAGGCGGGGGATACTCTCTGAGCCGGTGGCGAGACCTAGACCCTATTAAGCTGGGGAACATGCAGATACCTGGTAGATGGCACTTCGAGTTGGTAACCACCGATCTGATGGTGCTCTACCGCATAAAAGACGTAGTCCACACAACCAAGACTCCTTATCAGGAAGTGGACATCCTGGATACCGAGGCCTTCGGTCGGTCCTTGGTATTGGACGGCAAGACCCAGTCGACCGAGGCCGACGAGCATATCTACCACGAGGCCCTGGTGCATCCGGCCCTTCTGTTCCATCAGAGGCCGGAGTCGGTGTTTATCGGAGGAGGGGGCGAGGGGGCGACCCTGCGAGAGGTGCTGTGCCACACGGGCGTGGAGAGGGTGGTGATGCTGGACCTGGACCGCGACGTGGTGGACCTGTGTCGTAAGTATCTGCCCCAGCACCATCAAGGCCGGTTCGACGACCCGAGGTTGGAGCTAAGACACGAGGACGCCCGCGGATACCTCTCTTCCTGCCGGGAATCCTTCGACGTGATAGTCTTGGACCTGGCCGATCCCATCGAGGGCGGGCCGTCCTACCTGCTCTACACGAAGGAGTTTTACGAGATCGCCCGGTCAAAGCTGAGACCGGGCGGCATCCTGGTAACCCAGGCGGGTCCGGCCGGGCTCCTCAACTACACCGAGTGTTTCACGGCCCTCGCACGCACCATCTCCCAGGTTTTCCCCCACCTCTACCCTTACAACGTCTACGTGCCCGCCTTTACAACGCTGTGGGGCTTCCTGCTAGCCCTTAACGAGGAGATGGCCGTCGGACCGCTGGACGCCGACCCCCGGGTCGTGGACAGCCTGATAGCCGCTAGGCTACCCCAGGAGCCCCGCTACTACGACGGCATCGGCCACCGGGCGATGTTCTCCTTGCCCAAGTACCTGCGCCAGGGCATTGCAGCGGAGCGCCGCACCGTCACCGACGCCGACCCCGTGTTCATGGTCTAGCCCCCTCGGCATTCCCGGGCCATAGCCGAGACCATGACATTTCATTGTAGCCGCCACGTAGCCTTTCCGATCGCAACCATATCGTCGGACAGCTCGCGTTCCGGATAGTAGTACAGCATCACCTGTCTGTATTCGCCCTGTCCCCAGGCTAGTGCTTCAGTAGGTACATCGTTAGGATTCGCGGTCTGCCGCACTTTATCAACAACGGGAGCTATACCTGATTGGACTCCCGCCGAGTGCAGCGCACGCGAGATCAGCCATAGCCTGCTACGTGGGACTGCACTGGGCACCCCGAAGCGCCTTCCGCGCGCATGGGACCACTGGAGTTTAGGGACGGCCTCATTATCTGCTGGAGGCCTCCAGACCCCCAACAGACAAGTTTCTGGCATGAGGTCGACCATTCGTATAGCCGTAGCAGGTATCGATGTCTGGTACTCGGTTGACAAGGTCTTAAGACTTTTGAGAGACCAGCCAGTGACAGAACCATCTGCTACGAAGGCGTGGCGGGGCATTAGAATTTCCGCCGCTATTTTGTCGCAAAGCAGCTCTTCGTTGCTGTCTCCGCGAGCCCGCCTGTGCTTCGTCCGCACATCAGCCGCGCTGCCGAGCCCGCTTAACTTGAGAAGCAGATGCGCTAATTCATGAGCCAGGGAGAACCGTTGCCTTGACCGCCCCGCACTTCCCGTAACATCGTTCAGTATGATCTTGTACCCATCTCCCATAGGTAGGAGCATGGCATCGGACGCGATGGGACGCCTTTCGATGGAAGTCACCCCACATAGCCTGACCAGCCGCTCCACATCCACTGGCATGTGGTTGAGTTGCGCTCCAATCGGCTTGAGTACCGTCGAGATGAAGAGATCGTCAGCTTCATGCATCATTGGTCTCCCAGATCGAACAACTCCATCTCATCCTCGAGTTCGCTTTCCGGCCGAAACGCATTGAGTATCTCGGACAGGTCATTCTGGGTCAGCGCCTTGCCCCTAAAGGCGGCGCTCGTTTCGACGTAAACACAGAAACTTTCGACTAGCTGAAAATTTTTAAGGCTGCCTACTGCAAAGTCCGCTATCTTTCTGCCTTCGTCTGCCCCTACCTTAGCTGATTCGTTTAGGAGTTGCCGAGGGTGTACATCCAACGCCTTGGCTAATCCGGCTACCTCAATTGTTCTGGGCGGGCTGCCTTGCAGTAGCGCACTAAGGCGGATCGTTGTAAAGTCGGGAACGTCACTTCGAACTAGCCCCTGTAGGCGCGTCAGATTTTCGGGCCCGAAGCCCCCCAGGTTTCCGATGAACTCTCTTAGATTATCCTTAAATGCCATGGTCTCCCGTCCCCTCTACCCGCACTTGTTCCAGCCGCAGCCGGTGCACAGCAGGCAGCCCTCCTGGTACGCCAGGGCACCGTTGCAGTCGGGGCAACGGCTGCGGGGCTGATAGTCGTTGATGTCCCAGGTCACCTTGTCCTTGACGCTGGCGAAGAGCTTTAGCTGCGCCCCCGCCACGTCCGAGGACCCCACGTCCTCCTTCTGGGACTCTCCGGCGCTGGCGTGCCTCTCCAGGGCGAGGGCGACGGCATCGGGGGCGGAGCGCACCAGGACCCCATTGTCCCACGCGGGACAACACGTGATGCCCCTGAGCTGGGCCACCACCTCCTTGATGTCGATGCCGGAGCGAAGGGCCAGCGACACCAACCTGGATATGGCCTCCAGCTGGGCGGAATCGCAGCCGCCCGCCTTGCCCAGGGTGGTGAAGACCTCGAAGGGGTTGTCGGTCTCGTCGAAGTTTATGGTGATGTACATGTTGCCGTGGCCGGTCCTGATCCTCTCGGTAACGCCCCGCATCTCCTGGGGCCTGCCCCGTGGCGTGAGCCCGGCACCCGCCCTCTCAAGGCGGTGCTCTGGGACAGCCCCGGCCTCCCCCACCTCGGCATCCCGGTACTTGCCCGTGTCCCCCGTACTGAGCACCTGGTTGTCCTTGCTGCCATCTCGGTAAATGGTCATACCCTTGCAGCCCAGCTCATAGGCCAGGTTATACGCCGCGGCGACGTCCTGGACGGTGGCACTAGCGGGGAAGTTGATTGTCTTGGATACGGCGTTGTCGGTGTGCCGCTGAAAGGCCGCCTGCATTCGGACGTGCCATTCGGGAGTGATGTCGTGGGAGGTGACGAAGAGCGTCCTGACCCACTCGGGCACGTCTACGTCGAGGTGGCGAAGGTTGCCCTTTTGCGCTAGCTCTTCCATGAGCTCCTGGGAGTAGAACCCCTCCTTCTTGGCCACGGCCTCGAAGAGGGGGTTGCCCTCGACGAGAAGGGTGTTGTCCATCACATTGCGTACGTAGCTCAGGGCGAACAGGGGCTCCACGCCGCTGGAGCAGCCGGCGATGATGCTGATGGTGCCGGTGGGGGCGATGGTGGTGGGGGCCGAGTTGCGCATGCGGGGCCCGCCGGGCTTATCGTAGATGCTCCCTTCCCAGGCCGGGAACACCCCCCTTACCTCCGCCAGGGCCACCGACGCAGCGTCGGTCCTCTCCTTGATGAATTGCATGACCTCTCCCCCCACCCGGAGCGCCTCCTCCGAGTCGTAGGGGATGCCCAAGAACACCAGGATGTCGGCGAAGCCCATCACCCCCAGCCCTATCCGCCGGGTCTTCCTGCTCATCTCGTCGATCTGGGGTATGGGATAGCGGTTCATGTCGATGACGTTGTCCAGCATGTGGACGGCCGTCTTGATGACCAGCCCCAGCCTGTCCCAGTCTATCTGTGCGCCCTCATCGGTATACCGCACCATGCGGGCCAGGTTCACGCTGCCCAGGTTGCAGGACTCGTAGGGAAGCAGGGGCTGCTCTCCGCAGGGGTTGGTGCTCTCTATCTGGCCCAGCTCCGGCGTGGGATTATCGTCGTTGATCCGGTCAAGGAAGACGATGCCCGGGTCCCCGGTCTTCCACGCCATCTCCACTAGGTGGTCGAACACCTCGCGGGCCTTCAACTGGCCTGTGGCCTTCCCGGTCCGTGGACTGATGAGGTCGTACTCCTCACCGGCCCTGACCCGCTCCATCCACTCCTCGGTGGCGGCCACGCTGATGTTGAAGTTGGAGATGCTCTTGCCGTCCGACTTGGAGCCGATGAACTTGAGGATGTCGGGGTGGGTGACGTGGAGGATACCCATATTGGCGCCCCGCCGGGTGGAGCCCTGCTTCACGGCCTCGGTGGCGCCATCGAAGGCGCGCATGAAGCTCACCGGACCGCTGGCCACCCCACCGGTGGAGCCCACGATGTCACCCTCGGGACGCAACCTGCTGAAGGCGAAGCCGGTCCCGCCGCCGCTCTTCTGGACGAGGGTGGCCTGCTTCACGATCTCGAAGATGTCCTCCATGGAGTCGCTGACGGGCAGCACGAAGCAGGCGGAGAGCATCTGGAGCTCCCTCCCGGCGTTCATCAGCGTGGGAGAGTTGGGCATGTACTCCAGGCTGGACATCACCTGGTAGAACTCCTCCTCGGTGGCCGCCACCTCGTCCTGGCCGGCACCGTAGCGCCCGTCCGCATCCGCCAGGTTGTGAGCGACGCGGCGGAACATCTCGCCGGGCTCCTCGATGACGTTGCCCTCCCTGTCCTTGGCCTGGTAGCGGCGCTTCAGCACCGCCCTGGCGTTGTCCGTGAGCTCCGGATGGGGGCTGGCGAGCCAGTCCCCGACGGGCGACCCTTCCAGGGCTTCCCTGACCCTGCTCCTGACCTCGCTGATGGATATGTCTGAGCCCTGATGAGTGCTGGCCACTTCCCTTCCTCCTCTATGCATGCGTATGTGCGCTGACAGATCCAGTGTGTGCTAAGCCCCGTGGACTGATTATTTCTCGAATGCCAGGAAGTTTTTAAGACGATTTTTATGAGTTGTTCATTAACATCCGGGACAATAACCCCCCCTCCGCACTAAGTCCACCAAAATCTGGAGCCCCTGCACGGGCGGCTGCGCCCGCGCCCCGCGGTCACCGGCTACGCTGGCACGCTGCTGGCCTTAGCCGATCCCCTCGGGAAGCTCGCCTTCCTCCACGCCCAGCCAGTGGAGTGCCAGGGCCTCGCGGGTCTTCCAGTCGATCTCGTCCTGCATGGCCGCTATATGGTTGGCCTCCCTGTCCAGGACGCCCGCCAGGGGCATCCCCTTGAGAGAGTCCTGCATGCACCGGACCTCCCGACCCAACACCTCCCACCGGCTAGTAGGGGCATCAACGGGTGAATCACTCATGCTTGGCTTCCTCCCATGTTGCCGTCTCTGTCCAGATCTTGCCCAGGTCCCAGATATGCGCCGGCCACCTTCCCGGGCTTCCTTCCCCTCCGACCCCTCCGTCGGGCCGGTGGGGGTACACCTTCCATGAGGGTGAGCTGCTCCGATTCCTCCCGCAGGTCCCTCACCACCTCCTCGAAGCTCTCGATGTCCTGGAAGTCCCGGTACACGCTGGCGAACCGGACGTAGGCCACCCGGTCCAGACGCGTCAGCCGTTCCATGACCATCTCTCCCATCACTGTGGAGCGTATCTCGGCGTGGCCCAACCCCTGGAGATGGGACTCTACATCCTCCACCAGCTTCTCTACGTCCCTCAACGTCACGGGCCTCTTGGCGCAGGCCCTCATGACGCCTGTCATGAGCTTCTCGCGGTTGAACTCCTCCCGTCGCCCGTCGCGCTTGGACACCAGCAGCGCTGTGCTCTGGACCCGCTCGTAGGTGGTGAAGCGCAGGCCACAGCGGTCGCACTCCCGGCGGCGCCGGATGCCGTTGTCCACCGTCCTGGAGTCGGTTACTCGGGAGTCGGGATGTTCACAGTACGGGCAGTGCACCTTTGTTAGTCCGTTCCTTATATTTTTCTGAGAACGTTCTCAGAACTACTGCCGCTTGTATCCTTATTGCATTGCACCACAATATCTAGTAGCATGGGCAATGATTCTAACTAGGCCGAGGATGCTTGTCAAGGCGTTTGCGGCCCCCTTTCCACGTATTTCTCGGTTATTTCGACCCCTTGGCACCTGGGGAGCCCGGCTTCCCTATTGGTTCACCACCATGGGGTCCTCTCCAAACACCCGCCACCGCCACTCCCCTTTCACCAGGGCCGGCTGCGAGGTATAATGTCGCGAATATTGTGTAGGCGAGGAGGCACACCTTGGGTGAGACCGGGCGGCTTGTAGTCCTTACGGAGTATGGAAAGCCCTTTGAAATCCGGGAGTACGAGCTCCCCGAGCCCGAGCCCGGGGCCATCGTCATGAAGATCACCCAGGCGGGGATCTGCGGCTCCGACCTCCACACCTGGAGGGGGGATCAGGTCAACATGCCGGTCCCCGCCTCGGGCCGGGTCATGGGCCATGAGGGCTCCGGCGTCGTGTACAAGCTGGGGGATGGAGTTACCACCGACAGCCTGGGGACCCCAATCAAGGAGGGAGGCCGGCTGCTCCACGTCCACGTCTTCCCTTGCTATCACTGCCACATGTGTCTGCGCGGCGACACCAACTGGTGCGTCAACCGCAGGTACCCCTTTTCCGCCGGCCAGTTCCCCTACTTCACCGGCACCTACTCCGACTTCATGTACCTGCCCCCCGGACATCCCTGTTTCCGGGTGCCCGACAGCCTTCCCGACGACATCCTCGCCCCCGTCAACTGCGCCCTGGGCACCGTAACCCAGGGGTTGCTCAACGCGGGCGCCCACGCCGGCCAGTACGTCGTCATCCAGGGGGCCGGCGGCCTCGGGCTGAACGCGACCGCCATGGCCAAAGAGATGGGTGCCGACCGGGTCATCGTGCTGGACCGGATGGAGAGCCGGCTCCGCCTCGCCGAGGAGTTCGGCGCCGACCATACTATCAACATCGAGGAGTACAACACACCCCAGACCCGCGCCCAGCGGGTCCGGGAGCTTACCAACGGACGCGGGGCCGACATCGTGATGGAGCTGGTGGGCAGCGCGGAGCTGCTGGCCGAGGGGATCGACATGCTCGGCAACGGCGGGACCTTCGTGGAGATCGGCGACGTCGTACGGGGCCGGCAGGTCTCCATCGATCCCTCCAAGCTGCTGTCCGGGAAGCGCATCATAGGCTCTTCGATGTACCGGCCAAGTACCCTTGCCACGGCGCTGGAGTACCTGGTCAGAAGCGTGGACAAGATACCCTTCCACAAGATAGTGTCCCACAGGTTCGCCCTGGAAGACGTCAACGAGGCGTTCCCCCAGGCAGAGTGGAACCAGCGCCAGACGGAGGTCACCCGGGCTGTCCTGGTCCCCTAGAAGCCTATTCCCCGCCGTCCTCGCCGTAGACCAGGGTAGCGGGATAGAAGGCGTACCACCCGAACCAGTAGGCCATGTGGCTGGGGAGCCGCCCGAGACGCTCTCCGGGGTCCTCCGCAAGGACCAGCGCCTCCTCCTCCGCCTGCCACCTTCGACCCAGCTCGTCTACCAGCACGGCACCATCCGCCTCAGCCCCGTTATCCTGCGCTGGAGAGAAGCTGTGCGTGCCCCGCCGGTAGGCCCTAGTCCCTCCTATGTCCCCACGGGTGACCACCACCAGGTTTTCGTCGCCCAGAGAGTCGTTGATCACGGGCTCCCCTCGGAGCAGCTCCTCTGGATACGCCTTAGCGCGGCCATTCACGTTCAGGCCCAGCACTGCGGCCTTGGTGGGAAGTAGGTCACTTCGCTGAGCGACCGGGAAGATGGTCCCCCGGCTCGCTCGATAGCTGAAATAGACAGAGAGAGGGTCCTCTTCCGGCGCGTAGGCCCACGGCGGATAGACTCCCGTATCAGCGTCCAAGACGGTGGTCCCCGGATGGGCGGAGACCCACTCGGCCCAGCTGGTGACGACCACGGGCAGCAGCTCCAGATGGATGCCGCTGTCCGCCAGGGGGCCTACCACGGGCTCACCGGTAAACTGGTGCCACAGGCTGTTGGTCCCCCGGTCGTACATCAGCTTGTTGCTCCTGTACAGCAGGCCCGAGGTGCCGACCTCTAGGACCTCGCCGTTTACCTGTCTGGGATACACGATTCCAGCTCCGCAGAGAGTTCAATAGGCCAGGGCTATCGGCACTCCGCCTACGCTGTCGTTGGCCATCTCGTGGGCGTTGAGAATGCGGTGCGGATAGGCCCGGTGCTCTCCGTTGATGGAGACGCCGAACACGCGGTCGTCCGGCTTCAGGTAAGTAGCCTCAACGGCCGTTACGGTGAATGGGTTGGTAAGGTCTGGAATCCCGTCCTTGTTCACGCCACCCCACACTATTTCCTCAATCCGTATCCGCGTCTTCACACCTTCGTAGAAGAAGGCGCCAATCCTTCGGTCGATGTTCGAGAAGAGTCGGCCTTTCCATGCGGCGAACCCGGCGGGCGGCCTCATCTCAGGGTGCAGGCCCAGCCACTCTGCCCAAGACTGCCCTTCCCCTTCGCCCCCAACAACCGCCTCCTGCGGGAGGCCGATAAGCCTGACAAGGGAGGCGGACACGGCTCTCGAAACGTCCCTGTAGAGGGGTAACCGCAGCAGCTCCACCAACACGGGAATAAAGGACACATCGCCGGTATCCGCCATCATCCGCGCCACCTCGGCCATGTCCTCCTCGAACACCGCGTCCAGAAGCCGCTGCACACCGTCGGACGGCTGACTATCAGGGACCGCTGAGGCGCTCGGCGGTGCAGTGGCGGTACGGAGCTGAGGGAGAGTGGGTGTGGGAGCAGGCGACGCTACAGCCGTGGGCGTGGCAGGCGGCGAATTCGTGGCATCAGCCTCTACGTTGGACGACACAGGAGACGGCGTCGGGGCGGCGGACGACGAACATCCCGCCATCGCTAACAACAGCAACGGCAGCGCTAGCCCCCACAGAACGGTTATGCTGGTCCTCACGGTCTCATCGTCCTATCCCATACATACTGCTGGAGGCGGCTTCTCGGATGCCTTTCCCGTGCACTGCGCCTTAAAGCACGCCTGGGCCGGGTAGGAACGTACCAGACCCCGTAACCATCGCCGTACGGTACAGTCAGGGTAGCACTCGGCCCACACTTCGGCCAGGGTATTGAATGTCGCCACCTGTACCGCGAAGACTGCCCTGGAAATGCAGCCACAGCCTCCCGTACAATGGGGTCCGGGACCGAGTAGACGGCAACCCATCCTATCCCGGAGGGGGTCAAGATGGCTAAGCCCAGGGTCTTTGTAACCCGGCTCATGGACCGGGATGCACTGGACACGATATCCCGCGAGACGGACATGGACGTCTGGCCCGACGAATACCCGCCCTCCCCCACGGTCCTGCGGCAGAGGGTGGCGGACGCCGAGGGGCTGGTTACCAACATCATGGACCGGGTGGACGGGTCCCTCCTGGAGGCGGCGCCCCGGCTCGGGGTGATCAGCCAGGTGGCCGTAGGGGCGGACAACATAGACGTCGAGGAGGTCACCAGGCGTGGCATACCCCTGGGCTATACGCCGGGAGTGCTGGCCAAAGCCACGGCAGACCTGGCCTTCGCGCTGCTCATGGCCGCGGCCCGCCGGGTGGTGGAGACTGACCGCTGGGTCAGGGCGGGTAGCTGGAAGCTTGCCTACCATCCCAACTACTGGCTGGGCTCCGACGTAAGCGAATCAACCATCGGGATAGTGGGCATGGGCAAGATAGGGCTGGAGATGGCGAAACGAGCCCACGGCTTCGACATGAAGGTCCTGTACTCCTCCCGCACGCGAAAGGAGCAGGCAGAGATGGACTACCGCATGGAGCACGTAGACCTGCCCGTGCTGTTAAGGAGCTCGGACTTCGTCACCCTCCACGTTCCCCTGACGCAGGAGACCCATCACCTCATCGGAAAGAAAGAGCTGGCTGAGATGAAGCCGACGGCCATCCTGGTAAACGCCTCCCGGGGGCCAGTGGTGGACCCCAGAGCGCTCTACAGGGCGCTGAAGGGCGGGGGCATCGCCGGGGCCGCCCTGGACGTCACAGAGCCCGAGCCCATCCCGCCCGGCGACCCACTCCTCACCCTGGACAACGTCGTCGTGACGCCCCACATAGGGAGCTCGGCCCTCAAGTCGCGTAAGGCTATGTGCATGCTCGCCGCCAGAAACCTGCTGGCCGGTGTGAAGGGGGAGCCGCTGGTGCACTGCTACAACCCGGAGGTGTACGGGCACCGGTCGACCCGATAGCTACCACAGCTTGTAGAAGTGGTTCAGGGGGCCGTGACCCTCTCCGACATCGAAGGAGCGCTTGATGGCCTCGGTGACGTACTCCTTGGCGGCCGCCACCGCCTCCTCCAGCGCCAGACCCCTGGCCAGCCCCGCAGCTATCGCCGAGGCGAAGGTGCAGCCGGTGCCGTGGGTGTTCCGGGTCTCGACCCGCGGTGCCTCGAACTCCCGGAACTCTTTTCCGTCGTAGAGCAGGTCCACCGCCGGCCCCTCGAGGTGCCCTCCCTTGACCACCACGGCCTTTGCCCCCATGCCGACAATCCTGTCGGCGGCGCGGCGGACATCCTCGCGGGACTCTATCTTCATCTCAGCCAGGGTCTCGGCCTCTGGAATGTTGGGGGTGACGACCGTTGCCAGGGGCAGCAGGCTGCGCCTCATGGCCCCCACCGCCTCTTCCCTGAGCAGCCGGTCGCCGCTCTTGGCGACCATCACCGGGTCGACCACGAGGCGGTCCACCCGGAAGTGGGCCAGCTCCCTAGCCACCGTCTCTATGATGTCGCTGCTGGAAAGCATGCCCGTCTTGACGGCGTCGGTGCCGATGTCGGTGATCACCGCCTCTATCTGGGCCGAGACCATGTCCACCGGGACTTCGTGTACGCCGGTGACGCCAATGGTGTTCTGGGCCGTGATGGCCGTGAGGACCGAGGTACCGTAGACTCCAAGAGCCGCGAACGTCTTGAGGTCCGCCTGAATGCCGGCACCCCCGCCCGAGTCGGAGCCGGCGATGGTCATGGCCCTGGGAACGTGGCTCATTCGGGCCAACGCTCCCCCCTATAAGCCATCTCCCAGAAAAGGTACTCGTAGCGAAGGGTGGTGAGGAATATCTCCTTCTGCCGGGCCGTGTCGCCCGGAGGTGCGCCATCCACCACCCTGCGCATCCAGGTAACGAAGTCGTCCAGCTCCTTGCCGGCGTGAATGTCTATCCACGTCTGGTAGTACCGGTTCTGGGGACGCTTCCCGGCTCTGGCGAGGCGCTTGCCCCAGTCCAGGTAGGGCCACTCGATTCCCAGCCCCGTGGTGATGATTTCAACGAAGCTGCACTCGGCCGCAACCCTCCGGAGGAAGCTGCTATAGCCGTAAGCCGTGGGCAGGTACTTGAGGTCTCGGACCCCCTGCTGGGAGAGGCCCGTATCCCGAAAGAAGCCCTGGAACAGGCCCTCTTCCGCCCCCAGGGCAGCTTGTACAAAGGCGGCTAGCGGGCGGGCATGGTCGAAGTCCGGCGCCCTGGCGATACCCGCACACATCAGGGCGATCCAGTCCCGCAGGAAGAGGTGGTCCTGCTGGAAGTAGACGCTGAACTTCTCCTCCGGGAGCGTACCGTCCCCCAGCTCCATCACGAAGGGGTGGGTAACCGTCTTTTCCCACAGGGGGCCGGCATGTCCTTTCAGGTCCTCGCTCAAGCTCATGAGCACACCTCCCTCAAGAATGGTGGTAGCATTCCCACCTTACCCTATTTCACGTCCTTCACGAACTCGTTGGTGAAGGCTTTGTTGCCGTCTACAGTCCGCTCCAGCAGCCCGCTGGGGCCGATGATGCTGACGAGCTCACCGGCGGCGGCGTACACGTCCACCCCTTCCAGCACCGGGACCAACCGGCCGTCAACCCCGAAGGATTTGTGTACGCCCTTGACACGCATCTTGATGGCAGTATGGTTTTCCATTTACACAACAAAGAGGCCTCCAGCACGGGCTGGCGGCCTCTCATAGTCACCAAAGTCACAATACATGGGCACCAATTCCCTACGCTGGTATTAACCAGATCAGGTTCGCAAGGGTCGGCGACATTTCGGGTCGCCCTCTCAGCCTGGCTTAACCAAGCTCCCCTACGGGCCTAGGCATTTATATCTCGTTTTAGATTATATGTACCCGCTATCGCGGGTGTCAATAGACGCTTTCCCGGTGGGGCAGAGCTCCAGCAGGCAGCATTCAGGGCACCGGGGCCTGACCCTGCAGGTGTCCTTGGCATGCCTGTCGAGGAGGGCGTGGTACTCTCCGTAGAGGGACGCATCCCGGGGTAGGCTCTCCTGAAACAGGTGCCGGTAGTCCCCATAGCCCTCTCGCCGTGGCGCCATGCCCAGCCGCGTGACTATGCGCCGCGTGTAGCCGTCTATGACGAAGAATGGCTTCCCGGCGGCGTACAGCACGATGTCGTCGGCGGTCTCCTGCCCGATACCCTCCAGAGATAGTAGCTCCCGCCGTAGCTCCGAGGCCTCCCCTGCGAGAAGAGAGTCCAGGTCGCCCCCATACTTCTCCCAGAGGTAGTCTATGAAGGCTTTCACCCTCCTCGCCTTCACGTTGAAGAATCCCGAGGGCCTTAGAAGGCCTGCCAGCGCATCCACGGAGATGTCCCGGAGGGACTGGGTGCTCAGTAATCCGGCGCCTTTCAGGTTGGCCAGGGCCTTCTCGACGTTGGTCCAGGCGGTCCCCTGGGTCAGAATCGCGCCCAGAACGACCTCCAGCCTGCTCTCGCCGGGCCACCACCCCTGGGGCCCGTACCGCGTCAGAAGACGGCGGTACACCTCACGCAGGCCGGCTGCACTGTCGCCCTCCAAAACGCCGGAGGAGTCCGGGCCGGGAGCGCTTGTGTCCTTGGAGTCGGGCGCCATTCCTACAGCATCACCGGGACCTGGCCGGCCAGCACTATCCGGTCCGTATCCACGCGGCATCGGTAGGCATACACCTCCACCCCTTCCCTCGCGGCCTGGCGAAGTGCTATCCCGAACTGGGGGTCGGCGGTATCGTTGGGCGTCAGCGCATGGGCGTCCTCCCGCTGCACCACGAACGCCACGGCGGCCCTGTGTCCCTCCCGGACAGCGTCGGACAGGCTGCCCACGTGCTTCCTTCCCCGGATGGTCGGGGCGTCGGGGAAGATCCCCACACCATCCACCACCAGGGTCACCGACTTCGCCTCTATGTAGCACCTCCCCGCCGGACCTGCCAGGCCAAGGTCAAGACGGCTCTCTCCGAAGGTGATCTCCCTGAAGAGTTCATCGTAACCCGCAAACTGGGGTAGCCTTCCCTCCCGCAGGGCCTCGTACAGCAGGAGGTTGGGCAGGCGGGCGTCGGCCGAGGCGAGCCCACCCCCCAGGTCCACCAGGGCCAGGTCGAAGGCGGTCTTGCGGTGGGCCCCGGCTACCGGCCTGAGGAAGACCCTACGCCCCTCGACCAGCAGCTCCCTCATGCGACCCGAGTTGGCCACGTGGACGAGGGTCTCTTCGCCGCCCAGATCCACCAGGGCTGCAAACCGGTTCAAGCGGCGGATAAACCGGCCCTGGACTAGCTCGCCGAACCGCACTCCTCGTGGACCCTCCCACAGACGTCCTGGGCTAGATGGTACCCCCCCAGCGCCCCCACCGCAACCGGGAGGGCGGATAGCCACGCCCAACGCCGGGGAGATATAATAGCTACCGGCGTATCGCTCGCGGAAAGGGAAGCCGAACAGCAAATGCCAACCTTCGCCGAAAAGCTGGACGCAGCCTGCGAGTCCCGGAGGAGCCTCCTTTGCGTGGGGCTGGACCCGGACCCGCGCCGCCTGCCGGTTGCCGACGTCGCCGAGTTTAACCGGGCCATCGTGGATGCAACCGCCGACCTGGTGTGCGCCTACAAGCCCAACCTCGCCTTCTACGAGGCCCAGGGCATCGAGGGCCTGAAAGCGTTGGGGGAGACCGTGGGCCACATAAGGGACGTGGCCCGCGATGCGCTGGTCATAGGAGACGGCAAGAGGGGGGACGTCGGCCCGTCCATGGAAGCCTACTACAGGGCCATGTTCGACGTCTGGGGCTTCGACGCGGCAACGGTGAGTCCCTACCTGGGCAGGGATGTGCTGCCGCCTGCCGGCAGCCACCCGGGCAGGGGAATATTCGTCCTCTGCCGTACCTCCAACCCCAGCGCCGGCGACTTCCAGGACGTCCCAGCTCCCTTCGGAGGTATAGAGCTCCCGGTGTACCAGCACGTCGCGCGGCGGTGCCGGGAGTGGAACATCGACGGGAACCTGGGCCTGGTCATCGGCGCTACGTACCCCCGGGAGCTAGAAGCGGTGCGGGAGATGTGTCCGGACATGCCCCTCCTTATACCGGGAGTCGGGACGCAGGGGGGCGACCTGGAGAAGGCCGTCCGCGCGGGCGTCGACCGTAGGGGGCGCCGGGCCGTCGTCAACTCCTCTCGACAGGTGCTCTACGCCTCCTCCGGCGCCGACTACCCCGAGGCGGCCCGCCGGGAAGCGATGCGGTTGAGGGACGAGATCAACGACGTCCTGAGACGGGATGGCGTGGGATGGTCCTAGAGCTGAGAATGGGCGACGTGCTCCGGCTGAAGAAGACCCACCCCTGCGGAAACAACCTGTGGGAGGTGGTGCGCCTGGGCGCGGACATCGGGATAAAGTGCCGGAAGTGCGAGCGGCGCGTCCTCCTCCAGCGTTCCTATCTGGAGCGGCGGGTGCGGGAGGTGCTGCCGCGCGGCGCGGGCGGGCCGGCGTAGGGGCAGGACGGCGCGAGGGACGTGGTTCTTCGTTTGACCCCCACATCCGCCGCTGCTAGACTGGAACGATCTCACGTACTAAACCAAGGCAAAAGAGCGAAGGGGGTAGCGTTCTCTACCCTACAGATCGAGATGAAGAATGATTTAACGGACAAGTTAGAACAAACACGGTACTTTCTTAGATCGATGGAGAGGGCCCAATCTCATCCAGTAGAGTCCCAGGAAGTGGTGTAACAAGAGGAGAGGGTCTGGATGAAGAGAGACCACCACGTCATCCTTAGCGGGCAAAGACGAGCCTGAGAAAGGAGGACAACGGTGGTCAAGGAAAGGATGGACCTGCTTGAGCTAATGCGCAAGAGGGGAGTCGACGGTGACGTGGACTTTCTACGAGAGGCACTGAGAGTGCTGGTCGAGGAGATCATGGAGGCTGATGTGTCATCGAGGACCGGTGCTGGGTATGGAGAACGCAACCCTGAGCGGGTGACCCAGCGCAACGGGTACCGGTCTCGAGCATGGGACACTCGCGTAGGGACCATGGAGTTGCAGATACCCAAGCTCAGAGAGGGAAGCTACTTTCCGAGCCTGCTGGAGCCACGGCGTCGCAGCGAGCGAGCTCTGCTGGCGGTGATCCAGCAGGCGTATGTGGAGGGTGTATCGACGAGGCGAGTGGATGATCTGGTCAAGGCTCTTGGGTGCGAGGGTATCTCAAAGAGCCAAGTGTCGCGTATCTGCCAGGAGCTGGACGGGGTGGTGGAGAGCTTCCTGGGTCGGCCGCTGGACGGCGGATCATATCCCTACCCGTGGCTGGACGCACTAACCCAGAAGGTCAGAGAGGCCGGTAGGATAGTCAACGTCAGCGTGGTGGTGGCGACGGCGGTCAATAGCGAGGGCAAGCGTGAGATCGTTGGGATGGACGTGGGTACCTCAAGTGGACCCCATGATCAGGACAGCGGTGAGGCTAAAATAAGAGAGTCTACCGCTGGGGTGTCTTGTAAACCTTCATCCGATGGTAAGGCTCGTGGATGTTCCAGTAAACACCTTTGTGGGCTCACTGCATGGAACACCTGACCCGGTGACCGATAGCCCAGAGCTTGATGGGGCCGCTCTTGGTTGTAGAAGGCCAGATAAGCCCCAATCCCCTTTCTGGCCTCAGTCCCATTTTGGTATGCCTTCAGGTACACCTCCTCGTACTTGATGCTGCGCCACAGCCGTTCCACGAAGACGTTGTCCATGCACCGGCCCCTGCCGTCCATGCTCACTTGAACGCCTTGCGCCAGCAGCATGCTGGTGAAGGCCTCGCTGGTGAACTGGCTGCCCTGGTCGGTGTTGAAGATCTGTGGCCGACCCTTGCTCAAGGCCTCTTCCAGAGCCGCAACACAGAAGTCTACCTCCAGGGTGTTGGACAGCCGCCAGGCCAGCACGTAGCGGCTGTGCCAGTCCATGATGGCCACCAAGTAGAGGAAACCCCGAGCCATGGGTATGTAGGTGATGTCGGTGGCCCACACCTGGTTGACCCGGTTGATCTCCAGCCCCCTGAGCAAGTACGGATAGACCTTATGCCCTGGGTTTGGCTTGCTGGTGTTGGGACGCCGGTAGATGGCCTCCAGGCCTATCAGCTGCATCAGCCGGCGGACCCGCTTGCGGTTGACCTGGTGTCCGTGATTGCTGAGCCAGGCAGTCATCCTTCTGGAGCCGTAGAAAGGTGTCTTCAGGTACTGTTGGTCTATGAGGGCCATCAACTCCAAGTCCTCGGCGCCGGCCTCGGTTGGCAGGTAGTACAACGAGGAGCGGCTGATACCCAGCAAGGCGCACTGGCGCACCAGAGACAGCTTCGGTTCTTCTCGGTCAATCATGGCCCGGCGTTGGGACCGGCTCACAACCCGAAGCTCCGTGACAAAAAATCCCGTTCCACCTTGAGCTGCCCAATCTGTTGGTAGAGCTGGGCAGTGAGGACCTCTTGGTCCTTCTCCTGGCGTCCACCACCATTTTCAAAGAGGTGCGGCGCCCCCTGAGTCAAGGCCTTCTTCCAGGCATGGATCTGGCTCGGGTGGACTTCAAACCGGCTGGCCAGCTCTGCAATGGTGTGCTCCCCCTGGAGCGCGGCCAAAGCCACTTTCGCCTTGAAGACTGGGCTGTGCTTCTTACGTGTTTGCTTCATGTCCTGCTCCTTGTTTCCGTCCTATTTTAGGAGCGGGACTCTCTCTTAGCCACCTGTCCGAATTTTGGGGTCCACCTCAGAGATCATGGAGGCTGATGTGTCATCGAGGACCGGTGCTGGGTATGGAGAACGCAACCCTGAGCGGGTGACCCAGCGCAACGGGTACCGGTCTCGAGCATGGGACACTCGCGTAGGGACCATGGAGTTGCAGATACCCAAGCTCAGAGAGGGAAGCTACTTTCCGAGCCTGCTGGAGCCACGGCGTCGCAGCGAGCGAGCTCTGCTGGCGGTGATCCAGCAGGCGTATGTGGAGGGTGTATCGACGAGGCGAGTGGATGATCTGGTCAAGGCTCTTGGGTGCGAGGGTATCTCAAAGAGCCAAGTGTCGCGTATCTGCCAGGAGCTGGACGGGGTGGTGGAGCGCTCAGCCCTGGGTGGCCACCATGGTACGCACCATCTACCAGCAGCCGTCCCCTCAGGAGGTGCATGCCCAACTCGAGCGGGTGATTGCTCAGCTCCAGGACCCGTTCCCACAGGGCGCCTCTCGACTGGACGAGGCTGGACCCGACGTCCTGGCCTTCTCCAGCTTCCCCGTCGCCCACTGGAAGAAGATCTGGTCCAACAACCCCCTGGAGCGTCTCAACAAGGAGATACGGCGCCGCACCGATGTGGTGGGCATCTTCCCTAACCGCCCAGCTGTCCGTCGCCTGGTCGGCGCCGTCCTAGCTGAGCAGCACGACGAGTGGGCCGTCGGCCGTCGATACATGACACAGGAGGTAACCACCTCCAACGAAGCTCTACCCAGAGCCGAACTCGCAGAGGCAGCGGCCTAGACGATATCAACAGGATGACGTACTCTTACACCACTCTATGGGACGTGACCCCCGCTTAATCGTATCGACGAGGAGGTAGCACCTTTGTTCCCGCCGGAAGATGCCAACGGACTGAATCAAGAGCAGGCTACGCGGCGGGAGAAGAGAGCTTCCGCTTCCCAGGATAGCCCCACCTACAAGACTCCCTCCCAGATACCGGTCCGGGCCCTGTACTCGCCTGAGGACCTCGCTGGCACCGACTACGCCAGGGACATCGGCCTCCCCGGGCAGTACCCCTTCTTGAGGGGCGTCCACGACACCGGATACCGGGGCAGGCTCTGGACGATGCGCATGTTCGCCGGCTACGGTACCGCCGAGGAGACCAACGCCCGGTTCAGGTACCTGCTCGACAACGGCCAAACCGGCCTCAGCGTGGCCTTCGACCTGCCCACCCTCTACGGCTACGACACCGACGCCCCCCAGGCTGCGGGCGAGTTCGGCAAGTGCGGCGTGGCCGTCTCCTCCCTGGCGGACATGGAGCTTATATTCGACCAGATCCCCCTGGACCGGATCACGACCTCCATGACCATAAACAGCCCCGCCGCCATCATCTGGGCCATGTACATAGCGGTGGCGGAAAAGCGCGGCCTGCCCCTGGAAAGCCTGGGAGGCACGCTCCAGAACGACATACTGAAAGAGTACATCGCCCAGAACGAGTACATCTTCCCCCCCGCGCCATCCATGAGGCTGGTGGTGGATACCGTGGAGTTCGCCACCAGGCACATGCCCCGCTGGAACCCCATCAGCATAAGCGGCTACCACATCCGGGAGGCGGGGTCAACGGCGGTGCAGGAGCTGGCCTTCACCATGGAGGACGGCTTCGAGTATGTGAGGTGGTGCCTGGCCAGGGGACTGGATATCGACGAGTTCGCCCCGAGACTCAGCTTCTTCTTCAACGTGGACAACTACTTCTTCGAGGAGATAGCCAAGTTCCGAGCGGCCCGGAGGATCTGGGCCAGGGAGATGCGGGACACCTTCCACGCCAGGAACCCCCGCTCCTGGTGGATGCGGACTCACGCTCAGACCGCCGGGTGGAGCCTGACGGCTCAGCAGCCGGAGAACAACGTGGTGAGGGTGGCCCTCCAGGCCCTGGCGGCCATCCTGGGAGGGACCCAGTCCCTCCACACCAACTCCCTGGACGAGGCCTGGGCACTGCCCTCGGAGGACGCGGCCCTCCTGGCACTCAGGACCCAGCAGATCATAGCCCACGAGACGGGGGTGGTCGACACCATAGACCCCCTGGGGGGCAGCTATTTCGTGGAAACCCTTACCAACCAGGTGGAACAGGGCGCCCTCGACTACTTCCGGCGGATAGAGGACATGGGCGGGGTGATCCGGGCACTGGAAACCGGCTTCCTCCAAAGGGAGATAGCCGAGGCTGCCTACCGTTATCAGCGGGAGGTGGACCGCAGGGAGCAGATAACCGTGGGGGTCAACGAATACGTGTCCGAGACGCCCCCCGGCATACCGCTGCTGAGGGTGAACAGGGAGGGGGAGGAGCACCATATGCGGCGGCTGGTCCGGGTGCGGCGCCAGCGGGACAGCCGCGACGTAGCCCAGAAGCTCCAGGCCCTGGAGCAGGCGGCCAGGGGCTCTCAGAACGTAATGCCCCCCCTGCTGGAGGCGGTCAAGGCCTACGCTACCCTCGGGGAGGCTATGGACGTGTTCCGCGAGGTCTTCGGCGAGTACCAACCCTCCTGGGCTTATTAGCACATAGCAGGCGCGCGTTTGACAGTCCGGCCCTCATTTGCTAGACTGGCACTGAGCTTCAGCTCAGCAACACGAGGCCCGGCATCTCCCTTCTGGCGGTCCTCTCGCTAGTCCCAGCCGGACGAGTCAGCCATGATCGCCGATGAGGAGCGTGGGTGGCCCCGGTGGAATTCCAGCATATCTGCCGAATTAGGGGGTATCATGAAGATTACTCTTTCGATCCTTAAAGCGGACGTGGGGTCCGTCGGCGGGCATACAAAGCCGACCGATAGGATGATGGACTCGGTGCGCTGGGACGCCCAGGCGGCCATCGAGAAGGGGCTGCTGCTGGACGCCTTCGTATCCCACACCGGGGACGACATATGCATAACTATGTCCCACCGGCGGGGGGCTGACGACGTGGACGTGCACCAGTTCGCCTGGAACGCCTTTCTGAAAGCCACGGCCATCGCCCAGGAATATGGCCTGTACGGCGCGGGGCAGGACCTGCTGGTGGACGCGCCCTCGGGCAACATCCGCGGGGCCGGGCCCGCCGTCGCCGAGGTGGAGTTCGACCACGATCCCGTCAAGACCAACAAGGTACGGGGGGCGGAGTCCTTCATGGTCTTCGCGGCCGACAAGTGCGGCCCGGGGGCCTACAATCTGCCCCTGTTCCTGGGATTCGCCGACCCTATGTACTGCGGCGGCCTCATGCTGCCTCCCATGATCAGGGGGTTCAGCTTCCACATCATCGACATGGACAACACCGGGGGTGACAGCATCATCGAGCTCAACGCCCCCGACCACTACTACCACATCACCTCCCTGTTGAGGGACAACGAGCGGTTCGGCATCGACGGCATTTACTCCCGCACCGACGGCCAGCAGGCCGCGGCCGTCTCGGCCCAACGCCTCCACAGCATCGCCGGCGCCTACACCGGAAAGGACGATCCGGTGGCCCTCGTGAGGAACCAGGGCATATTCCCGGCCCCGGAAGAGCTGATCTCCCCCTTTGCCAAGGCCCACTACGTGGGGGGTGACGCCCGCGGGTCCCACGTCATGCCCCTTATGCCCGTCCCCTTGAATACGCCGGTGACGGGCATATACTGTCTGCCCCTGGTATCCTGTGTCGGTTTCTCGTTGAGTGCCCAGGGCCACTTCTCAGATTCCTACATCGACTTCTTTGACAATCCCGCGTGGGACGTCGTCCGGCACAGAGCCCAGGAGAAGGCCATCGAGATGCGGAGCCAGGGATGGTCGGGGGCCGCGATGCTGCCCTACAGCGAGCTGGAGTACGGTGGGTTCCGTACGACGGTGACCAATCTGGTGGAGCGCTTCTCCTTCAGAAACGGCAAAGAGGCACCGGCCCAGGCGGAAAAAGCCACCGCCGACTAGGACAATGTAGGCCCCCTGATGTGGGGTAGCCCGTCGACGCTGATTACAACGTGGGCCTGCGAGAGATATGTCTCTCCGCAGGCCCGCTGAGGTTTACGCAACACCTCGATGAAGATAGAATAGGGGTCGGTGCCCTAGAGGACTCCCACCAGTCAATAGGGAGAAGATGGCTTTGCCGAAGCTCCTGGTAGCCACCAGAAATCCGGGCAAGACAAGGGAGTACGCACAGCTCCTTCGGGGCATCCCCTACGACGCCATCTCCCTGGACGAGGCGGGCATATCGGAGGAGGTGGAGGAGACCGGTGACAGCTTCGAAGAGAACGCTTGTATCAAGGCCCGGGCATACGCCGCCCTGAGCGGCCTCCTCACACTGGCCGACGACTCGGGCCTGGAAGTAGATGCCCTGGGAGGTGGGCCGGGTGTAAGGTCGGCCCGGTACGGTGGCGAGGACGTTACAGATGAAGAGAGGGTGACGCTGCTCCTGAAAAATCTGGAGGGCGTCCCGTGGGAGGAGAGAACCGGGCGGTTTCGTTGCGTCATCGCCATCTCGTCTCCATCGGGGGAGGTGAACACAGTGAACGGAACCGTGGAGGGCATCATAGGTTACGAGCCCAGGGGCACGAACGGCTTCGGGTACGACCCCGTGTTCTGCCTCCCACACCTGGACAGGACCACGGCGGAGCTTTCCCCTGAGCAGAAGAACGACCTCAGCCATAGGGCCGAGGCGGCCGGGAAAGCGGTGGCCTGGCTTCTCAGCACGGCGTCGCGGAGGGAATCTTAGCAAGGATGCAGAACGGGATAACGGACAAGTTCGGCAGGCCCATCAGGGATTTAAGGGTCTCGGTTACCGATAGATGCAACTTCCGGTGCCCCTACTGTATGCCCGCCGAGATATACGGCGAGAAGTACGAGTTTCTCCCCAGGCAGGAGCTGCTGACCTTCGAGGAGATCGCCCGGCTCACCCGCCTATTCGTCGGCCTCGGAGTCACCAAGATCAGGCTGACCGGGGGTGAGCCGCTCCTTAGGAACGGCATCGAACGCCTCACGGCGTTGATCGCCGGGATCGATGGGGCCGTAGATGTGACCCTGACCACCAACGGTTTCCTCCTGGCCGGGAAAGCCCAGGCGCTGAAGGACGCCGGCCTCCGGAGGGTGACCGTGAGTCTGGACTCCCTCGACGATGATGTGTTCAAGGCGATGAACGGGCGGGGCTACGGCACCCGGCGAGTGCTGGAGGGTATCCGGAAGGCTGAGGAGGTCGGGCTGCTCCCCATAAAGATCAACGCCGTCGTCCAGCGCGGGGTAAACGACCACACCATCGTCGATCTTGCCCGGCATTTCAAGGGCACCGGCCACATCGTCCGCTTCATCGAATACATGGACGTGGGCAACCTGAACGGCTGGAAGCTGGACCACGTGGTCCCGGCCGACGAAATCGTCCAGAGGATCGACGCGGAGTTGCCCCTGGAACCCGTCGAGGCGAACTACAGGGGAGAGGTGGCACTGCGGTACCGGTACGCCGACGGCAGTGGCGAGATAGGCGTCATCGCATCGGTTACCAAGCCCTTCTGCGGTGACTGTACCAGAGCGCGGCTGTCCACAGACGGCAAGCTGTACACATGCCTGTTCGCCGGCTCCGGCACAGACCTACGGGGCCCGATGAGAGATGGCGCCGGCGACGAGGACCTCCGGACCCTGATGGCGGGCGTCTGGGGGCGCAGGCAGGACCGCTACTCCGAGCTCAGGGCGCTGGCAACGACCTGGGAGAACCGGCCGAAGAAGGTAGAGATGTACCAGATCGGCGGATAGCGGCCGTGGCCTCCCATGGAGTGTGGCCCCGGAGGAGGGGCCGATCTTTGTTTTGGGATGTCTCATATGCCGAGTGGGCAACGGTTCGACATATACACCGACGGGGCATGCCAGGGTAATCCCGGAAGGGGCGGGTGGGCCGCCGTGCTTACCGGTCCCGCGGGCAAGCAGGTGCTATCGGGGGGTGAGGAGCACACCACCAACAACCGCATGGAGTTGCTGGGCGCCATCAATGGCCTGGAAGCCACCCCAGAGGGCTCTCAGGTCTCGATACACAGCGACAGCACGTACCTGGTCAACACCATGACCCGTAGCTGGAAGCGCAATGCCAACCTGGACCTGTGGAAGCGCCTGGACGGCCTCTGCGCCTCCCGAAGAGTGGACTGGCAGTGGGTAAAGGGCCACAGCGGGGATCAGGGCAACGAGGAGGCCGACGCCTGGGCCGGCTGGGAAGCGGGGGTCAAGGAGGCGCGCCCAATGACAGACGAGGTGCCGCAGGGCAGCCATGCACCCTCCCTCAGCCACCTCGACGAAAGGGGGCAGGCCACCATGGTGGACGTGGGCTGGAAGCCCGACACTGAACGCGAGGCCGTGGCCCACGGCTCCGTCCTACTTCAGCCAGAGACGTTACGCCTCATCAGGGAGGGGCAGGTCAAGAAAGGCGACGTGCTGGCCACCGCCAGGCTGGCCGGAATCATGGGGGCAAAGCAGACTCCCCACCTGATACCCCTGTGCCATCCGCTCCCACTGACCCACATATCCGTCGATCTTGAGCTGGACGATAAGGAGAGCCGGATCCGGATCACCGCCACGGCGAAAACTCGCGCCAAGACGGGAGTGGAGATGGAGGCTCTCACGGCGGTTTCGGTTGCCGCCCTTACCCTCTACGACATGTGCAAGTCGGCGGACAGGAGTATGCGCATCCACGACATCCGCCTCGTCGAGAAACGAGGCGGAAAGAGCGGCGACATGGTCCTAGAGAGCTAGGCTTGGAACTGGTGCCCGGCATCCACAGAGTGGATGGGACCTGGGGGGCAGTTCCGGCCTCCTTGCCTGTCCCCCCTAGAGTCGGCGCGCCTCGTAAGCGGCGATCTCGGCCTCGTGCTCCAGGATCAGACCGATGTCGTCGAGGCCGTTGAGTAGGCAGTGGCGCCGGAACTCGTGGACCTGGGGATCCCTGTGTACGACGAAGGGGAAGCTCAGGCCCTCGTCGTCCCTCATCTCGCAGGACTCCAGGTCCACCGTTAGCCGGTAGCCCGGCCTGCTCTTTGCTTCGGACATAATCCGGCCAACCTGATCCTCGTGCAGGTGAGCAGGGACGATGCCGTTGTCGAAGCAGTTCTTGTGAAAAATGTCGGCGAAGCTGGGGCCGATGATGACTCGGAAGCCGTAGTCCAGGAGGGCCCAGGGCGCGTGCTCCCGCGAAGAGCCGGACCCGAAGTTACGCCTCGCCACCAGGATACTGGCGTCCCGGTATCTGGGGTCGTTCAGCACGAAGTCGGGGTTGGGACTTCCGTCTTCCAGGAAGCGTAAGCTTGCGAAGAGGAACTGGCCGTACCCAGTGCGCTCGATGCGCTTGAGGTACACCGCCGGGATGATCTGGTCCGTATCCACGTTCACCCGGTCCAGCGGCACCACGACGCCGGTCACCTTCGTAAAGGGTTCCATTTTGATTCTCCGTTTCAGTCATGTTTTATGCAACTGGAGGTAGGGGGCGTTCCAGGTACAGCGGTGCAACCGACTTTAACCACCGACCATAGAATTCCTTCCGACGCTGGCCAGCACGTGTCCGTTTGTCCTCCAGTATTTGTTCTCTGGCGGCACTTGGAGAGAATTTCATCCTGCTTGTAATGGAGTTACAAGCCCTGCATGCTGTGATGAGGTTTTCCATGCTATTGTCCCCCTCAGAACTCTGAGGCCGAATATGATCAACGCTTAACTGCATCCAGTTATCAAACAGTCTGCCGTCAAAGCCGCAATAGGCACAGGTAAAATGGTCGCGCTCAAAAACCTTGATCCCATAATCTCCGAGGGCTGTCCCAGACAG
Organism: Dehalococcoidia bacterium; assembly: GCA_965247055.1. Lineage (GTDB taxonomy): Bacteria > Chloroflexota > Dehalococcoidia > Lucifugimonadales > JAGWBF01 > CBDFGE01. The sequence continues at coordinate 155,675 of CBDFGE010000002.1, forward strand.
ACCACTCATGGCTCAATCTCCTTCACACCAGCGAGCGCCGCTCAGACGGATACTGCCGTTTTAACCTCCTACCATTCTCGGATGTCCACGAAGTGGCCGGCGATGGCGGCGGCCGCAGCCATCTGGGGGCTCACCAGGTGGGTACGCCCCCCCTTGCCCTGGCGCCCTTCGAAGTTCCGGTTGGAGGTGGAGGCGCACCGCTGCCCCGGCTCCAGTATGTCAGGGTTCATGCCCAGGCACATCGAGCACCCCGCCTCCCGCCAGTCGAGGCCAGCATCCTTGAAGACCCGGTCCAGCCCCTCGGCCTCCGCCTGCCTCTTTATCCCGTTGGAGCCGGGCACCACCATGGCGTAGACGTCCGGGTGGACCTTTCGCCCCTCGATGACGGCGGCAGCGTTGCGCAGGTCCTCGATGCGGGAGTTGGTACAGGAGCCCAGGAAGACCCGGTCTATCTTGATGTCCTGGATGGGAGTATCGGGCTCCAGGCCCATGTACCCCAGGGCGCGCTCGGCGGCCTCCCGGTCGTCTGCTTCGGCAAAGGAGGCAGGGTCGGGGATGCGGCCCGTGACCTGGGCCACCATGCCCGGGTTGGTTCCCCAGGTAACGAAGGGCTCCATGCCGGTGGCGTCGACCTCGACAACTTTGTCGAACGCGGCACCCGGGTCCGTGGGAAGGTCTCGCCAGCGCTCCACGGCGGCGTCGAAGGCCTCACCCTGGGGCACCTGGGGGCGGCCCCGCATGTAGTCGAAGGTGGTACCGTCGGGCGCTATCATGCCGGCCCGCGCGCCTGCCTCGATACTCATGTTGCACACCGTCATCCGGCCTTCCATCGAGAGGGCCCGGACGGCCTCTCCCGTGTATTCGATGACGTAACCCTGGCCACCGGCGACCCCGATCTGGCCGATGATGCCCAGGATCAGGTCCTTCGCCGTGACCCCGAAGGGCAGTGGGCCATTCACCCGCACCTCCATGGTACTTAGCTTCGCCTGGACCAGGCACTGGGTGGCCAGCACCTGCTCCACCTGGGTGGTACCGATGCCCATGGCGACGGCGCCGAAGGCGCCGTGGGTCGCGGTGTGGCTGTCCCCGCAGACGATGGTCTTGCCGGGCTGGGTGTAGCCTTGCTCCGGGCCTATGATGTGGACAATGCCCTGAAGGGGGCTGTACATGTCGTGGAGGGAGACGCCGAACTCGGCACAGTTGCGAGACAGCGCGTCCAGCTGCTTTTTCGAGATCTCGTCTGCAATGGGTAGAGAGCGGTCCCAGGTGGGGGTGTTGTGGTCCGCGGTGGCCACAGTCAGGTCGAGGCGCCGTACCTTCCGCCCCGCCAGGCGCAAACCATCGAAGGCCTGGGGCGAGGTCACCTCGTGCACCAGGTGGAGGTCGACATACAGGATCGTGGACTGCCCGGGCTCGTCGTGCACGACATGGGCGTCCCATATCTTCTCGAACATGGTCTTCGGCAAGGGGATACCTCCCACATTTGCTCAACCGAGAGTCGACCGGCGGGGGTCCACCGGTCCTAGTCCGGTGTGGTAAGGGGCTCGGGCGTGCTGCGCACACCCTGCTGGCCGATGAGCCGGTTGAAGGCGCTGAGGTATGCCTTGGCGCTGGCCACGATGATGTCCGTGGAGGCGCCCCGCCCGGTGAACACCTTTCCGTCCTGCTCTATCCGGATGACTACCTCGCCGATGGAGTCCATCCCTTCGGTCACCGACCGCACGTTGAAGTCCACCAGTTGGACTGCCACTCCGCCGGTGGCCCGCTGGACCGCCTTGCACACCGCGTCCACGGGCCCATTGCCCGTGGCGGCGTCGCTGTAGACCTGCTGGCCGGGCCCTATGAGCCTGACCGTAGCCGTGGCGATGTCGTGGTCTCCACCGGAGAACTGGATGTGGTCCAGGCGATAGGTGACAGGCTCCATGGTCACCCGTTTCTCCTCGGCCATGAGGGATTCCAGGTCCAGGTCGGTGACCTCGTGCTTCTTATCCGCCAGCACCTTGAACGCCTCGAACACCTGGTCCAGGTCCTCCTTGGAAAGCAGATAGCCCAGGGCCTCGAGGCGCGCGCGCAGCCCGGCGCGGCCGCTGAGCTTGCCCAGCACCAGCACGCTGCCAGGCCAGCCGATGCTCACGGGATCCATTACCTCGAAGGTGGTGCGCTCCTTGATGATGGCGTCCTGATGGATGCCGGAGGCGTGCCGGAAGGCGTTCTCCCCCACCACCGACTTGTTGGGCTGGAGGGGCATGCCAGTAATCCGGCTTATCAGACGGCTGGTGGGATATATCTGGGTCGTATCCACGTTGGTGGCCACGTTGAACAGGTCGCGGCGGGTGTGGAGGGCCATGATTATCTCTTCCAGAGCCGCGTTCCCGGCCCGCTCCCCGATGCCGTTGATACAGCCTTCCACCTGGCGTGCCCCTGCCTGAACCCCCGTGAGGCTGTTAGACACTGCCAGGCCCAGGTCGTTGTGGCAGTGGACGCTCAGGACAGCCCGGTGCATGTTGGGCACGTTCTGCTGGATGTCCGTCAGGAGCTGGGCGAACTGGGAGGGGATCGCGTACCCCACCGTGTCGGCTATGTTTACGGTGGTGGCCCCGGCGTCGATGACCGCTTTGAGAAGCTGGTACAGGTACTCCGGGGTGGTCCTGGTGGCGTCCATGGGGGAGAACTCCACGTTCTCGCAGTACTTCTTGGCCCTGGCCACCATGGACACGGCCATGTCCATCACTTCTTCCCGGTTCTTGCGTAGCTGGTGCATGATCTGGATGTCGGAGCTGGAGAGGAAGACGTGGATGCGGATATTCTCCCCTCCTTTGAGGGCTTCCCACGCCTGGTCGACGTCATTGGGGTGGGCTCTGGCCAGCGAGGCTATAACCGGCCCCTTAATCTCCCTGGCTATGGCCTTCACGGCCTCGAAATCGCCCGGAGAGCTGGCGGCGAAGCCCGCCTCGATGATGTCCACCCGCAGCCGGGCCAGCTGCCCGGCGATCTCCATCTTCTCCTCGGCGGTCATCCCGATGCCCGCAGACTGCTCGCCGTCCCGCAATGTGGTGTCGAATATCAGTACCTTATCTTCAGCCATCTAAAATCCCCTTGTTCGGTCGGTTCATTCCTACTCCACCGGGTTCATCCAGGGCATCATACGACGGAGCCGGCGGCCCACCTCTTCGATAGGGTGCTCGTTGGCGTCCTCGCGCATCTGGAGGAAGCCCTTCCGCCCCTCGTCGTTCTCCGCCATCCACTCCCGGGCGAAGGACCCGTCCTGGATAGCCCTCAGGGTGCGGCGCATGTTCTCCCGCACGTGCTCGTCGATAACCGCGGGGCCTCGGGTGTAGTCTCCGTACTCGGCGGTGTCGCTGACCGAATAGCGCATGTACTTGAACCCACCCTGGAAGATGAGGTCCACTATCAGCTTCATCTCGTGGAGGCACTCGAAGTAGGCCAGCTCCGCCGGGTAGCCCGCCTCCACCAGGGTCTCGAAGGCGGTCTTCACCAGGGAGGTGATGCCGCCACAGAGCACGTTCTGCTCGCCGAACAGGTCCGTCTCCGTCTCGTCCTTGAAGGTGGTCTCCAGGACCCCTGCGCTGGTGCAGCCGATGCCCTTGGCGTAGGCCAGGGTTATGCCCTTGGCATCTCCCTTGGGGTCCTGCTGGATGGCCATCAGGGCCGGGACACCGATGCCATCGACGAACATCTCCCTCATGCGGTGGCCCGGGGCCTTGGGGGCAACCATGGAGACGGCCACCTTAGTCTCGGGGACGATCTGCTGGTAGTGGATGCTGAACCCGTGCGCGAACATCAAGTTGGCGTCCGGCCTCAGGTTGGGGCCGATGGACTCCCGGTAGACCGACCGCTGGACGTGGTCCGGGATGAGCACCATCACAACGTGCGACCGTCTGGTCACCTCATCCACATCCGCCACCTCCAGCCCTGCCTTGTGTGCGCTGTCGCGGCTCTTGCTGGTTGCATGAAGGCCCACCAGCACCTTCTGGCCATTGTCCTTCAGGTTGAGCGCGTGGCAGTGGCCCTGGCTACCGTAACCGATGATGCCAATGGTCTTGTCCTGAAGAAGGTCCAGACTCGCGTCCTTGTCGTAATACACCGCAGGCATCGCGCCACCCCTTCTGATCGATATACGGGCACCGTAGTCACCTGGTCCAACCCGCCTCTAGATATTGCCCTCTGCGCCGGCGCCATTGCTCCGGCTCCTGGCGCGCTCTCCCTTTCCATCTCCCGATCCCCGGGACATGGCTATCCGCCCGGTACGCATCAACTCTCTTATGCCAAAGGGTCTGAGCAGGGTATATAGGGCATCGATCTTCTCCTCCTCCCCGGTCGCCTCTATGATCAAGGAGTGGGGGGCCACGTCTACTATGTTGGCCCGAAAGATGTCCACCATCTGGATTATCTCGCTACGCGTAGAAGCCGTGGCATGGACCTTGATCAAGGCCAGCTCCCGCGCTACGACGTCCTCTTCCTCCAGCTCGGAGACCTTTATCACGTCTATGAGCTTGTTGAGCTGCTTGGTAACCTGCTCCACCGTGTCCTCGTCCCCCTCCACCACGAAGGTCATGCGGGACAGGTTGGGCTGCTCGCTCGCGCCCACGGCCAGGCTAGATATGTTATACCCTCTACGGCGGAACAGGCTGGACACGCGGTTGAGGACGCCTGGCCGGTCTTCCACCAGAGCGACAATAGTATGGTTGGACGCTGGCAATTTATCTCTCCTTATGTCTTACCCTGGACCCCTACGTAGGGAAAACCGACTCTTCCTGCGGCTCCTCTATCATCTCGGCCAGGCTTTCTCCAGCGGGGATCATGGGATATACGTTCTCTTCCGGCTCTATCATAAAGTCCATCACCACCGGGCCCGGCTCCTGCATGGCCCACTCTATCGCGGCCTGGACCTGTATCTTCTCGGTGACCCGCATCCCCGGTATGCCGTAAGCCTCCGCCAGCTTCACGAAATCCGGGTTATGGGTGTAAGAGGTGGCGGTATAGGTCTTGTCGTAGAAGAAGTCCTGCCACTGGCGGACCATGCCAAGGTAGTTGTTGTTGAAGATGGCGAACTTCACGGCGATGTTGTTCTCAACGGCGGTGGCCAGGTCGCACAGGGTCATCTGGAACCCACCATCGCCAGCTATGGACCAGACGGGCTTATCGGGCCTGCCCACCTTGGCGCCGATGGCGGCGGGCACCTCGAAGCCCATGGCCCCCAAACCACCCGACGTGATCAGACCGTTGGGCTCCTTGAAGGAGCAGTGCTGGGCCGCCCACATCTGGTGCTGCCCCACACCCGTCACGATCAGGGCCTTGCCCCCGGTAGCCTCCATCAGCGTCCTCAGAATATACCGGGGGCCCAGCCGGGGAGAATCGGGAATCCTGTGAGACGGATGGTCTATCCTCATCTGCTCTATAGTCCGAACCCACTCGCCATGGGTGGCCGGTTGCACGTGGGGGAGCAAGGCCCGCAGTACCCTCTTCAGGTCTCCCACGATGGGCACGGTAGCCTTCACGTTCTTGCTTATCTCTGATGGGTCCACGTCCACGTGGATGACTTTCGCATTGGGAGCGAAGGCGCTTAGCCTTCCCGTGACCCGGTCGTCGAAGCGCATGCCCAGGGAGATGACCACGTCGGCCTCGTTGATGGCCATGCTGGCGTAGGCCATTCCGTGCATCCCGGGCATGCCGACGTTCAGGAAGTGATCGGTCGGGAAGGAGCTAATGCCCAACAAAGTGGTGACCACAGGGATCTGGACCTTCTCGGCCAGCTCCAGCAGCTCCTCGTACGCCCGGGAGAGGATTACACCGTGACCGGCAATTATCACCGGCCTCTTGGCCTGGGCGATCAGCCTGGCGGCCTTCTGTATCTGGGCCGGATGGCCCTCCAGGGTCGGCTTGTATCCCGGCAGATCGACCCCCTCGGGGTAGAAGAACTCCGCCGTGTCTGTCTGCAGCACGTCCTTGGGTATGTCTACCAGCACCGGTCCCGGCCTGCCGGTGTTGGCGATGTAGAACGCCTCTTTCATGACCCTGGGGATGTCCGCAGCCCGCATGACCAGGTAGTTATGCTTGGTTATCGGGAGGGTGATCCCGGTAACGTCCGTCTCCTGAAAGGCATCGCGGCCTATTACGGCCCGGGGTACCTGGCCGATGATGGCCACGATGGGGATCGAGTCCATCTGGGCGCAGGCGATGCCCGTCACCAGGTTGGTGGCGCCAGGGCCCGAGGTGGCGATGCACACCCCCACCTTTCCCGTGGCCCGGGCATACCCGTCGGCGGCCATAACAGCCCCCTGCTCATGCCTCACCAGGATGTGGCGTAGCTGAGGGTACTGGGGCAGGACCCCGTAGAGAGGCAGCACAGCGCCCCCGGGCAGCCCGAAGGCGACTTCCACGCCTTCCCGGATGAGACTCTCACACACCATCTGAGCGCCAGTTAGCTTCATGCCCTCGCTCCAAATTGGGTCATAAAAAATCCCGCCCCCCCAAGGGACGGGTTATTCTTCCCGCGGTACCACCCTTCTTCCCCGAGTAATAAACACTCTCTCGGGGCTGCTTGAGGGCCTTAACGGTGCCCACCGCCTCACCCTACTTTCTCCCTTTCGAGCCTGCCGGCCGGGAGTTTCAGGTGGGCCGCTCCGGGACGAGTTCAGGGCTGGCTTGCCACCGGCCTTTCACCTGACGCCGGCTCTCTGGGGACACCCTACCCTTACTACTCCCCTTCTCAGCGGTAATCTTAAATTGTCAAGCAAGTCTATCAGCCCTAACAGACGTTGTCAATAGGCGTGTGTGATCCCGCTCCAGGCTTCCGGGCGAAGCCCACTTGAACTTGCAGGGTGTATATGCTACTTTACCACAAACTCCAAAGGGGGCGCACTATGGCTCTCGGCCCGGATGCTCTCAGCTCCAAACGGACGCAGCTAACCGGAGGCCTGGACGAGGCGATCGACTTCTGCTACCGCCAGGGCTGGACCGACGGCCTGCCGGTAATCCCTCCCACCGAAGAGAAGGTGCTGCGGTTTTTGGACCAAATGGGACGCCACCCTTCGGAGGTGATCGGCGTGGAGCCCGTCAGAGGCCGGGTGATCACCGCCGAGAAGGTAGCCATCAACGGAGTGATGGCGGGGTGCCGACCCGAGTACATGCCCGTGGTCGTGGCTGCCGTGGAGGGCCTGGTACAGCCGGAGTTCAACCTTCACGGTAGCTCGGCGAGCACAGGCGGCTCCGCCCCTTTGCTGGTGGTGAACGGACCGGTCCGCGAAAAGCTGGGCTTCGCCAGCGGGGACAACATCTTTGGACCGGGACCCGACCGCAGGGCCAACGCCACCGTGGGTAGGGCGATCCGCCTCATTCTGATCAACGTACTTGAGAACCTCCCGGGGACGCTGGACCACTCGACACTGGGGCACCCGGGGAAGTACAGCTACTGTATCGCCGAGGACGAGGAGGCGAGCCCCTGGGAGCCCCTGCACGTGGAGCGGGGATACCCCAGAGAGGCCAGCACGGTGACCGTATTCGCGGCCCTGGCACCACTGCAGGTGGATTCGTTAGCCGCGGGCACCGCCGAAAAGCTGCTCACCGCGGTGGCCGACACCATGCTGGCCCTCAGCCCCGGACAGGACGAGCTCCTGCTAGTGGTCTCGCCGGAGCACGGCGAGTCCATCAAGACCGCCGACTGGAGCAAGCAACACGTCCGGGAGTTCCTGTACGAGAAGGCCCGCAGGACGTCCCGAGAATGGTATTCAGCATGTAAGGCCGAGTCTCCCCCGCCGGGCACCGAGGAAAACATGATACCCGTCTGTACAAGGCCGGAGGCCGTTGTCCTGCTGGCCGGCGGCGGCCAAGGAGGTCCGTGGTCGGCGCTGATTCCCCGGTGGGCAAGGGGGATAAATAGCCGCTCCGTGACCCGGCAGATAGATACCAGCAGCATACTTAGGGTATAATAGCTCTGATGCCGATCTGAGGAGGGGAAATGGCCGTAGATGCTGCCAGGCTCACGCTGCTGGACCCCACCGTGGAGGCCCTGCCCCATAGCGCCCTTCTGGCGCCACGGCCCCGGGACCTCAACGGCACGGTTCTCGGGCTCCTCTCCAATGGCAAGCGCAATGCCCCTATTCTGCTCGATAACCTCTACTCCCTGCTCCAGGACACCTACGAGTTCAAGGACGTGGTCCGCGTGGACAAGGGAGATACGTCGCGGCCCGCCCCCAAGCACCTCATGGAGGAGTTGCTGGAGAGGTGCGACCTGGTCATAACCGCTACCGGCGATTGAGGCTCCTGCAGCTCGTGCAGTATGCACGACGCCATAACCATAGAGAAGGCCGGAGTGCCCGCCGCCCTGATCTGCTCCGAACCCTTCATTCGCACCGCCATGTCCATCGCCAGGATACAAGGCATCCCCGACTACCCCTTCGCGGTTGTGACTCATCCCGTCGCCACCCTGGAGCCCGAGGCGGTCATGGACCGGGCCAGGCAAGCCCTGCCCCGGGTGCTGGAAATCCTGCTGGCGAAATAGCGCCGGACCTCGGGCGTACAACCCCAAGGGGATAGCCCACCCATCTCCAGCTTGCGTCCCAAGGGCACAGCGCTTAGAATCACGCCAGCACTTTTCGTCGCCCTGTGAAGACGCATGATGGAAGAAGCCGCCCAGCGCCAGTCGCCAGCCAAGAGGACCCGGGGGTTCATCCTGGGAAGCCTCTCCTTCGGACACGGGGTCTCCCATCTGTACGACCAGGCGTTCCCCTTCTTCATGCCGGACATCACCCGCACCTTGGGCATGAGCACCCTTCAGGTGGCCAGCATCCTGGGGATACGCCAGGTGGGGTTTGGCGCCGTAAACCTGGCCGCTGGGCCTCTGGTGGACATGCTAAAGCGCTATTGGGGGCTCATCCTCACCGGTTGCATCCTCTTGTCCGCCGTATCCTTCGCCCTGATCGGAGCCTCACCGAACTACTGGGTGCTGGCCATAGCCGTGATATTCGTGTCCATGCCCGGCGCCCTGTGGCACCTGCCGGCGACGGCGGCCCTCTCCCAGCGTTTCCCCGAGCGGAGGGCCTTTGCCATATCCATGCACGGCTTCGGATCGAGCATAGGGACGATCTTGGCCCCCATCGTGGCCGGAGCACTGCTGGGGGCCTTTTTCTGGCGGAACGTCCTCTTTATGTACGCAGCCCCGGCCCTGATCCTGTCCGCCATCGTATGGTGGGCGCTCAGGGACGTGGGGAAAGACGGCACCCAGGAAACCCCGAGGCGGATGGGCGCCCGTTTCCGGGAGTCCCTGGTGCTGCTCAAGAACCCGGTCGTGCTGGGGCTGATAGCGGCGGGGGGCCTGCGAGGTGTAGGGCTGAACGCCGTCGCCAACTGGACCCCCTTTTACCTGAAGGATGCAGAAGACGGCCTGGGCATGGGCCACTTCGAGGCAGGCTTCTACTACGCCCTACTCACCGGCATGGGGATAACCGCCGGGCCGGTCTTGGGCACCCTCGCGGATCGGGTGGGCCGGAAGGCCGTGCTGCTCCCCGGACTGGTCGTGGCTTCCGGACTGTCCCTGATAGTGGTCAGCGCCGGTGACGGTATCTTGCTGGCTCTGGTCCTGGCTGGCATGGGCCTGTTCAGCTTCTCCCTGCACCACATTATCCAGGCGGCGATACTGGATGCCGTGGGCAGGGGCACCGAGGCCACCACCACCGGCCTGCTCTTCGGCTTGAACGGTCTCATTGGCGGCGCCTCTCCCTTCCTGGCTTCCGTCATCATCGACCATCTGGGGGGATTCGGGTCGATATACTACTACGCCGGCATCATGACGGCGATCACCGCAGCCCTCGTGGTGTTCATCCCCATGCGTCCGGCGAGGCCGGCCGTGGAGCCCGGGGGATGACGCCGTAGCAAAGTGGGTTTGCCAGGGCGCGGAGCCGTAAGCTAGGCGCGGAGGCGCGGGAATACCTCGTCCCGAAAAGCCTGGACCGTCGACTCCGGGAAGGAGTAGGACTCCGTCGTCTGGACGAACAGTCGTTCCACCCCATGGCCCGCCAGCTTTTCCAGCTTCGGGACAAACCCCGCCGGAGGGCCGAAGAGCCCTATCACCTCGCATATCTCGGCCACGGTATCATCAGAGAGGAACGAGGTAAGGCGCCGGGCCTGCTCCCAGTCCTCCGCGTGGCCGATGTCGGGGTACAGGCGCTGGAGCTCGGGGGATAGCTCGAACTCGGGTATGTCCAGGCCTGCCTCTCGGAGCCACCGGGCGCGATATGGCTCGATGACCCACGTGGCGCATATGGGGCGGGCCATGTCCAGGGCCCTTTCCAGGTCTTCCTCCACGTGGACGCGGCCCACGTAGACGACCTCCAGGGACCGCGCGTCCCGCCCCGCCTTCCGAGCCCCCGCTTCGAGGATGCGGCGCGCGCTGTCGATCATCGCTGGATGCAGTCCGACAGCCAGGAGAGCGCCGTCCGCCACCTCGCCGGCCAGCTCAATGGTCCGTGGGCCGCTGGCGGCGATAAGTATGGGTATGTGGCGCCCCGAGGCATAGGGCAGATGGGCCTCGAATCCACCCAGCGATACCCTCTCGCCGGAGAGAACGCGTCGAAGGGTCAGGACCGCTTCCCGCATCCCGCTCAGGGTGGCCGGGGGTTGACCAATGGTCCTCACGGCACTGTAGCCGCTGCCGACGATTATACGAAGCCGGCCGGGCGCCAGCTCCTCCACCGTCTGCGCCAGTGACGCCAGCACGGAGACGTGGCGCGTGACCGGGTTGGTAACCGCGGTGTATAGCGTGAGCTTCGAGGTACGTTGGGCCGCCAGGGCCAGATTGACGTACGCGTCCCGCATGATGAGCTGGGTATCGGGGATGCCCGCGCCCGCAAACCCCGCCTCCTCAACGCGCCCTATAAAGGATGCCGTCTGGTCCGCTGGTGCACACCCGGCAACCCTGAGTATTATTTCCAAGGACACGCTCCCGCGCCAACCGGACCCTAGCCCGGCGTCTCCCTCAGCCTACCCTCGTACCTGTACACGAACTCCTGCTGGACGGGACTCTCCACCGAGCCCGGCCGCAACCGGCGAACCCGTTCAATGGCCTCCTCCGCACCATAGCCCGCGCTAACCAGGTGGCACGCCAGCACGGTGCCGGTCCGGCCGAGGCCGGCCCTGCAGGAGACCGCGACGGGCACACCCTCCCCAATCTGCTTACTGATGAAGGCTATCATGCGGTCCATCTGGCTGAAGCTTGGCGGCTGGAGCTCGGGAACGAACTCGGCCATATCGGCCAGCCCTGCACCCTCTCCCGACATGGTATCCTCCTCCAGCCTTACGATGGCCCCGATGCCCTGCCGCTTCAGGTACAGGAGCTCCTCCGGCACAACCGGACCCATGCAGCCGGCGAGCTTATCAGGTACCAGCCAGCTGAAGTTCATTGGGACCCCTGGACCCCTAAGCGGCGGCGAAGGTCGTCCGGAGAGATACCATCCACAGCCACCAGCTTGGTCCGCGAGGTATGTCCCCTCACAACCCGTACCTCGCTCCTGCGCGTACCCATCACTTCGGCAAGGAGCTTCACCAGCGCCTCGTTGGCCTTGCCTCGCTCCGGTGGGGCCGCGACTCTGACCTGGAGAACGTCCCCACGGAAACCCATGACCTGGTCCCTCGGGGCCCTGGGCAGAACCCTCACCTCGATGGTCGCCCCATCTCTGGTCAAACCGCCCCCTTCATGGTCGGCACCGTGGGCTTTGGGGCCGGGTGTGCCCACTACCCGCGCCACAGACAAGCCCCCATCTGTTGGGGCGGGTCACGTACCCAGGGTCTTTTCCTCTGCCGGCGACTGGCACGACGAGCATATTCCGGTCACCGTGAAGTTGTCCAGGTCGGGCTCGAAACCGAACTCGTTGGAGAGCCTGGACCGGAACTCGTCCAGATAGCTGGGGCTGAGGTTGAAGGCCCTTCCACATGCCTGGCACACCATGTGATTGTGCCGAGCATCGGGGTCCGTCAGCTCGTAGTGGAGCCGGTCCCCCATTCCCACCTCGGTGACCAGGCGCAGCTTCTTGAACAGGTGCAGGGTTCGGTAGACGGTGGCTATGTCCATATAGGGATAGGCCTCTCTGGCCCTGCGGAACACCTCGTCCACGTTCATGTGCCCCTGCCCCTCGGCGATGGCGGACAGGATTATCAGCCGCTGGGGAGTCAGGCGCAGCCCCTGGGCCTTCACTGTCTCGAGGATCTCTCTGTACCTTGTCATAGCCACCCATTCCTCGCAAATGCAACTGCAAGTGGTTACTTGTCGACTACATTATGCCGGTTTACGCTGGGTGTCAAGAAGAGGCCGTGGGCGGTACCGTCAGAGTCGGAGCTTCGGCTACCTGCGGGGACGACCGGCTGGCGGCGTGGGGGGCGCCTGTAGTATGATTTGGGCTGCGTCCCCCTGGACCAGCGAGTCCGTCCGAGCACACGGCCCAATGCGTCGAGGAGGCTGGAGACGATGGAATACGATACCATCAGGCTGTCCACAGAAGGTCCCGTGGCAACCCTTACCCTCAACCGGCCCGACGCTCTGAACGCGGTCAGCCCCTGGATGGTGGAGGAGTTGACCCACGCGGTGAGCGAGGTGGAGGCGCGAGGTGAGGTCAAGGCGCTGGTGATCCGAGGGGAGGGGAGAGCCTTCTGCGCGGGTGCGGACCTGAACGCTCTTCAGGATGCTTTCGACGACTACCCCAGGCTGGCCGGCTTCATTGAGAAGGTCAATGCCTTCCTATTCCGGCTGGAGGACCTCCCCCTGCCGACAATCGCCGTCGTACAGGGCTACGCCCTCGCGGGGGGTCTGGAGCTGATGCTGGCCTGTGACATGGTCATTGCCTCCGAGGAGGCCCGCATAGGAGACCAGCACGCCAACTACGGTCTGGCCCCCGGTGGGGGCTCCACCCAACGCCTGCCGAGAAAGGTAGGCGTCCAACGCGCCATGGAGATTCTGCTGACGGGGCGCTGGCTCTCTGGGAAGGAGGCGGAAGGTTGCGGGTTGGTGCTGCGGGCGGTACCGGCGGCTCAACTGGAGGAGGAGCTGGAGAAGCTTCTTTCCGGCCTGAGAGACAAGAGCAGGGCAGGGTTGGCCTGCATCAAAAGGGCCACCATAAAGGGCCAGAACATGACCCTCAGGGATGGGATCGCCTACGAGGTCCAATCTTTTCTACACCTGGTGGCCACCTCACCCCAGCCCAGGCAAGGCATCGAGGCATTCAAGGAGCGGAAGCAGCCCAAGTTCTAAGAGTCCCATTTGCCGTAGAAACTGCGCACGGTCGTTCATGGCAGCCATTTCGCTGAAGGACTCTTTGCCAACCTACAGTGCAAGCGAGACTCCTCCGCTTGGCACTAGGGGAATACGTCTGCGCACCAGGATGGCTCGCCATCGACCCCGGGATTGTTGGTAATTCGGGTCTGGTTGGTGCCATCGGTGTCCATGATATAGATCTCCAAGTCGCCGTCTCGGTTGGATGCAAAGACGATCTTGGTCCCATCAGGCGACCAAGACGGATTCAGTTCCGTGGCGGGGTTGTTTGACAGGTTTGTCCGGTTGGACCCGTCTGCGTCAATAACAACGATCTCCTTGTCGCGGCTGCCCCATGGGCCAGACTTGAATGCAATTTTGCTGCCATCAGGAGACCAAGTGGAGTTTTCATCGAAGTTACTGTCATGGGTGAGGCGGGTCCGGTTGGAGCCATCGGCGTCCATCACAAGATCTCGGAATCCGGGAACGTACCGGACGTGAACGTGATTCTGCGGCCGTCGGGTGACCAATCAGGGCTTTCGTCAGTCACGGGGGTATTGGTGAGGCCCGTCTGGTTAGAGCCGTCGGCGTTCATCACGTAGATCTCCATGTTGCGAAAACGACTTCCAGAGGCGGGCGACGAGTCTCTGTCTGAAAAAAAGGTGATCCTGCGGCCGTCAGGGGACCAGGCAGGTCGGGCATCAAAGGCGGTGTTATTGGTAAGACGGGTCTGGTGAGAGCCGTCGGCGTCCATGATATAGATCTCGAACTCGTCGTCTCGGAAGGACATGAAGGCGATTTTGGTCCCGTCGGGCGAACAGACGGGTGCCGCATCAACAGCGGGGTTGTTGGTAAGCCGTGTCAGATTTGAGCCGTCCGGGTCCATCACGTAGATCTCAACTTTAGCGTGGTCTCTAGTTGAACTGAAAACGATTCGACCGAGTTGGGGAGTGACCTCGGGGATCGTCGTTGGGGTCGGTATGCGCGTTGGTGTGGGCGTGGGGGTGGGACTCGCCGTTTCTGATGACGTGGCCGTAGGCGTAGGCTCAGCGTTCCCGCCGCCACACGCTGCAATCACGGCACCCGTCACAATGACAGCGAAACCCAGGATTATCTGTCGCATCGCCTTCCCCAGGAGTATGAACTAGGCCCATCCCCCGGCCTTCCCGCGTTGCTACGGCGCCGGGTCGGTCGTGGGTGCCACGGGCGGCAGACCGTGCCGCCAGATCAGCCCTGGCCCAGCTCCCCCAGGAACTGGGCTATCGGTACCGACTCCTGGCCCCCCCGCTCCATGTCCCGCAGGCTTACCTGCCCCTTTTCGATCTCTTCCTCGCCCACGATCACCACATAAGGTATCCCCAGGGCGTTGGCCTGCCTCATCTGCCCACGCAAGCTCCGGGAGCCGCTGCTCAGGATGGCCCCGGCACCGCCCCGCCTTATCCGGGACACGATCTGAACCGCCGCATCCCTGGCCCCGTCACCCACGCTGGCCACGAGATACCTGGGTCCCGGCTCGTCGGGGACGTCCACTTCCTGGCGTCTCAGATTGAGCACCATCCGCTCCATGCCGGTAGCAAAGCCGATCCCGGGGGTGGGCCTTCCGTCTAGCTGCTCGATGAGTGCATCGTACCGGCCGCCCCCACAGATGGTGCTCTGGGCCCCCTCCTGTTCCGGCTGTATCTCGAAGACCGTCCTCGTGTAGTAGTCCAGCCCCCTCACCAGGCGGTGGTCTACCGTGTAGGCTATACCAGCCAGGTCCAGATATCCCCGCAAACGGGCCCAGTGGTCACGGCAGTCGGAACACAGATGGTCCACCGACCGGGGAGCGTCCCTCGTCAGCCCCTGGCAGGAAGGCTGCTTGCAGTCCAGCAGACGCAAGGGATTCCGCTCTAGGCGGCCACGGCAGTCGGTACAGATCTCGGCCATGCGACCCGAGTAGTACCTCTTCAGCTCCTCTATATAGCCGGGGCGACACTGCGAATCGCCGATGCTGTTGACCAGCAGGGAGAGCCCCTTTAGTCCCAGGGAGGCCATTAGCTCGGAGGCCATCTCGATGACCTCGGCATCCACCGACGGGTCCGCGTCGCCCAGGGCCTCCACGCCGAACTGGTGGTGTTCCCTGTAGCGTCCGGACTGGGGGCGCTCGTAGCGGAACACGGGACAGAAATAGTAGAGCCGCACCGGCTGGGGGAGGTTGTGCATGCCGTGTTCCAGGTAAGCCCGGCACACAGGGGCCGTCCCTTCGGGCCGTAGGGTGACCGAGTCGCCACCGCGGTCGAGGAAGGTGTACATCTCCTTCTCCACGATGTCGGTGCCCTCTCCCACTGAGCGTTGGAAGAGCCGCGTGTCCTCGAATACAGGGGTATCCAGGCGGGCGTAGCCGTACCTCCGGCAGAGGCCCACGGCCCTCTCCTCTATGTACCGCCAGTACCTCTGATCCTGGGGAAGCAGGTCGCTGGTGCCCCTGGGTGCTCTGTACTCCATAAGACGTCTCTGGCCGTAGGATACAGCAGGAGGGGTAGGCTGTAAAGCACGTGTACTCGTCCAGTAGATGCCGTACACTTTCCTCCTCTCGGTGATCATTCGCCCTCTCCGCCTGGGGATCTTACCCCGATACCCCAAGCACCCGGGCCTTTGCTAAAGTCAAGAAACTGGTCCAATGTTGTCGTGGTTTTATCTTTACCAAATACCGACTACCCAATTATAATGCGCCCTCAGGGTCATGCGTGTGGTAGGTGGTACTGCCAAGGGCAGGAGGTTGCGGGGAGCGGCAGTCCCGGGGGTGCGTCCCACCTCCGAGCTGGTGAGGTCGGCCATCTTCAACGTTCTTGGGCCTCTGGACGCGGGACCGTTGAGGGTACTGGACCTCTACGCCGGGTCCGGCTCCCTGGGTATCGAGGCCTTGAGCCGCGGGGCTGTCTGGGCCGACTTCGTGGAGCATCATCCAAGGCAGTGCGCCGCGATCAAGGAAAACCTGGCTGCCACGGGCTTTACCCAGTCCGCCAGGGTGCACTGTATGGAGGTAATCCCAGCTCTAACGGCCCTCAAGGGAGGCTACGACTTGGTGCTTATGGACCCGCCATACAAGCTGACTTCCCTGGAGGAGGTGGTGGAGGGCTTGGCCGCGTCGGACCTCTTGGAGGCAGGCACCACCGTGGTGGTGGGGCATTCCAAAAGGCTGTCTTTAGGGGGCACCTATCCAGACCTTAGCCAGGTTGGCCGCTATCGTTATGGCGATACCATCGTGGAGTTCTTCCAAAAAGGAGAGGGTTGATGGTTACGGCCATGTACCCGGGGTCCTTCGACCCCGTGACCTTGGGCCATGTGGACATCGCCCTGCGGGCGGCGGGCATCTTCGATAGGTTAATCGTGGCCGTGTATGACCAGCCATCTAAGGACCTCATGTTCAGCACCCAGGAAAGGGTAGAGCTTTTTCGCAAGTCAGTGGAGCACCTGCCCAATGTCGAGGTTGGGGAGTTCACGGGCCTCGTGGTGGAGTGTGCCCGGCGGGTCGGGGCCAAGGCCATCGTCAGGGGCCTGAGAAGCGGGTCTGACTTCGAGTACGAGTTCGAGATGGCCTATATGAACAAGAAGCTGGCCCCGAATGTGGAGGTCGTGTGTCTTATGGCCAGCCTGCCCTATCAGTACGTGAGTTCCAGTCTGCTCAAGGAAGTGGTAGGGCTTGGGGGTGATGTGTCGGGGCTGGTACCACCCGATGTGGAGCGGGCAGTCAGAGCCAAGCTGGAGGCATAGCGAGAAACGCAGCACAAAATGCGAAGGGGGGATATTATGGACATCATGAATGTCATAGACAGGTTGGATGCCCTGGTGGGTACGAGTACCAAGGTGCCTGCAACACGCAGCCGGCTGGTGGATTCGGAGAAGCTCATGGAGCTGTTACAGCAGTTGCGCCTGGCGATCCCCCAGGGTGTACGGGCGTCGCAGGAGGTTATCGCAAGGAAGGACATCATCCTGAACCAGGCCCAGATCGACGCGAGGCGGACAAGGGCCGAGGCTGAAGAAGAGTTCGCCACCAGACTGAACGAGAACGAGATGGTGCTGGCGGCCCGCCGCGCGGCCGAGCAGCTGACGGAGGACGCCGAACGAAAGGCGGACCGTCTGATAGAGCAGTCCGCGGCCGAATCCAGGAGAAGCCGCTCCGATGCCGATGCCTACGTGGTCCAGGTCCTCCGTACCCTGGAAAATGAAATGACCTCCGTCCTTGGCAGCGTGCGAAAGGGGCTGGAAACCCTCGGCGCCAATGCCCGGGTGTAGGCACGCCCCGGTTCTCGCCCAAGGTCACGTCGGGCGATATTGGAGTCATCGCTGACTCTCCCGCCGGGAGTTCGCTGCTGCCGTGAGTCATTCCTCCCGTCGTAGCCCCGCGCGCTAACCAGGGCCGGCAGGCCCCCCTTGAGGGGGTTGCCCCGGATGTATGCCGTCCCAAAATCGGCCCAGTGGCTTGACGCCGTCCACCTTCGGGATGAGATGTCCAGCACTGGGCCTGCCTTCTTCACCCCTTCCAAGTGCCCTGCCCGGCGCGAACTCCGCTGCCACGAGGCCCATCCAGGGCGCGTTGCGCCCACCGGAGTGTCTACGAGTCGGGCTGTTGTATAATGCGGAGAGGAGCCGGAATCCCGGACCGGCTCCAATTAAGGCCCAATGGAAGGTGGGGTGGGACATGCCTGCTGAGAGGGAAGGGACGATCCCTATGCTGATGCCCAGGGACAAGCCGCTCCTGATGCTCATAGACGGCCACGCCCTTGTGCACAGGTCGTGGCACGCCATTAGCGTGCGGCAGCACCTGTCGGTGAGCAAGACCGGCGAGGATATTACAGCCGTCTATGGCTTCACCAACACCTTTCTGAAAGCTCTTCAGGAATGGACCCCGACCCACTGCGCCATCGCCTTCGACCTGCCGGCTCCCACCTTCCGGCACCTGAGGTACAAGGAGTACAAGGCCCAGAGGCCGCCGTCTCCTCCCGAGCTAAGGGCCCAGTTCGATCGGGTGAGGCAGATCATGCGGGCCTTAGGTGTCCCCATATTCGAGGTCGAAACATACGAGGCCGACGACGTGATAGGCACCATCTGCCGCAAGGCCGAGGAGCAGCGCCTGGAGACGGTAATCCTCACCGGAGATACCGACACCTTTCAGCTAGTCTCCCCCTGGGTGCGGGTCGCCCTGCACTACTCGGTCCAGGACCGCAAGACATACGATGAGAGCGAGGTGAGGGCCCGCTTTGGCGGCCTGGGGCCCTTGCAGCAGCCCGACTTGAAGGCGCTGAAGGGCGATCCCTCCGACAACATTCCAGGGGTTCCCGGCGTCGGGGAGAAAACGGCCGTGAAGCTGGTCGCCCAGTTTGGCAGACTGGAGGGCATATACGAGGGCATCGACAGGGTGGTCCCCCCCAAGATCAGAGAGGCGCTTCTGGCCAACAGGGAACAGGCCTTTCAGGGGAAGGACCTCACCACCATCGTGAGGGACGCTCCGGTGGAGCTGGACGTGGAGGCGTGCCGGTTCGGCAAATTCGATCGCAAGGATGTAGTGGACCTCTTCCGCGAGTTGGAGTTCTTTAACATATTGCCCAGGCTGCCCGAACCCCTCGAAAGTCCAGGCCTGGAAGGGATAGCTGCCGATCCCCAGGCCCCCAAAGCCGGGTACACCTCGCCGAATCTGGAGTACCGCTTGGTGGACACCCGGGATAAGCTGGAGGAGATGGTCGCGGAGCTCTCCAGGTCCGAGGGATTCGCCTTCGACACTGAGAGCACCAGCACGGACCCGATGCGGGCCAAGCTGGTGGGTCTCAGCTTCTCAACGACCCCCGGGCGGGCGTGGTATTTGCCGGTGGGACACGCGGACGGACCTCAGCTTCCCCTGGAGGAAGCGCTGGCCATCCTCAAGCCGGTCCTCGAATCCGGGCATGTACCCAAGGCGGCCCACAATGGGAACTACGATCTCACACTGATGGCCAACTACGGCGTCAACCCCGCCAACTTCGAGTTCGACACGATGGTCGCGGCCCATCTCCTGGGCAGGAAGGCCCTGGGGTTGAAGAACCTGGCCCTGGATATCCTGGATGTGGAAATGACGCCCATCAAGGACCTGATAGGTGCCGGCAGCAAACAGGTTACCATGGCCCAAGTGTCCATCGATAAGGCGAAAGACTACGCCTGCGCCGACGCCGATATGACGGCACGGCTAAGGGAGGCTCTGGAGCAAGAGGTACGCCGGGAAGGGTTGTGGGACCTGATGTCCCGGGTGGAGATGCCCCTGGTACCTGTGCTGGTGGCCATGCAACGCGATGGGGTGGTGGTGAACGTCGAAGCGCTTCACGAGATGTCCCGAGACCTGAACCAGCAGCTCAATCATCTGGAGACGGACATATACGGCCTGGTGGGCCATACAGTCAATATTAACTCGCCTCAACAGCTGAGCGAACTCCTCTTTAGCGAGCTACAGCTCCCGAAGACGAAGCGGACGAAGACGGGGGGCTATACCACCGATGCCAACGCTCTGGAGGCTCTGAGGGGCGTCCATCCGGTGATAGACAAGCTCCTGGAGTATCGCCAGCTCTCAAAGCTGAAATCCACCTACGTGGACGCCCTTCCCCAAATGGTGAATCCACGCACGGGCCGCCTACACACCAGCTACAATCAGACGGGGTCGGCCACCGGCCGCGTCTCCAGCAGCGAACCCAATCTCCAGAACATCCCAGTGCGCACCGAACTGGGACGGCAGGTGAGAAAGGCCTTTGTGTCGGAGAGCTCTCCCGACTGGCTCCTCCTCTCCGCCGACTACTCCCAGATAGAGCTACGGGTTCTTGCCCAGATCTCCCACGATAAGGGACTGGTGGACGCGTTCCTCAGGGACGAGGACATTCACTCGGCTACCGCCTCGCTGATGTACAACGTGGACATCGACCGGGTCGACGCCGAAATGCGGCGCATCGCCAAGGTACTGAATTTCGGCGTTATCTACGGACTGTCCCCCTATGGGATCTCCCAGCAGACCGAGTTCAGCCCGGAGGAGGGCCAGCGGTTTATCGAGTCCTATTTCACCAGCTACCCAGGCATTCGCGAGTACATCGAAGGGGTGAGGCAGCAGGCCAGGGAGGTTGGCTACGTGGCCACGGAGCTGGGTAGGCGACGCTACCTTCCAGAAATCAATGCCAGCAACTACAACGTGAGGCAGGCCGCCGAGCGGGCGGCGGTAAATATGCCCATCCAGGGTGGCGCCGCCGATATAATGAAGCTGGCCATGGTCCGGGTGCACCGTCGCATGCAGGAGATGTCCATGAGGGCCAGGATGCTGCTTCAGGTGCACGACGAGCTCATGTTCGAGGTACCCGCTGAGGAGGTTGAGGACCTGAAGGCGGTGGTGTCCCAGGAGATGCCCGACGCCATGCCGCTGCCGGTGCCTCTGAAGGTGGACGTGAAGGTAGGGTATAACTGGGGGTACATGCAGTAGCTCACCGCCCCGCGGAGCTTTTTCTGGGGCGAGAGTACAGGGGCAGCCCTTGCCCCGGGATAAGGGGACCCGAGTTGACCCGCCTCCTGGGTACCAGATATAATGAGTATAGTCGTGAGGGACAAGTTTCGGGGGTGTCTGTCAAGGTGGCAAACGAGACTGGGAAACGGTACCTGTGCTCAAAGTGTAACTCCGAGTTTATCGTGACCAGGGGTGGCATCGGGTCCATCAGCTGCTGCAACGAGCCGATGGCGATCAAGAAATAGCCGCCCAGGCGTATGAGGGGACCAGATGGCTAATCAGCTGGGCAAGCGTTACGTGTGTGCAACCTGCGACAGCATGGTGCTCTGCACCAAGACCGGGGAAGGTGGGGTCGAGTGCTGTGGTGGCGCCATGGAGCTTCAGGAGCCGCGCAAGCTGCCTTCCTCGGATTGACAAGGGGCGCCCCTGGTGCTCAGGGTATAGTCCTGATAATTCCCACTACCCGGCCCTGCACCTCGACGTTGTCGGCCGGAGAGTAGATCGGCTCCATCTGGCTGTTGGCCGGCTGTAGCCGTACCCTTTCCCCCTCGTGGTACAGGCGCTTGAGGGTGGTCTCGTTCTCTAGCTTCAGCCGGGCCACGACCATCTCGCCATTTGAGGCCTGACGCAGGGGCTGCACCACCACGATGTCCCCATCATCTACCAGCGCGTCTATCATGGAGGTGCCCTTTACTTTTAGCGCGTACAGAGAGTGGTTGCCCCTGGCCATGTCCGCGGGGACCTCGATGGTCTCCAGGGCCTCCCCGGAGGTCCATCCGCCGGAGTCCATGACAGGCAGCGGCTCTCCCGCGGCGATGTAGGCAATTACCGGGACCCGCCGCAGCTCCGAGGGTAAAGGAGAACTCCCCAGGCTATCGTCCAGCAGCTCAATGCCCCGGGCGATGTCCGGCTTGCGCCGCAGGTAGCCGTCTTTCTCCAGGAGCCGGAGGTTGTAGTCGACCACCGAAGTCGAGCTGATTTCACACGCCTTTTGGATATCGCGCACGGTGGGGGGAAGCCCATTTTCCCGCATAAACCCCCGGACGAACTCGATTATACGTGCCTGCCGGACTGAGAGGCCTTTCTCCTGATGCATGCCTACGCCCTCGAAACGTGTGTTCTACGGGTAGGTTAGCAGCCGCCACTGGCACTGTCAATAGGGTGCTGACGCACGACTCACTGTGTGGAAATGGCGGAGCAAGGGCGCCAAGAGCTAAGGGTCATGGGCCAGCCGGGATTCGCCGGCTGGCCCTGGGACTTCCAGGGATGCGACCGGTTAGGACGCCTTGAGGGCGTTCAGTTTGGCCATGAGCCGGGACTTCTTGCGGGCGGCGTTATTGCGGTGGATGATGCCCTTTGACGCTGCCGAGTCCAGCGCCGTTATCGCCAGGGTGACCGCGGGGTCCGCCTCCTCGAGCTGGCGCCTCTGCACCGCTGATACCGCCTTGGTCATCATGGTGCGGGTAGAGTTACGTATTCTCCTGTTTATGACCCGCTTCCTCTCGGAGGAGCGGGCCGACTTTTCGCTGGGCAAGGCAACCTCCCGATGTTAGATTCGTGCACTTCGAGGCAGGGCCGATCCTACGTGGGGGCGGGGGGTGGGGAATCGATGGCGGCGCGGATCGCGCTGAGCACTCCACGGACGCCCTCCAGCTTGGAGAAAAGCCGGCTGAGCTGACCGATGCCCGTTGTGTACAGGGTCAGCGAGAGGGTAGCTGTCCCGTCGGAGTTCTCGGTCGTGACCACGCCCGCTATGTTGACCCCCTGCTCGGATACCTGAGTCGTTATGTCCCTCAGGAGCCCCACCCTGTCCCAGGCCACGATGGTGACGCGCACGGGATAGAGCTCCCTAATTTGGCCCCATTCGACGCTCACCAGCCGCTCCTTCTCGTCCTCGTTCCGCAGGTTGGGACAGTTCCTTTTGTGGACCGTGACGCCACTGGTGCGGGTGATGAACCCTATGATCTCCTCACCGGGCAGCGGGTTGCAGCAGCGCGCCATGCGGGTGAGGAGATCGCCCGAGCCAAGGACCTGGACCCCGCTGCTGGGGCTGGAGAGCGGCAACAAGGGTTTCTGGGTCTCCTTGGGCTTCTCCTGCTGGGCCGCGAGCCTGCTGGCCACCTGGCTCTCGGTGATGCCTCCAGACCCCAGGAGCGCCAGGAACTCCTCGGGGCTCTCGTGCTTGAACATCCGCGCCACCTCGGCCTCGTCGGCCGTGACGTTGAGACGTTTAAGCTCCTTCCGCAGCATCTCCTTGCCGCGCTGGATGGTGACACGCCGCGCCTGCTTGCGGAACCACTGGCGGATCTTCTCCCGGGCGCTGGCAGACCGTATGTAGCCCAGGTCGGGATTGAGCCAGTCCAGACTGGGACCACGGGCCACCTTGGTGGTAAGAATCTCTGCCGTGTCGCCGTTCTTTAGCTGGTAGTCAAGGGCTACCAGCCGTCCATTGACCTTGCTGCCGATGCACCGGTGCCCCAGCTCGGTGTGTATCTTATAGGCAAAGTCTATGGGCGTGGCACCGCTGGGAAGCTCGATGATCGCGCCCTTAGGCGTATACACGAAGACCTGGTCGTGGAACAGGTCTGTCTTCACCGATTCGAGGAACTCTTCGGCCCCGCTGACATCTCTCTGCCACTCCACAAGCTGGCGAAGCCAGGTCATCTTGTGCTCGAAGTTTACGTCTCCGGCCTCACCCTCCTTGTAGCGCCAGTGGGCAGCCACCCCGTACTCGGCCACCTGGTGCATTTCGTCTGTCCTTATCTGTACTTCCAGGGGGGTCCCACCCTCGCACATGACGGTGGTGTGGAGGGCCTGATAGACGTTCTCCTTTGGACTGGCGATGTAGTCGTCGAACTGGCCGGGCATGGGATGCCACAGGTTGTGCACTACCCCCAGGGCATTGTAGCAGTCGCCCTTGCTCTTCACCAGGACCCTCAGTGCGAACAGGTCGTATATCTTGCTGAGCTCCTTTCCCTGGGCGGCGTACTTCTCCATCTTCTTGTAGATGCTGTAGATATGCTTGGGCCTACCGAAGACCTGAGCGTCCACCGCCGAGGCCTCCAACTCCGCCTCCAAGGCCTCGGCGACCTTGAGGATGTAGGCCTCTCTTTCCTGTCGCTTCCCCGCCAGCATCCTGGAGATAGACCTGTATTTGGTCGCGTCCAGGTGGCGAAAGGCCATATCCTCGAGACGCCACTTGATATCCCATATACCCAGGCGGTGGGCGAGCGGAGTGTATATGTCCAGGGTCTCCTGGGCGATGGCCCTGCGCCTTGCGGGAGCCAGGGCACCAAGGGTACGCATGTTGTGGAGCCTGTCTGCCAGCTTGATAAGCACCACCCGCACGTCCTCAGCCATGGCCACCAGCATCTTTCGCAGGCTTTCCGCCCGGAGGTGGTCGTCCTGAAGACTGCCGGACTCCTCGGGGTCGTCCCTGCCCATAAGCTTGAGGTCCATCCGCGTCAGCTTCGTAACGCCGTCCACCAGCCTGGCTACGTCATCCCCGAACCTCTGTTTCAACTCCTCGCAGGTGACTCCGCAGTCCTCTATCACGTCGTGGAGAAGGGCTGCGGCGATGGTGGTAACGTCGAGGTGTAGGTCGGCCAGGAAAGACGCGGTCTGGAGAGGATGCTCGATATAAGGGCCGCCGGACAGGCGCTTCTGCCCCCTGTGGCACTCCTCGGCAAAGGAGTAAGCCTTCTCCACGAGAGCTACCCTCTCCCCGGGCAGATAGCTCTGGAGACTGGTGAAAAGCTCCGCCGGCCCTGTGCTGCTAATCCTGGGGCTCATTCTGTGCCTATGATATATCATCCGGACCGCATAAGTCCAGGCCCGTGACGCTGCTACCGGATGGGTGGAGCAACCGGGACCCTACCAGCGGCAGCCGGCCCTCGGGGGGAGCAAAGCCGTGCTGAGCTCACTCAGATAGATCCCCTACACCAGAGCTAAGTGCAATAGGTGCAATAGAAACTGCTGGCGGAGAGTGTCCGGCATCCATTGACAAGTACAAGTCCCTTTACAAGAGTTCCTCCCTGGGTTAGAATTCAGAGTGACTGGGTTATGGCCTGACACGCAGGCCCTCAGTCATTTTCTCTTTTGTGGGTGGAGGGCTGGCCATGGCTCAGCCGAACTACGTCACAGCAGAGGGCTTAGTCAACCTAAAGGGGGAGCTCGAGGAGCTTCGCACCCTTCGCCGCCAAGTGGTTGCTGAACGGATACAGAAAGCCAAGGAGATAGGCGGCACGGTAGATAATGCCGAGTACGATGAAGCCAAAAACGAGCAGGCTTTCATCGAGGGCCGTATCCTCACCCTGGACAGCCTGATTAACAATGCAGTCATCATCCTGGAGAGGTCGGGGCCCTCGGACGTTGTCCGCATTGGCTCAAAGGTTACAGTGATAAACCAGAAAGGGAAGAGAGAACAGTACACCATCTTCGGAAGCGCGGAGGCAGACCCGGCCCTGGGTAGGATCTCCAACGTCTCACCCATCGGCAAGGCGCTCCTCGGCAAGAAGGTGGGAGACGTGACCGAAGTTAGCGTACCGGCCGGAAAAATAAGGCTGGAAGTAGCGAAGATCCGCTAGCTTCGTCCGCAGAGATACCTCCATATGCCAGAACGAGGAGACGAGCTTCTTCGCAGCCGCATTGATAAGCTGGAACGGCTTCGCCAGCAGGGCATCGACCCCTTCCCACCCCGATTTTCACGGACCTCCACCGCCCAAGAGGCCCTGGCCCTTTTAGAGGGCGGGGAGCATCAGCAGGAGAGCGAAGGCCGCGCCGGTCCCGTATCTGTGGCTGGACGCATCATGGCGCTGCGAGCCATGGGCAAAGCGGCATTCATCGACCTCAGGGATGGCTCAGGCAAGATACAGGCCCACCTCAGGCGAGACTTCCTCGAAGACCAGTATAGTATCGTAAAGGAGCTCGACCTGGGGGATTTCGTGGGCGTCACCGGCCTACTGTTCCGCACCCGCACAGGCGAGATCACAGTCGAGGCCCGGCAGCTCACCGTTCTGGCCAAATCGCTAAGGCCCCTGCCGGAGAAGTGGCACGGCCTGCGCGACATCGAGCTGAGGTACCGCCAGCGGTACGTGGACCTGATCGCCAACCCAGAGATAAAGGACGTCTTCCTCCTGCGCAGCCGGATAATCGGTGCCATACGCTCCTTCCTAAACGCGCGGGGCTTCGTGGAAGTGGACACCCCCGTTCTGGTCCCCGTGGCGGCGGGTGCCCTGGCCAGACCCTTCGCCACCCACCACCACTCTCTGGACCGCGATCTTTACCTTCGCATCGCCACAGAGCTGTATCTCAAACGGCTCATCGTTGGGGGCTTCGACAGGGTCTACGAGCTGGGCCGGGTCTTCAGGAACGAGGGCCTTGACCAGAACCACAATCCCGAGTTTACCCTGCTGGAGAGCTACGAGGCCTACGCCGACTACAACGACGTGATGCGGATGGTGGAGGAGATGGTCTCCACGGTGGCGCGAGAGACCCTGGAGACAATGCAAGTGCAATACCGGGACCACACCATCGACTTCACGCCTCCATGGCAGCGCATAGACTTCTGCTCCGCTGTGTCCGAGCACAGCGGGATAGACCTGGTCCCATACGTCAACGGGACAAAGCCCGCCCAAGACTTGATAGATGAAGCTAAGGGCAAGGGGCTGGACCTGGGTAACATTCCTAGCTTCAGGGTATTCGATAAACTCTTCTCGTTGACCGTGGAGCCGCACTTAATTCAACCTACATTCGTGGTGGACTACCCCATTGATATGTCCCCTCTGGCGAAGCGGAAGCCGGGCGATGGGCATCTGGTGGAACGATTTGAGGGGTTTGCGGCAGGAATGGAGCTAGCCAACGCCTATACGGAGCTCAACGACCCCATCGACCAGCGTGAGCGCTTCGTCATGCAAGAGCGGTGGCGCAGCACGGTTGACGCGGAGGAGACCGAAAGGGCGGACGAGGACTTCCTTCTCGCCCTGGAGTACGGGATGCCGCCTACGGGGGGTCTGGGCATGGGGATCGACCGGCTGGTCATGCTGCTGACGGGCCAGCCCACCATAAGGGACGCGGTACTGTTCCCCCAGCTCCGGTCTCTGAGGTAGGTCGGCAGTATGCTCTCCATCGAGCTCATCAGGAGCGACCCGGAGCACGTGAGCGAGGCACTGCGTAACCGCGGCCAGGAGGCGCCTATCGAGGAGCTGCTCGATCTGGACAGCCGACGCCGGCATCTCATTCAGAAGAGTAACGACCTCAGGGCGCGCCGCAATGAAGCCAGCAAAGCCATCGGTCAGACTCGGGACAGGCCCCAGGCCGTCATTGAAGAGATGCGCCAGGTGGGCGACGAGATCAAACACCTGGAGCAAGAGGCGGCCACCTTGGAGGCCGCGACCCACCGCCACCTGCTCGAGCTGCCCAATCTACCCCACCCGGACGTACCCCCGGGTCTCGGGGAAGAGGACAATCTGGTGTTACGGACCTGGGGCGAACCCCCCTCCTTCGATTTCACGCCCCTTCCCCACTGGGAGTTGGGTGAGTCCCTGGGAATCATTGACTTTCAGAGGGGTGTCAAGCTTTCCGGCACCCGCTTCTTCGTGCTGACCGGGGCGGGAGCCAAGCTTGAGAGGGCCCTCATCAACTGGATGCTGGACCTCCACGTGAAAGAGCATGCGTATAAGGAGGTTTACCTGCCCGCCATGGTGAAGCAGGAGGTGATGGAGGGCTCGGGTAATCTCCCCAAGTTCGCCAACAATCTCTACCACGACGACGAGGACGACCTCTGGCTAATCCCCACCGCCGAGGTCCCCTTGACCGGGCTGCACCGGGACGAGATCCTGCCGCCCGGAAGCCTCCCGCTGAACTATACGGCATACACACCCTGCTTCCGCCGGGAGAAGGCGGCGGCGGGCAAGGATACCCGGGGCATCAAGCGAGTGCACCAGTTCGACAAGGTGGAGATGTACAAGCTCGTGGAGCCGGAGTCCTCCGCCGCGGAGCTTGTACGGCTGGTGGCCGACGCCGAGGACGTCTGCCAGCGGTTGGAGCTGCCCTACCGGGTGGTGGAGCTGTGCGCGGGAGAGCTAGGCTTCGCCTCGGCCAGGTCCTACGACATAGAGATGTGGGCTGTCGGATGCGGCGAGTGGCTGGAGGTCAGCTCCTGCTCCAACTGCGGCGATTTCCAGGCGCGCCGGGCCGGCATCAGGTACCGCCCCGGGCCGGGCGCACACCCGGCATTCGTGCACACCCTCAACGGCTCGGGACTGGCCCTCCCCAGGGTGGTCATAGCGATCCTCGAGAACTGCCAGCGGCGGGATGGGTCGGTGGTCATACCCCGGGTCCTCAGGCCCTACACCGGCTTCGAGATTATCTCGGCCCCTTGATGGCTGCGTAGCCCGGCCTGCGTTGCGCCCCTCCCCTCCTTTTGCTATTATTATCAGCATGTGGGGCTGTAGCTCAGCTGGGAGAGCGCCTCAATGGCATTGAGGAGGTAGGGGGTTCGAGTCCCCCCAGCTCCACCAACGTGTACTGAACTGCGAACTGGGCCGTGGAGAGCCACCTCTGCGGCGTCTCCGCCCCCTATCGGGCTGTCCGGCGGCGTGGGTAGGGTGTAGTAGACCGTTGCTTTTCCTGGCTTGACCTTGATCTCCTTGACGAAGGACTTGATGAAGGCCCTCGATTCGGTGATTTCGCTGGTCATCAAGAAGTCGCTCATGTCCTCGGCGAAGGCGGCGATGGTGTCCACGTTGTCCAGCACGGCCCGGCGCTCTGAGAGCAATGCCCTGGCCTCCTCTGCGGCGATCTCCAGCTTCTCCTGACGCTCCCGGTGCTCTCTGATGCGGGAGGTGGCGTCAGATATGTCGAGTTCCGAGTTCTCGATGACGTGCCACACCCGGTCCAAGCGCCGCCGCACCTCGATAAGCTCCGCTTCGATGTTTTCCAGCCTCTCCCGCTGCTCAGCAGCCACCCCGTCCATCTCCTCGTCCATCAGTCTAACCAGGTCCCGGATGTTGCTTTCAGTGAGGATGTTTGCGCGAATCTGCTCGATCATCAGCTTCTCAAAGCGCTTCGAGTTGAGGCGAGGCGTCTTGCAGGTTCCCCTTCCCTTTTTCAGCAGTGAGTGGCAGACGTAGTAGCTGTACTTGCCGCTTTTGGCCTCAGCCGCAGTGAGCGCCTTTCCGCACTTCTCACATTTCACCAAGCCGCTGAGAAGATAGGGGCTGGATGCACGCCGGGGGTTGACCCTGGTAGGGGCCTTGGAGCGAAGGGAGCGGGTGATCCGTCGAAACTCCTGCTGAGAGACGATGGCGGGAAAGGCGTTCTCCACCCGCACCGGTGGCGCACCGTCCTTGGCATCGACGCCCCAAACCAGCGTTCCTGTATACGCTTCGTTGGAGAGGATGCGGTGCACAGTGGACTTCAACCAGTGTTTGCCCGTTGAGGTGGGGATGCCCTCACCATTCAGCGTCTTGGTGATGTCCAGGGTGCTCTTGCCCTGTAGGGCCATCTGGAAGATGCGCCGGATCACTGAGTCCGCCGGCGGGTCCAGCTCCAGCTTGGGCCGCTTCTTTGCTCCGTCCTGGACCGACACCTTCCTGTAGCCGAAGGGAGCGTAGGTGGAGACCCAGAAGCCCCGTATGGCGGCTTCCCGCATCCCTCGGACGACTTCTTGGGCCAAGTTTTCAGAGTAGAACTCGTCAACACTCTCGATGATGGCCTCCATGAGCTTGCCCGTGGGAGAGTCGTCGGCGTGCTCGGTGATAGAGACGACTTTGATGCCCCGCTTCCTTAGCATGGACCAGATGCAACCGACACAAAAACCTGCGGTACTCCTGGGCGGTTGATTTGGATGCAGCGAACGGAGACGGTCGCATATCCTAGCTGGTTTGGCGTCGCCAACTCGTTGATCTGACGCCGAACGGCCTGATGACGGGTCCGAATCTCAATACGTGGTCCGGAACATCACAAGCCGGCTGAACAATCTGATACTTTCGGCTCTGGCGACTCTGCTGGCGCTCGCCCTGGCGTCGGTGGCCTGCTCCGAATCGGCTCCTGACAAGTCCGACCCGGCGGCATATACCAAGGCATGCGTCGACAAGGCCATCGAATGGTACAAAGACGAAGGAAGGGAAGCCCGATTGCCTACGACAACTCCCAGGAGAGCATGGACGGTGAGTGGCATATATTCGTTATAGGCGAAGACGGGCCGTACATCGTGCGTCCGGTAAGGGCCAACCGTCGTCGAGGCCACAGTCTGTGCAGCGCCCCTCTTAAAGGACCTTCCCCAGTCCTATATCCGTCTTCGTCGCCGCACCCAGACCGTAAACGCGATTCCTGAAACTATCCCGATGACGCTCACTGCGATGATCCACCAGGGGAACCCTCCGCCGCCGGCATCCCCCTCGGAGGTCTCCGGTCCCGACGCAGGCGCGTCGTCCGTGGACTCCGAAGCGGGGGTGGGGGCGACGGCAGGAGTGCCCGCAGCCCCTGGCTTCGGTGTCGGCGTTGGCGCGGTTGGGTCAGGGGTCGGCGTTGGGGTAGTCGGTCCAGGCGTAGGCGTCACCTCATCGTCGGTGATGGTGACAACCGCCGGCTGGGACACCTCGACGTCCGGGCTTTCGCTGGTGATGACGATGCTCTCGTCCCCCTCTACGATATCGTCGTCCACCAGGGTGACGCTCAGCGTCGCCCTGGCGCTGGTCTGTCCTGCCGGTATGATGACGGCGGGCAGTTCCCCGGCCGTGGTGTAGTCGTCGCCGGAGACGGCGCTGCCGGAACCGATGGCGAGAGGAACCGTTATCGGGTCCTCCAGAACTCCGTCGTCCAGAGCAGCCGTCACGGTGATGGAGGCGGTCCCGTCACCCTCTCCCACCGAAGCCGGGCTCGCCGACAGGCTGACATCCGTCACGTCAGTCACGGCGATGGCGACATTGATAAAGTCCCGACCACCCCGACCATCCCACACCCGCATTCGCAGTGAGTACTCGGCCTTCACCTCGTAATTCAACTCAGTATCGGTGGTGATCTGCCCTGTATCTCGGTCCACATTGAACGACTCGTGGTCCTCCACGCTCAACAGCGAGTATCTCAAGCTATCGCCGTCCGAGTCCCTGGCCCGCACCGGCTCCCCCACCTCCGTGCCCACCGGGGCGTTCTCCGCTACGCTTCGGGTGGCGCTCGTCCCCTCGGTGAACCTCGGTGAGCGGTTACTCGGGGGGTCGTCTTCGCCTGAAGGCGGCGTGTCATCGTCGGTGATGGTGATGGCGATCGACGAGGGGCTGCCCAGCACAGGCGCGGCTTCCCCTTCCCCGCCTGTGGGGTTGGAGAGGGTGATGGTGAAGGTCTCATTGCCCTCCACGCTGCCGTCCTCGGTCGTCTGTACCGTGACTTGCCGCTCTAAGGCGTCCGACGGGAAGGTGAGTGTCCTTGACTCCGCAGTGTAGTCCCCACTCCCAGCGGTGCCATGAGATGTGGCGAAGCGCACCTCAATGTTCTCCGTCCGGATCACATCGCTGGGGCTGAGGGTCACCGTGTAGGCGGCAGAGCCTCCTTCAACGATGGCGGAGTCCCCGTGCAGCGTCACCGTGATGGGGTCGCTCTCGGCGATGGTCACGGAGGATGCCGAGGTGTCCACCGTGATCGGGTCCGAGACGCCGCTGGTGACCGCGCCCAGCGATACGCTGAAGGTCTCCGCCGCCTCCGACAGCAGGTCGTCCTCTATGAGTATGGCGAAGGTCTGCGTCAGAGACCCCGCCTCTAAGGTGACGCTGCCCGACGATGCGCCGTAGTCCGTAGACGCAGCGGCGCCCCCGGCGTCCACCGACCAGTCCACCGTGACGTCGTCGGCGACGGCCTTGGAGAGGGTCACCGTGAAGGCGGCGTTCTCACCCTCGCTCACAGTCGTTGAGGAGGGGGTGAGGGACAGGGTCGGCAGGTCGTCGTCGGTGATGGTGACCACGGCATCGGTCACCGTAATCCCCGTGCCCTCGCCGGTGATGACGATGGTCTCGTCCCCCTCTATGTCATTGTCTTCCAGCGGGGTGATGGTGAGCGTCGTTGTCGCGCTGAGCTGGTTCGCCGGTATCGTGATGGTGATGGGCAGCTCCTCCGCCGTGGTGTAGTCGTCGCCAGGGCTGGCGCTGCCGGACAACGCCGATATGGTGACGCTGACGCCGCTGGGGCCCCCGGTCACCGTCGCCGTCACGGTGATGGCGGTGGCCTCGTCACTCTCGCCCACCGAAGCCGGGCTCGCCGACAGACTGATTGCCAAGTCTTGGACCTGCACGTTGACGTCGAAGGTCCGGGAGCTAACTCCGTCGGAAGCGGTGACTGTGACAGAGTATTCGTTGGAGGTTCCGCTGCTGCCGTCGGGGTTTTGGCCGCCGGTTGGAGCTTCGTAGTTTGGCGGCTGGTCGAACGTCAACACCCCTTCGCTGCTGATTGTGAGGTCATCCGTGTCAGCGCCCGACAGACTCCATGTGATGGTTCCGCCGGTTAGACCGGCCGCTCCAAACCTGGCCACCGCCTCGGCGCCGTTTTCCGGGTAGGACATTATCAGGGAGTTCAGCTCCGTCCCGTCCGCCCAGACTGGCGCGGTCAGATGGTTGTCATACACCCAGAGGCGCTCCAGCTTGGTGAGGTTGCCCAGCTCCGGTGGGATGCCCCCGCTGAGTTGGTTGTCGTGGAGGAACAGCTGGGTCAGATTGGAGAGGTCTTCTAGCTCCGGCGGAACGGCGCCGCTGAGTTGGTTGTCGGAGAGGACCAGTGAGATCAGACTGGAGAGGTCGCCCAGCTCCGTGGGAATGGGACCGCTGAGTTGGTTGTTCCGGAGGCCCAGACGGATCAGATTGGAGAGGTCGCCCAGCTCCGTGGGAATGGGACCGTTGAGCTGGTTGCCGGAGAGGTCCAGTAAGGTCAGATTGGGGAGGTTGCCCAGCTCCGGTGGGATGTCCCCGCTGAGCTGGTTGTTGGAGAGGCCCAGAAAGGTCAGACTGGAGAAGTCGCCCAGCTCCGTGGGAATGGGACCGCTGAGCTGGTTGGAGCGGAGGTCCAGGACGGTCAGATTGGAGAAGTCGCCCAGCTCCGTGGGAATGGGACCGCTGAGCTGGTTGGAGCGGAGGTCCAGGACGGTCAGATTGGAGAGGTCGCCCAGCTCCGTGGGAATGGGACCGCTGAGCTGGTTGGAGCGGAGGTCCAGGACGGTCAGATTGGAGAGGTCGCCCAGCTCCGTGGGAATGGGACCGCTGAGCTGGTTGGAGCGGAGGTCCAGGACGGTCAGATTGGAGAGGTCGCCCAGCTCCGTGGGAATGGGACCGCTGAGTTGGTTGTTCCGGAGGCCCAGACGGATCAGATTGGAGAGGTCGCCCAGCTCCGTGGGAATGGGACCGTTGAGCTGGTTGCCGGAGAGGTCCAGTAAGGTCAGATTGGGGAGGTTGCCCAGCTCCGGTGGGATGTCCCCGCTGAGCTGGTTGTTGGAGAGGCCCAGAAAGGTCAGACTGGAGAAGTCGCCCAGCTCCGTGGGAATGGGACCGCTGAGCTGGTTGGAGCGGAGGTCCAGGACGGTCAGATTGGAGAGGTCGCCCAGCTCCGTGGGAATGGGACCGCTGAGCCGGTTGTTCCAGAGGTTCAGATGGATCAGATTGGAGAGGTCGCCCAGCTCGGAGGGGATGGAACCGCTGAGCTGGTTGTCGCCGAGGTCCAGGACGGTCAGACTGGAGAGGTCGCCCAGCTCCGGAGGAATGGGATCGCTGAGCCGGTTGTCGTGGAGGTACAGCTCGGTCAGATTGGAGAGGTCGCCCAGCTCGGCAGGGATCGTCCCCGTCAGGTTCTTGCTATTCAGACCTACCCCTGTCACCCGATGCGGCGTGCCCCCAAAGGTGATTCCCTCCCAATAGGTGATCGCCCTGTTCTCACTCCAATCCAGCGTCGCCGTTCCGGCGAGCTCGTCCTTGAGGGAGAGCAGCGTCTCGCAGTCGACGACGAGGCCGGGGTTACCGGATGGATTGGGCACGACGGTCCCATTCGCGCAGTGGGACGTGGCCCGGACCGCGTCCTGGGACGCAACGACCACCGCCAGCGCCAGACCCAAAACGACGGCCGAAAGCGCCCACGCCCGGAGAGGAGCGCGTACGCCGGAGAACGGCTTAGCCGTGAAGGTGCGGCGCAACTGCGCCGGGATGGCCCGCAACAGGTACTCCCACCCTATTCGCAAGAGACCTGGGGTGGAGCGACCAATATCGGGGGGGGGGGGGGTACGTCCAGATTTGCCGTCAGCGTCCTCCTGTTCTATAGTAGTTAAGTCCCATAGAAAATCCAGCAAATGGCCCTCGGCCTCAATCCTGCCCGTTGCAGCTTGCACCCCACCCGTTTAGGGAGGAGCCGTCCGGTGGGTGAAGGGTTACCGGACGAGGTTCCGCGCTAGGCAGCCTGTGCGGACATCGAGGGCCCCACTTGCCTGGACCAATTGGCAACTCATTATACTATGTTCGTTGCCTGTTGCCCAGCAAGATGTACTCGTTCGGTACACTGGTGACGGTTGAGCCCCTTTCACTGAGGCGCCGGGCGTTTGGAGGAGTGCAGCCAGAGTGAGGTAGCTGAGGTTCTGGTGGTGGCGGACGCTGTTGCAGATGTGCTTCCAGGCCGGTACAAGCGACGGCTGCCATGAACCCCTACACCTCATCGAACTCTTCTATCCAGTGCACGCGCCCGTCGTCCTCCCTGGCGGACTGATAGAGCTTCTCGTCGGCAGTCCATAGATCGCAGCCTAGACCCTCGGCCAACGACAAGTGCGTACAGAACCTACTCTATAGTACGTGGTGCGTGGGGATACCTCCCGGTCGCCGCCCGGTATCACTCCATCGCCTGCACGACTACACGACCGCCGTCGACGATTTCCACATACAAGCTATGGCTGTCGAGCAAGAGCATACCTACCAGGGGCATGGCATCCGCCACGTAGGTATCCACGTATCTCGGCTGGCCGTCCCAGAGCACCGTGACATCGTATATGTCGAAGGTCTCCTCGCTGCCGTTGGCCAGGGTCGCCCGGCCACGACTTTGAAAGGATAGCCCCAGTTCTGCGACCATCGCGGGCGGCTAGGTCAGAAAGCCGCTGTAACCGGTGTCAATCACGGCGTCGATTTGCCGTGCCTGTCCTGCCAGGCCGCGCAAGGGGACGTTTATGACCGCTTCGTAGGCAGCGTTCACTACCCCCTCGATCACTCGGCTCTCCGCAAGGGTCGGCCCCCGAAGCTGACCAGCGCCCCATATCCGACCCGGACGCTCCAGACATCGGCATTCGGGCATCACTCTCGCAGACGCTTTGACGCGGCAGAAACGGTGTCACCAACGGCGTAGCAGCCGCTGTCGACGTCGATGGCGACTATTTCCCCGTGATGGGTCTCTTCGACCTGTGGCCGGATGTCCCGCTCGTATATCTCGTCGCCGAGGCGGGCCGGGCTGGTATCGTCACCTCTTCCCTCCCTCTCACAGGCGTTCTTCTACACCTGAGATTCTACGCTTCCCGACGATTTCGGACAACAAAAAAGCCCGCATACACACGAGCTTGTGGAAGGGTGGAGGCCATCACAGATATGGCGATGGCCTCCACCCTTTTTCTACGCAGCGGTCAACGTCCTACGCAACCCGCTCGGCCTCCCTTTCCTGCTCCATGCTGAGCGCCCACTCGAACATGGAGAGGGTCGCGGGTCTCCGCTTCCCGTTCTTCTTCGGCTTCACCGGCTCCTCGACCAAGAACTCGGCCCAGGAAAAACACCGACTGCTGCGGCTCCGGGGCCTCGTCGCGCCATCGGCCGTGACCCCGGCGTTTCCCCCGCTGTTGGACTAGGCAGCCGCCGCCATCTTAGGTTGCGTCAACATGGCGGAGCAGCCCCTTTCAACAACGGGAGTCACCGACACCCGGCCCCGGCCGTCGTACCCCGCGCGATACGCGTAGTCCACTTTCGCACCCCAGGGCACGCGACCGCCGATACGAACGGCGCCGCCTCCGACCATATGCCCAGGACCCCCGGCGCCGCGCACCACCATCCCGCTCCGCTCGCCCTTCCGCCAACCCAACACCTTCACCTCGGCGGGCATGACCCGCTCCTCCGCCTCAGACCGCTGGAACAGAACCCCGTGCAGCTCCTTCAGCACGCCCGGCGACGGGTTGTTCCTGCCGTTCATGATCTGGGAGAGGTTGGCGGAGCTGATGCCGGCGCGCCGTGCGACCTCGTTCTGGCTGAAGCCGTGGGCGTTCATCCGGTCCCACACGGCCTCCCGGTCGATGCAGGCGGGCTGCGCGGGCGCGACCTTCGCCGGAGCCTCCAGCGCCGACTCCATCCTGGCCTGGACCTTCACGCCCATGTTCCTATGACCCCGCGCCACCATTGACATGTAGCCGTAGGACACGCCCGCGCGGTCGGCCAGGTCCCGCAGGCTCATGCCCAGCTCCCTGGCCCGCTCCCTGATGTAGCTGCTCTCCCCGCTCACCACGCATCCCTGGCGGTTGGCGCACTGCGCGGGCGCGATCTTCGCCGGAGCCTCCAACGCCGACTCGACCCGCGCCTGGACCTTCACGCCCATGTTCCTGCGGCCGCGCGACACCTGCGCCATGTAGCCGTAGGACACCCCCACTCGGTCGGACAGGTCCTGCATGCTCATGCCCAGCCCACGGGCCCGCTCTCGGATGTAGCTGCTCTCGCCGCTCACCACGCCGCCTTGGCGGTAGACGACCCCTTGTCCTGGGACCTCTCCCAGCACCGGCGCAGCCTTTTCACGCATCTTCGGAGTCCACGGCCTGCCCCCCGTCGCAATCTGCGACAGGTGGCCCGCAGACACCCCCATCTTGGCCGCAAGCTCCTTCATGGTGAGTCCTCGCCGCCTGGCCGCAGCCCGAAGCTCACTCTCTGGCTTGCCAAGGTTCGATCCAGGTCCCGCCGCCCGGGCACGTATCTCCGGGGTCTGTTCCGTGCCTGATACGGGGGCGTACCTCTCAATGCTCGTAGTCGTCATGTCGCTTCCTCCTGTAATGAAGAAGCGGGACCGCCCCCTTCTTGGAGACAGTCCCGCTCGAATCCGTGTCCCGATGGCCGGGACTGTCTCCTTGTAATGGTGTTTGTCCTGTGGCGAATGGCCGGTGCGGACTTCCCCAGGGGAAGCCGTGTGCGGGCCTGCCTGTGCGATGCACGCAGACAGGCAAGGCTCGTCGTGAATTAGGCATAGCTCCTCCCCCGATCGGAGTCGGTGGCAAGCTCTGGGCGGTGAGAGTGAGATGGGTGAGGCGGGAGGGAGTCCCGCAAGCAAGGGAGCGAAGCGAGCAAGCTCCGCAGTGGTGAAGTGATGCGGGGAGTGGGAGAAGCCGCTAGCGGGCGGAGCGTGCCGCCTGAGCCAGCAGGCGCAGGAAGCCAGCGCGTCGGCGGGGAAGGGCCGCAAGCTCTGCCGCGTCGGCAGCCAAGCAAGCTGGCCGCCACCCGCTCCATGCCCTGGGTGCCCAGGGCTACAACGGCGGGAAGGCCCCACTAGGTCAAGGCACGCCAGTCGAGCAGGCCCTCGGCGACCACTACCCAGGACGGCGCGGGGTCAAGCCGCCCAAGCCCAAGCGCCGGCTTGGGTCCGGCCCCCGGCCATGTGCCTATTGGCTAAGGCCATGACTCACCTCCTATGGCCCTGAGACCCCGCAGGCTGCGGCTGGACAGAAGCTTGCCCGGCTGCCAGCGCATCCCCAGCACAGCCAGGACCTCCAGCGTCCCGTCGTCATGGGGGGACAGGGCCGCAGCCCTGCCGGTGCCCTGGCTGTACATCAGGATCTCCCGGTCGCCGAACCTGCGCTTGACCAGGCCGAGCCACTCGGCGTGTGCCCAGCGAGCTTCGCTCGCGTCTGCCTTGCCGGTGCCCACACCGGCGAAGACCGCCAGCGCCCCGTCCAGGTCGCCGGTCTGCCGCAGCCGTCTAGCGTCGTGGACGCTCCGGGCCACGGTCTCTGTCGTTGACTGCTCGCCGTTGCTGGCGAAGATCGCTGCTATCAGCCGGTCCACCAGCTCTTCGAGGCTGGGCCGGGTGGCCGCTCCCATCGTTCCTACCGTCCCTATGGTCGTTACTTGCGTCGTCATCTCTGCGCTCCTTTCGATTTGGTTTGCCTTCGGTCGTCAACTCACAACAAACGACGGCGCGAGCGCGAACGCCTGCACCGCCGTTGCTGCGATCCTGAATTCGTGGATATGTAGTTAACCTGTGGTCTGTTCGGCCTCACGCTCCCGGCGTCTGAGCCAGCGCTGATGCTCCCACTCCTCCCGCTGGGCTCGGCGATCCAACCACAGTCGGTGCTCCCGTTCCTGTCTACGTCTGCGCACGAACAGCGCCCCGATGCCCAGGCCCAGGAGGTTCAGGAAGAACAGCTCCAGACCTATGCCGGTGAGCAGTGGGGCGACCACCACCAGCGCAATCCCCAGCGGCTTACGCCGCCGCAGGAATCTCTCGGCCCTGACGGCGGCTGCCAGGACCCTTTGGCCTCGTTCCTTCTCGTGCATACGCACCTCCTTTGTTGTTGCCCACACTGGCATCCGCGGCGCGGGTCTTCGCTACTGGGTTGACTGTCGATGGACACACTCCGGCCACGGTGGGATGCCTCACGTGAACGCAGCGTGACTTGTCCCCGGCCTGGTCCGCGCATCGAACGCAGAGGGGCCAGGGTGGAAAAGACGCAGCTCGGCCAGGGTCTCTTCGTCGCAACGCGAGTTCTGGGGATCTACGAAGACGTGGCCCGGCTGTCCCAGGACGTGGTCACAGAACAGACGAGGGTGAATAAGGGCACAGCTCGACCAGGGTCAATATGGCGCATCGACTCTGGGGAAGCTGCGAAGACGCGAAGCGGCCAGCCTGCGATGCAAATGGCAGACCGGCGCGTGTCGAAGCTGCGGCCTAGCTGTCTGAAGAGCTATGCCGCAGGCATGGGGAGACGGTCAGAGGGCATGGGGCACTCCAACCGTCGTATCGAAAGGTCTCGATCCCTCTGGTACATCCCGGGCTCAGGGAAAGGACCCCCAGGTTTCTAAGGCAAAGAAACACTGGAAAAACCTGATAACGATCTCAGTATTACGCCCCATCTCCC
The DNA here is from genome assembly GCA_965247055.1 of Dehalococcoidia bacterium. Lineage (GTDB taxonomy): Bacteria > Chloroflexota > Dehalococcoidia > Lucifugimonadales > JAGWBF01 > CBDFGE01. The sequence continues at coordinate 194,528 of CBDFGE010000002.1, forward strand.
CTTTGGCAATACTTTCGGGGCCTTACCACCCACATCACTTGCACTCATGCAGCAAACATGGTGCGGAGATGACGCAGCGCCTACTTCCACCACAGTCCCACGGTGAAGAACCGCCGCACCCACCTGAGCCGCTCCCTCCTGGCCCGCGCCCACCGGGTGTCGCCCAGGGCCGCCTCTATCGAGCGTCGCTGCCCGTTCCTCCACACCCCCGCGAGCGGTTGGGTCTCGGGCGGCAGGGTCAGCCCGTGCTCCTCGGCCATAGCCAGCTCAAGGTTCAGGATGCGCTCCTCCGTCACCAGCCACGACAGGCTCCTGCCGTCGTTGGGATGGCCTTCCCTGAGCCTTCGCCACTCCTCAACCAGCGGCCACGCCGCGCCATAGACCTCCTCGTCGTCTGGCGCAGGCTCACGGGTTACCAGCTCGGGATACTTCCGCCGGGACTGGACACGGACCACAGGCTTTCTAACCTCACTGGCCGCTGACGCTCCGCCGTATCCCGCCTCCACCTGGGCCAGACGCCGTTCCCACTGCCGCAGCGCCCCCGCGTGCTCGTCTTTGAGCGCCTTGATCTCGCCCTCCATAGTGGTCCGCATCTCTCCGAGGCCGCTGGCGATCTGCTGCTCCAACGCCTCCATGCGCTGATCCAGGGCTTCGATGCGCTCCTGCTGGGCCGCCATCGCCGCCTTCTCCCTGGACAGCAGCTGCGCTTCCAATGCGGTCCGCATCCACTTGGAGAGAGCTCCCTGCTCCAGACACGCCTTCACCGTCCGGGGATCGACGCCCAGAATCTCCCCCGCTCCTTTGCGCTGATGCTTCCTCACCAGGTCGTGAAGCAGCGCCATGAGCCTGAGCTCGTGCAGGTCCTCGATGCTCCTCGTTCTTTCCAACGGCCTCCCTCTCGAACTCATGACCTATCCCTCCTTCCCTGCAACGATGTCGTTTTGGCCCGCTTTTCCTGCAATGAGGCCCGTCTTCACGCCTCGCAGCGGTGTCGCTCGTCACTACGAACTCTGCTGCCACCCCCTGGAACACGCTCTGGACACAAAGTGCTTGCTGAGATGGTCCTGTAGGGGGTGTTTTACCCCCGAATTAGCTTGCTCAGGACCCCGACTTCCCTTTTTGGAACAAACTCAAATCTCTGTACACGTCCATCACACCACGAAGGCCCCTGGGAACGTCAGGGCTTGAAAGGGAGGGTGAGCTCACCCTCCCTTTCAAGGGATTATGCCCAGATCGCTGGAAGCCCACACTTGAATGGGAGGGGCGTACGACGCCGCAAGTCCAACACTCAGAGCCGAAGGAAAGGACAGTTGCTCCCGCACCATCCCTAGAGAGCCCAACCACCGGAATAGCGATATGGAAGAGACCAAGAACCAGCACAAACCCAAAGGCACCAGGAAAGACCCCGGTGAGCTGCGGGTCGTGAGCATCGACTTCAACCCCGGCCCCGACGCCCAGGACCGGCGGCGCCGCCTCTTCACCCTGCTCGTCAAGTACGCAACCGAAGACAAGCTCCCCGCACCGGACGCGGACTCTTCATCAGAGGACGGCGGCGAGGTAGAAGCCTGATGCAGCCCACCCATTCCCTGAGGGTCATCAGCCTGGGCGGAGGCGTCCAGTCCTCCGTCATGGCCCTCATGGCAAGCCAGGGAGCATTGGGACCTATCCCTGACTGCGCCATCTTCGCCGACACCTACTGGGAGCCTCCCAGTCTCTACACCCACCTGGACTGGCTGTCCAGCAATCTGAGCTTCCCACTGTACGCCGTGGACAACGAGCGCAGCCTCCGAGAGGACGCCAAAGCCCTCACCAACCACTCCGGCAACCGGGGCTTCATCGACCTTCCCCTATACCTCAAGGGACCTGCCCGCGCAGGAGAGCGGAACGGACAGGGCGACGGCATGGGGCGGCGGCAGTGCACCGAGCACTACAAGATAAGGCCAGTCCGCCGGAAGATTCGGGAGCTGCTGCGACTCACAAAAGGACAACGTGTTCCGTCCGGCACCGCCGTCGAGCTGTGGCTGGGCATCTCTACCGACGAGGCCATCCGCATGAAGCCCTCCCGCGACAGATGGATACAGAACCGTTACCCCCTCATCGAAGCTGGGATGTCCAGGAAGCAATGCATTGCGCGGTGGCAGGCCCGCTACGACCGGCCGCTGGAGCGTTCAGCCTGCGTCGGCTGTCCCTACCAGTCCCGCCAACGGTGGGTAGAGACCAAGCGCAGATGGCCGGAGCTGTTCGCTGAGGCGGTCGAGATTGACGCCAACCTCAGAGGACGGCTGGCCTTCGCCAAGGAGCCCTACCTGCATCCTCGACGAGTGGCCCTCGCGCAGGCGGTCAGCCTCGATGAGGCGGATGTCGGAACCGACCGGCACCCGGACGGGTTCGGCAACGAGTGCGAGGGGCACTGCGGGCTCTAAGGGGCCGCATTCACGACGAGACGGCGGGGAGCCTATTTTCTAGTTGTCAAGGCGCTTCACTGCTGCGGAGAGGAGGGCGCTATGGCAGAAAGAGCAGAGGAGCGGGTCATGAAGAAGACGGTCGCAGCTGGCGAGCTTGATGCTCCGTATCAAGTGGTCTTTGGAGATGTGTCGAAGATTGTCGATGCCGCCAGGGACTCGGCAACCCGTTCGGTGAATGCCGCCATGACTGCCGCGTATTGGTTGATCGGACACCGCATCGTTGAGTTCGAGCAGTCAGGAGAAGAGCGGGCTACGTACGGGACCGCGCTCATGGAAAGACTGGCGGCGGACTTGACCCAGCGGTTTGGACGCGGCTTCTCCCGTCAGAACATCCAATACATGCGGCTCTTCTACGTCTCATATCCATCCGTTCAGATTCGCCAGGCGCTGTCTGGCAAATTGGCTCGATCACCTAGGCGTCGGATACGCCAGACGGCGTCGGGCGAATCCGACACAACTTCCATTGAACTACGCCTGGGAGAGCTTCTCGCGGCCTTTCCGCTGCCCTGGTCCGCCTACGTGCGGCTGCTCTCGGTCAAGAACACCAGCGCCCGTGAATTCTATGGAGCAGAGGCGCTGCGAGGAGGGTGGTCGGTTCGCCAGCTTGATCGGCAGATCAATTCCCAGTTCTACGAGCGCACGGCTCTATCGAAGAACAAGGCCGCCATGCTGACGGAGGGACAGAAGCCCCGTCACGAAGATCGCGTGGAGATTAAAGACCCGTTCGTCCTCGAGTTCCTCGACCTCAAGGACGAGTACTCCGAAAGCGATCTGGAAGAGGCGCTCATCCGCCACCTGGAGACCTTCCTCTTGGAACTGGGCGGTGACTTCTGCTTCATGGGCCGCCAAAGGCGTCTGCGCATCGGCGACAAATGGTACCGGGTCGACTTGCTGTTCTTTCACCGGCGGCTGCGATGTCTGGTAGTCATCGACTTGAAGATCGGTGGTTTCACTCACGCCGACGCCGGGCAGATGCACCTCTACCTGAACTATGCGCGGGCGCACTGGGGCCGCGAGGGCGAGAACCCGCCCGTTGGACTGGTCCTCTGCTCAGAAAAGGATGAGGCGCTTGCGCGATATGCCCTCGAAGGCTTGCCAAACAACGTGATGGCAGCGGAGTACCGAATTACCCTGCCCAACGAGGAGCTCCTGGCAGCGGAGATCGACCGAACGCGGCAGGTGATAGAATCGCGCGGCTCGATAACTTCAGAGGCTCCGCCAAATAGCGGCACGCTGACAGTAGAGAATCCGAAAGAATGAGCAAGGCAACGCAACGACCGGGAACGGCAGACTCATCAGCAACTGTGCCGATGGAATTCGTTGGCGAGTCCGTGGAGCCTGCGATGCAACAAAGAGGGCCTGGCGTAGCGCATTTGAGAATGGCCCTTTGACGGTGCCCCGGCCACAGAGTAGAATGCTGGGTAGAAGTTGGCCCGGCGATGCGCTAACACCCCGGGCCGTGGCTCCACCTGAACGGATCAGGTGATGCGATTAGATTCTACTACTCGCAGACCCGCTCCCGACAGGAGGCGGGTCTCTTGTTTTTCTAACGAAGAACAACAATAGGAGGAAATCATGGCGAAGACCAGGGCACAGAGACAGGAGCACGGCAACAGGGCGGCCATCTACGCCCGCGTCTCGGACAAGAGCCAGGCTGAGGACGACAAGACCTCCCTTTCCGAGCAGACCACCGAGATGGAAGCCTACTGCGAGGGCAAGGGCATGACCATCACAGCACGCTATCAGGAGGTGGGCAGGGGCTGGACCAAGAAGCGCCCCGAGTTCCAGCGGATGCTCTCCGACGCCAAGCAGGGACTATTTGACACCATCGTCTGCTGGAAGTCCGATCGGCTGAGTAGAGGGATGTACCCCGCAGCCGCTCTGATGGAGGTGGTGGAGGCTCACCAGATACGGCTTGAGGCCGTCATGGATGCCATCGACATGAAAACTTTCGGCCTGATGGCGGCCATCGGGAAGATTGAACTGGACAACTTCCGCGAGCGGTCGTCTTTGGGCAAGCGCGGGACTGCCAAGCAGGGCCGCATACCCTCCGGCGGCCTTCCCTACGGATACCGCATTGGAGACGACCGCAGGCCAGAGATAGACGAGGCCGAGGCGGAGATCGTCCGCCGAATCTTCCGTCAATACGTCCACGAAGGGATGGGCTCCCCCGCGATTGCATGGCAGCTGACCGACGACGGCATTCCCACCGCCCAGGGCGGCCCGGCGTGGCGTCAGGCCCAGGTACATAGCCTCCTGGGAAACGACAGCTACTTGGGCATCTGGGCCTACGGGAAGACCCGGCAAGTCTCGACCGAAGATGGAACGAAGGTATTCGACCAGCCGAAGGACGCCTGGATAGAAGTGCCGATTCCACCGCTGATAGACCAAGAGACCTGGGATATGGTCCAGATCCTTAAAAAGCAACGGCTCATGCGGTCCACGAGGAATACGAAGGTCTTTTATCTATTGCAGCATCTTCTGAGATGCAGCGAGTGCGGTCTCCACTTCGGTGGGAGGTCTGTTTGGAACGATAGCAGCCCCCGCAGCGGTAAGCTTGATCCGGCCAATCCTCGGCGCTACTACAAGTGCACCGGGATGCACTCGATGCGGCTACGCTGCCGGGAGCGACCCTACCTCAGGGCTGAGCCGTTGGAGGAGTTGGTGTGGAGCGAGGTCAGCCGCGTCCTTCAGAACCCCGACTTGATTGTGGCGGGGATCGAGTCCCTCGACGCTCAGGACAGCGGTGCCCTTGATGAGGAGATCAGCAAAGCGGAGCGCCAACTGAGGTCTGTCCAGATGGAAGAGGACCGCGCTATCAGACTGTATGTATCTGGGAAGATCACCGAGGCCCAACTTGACCATCAGCGCAAATTCATCACCGAACGCCTGGAACTCCTCCGGAGTCAACTCGATGACCTCCAGGCCAGGGCGGCGAGCGGAACTGCAAAGCGCGCTACGATGGAGGCAGTCCTGGCCTGGGCTGGAGAGGTTGGCGATGGACTGGACGACATGACACCCGAGCAACGTAAGGCCGTCCTCCAGTTGGTTCTCGATGACGCTATAATCGACAAGCACAACCAGGTGCGCATCAACCTGGCGATCCCTGTAGAAGTACCTGTGTCGATTGCATCTGCTTCATCAGCATGGACTTGAAGGCCACGGCGTGCTCCCGTTTGCGGGTGAAGCGTGAGAACTTCCAAACAAGAATCTCATGGAAGGGGGAGTTGAGCTTGCTGGCCTCGTCCAGCATCTTTCTGAATTGGGGCCGGTCGGCGATGCGTCCGCTCTCGGCCTCGTCCACATACTCCCGCGCTACGACGTAGCCGTTCTTCTCCGCGTAGTCTCGAAGCGCCCTGAGCTGGGCGGACACGGACAGGTCCACGTCCTGCCGGTTGCTGGACACCCGTGCGTAGAGGGCTGCTGGTGTTGGGTCATTTTGTTGTTTCATGTATATCCTCACTCCCTTGAAAGTTGGTTTGCAATGAGATCGATATCGTCTTCATGTCCTGGCGTTTGCTATCAGCCCTCAAGGGTAGACAGTAACCGGGGTGCGTTGAGTATCCTGATCCCGCCGTGCTCTCCAAGTGGCAGAAGATGCCGCCGGTCTCCCGTGACCAGGTAGTCGGCAGAAGCCTCTACCGCACACCCCAGGATCCGGTTGTCCGCTTCGTTTCCCTCGATCACCTGTGGCACCTGCTGGGGGTCGATGATGTTTGCCGCGTCCCGCAGTATCTCGATGGCCCTGTGTGTGTTCTCCTCCTCCCAGCCAAACTTGCGAGTCAATACCCCTGCACCCTCTTCCAGGACAAAAGATGAGAGACAGAGCTCGAAGCGCCCCCTGTGGGCCAGCTCCAGCACTAGGCGCTCGTTCCCAGGGAAGTTGAGACCTGAGACGATGACGTTGGTGTCCAGGACGACCCTCATGCCCGGGTAGGACCGACTTCAGAGCGGTATTCCTCCACCAGCGGTCCCACATCCTCGGGTCCGAGACCCTGCTCCCTGGCCCGCTGCTCTCCGTACTGGAGCAGCGCTCTCCACTCACATTCTTCGATGTAGCGGATCAGCGCTTCCCGCAGGAACTCACTTCTGGTGCGTCCCTCTTGCTTCATCACCTCGTCCACCCGCTCCGCCATCTCTGGAGGCAGGGAGAAGGTGATGGTCTTCGTTGTTCTTGGCATGTCGGCCTCCACACTATGTTACCGAGTCTTACTCTAATATTGCACCGACGATGGACCCGCTGTCAACGGCCCGGAGACACCTTCACAGGTATGGAGATGCTGGGAAGAACTCCTTCGATTCCTTTAGGGTTCTGCTGAGTCCTCCCCTGTAGGACCTAAATGTAGAGCAGAGCTAAAGACCCAGCGCTCCGGGGCCCCTATTGCTAAATGATTGCTGCATGTGAGCGAGCAATTTCGAGCGAGATGCCCAAAATACCCTCCCTACAGCATGGGCCCGGCAGCGCAGCCAGAAACGGTCTCGGTTGACCTTGCTGGACACCTGAAGCAAGGGGCGCCTAGATCATCATAAGCATTGACCCAGCTTCATTCATGAGGTGTGGGGGAGGGCACGCTCACCCTCCCTTTCAAGCCCTGACGTTTCCAGGGGCCTTCGTGGTGTGATGGACGTGTACAGAGATTTGAGTTTGTTCCAAAAAGGGAAGTCGGGGTCCTGAGCAAGCTAATTCGGGGAGAAACCACCCCCTATAGGACCATCTCAGCAAGCACTTTGTGTCCAGAGCGGGTTCCAGGGGGTGGTGCCAGGACGGGCTAGGGAAACTTCCCGAAAAGGAAGTGCCGATTTGTGAGCCGACTTCCCTTTCGTCGTGGAGAAGTTTCCTTTTCGGAAGTGGGAGTGAGGGACCGATGAAAGAGAGGGCTGTAGCGATGGAAAAGACGAGGAGCCTGGAGAACCTGCACGAGTTGCGGCTCATGGCGCTGCTGCTCGACGTGATACGCGAGAAAGGGCGCATGGAAGCGGCGGACCTGCTGGGCGTCAACTACAAGACCCTGGCTAGAGCCGTGGAGACCGGCAGCCTTTCGCCGCGCATGAGCCATGCGTTGGATCGTTTGCTCCTGTCCAGGGAGTCCAAAGCTATGGCCGCGCAGCAGGAACGCATCGCAGCTCTGGAGGGGCGGGTGGAGGGCCTGGAACAGAAGATCAAGAGCAGTCTCGGCAAGGTGCCAGCCTTCGTCGAGGGCCAGGTGAAGGCCCTGGGAGAGGAGCACACCAGGGCTCTGCGCCAGTTGGAGCGACGGGTGGCTGAGGTCGGGGCCGGGCAGGGGTCGGGGAGCGGGGCTAATGCGGTTCGCAAGCCGGTTGGTAATACCACGTTTCGGCGGAAGTATCCCGAGCTGGTGACCCGTGAACCTGCACCAGACGACGAGGAGGTCTATGGCGCGGCGTGGCCGCTGGTCGAGGAGTGGCGAAGGCTCAGGGAAGGCCATCCCAACGACGGCAGGAGCCTGTCGTGGCTGGTGACGGAGGAGCGCATCCTGAATCTGGAGCTGGCTATGGCCGAGGAGCATGGGCTGACCCTGCCGCCCGAGACCCAGCCGCTCGCGGGGGTGTGGAGGAACGGGCAGCGACGCTCGATAGAAGCGGCCCTGGGCGACACCCGGTGGGCGCGGACCAGGAGGGAGCGGCTCAGGTGGGTGCGGCGGTTCTTCACCGTGGGACTGTGGTGGAAGTAGGCGCTGCGTCATCTCCGCGCCATGTTTGCTGCATGAGTGCAAGTGATGTGGGTGGTAAGGCCCCGAAAGTATTGCCAAAGGGGCAATGGGGCGTAATACTGAGATTGTTATCAGGTTTTTCCAGTGTTTCTTTGCCTTAGAAACCTGGGGGTCCTTTCCCTGAGCCCGGGATGTACCAGAGGGATCGAGCCATGCTCTCCCAACGGTCGCCCAAGAGGGATGTTTCCACAAAGGCCGGAGTGCGTCCTGCGTTTCGACCTTTCGATACGACGGTTGGAGTGCCCCATGCCCTCTGACCGTCTCCCCATGCCTGCGGCATAGCTCTTCAGACAGCTAGGCCGCAGCTTCGACACGCGCCGGTCTGCCATTTGCATCGCAGGCTGGCCGCTTCACGTCACCGCAGCCTCCCCAGAGTCGGCGCGCCATATAGACCCTGGCCGAGCTGCGCCCTTTTACACCCGCGTCTGTTCCGTGACCACGTCGTAGGGCAGCCGCGCCGCGTCTTCGTAGCTCCCCAGAACTCGCGTTGCGACGAAGAGACCCTGGCCGAGCTGCGTCTTTTCCACCCTGGCCCCTCTGCGTTCGATGCGCGGACCAGGCCGGGGACAAGTCACGCTGCGTTCACGTGAGGCATCCCACCGTGGGCGGAGTGTGTCCATCGTCAACCAACCCATAAGCCACGACCCGTGCTGTGGATGCCGGTGCGGGCGATACAGAAGGAGGTGCGTATTGCACATCAAGGAACGGGTCCCCACGGGTCCTGGCCGCCGTCGCCGGGACCGCAAGAGCCATGCGGCGGCACAAGCGGAGGACGCTGGCGGCAGGCGTGACGTTGCTCCTGGTAACGCCCCTGTTGACCGGTTCAGGCGTTGACGCCTTCACCGTCAACGCCCTGGCCCTAGGCGTGGGGGCGCTGATGCTCCGGCGGTTCATGGGCGCAAGGAACAGGAAACAGGCGATACAAGCACTACGGCAATCGAAAGTAGAAAGGAGAGCACGATGACAACGGCAGTGATGAATTACGGAACGATGGTAGTGGGTGAAAGGCCCAGGCGCAGTCTGGAGGAGCTGGTGGACCGGGTGATGGATGCCCTCTTTGCCAGCAACCGCGAGCAGTCAACGGCGCAGAGCGTGGCCAAGAGCGTCCACGACGCACGGCGGCTGCGGAAGGCGGGGAACCTCGACGGTGCGTTGACGCTCATAGCCGACCTGGACACCGCCACGGCGGATGCGCGCGAGACGCGTTGGGCCTACGCCGAGTGGCAGGACCTGGTGCGACGACGGTTCGGGCAAAGCGAGACCCTGGTCTACAGCCAGGGCGCCGGCAGAGCTGCGGCGCTCGCTCCCCACGGCGACGGGACCGTGAAAGTCCTGACCGTGCTGGGGATGGTGTGGCAGCCAGGCAAGGTGGTCTCCGCGAGGAGCCTGCGGGGCCTGAAGCCCCTGAAAGGAGGTGGGTCATGGTCGTAGCCAACACACAGGTTGACCTGGCGGCCCTCAAGAGCCGCCATTCCCTGGGTGACGTGGTGGAGGCGTCGGGCGTACAGCTGAGGGGAAGGGGCAGGGTCCGACAGGGCGTCTGCCCCTTCCACCAGGAGGTCGAGGGCCTGACCCGAGCCTGTGCTTGGGATTGGCAGGCTTGGCCGTGGTGCTGCGTAGCTAGTGACTGAGGGAGTCTTCGACTGTCTTGCTCTTGACCAGCGGAGCCTCACGGCTGCCTTCGCTCTGGGCAGACAGGGCATGAACGGGTTATCCAGGTCAAGGCGGTCGCGGTTGGCTTCGGTGGATTCATCCGACGGCGCAAGCGGCTCAAGGCTGTGGTCGCGGTCGCGCTGCCATTGACCGGCGGCGAGCCCTTCGCACTGAATCACCTCGGCCTCGGCATAGGCTCGCTGCCTACATGGGCCGTTCCTCGTGCGCCGCCGCCCGGTAGGAAGGCTCCATCGCCGCTGACAGTGGAGCCTCCGAGCCAATCACAGCCCATCCCAATCCACAAGGGTCGTCTCTTCGAGGCGGCCCTTCTTCTTTGCCCGCAAGCGGGCGCAGGTCAAAGACAACACAACGCAGGAGGACAGAACGATGACGACGGCAACATTAGTGACGGGAACTCGGACGATGGAAACGGCGGCATCTGAGACTGAGCTCAGGGCTGCGGCGAGGCGTCATGGGCTCACGATGAAAGAGCTGGCGGCGAAGATGGGTGTGTCTGCGAGCCACCTGTCGGGGGTTGCCACGGGGCGTGAACCATGGACCCCGAGGATGCGCAAAAGGGCGGTATCGGTGTTGGGAGAGGTCCCGGGGCAGGGGCTTGTCTACCGCCATGGATCCGTGGTGAGCGGGGAGAGTAGCTACATCCGGGAGCGGGCTCGTGCTCTGGGCATGAGTATGCAGGACGTGGCCGAGCGTGTGGGGGTGACTCCCGGCTACATTACGCAAGTGTCGCGTGGTCATAGGAATATGGGCGTGAAGGTCCACGCGCGGGTCGAGTCGGCGTTGGAGGCTCCGGCGAAGGTCGCGCCTGCGCCGTTCGCCCGCGCCGACCGTGAAGCTGTGTGGGGTCGGATAGAGGCTCACAGGATCAGTCAGAACGAGGTTGCCCGTCGTGCCGGCATCAGCTCCAGTCATCTTTCCCAGATCATGACTGGCAGGGCAAATCCGTCGCCGGGGGTTCTGAAGAGACTGCACGGGGTCCTGTTCTAACGGTCGAAGGCGGAGGAGCGGGTCATGCCCGCCGAGGTGAAGGTGCTGGGCTGGCGGAAGGGTGAGCGGCGCGGAGTGGTGGTGCGGGGTGCCGGTGGTCCAGGGCATAAGGTCGGCGGCGGCACCGTTCGGATCGGCGGTCGTGTGCCCTGGGGCGCGAAGGCGGACTTTGCTTATCGTGCGGGATATGACGGTCGGGCCCGGGTGTCGGTGACTCCCGTGGTTGAGAGGGGCTATTCCGGTATGTTGACGCAACGGGAGTTTGGATAATGCTTAGTCCAATGTTGCAACCATGTGACGACCGGTGGCGGTCTTCGTGGGATGATGGTGTTCCGGGGCCTGGCGTTCGGTTCCGGAGTGAAGATACTAAGGAGGTGGAGCATGTTTAAGGCAGAGTACCGGTCGGAGGGTGCTGACATCTGGGAGGTCGAGCTTGTCTTGCTCTCCACGCCCAGTGAGCAGGCTCGGTTAGGGGAGGGTGGAGAGGTCTTTGCCAGGTGCTACGGCATGGTCAGGTCGTGGGGTCTGGTGGACTTCGAGGTGGACTTGCCCGTGGAGTTCAGTCCGTCGCTGCTCCGCGTTGGCGTGAAGCAGCGCGCCCTGGTCAGTTGGGCGCCTGTTCCGGTGGATGGGGTTCCGCAGCTAGGGCTGCGTGTTGTTGACGTTACGGGGGGCTGTAACGGAGGCCAGGCGTGGCTTGGAGCTTGGTCTTTGGATGGTCGAGCTGCCACCTGACTTTCGATGCGGACGCAACGGGCTCAACAGCCCGCCCCGTCCTGCATACGGCGGGAACGGCCATGCATCTGCCCCAGCCAACGAGAACAGCCAATAGGACGAGGCTGCGGAGCCGTATCGTCCACTGTTATCCTCGGCCGAGTTCATAGCCGAGGAACCGGTGAAATCGTCCAGAAGAAACGAGACTCCAAGACCCGCAACCCTCTCCCCCGCACGAGTGGGCACTCAAATTGGAACAAGAACGAGAGGAGGAGCTGGTCGGCCTGCCTCCTGGCTAGGCGGGCGCAGGTCGCTGACATGAAGGCTAAAGGGGAGGCCGCCGCGCATTTGCGGCAGTCTCCCCTATTCCTTTGTTGATATTTAGGGGCTTAACTGCGTTTCCGGAATCTCCATATGCGAGCCTGTCTCAGAAGTCAGGGAAGTGGTAGGTAGAACCGTGTTTGGTGTACCTTTGAGGTGACCCTGAGATGGGAGTGAATCAGATGCCGCTTCGAGACATGGACCGAGAGCAGATGTGGCTGTTGCCGCCGTCTCTTGACGAGCTGGTGCCATTGGACCACCCAGCGCGATTCGTGGCTGAGTTCGTGGACGCGTTGGATAGGGAGGGCTGGTCAGAGCTTGGCGTGGAGATAGAAGGGGATCCGATGGGAGCGCCGGCCTACCATCCTCGTGCGCTGCTGAGCGTGTGGCTGTACGGCTTCATGACCGGTGTGCGCTCATGCCGGAAGCTGGAGGCGGCCTGCCGGGACCAGATACCGTACCTGTGGCTGACCGGGTGGCAGCATCCCGACCACAACACCTTGTGGCGATTCTACAAAGGACACAGGCAAGCCATGAGGAAGCTGTTTGAGCGGACGGTTCGCACGGCGGTGACGATGAAACTGGTGGACCTGGCGGTGCAGGCGGTGGATGGTACAAAGGTGAACGCCAACGCATCGGTGTACAGGACCCACAACGCTGAGGAACTGCGCCAGTTATTGAGCCGTGTAGAAGCGGCGATACGTGACCTTGAAGCTCAGAACGAAGCGGGAGAAGATACGGTCACCGCCCATCTGCCTCAGGGAGCTGGCCAACAAGGAGATGCTGAGGGAGCAAGTAAGGCAGGCGATGGCCGACCTTGAGAGTAAGGAACGCCAGAAGCGCATTAACCTCACTGACGGAGACGCCCGGCTGATGAAGGCGCGTGGCAGCGTTCTGCTTGGCTACAACGCCCAGGCTATGGTCTCACCCTTAGAACCTGACGGGGGAGCGACCGGCATGTTTATCACGGCGGTTGACATGGCAGACGATGGTCGTGACGACCCTCAATTGGTTCCCATGATTGAGCAAGCTGAGGAGACGACGGGAACAAAATCAGAGATGACGTTGCCATATGCCGCTTACCACTCCGGGAAGGGCTTGGAAGGATGCGCTCGTAGAGGCCAGTCGGTTGCGATGCCGGAGACGCGACAACAGTTGCTTGGGGACCCATATCACAAGGACCGATTTACCTATGACGAGCACAGCGACAGCTTCAGGTGTCCACAAGGACAGAGGCTCCAGTTTCTTCGTATCCAACGCTTGAATGGAGTCCCGTGGCGTCTGTACCGGGCCTCTGAAGGCATCTGTCAGGCGTGCCCGGCCTTCGGAGTCTGTACGAAGTCCAAAGAATTCGGCCGTAGTGTGACGATAGGGCCTTACGACGCTGCGCTGCGCCGTCATCGTGTCTGGATGTCTACCAACGAAGCTAGAGATGCGTACAAACGGAGAAAGCCGTTGGTCGAACCGGTCTTCGGAATCATCAAAGAGCAACTGGCGGCTCGGAGATTCTTGTTGCGTGGCTTCGCGAACGTGTCGGCCGAGTGGACTCTGTTGGGCACAGCCTTCGACCTGCGCACCCTCTGGCGAGTGTGGCGCCTCGGCGTCTTTGCCGAACTACTTCGCGGCCCAAAGCCTCACTTCGCTTCCTAAACCGTCGCGATAGCAGCGGGCACCCACTGGTCGCAGTCCCACCACCTGCTTTTGCCCTACAGGCTAGCCCGTGTGGTGAGCATCGTTGACCCAAGCTGGTCGCAACATCGCTTTTGGGACAGGCTCATATAGGGGCCTTTTTGCATTTCGATCCGAGTAGGTTGTCGCACCAAAGGGGAGGTCAGCGTTGGATGACGGTAGCTGCCCCTGCCTATCCATATGTGAGGTCCTTTTTTGTTGCCCAAAATTATCGTGGGCACGAAGGAGAGGGTAGTCAAAGCGGCGGCCCAACATTCTTCGGGCGGACGCCATCAGCCGCACGGGGAGCCGAACTCCTTGTGTCCCCCGTATTCGACGAGTTCCCTCCTGGATAAAAGATAGCCTGCGTATTGAATGGTGTGGTATGCTACATCAGCAACGTCTACACCTTCCGGGACAGTGCCATGAACAAGCTAGACGAGTATACCGTGCCCCAGGCGGCGTCCATTCTCAATGTGAGTGAGGAGACCGTTCGCCGGAACATCAGGTCGAAGCGCCTGGTGGCTTTGCGACGGGGAACCCAATGGTTTGTCCAGCACGCAGTCCTTGTGCGCTTCGCCAAAAACTACGATCCCAAGACGGGCAAGATAAAGGAGGAGTGATAGGGACCTGGGTGACGATGTGCTTACGATTCTCTCTAGGACTCCGAGCCTCACAGTTTGTCGGGCTCGTCGAAATGAGGCCGCTCAAGCTCGATGCGGACTTGTGGAGGCTGCTGAGAGAGGTTCTGGAGCAGACGCTCCAGAACTGTGTTCGGCTTAGGTGCCTCGCGCCATGAGCAGCCACCGGACTGTGCCGGTGCGCGATGATGCCTGGCGGGCCGGTGGTGACAACCTTGCGCCGACCCCCGCGACTGACTGGCCCCAACCCTGGTTGGGACGCCTGCTGCTCGTCTCCCTGCTGGTGATGCTGAACCTGCCTTTGACCTTCACCTTGATTACCCGAACAGACCCATACGGGTTCTTCACACTGAAGTCCGTATCAGCCTATCCTCTGCCGCTGGTTCTGTCTACCGGACTGAGTTCGGCTCTCGCCTTGGTGGGGTACGTTTGCTATCGCTGGCTCCGGGGGCGACAGCGGTGGTTCACGGGAGGTCACTGGAGTCCGCTCACCAGGGGCGCGGTGTTGTGTGCGCCGCCTGTGCTTCTCGCATACCTACCGATCATCGTCCTATCGAGCCACGGGTGGAAGCCAACTCATTTGGCGTTGGGAGCGGCGATTGCCGGAGCGCTGACCGTCACCCACGCCCTCAGAGACTCGGAGATGAGCCTTGATCCGGCTCAGGCTCGATACTGGTTCATCTGTGCCCTGGGCTCGATCCTTGTGTTCCTCGTCCTCTGCATCGGCGCGATGGTCGTGCTGTACAAGGTCGAGCAGTTCCCCGCGTCCGGCAATATGCTGTGGACATGGGAATACCGCTGGTCGGAACTGGGATATCCCCCCGAAGAGTATGACACATGGCACCGCGACGGCCTCCTGGCCTTTACGGCGATAGGAGTGGCTTTCATGATCGCGGCGCTTGGCGGAAGCATGTTGGGGTCGATTCTAAAGTGGACGCGGTCGGAGGAGGGCGGCGGAATTGCCCATCGTGTACCAGCCACAATGCAGGAGTATCCGGATGCACCTCCTTGGGTCGCCGGTATCGCTCGGCAGATTGAGCCCCTGGGCCCATCCAATGGGAATGAAGCGGAGTATGTCGCCGTGTTCAATGGCTACGAGATTGAAATCACGGGCGGCCAATATCAGCGTTTGGTAGGTGGCAAGTACGATTTGCTCCATGACGTTGACCTGCTTGTAGACAAGGCGGCTGGCAACGTGTTCCTTCGTACTGATGGGACGTGGGCCAAGCTCGATTTTCGCGTTCGCGACAAAGCCTCGGCCATCCGCAGCGGTCCCTTCTCCCTGTTGTGCATCTACGCCCGCAGTCCCGGTAAGCGTTTCGCTAACGGGGAGTTGAGGACCCTTCTGGATCGGGAGTTAGGCAATCACGTGGAGCTCAATGTACGAGACTTCGTGTTCCAGCTTCAGAGGAGGACTCCCCGGCTGCCCGTAGGACGTGATGCAACGGGGTCTTTCTTGGACCAATCGGCAAACGTGTGCTTCCTGGACCTGCAGCGGTCGCCAACGGACAACGGCGGCACTCAGACCAACGGACCGCAGCTCCTCTGAATGCTGCTGTGCCATCGCCGGCAGCCGGGGCTAGTCGACGGGGTAGACCCTCCGATGGAGATTCACCCCTCTGAACGCTTGTGGTTCTACGTTTTGCGACGTACACGCCCACTATCCGACGCCTACTCCACTTGGCAACTAGAGGATCGCGCAAGAGAATATAGTTCCGGAAGAGCGCGATTCGGAGAACTGGTATGAAGGCTCGCCACGCGGGGATGGATTGTGGCCTCGCCCGCACCCATGTGCGGCCACGGTAGGGGGTCACCGGAGACGGCAGATGCCTTTCGTGATCGGCCGGAACAGCGACGCGGAGACGCTACCCCGTACTTGGCGTGGAAACGAGACTACCTCTGCCTGGATGTAGTTGTTCAGTGAACACCAATGCCCAGAACCTTTACCTAAAGGAGGGTTCACACAACGTGGTGCGAAGAGTTCAAGTGTCATCATGGTTTGTTTACTGCGTGCTGATCATCGCGGTCGCAAGCATCCTCGTAGCTTGCAACGGGGACTCCAGCACGTCTGAGCCAACTCCTGCGGAAGCTGAGCAGGAGTCCACGGCCACGGCGGAACCAACCCTCACACCGACGCCGGAATCAACTCCCACGTCTACCCCGGCGCCTACACACACGCCCTCGGCGACGCCAGAGCCTACGCTTAAACCCATAGATCTGAATCCATCCATCCTGGACCAATTCCCAGCGATAGAGCGTAGCTGTCTGTTATTCGATATGGAAGAGGACCGCTTGGACCTGATCTTCAAGCGGGAAACCAGTGCGACGGCCGAAGAAATCGAGGCCATCGCAGGTTGCATCAGCCGGGACACTGTGATCGCCCTGCATCTCGGCGGGATTGCGAATGTGTTGGGTAGTGTGAGCGGCGAAACGTCGGCCTGTGCGGTGGGCCGACTGGAGAAGATGGATAAGGACGCCCTGTTGCTAGCGTCGATAGGCCTCCTCGGGAATGACACGGTTGTCCTTGGTTATGACGAAGAGGCGATGCAAGACTTGGTGGAGTCTACATGGTGGTCAGTCTTCCTCTGTCTGAACAAGGAAGAGTGGACGGCCCTCAGCCCAGAAACTGGTCTCAATGTCGATGATGTGAGCATAGATGCACTGAGATGCTTCCTGAACGAGTTGGGGCCGCTGGGCTTCTTTGAGTTTTCGGCTGCGGCCGAGGGCGCAACACCATCGCTTGAGCTGTTCTCTGCGGCGGAGAGCTGCGGGATAGACCTGGAGTCGCTGCTGCCGAAGCAAACGAGGCCAGAACCCACACCGACGGTGAGGCCAGTTCCCGCGCCAACCGCAGCTCCCGTGCCGACGGCTGCACCACAGAGGGAACCCGAGTCGACTCCCACCGCAGCGCCAGCGGCTACGGCAGTACCAGCACAGCGCGAGCCAACGGCAGTACCAGCGCCCACTCCGGCGCCCGCGGCCACGGCAGCACCAGCCCCCACAGCGAGCCCGCCTACCGCCCCAGTGCGATACGGCGGCGAGGTGACCCTTGCGGTCGAACGCGATCCCTTCGACGGTAACTTCTCACCCTTTGATGGACAATCCACCGAGAAGGCGCAAGTCAACAGCCTGATCTTCAGCCGCCTGATGCGGAGGAGCGCCTCCGGAATAGTGCCCGATCTGGCGGCGTGGTGGGAAGTAAGACGCGATGGTAGAGAGTGGACAGTGGGGCTAAGGGAGAACGCCAGCTTCCACGATGGGCGCCCCGTGACCGCCGCGGACGTCCTGTACTCAATCGAGGCTATGGATGAACGCTTCAACAAGCTCCCAGATTCTGCCGCCCTCGAAGTTTTGGATGACCGTACCCTGAGGATACAATTCAAGGAACCAGTCTGGGACTTTCCTTCCCGAATGACCTGGAGTGGCTCGGTGATCGTTCCCAGAGGCATGCTGGAAGCAGGCGTCCGTGATTTCACTCAACTCGTCGGCTCTGGCCCATTCAGGCTCGTCCACTACGAGAGAGACGCATTGCTGGTACTGGAGCGCAACCCCGACTACTATGAAACGGGGCTGCCCTACCTAGAGTACATCCTCATCGCTGTCATAACTGACAGGAACACCCGATCCGCAGGCTTCCGAGCGGGGCAATTGGACTACCTCGGATTTCCCTACAGCGGCTTGCCTACGCTTATCCTCGGAGACGCTACGAGCGTCGTCGAGGTCGCCGCCGTCTTTGCACCGTATCCACAGATATACGCCCTCTGGTTCGATACTCAGAGCCCTCCGTTCAATGACCACGGGTTGCGCCTCGCGGTACTCCACGCCATCGACCCCCAGGCGATCGACGCTTTCGTGGGGAAGGGCGAGCTCCAGAGTAGCATTCCGCGCGCACTGTTCCCGGAATGGACCACAGACCTGGACGGGCAACGTGCCGTAGAGAACTGGCACGGCTACGATCCGGACAAGGCCAGGGACCTTCTGGCCGAGGCTGGCTACCCCGATGGCTTCGACACCGTCATGCAAATCCCCAAGGGGGCTCCCCAGTATTGGCGCTCAGTGGCGGAGGTAGTCATCGAGATGCTGTCGGATGTGGGCATACGGGTGGCGGGTGAGATCACATCTGGCGAGCTCCTCTTCGCATCAGCCGATCGGGGCATCAAGCTCATGCGGGTCGAAGCCTTCGACGGCGACGCTGGAGCCTTTCTCCGCGAGCACTTCGCAGCGGGCGGGTCCTACAACTACAGCCGGACGGATATCAGCGTACCCGGGTTGGACCCTGATCGCCCCGATAGTATCCGTCCCGTACAGGCCGAGCTGGCTGCGCAGGTATTCTACATCCCGTTGCCGGCGCCCATGTATGCCCGACAGGAGTGGGTGCATGGTCCGCTCACGGTCCTCGACATTCATGACATCGGCTGGACGTTGAAGGAGGTCTGGAGCGAACGGTGAGCGTGAGTACGAAACACATACACGTGGAAGCAGCCGCCAGATGTTGGCCTGTTTGGGCGGCGAGCGGCTATGGTACGACGAGGCCAAGCGGCGGCGCCGCGAAGTCCGGCTCGTTGACTCTGAGAGCCCGGGAAGCAGCTTGTTACCGCCACACACACGACCAGGATGTCACCATGAGGGCCGCGAGCGTCTCAGCTTTACATGATCATTCCAAAACAGGGAGGAGCAAGAGCGAACATGTTCAAGGCTTGCTAGCTGGATGGTTTTATTGGGCGCCGTCGCCATAGCCATCGCCGCGTGCGACAGCGGTGAAGAGGAGATTGCCGGGCTCAAGGAGATGATCAGAGTAGAGTCCCAGGAAGTGGTGTAACAAGAGGAGAGGGTCTGGATGAAGAGAGACCACCACGTCATCCTTAGCGGGCAAAGACGAGCCTGAGAAAGGAGGACAACGGTGGTCAAGGAAAGGATGGACCTGCTTGAGCTAATGCGCAAGAGGGGAGTCGACGGTGACGTGGACTTTCTACGAGAGGCACTGAGAGTGCTGGTCGAGGAGATCATGGAGGCTGATGTGTCATCGAGGACCGGTGCTGGGTATGGAGAACGCAACCCTGAGCGGGTGACCCAGCGCAACGGGTACCGGTCTCGAGCATGGGACACTCGCGTAGGGACCATGGAGTTGCAGATACCCAAGCTCAGAGAGGGAAGCTACTTTCCGAGCCTGCTGGAGCCACGGCGTCGCAGCGAGCGAGCTCTGCTGGCGGTGATCCAGCAGGCGTATGTGGAGGGTGTATCGACGAGGCGAGTGGATGATCTGGTCAAGGCTCTTGGGTGCGAGGGTATCTCAAAGAGCCAAGTGTCGCGTATCTGCCAGGAGCTGGACGGGGTGGTGGAGGACTTCCTGGGTCGGCCGCTGGACGGCGGATCATATCCCTACCTGTGGCTGGACGCACTAACCCAGAAGGTCAGAGAGGCCGGTAGGATAGTCAACGTCAGCGTGGTGGTGGCGACGGCGGTCAATAGCGAGGGCAAGCGTGAGATCGTTGGGATGGACGTGGGTACCAGTGAAGACGGCGCCTTCTGGCTGGCCTTCCTGCGCTCACTGGTCGCCAGGGGCCTCGGCGGGGTGGAACTGGTGGTATCGGACGCTCATCAGGGACTCAGGGATGCCATCGCAACTGTCTTCGGTGGGGCCAGTTGGCAGCGGTGCCGCACCCACTTCATGACCAACCTGCTCACTCGGGTCCCTAGGCGCGCTCAGCCCTGGGTGGCCACCATGGTACGCACCATCTACCAGCAGCCGTCCCCTCAGGAGGTCCACGCACAGCTCGAGCGGATGATCGCCCAGCTACAGGACCCGTTCCCTCAGGTCGCCTCTCGACTGGGCGAGGCTGGACCCGACGTCCTGGCCTTCTCCAGCTTCCCCGTCGCCCACTGGAAGAAGATCTGGTCCAACAACCCCCTGGAGCGTCTCAACAAGGAGATACGGCGCCGCACCGATGTGGTGGGCATCTTCCCTAACCGCCCAGCAGTGCGTCGCCTGGTCGGCGCCGTCCTAGCTGAGCAGCACGACGAGTGGGCCGTCGGCCGTCGATACATGACACAGGAGGTAACCACCTTCAACGAAGCTCTACCCAGAGCCGAACTTGCAGAGGCAGCGGCCTAGACGATATCAACAGGATGACGTACTCTTACACCACTCTATGGGACGTGACCAAGATCTCCGCGCTGCCCTGGAGCACCTGGAAGAGATTGCAGCCGACCTGTCTGCATAGACAGAGACACTCGTACAAACTGGAATCCTTGCCATGATCATCCTCCATGCAGGTGAATCCAACGGCGCGCTGGTTCTCTGGGGCGAAGTATCGAGGGAAGCCCGCGTTCGCCCGACATCACGTCGGCGGCGAACGACGAAGGACCCGTATGCGAGTCCGCATCCGTATGCCGCCAGCGCTAGGGACTTGGCCGAAGCCCTAAAGAAAGCGGCGCTCGGTCCCAAACCGGCGGCAAAGCGGACTTGCCACGTCACGGCCTGGCTACCGACCAAGGGTAACAGCCCGGTCCCGTCCAGCCCTCTCATCGCCGAGCCGCCCAGATCACGTGCAAAGGCAAAGATTGCGCCATGGACGGTCACAGCCTATCGACTCTCGACGGCAGAGGCCGTGGAGCTTCTGTGCGCGTCCATGGGCAGGCGGACACTCGCGGCAGGCGTGATCGTAGGCTCTGATCTGGCGTACTGGGCGGAGGCGCTCCGCTTCGCAGGGTCGATGGTGGCGCGGCAGCAGTTTCTTCCGGGTCTGACGACCGGCACGGATAAGCGCCGTGCGGTATGGGAGCCCATCTTCATGGGGACGGACTCGGAACGAGTTGCCGGACTGGCTAGGCTGATGCCTGCGGTCGCACGGGCGCTCTCGGAGCCCGACTCAGCCGCGCCTCCTGAGAGTTCCCCCACCCAGGTGCTCAGGCAATTTATTGCCAGACTGACGGACCACATAGTACGCGCCGCAACCTCCGATGCGCCGCCGCCGCCAGCCCGTCGTCGCAGGAACAAGCAATCCTTAGACAGTGTGCACGACTCTTGGCTTCACGCCTTGAGGTCGAAAGACGGGATAGTTGCGGGAGATGAGTCCGAAATCTCGCAGCTCGCTGCACAGGTCCGAGAGTGGCTGCGACCGGTCGTGGTTTCGGCAAGTGCTCCGTTACGCCTCTGCTTCCGACTGGAAGAACCTGAAGATGCCGCAGGAGCCGATAGAGCAGATGACAAGACCCCCGGTGAGACATGGTACGTCCGCTATCTGCTCCAGCCTCACGACGATCCGAGCCTTCTCATCTCGGTGGAAGAGGCGTGGAAGGCCAGGGGCCGCAAGATATCCGCGCTCAGGCGGAACGGCTTGAACGTGCGGGAGTTCTTGCTCTCCTCGCTGGGCCAGGCTTCCGGCATCTGTCCTTCCATCACGGCCAGCCTCGAGAACGCAAGGCCCGCCGGATACTCGCTAGACGCTGCCAAGGCCCACGAGTTCCTGACCGAGGAGGCCATCGCGCTTGAGCAGGCGGGCTACGGCGTGATGCTTCCGGCATGGTGGACGCGCAAGGGCGCGAAGGTCCGGCTGGCCGTTCAGGCCAAGGTGAAGAGTCCGAAGATGCAGGGTGGGAGCGGTCTGTCCTTGGAGACGATTGTCCAGTTCGATTGGGAAGTGGCCCTTGGAGACCAGAAGCTCACCCTCCGCGAGTTGGAGGCGCTTGCGCGGATGAAGGCCCCGCTGGTCAGGGTCCGCGGTCAATGGGTCGAGATGAGCGCCCAGGATATTCAGGCAGCGATCGACTTCTGGAAGAAGAAGGGAGCTGAGGAAGCGACCGTCCGAGACATCATCCAGATGGCCCTCGGAGCCAGGGACGCGCCGCAGGGTTTCGGCTTCAACGGCGTCAGGGCCACCGGATGGATCGGAAAGTTGCTGAAGCAACTTGAGGGGCATGCAGAGTTCAAGGAACTCGCGTCTCCGAGGGGCTTCTCCGGCACGCTCCGTCCCTATCAGGTTCGCGGCTATTCGTGGCTTTCGTTCCTGAGGCAATGGGGCCTGGGAGCGTGTCTGGCCGACGACATGGGCTTGGGCAAGACGGTCCAGACTCTGGCGCTCATCCAGCGCGATTGGTGGGTCAATGGCAAGCGGCCTGTCCTCCTCGTCTGTCCAACATCGGTGGCAGACAACTGGCGGAAGGAGGCCGCCCGCTTCACTCCTCAACTTCCTGTGCTGGTCCATCACGGCCCCGGCAGGAAGCGGGATGCGGCGTTCAAGAAGGAGGCAGGAAATCACGCCATCGTAGTTTCCAGCTACGGACTGGTGCATCGGGACGTCAAGTTCCTCAGGGAGGTTCCGTGGAGTGGCGTGGTGCTCGACGAGGCCCAGAACATCAAGAACCCTGAGACCAAGCAGGCGAAGGCGGCACAGTCGCTGGGAGCCGACTACCGCATCGCCCTGACCGGAACGCCGGTAGAGAACAACGTGGGCGACCTGTGGTCGATCATGGAGTTTCTAAATCCCGGCTTCCTGGGCTCCCAGAGCGAGTTCAAGCGCAACTTCTTCGTGCCCATCCAGGCCGAGCGGGACGTGAGCGCGGCTGAGCGCCTCAAGCGCACGACCGGCCCTTTCATCCTCCGGAGACTCAAGACGGATAGGTTGATCATCTCCGATCTGCCCGAAAAGCTGGAGACGAAGGTCTTCTGCCCGCTGACGAAGGAGCAGGCATCTCTGTATGCCTCCGTTCTCAAGGAGACGGAAGAGGCGTTGGAGTCGGCCGATGGCATCCAGCGGAGAGGGCTGGTCCTGGCCACGCTCTCCAAGCTCAAGCAGGTCTGCAACCATCCGGCGCAGTTCCTGGGCGACAACTCCGGCATCAACGGCCGGTCCGGCAAGCTGACGAGGTTGACGGAGATGCTGGAGGAAGTTATCGAGGTCGGCGACCGGGCCTTGGTCTTCAGCCAGTTTGCGGAGATGGGCGACCTGCTTCAACGCCAAGTGCAGGAGACGTTCGGCCTAGAGACGCTGTTCCTTCACGGTGGGGTTACGAAGCGCCGGCGCGACCGCATGGTGGAGCGCTTCCAGGATGAGGGCGGCGGGCCGCAGGTCTTCATTCTGTCTCTGAAGGCCGGCGGCACCGGGTTGAACCTAACCTCGGCCAACCACGTCTTCCACTTCGACCGCTGGTGGAACCCTGCCGTCGAGGACCAGGCAACCGACCGGGTATTCCGCATCGGCCAGACGCGAAACGTCCAGGTTCACAAGTTCATCTGCGCGGGAACCCTTGAAGAGAGGATCGACGAGATGATCGAGCGCAAGAAGGAGGTCGCCGAAAAAGTCGTAGGCCCAGGTGAGGGCTGGCTTACGGAGCTCTCCAACGACGACCTGAAGGAGGTCTTGGCCCTGAGAAGGGAGGATGTAGGAGCATAAGATGGCACGTCGTTACGATGGATACTTCGAGCCTTCCCGGCCTCGTAAGGCGAAAGGCGGCATCAAGGCCCAGTCCAGACGAGGTGGATTCGGACAGAGTTGGTGGGCTAGCCGCTGGATAGAGGTCCTTGAGGGATTCGACATAGGAGCGAGGCTCACTCGCGGCAGGTCCTATGCTCGCCGGGGCCAGGTGCTGTCGATCGATGTCGAAGAGGGTGCTGTGACAGCCAGAGTGCAAGGCTCCCGCGCCCGGCCCTACCGTGTCGAGATCAGAGTCGAGACGCTTGGCGGTTCGGACTGGAAGAAGCTGACCACTGCGCTTTTCGAGCGGCCGGTCTTCGCCGCAAAGCTGCTGGCGGGCCAGATGCCCGAGAATATCGAGGACGCCTTCAGGGACGTAGGGCTTTCGCTCTTCCCTGACAGGAGTGATGACCTTGAGACCGACTGCTCCTGCCCCGACTGGTCGAATCCTTGCAAGCACGTAGCGGCGGTTTACCTCCTCCTGGGCGAGGAGTTCGACCGTGACCCGTTCCTTATCTTCAAGCTGAGGGGAGCGGAGCGAGAGGAGCTTGTCGGCGAAGTGGCGGCAGAGAGCAGCATTGGAGCCGATGAAGCGACCATTGGGGCCTCCGCTGAGCAGGGGGCAGACCGATTACCACCTGAGCCGCTTCCTGTTGATCACGCCGCGTTCTGGGGACAGCAAAACGCTGAGCGAGAGGAGGATGTCCACGGAGCAGCGCGCATCCCAACGGTTTCTGCGGCGGTACCGAAACGGTTGGGCAGCTTCCCATTCTGGCGAGGTAAGGAGAGCTTCCTCCCTGCGTTGGAGGAGATCTATCGCAGGGCATCGCCTGCCGGATTGGAGGTGTTTCTGGGTGAATGGCGGACTCAGAGCGATTGAGGGCCGTTGGTCCTGATGGATAGGGACTCTGCCAGGATTCAAGCGAGCCATTCAGTTCGTCTACCAAGTGGAAGATCAGGAGATTGAGGCGGAACTCATTGGTCAGGGCGAACATCGCCGTCTGCTGTTCTGGGAAGCTGCGGAAGGAGGCATCGGGCTTCTGGGAGCGCTTGGTCAACGAGCCCGCAGCCTTCGCCGAGGTGGCCCGCCTAGCCCCTCAGCTCTGCCATTTCCGCCCCTCGGCCGGGGCTAAGTCTCCGGGTGGGGGTCTACGGCCACTTCGCCCCGGTCCGATGGTCTCAGGTGTTCGACGGCCCGAACCCGGGAGTCCGGTTGTTGGTCGAAGAGGCGGAATCACCACGAAACACAGACGGAACTACAAGAAGGAGGTGACCATGCCCTACTACCTGGACAACGAGTTCCTGATTGACAGGCCGTGGATCACCGTGGTCGGCTGCGGCGGGACCGGCGGGTTCGTGGCAGAGGGCCTCTGCCGGCTATTCACCGGAAGGGAGGCCACCATAGTCCTGGTCGACCACGACCGGGTGGAGCCTCACAACCTGCTTCGCCAGAACTTCCACGCGGAGGATGTGGGCAAGTTCAAGAGCCAGGCCCTCGCCGACAGGCTGGCCCGCGCCTACCGGCGCCCCATCGGCTACTCGGTCTACCCCTTCCGGGAGGACCCGTCCGGCTCCTATGGACAGCGATGGCCCGGCATTCCCACCTACGGCAACTGCCTGCTCATCGGCTGCGCCTACAACGCCGCCGCTCGCAGGGCGATGGCGGGATGCCTGACGGGCGGCCGACAACAGTGGCTTATTGACGCGGGCAACGACACCAACTGGGGGCAGGTCCTCGTCGGCAGTGCGCCGCGTCACGCGGCATAGGATTCCCAACTCAGTTGGGATGAACTCGGAGGAAAGGTCATGGGTCAACCGACCTACCTGGAGGCGAAAGCCGAAGGGGACAATAGCATGTCGGTAAAGCGGCTACGGTCTGAAAGCGTTGTAGGACCGGTTCCGCAAGACCCGCGCGATACGCTGAAGGCTGAATTGCTTGAACCCCAGTCTCCATGTGGTGCATCAGGACACCCGCCGGTAGAACGCTTGCAACCCGGCGTCACTCATTGCACTGGCCCGTTGCCGAGACCGGTGCACCTTCGATGAGTGAACGATGACCAATGCGGTCAATTCAAGGAGGTTACGTCAATAGGTGTGTAAACGACATCAGGCGGCGACCTTCTCAGCCGTTGATTCAATGGCGATTCCATCCGCATACTGTGCACCGAGATAGACGTCTTCGATCAACTCAGGGGCCTTCAGACGCCTGAAGCGCTGTTCGGCAACCATCAACATTTTCCAGATCACCGCTATCGCCCGATCGACCCTCTTGTAGCGCTTGGCGGCATCGGTCCGAAGTCTGAGCGCAGCGAAGGGTGACTCCACCGGGTTCGTCGTGCGAAGGTGCTGCCAGTGCTCCTTGGGGAAGTCATAGAAGGTGATCATGCGGTCCCAGTCCCGCTCAAGGGTCACACAGGCTGCTTCGTAGGAGTGGTCGCGGCACCATCTAGTAAACTCCGTCCTGAGCCGCTCAGCCTCTGTCCGAGTCTGGGCGTAGGGGATGGTACGCAGCATGAGTTTGGCCTGGTCCTGCTGTCGCTTTGGAAGCCTGTCCAGTACGTTTAGGATCTTGTGGTTCCAGCAGCGTTGCTCGGCCGCCTGAGGATAGACGTTGCGCAGAGCTCCCCAGATGCCCAGATGTCCGTCTCCAATCACCCGTCTTGGGCACTCCAGCCCGCGGCGCCTCATGTCCCTGAGCACATCGGACCAGCTCTCTATGGACTCCCTGTATCCGGGAATCGCGCTCACCACCACCTTCCTTCCGTCGCTCAGGGCCGCCATCACCACCAGGATCGCCGCCTTCTCCCGCTCAAGACCGGCCTTGACGTAGACTCCATCCACCCACATGTACACCACTTCCAGGTCATCCAGGGGCCTAGCGCGCCATTGGGCAAGCTCATCGTTCCACTTATCCTTCAACCGGGCTACCGTGCTCGCCGATATCGGTGCCTCTTCTCCCAGCAGTCCCCGCACCGCCAGGTCGAAGTCACCTTCGGAAAGGCCATGTAGGTACAACTGGGGGATCAGCTCAGCAACCTTCCTGGTCCTGTTGACGAACAGCGGCAGCAGCCGGCTCTCGAACTCCTCTTCGGTGTTGCGGACTCGTGGCCTCCTCAGCTGTACCGTTCCCGAACTCAGCGTAAGCCTTCGGGGTCTGCCGTATCCGTTCCTATAGCCTCTCTCGTTGTCCGACTCAGACCTGCGGGCCGACTTCGCCCTTCCTAGAAACTCCGTCACCTCTTCCTCCAGCAACTCCTGGATCAGCCGCTGGACATGGCCTCGCACCCAATCCTCCAACTGCTCCCACTCCGGCCTTGACTCCGACCTGTGAGGTGGACCCCAAAATTCGGACAGGTGGCTAAGAGAGAGTCCCGCTCCTAAAATAGGGCGGAAACAAGGAGCAGGACATGAAGCAAACACGTAAGAAGCACAGCCCAGTCTTCAAGGCCAAAGTGGCTTTGGCCGCGCTCCAGGGGGAGCACACCATTGCAGAGCTGGCCAGCCGGTTTGAAGTCCACCCGAGCCAGATCCATGCCTGGAAGAAGGCCTTGACTCAGGGGGCGCCGCACCTCTTTGAAAATGGTGGTGGACGCCAGGAGAAGGACCAAGAGGTCCTCACTGCCCAGCTCTACCAACAGATTGGGCAGCTCAAGGTGGAACGGGATTTTTTGTCACGGAGCTTCGGGTTGTGAGCCGGTCCCAACGCCGGGCCATGATTGACCGAGAAGAACCGAAGCTGTCTCTGGTACGCCAGTGCGCCTTGCTGGGTAGAAGCCGCTCCTCGTTGTACTACCTGCCAACCGAGGCCGGCGCCGAGGACTTGGAGTTGATGGCCCTCATAGACCAACAGTACCTGAAGACACCTTTCTACGGCTCCAGAAGGATGACTGCCTGGCTCAGCAATCACGGACACCAGGTCAACCGCAAGCGGGTCCGCCGGCTGATGCAGCTGATAGGCCTGGAGGCCATCTACCGGCGTCCCAACACCAGCAAGCCAAACCCAGGGCATAAGGTCTATCCGTACTTGCTCAGGGGGCTGGAGATCAACCGGGTCAACCAGGTGTGGGCCACCGACATCACCTACATACCCATGGCTCGGGGTTTCCTCTACTTGGTGGCCATCATGGACTGGCACAGCCGCTACGTGTTGGCCTGGCGGCTGTCCAACACCCTGGAGGTAGACTTCTGTGTTGCGGCTCTGGAAGAGGCCTTGAGCAAGGGTCGGCCACAGATCTTCAACACCGACCAGGGCAGCCAGTTCACCAGCGAGGCCTTCACCAGCATGCTGCTGGCGCAAGGCGTTCAAGTGAGCATGGACGGCAGGGGCCGGTGCATGGACAACGTCTTCGTGGAACGGCTGTGGCGCAGCATCAAGTACGAGGAGGTGTACCTGAAGGCATACCAAAATGGGACTGAGGCCAGAAAGGGGATTGGGGCTTATCTGGCCTTCTACAACCAAGAGCGGCCCCATCAAGCCCTGGGCTATCGGTCACCGGGTCAGGTGTTCCATGCAGTGAGCCCACAAAGGTGTTTACTGGAACATCCACGAGCCTTACCATCGGATGAGGTGGACCCCAAAATTCGGACAGGTGGCTAAGAGAGAGTCCCGCTCCTAAAATAGGACGGAAACAAGGAGCAGGACATGAAGCAAACACGTAAGAAGCACAGCCCAGTCTTCAAGGCCAAAGTGGCTTTGGCCGCGCTCCAGGGGGAGCACACCATTGCAGAGCTGGCCAGCCGGTTTGAAGTCCACCCGAGCCAGATCCATGCCTGGAAGAAGGCCTTGACTCAGGGGGCGCCGCACCTCTTTGAAAATGGTGGTGGACGCCAGGAGAAGGACCAAGAGGTCCTCACTGCCCAGCTCTACCAACAGATTGGGCAGCTCAAGGTGGAACGGGATTTTTTGTCACGGAGCTTCGGGTTGTGCGCCGGTCCCAACGCCGGGCCATGATTGACCGAGAAGAACCGAAGCTGTCTCTGGTACGCCAGTGCGCCTTGCTGGGTAGAAGCCGCTCCTCGTTGTACTACCTGCCAACCGAGGCCGGCGCCGAGGACTTGGAGTTGATGGCCCTCATAGACCAACAGTACCTGAAGACACCTTTCTACGGCTCCAGAAGGATGACTGCCTGGCTCAGCAATCACGGACACCAGGTCAACCGCAAGCGGGTCCGCCGGCTGATGCAGCTGATAGGCCTGGAGGCCATCTACCGGCGTCCCAACACCAGCAAGCCAAACCCAGGGCATAAGGTCTATCCGTACTTGCTCAGGGGGCTGGAGATCAACCGGGTCAACCAGGTGTGGGCCACCGACATCACCTACATACCCATGGCTCGGGGTTTCCTCTACTTGATGGCCATCATGGACTGGCACAGCCGCTACGTGTTGGCCTGGCGGCTGTCCAACACCCTGGAGGTAGACTTCTGTGTTGCGGCTCTGGAAGAGGCCTTGAGCAAGGGTCGGCCACAGATCTTCAACACCGACCAGGGCAGCCAGTTCACCAGCGAGGCCTTCACCAGCATGCTGCTGGCGCAAGGCGTTCAAGTGAGCATGGACGGCAGGGGCCGGTGCATGGACAACGTCTTCGTGGAACGGCTGTGGCGCAGCATCAAGTACGAGGAGGTGTACCTGAAGGCATACCAAAATGGGACTGAGGCCAGAAAGGGGATTGGGGCTTATCTGGCCTTCTACAACCAAGAGCGGCCCCATCAAGCCCTGGGCTATCGGTCACCGGGTCAGGTGTTCCATGCAGTGAGCCCACAAAGGTGTTTACTGGAACATCCACGAGCCTTACCATCGGATGAAGGTTTACAAGACACCCCAGCGGTAGACTCTCTTATTTTAGCCTCACCGCTGTCCTGATCATGGGGTCCACTTGAGTCCATTCCCCCCTTGCGCAACAACTCCAGCAGGTCCATCCTTTCCTTGACCACCGTTGTCCTCCTTTCTCGAGCTTTCTTCTTTGCCCGCTAAGGATGACGCGGTGGTCTCTCTTACTCCAGACCCCCTCCTCTTCTTACACCACTTCCTGGGACTCTACTGGCGCTGCCCGGTTTTCGCTTCACGTACTGCCCGCTCTCCAATGGCCTCGACAAGACATGCCTCCTGCTCGGGTGTGAGTTCCTTCCCCTCCTCCACTGCCACTGGTGCTGCGATTACACAACCATTAAAGGCATCAAGCTCGTCGGAGGTTGGCGGGCGCTGCCCGGTTGACACTTCACTTGCTGCCCGCTCCCCTATGGCCTCAGCAAGACATGCCTCCTGCTCGGGTGCGAGTCTGCTCATCTCCCTTACTACCACTGCCACTGGTGCCGGTGTGACAGTCGAGGAGGGGGTCGGGCTGGGTGCGGACGTGGCCGTGGGAGAGGGCGTCGGACTGGGTACAAACGTGGCCGTGGGAGAGGGCGTCGGCTTCGACTCTCCGCCGCATGCGACCGAAACCACTAGCAATAGGGCTGCCATCGCAACGATCAACGGCGACCACCGCATGACCAAAACGGGCACCTCCCTATCTATCTGCGTCTCCGTTGCTGGCGCTGGGCGCCGCTCGATGTGAGGTGGACCCCAAAATTCGGACAGGTGGCTAAGAGAGAGTCCCGCTCCTAAAATAGGACGGAAACAAGGAGCAGGACATGAAGCAAACACGTAAGAAGCACAGCCCAGTCTTCAAGGCCAAAGTGGCTTTGGCCGCGCTCCAGGGGGAGCACACCATTGCAGAGCTGGCCAGCCGGTTTGAAGTCCACCCGAGCCAGATCCATGCCTGGAAGAAGGCCTTGACTCAGGGGGCGCCGCACCTCTTTGAAAATGGTGGTGGACGCCAGGAGAAGGACCAAGAGGTTCTCACTGCCCAGCTCTACCAACAGATTGGGCAGCTCAAGGTGGAACGGGATTTTTTGTCACGGAGCTTCGGGTTGTGAGCCGGTCCCAACGCCGGGCCATGATTGACCGAGAAGAACCGAAGCTGTCTCTGGTGCGCCAGTGCGCCTTGCTGGGTATCAGCCGCTCCTCGTTGTACTACCTGCCAACCGAGGCCGGCGCCGAGGACTTGGAGTTGATGGCCCTCATAGACCAACAGTACCTGAAGACACCTTTCTACGGCTCCAGAAGGATGACTGCCTGGCTCAGCAATCACGGACACCAGGTCAACCGCAAGCGGGTCCGCCGGCTGATGCAGCTGATAGGCCTGGAGGCCATCTACCGGCGTCCCAACACCAGCAAGCCAAACCCAGGGCATAAGGTCTATCCGTACTTGCTCAGGGGGCTGGAGATCAACCGGGTCAACCAGGTGTGGGCCACCGACATCACCTACATACCCATGGCTCGGGGTTTCCTCTACTTGGTGGCCATCATGGACTGGCACAGCCGCTACGTGCTGGCCTGGCGGCTGTCCAACACCCTGGAGGTAGACTTCTGTGTTGCGGCTCTGGAAGAGGCCTTGAGCAAGGGTCGGCCACAGATCTTCAACACCGACCAGGGCAGCCAGTTCACCAGCGAGGCCTTCACCAGCATGCTGCTGGCGCAAGGCGTTCAAGTGAGCATGGACGGCAGGGGCCGGTGCATGGACAACGTCTTCGTGGAACGGCTGTGGCGCAGCATCAAGTACGAGGAGGTGTACCTGAAGGCATACCAAAATGGGACTGAGGCCAGAAAGGGGATTGGGGCTTATCTGGCCTTCTACAACCAAGAGCGGCCCCATCAAGCCCTGGGCTATCGGTCACCGGGTCAGGTGTTCCATGCAGTGAGCCCACAAAGGTGTTTACTGGAACATCCACGAGCCTTACCATCGGATGAAGGTTTACAAGACACCCCAGCGGTAGACTCTCTTATTTTAGCCTCACCGCTGTCCTGATCATGGGGTCCACTTGAGCCTTCGCCCATGCAAGGCTGTCTACCAGCAAAGGGGGCTCGGCAGATCTAAGGATATTCTGAACAAGTCTGGGCATAGTAGCATAGAGAATAGCACTGTGTTCGGGGAGATAATTGATGGACCAGCCAACATTTGCGGACTTGGAATACGAGAGGAAGAAGCGCAAGACCCGCCGGGAGATATTCCTGGAGCGCATGGATGCTCTGATACCGTGGGAACAGATGGAAGAGCGCATCCGTCCGTTCTATCCCAAGGCGGGCCGAGGCCGTCGACCATATGAGTTGTCGGCGATGGTGCGGATACACTGCGTGCAGTTGTTCTACAACTTGAGCGATCCTGGTATGGAGGACATGCTCTACGAGGTCGAGTCGGTGAGACGGTTCGTAGGGTTGAAGCTGTCGGGCCCGCTGCCGGACGAGACGACGATTCTGAACTTCCGCCATCTGCTGGAAGAGCATGAGTTGGGGCAGAGTCTGTTCGAGGAGATCAACCGTCATCTGGAGTCCCAGGGACTGCGGCTTCGGGAGGGGACGATCGTGGACGCGAGCATCATAGAGGCGCCGTCATCGACGAAGAATCGTGCGGGTGAGCGAGACCCTGAGATGCACCAGACGAAGAAGGGGAACGAGTGGCGCTTCGGGATGAAAGTACACGTAGGCGCTGACGCTGAGACGGGAGTGGTACACAGCATGACTACGACGCCAGCTAACGTGCATGATGTGACAGAAGCGCACCGATTGCTGCACGGTGGAGAGAAACGAGTGTGGGGGGATGCGGGGTATCAGGGAGTGGACAAGCGGTTGGAGAATCGAGAGTTGGATGTGGAGTGGCGAGTGGCGATGAGGCCCGGCCGGCGACGGCACCTGGAGCCTGGCAGCTACGAGGCGTTGGTGGAGAAGCGCAAAGCGTCGGTCAGAGCGAAAGTGGAGCATCCGTTCCTGTACGTGAAGCGGCGCTTTGGCTACGCCAAGGTGCGCTACCGAGGGTTGGCTAAGAACGCGCAACGGCTGGCATTGCTACTGGGGCTGGCCAACTTGATGACGGCAGAGCGCCGTCTGGCGACATGAGAGGGGCGCAGTGCGCAAATCACGGCCGGGGAGCCGCGATGGCTCCGAAAAGCCGCTTCGAGGCCACAACAGACACGGTCTGAACGCCTCAACCACGACCTGGAACGTCACAAAGATGCCTGAACGTCTCCAAAGAACGGAACCACTCTGCCCATCCACGCTTGCGCCGAGTTGTTCAGAGGTTCCCTAACATCCACCACGCCTTGATCTGCGGCCTACCGGCGTCCTGAGCTTCGGAATCAGCACAGAGGCTCTCTGGGTATTCCCCCTACAGGAACCGGGTGTAGCACCTCTTACTCCTTGTAATACATGTTGGTAACGTATATGTGAACGTTGTGTGGATACCGTGTGAACGTAGCCCCGGGGTTCCCGCCGGACTACCACATTGGATCCCCTGGCGTTAGGAGGAGGGCCTTGGATACCACTTCCGAGCGGACGATAAAGACTATCAGGATGAACGAGGGCATGTACCATCAGGCGCGGGTGGCCGCGGTGATGTCTCGGAGAGGCCTGGGTGAGTGGCTCGAGGAAGCCATCCGGGAGAAGCTCGAACGGGACCGCACGCTGGCTTCCCTCGCTCTCGAGGGAGAAGGTCGGCCGCAGGGCCAGCACGCGGCCTCAACTGGAAGCCGGAAGGGGAGAGCACTGAGATGACCAAGATCCTCGTAGTGGATCCTGGCCGGAGCCTTCGCGATCTGCTCAGGCACATCCTCTCCAGCGCAGGACACAGTGTAGTGGAAGATAAGGATGGCCGGTCCGCCTTCGACAAGGCGGTCTACGAGCGGCCGGACATCATCCTCCTCGAGGTGGTAATGCCGATGTTTGACGTGTTCCAGGTGCTGAAGCGCCTGAAGGAGGACCCCGCCACCAGCTCCATCCCCGTAATCGTGCTGACTTCCATGCCCCCGGCGAAGGGCGAAGCCACGGCTATCGCGCTGGGCGCTTCCCACTACGTGACCAAGCCCTGGCAGCCCGGTGCCTTGGAGAGGATGATGAAGGTCGTCCTTCACAATGCGGCTCCCGTGGCGGCACAGTCCACCAACGGCCACACCGTTGTAGAGGCACCGGAAGCACCGAAACTCATCAGGTCTGGCTACAGGCCTCTGGACGAGAAACTGGGTGGCGGAGTCCGCCTTGGTACCTTCAGCTTGATAGAAGGGGAGCCCTTGGCTGGGAAGAGCGTTCTGTGCCAGCAGCTGGCCTATGAATCTATGGAGGACGGACATAGGTTGGCCTATTTTACCTCCGAGTACGACGACGAGGGCCTCCTCCGGCAGCTGGGCTTCCTAGGGCGCGACGCGGCAGCCTATTTCCGCAACGGTAGAGTCAGGATGCACGAACTGCAAGGGTCAGCACCGGGCTGGGACCCGCGACAATGCGAGGACCCGGACCGCCTGCTGGCCCTGCTGGCCGTGGAGATGGAAGACCTGCCCACTAAGTGCAAAATCATCGTGGTGGACCCCCTCACCAACCTGGCCAGGCACTCGCGGGACACGGTGGTCCTGAACTTCTTCGCCACCTGCAGGCGCCTTTGCGACAGCTACGACAAGACCATCGTCCTGAGCACCCGGTCCTACGCCTTCGACAACAAGACCCTGGGCCGGCTGCACGACCTTTGTGACGCGCACCTTAACCTGAGGACAGAGGAAGTGGGCCTCAAGAAGGTGAACATGCTGGAGGTCCGAAAGCTCAACAACGCCGAGCTGTCCCGTGGGAACCTGGTCACCTTCCAAGTAGCGCCAGGGGTCGGCCTGAAACAGGTCCCTGGATTGAAGGTTAGAATATAGCCCCGGGCGGTCGCCGGGAGGGCAGGTGCGAAGGCGCGGCCCGGTGGCGCGTACCCCGTCCGACGAGACGTTCCACACGTCCCAGCCCACGCTGCTGCCACCTTACGCCGCAAGCTCAAGCTTGACGCGGATATAGGCCACAACTACAATTGCTCCCGTCGAGGTCTGTGACTGGGTATTCAGTTGCGAGCCTGGGGTCTTACCTGGACCAGAGGTAGGCCGAAGGACCTCGGAGACAGTGGGAGGGATAGGCCGATGGCAGGTGCGCGCTTTACCCACCTTTTTACCCCGTTAACCATCCGCTCGATAACGGTGCGCAACCGGATAGTAGTACCCGGCCACGGCACCCTGTTCATGCCCATGGACGGCCTCCCCACGGAGCGAATACTGCACTACTGGCTGTCCAAGGCCCGGGGCGGCGTTGGCCTCATCACGACGCATTTCCACAATGTCTTGCCCTCACACACCGGAGCCCCCCCTACGGCATTCCAGAGTGATGCAGTGATACCTGCCTACCGGCGGGTGGCCGACGCCCTCCACGCCGAGGGTGCCATGTTCTTCGTGCAGATGAACCCGGGAGGTGCCAGCAACTCGCGGCTGTATGGCGGTGTGGTCATGTCGCCCTCGCCGGTGATTACGAAGAGGGAACCCTTGATGCCCACCAGGCCCGAGACGCCCCACGAGATGGAGCTGAAAGACATCCGGGCAGCGGTGGACGCCATGAGGGCGGCCTCCCAGCGAGCGAGGGAGGCGGGGTTCGATGGAGTGGAGATCCAGGGAGAGGTGGGGCTTCTGATCGCCCAGTTCATGTCCCCCGGTCGGAACCGCCGGCAAGACGAATACGGGGGCAGCCTGGACAACCGTCTCCGGTTTGCCAGGGAGGTCATCGCCGCGGTCAGGGAGGGAATGGGGGAGGATAGGGTGGTCGGCATCCGGCTTAGTGGAAACGAGTTCATGGAGAACGGCCTCACGCTGGACGATCTCCTGGAGACCGCGCCCCGCCTGGAGGCGACAGGTAACCTGGACTTCATCCACGTGGGAGCCGGCCCGGGAGGGGGAGCCCACGTTCCCCCCAGCTACTACCGGCCTGGAAGCCTGGCCTATATGACGGAGGCTGTGCGCGGGGTCGTGAAGCTTCCCCTCTTATGCTCACAGCGAATCAACGATCCGCTGATAGCAGAAGAGCTGCTGGCCAGGGGCATCGCCGACCTGATAGCCATGAACCGGGCTATAATGACGGACCCGGAGATGCCCAGGAAGGCCCAGGAGGGGCGCCTGGAGGAGATCCGCCACTGCATCGGTTGCAACGAGTGTATTGGCCGCACCCGCGTATTCATGCCGGCCGCCTGCACCATGAACCCGGAGATGGGGCGGGAGGAGGAGATGGCCTTGGCGCCGGCGGAGAAGATGAAGAGGGTGGTGATAGTAGGTGGCGGGCCCGCCGGCCTGGAGGCCGCGCGGGTGGCGGCGCTGAGGGGCCACCAAGTGACCGTATACGAGAAGGGGGACCGCCTGGGCGGCCAGTCCCTCATCGCCTCCGTGGCCCCCGGCCGGGAGGAGCTGGACGAGGTGCGCCGCTACTACACCCACCAGATGCTGCTGCTGGAGGTGGGTGTTCACCTGAACACCGACGTCACGCCGGAGACGCTGGAGCGAGAGGGGTGCGACGCCGTGGTCATCGCAACCGGCTCAGGTCCGATGCTGCCCGACATACCGGTCAGCGATGGCGCCGGGATGACGGACGTGAGAGCGGTGCTGACCGGGGAAGTCCAGGTGGAGGCGGGACAGCGGGTGGTGGTGGTGGCCGGCGAGCAGCATATCCAGGCGCTGAGCACCGCCGAGTTCCTGGCCGACAAGGGTTGCGTCGTGGAGGTCTTAACCGAGGCCCTCTACGCGGGCGCCCAGATCGATCCTGGCACCATCGAGGTCCTATATGGGCGTCTGCTGCGCAAGGACGTTACCATCACCCCCCTGACCGCGGTCAGGGGGGTCAACGGCCGCCAGGTCGTCACATCCAACACGCTCACCCGGCGGGAGTCCACAATCGAAGACGTGGACCTGGTCGTGGCGGCCTACAGCGGGCAGGCGTCAGACTCCCTCTACCACGCCGTCAAGGACCGGGTGGGGGAGGTGCACCTCGTCGGTGACGCCCTCTCACCACGCTGGCTGATGGACGCGATCCTGGACGGGGCAAGGGTCGGGCGGCAGCTTTAGATGTAGGCGGGGAGGCGCCATGGCCGAGCTCGAAATGCTGGACCGGGCTTACCACACTATAATGCAGCGCCTCATCGAGACGGGGCAGGCGCCCCACTACACCGAGCTTGCTTCCCGGCTGGGACTCTCCATGGATGAGGGGCGGCGGCTGCTCCACGACCTGGTAGAGACCCGGATAGCGGCGTGGCTCCACCCCGACACGGACTACATCGCCTCCTTTCCCCCTTTCAACAACCTGCCCACCCAGTACCGTATCAGCGTGGAGAGCCGCCAGAGGTGGTTTGCCCAGTGAGGGTTCGAGGCGCTGGCGGTCCGCTGGCTGTTCCCGGGTAAGACGGTGAGGATCGACGCTCCCTGTCTGGACTGCGGTGGGCCAATGGCCATCGCAATGAGGGACGAGGAGGTGCTGCTGGTGGAGCCCGAAGGCATCGTCGGCTACAGCTACAGCGCCAGCGGGGGCGTCCCGGAGACCCTGCCATACCGGTGAGCGGGCATGAACCTCTTCCGGTCGGAGGAGCATGCCCGCAGCTGGAGCCTCTACGACCCTGCGTTCGAGGAGAACCTCAAGCCCCTCTCCGAGCGGCTGGAGCGGTTCAGCGCTCCCCTCTTCCGAAACCGGGGCCGGCCTGACTATATATCCTGGCTCGCCTCCCAGGAGGGGTAGCCACAGGGCCCATCGCATCCCGGAGTTCCCTCACGTCCTGCCCCCCTCGACGACGGTGTCATAATCTCAGAACTACCACACACGCTATTGACACCGGGCGGGATTCGTTAGAGGATGGTGGGGTGCATTTCAGCACGTCCCATCGTATGGAAGGAGGCCACCATGGCTGACCTTACCCAGGGCGAGATAAGGGCGCTGGGCCACGCCGTCGGGCTGGAGTTAGAGGAGCCCGAGCTAACCGAGGTGATGTTCAGTCTCAACGCCCTGCTGGAGGCGTTGGACCGGATCAACCCGCCGGGGCTGGAGGACGTGGAGCCTCTACCCATCATACTGCCCCCTAGATAGGGTCGCTGTCGGGGGGCGGCAACAGGGCCATTCGTCCCCTGTTTGCTCCCGCCGGTGAGCCTCACGAGCCTCCGGCAAGGCATACACCACATCTGTTCTCAGAGCGAAATAATGGACAAGGCGGACATACCGTACCTTACCGCGGCTGGGCTCGCACGGCTGATAGAGAAGAGAGAGGTCTCTCCGGTGGAGGCCACCGAGGCGTACCTGGAGCGCATAGACGACCTCGACTTCAAGTTCAAGTCTTTCTTGACCGTATGCCGTAAGCAAGCCCTCGACGCCGCGCGAGAGGCGGAGCAGGCCATCTCCCGGGGCAACTATCTGGGGCCGATGCACGGGATTCCAGTGGCGGTGAAGGACCAGTTCTGGACCAAGGGCATCCGCTCCACCGGGGGGTCCCGGTTTCTGGCGGACTTCGTACCTAGCGAGGATGCCACGGTAGTCGCCAACCTGAAAAAAGCAGGGGCCATCCTGCTGGGCAAAACGAACCTTACCGAGTTCGCCATCACCGCCTTCACCCATCGGTACAGCACGCCCCGCAACCCCTGGAACCTGGAGATGTATCCCGGCGGGTCCAGCAGCGGGTCGGGGGTCGCCACCGCCGCCTTCCTCTGCGCCACCTCCCTGGGGGAGGACACCGGGGGCTCCATACGGTTCCCCGCCACCTGGTGCGGCCTGGCAGGTCTCAGGCCCAGCTGGGGCAGGGTCAGCCGGTACGGCGTCATGCGGGGGGTCTGGTCCATGGACGCCGTCGGCCCCATATCGCGGACGGTGGAGGACGCCGCCATTACCCTGGGGGCCATAGCGGGCCACGACCCCAAGGACCCCTATAGCTGGATCAGCCCCGTGCCCGACTACAGACAGTCCCTGGATGGCGACATAAAGGGCATGCGCATCGGGGTGATAGCCGAGCAGATCGGCAGCCCCCTGGTTGAGGCAGAGACCCGGGAGGCGGTGGTCAAGGCGATCTCGGTACTGGCCGAGTTGGGGGCGTCGGTGGAGGAGGTCTCCCTTCCGCTGACGAGCCATGCCGGCCTCATATCGTCGTTGCTCCTCACGACGGAGCCCGCGGCCAATCACCGCGAATGGATAAGAGAGCGCCCCCACGACTACGGGCACGACAACCGCATAATGCTGTTGACCGGCAGCATCATGCCGGCCCAGGCTTACTACAGGGCGCAGAGGCTGAGGAGCCTGCTCATGCGGCAGGTGCACGAAGCCCTGGAGACTTACGACGTGCTGGTGACCCCTACCTGCGGGAAGCCCGCCCAGCCGATACAGGACGACCCGGTGGTGACCAGCAAGGAGTCCGCGGCCCGGCTGCCGTACCTGCTCACCCGCGTATTCAACCTGGCCAGCGCGCCCGCCATCTCCGTGCCCTGCGGTCTCAGCGCCCAGGGCCTTCCCATTGGACTCCAGATAGGGGGGCGCCCCGGGGGTGACGGGACGGTGCTCAAGGTTGCTCATGCCTATGAGCAGGCCACCCCCTGGCACACCATCAGGCCGACCGAGGTGCGGGGCTAGGCATGGCGGCAAGACACAGCGGGAACGCCCGCTACGACGTCATAGTAGTTGGGGCCGGGAATGCTGCGTTGACGGCGGCCCTATCGGCCGCCCAGAAGGGCGCCAAGGTCCTGGTCCTGGAGAAGGCCCCTCAGGCGGAGCGCGGCGGGAACAGCAGGTTCAGCGGCGGCATCTTCAGGTTTGCGTACGAGGGCATCGAGGAGCTGAAACCCCTCCGGAAGGACCTCCCGGCCAGGGATTGGGACTTGGTGGACGTGGGGGTCTACGACCGGGACCGGTACCTGGGGGACCTGATGCGGGTCACCCAGGACCAAGCCAACCGGGAGCTCGTGGACACCCTTATCCGGCAGTCCTACGATACCATGGTTTGGATGACAGGAGTGGGGGTGGTCTGGGACTGGAGTGTGGTCTGGTCCACCAGGTCGGGAGAGCGGGTGCGCTTCAACCCCGGAGCCGTGATCCAGGCCAAGGAGAAGGGCGTGGGGCTGGTGAAGTACCTTTTCGACGCGGCCAAGGGGGCCGGCATCCAGATCGCCTACCAGGCCAAGATGACGGGTTTCCTTCAGGACGCCGTCGGCCGGGTTACAGGAGTCAGGGTGAGGACGCCGGGTGGTGCCGAGAATGTACCGGCGGGAGCGGTGGTGCTGGCGTCGGGGGGGTTCGAGGCCAACGCCGAGATGCGGGCGCGTTACCTGGGCCCCGGCTGGGACCAGGTGAAGGTGCGCGGCACCCGGTTCAACACGGGGGAGACGCTCCGCATGGCCCTGGACATCGGCGCCATGCCCGTTGGCCACTGGCAGGGGTGCCACGCGACTCCGGTAGACGCCAACGCAGCTCCGGTGGGTGACCTCGCCCTCACCGATAGGACCAACCGCCTGTCCTACCCCTACTCAATAATGGTCAACAACCTGGGCAAGCGGTTCGCCGACGAGGGGGAGGATACCGGCGCCTATACCTACGTGAAGATGGGCCGGGCCATCCTGGCCCAGCCCAGGGCTATCGCGTACCAGATCTTCGACACCAAGACGGTCCACCTCCTGGAGGAGCGGTACAGCACCGGCACCCCCATCGTGGGCGAGTCCCTACGGGAGATCGCCGGCAGGCTCGCCGTACCCGCCGACGCGCTGGAGCGGACGGTGGCGGAGTTCAACGTCGCGGTGCAACCCGGCGAGTTCGACCCTGCGGTCAAGGACGGAAAGGGCACTCGTGGCCTGGAGCCTCCCAAGTCCAACTGGGCCCTCGCCATTGACTCGCCCCCATATACGGTCTACCCGGCCACCTGCGGCATCACCTTCACCTTCGGCGGGATCAAGGTAGACACCCTGGCCAGGGTAAGGGATACGGAGGATGTGCCCATCCCCGGCCTCTATGCGACGGGCGAGATCACGGGAGACTTCTTCTACCATAACTATCCCGGAGGGACGGGCTTGATGCGAGGCGCCGTCTTCGGACGCATCGGGGGGGCCAATGCGGCAGCTGAGGCCCTGGCCGGATAGGGTGGGCGCCGGCGAGGAGTGGCCGTTGGCACTTGACGTTCGATCATTGGGCCAAGCCGGGGCCACGCCGTGAACGAGACCCGCCGCCTGGCGGAGTACGTGGCGGATACCGGCTACGAAGACCTCCCCACCTCGGTGGTCGAGGCCACCAGGGTCTACATCCTGGACAACCTGGCCAGCGGTCTGGTGGGCTCCCTCACCCCCTGGGCGGCCATGGTGGAGGGGCTGGCCCGGGAAAGCGCCCCCGGGGGACCCTGCTCCATCTTCGCCCGCGGCTGGAACACCTCCCCCTCCTACGCCGCCCTGGTCAACGGGACGATGATCGGCAGCTTCGAGACCGACCACGCCTACGTTCAGGGCTCGTGCCATCCCAGCGCCGCCGTCTTCCCCTCGGCGCTGGCCATCGCCGAACGGGACCACCTGGACGGCAAAGCGCTGCTGGTGTCCGTTGCCCTGGGCTACGAGGTCGTGTGCCGGGTGGGGGCGGCGGCCACGAGGGCCGTCGAGGACGTGGCGGGATTTCATGGGCCCGGGACGAACGCCCCCTTTGGCGGAGCGGCGGGGGCCGGGAAGGCGCTGCGGCTGGACTCGGCGGCGCTGGCCAACGCTCTCGGGATCGCCGGTTCCCACGCGGGGGGCCTGATGGAGTTCGCCGGGGAAGGTGCCATGACCAAGCGGCTCCACGTGGGCCGGGGGGGCCAGATGGGGCTGGAGAGCGCCCTGCTGTCGGCCCTGGGATTCAGCGGCCCCTCCACGGTGCTGGAGGGCGACCGGGGGTTCCTCCGCGTGTACTCGCCTTCGCCCCGTCCCGAGCTGCTGCTGGAAGGTCTGGGGGAGCGTCACCTCCTGCTTGACATAACGGTCAAGGCCTACGCCTGCCATGCCTCCTTTCACGCCGTTATAGAGGGCATCCGCCGGTTCCGCCAGACCCATGACTACGACCTGGCCGGCCTGGAGTGGGTGAAGGTATCGGGAGGGGAGCGCATGGTACACCGCCATGACCAGCGGGAGCCGACCAGCGTCCTGGGCGCCCAATACAGCCTGCCCTTCTCTATTGCGGTGGCCCTCTGCCGCGACATAGCCGATCCCCTGGTCTACAGTGAGGAGGTGCTTTGGGACGCACATGTGCGGGCCCTGGCCGGGTCTGTAGAGCTGGCCGCCGATGGGGAACGCTTTGGGAAGCCGGGAGGTCCGGCAGCAGAGGTGTCGTTGACGGTGGCCGGTGCGACCCATACCTTCGCCGTGACTGACTGGAAGGGCGCGCCAGGGAACCCCTGCAGCTACGACGATATGGCGGGGAAGTTCCGCCGGTACGCCGCCCCGTGCCTGCCTCCGGACCGGATCGAGACGATCGTGGAGAAGGTGGCCCGGCTGGAGGATGTAGGGGACGTGGCGGAACTGGCATCTCTTCTGCGAGGGGGGTAGGTCGCGTGGGCACACCGCCACCACAGCATTGTTCCGGCCAGCGTCGGGCGGCTGCGGCCGCCGCGGCCCGAAGGTGAGCTAGCTTGACCTCGCGTGTCGGCGTTATCGGCTATCCGATCCGCCACTCCATCTCCCCAGTCTTCCAGCAGGCGGCGCTGGATCACTGCTCCCTGGACGCCGTTTTCACGGCGTGGGAGGTGGAGCCCGGCGAGTTGACTGCGTTCATGGCGGGAGTCCGGTCCCCCGACATGTGGGGCATCAACGTGACCGTTCCTCATAAAGAGGCGGTGATGCGCCACCTGGACCGGATCGATGGCTGGGCGGAGATGGCGGATGCGGTCAATGTGGTCGTCAACGAAGGAGGCAGGCTTTCGGGTTACAACACCGACGGTGTGGGATTTCTCAGGGCCCTGGAGGAGCACGGCCGCTTCTCTCCCGAGGGCCGCCGGGTGCTCATTTTGGGAGCGGGCGGCTCCGCGAAGGCGGTGGCCCTGGCCCTGGCCGGGCGGGGCGTGGCGGCCATGACTATAGCCAATCGTAGCCTGGACCGGGCCCTGGCACTGGCGCGGCTTCTGGAAGGGCACTGTCCCAGTGTCGGGGCGGTGCCTCTACTCGACCCCGGAGAGGCCGCGGTCGAGGCGGCGATGGGGAGCGACCTGCTGGTCAACTGCACTACTCTGGGAATGAGGCATGGGCCGGGAGAAGGACGCAGTCCCCTCCCGGCGGGGTGCATCCCACCCCACACCCTGGTTTACGACCTGGTGTATAATCCTCCTGAGACGCCGCTGATTCGAGAGGCGGCCACCGCCGGTGCGCTTGCGCTGGGAGGCCTCCCGATGCTGGTGTACCAGGGGGCCGCCGCCTTCCAGCTATGGACCGGGAGGGAGGCGCCGGTAGAGGTGATGATGCGGGCGGCGAAGGCTGCCCTGGATTGAGGGGACACTCGTCCGGCACTACCGGGGCAAGCAGTCTCCCGTTTTCACAGGAGTAGTATGGTACGGTTCCTGACCGCGGGAGAGTCCCATGGGCAGGGGTTGGTCATCATCGTGGAGGGCATCCCCGCGGGGCTCCCCCTGTCCGAGGACTACATCGGGGCTCAGCTTGCCAGGCGCCAGCGGGGCTACGGGCGCGGCGGCAGGATGCTCATCGAGAGGGACCGGGCCCAGATCGTAACCGGGGTGCGCCACGGACTTACCCTGGGAAGCCCCATAGGCATGACCATCGAGAACAAGGACTGGGCTAACTGGCTGGAGCCCATGGCTGTGGGGCCTGTGGAGGCGGAGGTGGAGCGGATTACCCGGCTTCGCCCCGGCCACGCCGACCTGCCGGGGACGATGAAGTACGGCTTCCACGACGTGCGCAACGTGCTGGAGCGCGCCAGTGCCCGGGAGACGGCCGCCAGGGTGGCGGCGGGAGCCGTGGCCATGAGACTGGTGGAGGAGTTCGGGATACGGCTCCACAGCCACGTGGTGGCCATCGGGGGCCACTGGGCGAGGGTTGAAGGCCCCATCGACTGGGACCGGGTGGAGGAGTCGCCCGTGCGCTGCGCCGACCCGGAGGCCTCACAACGCATGATCGCCGCCATAGACGATGCGAAGGAGGCAGGCGACACAGTGGGAGGTGTGGTGGAGGTGGTGGCCACCGGAGTGCCCATGGGTCTCGGCTCCCACGTACACTGGGACCGTAAGATAGACGGACGAATGGCCCAAGCCCTCATGTCCATCAACGCGGTCAAGGCCGCCTCCATTGGAGCGGGATGGGAGTCCGTGGACCTACGGGGCTCCCAGGTCCACGACGTCATCGAGCCGGTGTCCGATCCCTCCCATCCCTGGCAGCGGCGCACCAACCGCTCCGGCGGCACCGAGGGCGGGATGACCAACGGCATGCCCCTGGTGGCCCGCTTCGCCGTCAAGCCCATCTCCACGCTGGTCAATCCGCTGCCCTCCGTTGACCTGGATACCGGGGAGCTGGTGCAAGCCCATTACGAGCGGTCCGACGTCTGCCAGGTGCCCCCGGCCGGCGTCATAGGTGAGGCGGTGGTCGCCCTGGTGCTGTCCGACGCCTTCATGGAGAAGTTCGGCGGCGACCACGTGGAGGAGACCCGGCGGAACTGCAACGGCTACCTCAAGACCGTGGGGCCGAGGAAGCTCCTTTCGGGCCTCGAGCGCTGAGGGAAGGGAGTACAGGAATCTCCTCTCCCGAGAACATTGTCCTCGTCGGCCTCCCCGCCACGGGCAAGACCCTCGTTGGGAAAGAGGTGTCCCGCCGCCTGGGCTGGCGGTTCATCGACACCGACGCTGAGATAGAGGCCAGGGCGGGGAAGTCGATCTCCCGGATCTTTTCCGAGGACGGCGAGGCGGTTGTTCGTCTCATGGAGAAGCGGGCCCTCCGGGAGGCGCTTTCAGGCGGGGGCAGGGTGGTCTCCACCGGGGGTGGCGCGGTGATTGACCCGGAGAACCGGGCGCTCATGCTGAGCCGGGGGCTGGTGGTGTGCCTGGATGCGCGTCCCGACACGATATACAGCCGCCTGTCAGGGGATGATGCCAGCCCGGTGGAGTCCCGCCCCCTCCTTTCCGGACCCGATCTCCTGGGCCGGATAAAAACCTTCCGAGACCAGCGACAGCCCTACTACTCCGAGGCCCACCGGACGGTGAATACCGACGGCTTGACCGTGGAGCAGGTTGCCCTGGAGGTGGCGAAGGACATGAAAGACCCCAAGCTGGCGGCGGTTGTCAGCCACTCCACCGGCAGCTATCCGGTGCTGGTGGGGCCGGCCCTTTTGGATGAGATGGGCCAGAGGCTGGCCGGGCTGGGAGTAGCCGGGCCGGTGTAC
Source organism: Dehalococcoidia bacterium (assembly GCA_965247055.1). Classification (GTDB taxonomy): domain Bacteria; phylum Chloroflexota; class Dehalococcoidia; order Lucifugimonadales; family JAGWBF01; genus CBDFGE01. The sequence continues at coordinate 239,362 of CBDFGE010000002.1, forward strand.
ATCATCAGTGACGACCGGGTCTTCTCTCCCTACGGGCGGAGGGCCCAGATGTCGCTCCATAGCAGCCACATCGAGGCCCATTGTTTTATCATACCCGCAGGTGAGCAGAGCAAGAGGCTGGAGTTGGCGAGGGCAATCTATGAGTGGCTGGTCGAAAGGCGGGCCGAGCGAGGCCACGCCATCCTTGCCGTTGGCGGGGGCGTGGTGGGCGACCTGGCGGGCTTCGTGGCGGCGACGTTTCTGCGGGGCATGCCCCTGGTTCAGGCGCCCACCAGCATGGCGGCGATGGTGGACGCCTCCATCGGCGGCAAGGTAGCGGTGAACCTGCCCCAGGGCAAGAACCTTGTGGGCGCCTTCTATCAGCCTCTGATGGTCCTGGCCGACGTCTCGGCGCTGTCCACCCTGGGCAAGAGGGAGCTGGCCGAGGGCTGGGCGGAAGCCATCAAGCATGGCTTTATCCTGGACGCCACGCTGGTGGACCTCTTCGAGGAGCATGCCGAGGGCCTGATGGCCCTGGAGCCCGAGGTGACCACCCGGGCTATCCGGGAGAGTGTTGCCATAAAGGCACAGGTGGTCAGCGAAGATGAGCGGGAGACCCTGGGCCGCCGTATCCTCCTTAACTACGGCCACACGATAGGGCACGCCCTGGAGGCGGCGAGCGGTTACGGCCGCTTTATGCATGGTGAGGCGGTGGCGGTGGGCATGAGCGGCGCCGCGCTTATCAGCCAGAGCATGGGTATGGTGCCCGCAGAGCTGGTGAAGCGGCAGGGCCGGCTCCTGGAGCGGTTTGGTCTGCCCACCTCGGCCCCCGGCGTGGACCCCGAGGATGTGCTGCGGGCCATGTCCCTGGACAAGAAGACCGAGGCCGGCTCCATCAAGTGGGTGCTGCTGGAGGGTGTGGGAAGGGCGGTGGTGAGGAGGGATGTCCCCGCCAAGCTGGTGGAGGATACGGTGCGGGTCCTGTGTGGCACCCCTCCCTGAGCTCCCGGGCGGACCTAAAGGGCATGAAGTGCCCTCAAGGGTTCCGGAACTGGAGGAGTATTCGGGCGAACTCGTCGTCCAGGGAGGGGATGTTCTCGGCAACGGCTTCCAATTCGTCCTCGCCGAAGGCCTTCAGGGTCGTGCTGCGCATGTTTCCCAGACTGCACAGGCCCAGGGCCATGGAGACGCACGCCGCGTCGCTGGGGGCCTCGATGACCGCCACCAGGTCGTACGGGCCCAAGGTGAGGTAGATTCCGGGCACCTTTCCGCCGGCGGTTTCCACGGCCTGCCGGAAGGCGCTGATGTGTTGGGGCAGGTACTTGATGTTCCGCATTCCTTCGTCGGTATAGTTGAGCAGCAGAACGTATCTAGGCATCCTCTCTATCCCCTTCCCGGTTTCCCGTCATTCCTTTGGAGAAGAACATGTGGGCCCTTTGTCTTAGCGGAGTCTCCCCTCCGCAAGGCGCCGCCGGGCACTACCCTGAACGCCGACTCCCAGAAGGCGTACAGGCCCAGAGATGGCATTACCACCACTCCCAGGACCAGAAAGGTGCTTCGGCGGCCACGTCGTGTAAGAAACCGTTGATGGCCCACGCGTCCTTCGTGGCACGGCTCCCTCAAGGGACCTCTGGGAGCGCCTCCCTTGCCGCGGCAATGGTACCGTCCAGATCATCTTCGCTGTGTGCCAGTGATAGGAAGATTGCTTCGTACTGAGAGGGCGCCAGGTAAACCCCCTGTCGAGCATTCCGTGGAAGAAGCGAGCGTATCTTCGTGTGTCCGACTCCTCCGCGTCGCGCAGGCCAGCCACGGGCCCAGGGGTGAAGAAGGCGGTGAACATCGAGCCTACCCGGTTGATGGTCAGCGGCACCTCGGCCTCCTGGGCGGCCTCCTTGAGGCCATCCTCAAGACGAGCCCCCAGGGACTCCAGCCGCTGGTAGACCCCGGGACGTTGCAGCGCTCTCAGAGTAGCTACCCCAGCGGCCACGGCCAGGGGGTTGCCCGATAGGGTGCCGGCCTGGTACATGGGCCCGAGAGGGGCCACCACCTCCATAATCTCGCGCCGGCCTCCGTAAGCGCCCACCGGGAGACCGCCCCCGATGATCTTACCCAGGCAGGTTATATCCGCCTCGACCTCGTACAGTGCCTGGGCACCTCCGTAGGCAACCCGAAAACCGGTGATCACCTCGTCCAGGATGAGCAAGGAGCCGGCCTCTGGCGTCAGGTCTCGTAGCGCGGCCAGGAAGCCTGGGGCTGGTGGTACCATTCCCATGTTCCCCGCCACCGGCTCCACGATTACGGCGGCGACCTGCCCTGGGTAGCTATCCAGGCACGCCTCCACCGAGGCTACGTCGTTGTAATCGGCCACCAGGGTCTCGCCCGCGTACGCCTCGGGGACGCCCGCGCTGGTCGGCACGCCCTGGGCCAGTGCGCCTGAGCCCGACTTTACCATAAGACCGTCGGCGTGTCCGTGGTAGCAGCCGGAGAACTTGACGATCTTGTTTTCCCCCGTATAAGCCCTTGCCAGGCGTATGGCGCTCATGCAGGCTTCCGTTCCCGAGTTGACCAAGCGTACCATCTCCACCGAGGGGATGGCCCCGCAGCAGATGAGCTGGGCCAGCTCCGCTTCCTGGGGAACGGGGGCGCCGAAGGTGGTGCCGCCCTCAATGGCCTCCCTGAGCACTCCCACAACTTCCGGGTGGGCATGTCCCAGGATCAGCGGACCCCACGAGCACAGGTAGTCCACGTACGAGTTGCCGTCGATGTCCCATACGTGGCACCCGCTACCACGGGCGATGAATCTGGGAACACCCTCGACGGAGCGGAAGGACCTGACCGGGCTGTTGACCCCGCCTGGGATGTACTTCTGGGTCCGGGAGAATAGGTCTTGCGACCTGGCATGGTGGAAAGTATTACGCCCTGCCCCACATAGGCCCTGAGAGATTCCAGGTCTCCGGGCAACTGTCCTTTGGGCACCGCGGTCCTCTCCCGGACCTCCAGAGGTGCCGTATGGTGGTTCATCCCCACCACAAGGAAGCCCACTGATGCTCCTCCGTCGACTGGCACCGCACCATTCTCCGGGACACCGCCTCTGCAAAGGGGGGCGAGCTCTCCTGCGGGGGGTGTCTGGTGGGACATATGATAAGGGTAGCACAAAGTGTGCTGGAAATGCAGTGGGGGAAGGGGCGGGCCACGGGCTCATCTCGTGGCGGGGCTGATTGTCCCCTCTGGAAGATGCGGAGGCGTCAGGGTGGTGCGCAGATGGGAGCAGGCCTATGCCCCCGGGTGTGGTACGGTAGCAACGGGGCGCTGCTTCGCCGTTGGCAATTTGGGGGCTCGACGGCGGTTGCCGACCGGCTCAGTCGGCGCTGGCGCTTGCCGTGTCCCCCGCCCGCAGGTCCGCCAGCCTCTCCCTCATCGTGCGTATCTCCCGCTGCCCGCGGCCCGTTCGAACGGAAATCTCCTGGATGGAAAGCCCCCGGTCCAGGTGGTTTATCACCTGGAGGTTGCGGTCCCGCCACCTCGATTCGCCGGCAGTTTTCGCCTCTATCAGCGAGTTGAGGTTCCTGACCGAGCGTGTCCTATATCGGTCACCCCGGCTTCTGCCAGGGGTCTGGTCGAGGCTCTCTCCGTTCGACGCCTCGACGGGCTTCCATTTCTCCACCGGCTGCGGGGCGGCGTTTGTCACGTCGCGGTCCCCGTAGTAGTACTGGGCGCACTGTATGCACTTCCACTCGTCCCCATTGAGGACCAGGTCGCCGCCACACTTGAAACAGTTCTTCAGCATACACAGCATACTGCGCACCCCCAAAGTCGCTACCGGGCCTGGCCGGAATCTCGCCGTGCGGAGGACTTGTCACCCCTCCACCACTCGGGACGCCGCTAACCGTCGTGGGGTCCTTCGTCTTCTCCGGTCCGACGGCTAGACACCGCAGGCCGAGGCGCATATTTGACGTTTCCAGGATATGATGAGCCTCGAAACGCGTGCCAGGGTGTCAACACCCAAGGGGGTGGGGGCTCTCCCATAGGTCTCTCAGGGTAAAGGGCGGGGGCTATCTTCGTGCCCCGCCGCGCTCACGCTGTTACGCCGGTTGGCGTGCCCAGCGGGAGAGCGTGAGCCTTCATCGGCAGTCCGTTGGGTGAACGCTCTTATCCAGCGATATGCGAGCCCCGGAGCCCAAGGACGGGCGCGGGCGCATTACGAGGGGCAGAGGATATCCCGGAGGGCCGCCTCGAGCTCTGGGAACTTGAACCGGTACCCAGACTCTTGGGCCCGGTGGGGGATGACCCGCCGGCTCCACAGCAACTCTGGGGCCATTGCGCCCAGGACGAGCTTGAGGGCCAGGGCCGGCGCCGGAACGACGGAAGGACGATGGAGCAGGCGGCCGAGGGCGCGGGCGAACTCCCGCTGCCGTACCGGCTGGGGTGCCGTGGCGTTGAATACCCCGTCGATGTCTCGCTCAAGGGTATGCCTTATGAGGCCGATAAGGTCGGCGAGGTGAATCCAGGCCCACCACTGCCTGCCCGAGCCCAGGGGGCCTCCGAGGCCGAGCCTGGACAGCAGGAGTAAGGGGGCCAGCGCTCCACCTCCCGGGCCGAGGACGATGCCAAAGCGCAGGAGTGCCACCCGTAGGCCCAGCTCTCTAGCCTGATATGCCTCCTCCTCCCAGGCCTGGCAGACCTGGGAGAGGAAATACTGGTTGGCGGGAGGGCTCTCTTCCACGACTTCGGCGTCGCCGTGGTCGCCGTAGTAGCCGATGGCGCTGGAAGAGAGCAGGACCCGTGGCCGAGGCGTCGCGAGGCTGATTCCCTGGACCAGATGGCGCGTGCCGTCCCTGCGGCTCTCCAGGACCGCCCGCTTGCTGCCAGCGGATGGGCGAACGCCAATTCGTTCCCCGGCCAGGTGAATCACCGCATCGGTGCCGGCGAAGGCCTCAATGGGGGGTGGTGAGGCCGTGGCCTCCCAGCCGAAGGCCTGGTCCAGCCAGGGAAGACGCCTCAGCGCTGTTTCTGGATGGCGGGACAGCCCCGTGACCGTGTGCCCGGCATCGCTGAGAGCCCTACCTACCGCCGCGCCGATGAACCCGGTGACACCTGTGATGAGGACCTTCATAGAGCCCCTCCCTGAAAGGCCCATCGCCGGGATAAAGTACCCACGTCGTGCCGGACCCGGGGGCTATCGCGGCGATCTAAACCTACCCAGCCGGTGTAAGCAAAGGTGCGTCCGAACTGCTTCCGAGGGATAGTCTCGTACGTGCCCAGGTTAATACCCGCACATCGGGTTAGCTAAGGGGCCCCGGACGCAGAGAGAAAGGCGCGGACCTCGCGGGCCATCTCCTCGGGCTTGTGGTAGCCGATGTCGTGGATCGTGTCGGGGATCCAGGCCAGCTTGCAGCTTTCGATGGCCGACTGAGCCGACTCGGCCATGATCCTGCGCATCCGGGCGAACTCTTGATTGCCCGTGCCTTGACGCGTGCCTGCCGCCACTATCAGGGTGGGGCAGCGTACTCGATGAAACATGGTGGAGAGAGGCTCGTTCCACATGGCCTCGAGCACCTGAGCGTGGCTGGCGGGCTCGAGGATGTCCCTCACAGTATCGTCCGGCCCGGCCCGGACCATGGTCATCGCTATCTCCGCGGGGGGTGGCCGCTGGAGCCGGGGGCCGGGTTTGTCCACTGCGTCTCCTCCGCCGAAAAGTCCGGGCGTGCGGGGGCGTTGGGTCCTCCTGGCGCCATTGGGTACTTAGGGGTCTTCGGGGACCTCGGGGGCGTTCTTGATGATGTCGTCCAGTGTCTTGTCCAGCTCCGGGGCCAGCTTCACGTGCTCGATATAAGGAGTGAACTTGTACTCGACCCTAGCTCTTTTGATGATCTCACTGGCGGTGGAGTTGGACGAGGCGATCTTGTCGAGGGTCTCTTTCAGGCGGTTGGACTCGGCCTCGCCCTTCGTCTTGAGGTCGGTCAGATCGATGTCGAGTTCGAACAGGGCCTTCAGCCTTCGCATGATGTCGTAAAAGGACCTGTGGTCCCTCACGATGGCCACCGGCTCTTTATCGGAAGTCAAAAACGCGTACGCGGGGGCCATGGACCCGAGCCGGAACAGCTCCACATCGGGGTAATAATGGTGGGCAAGGGTTATGAGGGCCATACTTATGGTCGGCCCGCTCCGCCTGTCGCTGCCATAGCTGGAAAAGGCAACCCCGTAGGGCTCCAGCTCCTCTTTCAGGTGAGGGTTGCTGTAGGAGCAGTTGACGCTCCTTTCCAGGTCGGGCGGCGCAGGGCCGTTGTATCCCTCCACGGCGGCCGTGCGTTTGACCCCCAGCTCCCTTACGGCGTGGAAGAAAGCCTCGCCGTAGAGGTCGATGCGGAACCAGGGCTCCTCTCCTAGAAACAGGATCAGACCCTTGCCGGCGTCGTAGAAGTAGTTCTCCCGGTACATCCTCGTGCTCGGCAGCCCCTCGCGATAGGCCGCAGCTGGCCGGAAGGCGTCGTGAGTGCCCGGTACCTGGAAGGGGTAGCACTCCATGGAGACCTTCTCGCCCAGCGCCCCTATCTTCCTGGCACCGTACCTGTCGATGAGGTACTGGGGCAGGCCACTGGAGATCTCCCCGCCGTCGGACCACTGGGGCTTCCAGCCGGCTATCATGTACTTCGCCGGCGGCTTCTCATAAAGGTCCCAAAGCTCACTCGTCATGCTGTCCATCTCTACTGGGGTAGGGACCTGTCGACGCGACCCTCTGGCCCCCGCAGCCGGGCCCAAGAGTTCCCGAGTCCCAGGGGGCTTGCCACTATAGATTATACACCGTAGAGTTGGGGGGGGGGGGGTGGACACCGTGGCCTGGACGACGGGTGCCGTAACGCCCCTGGGCTGAGACGTGGACCGGGAAGACCGGGTATAATGGGTGTGGACGGCAGGGGTACCGGGGTCCGGGGCTCCAGGTAGGACCTGCCCTTCGCCGTTCGAGGACGGGGCTGTAGCTCAGTGGGAGAGCACCTGCTTTGCACGCAGGGGGTCAGGGGTTCGAATCCCCTCAGCTCCACCAATGTGTACTGAACTGCGAACTGGGCCGTGGAGAGCCACCTCTGCGGCGTCTCCGCCCCCTATCGGGCTGTCCGGCGGCGTGGGTAGGGTGTAGAAGACCGTCGCCTTTCCTGGCTTGACCTTGATCTCCTTGACGAAGGACTTGATGAAGGCCCTCGATTCGGTGATTTCGCTGGTCATCAGGAAGTCGCTCATGTCCTCGGCGAAGGCGGCGATGGTGTCCACGTTGTCCAGCACGGCCCGGCGCTCTGAGAGCAATGCCCTGGCCTCCTCTACGGCGATCTCCAGCTTCTCCTGACGCTCCCGGTGCTCTCTGATGCGGGAGGTGGCGTCGGATATGTCGAGTTCCGAGTTCTCGATGACGTGCCACACCCGGTCCAAGCGCCGCCGCACCTCGATAAGCTCCGCTTCGATGTTTTCCAGCCTCTCCCGCTGCTCAGCAGCCACCCCGTCCATCTCCTCGTCCATCAGTCTAACCAGGTCCCGGATGTTGCTTTCCGTGAGGATGTTTGCGCGAATCTGGTCAATCATCAGCTTCTCAAAGCGCTTGGAGTTGAGGCGAGGCGTCTTGCAAGTTCCCTTGCCCTTTTTCAGCAGTGAGTGGCAGACGTAGTAGCTGTACTTGCCGCTTTTGGCCTCAGCCGCAGTGAGCGCCTTTCCGCACTTCTCACATTTCACCAAGCCGCTGAGGAGATAGGGGCTGGATGCCCGCCGGGGGTTGACCCTGGCCGGGGCCTTGGAGCGAAGGGAGCGGGTGATGCGTCGGAACTCCTGCTTGGTGACTATTGCGGGGAATGCGTCCTCCACCCGCACAGGCGGCGCTCCGTCCTTGGCATCGACGCCCCAGACCAGCGTTCCTGTATACGCTTCGTTGGAGAGGATGCGGTGCACAGTGGACTTCAACCAATGCTTGCCCGTTGAGGTGGGGATGCCCTCACCATTCAGCGTCTTCGTGATGTCCAGGGTGCTCTTGCCCTGTAGGGCCATCTGGAAGATGCGCCGGATCACTGAGTCCGCCGGCGGGTCCAGCTCCAGCTTGGGCCGCTTCTTTGCTCCGTCCTGGACCGACACCTTCCTGTAGCCGAAGGGAGCGTAGGTGGAGACCCAGAAGCCCCGTATGGCGGCCTCTCTCATCCCCCTGGTCACCTCCTGGGCCAAGATTCTTTAGACGCAATTGCGACGGACTCGGGCTCAGGGGAATCACCGTCGATGGGTATAGCCAGCGTGATGTCCACGTTGTTGTCCCTGTCGATGACGACCTGCTCCACGATCATCTGGAGAATCTCCTTGCGCTGCTCGGGGGTCAACTCGTCCAGTCCCTGGCCGACGTTCCTCGCCCAGGCTAGGATAGCCTCCATCAGCCGCCGCTTCTCAGCTCCGCCCACCTCCTGAGCATGGTAATCGTCCAGCTTCGCCCTGGCGCTCTCAAGCCGCTCGGTGATGAACTTGCGCTGGTGGTCGAGTTGGGCCTCGGTGATCTTCCCCGACACGAACAGCCTGATGGCGCGGTCCTCTTCCATCTGGATGCTCCGCAGGTCTCGCTCGGCTTGGGCGACCTCCTCCTCCAATCCGCCGCCCTCCGGAGAATCGAGGGTGTCGATACCGGCGACGATCAGGTCGGGGTTCTGGATTACCCGCTTCACCTCGCTCCATATCGGCTCCTCCAACCGCTCGGCCCGGATGTAGGGACGCTCTCGGCAGCGCAGGCGCATACTCTGCATTCCGTTGCACATGTAGTATCGGTTGGGAGTGGGAAGGTCGTAGCGGTACTTCTTGCCGTTGCGAACGTTGGTGGTGCTCCGGGTGCATCTTGCATGGAAGTTGTGGCCGCACTCGCCGCATTTCAGAAGGTGCTGCAACAGGTAGAGCACATTCGTGTTCCTCTTGGCCTTCCTGCTCCGCTGCTTCTTCAGCGCCTGCGCCCGCTCCCAGGTCTCGTCGTCGATCACTTGCGGGACCGGGATCTCAATCCCGGTGTCCCTCGGCTGGTCGTAGACCTTCATGCCGTCTTCAGTGGAGACGTGGCGGTACTTGCCGTAGACCCAGGAGCCCGTGTAGGTGGTATTCCCCAAGATGTGGTGCACGCGGGACTGAAGCCATAGCAGCTTGCCGGTCTGAGTGGGGATTCCCTCGTCGGTCAGCCGCACGGCAATGGAGTAGGACCCCGTCCCCTCATGGACGTACATGTGGAAGATGCGGCGGACGACCTCCGCCTGCTCCTCAATCGCCTCGGGCCTGCCGTCGTCCCCGATGCGGTATCCGTAGGGGAGGCCGCCGGTGGGCACCCGTCCCTGCTTGGCCGTCCCCCGCTTGCCCATAGTGGACCGCTCCCGGAAGTTGTCCAGCTCGATCTTGCCGATGGCCGCCATGAGGCCGAAGGTCTTCATGTCGATGGCGTCCATGACGGCTTCCAGCCGAATCTGGTGGGCCTCGACGACCTCCATGAGGGCGGCGGCGGGGTACATCCCCCGGCTGAGGCGGTCGGACTTCCAGCAGACGATGGTGTCGAAGCGTCCCCTTCTGGCGTCGGCCAGCATCCGCTGGAACTCTGGTCGCTTCTTCGACCAGCCCCGGCCCACCTCCTGGTAGCGGGCGGTTATGGTCATGCCCTTGCCCTCGCAGTAGGCTTCCATCTCGGTGGTCTGCTCGGAAAGGGAGGTCTTGTCCTCTGTGTCTTGGCTCTTGTCGGAGACGCGGGCGTAGATGGCCGCCCTCTGTCCATTTGCCTGTCTCTGTGTCCTGGTTCTCGCCATGATTGCCTCCTTTATTCCTTCTCCTTGAACATCAAAAAGACCCGCCTCCTGTCGGGAGCGGGTCTGCGAGTAGTACAATCACATCGCATCACCTGACCTACAGGTGGAGCCACGGCCCGGGGTGTTTACGGCATCGCCGGGCCAACTTGTACCCAGCATTTTACCGCGAATGCCGCGGCATGGTCAACGGGCTGTCCGCCCCGTCAGACGCCACAGTAACCCTCACACTCGTTGCCGAACCCGTCCGATTGCCCGTCCGTTCCCAACTCCGCCTCATCGGGGCTGACCGCCTGCGCGAGGGGCACCCGTCGTGGATGCAGATAGGGTTCTTTGGCGAAGGCCAGCCTGCCCCGCATGTTGGAATCTATCTCCACCGCCTCGGCGAACAGCTCCGGCCATCTGCGCTTGGTCTCGACCCACCGCTGACGGGACTGGTAGGGACAGCCGACGCAGGCTGAACGCTCCAGTGGCCGGTCGTAGCGGGTGTTCCACCAGTGGAGGCAGTCTTTCCTGGACATCCCAGCTTCGATGAGGGGGTAACGGTTCTGTATCCATCTATCGCGAGAGGGCTTCATGCGAATAGCCTCGTCGGTGGAGATGCCCAGCCACAGCTCGACGGCGGTGCCGGACGGAACACGTTGTCCTTTCGTGAGTCCCAGCAGCTCGCGTATCTTCCGCTGAATCGGCCTTATCTTGTAGTGCTCGGTACATTGGCGACGACCCATCCCGTCGCTCCCTCCGTCACGTCCCTTCAGATAAACGGGAAGGTCTACGAAGCTGGCGTTGCCTGAGTGGTTGGTGAAGGTCTTGACGTCCTCGCGGAGACTCCGCCCGTTGTCCACGACGTACACGGGGAAGCCGAGACGCTCGGCGAGCCAATCGAGGTGAGTGTAGAGACTGGGAGGCTCCCAGTGGGTGTCGGCGAAGATGGCGCAGTTGGGGATGGCGTCGAATGCTCCCTGGCTTGCAATGAGGGCCATGACGGAGGACTGGACGCCTCCGCCCAGGCTGATGACCGTCAGAGTGTGTGTGAAACGCATCAGCCCTCCTCCCCGCCGCCGTCCGGAGATAAGTCCGCACGAGGCGGGAGCTGCCTGTCCCTCACGGCGTACTTGACGAGCAGGGTGAAGAGGCGGCGCAGCCGGTCCTGGGCGTCGGGGCCGGGGTTGAAGTCGATGCTCACGACCCGCAGCTCACCGGGGTCTTTCCTGGTGCCTTTGGGTTCGTGCTGGTTCTTGGTCTCTTCCATATCGGTCTTTCAGTGACGCCGACGCTGACCATGTGGGCCGGTTGCACCGAGCCTGCGTTGCGTCTGTTGGTGTCGTTCGGTTCCTCGTTCATCTTTGTGAGCGAACGCCCGTTCTCCTTCAGTGTGGGGGACCGGAAAGTTGGGCGTAATCCCTTATAGGGGTGTTCATCTTTGAACCCCCCTATAAGGGTCTGATGAAAGAAGCCAGGACGCACGGCGGGTGTGGCTCGCGGCAGCCGAAGGCCAAGGTTGGGATGGGGCGATGGCTTGGCCTTGAGTTTCTCAGGGACGATGAGGGGGTGTGAGGGGAGGCCCCTGGAGTTCGATCCAGGGGATGAGGGCGATGCGACGGAATCTATCGGCGGTGGAAGGTACCCTTTGGCAACAAATGGGCGAGCTTCAACTCCTCGGCCAGGTCCAGCAGCGCAAGGAGGTGCAGTGCGTTGGGCCGGGTACCAGCGCGCCACCGCCTCAACGTGAGGGTATTCGTCCCCAGACGGCGGGCCATCTCACCCCAGGTGAGGCCGGAGGCGTCCTTGAACCGTTCCAGACTCCGCGGGAAGTCGTTGGGAAAGTGGTGAATCGTCCTCCGGTAGTTGATACGTTGACGAGGCAACGGTCTAATCCTCCCTCAGTGAGATCAAGAAGTCCTCTCCCACCATGAGGTCCAGGCCCCCTGGAACCCACCGGGCGATGCGGACCAGGGAGCGATAGGCCCCGCCGCAGGGCTCCGTCCCCCGTCGCCACCTGAGCATCTGCTTGCGGCCAACGCCAGGTTGCTTGCGGGGATGGCCACCAGCACCGCAAGGAGCAGCACCCCGGCGATGAGCGTCAGCCGCATCGCCTTTATGGATTTCAGGGTCGATCTCAGTGCCAATTCTTCACCTCCTTGGGGGTCATGGAACAGTGGTTCCTGCAATCGAGTGTGAGCGCCCCGGAGATTGGGCGTGATCCCCTATAGGGGTGTTCACCGATGAACCCCCCTATAAGACCCTCCCAAGAGGGGGCCGTCTGTGATGTCATAGCCGTGTACAGAGATTTGAGTTTGTTCCAAAAAGGGAATTCGGGGTCCTGAGCAAGCTGAATCAGGGGTAAATCAGCCCCTACAGGACGGAAACAGTGAACACTTTGTCGAAAGGGCTGGTTCCAGAGGGTGGCAGCAGAGTCCGTAGTGGGGACCGACATCGCTGCGAGGCGTGGAAACGGGCCTCATTGCAGGAAAAGCGGGTCAAAACGACATCGTTGCAAGGAAGGAGGGGTTTGTTATGAGTTCGAGAGGAAGGCCGTTGGAAAGAACGAGGAGCATCGAGGACCTGCACGAGCTAAGGCTCATGGCGCTGCTTCACGACCTGGTGAGGAAGCATCAGCGCAAAGGGGCGGGGGAGATGCTGGGCGTCGATCCCCGGACGGTGAAGGCGTGTCTGGAGCAAGGAGCGCTCTCCAAGTGGATGCGGACCGCATTGGAAGCGCAGCTGCTGTCCAGGGAGAAAGCGGCGATGGCGGCCCAGCAGGAGCGCATCGAAGCCCTGGATCAGCGCATGGAGGCGTTGGAGCAACAGATCACCAGCGGCCTCGGAGAGATGCGGACCACTATGGAGGGCGAGATCAAGGCGCTCAAAGACGAACACGCGGGGGCGCTGCGGCAGTGGGAACGGCGTCTGGCCCAGGTGGAGGCGGGATACGGCGGAGCGTCAGCGGCCAGCGCAGAGAAGCAGCCCGTGACGACGGGTGTGACCCGGCGGCGGTATCCCGAGCTGGTGACCGTCGAGCCTGCTCTCGATGACGAGGCGGTCTTCGGTGCGGCGTGGCCGCTGATCGACGAGTGGCGCACGCTCAGAGCGAGTCATCCCATCGGGGGCAAGAGTCTGTCGTGGCTGGTGACGCACGAGCGTATCCTGGAGCTGGAGCTGGCCATGCTGGAGAAGCACGGGCTGACCTTGCCCCCAGAGCCCATGCCGCTCACGGGGCACTGGAGGAGAAGGCAGCTATCCTGGCGCTGGACGGCGCTCTACGACACCCAGAGGGCGCGGGTCAAGCGGGAGTTGCTCAGGTGGGTGCGCCGGATCCTCACCGTGGGCCTGTGGCGGAAGTAGACGCTTTCAGGGTGGTGGTTAGGGTTTCGTGGAACTTTTGTCGAACTAGAGTGAACACTTTGGGTGGTGAGGCCCAAAAGGTATTGCCAACGGGGCGATGGGGCGTAATACTGAGATTGTTATCAGGCTTTTCCAGTGTTTCTTTGCCATAGAAACCTGGGGGTCTTTTCCCTGAGCCCGGGATGTACCAGAGGGATCGAGCCTGGCTCTCCCAACGGCCGCCCAGGGGTCAGACCGGAAGGATTGAGCCTCGCTCTCCCGATAGTCGCCCCGGAGGACACATTCGCAGCGGTTGGAGCGGCTCTGTCGCTTCGGCCCCTCGGACACTCCCGTATCAAGTACGGGGCAGGCTCTGGTTGGAGTGCGCCCTGGCCGGTTCCTCACGTCTGCGGCATGGTTCCTGTGGAACTGGCCGCAGCTTCCCCACGCCCTGTCTGCGATGAACTCTTCGTAGACTGGCCGCGCTTCCTCTCTCCGTAGTCTCCCAGGTCGATGCACAACGGATCACCTGGGCCGGGCTGCGTCCTCTTCATCTCCCACGCAGCAGCAACTCCCCTGAGTCGAGTCCCCTGATTTGACCCTGGCCAAGCTGCGTCCTTTTCAACCCCGCTCCGTCTCCCGCGTCCGACATCCGACCGTGGGCGGAGTGTGTCTTTCGTCAACCCCATCACACATGACCTGCGCCACGGATGCCGGCGCGGGTCAACAACGGAAAGGAGGCGTCAATGCACGTCAAGGAACTGGTTCCAATGGTCACGGGACTCGCGGTCAAGGCGGGCGGATTCCTGCGGCGGCGCAAGCGGTCGTGGTCGCGGCGCTGCTGCTCGGTCCGCTTCTGACGACGGGCGCCGGGGCCTCACGGGCAGAACTGCAACTCCCCCGGGAGGAAGCTCACCTGGTTGTCGTTGAGCAACAGGCTTGTCAGACTGGTGAAGCTGCCCAACTCCGGCGTTATCTCCCCGCTCAACTGGTTGCTGAAGAGATTCAGCCCCATCAGGTTGGCGAGGCTGGCCCATGCGTCCCTCTTGTTTGCATTACAGACTATTTTGTAGTATAGTCATTGCTAATAAACGTGGGCAGAGTCAAGTGCGTGGTTTCCATACCGATGCTCACGCCCCGACCTACGCGACGACAGGGAGGTGACCGATGGGCGTATCAGAAGGCGAGATGGTGGCGGGCACGCCCGAAGAGAGTTGGCGCGACATCCACGAGACAATGTACAGGGCGCAGAGCTCCATGTACGTCGCCGGAACACCGACGATACTGCTACTCTGGGCCGCGATAGCCTCTCTGGGAGTCGGCTCGCAGTACGCCATCCTGACGTTGGCATCCGAATTCGCCGAGCGCAGCCCGTGGATCTTCGGGGCGCTGTGGGGCGTCCTGATGGTGCCGGGGATGGTGGGAAGCGGGATCATAGGACGCCGGGCCGGCAGGAAGATCGCGCCCGGCGACGCCGCTCGCAGCGCTGGCATTCGGGTGTTCCTCTACTGGCTCGCGGTGGTTGTAGCGATGTTCCTCATTCCGGCGGCAGCGGGAATGTGGAATGCCGAAAACGGGGACAGCATACCAGGCGTCGTCCTGGGCATATTGTCCCTGGGATACATCCTGTTCGGCATCATGCACCGCCCCGTGTTGGCGGTGGTGGGCGTAGGGTTCGCAGCAGCGTTCTACATTCCCAACTACCTCATGGACAGCGACGAGGTTATGTTGGTGTCGGCGGGGTTGATGCTGGTCGTGGTGGCCCTGGGTGCGTGGTGGATACGTAAGAGCGAGATCCATTGACCGACGAACTCATCGTCTTCAACGAGACCATCCACCAGTCCACCCGGCTGCGGATCATGACTATGCTGGTCTCCCAGCCCGAAGGGGACCGGCTGGCCTACGGGTTCATTCAGCAGACGCTCGGCTTGACCGGCGGCAACCTGACGACCCATCTGCGGAAGCTCGAAGACGCCGACTACGTGGTTACGACGAAGGAGTTCATCGACTCAAAGCCGCGCACATGGGTAGAGGCGACACCGACAGGACGTCGCGCGTTTGCCGAGTATCTCTCCAACCTAGAGAGCGCGCTGAGCTGGCAGCCGAAACATAGTATCAACAAGAATTCGCTACCCTTGGAGTATGTCAATGTCGAAGACCCGGGGATCGCCCACGCTGGCGATTGAAGTCCGCGGCCTCCGCAAGTCTTACGGTAAGACAGAGGCGGTGCGAGGCGTAGACCTGCACGTGTCGAAGGGGGAAGTGTTCGCGCTGCTCGGTCCCAACGGCGCCGGAAAGACGACGATCGTGGAGATACTGGAGGGACATCGAGACCGGACCGCCGGCGAGGTGTCGGTCCTAGGCTACGACCCTGGGCGAGGCGAACGCGCGCTCAAACAGCGTATCGGCATCGTACTGCAGTCGACGGGCGTGGAGCCGTACCTGTCCGTTGAGGAGACGATCAACCTCTTCCGCGGCTACTTCCCTCACCCGCTGCCCGTCGATGAAATCCTGGACGCAGTCGGACTGGGAGAGCAGCGCCGTGCCCGCGTGAAACGTCTGTCCGGAGGCCAGCAGCGGCGGCTGGACGTTGCCATCGGCCTGGCGGGAAACCCGGAGCTGCTGTTCTTGGACGAGCCAACATCGGGGTTCGACCCTTCAGCGCGCCGCGGCGCATGGGAGATGGTCCGGAATCTCAAGTCGCTTGGCAAGACGGTGGTGCTCACCACCCACTACATGGGGGAGGCGGAGGCCCTGGCCGACCGCGTCGCTATCATCGTCGAGGGGAAGATCGTCGCAGAAGGCGCCGTGGGCCAACTGCTGTACAAGGATAGGTCTACGACTATCCGGTTTCGTGTGGAATCCGGCTCGGCCCGCCTGCCCGAAGACTTGACCGCTGTACCCACAGACGACGATGACCGGTACGCTATCACGACGGACGGGCCGACCGATAGCCTGCACCGCCTCACGAGCTGGGCTGTGGAACAGGGGATCAAGCTCGAGGAACTGTCGGTCACACGCCCGTCACTAGAGGACCTGTTCATCGAGCTCGTCGACTCTCCCGAGCAGGACAGCACGGAAGCATGAATGCCTTCGCGCTCGCTCTGAGGCAAGTCCGCTACGAGAATACCGCCTTTTGGCGCAACCCCGCCGCGGCGTTTTTCACCATCGTGTTTCCATTGATGTTCCTGGTGATCTTCAATCTGGTGTTCGGCGACGGGGGGACCGACGAGCAGGGCGAGCCGGTGAATACCGCAAACTTCTTCGTGCCGGGGATCGTTGTCTTCGCGGTGGTGGGCGCCTGCTACACCAACGTTGCCATGGGCATCTGCTTCTCCAGGGACGGGGGTTTGCTCAAGCGGGTCCGGGGCACGCCGTTGCCCGGTTGGTCATACCTGTTCGGACGGATAGCCCACTCCGTGCTCATTGCGACCTTGCTGGTCGTGATCGTTACGGTGGCTGGCGTGCTGTTCTACGACGTAGACGTTCCGACGAACACACTTCCAGCGTTCCTCTTAGCACTGGCGGCCGGTGCCGCCACGTTCTGCGCGCTCGGACTGGCAATCACGGTGATTATCCCCAACGCGGATGCATCGCCCGCCATTGTGAATGCTTCGATACTGCCCCTCCTATTCATATCGGACGTGTTCATTCCGATGGACGGGGCCCCGGCCTGGCTCATGACCTTCGCCGACATCTTCCCCGTTCGGCACTTCGCCCTCGCGCTGCACACGTCGTTCCTGGCTGAGACGGGCGCAGGCTTCGAGTGGGGGCACTTGCTGGTGATGGCCGGGTGGCTGGTAGCAGGGCTGCTTGTTGGCGTCCGCTTCTTCCGGTGGGAACCACGCCGTTAGGGAACCTCCGCGACATCCCTACTGGACTTACAAAGACAGTACCAACTCAAGAGTTCGCTCTACAGTACACGTGGGCCCGCCTCGTTGACCATGCTATACTCGTGACGGCAATTTGGAATGCGGAGCCACTCCCCCATGGCCAACAATAGATTCCTTGGGATTGCTCTCATCCTATTGGGGGTATTGTTTCTGTTGCCGCTCGTGAGCAACGTCGAAGTCCCGCTGGGGCAGTGGTGGCCACTATTCCTTATGATCGTCGGCCTCGCCAGCGCCTCTAGCGGCAATCGGAGGGGCGGCCTCGTGGTCATTGCTATAGCGGCCGCATTCCTGGTGTACAACCTGAGCATTCTCAGATTCGACGTCTCATCTCTCTGGCCAGTAGCGCTTATTGCCATCGGTGCGGCCATCATCTTCGGCTACTGGCGCTTCGGCGCCGGAAGAGTTCATGAGACAGGCACCAAGTTCAACGTCACCAGCTTCTTCTCCGGTAGTAACCAGAGTGCCGCCAGCGAACGCTTCCGCGGGGGCAACGTCTCCGCCACCTTCGGCAGCGTAGAGATGGATCTCCGCGATGCCGTTGTGGTTGACGGTGCGGCCACGGTCAACGCTAATGCACTATTCGGCCGCATCAACCTCAGGGTTCCGCCTGACTGGGCGGTTGATGTGCGCTCGTCCGCCGCCTTCGGAAGCATTGAATCTAAACGAGCGGAACCCTCTGACCCACGAGCCAGGCTCACTGTCACAGGCTCCTGTCTGTTTGGCGGAATACTAATAACATCCTGAACGTCAGCTAGGGCAGCGAGTCGACCTGCGGCGCCAGTAACGGGCGCGAGCACAATCCCCCTGCGCGCCCGGCCCATTGGATGCTGTGCCGCGCCTTCTAGAGAGCTACGCGGGAGAGCCTTTATTCTATCGATCGCCCCACCGGTAGAACCTTCGTACTCAGGCTTAGCTTGGCGTTGTTACCTTGGTAAGAGAGGGAAACGACATTGCCATCGAACCTTTCCCGACTGGACTCTTTGGTACCGGAGCCTGGAAATGAAACGCTGGAGGAACAGAAGCGCGAGGAGATGTTCTACGTCTGCCTCATGCTGGACAAGCTGGGAGTATCAATAGAGAGCAAACTTGACCCGATTTGGGATGAGCCTGCACCGGACTTCTATCTCGAATACGAGGGGCAATCGGTGGGCTTGGAGGTCACCGAGGCGCATCCCAAAGATGCCGATGGATGCCCGCTGTACTTCCAGGTGCTCCGGTACAAAGCTGTCTATGGTGCTTGGAAAAGATTCCGGGAGCGCGGCGGACCGACTCTGCAAGTCCACTTCCAATTCAAACCAGGTATCCCGACATCTGGCCCGTTTACGACAGGGGATGTTCACAACCTGATTGGTCAGCTTGAGTACCTTATTGACGTGAGTGGATTCGATCCGGAGGGTGACTACCAGCCATTCCGAATGAGATCAGAGGTTACGGACATTCTCCGCTTCACCATACGGCCCTGTAACGCCGCCTCAGAACTCTGGAGCATCAAAGGGTCTGCAACGGGCCGTAACTTGGATCACCATGACATCCGGGCGGGATCGGACAATAAGCGGCTTGTCAGCCTGCCCTCGCCGGTCTGGCTCCTGGTCTACAACGCCGGTGTCACGCGAGGGTTACCGAGCAGAATCGGCGAGGCAGCGCGTTTCCAGGCATATCAATTTCCGTTTGATCGAGCATTCTGGCTCGATGCGATGCCAACCGAGCTGACAGAGTTGAGAAAGTGAAACCTGATGGATCCCCCTGCCTATGGTGAAATCGAAGACCCTGGCCACCAGACCTACCCGACCCTGTGAGTTGAAAGAGCCTGCGTGGTATTGCCTGGTTGTACCCTACGCTTAGGCCCGCCAACGAGGCTGGGTGACGCTTACAAGGCCACAACCCACTCAAAAAGTTCGCAGTAGCGCCTGTCCCAGAAGTGGAAATTGCAGATAGGGGGAGCGGATAGAGGTCAGAGGGTTCGCTGAAAGGCCCTGGCCTGAGCGGGTAGTACAGGCGACGGAGCGATGGGGCAACTGCTGTCATCACTGCAGGTCAGGAGACGGGACGAGGCTCCGGGCCATTGAATAGACCGATGAAGGGGCTGGAGCTCCACACCCGACAGAGAGTGCGCAGGTTGAAGGCTGTGGCCAACTTGGTGGGCCTATTTTGACGATAGATAGGACTATCTCTGAGATGTGGCTGGGAAGCTTGCAGGTAAATTGCCCACCCTGAATGAGACTACAGGTCCGCAGGAGCGGTTGCGGCGAACAACTCGCCGCTCCCAACCATGTCCTCGCGCGTTAGGGCCCGTGCTCCCGAGAGATCTGATACGTATCGGATATCGGAAACTCCGGGTGGAATGTTCGAGGAAAGAGACGGAACGGCTTCGACCGCGTAGAAGCGCAGTGACTCTGATGCAAGCTCAGAATCGAAGGCCGCTTCGACACCGTCGCGCCATTCGGCTCCCAGAGTCCTGGCGACGACGTAGTCGAGTCTTCCTAGCGTTTTTGGTTTGGCGAGTCGGCGTCGGATTCGATCGACTAATGCGGATATTGTCGGACCGCCACCTGAACTCTCCACAAAGACTGAGGCAATTGCGACTCGCGTGCCCGCCGGCGGCTGCAACTGCCGATGCGAGAAGGTATGCTTCCTAGTTCTTTGGCTGGTGCTCTTTATCTCGAGACGATCTGGCCCGCCGTTAAAGGCGTAAACATCTGTGGGCTCCGCGTGCCAGGCATCTAGAAGGATCTCTGGTTCGCGCGCCTGGGCAATTATCCATAACTCAGCCCAAAGACCTTGGATTGTTCCCCTGGGAGGCTGACTAGCCAGTCGGAACAGTTCGATCAGCCCAGCGACCACTCGGCGAAGCTCTTCGATTGCTGGCGTCTCTCCAAGGGACCGCAGCAGAGTCTCGGCTGCATCGAAAAACCTGTCCTTGAGGACGTCATCAGAGTCGACGCAAGTCACCACTGAGAACTGTTCGCGCCCTACCTCCACACCGGCCTCGCTAACCGAGCAGCTAACTCCATGCCCGACCCGAACGTGCCGGCCCTCGAAGTCCGACAAGGCTGCAGCCCCAGCCGTACCGGTCGTCTCGATGAGAATAGCTGGGTTCCCCTGACTGTCTCGGCCAACGCGATAGCGAGAGTTGCGAGCTATCCGCGCAGTCTCATAGACACGCCCCTGGCTGGACACCGGCACTCCGAGCCCAGCGAAAAGTCTCTTTAGATCCCGTGCTCTCGCGCCCCGAGTCAAGGTGCGCTCCTCATGGTCAGGTCGACATCTCAGCGAAGACGCCCACACGCATGAAGTCAGGTACCCAGACAGAGACTGCGGGTACGTGCCCACGTAGAAGGCCGGGCGGCTGAGCCGAGTCGGTTAGGTCAAGGTTGTGAATCTGCACGGTAACTGCCTCAGCGGCGTGGATACGCCGGTCTCCTGGATACACGCTACCGCGAAGTGTCACAGGATGAACGGGGGCCTCGCCTTGGAACAAGTTCACGATCCGCCCGTGCTCGTCGATCTGCCGGCGGCGTTTGCCCCCACCTGGCAGTGGGGACCGCTGATCAGCCATGCGGTATCGTCGGGAACGTTGTAGAGCAGACACTCGATGAAGTGGAAGGGAGCGTCCTCTTTGGCGAGATCTCGCCTACTGACCAGCTGGTTCCGGGCCGCTTTGAACATGCGGATGGTCCTCTTGAACCGCTTGTTCGTCGCCGGTTCCTTCTTCAATCCTCGCTGATGATGATGCTGCGGATAGCTCACGACCCAACGTCCCACGTCGAGGAAATAGAACCCTATGCCCTCCTTGTAGCTCAGCGTGACCACGAGGTCGGCGTCCGCCGGGACATTGCCCTTGGGCAGCTTCAGGGTCTTGCGTCCGCTCTTCACGGCCTTTCCGAACCTGGCCCTCATCGCCTTCATTGCATGGTCTCGAAACGACTGCCAACGTTCCAGTGCAAACCTGTGGGAACCATCTCTCTGAAGTTGTTCTCCGGTAAGGGCGGCTACGCGAGGCTTGAGCCTGTCGGCCAAGCGCACGACTACATCGACGTCGCTGTCGCCGCCTAGGTTCGTGTCGTTCTTGTAGGACCCCTGGAGGAATACTTCGTACTTGAACTGCGACAGCCCCTTGTAGGCGTCCAGGGCTTCACGGATAGGCACGTGCGTCTGCTTGAAGGCCGTCGCAACCTGATGATGGCTCCAACCGGATAGTGTGGACTCAGGTATCGGCATATCTTTCGCCTCCAGCGTTACAGGTCAGGAACTCCGGCAGCCGGTGCCGACCGAATCCTTCCCGGCGGACCCCATCGCCCCTGGAGAGCTGGCGTGGGTAGGCTCTACTTTGGAAAGTCTCTGGCAGGCGTGTCGCTTGAATTTGCCGAGGTGCAGCCCCGATAATGGGGCCCAAGTCTGGTGGTGCCAAGTGGCTGGGCCGCCCTCCAACTGGGCTGAACAAGACTCTGACCGACCGGGGATGGAGGCCCGTGGGAGTTGGCCCTTTCCCTAGATTAGAATTTCCCAGCGAAAAGTTCGCAATTGAGCTTGTCTCAGAAGTCGAAGCTCCTCACGATAATCGGAGCAAGCGCAGATTAACTGGACGTATTATTGTGACTGAGAGATCAGTTACCAAATTATGAGCTTTCGAGAGTACGATATTCATCAGAGAAAATACTTCTGAGACAAGCTCAATTCAGTCTTACTAGGCCCACCATTTTGTACGGTAGACAGTACCGAGCCGTTCAGGGCCACCTTTTCGGCGACTCCTCCGGGTATGGAGCTATCGTCGGGCATGGGAACGGTGTAGCGCATAAGGGCGTTGCCTGGCATGACCACGATCTCCTTGACGAAGCTCTCGATGAAGGCCCTGCGCTCGGTCAACTCGCTCTCGTTCAGGAACTCGCTCATGTCCTGGGCGTAGGCCGTGATGGTCTGCACGTCGTCCAGGACCTCCCTGCGCTGGGAGAGGATTGCTCTCGCTTCCTGAGCCGAAGACTCAAGGCGGCCCTGCCGCTCCCGGTGGTCGCGGATGCGCGGGGTAACGTCGGCCATATCGAGCTCGGTGGTCTCGACGAGGTTGTAGAGCCGGTCCAACCTGCGCCTTACGTCGGCAAGCTCCGAGTCGATGGTCTCAAGCCTCTTGCGCTGCTCGCTGGCCACGCCATCCATCTCCTCGTCCACCACCTTCACCAGGGCGCGGATGCTGCTCTCGGTGAGGATGTTGGAGCGAATCTTCCCCACGACCAGCTCCTCGAAGTTCCGGGCGTTGAGCCTGGGGGAATCGCAGGCGCCGCTGCCGCGCTTCATGATCGACTGGCAGACGTAGTAGGAGAACTGGCCGCTCTTGGAGTCCTGGCCTGAGAGCGCCCTGTTGCAGGTCTTGCACTTGACCAGTCCGCTGAGCAGGTAGGAGCTTCCCACCCTTCGGGGGTGGCTGACCTTGGGTGCGCGGGAGCGCATCAGCTTGTTGACGCGGCGGAACTGGGCCTTGGAGATGATGCCTGGGAACGCTTTGTCTACGCGCACCGGCTCGGCATTGTCCTTTGCTTTCGCGCCCCAGACCAGAGCGCCAGTGTAGACCTCGTTCTTGAGGACGGCGTGGACGCTGGTCTTGCCCCAGAGCTTTCCTGCGGGGCTGGCGATGCCCTCGTCGTTGAGGGTGCGAGTGATGTCAGTCATCCCCCTGCCTGCTTCGGCCATATCGAAGATGCGCTTGAGGATGGGTGTGGTTGTCGGGTCGGGCTCCAGGGTGGGGCGCTTCTTGGGACCGTCCTGCACCATGACCCGGTTGTAGCCGTAGGGCGTCCTGCTGGCGACCCAGAAGCCTCTGGAGGCCGCCTCCCGCATACCCCGGAGAACTTCCTGGGCAAGATTCTCACTGTAGAACTCGTCAACGGACTCGATGATGCCTTCCAGTAGTCTGCCGGTGGAGGTGTCCTCAGCCTGCTCGGTGATGGAGACGACGCGGATTCCCTTGCGCCGGAGCATCGACTTGAAAGCGACGGCGTGCTCGCGCTTTCTGGTGAACCTGGAGAATTTCCAGACCAGAATCTCATGGAAAGGTGACTCGGGTCTGCTGGCCTCGTCGATCATCTTGCGGAACTCCGGCCTGTCCGCGACGCGTCCGCTCTGGGCCTCATCCACGTACTCGCGGGCGATAAGGTAGCCGTTCTTGTCGGCGTAGTCCCGAAGCGCCCGAAGCTGTGCGGCAATGGACAGGTCCACATCCTGGCGGTCGCTGGAGACCCTGGCGTAGAGGGCAGCCGGTGTGGGGTCTTGTCGCTCACTCATCTGTGCGTCCTCCTTGTGCTTCTGCTTGTTTGGCCCTGAGCTCCTCCACCAGGCGCTCCACGTCTTCGGGGGCGATGCCCTGCTCTCGGGCGCGGCGCTGTCCGTAACGCACGAGGCTTCTCCACTCGCGGTCATCCATGTAGAGGCGAAGGGCCTCCCGGATGAGCGAACTCATGGTGCGGTCCTCCTCGGCCATCACCTGTTTGACCTGCTCGGCCATCTCCGGGGGCAGGGAGAAGGTGATGACCTTAGTCGTCCTGGGCATCTCTCTTTTTACCTCTTATGGTAATACTAGGTCATACCCTTATCATGGACGAACCGGCCTACCCCTGTCAATGGGCGCGCCCCCTGTAACGAGCACTTGAATTGGAGTAAAATGGCATGATAGACGTTGGCGACGGAGGGGTTCTCTCTGTGGGGACTTTCAAGTGGCCGCTCCGCATTTCCAGCATGGACGGCCAGCAGGCACAGGACATAGAGGCGACGGTGGACACCGGCGCATCGTTCACCACGTTGCCCTCCAGCCTTCTGCGGGAACTGGGCATCGAGCCGACAGGCAAGCGCGGATTTCTGGTGGCCGACGGGCGGCGCGTCGAGATGGAGTTCGGACAGGCGTGGGCTACCATTGACGGCGAGAGCGTAGTCACCATCGTGGTCTTCGGAGTGGAGGATGCCCCTCCCCTGCTGGGGGCCTACACCCTGGAGGGCTTGGCCTTGGCGGTGGACCCGGAAGCTCAACGGCTGGTTCCCACCCACATGATCCTCTACTAGCACGCTGCGGCGCTCGCCGCGCACCTTCTCCCCGTAGATATCCGCCTTCTCACACCCCACAGTGTCCCTCGCACTCGTTCCCGAACCCGTTGCTCTCCCCATCGTGTCCCAGGCGTACCTCATCGCGGCTGACGGCCTGGTCAAGTGGAATCCTTCGAGGATGGAGGTATGGCTCCTTGGCGAAGGCGAGCCTGCGGCGCATGTTCGCGTCGATCTCCACCGCCTCGGCGAACAGCTCCGGCCACCTGCGCCTGGTCTCCACCCATCGCTGGCGTGACTGGAAGGGGCAGGCGACGCAGGCCGAGCGTTCCAGCGGCCTGTCGTAGCGGGCCGTCCACCAGTCCATACAGTCCCTCCGAGACATCCCCGCCTCTATGAGAGGGTAGCGGTTGAGTATCCACCTGTCTCGGGACGGCTTCATGCGAATGGCCTCGTCGGTGGAGATGCCGAGCCACAGCTCGACGGTGGTGCCGGCTGGGACGCGCTGTCCCTTCCTTAGCCCCAGGAGCTCGCGTATCTTGCGGCGCACGGGTGCGATCTTGTAGTGCTCGGTGCACTGGCGTCTGCCGATGCCGTCGCCCTCGCCGTCGCGCCCCTTCAGGTAGACGGGAAGGTCTACGAAGCTGCGGGACCCTGAGTGATTGGTCAGGGCCTTTGCGTCCTCCCGTAGGCTGCGCCCGTTGTCCACCATGTACAGGGGAAAGCTCAGATTGCTGGACAGCCAATCCAGGTGGGTGTAGATGCTGGGCGGCTCCCAGTGGGTGTCGGCGAAGATGGCGCAGTCAGGTTCGGTGTCGAATGCGCCGTCGCTGGCCATGAGCGCCATGACGGAGGACTGGAAGCCTTCGCCCAGGCGAGGGACACCGAGGCGGTCTCCGAGGAGCTGCTGGTGGACGAGGGGTGGCACGCCGTGGAGGTGGAAGCCGAGCCTGAGCCGGTAGCGGTCGGGGCGGATCGGAACGGCACGACGCCCGCTGAGGAGACTCCGTGGGGCAACGGTCACGACGAGGCCATTGAGACCCAGCGTTCGCTGTTCTCGTGGGCGGAGTTCATGGCCGAGGAGCCGCCAAAGCCGTCCAGGAAAAACGGGAAGCCAAAGCCCGCAACCATGTCCATGTTCGAGTGGGCGCTGAGCATGGAGGAGGAGAAGGAGGCCCAAACGGTGTCCTGATGGGACGCCGCAGATACGGCAACGAACGGAAGACAGCTACGACTAAAAAGGAGATGAACCGATGACACGCGTATTCGTCTACGACGACCGGGAGTTCCCCGACCCTGACCCCCAGATGAGCGTCGAGCAGGTGAAGGCGACGCTCTCCGATTTCTATGGGGAGATCGCCAACGCCTCTGTGAAAGAGAGCCAGAGGGGCGAGGACACCATCTACGAGTTCCAGCGACGGGTGGGCACCAAGGGCTCACCCGCTCTTGGACGTAAGGAGAGAGCATGATGGACACCAAGACCTTTGCGAGTCTGCTGGCGGCATCGCCTCCGGCAGACCTGAGACTCATCGAGCTAACGGCGGAGCTCACACGGCCCGACGGCTCCCTCGACCTGGACGCGGCGGCGTCCCGGAGCGCGGAGATGGAGCTGGCCTGCGCCCAGGCGCAGGACTACGCGGCGGCAACGGGCCGCCTGGCGAAGGTGCTCAGATGGCACTTGCAGCCCCGCCGCGCCTGAACGGGCTGGCCGACCTGCTCCTGCGGCGTCCGCCGTTGCTGCGGGAGCTTATTGCGCTGGTCGGCTACGCGGACGACTACGGATGGTTCACCGGGCTTGTGCGCCGCCTCTTCCCCCAGGAGGAGGCGGCGGTGCTCGCAGCCCCCGATATAGGTCAGAGAGTGGAGGGGTTTGCGCGACTCTTCGAGGAGCGGCACCATCCCCTCTACGGGCCGTTCCTCGAATACTCCCTGAGCGAGGAGGACGAACCTCCCTTCACCGTGCTCCGAAGGGGCATCCCCTACGAGCTGCACGGCATCGGCTATGAGGACCTGCACCAGATGTGGGACGGCTACCGCGAGGGGCTCTCGGCCCTGGCCCTGCTGACAAAGCCCCCAGAATCCTTCTATATGGAACTCGACGGGATACGTGTGGCGTGGCTGGAGTCGGCGGCCACTCACATCCCGCAAGACACCTTGCTCAAGATTCCCGAAGGCGGCATACCCCAGGAGACCCTAAGCAATGCGGTCAAGGGGACCAGGTTCGAGGGAGTAGCCCAGGCCGCCTCCTGGGTCTGGGCTGGGACCGGCAACTTCTTCCTGGATTGCAATTACGACGACGGGGCCTACGACGGCTTCTCCGACCCCTGGGACGACGAGGTGATAGCCGAGGCCACCGAGGAGTGGCGTAGGGCCAGGGCCGTCCTCGACTCGGTATACCAACTGGCCGACTGGCTGGAGGAAGACCTGCCCGCACGCTTCGCCGAGATGCTGGAGTTCGTCCTGGAGCGCCTCGGCGACTCAAACCCAACTACGGAGGACAGCGACCATGAGTGATGATACCGACACCACCCGGTGGTCCCTGCCGGGCCAGATGGACGTGCCCAGGGACGAGCTCAGGGTGCAAATGGAGGTCTACGACGAAACGATACTCCTGCGCGGCTTCGAGGACGGGGCCAACTGGGTGAGGACCGTCTCGGCGGACGGCATCGCCAGCGCCTTCACCCAACACCTGGGGTTCTCCTCGGGGCTTCTGCCCAAGGACACCCTCTGGTGGAGCCAGGGCGAGACCGGCCAGATGGTGGCCCTGTGGAGGCCGCCGAAGGTGTGGCCGGTGGCCCTGCAACGGGAGGCGTTCAAGCCTCCCGCCCGGCTCAGGATTCCCATGCCCGGCCTGGTCTTCGTCTGCTCGCCGGGCCGGGCGCCCTGGGTCTACGCAGCCAAGAGCCGTCCCACGGGAGCGGAGCATCCGCTCTACCGGGCTCCCGCCTTCAACGTCTTCGCTGACGGGCGGGTCTGTCCGGGCAGCCACACGTTTCCCGAAGAGGTCGGACTGATACCCGAGTCCTTCTTTGAGTCCTACTTCTCGATGACGGGGGACACCCGGGACCGCTCGCAGAAACACCCCGACAACCTGCACGCACTATGGGAGGAGCTCGATGGAAAGAGGAAGTACCCACTTCAGGACCTGGTTCCCCAATGCACGGTGGCCCAGGCTATGGCGCTCTCCGAAGGGAGACGCCCCTACCGCTAACGACCGACCCAGCCCGGTGGGATACCTGGTCGACCACCCCTCCGGCCTCACCGGAGTCCACGGGGTCGGCTACGACTACGTGCTGGGCTCGGGCGGCGTCTACGTCCAGTCCCAGAACGCCAACCTGGTGGCGCGGGCTATGGTCGCCCCCGGCTCGGTGCGCGGCCTCGCTCCGGTTGTGGAGAAGCTGGCGCTGACCCACGGCCCCATCCCGGCGGGCCTGTTCGAGCTGGGGCTCCGGTGG
Source organism: Dehalococcoidia bacterium (assembly GCA_965247055.1). Lineage (GTDB taxonomy): Bacteria > Chloroflexota > Dehalococcoidia > Lucifugimonadales > JAGWBF01 > CBDFGE01. Next base: position 266,827 of record CBDFGE010000002.1, read on the forward strand.
CTCCAGGAAACGCCCGGCACCGAGCGATTCTTCGCGGTGCGCTGGGACGGGAGCTCCTACCGGGTGGTGGTGCCGGAACAGACGGGCACCGCCGCGTCCCTCACCTACACGCCTCCCCCAGGGGTGGTGGCCGAGTTCCACTCACATGGGAGGGGACGCGCCTTCTTCTCGGCCACCGACGACCGTGATGAGCAGGGTTTCAGAATCTATGGGGTCGTCGGAAAGCTGGCCACCCCTCTACCGGAGCTGAGGCTCCGAGTGGGGGTCTACGGCCACTTCGCCCCGCTCTGCTGGCCGCAGGTGTTCGGCGGCCCAAACCCATGCCTGAACCACCACGAATCACAGATCAATCACACCAAGGAGGTAACCTAACCATGCCCTACTACCTGGACAACGCATTCCTGCTGGACAACCCCTGGATCACCGTGGTCGGCTGCGGCGGGACAGGGGGCTTCGTCGCCGAGGGTCTCTGCCGCCTCTTCCAGGGACGGGAGGCCACCATCGTCCTGGTCGACCACGACCGGGTGGAGCCCCACAACCTGCTGCGCCAGAACTTCTACCCCGAGGATGTGGGCCACTTCAAAAGCCAGGCCCTCGCCGACCGGCTGGCCCGGTCTTGCGGGCGTCCTGTCGGCTACTCGGTCTACGCCTTCCGCGAGGGCGATTCCGGTTCCTACGGGCACCGCTATCCCGGTCTTCCCCGCTACGGCAACTGCCTGCTCATCGGCTGCGCCGACAACGCCGCCGCGCGGCGGGCGATGGCAGCGTGCTTGCGGGGCGGGCGGCAACAGTGGCTCATCGACGCGGGCAACGACACCAACTGGGGACAGGTCCTCACAGGAAATGTGGCCGAACCGTCGCATCGGTATGAGTCGGCCTTCGACGGCGAGACCTGCTACCTGCTGCCTGCGCCCACGCTCCAGCGGCCAGACCTGTTGACCACCGTGCCGACAACCCCTCCGGACGTTGACTGCGCGGCGGCCCTCGACCTCACCGACCAGGACCCCACCATCAACCAGATGATGGCGTCGCTTGTACTCATGGTCGTGCGCCGCATGGTGGCGGGCACGTGCCCCTTCATGGGGCTCTACCTGGACATGGAACAGGGCACCGTCACCCCGACCTATGTCACCCCCGAGGCGGTGAATCGAGTGATGAGGTCGAGCCGCCGGCGGCGGCGGAGGATAGTTTGACGCCCTGGACGGCAGGATGGCGCCCTAATGATTGGCGCTCACAACACAGCCAGAGAAGAATAAGGAGAGAAACCATGCTTAACGAGAACGAAACGGAAGCATCCGGTAAGGATGCCTTGAACGCCTACGAGAGTCTCTTCGGCGGTGAGGAGCCCGGCGCGAATGATGTGGTCACCAAGGAGCAAGACGCCAAGACCGAGACCGGCCAGGACAAGCGGGGTTCGCAGGTCTCCGACGACCGTGGTGGCCCAGACGAGAGCGTCCCCGCCGAGGAACAGACCGATGACGACAAGGCCAGTCCGACCGAGGACCTGAAGGTCGTCCTGGCCATCAAGGACGGCAGAGCCACCATCGGGGTGCAAGGGCCGTCTTCGGACCCGCACATCGAGTCGTTTGATGGCCCGGACCTATCCGGGCTAGCGCAGGAAGTCCCGGCGGTGATCGAAAGGGCGAGGGCCAGGTAGGAGGACGAACCCAAGTATCCCGCACACGCGCGATCCACACCCTCTACCAGGGGTCGGGGCCGACGTGAACAGAGTTCGGCGAAGGACTCAACTGCCGAGGGAGATGCAGCGCAGCCGCAGCCAGAGACGCTGAAGCTGTTCTAAGAGCTGGGTTCTCGGAAGGTACGGCCTGCTTAGGAGCAATCGGGGCAGGTGGTCGTCGTTGTGACGGCCGCCTGCCCTTTTCCTTGCATATAGGGGCCTTTTGCATTTCGATCCGAGTAGGTTGTCGCACCAAAGGGGAGGTCAGCGTTGGATGACGGTAGCTGCCCCTGCCTATCCATATGTGAGGTCCTTTTTTGTTGCCCAAAATTATCGTGGGCACGAAGGGGAGGGTAGTCAAAGCGGCGGCCCAACATTCTTCGGGCGGACGCCATCAGCCGCACGGGGAGCGAACTCCTTGTGTCCCCCGTATTCGACGAGTTCCCTCCTGGACAAAAGATGGCCTGCGTATTAAGTGGTGTGGTATGCTACATCAGCAACGTCTATACCTTCCGGGACAGTGCCATGAACAAGCTAGACGAGTATACCGTGCCCCAGGCGGCGTCCATTCTCAATGTGAGTGAGGAGACCGTTCGCCGGAACATCAGGTCGAAGCGCCTGGTGGCTTTGCGACGGGGAACCCAATGGTTTGTCCAGCACGCAGTCCTTGTGCGCTTCGCCAAAAACTACGATCCCAAGACGGGCAAGATAAAGGAGGAGTGATAGGGACCTGGGTGACGATGTGCTTACGATTCTCTCTAGGACTCCGAGCCTCACAGTTTGTCGGGCTCGTCGAAATGAGGCCGCTCAAGCTCGATGCGGACTTGTGGAGGCTGCTGAGAGAGGTTCTGGAGCAGACGCTCCAGAACTGTGTTCGGCTTAGGTGCCTCGCGCCATGAGGGTCACGTCCCGTCAAGTGGTGTAAGAGAGCGTCATCCTGTTGATCGCGGTCTATGCCGCCGCCTTCGCTAGATCCGCCTCGGGTAGAGCTTCGTCGATGCTGTAGACCGCGGGTGTCATGTAACGAGGGCCGATGGCCCATTCGTCGTGCTGTTCGGCCAGGACAGCCCCAACGAGGCGACGCGCGGCCGGCCGGTTGGGAAAGATACCCACCACGTTGGTGCGGCGCCGTATCTCCTTGTTGAGACGCTCCAGGGGGTTGTTAGACCAGATCTTCTTCCAGTGGGCGAGTGGGAAGCTGGAGAAGGCCAGGACGTCCGCACCAGCCGCGTCCAGTAGAGAGGCCACCTGAGGGAACGGGTCCTGTAGCTGGGCGATCACCCGCTCGAGCTGTGCGTGGACCTCCTGAGGGGACGGCTGCTGGTAGATGGTGCGTACCATGGTGGCCACCCAGGGCTGAGCGCGCCTGGGGACCCGAGTGAGCAGGTTGGTCATGAAGTGTGTGCGGCACCGTTGCCAACTGGCCCCACCGAAGACAGTCGCGATGGCATCCCTGAGTCCCTGATGCGCATCCGATACCACCAGATCCACCCCACTCAGACCCCTGGCCGACAGTGAGCGCAGAAAGGCCAGCCAGAAGGCGCCGTCTTCACTGGTACCCACGTCCATCCCAATGATCTCCCGCTTGCCCTCGCCATTGACCGCCGTCGCCACCACCACGCTGACGTTGACGATCCTACCGGCCTCTCTGACCTTCTGGGTTAGTGCATCCAGCCACAGGTAGGGGAATGGTCCGTGGTCCATGCGGCCGACCCAGCAACGTCCTCCACCACCTCGTCCAGCTCGGAGCAGATGCCATGAACAAGCTAGCTCTTGGAGTATACCGTCGCACCCCAGGCGGCTTGACCAGGTCGTCCACCCGCCTTGTCGATACACCTTCCACATAGGCCTGCTGGATCACAGCCAGCAGAGCTCGCTCGCTGCGACGCCGTGGCTCCAGCAGGCTCGGGAAGTAGCTCCCCTCTCGCAGCTTCGGGATGTGCAGCTTCGCCATAGTCCCTACCCGGGTATCCCAAGCCCGGGCACCGATACCCGTTGAGCTGAGTCACCCGATCAGGGCTGCGTTCTCCATACTCTGCACCGGTCCTCGACAGACACCTGTGCATCCACGATCCCCTCTACTAGGACTCTCAGAGCCTCCCGTAGGAAGTCCACGTCACCGGGCATTCCCCCCGTGCGCAACAACTCCAGCAGGTCCATCCTTTCCTTGACCAGCTCGATGTCGGACTTTGTGGAGCTTTCTTCTTTGCCTGCTAAGGATGACGCGGAGGTCTCTCTTACTCCAGACCCGCTCCTCTGTGTTACACGGCTTCCTGGGTGCTCTACTGCCATGAGCAGCCACCGGACTGTGCCGGTGCGCGATGATGCCTGGCGGGCCGGTGGTGACAACCTTGCGCCGACCCCCGCGACTGACTGGCCCCAACCCTGGTTGGGACGCCTGCTGCTCGTCTCCCTGCTGGTGATGCTGAACCTGCCGATGACCTTCACCTTGATTACCCGAACAGACCCATACGGGTTCTTCGCACTGAAGTCCGTATCAGCCTATCCTCTGCCGCTGGTTCTGTCTACCGGACTGAGTTCGGCTCTTGCCTTGGTGGGGTACGTTTGCTATCGCTGGCTCCGGGGGCGACAGCGGTGGTTCACGGGAGGTCACTGGAGTCCGCTCACCAGGGGCGCGGTGTTGTGTGCGCCGCCTGTGCTTCTCGCATACCTACCGATCATCGTCCTATCGAGCCACGGGTGGAAGCCAACTCATTTGGCGTTGGGAGCGGCGATTGCCGGAGCGCTGACCGTCACCCACGCCCTCAGAGACTCGGAGATGAGCCTTGATCCGGCTCAGGCTCGATACTGGTTCATCTGTGCCCTGGGCTCGATCCTTGTGTTCCTCGTCCTCTGCATCGGCGCGATGGTCGTGCTGTACAAGGTCGAGCAGTTCCCCGCGTCCGGCAATATGCTGTGGACATGGGAATACCGCTGGTCGGAACTGGGATATCCCCCCGAAGAGTATGACACATGGCACCGCGACGGCCTCCTGGCCTTTACGGCGATAGGAGTGGCTTTCATGATCGCGGCGCTTGGCGGAAGCATGTTGGGGTCGATTCTAAAGTGGACGCGGTCGGAGGAGGGCGGCGGAATTGCCCATCGTGTACCAGCCACAATGCAGGAGTATCCGGATGCACCTCCTTGGGTCGCCGGTATCGCTCGGCAGATTGAGCCCCTGGGCCCATCCAATGGGAATGAAGCGGAGTATGTCGCCGTGTTCAATGGCTACGAGATTGAAATCACGGGCGGCCAATATCAGCGTTTGGTCGGTGGCAAGTACGATTTGCTCCATGACGTTGACCTGCTTGTAGACAAGGCGGCTGGCAACGTGTTCCTTCGTACTGATGGGACGTGGGCCAAGCTCGATTTTCGCGTTCGCGACAAAGCCTCGGCCATCCGCAGCGGTCCCTTCTCCCTGTTGTGCATCTACGCCCGCAGTCCCGGTAAGCGTTTCGCTAACGGGGAGTTGAGGACCCTTCTGGATCGGGAGTTAGGCAATCACGTGGAGCTCAATGTACGAGACTTCGTGTTCCAGCTTCAGAGGAGGACTCCCCGGCTGCCCGTAGGACGTGATGCAACGGGGTCTTTCTTGGACCAATCGGCAAACGTGTGCTTCCTGGACCTGCAGCGGTCGCCAACGGACAACGGCGGCACTCAGACCAACGGACCGCAGCTCCTCTGAATGCTGCTGTGCCATCGCCGGCAGCCGGGGCTAGTCGACGGGGTAGACCCTCCGATGGAGATTCACCCCTCTGAACGCTTGTGGTTCTACGTTTTGCGACGTACACGCCCACTATCCGACGCCTACTCCACTTGGCAACTAGAGGATCGCGCAAGAGAATATAGTTCCGGAAGGGTGGGATAATGAATATGGAGAGCAATATCTACAAGGCGGCTCGGATGACTCGATGGTTGGCTTACGGGATATTGACCGTTGCGCTCGCATGTCTTCTTGCGGGCTGCAACGGGGACTCCGGCGCACCTGAGGCCACCCCTGCCGAAACCGAGTTGACAGAGCCCACAGACACGGTGGAGCCTGCTCCCACACCGACGCCAGAACCCACGGTAGGCTCAGCAGTTCCCCAGCGAACCGCAACCCCCGTGCCGACTCCAACCCCAACGGCTGAGGGCAGGCCGGCTAGCACGCAAGCGCCAATCGTGACGCCGACTCCAACCCCAACGGCCCCTGCCACGCCGGGCAGCACGCAAGCGCCAGCCGATCTATATGCGGTCGCGGCAAGCGTCATACCGTTCTTCGATGAGTGGTTGAGTGAGTACGAGACATGGTGTTACGAGATGCAGAACGTCCGCTCACTTCTTAGAGATTCCACCGATGTCACCTACGGAGAGCTCTCTGCCGCCCTGGCGAAGCTGATCTCTAGGACACCAGCGATCAATCCGCCCGACGTCGTCGCGCGTTGGCAAAATGCGCAAGACTTTGGCTTACAAGTTTACAAGAACGTCGTCGACGAGCAGCCCACGGGTGACACGGTGGACCTAGTCCTTTTGCAAGAGCATGTAAAGGCGTGGGTCGTGGAGCACGAGATCACACAGGAGGAGCTGGAGAAATTCGATGTCGACGACGAAGAGATCCCCGTTTACGTCCGCAACCAAATGGCGCCTGCGGGTTGCGTTTTCCAGGCCTACAGACCTGACGCAGCTACGCTGGTAGCGGTCGAGTTTCCCAACGCGACCCCAGTAGCACCCGGGGAATCCGTCGCGGGTTCGATAGACCCCAATCCATATAACGCCGAGTACTTCCGGTTCCAGGTTGAGGAAGGCCAATCGTATGTGATAGTTGCGACTCTCTACCCTCCTAGTGGGAGCATGGGTCTGCGTGACGCAGACGGGCAATCGATTCCGCTCCCCAGGGCTGTGTATGGTGCCGAGGGGCGTTACATTCCATTTTCCGACGTGTGGCAGCCTCCTAGCTCCGGCGAATATTACTTCATGATTGCAAGCAGGCAAGAAGACAGCGCTACTTACAGGCTGAAACTGATCGACCTTTCCGACATCGACGACGACCACGGCAACTCGCCCGAGGACGCTACTTCCATAGCAGTCGGGCAAAATGTCGCAGGCGCAGTGGACGAATGGCTCGACGTAGACCATTTCCGGTTCCAGGCCGAGGAAGGCCAACTCTACCGGATAGAGGTGGTCACGGGAACACTCCCTGACGCACATTTGTACATAGAGGATTTCGATGAGTGGAACTTTAGCGCCGAATCCTCTGAGGGAGGTAGATCGTTTGTTGGAGAAGCCCCCGGTACTGGAACTTACTGGATTGCGGTAGGGCACGCTGAGCCAGGTACTACCGGCACCTACACGCTGACTGTTACTGCCCTCTGAAATCGTCGGCGTGCATGTTCATTTGGCTTGGAGACAGGTTGCGAGTATGGCGAAACAACTAGGGCAACAGCTAGGAAGGAAACATTGAGGTAATCATGCCACTAACATTGGCTCCGGGAGAGTCAATAGGCCACGAGGCTAGCGGCCGAAAACTGAGTGTTTGGCTGACAAATAGGCGGCTGGTCGCCGAACAGTCTGGACTGGGAAAGACCGCTCTTACGTCGTTGCCCCTGGAGAAGATGGACCATGTGCTGTATGCGTACACCAGCAAGCTCCGATGGCTGGTCATTGGAGTCATTCTCAGTATTGTTGGCTTAAGCGTGAGCGTCGCGCAGGATGACAATCGCGGTGCGTGGGCTATCGCTGGCGGCGTCATCTTTGTGATTATCTACTTCCTAACGCGCAGGAAACGTGTAGTGTTTGCAACACAGGCGTGCAGGATTAGCTTGGAAGCTAGGGGCTTCGGGGCTAACACGGTCGAGGTGCTTCTTACGGCTGTGGAAACGGCCCGTCAGGCCCGCGTGAATGAGTTGACCACCTCCCGGCCAGCGTACCCAACAGGTGACTTAGAACCATTGACTTCTCCCCCCAAAGTCGAGCTGGTCGAATAGCTTAGGAGGCAATGAGCCTGTGTTTGACTGGTTTGACAGACTTGCATACGAGTTCAGTGACCTTGCATACGACTGGGTCCCGTTTGTGTATGACTGGTTTCCATCCCTGTACGGTCGGACTGGATTCGTAATCGTGTTGCTGGGCATAGTCTACGTGGCCATGCGACTCCGGGGCGGCGATTCCATTGGGTTCAAGGACGTGAGAGCAGGTGGCAAACTTGCCCGGATAAAGAGCTTTCCCCAAGAAGGGCAGCTTAGGCCGAGACCAGCCCCCGGAGATAGTGGACCCACACAGCTGGGTGAGTTGGAGCAGCAGATATTGGAGCGGGTGACCGCTGGCGCCAACCGGCTATCGGTTTCAGGTCTCGCGGACGAGTTGGAGGTCCCGGCTGGGGAAGTTCGGACGGCATTCGACGACTTGGCCGAGAAGGGGCTTATCAAGATATGAGAAGGGCTCAATGACCCAATCAGTGGTTGCGGCCCAGCACACGGCACATGATGGCGCTGCTGGAGCTGGCCAACGACCTGGGACTCGGCCACATATTCCGATGCCCACGCCTACACCCACCGTAGTTTCACTGGAAGTTGCAGGGATGACGCCTCTCACATCCATTGGCGAAACCGTACGACTCCCCGCAACGGCAAACGTGTCAGACGGTTCACGCCGAGACGTTGAATATGCGCTGGTACTGTGGCTGTCCTCCGATCCCTGGGTGGCGGCTGTGTCGAATGGCATAGTCACCTAAGAGGGTTAGGCGCGTGAAACGCTTAATGGTTCGGAGCGTCTCAGCTTTCCATGACGACGAAGACAGGAATGAGCAAAAGTGAACGTGTTCAAGCTTGCTAGCCGGATGGCTCTATTGGGCGCGGTAGCCATAGCCATCGTCGCGTGCGACGAGCCTTCAAAGCCGTTGCCTACAGCTACCCCAGCAGCGGTGGTCCCGACTGCCTCGCCTGAACCAACCAGCACACCTTCCCCGACGCCGACCAGCACGGCAACGCCGGAGCCCACACTTACAGTTCAAACTGAAATCTCACTCGTCCCTTTCACGGAAGCGAACAGCGCCGAGGCTTATCTGCGGCAGCTACCCGAAGACGAACGCACCTGTCTCATCGATCTAGGGATGTTGGAATTTCAGGAACGCGCCGAAAGTGACGATAACTATCGCCTGACAAAAGAAGAACAGGCGGGCGTCTCCAATTGCATGAGCCTTAGCACGGAAATCCGTGGCATATTGGGCGACCCTTCGCAAAGTCCCCATAAACTGAGCGCTGAAACATCGGCGTGCCTCTCTCAACGCCTCTCAAAGGTGGATTCTGTACACCTGACCGCAGAACACATGAATGCTGCTTACGCTCCAAGATACCGCTTTGCCAGACTGTTGATTGACTCCTGTCAGAGCGAAGATGCTTCCCTTGATTGCATTGTCGCTGACGTGGGGTATGCTAAGTTTGCTGAGTTAGTCAAGTACCGCTACGGTCGCAGGAATCCACCCCAAGACGTGCTAGACGTAGTTCGGAGTTGCGGGGCGCAAGGTAGAGAATTACTCGTAGAGCTGGGGGTTGCCGGCGTCAGGTATTGGCTGTACCGGTTCGACCAGGATCACATTTCCAAGATAGTTGTCCAGCACGGCGGTCAGACTGTCGAGTATCAGCGGAGCGAGAGCGGTTGGGTGAATCCAGGAACCCCCGATATTCCGGTGTCAGCCGAAGACTGGGCAGGAAAGCCCCTGGTCTTAAGCAACCTCCCTGGTGAATTGTTGTTCACGGGCAAGGGCGAAGACCTGGAGTCGCTGGGATTCGGGCCAACGGCGCTGTTTATGGAGGTGCAACAGACACCGCAGGAGCCATGGTCGGGGAGGAGGGTGCGCGTTTTCTTGGGAAACCCTTCACCCAGCGGGGAGACAACCTACGCGATGATCTCCAATGACGTGGTGGGCGGCCTGCCGGGCGCTGACCGGATAGCGCTAAACCTGCACGATCCAGTATTTGGGGTTCCCACTAGCTGGGCGCGCATAGTGCGCGAGTTGGCAACAGACCCGCCGTATCCGCCTAGGTCCGCGCCTACTGCGGTGCCTGCGATACCCGCGCCAACGGCAACGTCGGAATCTCCTGTAACTGAATCAGAGAGACTCGTGAGTCGGCTGTCCGCGGCATTTGCGGAGGACGGCGACTTGAACGATTTTGAAAAAGCCTACCTGCGGCGTATTAGTGGTGCGTCTACGCCGGAACTAGCCTTAGCGCTTAGCAGTTCGCCACTGACAGAAGACGCTACCGTAACCGAACTGGAAATAGATATTCTCAAGAAAATAGAACGCTATCATCCACGGCTCCAAGCCGCGATCGTGTCCCACGCTCCTCAAAGTGCAGCTCCTTTCCTGTCTGGGTCAGTCCTGTCGGAGTAGAGTCCCAGGAAGTGGTGTAAGAAGAGGAGGGGGTCTGGAGTAAGAGAGACCACCGCGTCATCCTTAGCGGGCAAAGAAGAAAGCTCGAGAAAGGAGGACAACGGTGGTCAAGGAAAGGATGGACCTGCTGGAGTTGTTGCGCAAGGGGGGAATGGACGGTGACGTGGACTTCCTACGGGAGGCTCTGAGAGTGCTGGTAGAGGGGATCATGGATGCGGAGGTGTCTGCGAGGACCGGTGCTGAGTATGGAGAACGCAGCCCTGAGCGGGTGACCCAGCGCAACGGGTATCGGTCCCGGGCGTGGGATACCCGGGTAGGGACTATGGAACTGCACATCCCGAAGCTTCGAGAGGGGAGCTACTTCCCGAGCCTGCTGGAGCCACGGCGTCGCAGCGAGCGAGCTCTGCTGGCTGTGATCCAGCAGGCCTATGTGGAAGGTGTATCGACAAGGCGGGTGGACGACCTGGTCAAGGCCCTGGGGTGCGAGGGTATCTCCAAGAGCCAGGTGTCCCGTATCTGCTCCGAGCTGGACGAGGTGGTGGAGGACTTCCTGGGTCGGCCGCTGGACGGCGGATCATACCCCTACCTGTGGCTGGACGCACTAACCCAGAAGGTCAGAGAGGCCGGTAGGATCGTCAACGTCAGCGTGGTGGTGGCGACGGCGGTCAATGGCGAGGGCAAGCGGGAGATCATTGGGATGGACGTGGGTACCAGTGAAGACGGCGCCTTCTGGCTGGCCTTTCTGCGCTCACTGTCGGCCAGGGGTCTGAGCGGGGTGGATCTGGTGGTATCGGATGCGCATCAGGGACTCAGGGATGCCATCGCGACTGTCTTCGGTGGGGCCAGTTGGCAACGGTGCCGCACACACTTCATGACCAACCTGCTCACTCGGGTCCCCAGGCGCGCTCAGCCCTGGGTGGCCACCATGGTACGCACCATCTACCAGCAGCCGTCCCCTCAGGAGGTCCACGCACAGCTCGAGCGGGTGATCGCCCAGCTACAGGACCCGTTCCCTCAGGTGGCCTCTCTACTGGACGCGGCTGGTGCGGACGTCCTGGCCTTCTCCAGCTTCCCACTCGCCCACTGGAAGAAGATCTGGTCTAACAACCCCCTGGAGCGTCTCAACAAGGAGATACGGCGCCGCACCAACGTGGTGGGTATCTTTCCCAACCGGCCGGCCGCGCGTCGCCTCGTTGGGGCTGTCCTGGCCGAACAGCACGACGAATGGGCCATCGGCCCTCGTTACATGACACCCGCGGTCTACAGCATCGACGAAGCTCTACCCGAGGCGGATCTAGCGAAGGCGGCGGCATAGACCGCGATCAACAGGATGACGCTCTCTTACACCACTTGACGGGACGTGACCCCTGTCGGACCAAGAGGCAGAGGCTTTAAGTGCCCTCCACAGCGTCTTCGGCATAGAGGCGTTCTACGATGCTTGGCTACTTGATCGGTTGGAGATCAATGAAATTCAGGCTGTGCTGCGACTGCTTCAGTGACCTTACCCCGAAGTTAGTATCATTGGCTAGTAGAGTCCAGCCATAGAGCCAGCAAACTCTTTGGGCGTTTTACCCTTCAGGGAACTGTGGGGCCTGACCTCGTTGTAGTCCTGCCGCCAGCTCTCTATGATCTCCCTGGCATGCCTTACACTCATGAACCAGTTGATGTTCAAGCATTCGTCGCGTAGTCGGCCGTTGAAGCTCTCAGCAAAGGCGTTCTCTACCGGCTTGCCAGGACGTATAAAGCTTAACTTGATGCCCCTCCGACAGGCCCACTCATCCATGGCCTTGCCTGCGAACTCCGGGCCGTTGTCCACAGTGATCACCTCAGGTAGTCCCCGTGTCTCTTCCAGTCTCTCCAGGACTCCCACCACTCTGGCGCCTCCCAGAGAGGTATCTACCTCGATGGCTGGGCACTCCCGTGAATAGTCGTCCACTATGGCCAATGCCCGGAAGCGCCGACCGGTCACAGTGCTATCAGAGACAAAATCCATGGACCACCTCTGATTAGGACGTACAGGAGATGGAATGGTCTCCCGGACCCCTGCCGCCCCTTTGCGCCTCCTCTTCTTCCTGAGCGCAAGCCCCTCTTCACTGTAGATGCGCTCTGTACGCTTGTGATTGATCACCAGGCCTTCTCTCTTCAGCATGATGTGCAACCTGGGACTGCCAAAGCGCTTCCTCTCCCATGCCAGCTCACGCATTCTGCGACGCAGGGCAGCATCATCACCCTGCTTCGACTTGTACCGATAGACCGAGGGTGAGATACCAGTAAGCAGACAGGCCCTCCTCTCACTCAGCCCAAGACTCTCTATGGCATATGCCGCTGCCATCTTCCTCACCTTGGGCTTCAGAAGTTTTTTGCCAGCAACTCCTTCAGAGACCAGTTGTCCAACGCCTGCTGGGCCACAATCTGCTTCAGGCGCCGGTTCTCTTCCTCAACGGACCTTAGCCTCTTCAACTCGTTCAACGTCAGCCCGGCGTACTTGGCTTTCCACTTGTAGAAGGTGCCTTCGCTCATGCCGTGACTGCGGCACAGCTCCCCTGTCTTGGCCCCTGCCTCTGCCTCGTTCAGGACCCCTATGATCTGCTCCTCTGTGTACCTCTTCCGTGCCATGAGCCCTCCTTACTATGTCCTATTTTACCCGGAGGACTCTCTTTACCACTGTTACTGTTTTCGGGGGTAAGGTCATCAGAGCTACGACCCATTCTCGACAGTCTACGGGCCGACCGGTGACACTGATTCGGAGGATGGTCTAATCGAGCGTACATTTGACCAATTCTCGGTCGGGCCTGCTGGCTCATGCGTTTACTGTCAGGGGCAGCACTACTTTACTAACGGTGTCTCACCGGAGGATGTATTAGCGTACAAGAATGCCGTCACTTGGGATGTCGTGCTTCGTACCAAACTATTGCATCTAGTTCACGCGGCCACGGTACAGTTCAGGAACCTGAGCCCATGTAATCTACGGGACTATTCCAAACCAGAGCTATTGATAATGTCGCCAAACTATATGCCGGCATTATCCCCTCGGGAGATGCCTATCAGAAAACCCCATGGTCCTCTTGCCTATCACTCTTCTGCACATACTTTCATACATTCGGTCAAGGTTGATGACCATATAGTTAAGGCTATTGCCGAACCGCGGCTTGTCGCAGATCCGGACAAGGGTACCCTAAGGCTTGCCGTTGGGGAAATCTTGAGTCCCTTCACTGTCGCAACGCAAATCATAGCCCAAGGAGGACCAATCGAGAGGTCTCGGCCAGGTTGTTTGGAGGCAGTGAGGAGGATAGTGGATTGGGATAGCCATAGATACGAGCATTTCATGGGTCACTTTGAGGAGGCCATCTCTCCGTTTGCGGCGACGGTCTTCCCGGAGAACCCGCTCTTTCCCCCATTGTGGGTCATGTTATTGACTAACGAGTCGGGTGGTCAGGACAAGGCTCAGCGGCTTATTGACTTAATGAGATCCTTGAATATTCCAGCCGGTAGGTATGGGGGGGGAATGCTTAAAGCAAACATTCCCATTGAAGCTGAGTTCCCTGGAGGAGGTTGCGGTTATGCAGGGATATATTTCTGCTATCACTCGAACGACGGTGTGATAATCGCGCCCTGGAATGTGCATCTCGATCGCAATATTGGTTTTTCGGTTGCCGATTTGCTGGTTCCTATTGACCACATTCTCAAGTGGACCCCATGATCAGGACAGCGGTGAGGCTAAAATAAGAGAGTCTACCGCTGGGGTGTCTTGTAAACCTTCATCCGATGGTAAGGCTCGTGGATGTTCCAGTAAACACCTTTGTGGGCTCACTGCATGGAACACCTGACCCGGTGACCGATAGCCCAGGGCTTGATGGGGCCGCTCTTGGTTGTAGAAGGCCAGATAAGCCCCAATCCCCTTTCTGGCCTCAGTCCCATTTTGGTATGCCTTCAGGTACACCTCCTCGTACTTGATGCTGCGCCACAGCCGTTCCACGAAGACGTTGTCCATGCACCGGCCCCTGCCGTCCATGCTCACTTGAACGCCTTGCGCCAGCAGCATGCTGGTGAAGGCCTCGCTGGTGAACTGGCTGCCCTGGTCGGTGTTGAAGATCTGTGGCCGACCCTTGCTCAAGGCCTCTTCCAGAGCCGCAACACAGAAGTCTACCTCCAGGGTGTTGGACAGCCGCCAGGCCAACACGTAGCGGCTGTGCCAGTCCATGATGGCCACCAAGTAGAGGAAACCCCGAGCCATGGGTATGTAGGTGATGTCGGTGGCCCACACCTGGTTGACCCGGTTGATCTCCAGCCCCCTGAGCAAGTACGGATAGACCTTATGCCCTGGGTTTGGCTTGCTGGTGTTGGGACGCCGGTAGATGGCCTCCAGGCCTATCAGCTGCATCAGCCGGCGGACCCGCTTGCGGTTGACCTGGTGTCCGTGATTGCTGAGCCAGGCAGTCATCCTTCTGGAGCCGTAGAAAGGTGTCTTCAGGTACTGTTGGTCTATGAGGGCCATCAACTCCAAGTCCTCGGCGCCGGCCTCGGTTGGCAGGTAGTACAACGAGGAGCGGCTGATACCCAGCAAGGCGCACTGGCGCACCAGAGACAGCTTCGGTTCTTCTCGGTCAATCATGGCCCGGCGTTGGGACCGGCTCACAACCCGAAGCTCCGTGACAAAAAATCCCGTTCCACCTTGAGCTGCCCAATCTGTTGGTAGAGCTGGGCAGTGAGAACCTCTTGGTCCTTCTCCTGGCGTCCACCACCATTTTCAAAGAGGTGCGGCGCCCCCTGAGTCAAGGCCTTCTTCCAGGCATGGATCTGGCTCGGGTGGACTTCAAACCGGCTGGCCAGCTCTGCAATGGTGTGCTCCCCCTGGAGCGCGGCCAAAGCCACTTTGGCCTTGAAGACTGGGCTGTGCTTCTTACGTGTTTGCTTCATGTCCTGCTCCTTGTTTCCGTCCTATTTTAGGAGCGGGACTCTCTCTTAGCCACCTGTCCGAATTTTGGGGTCCACCTCAGTCCACCACCATTTTCAAAGAGGTGCGGCGCCCCCTGAGTCAAGGCCTTCTTCCAGGCATGGATCTGGCTCGGGTGGACTTCAAACCGGCTGGCCAGCTCTGCAATGGTGTGCTCCCCCTGGAGCGCGGCCAAAGCCACTTTGGCCTTGAAGACTGGGCTGTGCTTCTTACGTGTTTGCTTCATGTCCTGCTCCTTGTTTCCGTCCTATTTTAGGAGCGGGACCCTCTCTTAGCCACCTGTCCGAATTTTGGGGTCCACCTCAATCCTCCTGTCTGATGCGATGTCTAGCTGCGAGAGCGACTTAAGCTCCTCCAAGGCTACCGAGATCTCTGGTTGCGAACCGTTCATCGCGCGTCTGCTTTGTGTCGATCGATAGCACTCCTGAGCTGCGTGGCGGTGAATGTCTGGTCGTTGCGGGTGTCCTTCCAGTTGTCTCCGTCCGGCAACATCACGGCGAACTGGCTGCCAATGATGACCCGGGAATAGGTACTCTCCGTGAAGCCCTTGGGCACCGGGCGTCCAGCACCTTCAGAGAACTTGGGTCCCTCCAGACTTTCCAAGAACAGCAACATCCGTTCATTGGCTTGAAGAGTAGGAATATCGTCATCGCCTACAACTGTTACCCCTTCCGCTGCGGCGGAAGCACCAGTCTCAGCCAGGACTGCTATGCGCCTCGGAAGGTCTGCTTCTGAATAGAGCACCTCCTCGACCGTGATCTCGTAATCCTTGAACGTGTAGTAGAGCTTCGGCGGATCGCCTTGCCCGGGCTGTTGCTTGGTTCCCAAATCGCGGGAAATCATCCCGATTACCACAGCATCGGACCGCTTAACCATGTCTTCGACGTCCCAACTGGGCCGTAGACCGAAGCTCCCCACGACTGTCTCAGCCGGTGACTCCGGCGTAGGAAGTGGTGGAGCCCAATCAGGGGGATCGTTTCGGTCGGCCTGATAGGCAAGGAACCCGACGACTCCAAACCCAGCCACGATCCCCAGCGCCACGGCTAGCCGCAGGCTCGCACTCCGCCATCTCATGTAACCCTCGAAGCCGTGGCGTCGCCACAAGACCGCCCCATAGGCGACGAGTGCCAAGCCTGGTGTGGCGAATACCAGCATGCCCGCAGGGCCGTAGTTGAAGGGAGGCAGGTACGCATAGAAGGATGCTACTAAGATCAGACCCGCGGCGATCGCGCCCAGAGAGACGAACGAGGCTGGCTGCAAACGAACAGAGCCTACGACGATGCCTAATCCAATGAGACCGTAGAAGGTTGTCATAAGCCAGCCGAGTCCGACACCGATACTACCTCTCTCCACCAGCGTCGCCGACGAGCTAAAGGCTGGGAAGGTCCTGACAACGACCGTGGCCAGCCCGAACCACGGGATTATGAAGCGCGCACGGGGCAAGGCGACGCATATCACCGCTGCTAGTGGCAGCAGGTTGACCAGCACTAGCCAAGTCAAGAAGTCCACGTCATCCTCCCAGATGGAGCCCAAAGCCAAGAGCGCAGAAGATCGCAATACCGACAAGCGAACAACCCAAAGATAGGGCTAGATCAGTCCGCCGGTATGAGCGTTGAGTGGTTATCGCAGGCGCAAAGCCAACTCGATGAGTTAGTGCTGGCAATATGCATACGATTGCACCGAAATAGGATGCGAGGAGAATCCCTAACCAGGAGATGCTGAGGAAGGATGTCTCTCCATAGAGCACGGCCCAAACCCAATGCGCCGAGGCAGTGATCGCGAAAACACATAACGGTAGGTAGATACCGATGGATCGAAGGGCGTTCTTCAGATCGTATTTGACGCCTAATCTGAACACGAGGCCCTGAAGCACCGGACTCAGGAATGCCATTCCCCCAAAAATGAACAAGCCGGACCTGAATGCTCTCTCGTCAAGTCCATCGAAAGCGGGGAATAGTATGGAAAGAATGCTTGCTGCATAAAAGACCAGTAAGACAGCCAGGATTGGGGTCCTCAGTAGAGGAACGACCACTTGCTTATCGGTACGCGCTGTTCTTACGGTATAGTTGCGTGCAAGCAGCGCCCACCTTCTGGCTTCTTCCAGACGTTCATTGAATGCTGAGCACGCGAGATCGGGGAACATCTGTATCCAGACGAACAGCGTTCGGTATCCACCTCCATCGCGATGCATACGATCCCAAAAGAGCTGGACCATCAGCTCGCCGTATTCGCGCCGGTGTTCCTTCGGGTAGGCGATAGGCAGCGCTCGGTACACGCTCTCGGAGATCACGTTGGCCACCCTCCGAGTCCGAGCCGCGCAGGTGCCCGCCTCACATGAGCGGCTCGGACGAGATGCTCCATACGGGCAACCTCGAAGTTGAGAGCACGCGCCCCGAGACCGGTAAGCTGGTAGTAGCGGCGTCGTTCGTCGTCCAGTTGGGGGTCAGGCCGCTCATCCGTCTCTTCGATTAAGCCCCGTTTCAACATCCGTTTGACTGCTCCGTACAAAGTCCCAGGACCCATCGTGACCGCTCCCTCGGTTATGAGCTCGATCTCGGTCATGATGGCGTAGCCATGCTTCTGCCCATCCGCCAGCGCCAGCAGGATGTGCAGTTGCGCCACCGGAAGAGGAAGCAGGTCTTGAGGGTCTGGGCTCGTCATTATTACTGTCGCGTGATCTCCATAGGGATGGACAGGGATGGTCCATATTATATCGTAGGACGATACATATGTCATCCAGGGCCACGTAGGTAACTTCACTGATAATCGAGAGCAGGTGTGGCCCGCTGTTGGAATAGACCATCGATCAGAAGGAGGTGCGCAGGGCGGCACCTACGAGTGAAGCTGCGGTCCACCTCCGAGGGGGTTCCCAGTCCGAATGGCTAGCAAGTCCAGGACACATATGCGAGGGTGGTACTGGAGGTACCCACCACAAGCCTGTATCTTCGTCTGCTGAAGGGTTCTGCTAGTTGGCAACGGCGGGTCGGAAGACTGCGTTTGTTAAACAGGTCCGCGTTCGGCAATCGGAGCCGCTTGGCGAATATGCCTACAGGACCAATCTGAACCGCAGCACGAAAGTTCTTGATTTCGTATAGCTTGGTGGGCCTACGTGTACTGAATTGAGCCTGTCTCAGAAGTCTGAGCTGGTAATGGGTATGTCGTTGGGTGTACCTTCGAAGCGACACCAGTTGGGGAGATGGTGATATCAAGTGGACCCCATGATCAGGACAGCGGTGAGGCTAAAATAAGAGAGTCTACCGCTGGGGTGTCTCGTAAACCTTCATCCGATGGTAAGGCTCGTGGATGTTCCAGTAAACACCTTTGTGGGCTCACTGCATGGAACACCTGACCCGGTGACCGATAGCCCAGGGCTTGATGGGGCCGCTCTTGGTTGTAGAAGGCCAGATAAGTCCCAATCCCCTTTCTGGCCTCAGTCCCATTTTGGTATGCCTTCAGGTACACCTCCTCGTACTTGATGCTGCGCCACAGCCGTTCCACGAAGACGTTGTCCATGCACCGGCCCCTGCCGTCCATGCTCACTTGAACGCCTTGCGCCAGCAGCATGCTGGTGAAGGCCTCGCTGGTGAACTGGCTGCCCTGGTCGGTGTTGAAGATCTGTGGCCGACCCTTGCTCAAGGCCTCTTCCAGAGCCGCAACACAGAAGTCTACCTCCAGGGTGTTGGACAGCCGCCAGGCCAACACGTAGCGGCTGTGCCAGTCCATGATGGCCACCAAGTAGAGGAAACCCCGAGCCATGGGTATGTAGGTGATGTCGGTGGCCCACACCTGGTTGACCCGGTTGATCTCCAGCCCCCTGAGCAAGTACGGATAGACCTTATGCCCTGGGTTTGGCTTGCTGGTGTTGGGACGCCGGTAGATGGCCTCCAGGCCTATCAGCTGCATCAGCCGGCGGACCCGCTTGCGGTTGACCTGGTGTCCGTGATTGCTGAGCCAGGCAGTCATCCTTCTGGAGCCGTAGAAAGGTGTCTTCAGGTACTGTTGGTCTATGAGGGCCATCAACTCCAAGTCCTCGGCGCCGGCCTCGGTTGGCAGGTAGTACAACGAGGAGCGGCTTCTACCCAGCAAGGCGCACTGGCGCACCAGAGACAGCTTCGGTTCTTCTCGGTCAATCATGGCCCGGCGTTGGGACCGGCTCACAACCCGAAGCTCCGTGACAAAAAATCCCGTTCCACCTTGAGCTGCCCAATCTGTTGGTAGAGCTGGGCAGTGAGGACCTCTTGGTCCTTCTCCTGGCGTCCACCACCATTTTCAAAGAGGTGCGGCGCCCCCTGAGTCAAGGCCTTCTTCCAGGCATGGATCTGGCTCGGGTGGACTTCAAACCGGCTGGCCAGCTCTGCAATGGTGTGCTCCCCCTGGAGCGCGGCCAAAGCCACTTTGGCCTTGAAGACTGGGCTGTGCTTCTTACGTGTTTGCTTCATGTCCTGCTCCTTGTTTCCGTCCTATTTTAGGAGCGGGACTCTCTCTTAGCCACCTGTCCGAATTTTGGGGTCCACCTCAATATGCCGCTTCGAGAGATGGGTCGAGAGCAGATGTGGATGTTGCCGCCGACGCTTGACGAGTTGTTGCCGCTGGACCATCCGGCGCGGTTCGTGGCCAAGTTCGTTGACGCTTTGGACCGGGAGGACTGGGGGAAGCTTGAGGTGAAGATAGACGGGGAGGTGCTGGGAGCGCCAGCCTACCATCCACGTGCGCTGTTGAGCGT
This sequence comes from Dehalococcoidia bacterium, assembly GCA_965247055.1. Classification (GTDB taxonomy): domain Bacteria; phylum Chloroflexota; class Dehalococcoidia; order Lucifugimonadales; family JAGWBF01; genus CBDFGE01. The sequence continues at coordinate 286,550 of CBDFGE010000002.1, forward strand.
GTGGCTGTACGGTTTCATGACCGGGGTACGCTCGTGCCGGAAGCTGGAGGCGGCCTCCCGGGACCAGATACCGTACCTGTGGCTGACCGGGTGGCAGCATCCGGACCACAACACCCTGTGGAGGTTCTACAGAGGGCATCGGCAGGCCATGAGGAAGCTGTTCGAGCGTACGGTTCGTACGGCGGTGACGATGAAGTTGGTGGACCTGGCGGTTCAGGCGGTGGATGGTACGAAGGTGGTCGCCAACGCCTCGCTGAACAGGAGCTACGACGCCGAGGGACTGCGAGGGCTCTTGGAGCGGCTGGAGAGTGCGGATAACGGACCTTGAGGCACAGAACGAAGCGGGAGAGGGATGCCTCTGCCATCCATCTGCCTCGGGAGTTGGCTGACAAGGAGGTCCTTGAGAGAGCAGGTGAGGCAGGCGATGGACGATCTCACGAGTCAAAAGCTGCCACAAGCGCATCAACCTGACCGACCCAGACGCCAGGCTGATGAAGGGCAGGCAAGGCATCGTGGCTGGCTACAATGCCCAGGCTATGGTCTCACCCACAGAGACGGATGGGGGAGCGACCGGCATGTTGGTCACCGCCGTGGACGTGGTGGATGCGGCCAATGACAATGCCCTGCTGGTTCCGATGCTGGAGCAGGCCGAGGAGACTACGGGGACGAAGTCGCAGATGACGTTGGCCGATGCCGGATACTTCGCCGCGAGTCACTTGGAAGAATGCGCCCGTCGAGATCAGCAGGTGGTAGTGTCGGATCGCGCAACGGTTCTCAAAGACCCATATCACAAGGACCAATTCACCTACAACGAGCCGAGCGACAGCTTTACGTGTCCGCAGGGACAGACGCTCAAGTTCATTCGTATCCAACATACGAATGGAGTCCGTTGCGTCTGTACCGGGCCTCGAGGCCGTCTGCCAGGTGTGCCCAGCCTTCGGAGTCTGTACGAGGGCCAAAGAGATTGGGCGAAGCCTGGCGATAGGTCCGCATGACGCTGTGCTACGCCGTCATCGTGCCTGGATGTCCACCTCAGCAGCTAGAGAGGCGTACAAGCTGAGAAAGCAACTGGTCGAGCCAGTCTTCGGAATCATCAAGGAACAACAGGGGGCACGGAGGTT
>CBDFGE010000003.1:0-329444 GCA_965247055.1 Dehalococcoidia bacterium
TTGCAAACGTTCACCACGAGGTCGTTATCGCGGGCATGTACCCCCACGATCATACCCTCGTAGATTGGCATGCCAGGTTCAACGAACGTCAATCCACGCTGCTGGGGCATTGCTCAAACCATAGGTATTTGCAGCGCCAGTTTCGGCGGCTACCAGGGCTCCGGAGCGCGTGGACTCAACCTCACCTCGCAGCGGCTCGTATCCCGTAAAGGTGCTGTTCATTTGTCCATTGCCCCGGGTCGCCTTCAGGAAGAAGCTTCGGAAACCGATAAGCCCCCGCGTTGGGACACTGAAGTCTAGACGCAAACGTCCATGATCGTCGCTGCGCATATCCGTCATGTGTGCTAACCGGGAGGAGAGGTTCTCCACTAACGCTCCAATACTCTCCTCGCCCACATCCAGGACCAGCAGCTCGTAGGGCTCCAACTTCTGCCCGTTCTCGACTTTGACAATGGCCTCCGGCTTGGAGACCTGGAACTCATAACCCTCACGGCGCATCGTCTCAATCAGGATGGCCAGGTGCAGTTCGCCTCGTCCCGAGACCAGGAATATCTCGGCGCTTTCAGTGTCCTGTACACGCAGGCCCACATTGGTCTGTAGCTCAGTAGCGAGACGCTCTTTGAGCTGGCGCGAGTTTACATATCGCCCATCCTGACCGGCCAAGGGCGAGGTGTTCACCCCAAAGGTCATCTGGACGGTCGGCGGGCCGATATCAATGCCAGGCAGAGTCTCCAGTTTATCTGCCTCGGCAATAGTGTCGCCGATAGCTACCTGGTCAAGGCCGGCCAAGGCAACAATCTCCCCCGCCTCCGCATCGGCTATTTCACGCCGCGAGAGGCCCTCAAAGACAAACAGCCTAGACACCTTGTGGAAAGTCGTAGTGTCGCCTTGCGGGATGCGCGCCACTAGGTTCCCCACGGACACCTTCCCACGAGCGATGCGACCCACGGCGATCTGGCCCAAGTGGCTGTCATAGTCCAGGGCTGCAACCAGCAGCTGGAAGCCATCGTCAATATCGCCCAAAGGTTGTGGGATGTTCTTCACAATAGCTTCGAATAGGGGCTCGATGCCCTTCGGCTGGTCCTTCAGATCGACTATGGCATAGCCGGCCCTGGCGTCAGAATACAGGATGGGAAAGTCTAGTTGCTCAGCATCTATAGCCAACTCCAGGAAAAGGTCCTGTACCATGTTGGCCACCTCTACCGGGCGAGCGAGGGGGCGGTCTATCTTGTTGATAACGACGACCGGTTTGATCCGCCTTTGGAGGGCGTGCCGTAGCACGAACCGGGTCTGGGGCATTGGCCCATCTACTGCGTCGATGACTAGCAAGCAGCCATCCGCCATGTTCAGGACCCGCTCTACCTCGCCGCTGAAGTCGGCATGGCCAGGCGTGTCAATGATGTTGATCCTGACCCCTTTGTAGGAGATGGCCGTATTCTTAGCCAGGATGGTGATACCCTTTTCCCGTTCCAGATCATTGCTGTCCATGATAAGCTCGCTGACTTGCTGGTTCCGGCGGAAGATATGGCTCTGCTTGAGCATGGCATCCAGGAGGGTGGTCTTGCCATGGTCCACGTGAGCAATGATTGCGACGTTCCTGATCTCTTTTCGCATATATGAAACGTCCGAAACAAAAAATCGGCCCCCGGGGGCCGGTCCACGAGGCGGATTATAGCGTAACAGGTGCGAGGGCCCTGTGCCGGGCTCAGGTGTAGAGGGCCAGCGTCCGCCACTCCATGTCATCACCGATGTGCCGGTGAATGACATCAAAGGTCTCTAGGTCCCACTCGCCTACAAAGGTAATGGCGGTCCCAGGACGCCCCATACGGCTCGTCCTGCCGATGCGATGTACGTACTCCTCCACGCTCTGCGGAATGTCGAAGTTGATGACCTGGCAGATTGCAGGGATGTCCAGGCCCCGGGCGGCCACATTGGTGGCTACCAGGAGCTTCAGGCGGCCAGCGCGGAAGGCCCCCATTACGGCCTCCCGCTGAGTCTGGCTCAAGCCACCGTGGATAGCTCTTGCATCGTATCCTCGCTGCCGCAGGTAGCCTACCAGCCTCTCCACACCTATCTGGGTCCTGCGAAAGATAAGAGTCTGGCCGTGGCCCGCTTGTTCTGAGTCTGTCGAAGGACTACTCTGGAGAAGCTCCTCCAGGCCGGCGTTCTTGTCCCGGGAAGCCACCTCGTAGTAAACCTGCCGCACCTGTTCCACCGGTTCCGCCTCTTCTCCTATTCGTACCCACACGGGACGCTTCAGGTGCCTGTACACCATGTGACGGATGCGTGCGGGAATGGTGGCGGAGAAGAGGGCTGTCTGGCGGGAGGGTGGGGTAAAGCGTAGGATGCGTTCGATGTCGTAGGCAAAGCCTATGTCCAGCATCTCGTCGGCCTCGTCCAGTACGGCGATGCGGACCCGGTCCAGGCGCAGCGTGCCACGACTGAGGTGGTCCAGCATTCGGCCCGGCGTGCCGACGACTATGTGTGCACCCTTTTGAAGGGCATCCATCTGAGGGCGGATGGGCTGTCCGCCATACACTGTCACTACCTTTAGCCCGCGGTACAGGCACAGGCGACGTAGCTCGCCGCTGACCTGAGCAGCCAGCTCCCTGGTGGGAGTGAGAACAATCGCCTGTACGTGGGTCTCTCCAGGGTCCAAGGTCTCAGCCAGGGGCAAGCCAAACGCGGCTGTCTTCCCAGTGCCCGTCTGCGCCTGGCCTACCAGGTCCTGCCCCTCCAGCATGACGGGCACCACTTGCTCCTGGACAGTCGAGGGCTCGGTGTAGCCCATGTCGCGAAGCGCGGAAAAGACCGGCTGAGAGACGGGTATAGAGCCGAAGTAGTGGTCCCTGGGCAGGTTGCGGGGTGAGGTGTCCGGAGAAGCAAGGGGACTGTGCTGGTTGGATCGAGGGGGGCCGTCGCCATTGCGGTGGCGGTTGGCCCGGGGATACGCTGTGGGTGTAGCGGGGGTGTCGTTGGACGCCGGTAAGGCGACCGGTTGCCTATAGCCCTGGTTCGTGAGGGTTTTGTCCTCGTAGTTCATCGGTGAATTCCTTCTACAAAATGGTTAGGCAGGAGGCTAGTCACCGATACCGAGGATGCCTTAGAGAATCCAGTGGGGCATATGCGGACGCTGTGCAGCATCCCGAGGAGAGCACTGAAGCCACTAAAGAAGATCAGATGCGGGACAAGAAACACTTCCACCAAAGGGTAGTATACCACAAGAAGCCTAGGACTGCTATTTCGCCCGCAACCCAAAGCAGTTCTAGGGATATTCTGAACAAGTCTGGGCATAGTAGCATAGAGAATAGCACTGTGTTCGGGGAGATAATTGATGGACCAGCCAACATTTGCGGACTTGGAATACGAGAGGAAGAAGCGCAAGACCCGCCGGGAGATATTCCTGGAGCGCATGGATGCTCTGATACCGTGGGAACAGATGGAAGAGCGCATCCGTCCGTTCTATCCCAAGGCGGGCCGAGGCCGTCGACCATATGAGTTGTCGGCGATGGTGCGGATACACTGCGTGCAGTTGTTCTACAACTTGAGCGATCCTGGTATGGAGGACATGCTCTACGAGGTCGAGTCGGTGAGACGGTTCGTAGGGTTGAAGCTGTCGGGCCCGCTGCCGGACGAGACGACGATTCTGAACTTCCGCCATCTGCTGGAAGAGCATGAGTTGGGGCAGAGTCTGTTCGAGGAGATCAACCGTCATCTGGAGTCCCAGGGACTGCGGCTTCGGGAGGGGACGATCGTGGACGCGAGCATCATAGAGGCGCCGTCATCGACGAAGAATCGTGCGGGTGAGCGAGACCCTGAGATGCACCAGACGAAGAAGGGGAACGAGTGGCGCTTCGGGATGAAAGTACACGTAGGCGCTGACGCTGAGACGGGAGTGGTACACAGCATGACTACGACGCCAGCTAACGTGCATGATGTGACAGAAGCGCACCGATTGCTGCACGGTGGAGAGAAACGAGTGTGGGGGGATGCGGGGTATCAGGGAGTGGACAAGCGGTTGGAGAATCGAGAGTTGGATGTGGAGTGGCGAGTGGCGATGAGGCCCGGCCGGCGACGGCACCTGGAGCCTGGCAGCTACGAGGCGTTGGTGGAGAAGCGCAAAGCGTCGGTCAGAGCGAAAGTGGAGCATCCGTTCCTGTACGTGAAGCGGCGCTTTGGCTACGCCAAGGTGCGCTACCGAGGGTTGGCTAAGAACGCGCAACGGCTGGCATTGCTACTGGGGCTGGCCAACTTGATGACGGCAGAGCGCCGTCTGGCGACATGAGAGGGGCGCAGTGCGCAAATCACGGCCGGGGAGCCGCGATGGCTCCGAAAAGCCGCTTCGAGGCCACAACAGACACGGTCTGAACGCCTCAACCACGACCTGGAACGTCACAAAGATGCCTGAACGTCTCCAAAGAACGGAACCACTCTGCCCATCCACGCTTGCGCCGAGTTGTTCAGAGGTTCCCTAAGTCGCTACCCGTATGGTGAGCGGGTTGCCCCACCAATCATGCCCTCTCCACACCAAAAGGTTGAGGCGTTCTTTCCTTGAAGTTGCAGGGGCCCTTAGGGGTAGTGTGCCCTGGGACACCAGCCCAGTAGCTTCGTGGTGGGCCAGGATGAGGATGAGGCGTATTTGAGGGGTGCTCATGGCAGAAACCGTATCCCACGCAGGAGCGAGAGAGAATTGACAAGCACCAAAGACCGGCAGTAAGCTGTAACCGCCCCATTCGCACCATGCCGATAGCATGGTGCGGCCGAAATAGGGAATCCCGTTTTGAATCAATAGGAGGAAGTACATGGGCACGTTTCCAGACCTCGGCAAGGACAAGCTAGAGCAGTTTCGTACGTTCGCGAACGAGAATCCGAAAGATGTGCCCCTGGACTTAGAGGCCAAGACGGTTTGGGATGGCCACGCGGTGGGGCACGTGGGGGTGATCGGGCCGTGGACCATCGCTGGAAACCGGAACGACGCACCGACCCGTAATTACACGACGCAGTTCGGAATGTGGAAGGAAGTGGAGGAAACCCTCGGCATCCCCAACGCGCGCGACCGCACCGAGGCAATGGAGGCCGCGTTGATGGGGTTGGCTTCCTGCGTCAACACCGCCATATGCCTGATATCCGCGCGGGAGGGCATCACGTTCGACGGGCTGGAGGTAACCGCCAAGGTGAAGGTGGACCCTAGACTCCTCTTCGGCTTCGTGGAGCCACATCAGGCCGATGACTGTCTCCAGTCCATCGACGTTGACATCAAGGTGGACGGTGATCTCTCCGACGCGGAGCGTCGAAGGATCCTTGAGATGGCAGACTATTCGCCGGTCCACTTGATGGTGAAACAAGCCAACACTATCAACACCAGACTGGCCTAGGGCGGCGCCAGTGATGGAGATGGCAGGTGAGCATGTACCTTAACCTGGACCAGACATCGCAGGACTGGGACGGCGTGGTCCTGGACTATGGACAGGCTGGGGAATGCCTAACCGGTCAGTTCGTGGAGCCAGCCAGATAACCCTCGACACCTATTCTCACCTGCTGTCAGGGCTCCAGGAGGCGGCCGCTCTGAAATTCGACGAAGGGATGACACATCCCGTCGGTGTTCTGGTACCGTGAGCAAAACCACAAGTCTAGGCCCCTGGGTACATACCGGGGGCCTCTTTTTATGCCTGAAAGTTGGTGGCGCATGCGGGGTTCGAACCCGCGATCTCCGCCTTGAGAGGGCGGTGTCCTAGGCCACTAGACGAATGCGCCGCCGTGCCGCGAGGGCGGTCAAGAGCCACGACTGGCCGAGGGGTTCCGGCCGTGATTCATGTCCACCATGCCTGGAGGGCATGGGCCTCCACTGGCTGGCTGGGGATCGTGGATTCGAACCACGGCTTGCAGATCCAGAGTCTGCCGTCCTACCGCTAGACGAATCCCCAACCCAGTTCGATTATAGCATCCGGATATACGATGAACAAGTTGCCATACCTTGGCGGCGGGAGTGGGCGGCCCCTGTCCTCTCCACGGGAGTGTCTGGGGGTGCGTCGATGGCCACAGGGCTCCTTATCAACTTTTCGGACGATGCTACCCCCGGCGAGGTCATCAGGTGGTGGAGGTGAAGCAGCCCTTGCTGTCTCCTGGCGCTGCACACCAGCTTACTCCAGTTGCCGGCCCCCGGACGCCCGGAGCGGCCGCCGGGGTGCAAAAGCTGCCGCCGCATCTCCCGGGTCAGCTCATTCTCCTGGAGACTGGGGAACTCCCAGTATACCCGGAGGCACAGCCGGGCGAGGCGGTCATCGCCCTCACGCTGGGCCAGCGCATGGACGAAGGGCAACACGCAGTTCACCGCCATGTCCCGGGCCCGTGCCCTACCGATGGCGGCAGCGGCCCCTCCGGGGTAGGGGACGGCTCTCTCTGGGAGTGGCGCACCATCCACGCTCAGTGCCGCTTCCAGGGCCCGCGAGCGGCCCCCTTTCTGGATGAGGTCCATAGGAGCACTCACCAGAGCGACCATGCCAGCCACCAGGCCTTTCCCTGCCCAGGGGAGCCTTCCGTCCACCGGTGGGGGCAGGTACACGTCCAAGACGCGCGCGAACCCCTGGATGCGCCGCCGGGGGTGGTTCTGCGGCCTGACCCGGAACAGGTGCCATCTGTCCAGGCCCATTAGCCGCCCAGAGGCCGCCGCGAATCTTCCCCGCCGGGGTGAAGTGCCTTCGCTGGGCATGAACCCCGCGGTGGTGAGGAGTATCCCCTCGATGATGGCTGATCTCTCCCAAGGCGGACGCTCTAGCACGGCCCTCGCCAGCAGGCCGTAGGTCGCCCTCCTTGCCAGCTCCCGGAAGGGCTCCCTGTTCTGGCTGTAGCCCAGGGCGTCCATAAGGGACGCATACAGCACCTGGTCGGGCCCCTCCTTCTCCAGAAGCGCTCGAAAGCCCCGGCACTTCCCGAGGAACCGAGAGTCCCCGGCGGCGTCCAGGAGAGCGGCCATTTCTACGGCGCTCCGGGGCGGGGCGTATCCATGGGTACCGAGCAGCGGCCACAGGTCCGGAGCTCGCCCAGCGGACCCGCCCTTACGTAGCAGGGGCTCCATGGACACCAGCGGGACCCGGGCGCCGTTGTGCAGGGTAGTGAAGCCGGTATCCTCACCGGCCACGACGTGAAGGACGACGCCGTTGTACCTGGGGTCTCTGCCATGGCCATGGGCCGCCCAGTCGCCCCGCTGCACGTGGACCTCCACGTCACCCCTCACCAGACCCACACCCTCCTCTTCCAGTACAACCCCCCGGAGATCGGGGCCGGCTGTAGTGCCTATCCTCCCGGGATAGATGACCCGGAACCGGCGCCCGTCCCCTGCCCTGAAGGACTTCTCCCGGGTGGCCCGTTCTATCCAGAGCTTGACCAGCAGCCTTTCAGGTATCTGCCTGATCTTGGACGCCATGGCGGCCCTCCTACCACAGGTGTCCGCAATCGCTAGCTTACACCCCCCACCCGGTCCTTTCAAGTCAGGGCCGGCTCGCGCCCATGTCGGATTGGCGGGTGGGCAGCCCGACCTGGACGAGTACAAGCCCTTGACACCACGTTCCCATTGCGTGTAGAGTGATTAGGTTCCAACATGGACGCTGACTGGACCGAGGACAACGCGGGAATAGGACCTGGCCGAGGCAAAGCGCCGGTGGCCCCCAGCGCGGTGGCTTCTCCGGTGCCCGTGACCCGCACAGGGGCCTTACGTTCGCGTCCCGCCTCCCCGCGACCGGCCCCGGGCCACCGACAATCCAGACCAATACTGGTGTAACCGATGGCGACACAGACCGGCAACCCGATCCTGGAAGTCAGGGACCTCCACACCTACTTCTTCAACCGCTACGGCGTGGTGAAAGCGGTGGACGGCGTAAGCTTTTCCGTAAACCAGGGTGAGACTCTGGGCATCGTAGGGGAGTCGGGCTGCGGCAAGACCATGACGGCCCTCTCCCTACTGCGGCTCATCCCCCGCCCGGCGGCCCGCATTGTAAAGGGGGATATCATCCTGGACGGCGAGAGCCTGATGGCGAAGAATGAGAGGGAGATGCGGGAGATCCGAGGGACGAAGATCTCGATGATCCTTCAAGACCCCCAGACCTCCCTGAATCCGGTGTTCACCATTGGGAACCAGCTCATCGAAGCGCTGCGGACCCACAACAAGGGGTCCCACAGATCGATAATTGAGAAGGCGGTGGAGTCCCTCCGGAGCGTGAAGGTGGCGGCGCCGGAGCGCCGCCTGGACGACTTTCCCCACCAGATGAGCGGAGGCATGAAACAGCGGGTCATCGGGGCCATCGCCATCTCCTGCCAGCCCAAGGTTATCATCGCCGACGAGCCCACCACCGCCCTGGACGTGACCATCCAGCTCCAGTATCTGAGGCTGCTGAAAGAGATACAGGCGGAGACGGGGCTGGCCATCATCTTCATAACCCATGACTTCGGGATCGTGGCCCGGATGTGCGACCGGGTGGCAGTCATGTACGCCGGGCGCATCGTGGAGAGCGCGGGGGTAAGGGACCTGTTTAACAAACCCCACCACCCGTATACCCAGGCATTGATGGACTCGGTGCCTCAGATGGACCGCACGGACCGTCTGTTTGCCATCGAGGGGCAGCCTCCGGCGCTGTACGCGCTACCGCCCGGGTGCCGCTTCGCCCCCCGCTGTACCTACGCTCAGGAACGGTGCCATGGGGAGTATCCTATCCCTTACCAGGCCGAGGACGGCCACGTGGCCAACTGTTGGAGGCTGGACCCATCCTGGCAGGATGCGACACCGGAGGAGCCCACGTGGCAAAGGAGCTGATCCGGGTCGAAAGGCTAAAGAAGTATTTCCCCGTCACCAAGGGCCTGATATTCATGAAGACCATCGGCCACGTCCAGGCGGTGGACGGGGTAAACTTCTCCATCAACGAAGGGGAAACCCTGGGGCTGGTGGGTGAGTCGGGATGCGGCAAGACGACCACGGCCAAGCTGATACTGCGCCTGGAGACGCCCACCGAAGGGCAGATCCTCCTGGACGGCAAGGACATCCAGGGCTTCCGGGGCCCGGACTTGAAGGAGTACAGGACCCAGGTCCAGGCCGTGTTCCAGGACCCCTGGTCCTCTCTGAGCCCGCGGATGAGGGTCAGGGACATCGTATCCGAGGCCCTGGTGGAGAACCGCCACGTATCACGGAAGGAAAAGGACGAGCGCGTTGCGTACGTGATGGACCAGGTGGGGCTTCACCCAGGGCAGGCCAACCTGTACCCCCACGAGTTCAGCGGCGGGCAGAGGCAGCGGGTGGCCGTCGCCAGCGCCCTTGCCTCTTCCCCCAAGCTCATCATCCTGGACGAGCCCGTGTCCGCCCTGGATGTCTCCATTAGGGCCCAGGTGATGAACCTGCTGGTAGACCTTCAGTCCGAAACGGGCGTTGCCTATCTGCTGGTAGCCCACAACCTGGCCACGGTGCGGTACATGTCCCATCAAACGGCCGTCATGTATCTGGGCCAGATCGTGGAGTCCTCCCCTACTGAGGAGTTGTACGAGAACCCGCTCCACCCCTACACCAAGGCGCTGTTCTCGGCGGCGCTGCCGTCTCATCCCGACGTGGAGAGGGAGGAGATCGTTCTTACGGGGGAGGTCCCATCGCCCATCAACCCTCCCTCGGGCTGCCGGTTCCACCCTCGGTGCCCCTTCGTTATGGCGAAATGCGCCGTGGAGGTGCCGGTGTGGAAGGACATGGGCAACAACCACCAGGTAGCCTGCCACTTGTATTAAGGGCTACGGCCCAGCAAGCCCTCCAGGACCGCCCCCCGGGGGCGCCCATCGCCGGGCACCAGCCTCCCTCACCCAGGGCGTGGGACACCACCGCCACCGAAGTTCCAGGACGGGCATCGCCTTGCTTTCACACCAGCCGTACAATACAAGCTACGGGCCATGGCGGACGGGCCAGGACCTGGTGCATCCGATCACAACCGTAAGCGGGTACCGAGGGATTACGTGCCCTGACCCTGGAGGGGCTGCCCCCGTTTGGGCGGCCTCTTACAGCGGGGGGTAGTGGGATAGCCGGGGCATAGAAGTGCGGCACTGGTTTCTTATCGTGGGGATACTCGCGGCGTTGCTGTTTCTCGCCGCCCTCATAAGCTTTCGAGTTACGGGGCTACCAGTGTGACCCCCGGTGAGCACGAGGGCTAGGCCCTCCCGGAGGCCATCTCCTCGAACCTGCGCCGGACGGCGGCGGGCTCGACGGTAACGGCCAGGTAGCCGTCCTGACCGGGCTCGAAGGCCGCGTCCTGGTGGAACTCCCGGGCCAGCCGGGCGACCAGGTCCTCCAGGTCTGGGGGCGACATAGCGGCAAGGATATCCCCCAGGATGCCCCTGATCTCGGCGGCCAGCATCTCCCGCTCGACGGCGCTCCGCTGGACGTCCTCTATAGCCTCAAGATGCCTGCCCAGGTAGCACCCGCCAAAGTACATCACCTCGTACTCCCGGTCCTCCCACATCTGCTTCCCCTGCCACTTGGGGACCAGCTCGCGCTCGGCCACATAGGCCCTGACCGCGTCGTCCTCCGGCTCGGGGTCGGCGCTGGGAAACGCCAGGAGTACCGAGTGCATGAAGAACTCTTTTGGCCCTACCTTTATGCGCATCTCTTCCGGCGGGTCACAGGCCGGCTTCCTTGAGTACCCGGTCCAAGTTGGAGGGATCGGGGGCCAGGAGGCCCGCGTCCACCTCCCGCATCGCCCTGGTGATGGCGGCACTGGCGGGCGTACCGACCCCCGCCTCCTGCCCCTTTTTCACCACGTAGCCATTCATGTAGTCTATCTCCGTCCGGCGGCCCTTCTTCACGTCCTGGGCCATAGAGGCGTGCCAGTCGAGCTTGTCGCTCCTCGCTGCCTGGCTGGCGTCGATCTCCTCGAAAACGTCTCCCTCGCCGGCCCTGGCCCAGGTCTTCGCGTCGAATCCGGCTACCGGCTCCACCACGTAGTTCAGGGCCGTACCCACCATGACCGTCTCCCGGGCCAGGTGGATGCGCAGAGTACGGGCCCGCGGGTCCCCGGCCATGCCCATAGAGCCCAGTCCGGAGACACCGCTGACGGGATTGCTCATCGCGTTCTGGGCCAGTTTGGCCCACCTCTCACCCCAGATGTTACTGGTCACCCTCGCCCCGTCGATGGTGCTCACCATGCCTGCAAGGTGCTCCACCCGGGGGGTGACCCTGCCGCTGGTCTCGCCCACCCGAAACACGTCGTGCCCGTGGTCCCTCCCCACCGGGCCTCCTCTTGTCACGTGCCCCGGCTCCCACAGGGCCACCTCGATATGGGACATGACACAGGGCACCTCCCGGCGGTAGCCCACGATGGAGGCGATAAGCTCGTCATTCATGCAGTTCTGGGAGGAGGCGACGTAGCCGGTGGGACTCAGGAGACCTTTGATGAAGTGGGTGGCCCACTCGGTATCGTAGGACTTGACGGCAAGGAAGACAATATCGAAGGCCTCTCGAATGCCCTGGACTTCCGTGAGGTGCAGTGCCTTCACCGGCACGGTGAAGTCTCCCTGGCTGCCACTGGCCCGGAGCCCCCTGCTCTTCATCACCTCCACGTGCTCCGGCCACTGGTCTATCAAGGTCACATCTTCGCCCTCCTGCGTCAGGAAGGCCCCGATATAGCTCCCGGCGGCACCCGCCCCCATGATACCTATCCTGGTCATGTTACCACTCTAACTCTACACACTTAATCCAGCCAGCGAACGAACTCCTTGGCCCCGGTGCGGCGGGAGACGGGGGCCTCATCGGGAAAGCCCACGGACAGCATCACGGCCAGCTCCCAGTCGGGATCGGCCCCCAGAGTCGCCTTGAGCTCGGGATGGCGGGTGCGCCCGCCGGTCTCCCAGGTCACCGCCAGGCCCTCTGCGTACCCGGCCAGGGATAAGTTATAGGCGGCGCAGATAACCGAGGCGTAGTTCTCCTGGGTAACCTCTTCGTTGGGCCCGGGGACACAGTAGACGTATATGACGATGGGCGGCTCGAGCACCGCCCGGCGTATCGCCTCCGCTCGGTCCGGGTTGTTGGAGCGCTGCAGAGTGACCTCGTAGGCCTGGTCGGCCACTATCTTGCTGGCCCTGCTCCCCTTCTTAACCACGAAAAGACGCCAGGGCTCGGTCAGGCGGTGGTTGGGTGCCCACACCGAGGCGTCCAGCATCCGCTCCAGGGCGGCGGCTGGGACCGGCTGGTCCTTGTACTTCCATGCCATCCGGCGGCCGTACATCGCCTGATAGACGCTCACGCCCGTGTGGGGAACTACGCTCTGGTCGCTATCCATGGCCCGCTCCTCCACGGAAGCCCCGGGAGGGGGCCCCGCAAAACGTACGGAGGGCACCCTCCGCTATCTTCATCTGTCGGGCAGATAGCCTACGCGTCCCAGGAAATCGAAGACCTCCTGGGAGAACGCCTCGGGGTCGCGGGCGGGAAGCTGGCCCCATGGTCTGTCGATCACCCGCCCTTCGCCACGGGGCGTCAGCTCCACCGACCGTTCGTTGGCGGGCCGCAGGACGTCCCCCTCGGTAACCAGGAACATGGTGGGGCACTCCACCCGGGGAAGCAGGAGGTCAGCATGGAAATTGAAAGCCGCCTGGTATGCCCAGGTGTACCGGCTACCCACCCTCAGGAACTCGGTGCTGGCCAGGTCGAGGAGCCAGGGCGGGGTGTCCTTGCCCCAGATCCGCTGGTACCGGGCCCAAAGCCAGGCCAGGTGGCCTCCATCGGGCACCACTTCGAAGGGCTCCAGATAGACATCCAGCCCCCACCGGCGCCGCGCTTCGTCGAAGAGGGGACATCCCAGCACCACCAGGGCAGGCACGCGCTCGGGGTGGTCCACCGCCAGCTGGATGGCGACGGCGCCGCCGGTGTGGTTCCCCACCAACGGCGCGGGTCCCAAATCCAGTGCGTCCAGGAAGAGGGCCATCCGCTCAGCGTAGCCGGCAATGGATAGTGGCTCCGGGGGAGGCGTGGAGGTGCTGTAACCGGGAAGGTCCGGCGCGATGGCCCGAAGGCGGCGGCCCAGGACAGGTAAGGCCCTCTCGTATATCCTTCCCGTGATGGGGCTTTCGTGGAAGAGGACGACGGGTGGGCCGGACCCCGCCTCGCGGTAGTGTATCTGCCCCAGGGGGGTCTCGGCATACGCGTAGTGAATGTTCGGGTCCATCCTTCCCCTTTCCGCCGCCCGCATCCTCCCGGACCCTTCCAGGCCCCCGTCTGACACTCGGACTCGTGCGTCGCGGGATAGACGCTAGTGTAATCGGGCCTCCCCTTGCTGTCAACACAACACGGACTGTTGACGGTGGCGCGGAGCCGGGGCAGGCGCCGGTGCATACCCCTAGGCGAATCCCCAAAACGGCATTACACTGTGGAGGACACCTCGGGTCCCACCGGACCGCCGAAGAGCCTGCCCGGAGGGGCATCAAAGGCAAGGAGGAGTGCAATGGCGACGAGCGCTATCCCGCTGGTGAAGCAAGTTGGCCGCATCCAATCCATGACCGTTCCCCTGGACAGGGAGCAGGAGAGGAGGTTCCAGCACCTGATGGAGGAGGTGATAATGATCGACCTCCATCAGCACCCGATGGTTTTGCCCGAGGAGTTCGGCCGCTACTGGGAGTACCTGCGCGGTGACAGCTATACCTGGGGGTACGAAGCGGTGCGTCACGGGGGGTTTACCGCTGTGGGGACGGCCAACGTACATAGAGGCATGCTGAACACCAACGAGATGTCCTTCATCCGGTTCGACGACCTGCTGGACGAGATCAGCATGATGCTGTCGGACATGGAGCGGCACCCCGAGGTGGCCAAGGTCAGCAACGCCGAGGAGATCGAGAGGGCGAAGCAGCAGGGCAAGGTAGGTTTTTTCCCGACGGTGGAGCACCTGGCCATCGGCAGCGAGTTGCAGCGTGTGGACGTGCTCTACAATGCAGGGATCCGGCTGGCGGGTCTGACCTACAGCCGCAAGAGCTACATCGGGGACGGCATCTTCGAGCGTAACGACGGAGGGCTGAGCGAGCTCGGGATAGAGGTGGTCCGGAGGATGAACGATCTGGGAATGGTGGTCGACGTATCCCACGCATCTTTCCGCACGGCGATGGACGCCATCGAGGTCTCCCAGACTCCGGTGACCTTCAGCCACGACGGGTCTTACACGCTGGGCAAGGCAAGCTATCAAGCACGGAGGCTACGCAAGGACGAAGAACTGGTGGCCTGCGCGCAAAAAGGGGGCATCATCGGGATCACGGCGGTCCCCAACAGGTTGAGCAACGATCCGGAGCAGAGCATCGAGTGCGTGCTGGACCATTACGACTACATGGTGAAGCTGGTGGGAGCGGACCACGTGGCCATAGGGACGGATTCCAGCGTCGGGGACACGATTGGTATCGGCAGGTTTGTCATGGGGCGAGACCCGACCCCCGCGCCTTACATCAACGGGCTGGAGTCGCCGGCGGACGGGAAGAACGTCCTCCGCGGCCTCATATCACGGGGTTACTCCGACGGGGACATCAAGAAGATCGCGGGCGGAAACGCCCTGGCCTTCTTCCGGCGTATCATGGCGTAGGCCGGGTCCCCCGCCCGGCTACAGGCCGCGGATCATCTCGGCGAACTCGCCATCGCTGATGCCGCGCTTATGGGCGACGGCCCGCTGGTTGATCATCTCCACCAGAACCGGTACCGCGCTTTCGGACGCCTGCAAGCCCAGCTCCACCAGTTTCGCCCTAACCCCCGTGGGCCCGGTGCCACGGTCGAGCTTGAGGACCCGCCGGTGGCCCACCAGGTCGGGGCTGTAGGGCTCGAACAGGTCCGGCCCATGCTCCATGACCTGGACGTGTATCTCCAGCTTCTGGGCGAAGACATTCTCCCCTACCACGGCCTTGGAGGCCGGGATGGGCACCCCCGTGAGCCGGTGAACGAGTTGGGCCAGGTCGAAAAGCTGGGTGGTGTCGATGCCGGTGTCGATGCCGTAGAGGCCCTCCAGCGCCAGCACCAGCTCCTCGAGGGGCGTGCCTCCGGCCCGCTCTCCGAGTCCCAGGACGCTGACGTCCACCCTTTGCGCGCCCTCTTCGAGGGCCGCGAGGGCCAGGGCCACCGATAGGCCGAAGTCGTGGTGGGCGTGGATGCCCACGGGCACGTCCACCGCCTCCAGCGCCAGGCGCACCAGGTAGCGAATGGCGGATGGCTTGGCCACTCCCAGGGAGTCCGAGACCCCGACCTCCTGGGCCCCCGCCTGGGTGGCCGCAGCCCAGCACCGGCACAGGTACTGGGGGTCGGCGCCGGTGACAAAGGAGGGCTCGAAGGCTACGGTGGGGACCTCACGCCTGCGAGCGTAGTCGATGACCCGGCAGGCGACATCGATGGCCTCCTCACGATTGAGCCCCAGGGCCCCGAGCATGGGGTCGGAGGTTCGCATGAGGACCGCCAGCACGTCCACGCCCGCGTCGGCGGCACGGTCAACGGCCTGCTGCCAGTCGTGGCTGAAGGCCACACACAGCATGGAGAGCTGGGCTTCGACGCCCGCCCGCTTGATGGCGGCCACGGCATCATCGTCGCGCCCGGCAAACCCCACCTGGATGAGGGGGACGCGCACGGTGTCCAGCCCGCGCGCTACCTCTACCCTGTCCTCGACACTGAAGGCCACTTCCGCAGCCTGCTCACCTTCGCGGAGGGTCGTATCCTGGAGCACAATGGGCAGGCGGAACTTCTCGCCACTGGGCACCTCCTCCAGGAAGTTCAACGGGCTGGTGTGATAGCGGCTGTCTGGCTGGGGCATTGGCTCCTCCAAGCTGGACAGTTGGTACGACACTGGAGAGAGGAAGCGCGGCCCGACCACTACACCTAACCCCCGTCATCCTCGAGACGGGCCTGTTGAAGCGCCTGGTCCGCTATGTCCATCCCCACCATCTCACTCCAGGCGGCAAGCAACCTTTGGGTGATGGGTCCGGGCACCTCGCCTCTGATTGGGCGTTTGTCTATGCGGGCCACCGGCAACACGCAATAGATTGTGTTGGTCAGGAAAGCCTCGTCCGCGGTGTAGGCGTCATAGGGTTGCAGGTCTTCCTCCGACGTCGGCATCCCCAGCTTCTTGGCCAGCTCCAAGATATCCAGTCTGGCGACTCCCTGTAGGATGGCACGGTCCGTCGGAGTGCGTATCACTCCATCGGTCACGATGAAAAAGTTTCCCGACGTATTCTCCGATATGTTGCCGTCCGTGTCCAGGAGAACAGCGTGGGCCTCCGGGTCGACGTCGGACGCCTCCAGCTCCGCCAGGGAGAAGTTCATGCGGCTGTAATGCTTGACCTTGGGGTCCAGGGACTGGGGAGAGTAGCCCCGAGTTGGAGGGAACACCACCTGACAGCCCGTCTGGTAGTCGCGGGCGTGCCCCTTGAACTTGATCGGTATGACCGAAACGCAGACAATGGCGGGAGCTTCCTCGGTGATCCTGGCGAGGGTATGGGCGTAACCGCGGACCACGGTCTGCCACACGACGAAGTCTCCCCCGGCGTCTCGTAGAGGCTGGTTGCGATCGATCACCTCGCGGGTTACCGCCTCCATCTTTTCGATGCTCATGCCCGGGTCGATACGCGCGAAGGTCAGAGAGCGGTACAGGCGGTCCACGTGCTCTTTGAGCCGGTGGACCTTACCGTTGAAGGTCCTGGACACATCGAACACGCTATCGCCCCTCAGGAAACCACGGTGGGCGATATGGACGTTGCATTGGCTGTCGGGAATATACTCACCATTAAAGTACGAAATGGGCTCGGTCATCTCTGCACTCCTCCACTAGCGTTGTCTCCTTGCCCTAGGATACTCGCCAGGCCGCGGCTAGGCAACCCCTTCACGTGGGGAGGCAGTATATCTTGGCGGCGTTCTCACCCGGTATCTTCCGCTGGGAGCTTTCCGGGAGACCCTTGATATGTTCCTTGAGTTTCCCTAACACTCAGGGACAAGCGGACGTCATGATGCCCATATCTGCTAGCGCGCCGTACCAGAGCTGGCGGTCGGGCGGTGGGACTGTAAGGAAGAGTGATCTCCAGCGGTAGCTAGCGATCTGCATCAGTGATGCCGCTTTCGGATGAACTAGTAGAGTCCCAGGAAGTGGTGTAAGAAGAGGAGGGGGTCTGGAGTAAGAGAGACCACCGCGTCATCCTTAGCGGGCAAAGAAGAAAGCTCGAGAAAGGAGGACAACGGTGGTCAAGGAAAGGATGGACCTGCTGGAGTTGTTGCGCAATCAAGTGGACCCCATGATCAGGACAGCGGTGAGGCTAAAATAAGAGAGTCTACCGCTGGGGTGTCTTGTAAACCTTCATCCGATGGTAAGGCTCGTGGATGTTCCAGTAAACACCTTTGTGGGCTCACTGCATGGAACACCTGACCCGGTGACCGATAGCCCAGGGCTTGATGGGGCCGCTCTTGGTTGTAGAAGGCCAGATAAGCCCCAATCCCCTTTCTGGCCTCAGTCCCATTTTGGTATGCCTTCAGGTACACCTCCTCGTACTTGATGCTGCGCCACAGCCGTTCCACGAAGACGTTGTCCATGCACCGGCCCCTGCCGTCCATGCTCACTTGAACGCCTTGCGCCAGCAGCATGCTGGTGAAGGCCTCGCTGGTGAACTGGCTGCCCTGGTCGGTGTTGAAGATCTGTGGCCGACCCTTGCTCAAGGCCTCTTCCAGAGCCGCAACACAGAAGTCTACCTCCAGGGTGTTGGACAGCCGCCAGGCCAACACGTAGCGGCTGTGCCAGTCCATGATGGCCACCAAGTAGAGGAAACCCCGAGCCATGGGTATGTAGGTGATGTCGGTGGCCCACACCTGGTTGACCCGGTTGATCTCCAGCCCCCTGAGCAAGTACGGATAGACCTTATGCCCTGGGTTTGGCTTGCTGGTGTTGGGACGCCGGTAGATGGCCTCCAGGCCTATCAGCTGCATCAGCCGGCGGACCCGCTTGCGGTTGACCTGGTGTCCGTGATTGCTGAGCCAGGCAGTCATCCTTCTGGAGCCGTAGAAAGGTGTCTTCAGGTACTGTTGGTCTATGAGGGCCATCAACTCCAAGTCCTCGGCGCCGGCCTCGGTTGGCAGGTAGTACAACGAGGAGCGGCTGATACCCAGCAAGGCGCACTGGCGCACCAGAGACAGCTTCGGTTCTTCTCGGTCAATCATGGCCCGGCGTTGGGACCGGCTCACAACCCGAAGCTCCGTGACAAAAAATTCCGTTCCACCTTGAGCTGCCCAATCTGTTGGTAGAGCTGGGCAGTGAGGACCTCTTGGTCCTTCTCCTGGCGTCCACCACCATTTTCAAAGAGGTGCGGCGCCCCCTGAGTCAAGGCCTTCTTCCAGGCATGGATCTGGCTCGGGTGGACTTCAAACCGGCTGGCCAGCTCTGCAATGGTGTGCTCCCCCTGGAGCGCGGCCAAAGCCACTTTGGCCTTGAAGACTGGGCTGTGCTTCTTACGTGTTTGCTTCATGTCCTGCTCCTTGTTTCCGTCCTATTTTAGGAGCGGGACTCTCTCTTAGCCACCTGTCCGAATTTTGGGGTCCACCTCACAAGGGGGGAATGGACGGTGACGTGGACTTCCTACGGGAGGCTCTGAGAGTGCTGGTAGAGGGGATCATGGATGCGGAGGTGTCTGCGAGGACCGGTGCTGAGTATGGAGAACGCAGCCCTGAGCGGGTGACCCAGCGCAACGGGTATCGGTCCCGGGCGTGGGATACCCGGGTAGGGACTATGGAACTGCACATCCCGAAGCTTCGAGAGGGGAGCTACTTCCCGAGCCTGCTGGAGCCACGGCGTCGCAGCGAGCGAGCTCTGCTGGCTGTGATCCAGCAGGCCTATGTGGAAGGTGTATCGACAAGGCGGGTGGACGACCTGGTCAAGGCCCTGGGGTGCGAGGGTATCTCCAAGAGCCAGGTGTCCCGTATCTGCTCCGAGCTGGACGAGGTGGTGGAGGACTTCCTGGGTCGGCCGCTGGACGGCGGATCATACCCCTACCTGTGGCTGGATGCACTAACCCAGAAGGTCAGAGAGGCCGGTAGGATCGTCAACGTCAGCGTGGTGGTGGCGACGGCGGTCAATGGCGAGGGCAAGCGGGAGATCATTGGGATGGACGTGGGTACCAGTGAAGACGGCGCCTTCTGGCTGGCCTTTCTGCGCTCACTGTCGGCCAGGGGTCTGAGCGGGGTGGATCTGGTGGTATCGGATGCGCATCAGGGACTCAGGGATGCCATCGCGACTGTCTTCGGTGGGGCCAGTTGGCAACGGTGCCGCACACACTTCATGACCAACCTGCTCACTCGGGTCCCCAGGCGCGCTCAGCCCTGGGTGGCCACCATGGTACGCACCATCTACCAGCAGCCGTCCCCTCAGGAGGTCCACGCACAGCTCGAGCGGGTGATCGCCCAGCTACAGGACCCGTTCCCTCAGGTGGCCTCTCTACTGGACGCGGCTGGTGCGGACGTCCTGGCCTTCTCCAGCTTCCCACTCGCCCACTGGAAGAAGATCTGGTCTAACAACCCCCTGGAGCGTCTCAACAAGGAGATACGGCGCCGCACCAACGTGGTGGGTATCTTTCCCAACCGGCCGGCCGCGCGTCGCCTCGTTGGGGCTGTCCTGGCCGAACAGCACGACGAATGGGCCATCGGCCCTCGTTACATGACACCCGCGGTCTACAGCATCGACGAAGCTCTACCCGAGGCGGATCTAGCGAAGGCGGCGGCATAGACCGCGATCAACAGGATGACGCTCTCTTACACCACTTGACGGGACGTGACCGATGAACTTGACCACTCTGAGATAGGATGGGAAAAACGGACACCAAAGTTGGATAAGATAGAGCGACGGAGGTGTCAGTATGAAAGGTGTCCCTCAAGGAAGATACACGAGGGAATTCCGCCAGGAAGCAGTGAAGCTGGTAACGGAAGAGAGGCTATCATTGCCGGAGGCAGCCCGCCGGTTGTCCCTGGCGCCATCGACGTTAGGGTACTGGGTGAAGGCACAAAGGGCCGGCAAACTGGGAGATGTCGGCAAGACGTACAGGCCCTTGACTGAAGTAGAGATGGATTTGGCCCGGACTAAGAAGGAACTGGCGGAAGTGAAGATGGAGCGGGACATACTAAAAAAAGCGGCCGCGTACTTTGCCAAGGAGTCGCTGCCCGGTACGCGGCGATGAATGAGTTGCGGCTCAAGTATCCAGTCCGGATGATGCGACGGATTATGAATGTATCGGCCAGCGGCTACTATGCGTGGGTGGACCGGCCGCTGTCCAAGCGGGCACAGGAGGAAGTGCGGCTGGAGCTGGAGATAAGGGCGGCCCACCAGCGGAATAGACAGACCTATGGCCCGGAACGGTTACAGCGCGATCTGGCGGAGCATGGCGTTCGGGTGGGTGTTTGCCGGATCAAGCGGATCCGGCAAAAGCTCGGCATACGCTGTAAACAGAAGCGGAGATTCAAGACTACCACTAACTCCGCGCACAGACTGCCAGTTGCGGATAACTTGTTGGGCCAGCAGTTCAAGGTCAGTCAGCCCAACGCCGTGTGGGTGAGTGACATCACCTATATACCGACTGATGAAGGCTGGCTATACCTGGCGGGCCACAAGGACCTGTTCACCGGAGAGCTCGTGGGCTATGCCATGGGAGAGCGGATGACCAGGAATCTGGTTAGTCAGTCTCTATTCCGGGCGCTGAGAGCCAAACGCCCCGCGAGGGGACTGATGCATCACTCTGACCGGGGCTCTCAGTATTGCTCCCAGGAGTACAGAAATCTTATGGAGCGCTCTGGCCTGAGATCATCCATGAGCGGGAAAGGGAACTGTTTTGATAATGCGCCGATGGAGAGCTTCTGGGGAACACTCAAGCAGGAGCTAGTCCATCACCGTCATTATCGAAGTAGACAGGAAGCAATTCGAGATATTATAGAATATATCGAGATCTTCTATAACAGGCAGCGCCGCCAGGCCAGGCTGGGATTCCTGTCACCTGCGGCCTTTCAACAAAGATTCTATGCAGGATTACTCGCAGCTTGAAAGGTTTGGTGTCCACTATTGCCATCCGCCCCCACTCTGCGGCTTCGGGGGTCCACTTGGCGATGCTTGGAGGGAGCTTCGGATAGCGGTTCTATCCGCCACTCTGTGCGACCGATTTGAGTCGGTTGATAGGGGACTGGGAGTAGTCGACAGAGCTAGTGACCGGATCCGGCGCGGCACGTCAACCGGACATATTGGAAGGGAGACAGATCAAGTTGCCAACCCTGGGTCTGGCCCACCGGGGCACGGGAGCCAGACCCAGAGCCGACAGAGGAGGGAACCTTAGTTGAGCGCCGGTAGCGCACAAAGGTACCGGCCGGGGCCCATCTAATCGTCCAGGGGTTCGGGACTGGTCACCTAGGACTTGATATCAGTTTAGACAAGTTAGGGGCTCAGCATACACAGCACTACCACCCCAATGGAGGTATGTGTGCGGGCAACCGCTCTGGCGAAAACACCCTTATAATACTTAGAGTTTGTTCAAATTATAGGATAATGTTCTAATGAAGAAGGTATGTTCACGGACCGCTGCTTTGGCCAAGACGCCCTGATATCTTAGAATAATTACTAATCTAGTATAAAAATCTGTCTGACGAGACCAAGGATTAACAAGTGGCTTGAAACTGGGAGAGAAGGGGTTCCTTCAACGCGGGTCATTCTTTCGAATGACCCGGGCATCGGCAAAAGGACTGGGGAGAGTTCATCCCTTTTGGAGCGAACTTATACCGGTAGCGACCGTGTGGTCTACGTGGGCCCAAGGGATGAAGAGGAACCCTTCGACGTGGGCCCCCTTCGCCCGGTCCGCTCCGATGAGGTCATAGACCCCAACGAGTGCAACCAGATCCATAACATCAGCGCGTGTCGCGACGACGACTTCGGTGGCAAGCCCTAGCCCAGGGTGCGCGAGCTCTGAACGCGCTTATGGGATAGGCTGCTATAATCCGGGCATGCGAATATCGTCAGGCTGGCTGCTCGTCGTCGGCCCGGTTACCGCGCTGGTGCTGGCTGCGTGCATAAGCGCCGAGGCTACGGGTACGCCTGCTGCGGCGCCGGCCCCCTCACCCGGCGAACCGGCGACCCTTGGCAGGCCCGACACCCGCCAACCGCCTAAGGCTACCTCGGTAGCGATCACGCTGACCACCCCCGACATCGGGGCGACAGTCGCTGCCGCGGTGGAGGCGACCATCGCCGCCCGGTTCAAGATTGCCTTCACCCCGGCTGAGGGGATCTGGGAGGCAATTCTCGATCTACAACCTGGTCCTGACGGAAAATATCCGGCGGGCACCGAGGTAAAGATACGGGCGTTTCTGCACCTTGCCCATTCCAGATTTGTCCGCTGGGAGGGAGACGCTTCGGGTACGGCTCCGGAGACTACCGTGGTTGTTAATCGTGATCTACGGATTCATGCAGTCTTCCTGGATGTCGGTACAGCCACGGCCAGGCCGCCCACTGCAACCCCCGTCCCTCCCCAACGCCTGCGCTAGCGCTGCCCCTTGCTCTCGAAGGTTGCCGAGGGCCTGGAGGTCGAACTGGAGGTTATTCGGTCCGCAGCACCGGGACGCGACCAGCTATTGTGGGACAATCTCGGCGGTCCCACGCTGGAGCGCCGTCATTATGGTCTCGGCGAGTTTGCGGGCCGACTCGGGGCTCAACTCGACGGCTATCCGGGCGCCCAATCCATCCGCGGGGTTCACGAAGTCGATATTTAGTGAATGCTCCAGGGGCATATGGTATGGGTGATCGTACGAAACATTGGCCTGCTGCAAGGTGAACCACCCCTTTGGCCCCCTTCCGCTGCCTTTTATCTCGGTCTTTTCCACGATCATGGTGCACATGGCGTCTCCTCGATTAGCCGGGGTTATTCCTGGTCCGATGGTCCCCAATACGCGCGGCTAGCCAAGGTGCTTTTCAAAAAAGGCGAAGACCTTTTGCCAGCCGTCAACCGCCTGCTCCTGGCGGTACATAGCCCTGTCGTAGTAGAAGAACCCGTGCCCGGCCTTGGGGTACATGTGGAACTGGTAATTCTTATTGTGCTTCTTCAGGTCCTCCTCATGTTGTTTCACTTGAGCGGGAGTAGGACTAGAGTCCTCCTCACCGAAAAGCCCCAGCAGCGGGCATGACAGGTCCTTGGTGTAATCTATCGGCGCAACGGGCTGTTTGGGGGTCAGCTCCTCCTGTGACGCCACGACCCGGCCACCCCACAGATCGACGGCCGCGTTAAAGCCCGACGTCCGGCAAGCGACGAGGAAGGTGAGACGTCCGCCGGAACAGCTGCCGATCACCCCAACCTTACCGCTTGAATAGGGCAACGAGCGCAAGTACTTCATCGCGCCCTCCACGTCGCCGACGACCTGGTCGTCGGGAACACTGCCGTCAGCGCGGACCTTTGCCGCCACGTCTTCCGGTATCCCGTGTCCCGCCCGGCAGTACAGATTTGGAGAGACCGTAACGTACCCGTGATGGGCGAACTTTCGAGTAAACTCCCGGTAAAGCTCATCCCAGCCCGGGGCGTGGTGGATCAGGACCACCCCCGGGAACGGTCCCGTTCCCATGGGTCGAGCAAGGTAGGCATTGACGGCGTCCCCTCCATGGCCGCCGATAGTGATCGTCTCCGCCAGCATTCCTTGGTACATGTCGGTCGTGTAGTCTGCCATTCTCAGCCTCCTCGTTGTTTGGGCATGCTTACTTCCATTCCCAGATAGCGCCCTTTGCGTTGCCCTCGCCGTCTATGTCCCACTCGAAGACCGTTGCCGTGCCGCTAAGCCGTGCCCAGCTGCCCGAGGCCGTCTCGTAGAAGGTGGAGCCCCGGAAGCTGACGCCGCCCGGTTCGGTAAACCTGCCCACCCCCTTGGCCGCCCCATGAGGCCATGTCTCCCTGGGCGGACATAGAGACCCCATTGCCGTCACCAAAGAGGCTCCCGTCGGGCCTGACCTCCGACACGTAGGTCACGATGTTGGTGGAGGGTACTCCCAGCAGCGGACCCTCGAACTCGGCCGTCGTCTCCACTGTGGGGAGGCCTCCATTGGAGGGAAGAACCCTGCGGCTGGCTACGTGGCCCTGGAACGTGCCTATCTTATCACCGAGCATCGGTAACACCTCCTAAAGGTTCTTGTTGGAAATTTCCGATTGGGGCCGAGTCCATGCTTTAGCTGTGCCCAAAGGGATACAGGCAGTATACATTTCGGCCCTTGAATGGCTGTCAATCCTTGGCGGATGGGAGCCGGGGAGGTAAGCAGCTGCCGGAGCTCGAAGGACGGCCGAGCTTCGGGATCCAGGCGTCGATACAGGGGCGACCTCAGCAGATTGTATCCCACTACCCGTCTCCGCGCTCGCCAATCAACGGGATAAGTGCAGCCTCCAGCTCCTCAGTGGCGACCAGAGCCTCGAACCGGGCTGCCACGCGCCCCGATCTGTCCACGACGAATATCCATGGCTCGGTGGGAAGGTTCCACTCGAGTGTGATCTTGGTTGGCACCAGCCTTCCCTGACCCCTGGCCATAGCCAGGTCCCACGGCTCGATGTGGATGAAGTTAGCCCGGTCTCGGTAGCGACTATGAAGCTCTGCCACCACGTCGGTGACGGGCCCGCACATGCGACTAACGCAAAACATGGGGGCGGCGAATACTACCACGAAGGGCTTATCCTGCTGTAGCGCCTGGGCCACCGAGAGCTCATGCATATCGTCGGGTGGTACGCGGGTCTCTATCTCCTCGATGCTGTCCACGTCGGCCAGGGTCAGGTTCTCGCTGGGGGGAACGAGGTCGCCCACGTCAGGTACGATGGAGTCGTCAGTGACCTCGAAGGCGGCCGTTCCGACCTTGACCCTTTCCCCAGGCTCCGAAGGTACGTCGAACTCGGCGCGCCAGAAGCCAGAACGGTCGAAAACTACCGAGTCTACGACATGGACCCCTCGTACCTCTATATGCTGGTGGACCTGACGATCCGCGTGCTGGTGCGGGGTAACGCCCTCGCTCTGCCGGAACTTCGCCAAGGCGGTCGCGCGGAGCTCCGGCGTCTCCTCACCACGCAAAAGATAGTACCGGACCTGTACCTCCGGGGTCTCCAGCTGCTCAAACTCACCAGACACCAGGGCAAAAAGATGGCGGTTTTCCCCAACCGTGTGCACCGATGAAGCGACAAACGCGCTGTATTCAATGCCCGAAGGCGTGGGGCCTGCCGAGGAGCACGCCGCTGTCAGGAAGCCCAACACCATTAGCACGACGAGACTAGCTCGTAACAATCTGGGCTCCAGGTCTCAATTCTTCAAGGCAGGACGCTCAGGGGGCCGTTTGCCGTCCCTTCAGCCCCGTGCAGCCGTTCTACCTGGTAAATATACAAGTCCTTCGCAAGACGGGTCCGGCCTAGTCGAACCCCCACTCCTTGAGCTTCGCGGGGGTGGCGAGGTCGTAGAACTCGATGGTGTTCTCCACGACCAGGGGCACCATCTTGGCGCTGTTGGTCCGGACGGCCTCGGGCACCTTTTCGGAGATGAGGGGGTCCAGGCGCTCCTGGGTCCACTCGGCATAGACCATGTTCGGCGTTCCCGGGACCCCCGAACCCCCGATGTAGATTTTGGCCTCGTTTCTCCCCCCGGCCGCCTCGTAGGCCCGGCATATCTTGGTCAGATACCCGGATACTTCCCGGGCCTTCCGCGGCTGGGTCTTGATCACCCTTCTGAGCACGTACATTCGAAACTCCTCCGTTACGGCTGTGCATGGGGGGCACGGCTATGACGCTATCAAAGCTGGTGGAAACCAGACCCCGTAAAAGGCGATGGACACGGCTGCCGTTCCGACCTTGCGGCCCCGCTGAGGCCGTCGACACCTTTTCGGGGCGCGGCCGGGAAGCCTTTGGCATTCCGGCTTACGTCAGTCCCCGGCGGCGCGAAGGGCCTGGTCCACCAGGTCCAGTCCTACCTTTTCGCTCCAGGCGGCCCAGAGGCTCTTGACGATGGGACCAGGCACTCCCTCGCCGATGGGGCGGCGATCGATGGTGGCCACCGGCAGGACGCAGTAGCTGGAGGTGGTCAGGAAGGCCTCGTCTGCGGTGTAGGCGTCGTAGGGCTGAAGGTCCTCTTCTACTGTGGGGATGCCCAGCTGGTCCGCCAGCTCCAGGACCGTCATCCTGGAGATCCCTTGAAGGATGTCCCGGTCGCCGGGCGTCCTGAGCACCCCATTGGTCACGATGAAGAAGTTGGCTCCGGTGCCCTCTGCGAGGTTTCCCTCCAGGTCCAGCAGCACCGGGTAGGCGTCGGGGTCCAGGTCCGCCGCCTCCAGCTCGGCCTGGGAGAAGTTCATTCGGCTGTAATGCTTGACCTTGGGGTCCAGGGACTGGGGAGGGTAGGCACGGGTGCGGGGGAATATCACGGGGGCTCCGGTCTTGTAGAACCGGGCATACTGGCTGAATATGATGGGGTACACCCGGATACACACGGTGGGCGGGACATCGTCGGTGACCTTGACGCCACGGCCGCGGGTTACGATCTGGTTGACCCAGTGGTCGTGGGCCTGGGCCCGCAGGGGATCGTTACGTCTCACCACCTCCAGGGTCAGCTCCTCCATCTCGTCGATGGTCATCCCGGGGTCGATACGCATGTACTTGAGGGAGCGATAGATGCGCTCCAGGTGGTCGCGTAGCCGGAACACCGCGCCGTCGAAGGTCCGTTCCGCGTCGAAGACGAGGTCGCCTCGCTGTATGCCCCGCTCAGCGACATGGAGCTTGCACTCGCTTTCCGGGATGAACTCACCGTTAAGATAGGCTACGTACTCCGACATCGCTCACCTCCAGAATGAAGCTTCCGGTACGGGCTGTACTGTCCGAGCCGGCCCCGGCAAAGCGGGGCACCGTGCCCGCAACAGGCATCATAACCCGGGGGCCTGGTCGTGTCAAAGCCGGTGAGTAATGGTCCCCTAGAGCGAGCTAGAACGAGAAAGGGGGGGCTTGCTTGACGCCACCAGAGGGGGCCACTACAATTGCAGTCGTCGCGGGGAACGCCCGGCCCGGGCGGGTAAGTTGGGCGCCATGGTCCGGGGTGGCGCGACCCACGAGCCCACCAACATCGTTTGGGAGGATGCCATGACTTTGGAGGACCTGGAGCACAGAGTTCGGGTTCTTGAGGATATAGAGGCCATCAAGGAGGTCACATACCGGTACCTGTACCATTGCGACGATAGCTATAACCCGGATGGCATAGCGAGCCTGTTCACGGAAGACGGGGTGCGGGACCAGGGCTCCCAGGGGCGCATAGTGGGGAGGGAGGCCGTTCGCGCCACCTTCGCCGAGGCGTCCAAGAGGACCGTCTTCGCCGCGCATTTCGGCTTCAACCCCATCGTCACCGTCAACGGGGATGAGGCCCACGCGTCGTGGTACACGTTCCAGACCTTTACCGTCAGGGGCGATGACGGCGACCGCGCAATGTGGAGGGCCGGCCGCTACGAGAACGACATGGTCCGGGTGAACGGCGAGTGGAAGTTCAAGCTGATGGTGACGTCGGAGACCTTCTTTACGCCCTACGACCAGGGGTGGGCGAAGCTGAGGTCGGTGACCGGAGCATCGTGATGGCGTGCGTCCCGGGCTAACCTAGCTGGAATGAGAGTAATCTATCAGCTTGACACCAGGGACCTCAAGAACGTAGGCGAGGAGGCACGCTGGGCGGAGTCCATGGGCTACGACGGGCTCTACGCCAACGAAAGGGCCCACGACCCCTTCCTCCCCCTGGTCCTGGCCGCCACCACCACCAGCCACGTAACCCTGGAGACCCGGGTCGCCATCGCCTTTCCTCGATCCCCCATGGTGGCCGCTTATGCGGCGCGAGACCTCCAGGAGCTCTCGGGAGGCCGGTTCCGGCTGGGCCTGGGCACCCAGGTCAAGGGCCACAACGAGCGCCGCTTCTCGGTGCCCTGGGTCTCCCCAGGCCAGCGCCTCAGGGAGTATGTACAGGCGCTGCATGCCATCTGGGAGAACTGGCAGGCCGGAAAAGCCCTGGACTTCCGCGGGCGCTTCTACAGCTTTAGTCTGATGCTCCCCTACTTCAGCCCTGGGCCGAGCCCATACCCCAGGCCTCCGGTCGCCCTCGGCGCCGTTAATCCCTACAACTGCCGTGTGGCCGGAGAGGTGGCGGACGGGCTCGCGCTCCATCCCATGGCTACCCCTGAGTACCTGCGACAGGTGGTCATGCCGAACCTGGCCCGGGGAGCCAAGGCCGCGGGCCGGTCGCCGGGGGACATCCGGGTTAGCGGGGTGGGGTTTATCATCACCGGCCCCAGCCAGGGGTGGATCGACGCCCAAAGGGCGGCGGTGAAGCGCCAGATTGCCTTCTACGCATCGACGAGGACCTATTCCCGCCTGCTGGAGGTCCACGGATTTCAGGATGTGGGGGAGCGGCTGCACGAGATGTCCCTCGAAGGCCGTTGGGAGGACATGGGAAGGCAGATCAGCGACGAGATGCTGGACACCTTCGCTATCGTCGCCACGTACCAGGACGTGGCTGGGAAGGTAAAGGAGCGGTTCGGGGGAGTCCTGGGTGAGGTAGGATTTCAGATGGAGGTCTCCTCCACGGAAGAGCGGCAAGCCCTTGGGAAGATTATCGCCGAACTGAAGTCGTAACGGGCTCCGCGCCCTGGGCCGAGGCCGGTGAAGCCTGTTACCCGGAACGTGCAGATGGTTCAGGCCTCCCGCCCGTTTGACGGGCGTCCTCCATGTCGATAGAATGGCGTAGGCGTCGGGAGGCCTACCCGGCCCTCGGCAGGCGGAGGCGGATGCCCTTCTTGCGATTCCATGGAGTACGAGGATAGGCTTTGGCAAAGGGGAAAACGTCGCCGAAGGGCGAAGACGTAGGAGCGGGGGGAGTGTCTACGGGCAGGGCGGTGGTCTGGGGCACCCACGGTGTGGTGGCCGCCGGACAGCATCTGACCGCCATGTCGGGGATGAGGATGCTTCTTGCGGGCGGCAACGCCTTCGACGCGGCAGTGGCGGCCGGGTTCGCCGGCGCGGTGCTGGAGCCTCTGGCGTCCTACTCCCTGGGTGCCGAGGCATCCTTCCTGTTGTACGATGCGGCGAGCCGCCGCATTCGGGTGCTGTGTGGGCAGGGAGTCGCGCCGGGACGTGCCACCGTAGACCTGTTCAGGCAGAAGGGCCTGGACAAGATACCCACCGGTCCGGGCCCCAATGCGGAGCTGTCCTTCACGGTGCCCGGGGTCGCCGACGCGTATTTCACGTTGCTGGAAACCTACGGTACGAAGACCCTGGGAGAGGTGGCGGCCCCCGCCATCGAGTACGCGCGGCGGGGGTTCCCCATGTATGCGCACATGGGGAACCGGCTGCGCTCCTCCGTAGAGCCCTACTCCCGGATCCTCGAGCAGTTCGGCCGATATCCGCCGGGGGGAGCGGAGGTGTTCTACCCTGGAGGCAAGGCCCCTCAGGACGGACAGATCCTGGTCCAGGATCGGATGGCGGCCACCCTGTCGGCACTGGTCGAGGCGGAGTCGGCGGCGGCGACCAGCCGGGTCGCCGGGATACGGGCCGCGCGGGATATGTTCTACCGGGGCGACATCGCGAGGGCCATGGTGCGGTGCTCGGAGCGGTTCGGGGGCCTCCTTACCCTGGAGGACCTGGCGGGCTATCATGCCAGCTTCGACGAGCCCATAAGCGCCACCTTCATGGGGCACGAGATCCACACCCAGTCCGTCTGGACCCAGGGTGCGGTATTGCTCCAGACCCTGAACATCCTCGAGCATTCCGACCTGCGGGCCATGGGCCACAACACGCCCCGGTATATACACACTCTGGCCGAGGCCCTCAAGCTGGCCTTCGCCGACCGGGAGCGGTACTACGGGGACCCGGACTACGCACAGGTACCCGTCGACGGGTTGCTGTCCAAAGAGTACGCCGCTGCCCGGGCCGGGTTGATAAGGCCGGACCAGGCATGTTCCGAGCTGCCGGAGCCCGGGGACCCGTGGCGCTACTGCGATGGGACGCCACAGCGCGCCCCGGCTACGGTGGCTGCCACCACCTCGAGGGACATGGGGGTGGAGCCCGAGGGGGACACGACCCATTTCGCCGTCATCGACCGGGATGGCAACATGGTTTGTGTCACGCCCAGCGGTGGCTTCTTCCCCAAGTCGGTGTACATCCCTGAGCTGGGGTTCTCCTTCAGCACCCGGAGCGAGATGTTCTTCGTGGAGGACGGCCACCCCAACGGGCTACAGCCGGGGAAACGGCCGAGGACGACGCTGGTCAACTCCCTCGTGTGTAAGGACGGCGAACCCGTCATGACCATCGGCTGTCCGGGTGCGGACAACCAGACCCAGGCCGGCCTCCAGATTCTCCTCAATATGCTCATCTTTGGCATGGACCCGCAGCAGGCCGTGGAGGCGCCGCGGTTCGCCTCGTGGAGCATGATCAACTCCTTCTATCCCCGCGTCTACCTTCCGGGACAGCTGAACGTGGAGGCCGGAATTCCGGAGGAGGTGCGGTCCAGACTCATGGCACTGGGTCACAAAGTCGTGGACGCGGAGACCTGCGGCAACGGGGCCATCGTCACCCGCCGCGACCCCCAGACAGGCGTACTGTGCGCAAGCGCCGACCCCCGCCGCGCCACCTATGCGATGGCATGGTGACGACATGACACCCCCGGCGGTGGAAGGACCTTCCCGGCAAGGCTTCGCGGTCAGGCAGGCCGCGCCCGGCGATGTGGAGGCCCTGGTGGAGATGAACGCGGCCATGGCGCTGGAAACGGAGGGCCGGACGCTGGACCCCGACCGCGTGGCCAAGGGTGTGGCCGCGGTCCTGCATTGCCCCGAGAAGGGGTTCTACCTTGTCGCGGAGGCCGACCGGCGTGTGGTGGGGGCCCTGATGGTCACCTTCGAGTGGAGCGACTGGCGCAACGGGACCTTCTGGTGGGTCCAGAGCGTGTATGTGCGGCCGGTGTGGCGCCGCAGGGGAGTATACAGGGAGATGCACGGACATGTCCTCTCGGCCGCCAGGTCCCGGGGGGACGTATGCGGGCTCCGGCTCTACGTCCGCCGGGACAACGAGGTCGCCCAACGTACCTACCGGTCGTTGGGAATGGATAGAGCGGACTACGAGATGTTCGAGGCCGGCTTCATCTACGGGGATAGCGCCTGAACCGTGTGTTGGTCCAAGGCAGATAGTGACGGCGGCCGGATAGGCCCAGAGATGAGCCCATCCGTGGTGATGGCCAGATGACTAAGTACCGGGAGGTAGGCATGGGACGGCTAGAAGGCAAAGTAGCGCTTATTACCGGTGGTGCCCGGGGGCAGGGTGCCACGGAGGCCCAGCTTTTCGCCAGAGAGGGGGCCAGGGTGGTCTTTGGAGACGTGCTGGACGAGGAAGGTAAGAAGGTAGAGGCGTTGATCCGGGAATCGGGGGGCGAGGGCACCTACATCCACCTGGACGTCACCAAGGATGCGGACTGGCGGCGGGCCGTTGAAAGCGTCGTTAGCGCGTACGGTAGGCTGGATATTCTGGTCAACAACGCTGGGATCCTTATACGGAAGAACATAGAGAATACCACCGAAGAGGATTGGGACCGGATAATGGCCGTCAACGCCAAGGGGGTCTTTCTGGGCACGAAACAAGCCATCCCGGTCATGCGGCGTAATGGGGGAGGCTCTATCGTGAACGTCGGCTCCACCGGGGCACTGGTGGGCAACCCCGATGGCTCTGCTTCATATACCGCCACCAAGGGAGCGGTGCGTTTGTTCACAAAGGCAACGGCCATCCAGCACGCCAAAGACGGGATAAGGTGCAACTGCGTCCACCCGGGCCCGGTGGACACGCCAATGGTCCAGGACCGTACGTCCGACCCCGCCATGCTTCAACGGTTCACGCAGCGGATACCGTTGGGTAGGATAGGCAGGACGGAGGACATCGCTTACGGGGTGCTGTACCTCGCCTCCGATGAGTCCTCCTATGTCACCGGGTCGGACCTCGTCATCGACGGCGGTACCACGGCCCACTAGGCTCTCCTCGTCTGCCGTTGACACGGGCAGCGGTGGGTGCATATGATGTTGTCGCTCGGTCTGAGGGTAAACGTCGCCCCATGAGGTTTGGGAAGGAGGTCTGGATATATGACTGGTGAGGAGTTTTGCCAAGAGCTGGAGCAGATGGTGTACGCTTCCCTCGACCGGCTGGCGGGAGCGTCCGCTGCCCATGAGCCGGCGTCCGGCGTGACCATAGGGGCGATGCTGGTAGGGGCGCTCAAGAGCGAGATAGAGGCCTCGGAAGAGGCGGCCATGTGGATGGGCACCACCCTCGAGATGGATGTGAAGCTGGCCCTGGCCCGGCAGTGTGGGGACGAAGCCAGGCACTACCGGCTGATAGAGGACCGTCTGCGCCAGATGGGACAGGACCCTTCGGCCATCGACCCCCTCGCCGAGGGCTACAGCCCCATGTTCCAGTACCTGAAGGGCCTGGAAACCACGGTGGAGCGCCTGGCGGCCGGGCAGTTCACCCGGGAGGGCCTCGCCAAGGTGCGGAACCAGGTGTTTATCGAGTACTGCAAGGCGCAGGGGGACACGCCGACTGCGGAGCTATACGAGGGGACAATCCAGCCCGACGAGGGGTACCATCACGAGATGGGGCGCCGGCTCCTGCCCAAGTACGCCGATACCCCCGAGAAGCAACAGCTCGCAAGGGCAGCGGCCGCCAGGACTCTGGAGCTGGCGGAGGAGCTTCAGGAGATAGCGCGACTGCGTAAGGGTATGTCCAAGGCGCCGGGCTGCTAGTCACGCCGGGGGCCCGTTCGTAAGAGCAGTGAGGGGCCGGTTACTGTCTGACCACAGAGAAGTTGGGAGGCCCATCGAGTGACGTCACTCGATGGGCCTCCTGCATCTTGTTTCCACCGCCATGGCCGGCCTGGTCGTGGCCGCTGCCAGGTTGTCCTAGGTCCGCGCTTCTAGGGCCGAAGGGTCCACCAGGTCCCCTTCGGCGGCCAGCACG
Organism: Dehalococcoidia bacterium; assembly: GCA_965247055.1. Classification (GTDB taxonomy): domain Bacteria; phylum Chloroflexota; class Dehalococcoidia; order Lucifugimonadales; family JAGWBF01; genus CBDFGE01. Next base: position 32,998 of record CBDFGE010000003.1, read on the forward strand.
TACTTGGCCACCCTCTGTTTGAACTCGTTCAGGACCGCGTCTCCCTGGGGGCCGTCGGGGACCTGGCCTGCCTTTATCCTGTCCTTGAGCTCCTCGAAGAGCACGTCCTCATTCTTGCCGTGGGGAGCCTGGAAAAAATCGTTGGAGAAATGGGGTAGCTCACCGGGACCAAAGTAGCCCTGGCCTTGCATCGAGTACCCTTCCAGCATGTGGGTACCCTTGCCCAGGACCTGGCCGGTCTCTACGTAGTGGCCTATCACCGCATTCATGCCATACCGCTGGACGGGACACACCTTCATGCACACGCCGCAGCTCTGGTACCTGGCCATGACCGGGTGGCACCGCTTGTAAATGAGCTTGTGCTTCTGGACGCCCCTCCACCACACCTTCTCCCTCATGAGGGCCCGGCCGGGACACCGGTTGACACACACCTGGCAGATGGAGCAGAAGGCGTGGATGCCGTAGTCAACGGGCTGGTCGTAGGTGACCTGCGCGTCGGTGGAGATGGCCATGATCCTGGCACGCGAGCCGAAATGGGGGGAAAGAAGCTGGCCGTTGGCCCCAAGCTGGCCCAGGCCGGCCTCGACGAACATAGGTATATAGGGAGCCGTGTTGTCCTGGGAGCTGTGTACCTGGGCGTGATATCCCAGGCTGCGGATGAGGTCCGCCAGCTCCAGGGCCTTGGCGCCCATTATCCTGTAGGTGCCGAAATGGGGCTTCTCCGCCTCTATGCTGGGTATCGACTGGGTGGATTCGTACTCCTGCTCGTAGGCCAGGCAGATAGCGTGAGGGAACTTGGCCCAGTTTCTTTTGTGCCGGTAAACGTAACGTTTGTCGAACCGGGTGATCCCCACCTCACCGAACCCCAGCTCCCTGGCCTTCCGCTTGATCTCGGCGGTGATGTCCTTGCCCGGCTCAGCCTCGGCAGTCGGCTCCACCTCTCCGCTTTCCAGCGACTCTTTGATGATAGGCACGTTCATGGCGTAGTTGAGCTTGAACTCCAGCCGCTGCTCATCGGCGACCACAGAGAAGAGCCAGTCGCGGTCGGCGGTGTTGTCGACGGCCAGACTCCCCAACGGGTCTTCTCTGCTGTAGAAGTCCACCTCCTGGGGCTTTTGCACGATCCCCGGGACCGTTTCCAACTCCTCAGGAACGTTGATGGTCACCGCCTCGTCCCCCAATATCCTCCCAGGACGGGTCACCGCATGACCGATCTTCAGCATCGCCTCTCAACCCCTCTACTCTTATTCCCGGCAGCCCCGGCGCCGGACACGATCTCTCTCTGGGACCGATCCCTATTGTGACGGGCGTGCTCAAAGTTGTCAAGGCACGCCACCGCCCCTGGGCCCATGCCCAGGGGCCGTGCGCCAGGGGCCCCGTCGCTTGGGGCTCCCGCCGCCTCCGGATTGCGCTCCTGGAGAAGCGCGGTATGATAGGATGAGGCTGGCGCGGGGGGCGGGTATACGGGGGTCGAGGTCGCGGCGGAGATCAACGACTTCGTGAGGGAGGCGACGGGGAGCTACCGGCATGTGAAGCCATTGGAAATCAAGGTTATTCTGCTCCAGGGCCGGGGCCGCATACTCCCCGAGCTGACCGAGAGCCTGGCCACCTTCAGCCACCGTCGCCTACTCACTTTCGGTCCAGCCTGTGGGGTCTTCGGGGGCAGTGAGAGAGCGAAGCTTAGCCCCTGGCCCAGCCCAGTACTTGAACCCCTTGTCTGTCCTGTGGCCCTCAGGGCCTACATAGACCATTCCTTTGAGCGAGTGGCCGGTGAAGTCCATTGGTCGTGCGTGCGGTTTAGCCAGTGATTTCTCATGGCTGTCGGGACCGACTCGCACTACCAGGTCGTCTCCTATAATGCCACAGCACATGTTGCCGCCTAGCATGAAGGAAAGGCCGCCAAACATTTCTTCTCCGTGAGATCCTTCAAGTGGACCCCATGATCAGGACAGCGGTGAGGCTAAAATAAGAGAGTCTACCGCTGGGGTGTCTTGTAAACCTTCATCCGATGGTAAGGCTCGTGGATGTTCCAGTAAACACCTTTGTGGGCTCACTGCATGGAACACCTGACCCGGTGACCGATAGCCCAGGGCTTGATGGGGCCGCTCTTGGTTGTAGAAGGCCAGATAAGCCCCAATCCCCTTTCTGGCCTCAGTCCCATTTTGGTATGCCTTCAGGTACACCTCCTCGTACTTGATGCTGCGCCACAGCCGTTCCACGAAGACGTTGTCCATGCACCGGCCCCTGCCGTCCATGCTCACTTGAACGCCTTGCGCCAGCAGCATGCTGGTGAAGGCCTCGCTGGTGAACTGGCTGCCCTGGTCGGTGTTGAAGATCTGTGGCCGACCCTTGCTCAAGGCCTCTTCCAGAGCCGCAACACAGAAGTCTACCTCCAGGGTGTTGGACAGCCGCCAGGCCAACACGTAGCGGCTGTGCCAGTCCATGATGGCCACCAAGTAGAGGAAACCCCGAGCCATGGGTATGTAGGTGATGTCGGTGGCCCACACCTGGTTGACCCGGTTGATCTCCAGCCCCCTGAGCAAGTACGGATAGACCTTATGCCCTGGGTTTGGCTTGCTGGTGTTGGGACGCCGGTAGATGGCCTCCAGGCCTATCAGCTGCATCAGCCGGCGGACCCGCTTGCGGTTGACCTGGTGTCCGTGATTGCTGAGCCAGGCAGTCATCCTTCTGGAGCCGTAGAAAGGTGTCTTCAGGTACTGTTGGTCTATGAGGGCCATCAACTCCAAGTCCTCGGCGCCGGCCTCGGTTGGCAGGTAGTACAACGAGGAGCGGCTGATACCCAGCAAGGCGCACTGGCGCACCAGAGACAGCTTCGGTTCTTCTCGGTCAATCATGGCCCGGCGTTGGGACCGGCTCACAACCCGAAGCTCCGTGACAAAAAATCCCGTTCCACCTTGAGCTGCCCAATCTGTTGGTAGAGCTGGGCAGTGAGGACCTCTTGGTCCTTCTCCTGGCGTCCACCACCATTTTCAAAGAGGTGCGGCGCCCCCTGAGTCAAGGCCTTCTTCCAGGCATGGATCTGGCTCGGGTGGACTTCAAACCGGCTGGCCAGCTCTGCAATGGTGTGCTCCCCCTGGAGCGCGGCCAAAGCCACTTTGGCCTTGAAGACTGGGCTGTGCTTCTTACGTGTTTGCTTCATGTCCTGCTCCTTGTTTCCGTCCTATTTTAGGAGCGGGACTCTCTCTTAGCCACCTGTCCGAATTTTGGGGTCCACCTCAAACAAACGTTTTGGAGCTATTTTGGAGCGCCTTAGCGGGGGAGATATCTCACGACGCCAGGCGGCACGGGAACTCAACATCGGCTATGCCACCTTGAAGAGGCTTCTGGATACCCGTGATGGGCACCTTGGGGAGCGGAAGGATCAAGATGCCTCCCCCTAGGTCCGGCACGAAGCTCTGTGGGTCACTTCCTGCGGGACATACCCGAAGCGATCATGAAATTGACATCGGGGAGGGGTTGACTTGTATACACCAACGTATACACTACACCGCCACACCCGACACCACCGAGGGCAAAGATGAACTGGACCAGAGTCAGATCGATAACTTCCTCGCCACTCTGTCAGATGTCGCACTGGCTGTCGCCCGTAGGAAGGAGCAGATAGAGCCGTGAGGGCCGTCGGCTACATAAGGGTCTCCTCCGCAGAGCAGGTGGAGGGCCACTCCCTCAATGCTCAGGAACGACTCTTTCGCGATCTGTGCCGTAACAGGGGATGGGAGACGACGCGAGTTTACCGTGAAGAAGGCAAGAGCGCCCACGTAGACTCCATCAAAAAGCGGCCCGTGTTCCGCCAGCTTCTCGATGATGTTTCCAAAGGACTCTTCGATGTGGTCGTCGTCCATACACTGGACCGGTGGTCCCGGAATCTGAAGGTCTTGCTGGACTCGGTAGCAGTCTTGACCGAGCACAACGTTGGCCTGGTCTCCATCACGGAGAAGCTGGATTGGTCGAGCCCGGAGGGGCGCCTGGTCGCCAGGACCCTGGGCAGCTTCGGCGAGTTCTTCTCCGATATGCTGGGAACCCACGTCAAGAAAGGAATAGACGAGCGGGCTCATCAGGGTAAGCACCTGGGCTCGGTCCCCTTCGGCTACCTGTCCTGCTACGAGAAGGGACAGCTGCATTGTGACGAGGAGCACGCTGGGGGAGTCCATGTAGTGCCTGAGGAGGCTGAGGCGGTCGGGGAACTGTTCCGTCGATATGCTGCTGGTACGGTCACCTTGTCTCGTCTCGCGTCGACCCTTAACGGGCAGGGGTTCAGGACCAGGAACACCAAGAGACTCCTCGATGGAACCGGCGATGTCTCCGCCGGCCCCAGGCTATTCACTACCGCCTCGGTCAGGGGTATCCTTCATAACGTCTTCTACACTGGGAAGGTACGTCACAGGGACCAGGTCCTCCCCGGGGCCCATGACCCCGCTTTATCCGAGGATCTGTTCTTTACGGTCCAGGACAACCTGAGAAGAAACTCGGGCAGGTCCGAGACCCTCGACTCCAGACCCGAGAGAGAATACCTCCTGAAGGGCCTTATCCGATGCGCCCATTGCCTCATGCCGATGTGGGCTCAGACTTACACCAATGGACGTCGCTACTACCGTGAGCAGTACGGGTCCCGGGGAGCCGGGTACTGCGTCGGTAGAAGTGGCTCCATGCCCTGCCATGTCCCCGAGGACCAGATCGGGCAGATCATCGAAGCCATAGTGTTGCCGGAGGCCTGGATGGACCGAGTGCTGGTCCGAATCCACCTCGCTGATGACGTGAAGAGGGTGGGCCAGGAACGGGCGAAGGTCCAGCAACGTCTGAAGAGGCTGGGGGACGTCTATCTGGACGGGTTGAAAGGCCGGGATGAGTACCTGAGGGAGAAACGGTCCCTGGAGGACCAGATGGTGTCTCTGGTGGTCCCTGGGGTGGACGCGGCTAGGGAGGCCGGGAAGCTCCTTGAGGACCTACCGGCACTGTGGGAGCAGGCTGACCTGGGCGAACGTCGCCGGAGCCTCCTCACCATGCTGGACGCTGTCTACGTGGATACCATCGAGGAGAAGTCTGTCGTCGCCATCCGCCCCAAGCCGGCATTCATGCCCCTCTTTGAGGTAGCCACTACCCGGGAAGGTAGCGGAGTCGTCCTGATCTCCGAAAAAGACTTGCCTCCGGACGCTTCTGAAGGTCCGGAGGCAACTGGTCCGTGTTTGTGGTGGAGACGGGGGAGGGTCGAACTCCCCGTCCAGAGTGCACCCTGACAGACTATGCTACAGGCTTGTCCGGCTATTTGTTCTCAGCCCTCTGGGCTTCTGCCGACCGAATCTCAGAGGACCCAGCCGATTCGACTTACCCAACTCTTATCGGCATGTGAGCAGTAGCATCCTGAATTTATGGCGCCTGCATCCCAACCTCCAGGATCCGTTGGGGCAGACGTAGCTGCCTGTTTAGGCAGCTAGTGCGAATTCACGTTCGCCAGTTAGTTTTTGCCATCTGATTTTCGAGGGTGATGGCACCTCGGCCTGCAAATCGCCAGAATGGTCCCCTGTCGAACCCACGCGTCCCCTACATCTCAATTATCCCACACTTCTGGCCCTCTGTCCAACACCGTGACTGTGAGTGGGGACCGGGGACCCTACTTGAATTGGTGGACCCGGCTACAGCATCAGGCTAATCCTAAGGCGGGTTAGCCACCCCCGAGTTTCAGGACTCTGCGTGCGTTATCTAACAGCACCTTGGGACGCACCTCGTCCTTCAACGGTATGTTCTCGAAGTCCTGTAGCCAGCGGTCCGGTTGAATGTAGGGGTAGTCTGACCCAAACAGTACTTTGTCCTGAAGCCTGGTATTCGCCTCCCTGACCAGAGATTCAGGTATGTACCTGGGAGACCATCCCGATAGGTCCAGGAAAACGTTAGCTTTGTGGAGTGCCACGGCTATCTGCTCCTCGATCCACGGCCAGGCGGGGTGGGCCATGACGACGGTGAGAGTAGGAAAGTCGGCTGCCACATCGTCGATATAGGGAATGGGTGCACTGTGCTTCAGCTTCAGGCCGGCCCCTCCCGGCAACTCTGCGCCAGCCCCGGCGAACCCCGAGTGAAACAGCACCGGCACCCCAAGCTCCGCCGCTTTTTCGTACAGAGGATAAAACCGCGGATCATTGGGAAAGAAGGCCTGATGTACCGGATGCAGCTTCAGCCCCCTTAGTCCCAGCTCGCTCACGGCCCGTTCCAACTCTATAACCGCGGCCTTTCCCTTCCATGGGTCTACTCCCGCAAAGCCGATAAACTGGTCCGGATGATTTCTCACGATGTGGGCCACGTAGTCGTTGGTGTCGGGGGGTTCCCCGGTAGAGGTCTCGGTGTCAACCGAGAAGATGACACCCAGGATATCCAGGTCCCTGTACTTGGCGGCCATCTCTTCGGCATCCTTGGGAGCCGCCTTAACCCGGAAGTACCGCCGCAGCTGCTCTTCCACCCCGATCTTATGTAGCCCGGGCTGCCGCGGTACATGGACGTGCATATCTATGGCCCGCATCTTTCGGTCCTCCCGGCATGATGTAGCCCTGCCGTGCTTCCGGCCTGGGCGATCGCTTGAGTACGAAGGGTGGGGCAGAGAGGAAGTTTCCGTTGACTATGAGCTGGAGCGGGTGATCGGGATCGAACCGACGACAGCTAGCTTGGAAGGCTAGCGCTCTACCACTGAGCTACACCCGCACGTCCCCGCTGCCGGGCTCGGGGGCTGGATGACTCCCTACTAGCTTATATCCCGTATGCCGCCACCCTTCCACCGCTCCACTAGCTGATAAGGGGCGTTACTTTCAGGAACACGGGCGCAAATACCAGGGATACTATGGCCATGAGCTTGAGCAGGATGTTTAGCGAAGGGCCGGAGGTATCTTTGAAGGGGTCGCCCACCACATCCCCTTCAACAGCTGCCTTGTGGGGCTCGGACCCCTTGCCCCCGTAGTGCCCGATCTCTATGTACTTCTTGGCGTTGTCCCACGCTCCACCCGCGTTAGCCATCGTGATCGCCAGCACCAACCCTGCCGCAACGGCCCCCATCAGGAGGCCGCCCAACGCCTGGGTCCCCAGGGTAAAGCCAACCACCAGCGGGGCACCCACCGCCATCAGGCCCGGGACGATCATCTCCCTGAGCGCCCCACTGGTGCTGATGTCCACACACCGGGCGTATTCCGGCCGGCCCGTCCCCTCCATTATGCCAGGGATCTCGCGGAACTGGCGCCTTACTTCGTTGACTATCGAAAAGGCGGCCCTTCCGACGGCCCTCATGGTCATGGCGGAGAACAGGAATGGGAGCATTGCGCCGACCAACAGGCCGGCCAGGGTCGTGTGCTTCAGCAGGTTGATCTCCTCAAGCCCTGTCGCCTGCGCATAGGCGGCCAGCAGGGCCAGCGCGGTCAGGGCGGCGGAGCCGATGGCAAACCCCTTTCCCGTAGCCGCGGTGGTGTTTCCGAGGGCATCGAGCTGGTCGGTGCGCTGCCGTACTTCGGGCGCCAGGTTGGCCTGCTCAGCTATCCCACCGGCGTTATCGGCCACCGGCCCATAAGCGTCGGTGGCCAGGGTGATGCCGAGGGTAGACAGCATTCCGACTCCCGCCATGGCGACCCCATAAAACCCGGCCAGCTCGAAGGCGGCCAGGATGGCCCCGCCAATGATGAGCACGGGAATCAAGGTGCTTTGCATCCCCGTCGCTATGCCACTGATCATGGTGGTCGCGGCCCCGGTCTGGGCCGCCTCTGCCACCCGCTTGGTGGGCCCGTAGTCGTAAGATGTGTAGTACTCGGTTACCACCCCGATTATGACGCCCGCTCCCAGGCCCGCCACGATCGCCCAGAAGATATCGAAATCGCTCACGTCCGGCGCTATCAGGCCATCCAGGTCCAGCCATATCACCGCTCCCAAGGTGAACAGCAGGACCAGTAGGGCTGAGGTGAAGATACCCCGACGCAGCGCCCACAGAAGCTGGCCAAAGGAGGCCTTTTCGCCGCTCCTTACCAGGAAGGTGCCCAGTATGGACGCCACGATGCCGAATCCGGCCACAAGCAGGGGCAGCAGGGCTACGTCACTCTTCCATCCCTCCGTCGATGCTGCTGCCGCAGCCAGGGCTATCGCAGCTATGATGGAGCCCACGTACGATTCGAAAAGGTCGGCCCCCATGCCCGCCACATCCCCCACGTTGTCTCCCACGTTGTCGGCTATGACCGCGGGGTTCCGGGGGTCATCCTCGGGGATGCCGGCCTCCACCTTGCCCACCAGGTCGGCGCCCACGTCGGCTGCCTTGGTGAATATGCCTCCACCTACCCTGGCGAAGAGGGCTATGGAAGAGGCACCAAACCCAAACCCCAACACGTAACTGATGTCCTGGAAGATGACGTACAGTATGGTCACCCCCAAGAGCCCCACTCCAACTACCGTGAAGCCCATAACGGCCCCGCTGGAGAAGGCGACCCGGAGCGCGGGATTCAGTCCCCTCATGGCGGCAGCAGTGGTCCGTACGTTGGCCCGTGTGGCCACGTTCATGCCTATGAATCCGGCCGTGGCCGAGCAGATGGTCCCTACCAGGTAGGCGATGGCGGTCCGCGGTATCCAGGAGTCACCGGTGTACCGGTCTATCAGCAACCACAAGACCACGAACATCACCAATATGAAGGGAACCAGGGCCAGATACTCCCTGCGCAAGAAGGCCACCGCCCCCTCTTGAATGGCCTGGGCAATGGCCCGCATGCGGGCGTTCCCCTGGTCGGCGGCCATCACCCGGAATATAAGGACGGTGGAGAAGACGAGGGCCAGTCCCCCGAGGGCGGCAGATATGACGATGGGCAACATGCAGGCTCTCCGAGCTTAGTCACGGCCCCAGCGGCCGGGCATGAGAGAACCTAGCACACCTGCCCTGGGGTGTCAAGTAAGGGCTGCGCCAGAAGCTCATCGAGCGTCTGCAAACGGGGTTGGTTTAAGTCGACCTGGGACAGGTGATTGGGGGACCCGCCTTGGGACCTACTCTGAAGTCCCCGGACTGTTGACCTCCAGGGAGGCGAGCCTCTGCTCCAGATCACGCTGCCTCAGGGCCATGGTGAGGTCTCCCCTGGTCCGCTCCAGTATGCCCCGTATGGCATCGGTGGTGCGCCGCAGACCTCCGGTCACCGCCTCGGGGAAGTCCACCGTGACCAGGACGTTGTAGATGTCGTCCATGACCTGCATGAGCTCGTCGCAGCGCCGGGTATCGTTCCTACGGAGGGAGTCCAGGATGAACCGCCTTAGCTCCCCTATGACCTCTCCCATGCCGTTAAGGTAAGGGGCCATCTCCACGCCGATATCGGCGGGCTGAGGTATGTCGGCACCCGCGATCAGGGCCAGCGTAATGCTGGCCTCGCTGTACTCCTTGCGTGCGTCGGAGAGGTAACCGGAGTAGTATACCTCCGGCCATCCCTCCCGGGCCTTCGCGGCCTCGCCCAGCCGGGCCCCGGCCACGCCCAACAGGCCCCTGGCCTCGTCGAACTCCTGCCGGTGGACGGCCCGGATCGCGTTGGCTGAGAGCCGGATCACCTCGCGGGAGACTTTAAGGCCCTGCTCCCTGGCCTCGTTTTTGGCTGAGAGCTGCTCCAGCGCCACCTGCGATATTCGTGCCAGGCTCTCCTCGCGAGGGGGATACGTCACGCCTTACCTCCGGCCCTAAGGATTGCCTCCACCAGCTGGCGGGATGCCTGCTCCGGGTCTTTCGCCAGGCCAACGGCACCTGTGACGCAAATCGCGTCGGCGCCGGCCTCCACCACCGGACCCAGGTTCTCCTCGTTGATGCCTCCTATCGCAACGACGGGAACGCTTACGGCACCCTTCACACGGCGCACCGCCTCGGGCCCGATGGGAGCCCGATCGATTATGCTGGCCTTAGTTGCGGTGAGGTATATGGCCCCCAGCGCTACGTGGTCGGCCCCCAGCGCTTGGGATTCCACGGCCTCCTCCAGCAGGTGATTGGACCGGCCAATCATCTGGTGTGGTCCCAGTAGCTGCCGGACCTCTGCGACGGGCAGGTCCCCCTGCCCAACATGGAGTCCGTCGGCCTCAACGATCCTGGCCAGGTCAGCGTGGTCGTTTACTATGAGCAGCGCCTTGTGTGCGGCGCTCATCTCTCTCAGGGCCCTGGCCAGGGGAAGGGTCTGGCCCTTTTCCCTGAGCTTGTCCCGAAGCTGGAGCATCCTGGCACCCCCCCTGAGGGCTGCACGAGCGATCTCAAAGGGGTCCCTCCCACCGGTGACCTCCGGGTCGATGATGACGTAAAGGCCGTAGACCCGATGGCTCGACGTCCTGCGTAGCCGCTCTCCCAACTCCCTCTCCAGATCATCCAGCGCGGAGCTGAGGCGGGGCGCCGGCCCGTCTCCTTCGCTCGCCAGCAGGGAGCCCGCAGTCTTCAGGAGGGCGAGGGAAGCCCTGACCTGGCGGAGGACCTCCAGGGCCTCCACGAGCCCAGGAGACTGGGACGGAGCGTTTACGCCCATGGCCAGCCGGGGAGAGACCTCGCCCAGGACCTCCAATACCCGGGGTTCCAGGGAGTGGACTTTGCAGATATCCCCTAGGTCAGAGAGGGACCGGGCCAGGAACTCCATCTGGGAGTCGAAGAAGGACTTCCCACCCGTCACAGGTCCAGCCCCTTGGGCAGCTCCCCTTCGCGGGCGGCGTCGATGGCATCTCTAACTGACTGGGGCACCTCCATGCCGTACTTGCGAAAGGACTCCTCCACATGGCGGCCCACGTTCCGGGGGTCCTTATAGTAGTCCAGCGAAGGCACGCCGGGACCCGGAGGAGGGCCGTAGTCTTCGTGGACCGCCCTGACGGACCGGTGGCAGGCGAAGCTAGATAGCGCCCGCTGCATTTCCCGGCTCTGACAGTAGGAGCACTCCGGGTCGAGGGGAGTGTCCATGGTCCTGACGAAGAACGAGGACCTTTCCCCGCACCGGCGACAGCGGTACTCATATATGGGCATTCTTACCCCCTCTCGGCCAAAAAGCGCAAAGGCACAGGTGTCTAGACACCCGGCCCATCACTCGGCATCATCCTCGGGCTCCTCCGCCCCGGACTCCATCTCCTCCAGCATCTCATCGAACTCTGGGGAGCCCTCTTCGCCTGTCTCCTTCTGCAGCCGCCGCATCCACTGGGCCATCTGCCTCGGATCGTTCTCGTCCAGGTCTCCGGGGAATCCCGAGTCGGGGATCCGGTCCAGGCTGTCGCCCGATGAGTGGTGGAAGGAGACCTTGGAGATTAGGCGGGTCGGATTGGGGCTTCCGCAGTGCTGGCACACCGGCTGCGGCGGGTTAAATATGCTCCTGACCAGGACCGTGGTCCTGCGGCGGCAACGCGTGCAGCGGTATTCGTAAATAGGCATTCTGGCCTTCTCACGCCCTCCAGGGCACAGCCCTGTGGTTAGATTTTAGCACAGGTAGCCGCCCCCGAATCACTCAAGCTCGATGGCGTTCTCCACATGCTCAACCGGCCCAATGGCCCCCCGGCTGTCAAGACGCAACGCAACGAGGTCGATGCGCCACTAGTCCGGAGGGGACTCGCAGCTCTGAATATAGGTCTCGGCGATGGCTACAAGCCGGGCCCGCTTCCTCCGGGAGATGGACTCTTCGGGTGAGCCGTACCAGCCCCCATCACGGCGTGTGCGCACCTCGACGAAGACCAGGTATGCTCCATCCCGGGCTACGATGTCCATTTCCCCTTGGGGACAACGAAAGTTGGACTCTATAATGTGATAGCCCTTGCTCTTCAGGTACGCCTTGGCGAGCGCTTCACCCCTTGAGCCCAGACGGCTCCTGGCAGTGGGCATGGCTACAGGACCCCTCCTGGTTCCGGCAGGACCGTGCCCCAGAGGGGAGGTCGCCGGGGCCGGGACGCGGCCTCGCGCACGGGACGGAAGGAGTGGCGGTGGATGGGACAGGGGCCCTTCAGGGCCAGCAAACGAAGGTGCTGGGCCGTGGCGTAACCCTTGTGCCGGGAGAACCCGTACCCCGGGAAGGTCCCGTCCGCTTCCTCCATCAGCCTGTCCCTGGTCACCTTGGCCACGATGGAGGCGGCGGCGATAGAGTAGGAAAGGCTGTCTCCGCGTGTAAGGGCACGGAAGGGTATGCCGCATTCCGGGAGCTGGACGAAGTCGATCAGAAGGCCCGCCGGCCTCAGTGGCAGGCTCTCGATTGCCCCGCGCATGGCCTTCCTGGTGGCCTGGGCGATGCCCGTAGCATCGATCTCCTGGGGAGACACTATCCCCAGGCCGATGGAGGAGGCGTGGGTCTCGATCTGCTCCAGGGCCCGCCGTCTCTGGTTGGGGGTCAGCGCCTTGCTGTCGTCCACGAGGCCAAGCCAGGGGGGCAACGGACCACCCCGGCCCGCGAGGAGTCCAACTGGCAGGATCACGGCAGCGGCCACCACGGGGCCGGCCAGGGGGCCCCGGCCCGCTTCGTCCACGCCCGCCAGTAGCGACAACCCCTCTCTCAGAAGGCCCGACTCCAGGTCGAAGGTGGGCATGGGCTCCTCAGTGGTACACCGCGCGGGGCCTGGACCCGGTGCCCTAGCCCCGCTGGGCGCTACGCCCGCTGGATATGCGGCCCCCTCCCAGCACCTCGTCCCCCTGGTAAAGCACTACCGCCTGTCCGGGGGTGATGGCCCGTTGGGGCTCCTTGAACCGTATGGTGCAGTTTTCACCTTCGGGGTGGAGGGTGGCCCCCGCCCCGGGGGACATGTACCGTATCTTCGCGTCGACCTCTACAGGGCCCACGGGCTCCCGGTCGGAGACGTAGCTGACCTCTGACGCCCGCAGGGTATCAGTGTAGAGCTCCTCTTCGGGGCCTACCACGACCCGGTTGGTCTCCGCATCCAGCCCGGTCACGTACAGGGCCCTCTGGCCGGCGATTCCCAGGCCTCTGCGCTGGCCCACGGTGAAGTGCTCGATACCCTGATGCTCCCCCAGGATATCACCCCCACCATTCACAATGTTGCCGGGCCGGGGAGTGATGTGCTCCTTGAGGAACTCCCGGTAGTCCCCCGATGGTATGAAACATATGTCCTGGCTGTCAGGCTTTTCGGCATTGGGAAAGCCCGCCCGCGCGGCCATCTCCCTTATCTCAGCCTTGCTATACCAGCCCACCGGCATCTGGGTATGGCCCAGCTCCCACTGGCCCATGCCATAGAGAACGTAGGACTGGTCTTTCTGGGGATCGATGCCCCTGAGCAGCCGCAGGCGCCCTCCAGCGGGCTCGATACGGGCGTAGTGACCTGTAGCTACGTACGCAGCGCCGAGGAAACCCGCACGCTGAAGGAGGAAGCTGAACTTTATCCTGTCGTTGCAGGCGATGCAGGGATGGGGCGTTCTGCCCCGCTGGTACTCGCCGCAGAAGTAGTCTATGACGAACGTACGGAACTCCCGCTGCAGGTTGAAGGTGTGGTGGGGTATGTCCAGACGGTGGCACACCATCCGCGCGTCTTCGACGTCGTCCACGGTGCAGCAGCCACGATAGTACGAGGGAAGGCTGGCCTGGTCGATGTCGTAGAGCTTCATAGTCACGCCTACCACCTGGTATCCGGCCTCTTTCAGCAGCAGGGCGGCTACCGACGAGTCTACGCCGCCGCTCATGGCTACTACGACCTTCTCCTGTGCCAAGTACCTATCCCTCCAGCGCCTTCATTCAGCCCGGTGCGTGATCCAGCCCAGTTCCCACTGTAGCCCCGTGGCCAGAATCAACATGATTGCCGCAGATGCGAGCTCCCACACCCCCAGGAGTCTCACTAGCCACGCTCGGCGGAGGACAGCTTAGGGCTCATCCTTCTCCAGATCGTACCCAGCCTCCCTCCAAGCCTCGGTGTGGCCGCGGGGCTGGTCTCGGCGGAGTCGGAGAGGCCGGCTACTCCTCGAGCTGGGTGGTCTTGCTGTCCCTGCCCGTTACGGTGATGTGGGCCATGGGCGACTCTTTCCTGCCGCCGTGCCAGTGCTTCTCCCCTGCGGGAATGTGCACTACGTCCCCCACCGTCACCTGCCGCTCTTCGTGCGCTGTGGCTACTATGCCTATGCCCGAGGTTATAATCAGGATCTGGTCGCTGGTGTGGGCGTGGAACTTGTTCCGGGACCCCCTGCCGAAGTTCACGATAGCACAGTTGATGTCGAGCCCCAGCTCGGGCGGCACGATGGCCTGCCGTGTTACAACTCCTCCCGTGAACAGCGGGCTGGCGGCCGGCTCCTCCTGTACCTCGCTGATCCTGGTTATCTTCATAGCTCCTCCTCAGGTGAAGTTTCCGAACGAGGGCTTGCCTGGCCTGCTCACGGGCCGGTCCTCTAGCCCCTGATATCATAATACACGTCCCGCCGGGCGTCCACACCGGCGTCGTGGAGTCGAAGGTCTCCCATCGGCGCCCGCGGGGGCGCCAGGAGGGCCGGCCCTGAGGAAAAGGCATCGGGACGACCGGCTTACTCCAGCGCGGGGCTGGCCGGAGCCGGCGGGGCCGCGGTGGCCCTGGGGGCCGCGGTCCCGGGGAGCAGAAAGCCCGCGACGAACAGGAACCAGGCGAACCCGGCGAAGATCAGAAAACCCGGGATGAACGTGCCGAAGGCGTCCCGGATGGCCCCCACCGCCAGGGGCGCCACGAACCCGGCAAGTCCGCTGGCCGTCATAATCCAGCCCCAGGCAATAGCGACCCGCGGGGGCGTCATTCCCGGCAGCTGCATCGGTAGGGTCAACAGCATGGGTATGTACAACCATGAGCCCAACCCCACCAGTACGACGGATACGTATGTAACGGCGGTGTTATCTACAAGGACGGCGCCCAGGCCACCCAGTCCCGCCATGGCCCCCGGAACTATGAAGAAGAGGCGCTTCTCCCCGATTTTCAGAGGCAGGAATCCCCCCAGGGCCACGGCGAAGATCCCCATGAAGGGAAGCAGCCCGATGATAAATCCAGCCTCGGTCAGCGATACGTCCCGGCTCTCGTGGTAGAAGGTGGGAAGCCAAGAGGTCAGGGCTATGTAAAGGCTGAAGCAGGCGGCGTCGGCCAATCCCAGTATCAATACGGTCCTGTTCTTGACCACGGTCCACACCTCACGCCAGGCCACGAAGCCACCGGGGCCCTCGATCGCGTCCGGGGCCCTGCCCCACAAGAGCCAGGCGAAGGCGCCTCCCAGCCCGACTGCCCCGAAAAGCCCCAGGACCCTGGGCCATCCCAGGACATCCGACAGGGGAGCGGCCATGGAGACGGACAGCATCATGCCCAGGGTAAACATCGCTATATTCAGGCTGTTGATGACGGGCAACTCTTTCGGCCGGAACCAGTGCATGACCAGGGGGCCGGTGGCGGGCATCATCGCCGCCATCCCCAGCCCGTAGGCTATGCGCAGGGCCATCAGGCCCTCGAAGCCGGGGGACAGGGCCGCCAGAGTCATGGCTCCCATCATGAACCAGCTTATGCCGTAGACCCTTTTCACGCCTAGCTTCCCCACGATGGCCGCCCCGGGGAGGCCGAAAGCGCCCGACATCATCAACACTACCCCCGCCAGCAGCCCGGCGGTGGTGTGGTTGATGTTGTAGTCCTCTGTGATGAGGGGGAGCACAGGTGAGACCGCCTGGAAGCTGAGGCCCCCGGCAAAATGGGCCCACAGCGTAAGCCCGGCTATGGCGAAACGATAGTTACTGGGTTTGCTATCCGCAGCCATCTCGGCACCAACTCTACCCCAGCCCCACCGCCGCAGCAAGTCCACCCCGGGCGACGGGACGGCCACCGGCTCCCCGGCGCATACTACCGGCCTTGGCTACCGTGTGTGGGAGAAAGGCATCCCGGAGGAAGAGGTTCGGGGGGTGCCACGGGCTCCAGAAACCTACCGCGGAACCCTGCGGCGGTCAGCATCCTCTGGTGACGATCTGATCCCTGTTCCTGGCCTCCCGGTTCTCCGGTGATATGGTGCCGTCCTGCCGGTCCACCCTCCACACGCCATAGTCCGCTGAGGTGCCCGCACTGGTTATGGCCCCCGGCCTGGTTATGACCACCCACTCTGCCTTGGCCGGGTCCAGGCGGGCCTCCAGGTCGGTGATGGGCAGGGTAATGAAACATTTGACCAGGTGGGCCCAGAGGGAGGCGACGGCATCCCCGGCTGTGGTGACCAGGGGAAGCGGCGTGGGTGTAGGAGTGGGTGTGGGGGTAGGGACAGGGGTCGGCGTTGGTGGGGGAGGAGTGGCAGTAGGGGTAGGCGTAGGCCGTGGAGTAGGGGTAGGCGTAGGTGTCGGGGTGAGGGTTGGGGTAGGGGTGAAGAGGGTCTCGAGGATCTCAGGGCTACACTCCGACTCTATGAAGGACTGCCACTCCCGGGCCACGACATCGTGGGGGGTGAGGCCGCCGGTGAGGGCGTCCACCTTCCAGAGGCCGTACTGTTGAGGGGAGGTGGGGAGGGCCTGGACGAACCAGTCGCCCTGGACAAGGAAGACCTGGAGCTGGGACGGGTCGAAGGAGGAGCACTGGCCCAGATAGGACCGACCAGGTTTCGGGCGTCATTCATGGTCTGAACGGTGGGTACGGCCGGTACTGTGGGGGTGGCTGTAGGGAGGGGCGAAGGGGTGGGGCGGGGGGTCGCGGTTGCCAGTGAGGCCAGCACCCCCAGGGCGCATTGCGCCTCCACGTCGGACTGGAGCTGGCGGGCCAGAGGGTCCTGGGGCTCCAGGGCGCCCGAGGAGACGGCGATCTTCCAGAGGCCGTAGCTGGTAAGGGAGCCAGTGGAGGCCTGCACGAACCAGTCCCCCCTTACCAGGTGGGCGACCAGGTCGACGGGGTCGAAGGAGTAGCACTGGCCCAGATAGGACCAGACGAGATTACTAGCCTCGCTGGGGGACTGGGCCGCCGGCGTGGGGGTGGGATCAGGGGTGGGGGTCCTGGTGGGTCCATCGACCACCGGCGTGGGGGTGTCGGCATCGGGAGTGGGGGTCCCTGACCCCGGCGCCGTCGTGCCGTCGGCCTGACACGTGAGCTGCAGCACCACAAACAGGACGACGATCAACGCGGCGCCGATCAGCCCTAATAATATGTTTCTCGGCACTTTCCGGCGGATTCCTATACCAAGCTTCAGGTAAGTCCTACTCCATTTTATGCGGGCTGCCGTAGGCAAGGGGATGGGATACCGGATCAACAATGTTTCGTTACCGGCCAGGCCGAGGACATGGTGAGTCCACGCTTGAATCCATGCTATCCCGCTGATATTTTTGATATAATGGACCAGGCCGTCACGACGGAAGCGTTAAGGGACTGTGGCGCTATGATAGACATAGACAGGCTGCTGCAAACCGTCGTCCAGGCGGGTGCCTCGGACGTTCACCTGGCGGTGTCCAGCCCGCCCGTTGCCCGGGTCAATGGGGCCCTGAAGATGGTGCAGGGTGAGGGGAAGCTGACCCAGCGGGACCTGGAGGAGATCCTTCAGTCCATCATCACACGGGAGCACTGGGAGACGTTCCAGCGGGACAAGGAGCTTGACTTTTCCTACGGGCGGCCCGAACTGGCACGCTTCAGGGTCAATGCCTGTTACCAGCGGGGCACCATCAGCCTCTCCCTCAGGATACTTCCCGCCGAGGTGCCGTCGGCCGCGCAGCTCGGCCTTCCTGACGTATGTCTGGAGCTGGTGGGCCAGCGCCGGGGGCTCGTGCTGGTGGCGGGGGCCACCGGCAGTGGGAAGTCCACCACCCTGGCGGCGATGATCAATCACCTGAACGAGACCGCCAGTTGCCGCATCATCACTCTGGAAGACCCCATTGAGTACGTCCACCAGAACAAGCAGTCCATGATCATACAGCGCGAGATAGGTGGCGACACTCACTCCTTCAATGAGTCCCTCCGCAGGGCCCTGAGACAGGACCCGGACGTGATCATGGTGGGCGAACTCCGTGACCTGGAGAGCGTCTCTCTGGCGGTAACTGCCGCCGAGACGGGCCACCTGGTCCTCGGGACCCTGCACACCAATGGGGCCGTGGAGAGTATCGAGCGGCTGGTGGGCATCTTCCCCGCGGAGCAGCAGGACCAGGTGCAGTTTCAGCTTAGCATCGGCTTTACCGGGGTGATATTTCAGCCCCTCTTACCCAGGGCGCAAGGGGTCGGGAGGATCGCCGCCTTCGAGGTAATGATAGGGACGCCCGCGATAAGGAACCTCATCCGTCAGAACCAGATCACCCAGATCAAGTCTTACATGTTCATGGGCGCCGAGTACGGTATGCAGACCGTCGAGCAGGCGTTAGCGGACCTGGTTCACAAGGGGTTGGTACGGAAGGATGACGCCTTCACCAGGGCCCCCGACGCGGCCACCCTGGAGAAGCTGCTGCAGCTTCAGGGAGCAAACCTTGCGGCCGAGTCCCGGCCCGCACCCACTACGGCCTTCGGAACCAGGACTATCTCCTGAGCGGAGGCATGGCAGATGCACACACCGGTTGCGGGTCTTGCCGGACCCGGCCTGGGCACCTGCCGCCCTTTCGTTTCGGAAAGGCGATGCTAGCTATTCCAATGGGCCCGGCTATGTTGTATAATTGGGCGGCCGGAAGATTGTACCGGTTCCTGTGTGGTGTTCGGCGAGGGGGCAGTCTCTCAGTACCACTGGCTCCGGTACACACCGGCACGGTCCTCTAACGAGTCTTCGGGGGTCTGGAGGTCTAGGTAATATGTCCAGCATCAAACGAGTGCTGCTCGTACAGCCCGAGTCGGAGGGTGGCAACTTCGAGTACGTCGCCATTCCCCGACAGGGTATGCTCTTCCTCTCGGCTGCGCTGAAGCAATGGAAGGGGCCATACCTGTACGACACGGAGATATGGTTTGAGCACCGGAGTGGCAGAGTCGACCCGGATGCCGACTTCGACGGGGTGGACATCCTGATGATCACCTGCCTCATCAATGAAGCGCCCAGGGCCTATGAGATCGGCAGGCTCGCCAAGCTACACCATCCGGATATGGTGACCGTGGGCGGCGGCCCACAGATGAGCCCCCTGGCCGAGGAGGCCATGCAAGAGGGCAGCTTTGACGTGGTAGTGAACAGGGAGGGGGAGGACATCATAGGGGAGCTTTCCGACGTGCTCCTGACCTATAAGGGCTCCGGCCGCGACAGCGCCTTGATGAAAGTCCCGGGAATATCCTTTATGAAGGATGGACATCTGGTGCAGACCCCCAGGACGGGTGTGATCGCCCCCGACTTTGTGGAGCTGCCGGATTTCCGCGCCATCCGCGACCTCACGCCCCAGAATCCCATGGCGGGCGGGGTGCTGGAGACAGTACGCGGCTGTACCGAGAAGTGTACCTACTGCCAGGTGATCCAACAGTTCCT
Organism: Dehalococcoidia bacterium; assembly: GCA_965247055.1. GTDB lineage: Bacteria > Chloroflexota > Dehalococcoidia > Lucifugimonadales > JAGWBF01 > CBDFGE01. Next base: position 52,331 of record CBDFGE010000003.1, read on the forward strand.
TGGGTACCGCCTGGTCCGGAGGCAGACCGAGCTAAAGCGGCTGCGCCAGCTAAGGCAGCTGGCCGCCGACGGGCTGATCCACACCTCGCAAAATGGGCGATTTAGCGTCTTTATCTCCGACGACCTCCATCCCCCTCCGCTCCGGGCCACCAAATATCGCAACGAGCGCCTGGAGAGGCTGAAGGGCTGGCGCGGGCACACGGAAGACATGTACATGATATGCCAGACCAGGTCTGAGATCGGGCAGGACCCGGAGCTGGCCAGCGCCCTCCACGAGGCAGGCATAAGGATGCTTTACATCGGCGTTGAATCCGACAACGCCGAGAACCTCAAGGCGGTGCGCAAGCGCCAGGACCCGGGCCAGGTGCACCAGGACCTGGTCCAGCTGAACCAGCTTGGGTTTACTTTAGTCGCCATGACGATAATTGGCCTGCCCTATGATACCGAAGAGGGCATCATGCGCATGGCCGATTGGGTTACCAAGATCAGCAAGTATCAGACTGCCAACCTTCTAACCCCGCTGCCGGCCACCTCCAACTGGACCGACCTGACCCCTCTCGACGCGGATGGCGAGATACTGCCTCAAGGGAAGATACGCCCCTACGAACTCTACACCGGCCGCCAGTTGGTGTACCTGGACAAGCGCTGGACTATGGAAGAGTCCAGGAACCTGTTCGACAGGTATCAAGCAAGGCTGAATCCGGTTGATAAGCTGTATGGACGTATCTTCCAGATGCTCAAGGCTGGACAGTCCAGGCAGTCTAACATTGTCAAGGAGGCCAGCGGGACCATCTCCGTCCGGATCGGCGAGTTCAGCGAGGTTCTACGCACCCTTTCTGATTCCTCCAAAGAGTTGCCCGAGGCCATCGGCGCTCGCATGCACGAGATGACCGAAGCCCTGGGACGATATCAGGCCCAGTTGGCTGCCACGGGCAAAGAGCTTCCCGAGGTCATATCGAATCGCATAAACGAGGCAAGCGAGGCGCTCAGCCGCTACCGGCTACAGATATCCAATACAGGTCGGGAGATAAGCGAGACGGTCTCGTCCCGCATCAACGAGGTAGCCGAAGCCTTGACGATGCTATCCGCCCCCCCGAGGAAGCCCGTCTAGGTGGCCACGGGCCGGATAAGGGCGTGGGCCTTCCCGCCCCGGCCAGCGGCTCCAACCGGCGAAGTAGACGAGGAGAGCCCTCGCTTCAGCGTTTGTCGCCTCGCCCCACCTATACAGTCCCCGGAGACTTGTGAGAGAAACCAGGGATGAACACGCGGGTATTCGTCACAGGTATGGGCATAGTCAGTCCGCTCGGACTTGACGTGGCCTCAACCTGGGAAGCGCTGGTCGATGGCGTATCGGGGGTCGACTACATAACCGCCTTCGATCTGGACGGCTTCGAGACCAGGATCGCGGCAGAGGTCAAGGGCTTTGAGCCGACAGACTTCCTGGAGAGGAAGGAAGCCCGGCGCATGGACCGCTTTGCCCAGCTGGCGGCCGTCGCGGCCCGGGAGGCGCGGGGCCAGGCGGAGATCAGGCCCGAGACCTTGGACCCCTACCGGACTGCCGCGATCGTGGGCAGCGGGATAGGCGGGATACTTACCCTGTCCCAGCAATACGATGTGCTGAAAGAAAAGGGCCCGCGCCGCGTAACCCCCTTTCTGATACCTATGATGCTGGCGGACATGGGCTCCGCCCAGGTGTCGATGCTGGCTGGGGCCACAGGCCCCAACTTCTGCCCCGTGTCCTCCTGCTCCAGCGGCGCCGATGCCATAGGCCAAGGGTGGGAGATGATCCGCAGGGACGAAGTGGATATCGTCATCGCCGGCGGGGGCGAGGCGCCCATCTGCCCCATCGCCGTCGCAGGCTTCAACTCCATGCGCGCCCTGTCGAGGCACAACGGAGACCCGAAGACGGCCAGCCGTCCCTTCGACGCCAAGCGAGACGGATTCGTCATCGGCGAGGGGGCGGCCATCCTTATCCTGGAGGGGCACGAGAGCATGACACGCCGGGGGGGCCGTCCGCTGGCGGAGCTGTTGGGCTACGCCGCCACCTCCGATGCTTACCACCTTACGGAACCCTCCCCCGACGGCCAGAGGGCCGCCAAGGCCATGACGCTGGCGATGCGAAAAGCGGGGGTAAGGCCCGAAGAGATCGACTACATCAATGCCCACGGCACCTCAACTCCCCTTAACGATAGACAGGAGACTCGGGCCATAAAATCGGCCCTGGGGGAGGACGCGCATCGGGTGGCCATTAGCTCCACCAAGTCCATGACGGGACATCTGCTGGGAGCCGGTGGGGCCCTGGAGGCAGCGGCCTGCGTCCTGGCCATTCAAAACGGGGTCATTCCGCCCACGTTGAACCTGGAGAACCCGGACCCCGACTGCGACCTGGACTATACCCCCTGCAAGGCCCGCCCCCACCGGATCAACACAGCCATGAGCAACTCCTTCGGATTTGGCGGGCACAACTCCGTGCTCATCTTCAGGTCTACGGCCCAGCTCTAGTCTGGAGGAGGAAGCGGTGGTGGGGGATGTGGCGGCCCGGAGGGAGTGGAGACTCTCTACTCCGTGGCCGGGGGGCCCGACCGGGGCCGAACCCTCCAACTTCGGACCGCCCTGGGGACACCTGCCACCGGTCATCGCTCGGGTACTTGCCAATCGGGGCGTCGCGACCGAGTCCCAGTTGCATTCGTTCCTGAACCCTCCTCTCCACGACCCCAACCTGCTTCCGGGCGTAGATGACGCCTGCCGCCGGCTCCACGCCGCCATCAACGATGGGGAGACCGTCGGTGTCTTCGGCGACTTTGACGTAGACGGCGTCACCGCCACGGCTCTGTTGGCCCAGGGACTGGAAGACCTTGGCGCCAGGGTCATCCCCTACATCCCCGACCGCATGGCCGAGGGGCACGGCCCCAACCGGCCGGCGCTCCTGGACCTGAGTCGACGAGGCGCTTCCGTACTCGTGACCGTAGACTGCGGAATTACATCCAATAAAGAGATGGTGCTGGCCCATGAGCTTGGGATGGACGTCATAATCACGGACCACCACGAACCGCCGGAACTGCTGCCTCCCGCGCTGGCGATCATCGACCCCAAGCTAGGTGGTTCGGACTATCCCTTCTCCGAGCTGTCGGGTGCTGGCCTGGCCTTCAAGCTCGTACAGGGCCTTTACGAAGGCCTGGGCAGAACTTGGCCTAGGAGCCTGCTGGAGCTCGCCGCCCTCAGCACGGTAGCCGACCTGGTGCCTCTGTCTGGGGAGAACAGGTACCTGGTCAGAGAGGGCCTGAAAGAGCTCGGCCGCAGCCGGCGGCTAGGACTCCTGGCCCTTTACCGGCGAGCCGGGGTGAGGGCCGCGGCCATAGACGCGGAGACCATCTCCTTCATGATCGCCCCCCGCCTGAATGCCGCGGGAAGGCTGGAGCACGCCTCTACCAGCTACCGGCTCCTGCTGACCGATTCCCAGGATGAAGCGGAGGCCCTTTCGGCCAGGCTAGAGACCCTTAACCACGAGCGCCGGGAGCTGACTGAGGCGGCCTGGGAGAGGGCTCGGGAGGAGGTCCTGGCACAGCTCCCCCTTCCGCCCATCCTCTTGATCTGCCAAGAGGATCTTTCCCCGGGGATTGCGGGGCTGGTGGCCAGCAGACTGGTGGAGCAGTTCAGCCGGCCGGCCGTGGTGATGTCCCTGGTAGAGGGGACGGTGAGGGCCAGCGCCCGTACCGTTCCCGGGTTCCACCTGGTACAGGACGGCCTCTCCCGCTGTAGTGACCTGTTCGAGCGTTATGGCGGGCACGCTCAGGCAGCGGGATTTCACATGGAGCCGGGCAACCTGTCTGCCTTGAAAGAGCGGATGCTCCGGCTAGCCGAGCATACACTCGGACAACTGGACCTGAACCCCTGGCTCGACATAGACGCAGAGGTGCCAGTGTCGAGCCTAGTCGGCGAGACCTTTCGCTGGCTCAAAGAGCTGAAGCCCTTTGGGGTGGGAAACCCCGCTCCGACGTTCCTGACCCGGCGCCTCCAAGCGGTGGAGCGGCGCACCATGGGTGCGCAGGGCCAGCACCTCCGTTTGAAGCTCCGGGAAGGTAACGTCGTGTGGGATGCCGTGGCGTTCCGTCAGGCGGAGCAGTGGGTCCCCAACACACCCCTGCTGGACGTGGTCTACACTGTGGGCACCAGCTGGCGTGGGGACCCAGAGGTGCTGGAGCTGAAGGTGCTGGACTTCCGGCCCTCCGCCGTAGCCTAGTCAGGCGAAACATAGCCCCGTCCCCTCATGCCCGGGCATACGGAGACCTGCTATAATAATTGGACCATGAACTTACGGAGCCTGCACGCCTGGGACGTAGGCGTCGAGGAGGCCAAGGCCCTTCAGCTGCGCCTTGCCCCTTTGGTCTCCAGTACCAGGGCGATTCCCGGCAACGTCCGGCATGTGGCCGGGCTGGACATCTCGCCTCCCCGCACCGATGGCGTGGTGACGGCGAGCGCGGTGCTGCTGAGTTACCCGGAGCTGGAGCTTGAGGAGGTCCGGCTGGCCGAAGGGAAGCCCCATCTCCCATACATACCAGGTCTGCTCTCCTTCCGGGAGGCGCCGGTGCAGATAGCCGCCCTGGAGAAACTGGGGATTGTCCCCGACATCATCATCGCAGATGGGCAGGGTATGGCCCATCCCAGGCGATTTGGCCTCGCATGCCACATAGGCCTGCTGACCGACCTCCCCACAATAGGATGCGCCAAGTCCAGGCTCATCGGTCGCCACGGGCCTCTGGGAGAGGAAGCGGGGTCCTGGGCCGAGCTGGTCCACCGGGGCGAGGTCATCGGGGCTGCCCTGAGGACACGTAAGGGAGTGAGTCCCGTGTACGTGTCCGTGGGCCACAAGGTGGACCTGGGCTCGGCGGTGGAGTGGGTACTGGCCTGCTGTAGGGGTCGGCGCCTACCCGAGACCACCAGGATGGCCCACCGCGCCGCGGCGGGCCATCTCAGGGCGGGACATTGGGACGGCATAGTGTATGGCCGAGCCGCAGACGGCCTCGCTGGGAACACCAGCCCGGAGGACGCGGTTCTCAGCACGATAACCAAGTCGAGAAAGGTGTAACAGATGCAAGAGTTGAAGAGCAAGCTGGCGGAGATGCGGGAGACGATCGAGACAGTGCTAGCACGTCTTTGACGTCCCAGGGAAAGAGGCTGAGGTCGCCAGGCGGGAGGACGAGGCCGCCCGACCCTCGTTCTGGGACGACGCGCAGATAGCCCAGGGGAAAATGCGGCAGCTGGCACGGCTCAAGGAGACTGTGGAGTTGTGGCGCGGACTGGCGAAGAGTACCGAGTCCCTCTTGGAGCTGATAGCCCTGGCGATGCAGGAGGGCGACAGCTCGCTGGAGGAACAGCTGCGGGAGGAGGTAAACGAGGTCTCCCGCGTCCTGGAACAGGAGGAGCTCCAGCTGACGCTCTCCGGCCCCTACGATGAGCGCCCTGCTATCCTCTCTGTACACTCGGGCGCCGGGGGAACGGAGTCTCAGGACTGGACCGGCATGCTGCTGCGGATGTACGTACGCTGGGCGGAAAACTCGGGCCGCACCAGTCAGATCCTGGACCTTTCCCCTGGAGAAGAGGCAGGCATCAAGAGCGTGACGCTGGAGGTAGCGGGACGCTACACCTATGGCTACCTGAAGGCGGAGCGGGGCGTTCACCGCCTGGTCAGGCTTTCCCCCTTCGACGCCAACCACCTGAGGCACACCTCCTTTGCCCTCGTGGAGGTGCTGCCGGCCGCCGAAGAGGACCCGGAGATCATCATAAGGCCCGACGACATCGCGGTAGATTTCTTCCGCTCCAGCGGACCGGGCGGCCAGAACGTACAGAAGGTGGCATCGGCGGTACGGGTCACCCACCTGCCCACCGGCATCGTGGTCGCCTGCCAGAACGAGCGCTCCCAGCACCAGAACCGGGAGTTCGCCATGAAAATCCTGCGGGCCCGTCTCTTAGAAAGGTCGGTACAGGAAAGGGCTGAGCATGTTGCACGGCTCAAGGGGGAACACGTCTCCGCGGAGTGGGGAAACCAGATAAGAAGCTACGTCCTCCACCCGTACAGGCTGGTCAAAGACCATCGTACGGGCTGCCAGAGCACCAATCCCGACGCTGTGCTGGATGGCGGGCTGGACAAGTTCACCCGGGAGTACCTGATGTCCACGGTGGGAAGGGAGAGTGCCTAGCAGGAGGGCAGGAAGTGGCCCATCACAGACCGCTTGGTGGAAAGGTAACCCCTGTTCTCGTCGTTGACCTGGGTCTCTATCGGCACTCGCTCTATCAGCTCCAGGCCGTAGCCGGCCAGGCCCACCAGTTTGCGCGGGCTGTTGGTCAGGAAGCGCATCTTCTTTACCCCCAGGTCGGCCAGGATCTGTGCCCCGATGTCGTAGTGGCGCAGGTCTGCCTCGAAACCCAGCTCCTCGTTCGCCTGCACGGTATCCATTCCGTTGTCCTGGAGATGATAGGCCTTTATCTTGTTGTGCAGGCCGATTCCACGGCCCTCCTGCCGCATGTAAAGGAAGAGGCCCTTGCCGGCCTGGGCGATCATCTCCAGAGCTGCCTTGATCTGCTCTCCACAGTCGCACCGGGTACTTCCGAAGACATCGCCGGTAAGGCACTCGCTGTGAATCCTTACGAGTATAGGCTCGTCGGGGTGCCAGTCGCCCATGACCAGCGCCATGTGCTCTCCCGGTTCGATGGTGCTCTTGTAGGCGATGATCTGGAACTCGCCGTATACGGTGGGCAGGCGGGCTACCGCCACCTTCTCTATGAGCCTTTCATGACGCCTTCGGTGGGCAATGATCTGGGATATGGCGATGATGTTGATGTTGTGCTCTCGAGAGATCTGCTCCAGGTCCGGCATGCGCGCCATGCTGCCGTCCTGGTTCAGGATCTCGCATACCACCCCAGCCGGATAGAGGCCGGCCATGCGGGCCAGGTCGACGGCGGCCTCGGTGTGGCCCGCACGCACAAGGACGCCCCCCTCACGGTAGCGCAGCGGAAAGATGTGGCCGGGGCGGGAGAAGTCCTCGAGCCGCGCATTGGGATCGAAAAGGGCCTTCACGGTGGCCGCCCGATCGTGAGCGGATATCCCGGTGGTGGTACCCTTGGTGTAGTCCACGGAAACGGTGAAGGCGGTGCCGTGTTTGGCGGTGTTGCAGCCATCGACCATCAAGGGGAGGTTCAACTCATCAAGCCTCTCGCCGATTATGGGCGTACAGAGGAGGCCCCGCGCATGGGTCGCCATAAAGTTGACCCCCTCGGGGGTCATCTTCTCGGCGGCCATCACGAGGTCGCCCTCGTTCTCCCGCTGCTCGTCGTCGACTACAATAAGGAACTTCCCCTGCCTGATGTCCTCCGTAGCCTCTTCCACGCTTGCTAGAGGCATATCTCCCTCTCCCTTGAACGGATTTCAACTTTGAGAGCCCGCCGGGGCTTGATCGATGCCCGCGTCAGCGCCGAAGGAGACTCTCGACGTATTTCGCCAGAATATCAACCTCGAGGTTCACCGCCTCTCCCACGCTCCTGCCCTTCAGTGCAGTGTTCTCCAGGGTGTAGGGTATAACCGAGACGGTAAACGAAGACGCACCCCTTTTTACCACGGTAAGGCTGATGCCGTCAATAGCCACAAATCCCTTCTCGACGATGTAGGGCATCAGCCGTCTCGGAGCCCGAAAACGCATAATGACGCAGTCGCCCTCGGGTACCAGGGAAGAGACCCTCCCCCTTGCATCGACATGCCCCTGAACGATGTGGCCACCCAGTCTATCGCCAACGGCCAGCGACCGCTCCAGGTTAACTCCCCACCCCGGCTGGAGGGAGCCCAGGTTGGTGCGTCGCAGCGTCTCCGGAGCGAGTTCTACACTGAAGCATCCGCCATCCAGATTGGTAACCGTTAGACAGGCGCCGTTGACGGCGATGCTGTCACCCAGCTTGAGACCTTCCAGCGTCCTGGTAGCATTGATGGAGAGCCGCTTCACCCCAGCCGGCTGGCCGGGATGTTCCATGGACTCGACCCGGCCCACCTCCTCGACTATCCCAGTGAACATCTCACTCCTCACCCATGCCGGCGGCCATGTCCCAGGGAGTGGTCCCCCCGGCAGGGTACCCGACCAGGAGGATGTCATCCCCCAGCCGCTCGAGCCGCGCCGGGCAGACCCTCATGGCCTCGGCCATGGTAGCACTGCCCCTGCCCCCGACGGAGGACGGGGCGGAGCGGCCGCCGACTATCACGGGGGCAATGTAGGCCATCACCTTGTCCACAAGCCCCAGGTCGAACAGGGAGCCCATCAGGGTTCCGCCCCCCTCTATTAGCAGGCTTACCACGTCCTTCGCGCCCAGCGCCTGGAGCAGGGCAGGCAGCTCCACCATACCCTTCCACGCCGGGAGCTGGACGACCTCCGCACCCGCCTTACGCAAAGAGGACACCCGGCCTTCCGGTGCCCCGGCCACCGCGACAAAGGTTCTGCCCGGCTCTTTCAGGAGGCGTGCGCTCGGGGGCGTGCGGGCGGCGCTGTCCAGCACCACCCGGAGGGGCTGGCGGTCCAGGGGCCTTCCCTCCTCATCTCGGGCGGTAAGCTGGGGGTCGTCCCGAAGCACCGTATTCACCCCGACCATAATGGCGTCGCAGGCCCGGCGCAGCCCCTGAACGTTCCGGCGCGCCTCAGGGCCGGTAACCCACTTGGAATCCCCGGTGTGGGTAGCTATCTTACCGTCCAGGCTCACGGCGAACTTGACGATTACATAGGGCAGTCCAGTGCGGACGTGCTTGGCGAAGGCCTCGCATAGCTCCTTTGCCTGTTCCTGCTCCTCGCCCAGGACCACCCTGATACCCGCCTCCTCAAGCTGCTTGACCCCCCGGCCATTTACCCGGGGGTTGGGGTCCAGGATCGCGGCGTGGACCTCTCTCACCCCCGCCGCTATGATGGCCTGGGTACAAGGGGGAGTGCGGCCGGTAAATGAGCAGGGCTCCAGGGTGGCGTATAGACACGCGCCTCGGGAGGAGTCGCCGGCCATCCCCAGGGCGGCCACCTCTGCGTGTCCCTGACCGGGAGGTGCCGTAAAACCCTCGCCCAGCACGGCGCCGTCCTTTACCACCACGGCGCCGACGGCGGGATTAGGGCTGGTGGTCCCCAGCGCCTGTCTCGCAAGGGCCAGGGCCAGTTTCATGTAGCTGTCAGTCTGGTTCATGGAGGCCTGAGCCTGCCTGCCTCTAGCCTAATTCTGGGAGCCGCCGTCCATACTGTCAAGAGATATAGAATAATACACGATATTATCCAGCCGATACTATGCCCTGGGCCTCGGGCCTACGGGCCGCCCGGTCCCTGAAGGGCCTGCGGGAAGTCCTGGTAGAAGCGGCTGGGAACGGGCTCCTGCTGGCCCTGGTACTTGCTGCCCAGCCCAGGAGACCCGTACAGCCGTTGGGAAGGGGTCGTTAGCTGGAGGAAGGACACCTGGCCGATCTTCATGCCGTAGTACAGGGTGATTGGTAGCCGGGCCACATTGGTCAGTTCAAGGGTGAGGTGGCCTTTCCATCCGGGGTCCACGTATCCAGCTGTGGAGTGGATAATCAGTCCCATCCTGCCGAGGGAGCTCTTGCCGTCCAGACGGGCGACGATGTCCTCGGGGACCTCTATGTGTTCCAGGGTGCTGGCCAGCACGAACTCACCAGGGTGGAGGATGAACGGCACGTCGCCAACGATCTCCACCGGCTCGGTAAGGCCTTCCTGGGAGTGGCGTATGTCGATATAGGGGCGCCGGTCGTTCCGGAACACCAGCACCTTCTTATCCAGACGTATGTCCACGCTGGCGGGCTGTATGCACGAGTCGTCCAGGGGCTCGATGCGTATTCGACCCTTTGCCAGTTCCTCGCGGATGGACCTGTCGCTCAATACCACTCGATCTACTCCTGCCTCCCCGAGCTCGCCGGGCTGTTCCTGCGACATTTATCTCGGGAATCGGGCTGGGGTCGACTCCATTGTATGGGACATGGGGAGGCCCCGGCAAGGGGAGCCGGGGCCTCCGCGCAGGGCCCGCCCGAGGGGCCTATTACTCAGCGATGGAGAAGACGCCCTGGATCGTTATACTCACGTTCAGCTCCCCCGCCATGATGGGAGTTGCGGCCTCGTTGTCGAACGACAGTGCCCTCGCGGCCATGGCGTTCTGCACGATGGGCGCGGCACCCCCGCTTTCGCTCAAAAACACCGGCCTGCCTAGCGTGACCCCGGTGAGGTCGGCGAACTGCTGGGCCTTCTCCATGAGGGCCTGGACCGCCCTCTCTCGGGCCTGTACTTCCAGGAGCGCCGTGTCCTCCACGGAGAAGTTTATCCCTTGCACCCTCACCAGGTCGCCCCCGGCCGCGGCCACCTCATCGACGATGAGACCCACGCTGTCGATGTCTCTTATTCTCACCGACACCTGGTTGCTGACCCTGTACCCGACTAACTCCACCTCCCTCGTCCTATCGTTCCACATCTCCTCGGGGGATATGTTAAAGAACCGGGTCTGTATGACTGCGTCCAGGATTCCCCTGGCCCTCAGCGTGCCAACTATCTGGTCCATCGCCTGGGCCGCCTGGCTGCGCGCCTCCTGCACCGTGGGAGCTTTGGCCTCTACCCCGGCGCTTAGTATCGCCAGGTCAGGCGTGACCTCCACCACCCCCTGGGCCGTCACCCAGATACCGACCTGCTGGCTGCCACCATACTGTATGGCGGGAAGGGGCACCGGTAGGCCGGCGCCCGCCGGGGAGAGCCGGGAGTCTGTCAGGCCGGGCACGACGGCTCCGGGGACAAACCCCTCCGACGTTTGCCCCGTACCCGCGGCGCCAGGCTGGGAACGGGGCTCCGGCGTAGCCGTTGCCGCCGTCCCTCCGCAGGCCGCTACCGACACCAGGGCCATCGCCAGACCCAGCACCACCAGGACTGCTGCACTCCTCCTTGTGCGGAACCCTCTAAGAAACCTTGTCATGTCTCACCTCCGTTACTCTGCAAGTTGTTGATCTCCGTAGCTTAAGACGTAGGACTCGGAGAAAAAGTTTCCGGCCGACATCACGGAGCGGATGGCCTTCGGAGACGCACTACGCGCCAGAGCACGGCCCCCGCCAGCAGCAGAGCCACACCACCCAGCACCCCCTCCAGGACCCGCCAGAGGGTCGCCGGAGCGCCGTCGCCGGAGGGTTCGGGGGCCGTTGCCCGCTCGTCGGCGGGGGTGGGCTCGACAATTGGCGGAGCGCCCACCTCGCCTTCGGAAAGCCGTTCCTGCGGAGGAGGCGCCGCCTGCTGCAAGACGGTGTCGGGCACGGACGTCTCTGCCCCCTTGGGGGAGACGTCCGGGGTTGTGTCTGCGGCAGCCACTTCCAGTGAGTCGCGGAGGGGAAGTCCGCCGGGGGTAGCGACGCCCGCGGCGGCCATGGTGGTGGGAAGCGTGTCCGTCACGGCCGCCGACGGCTCCTGGGTGGCCAGGCCGGCGGCCTGCGCCTCCTGGACCGTCTCGGAAGAGCCGGCCTCCGGCAGCGTGGCCTCCAGGGCCCCGTCGGGTACCACAGGGCGGGACGCTTCCTGGTCCAGGAGACCGCTCAGGTCCGCCGAGACCAGCAGGGCGAGAAACAGGACGGCCACCGAGGCCGCAGCCCCGTAGGCCCAGGCCGGAACCCTGATCCCCAGCGGCGGAGCCAGAGCCGGCCCCTCTTGGAGGGTGTAGGTGCGGCGTGGGGTAAGGCTGGGCACTCTTCTTACGAGGCCCACGGCGTACTCCAGGGACGCCAGCTCTTCCCTGCAATGGTCGCAAGTCCCAAGGTGTAGCTCGGCCCTGCGCCGGCCACTTTCCGGGAGGCGTCCGTCCAGGTACTCGGACAGGGTCTCCAGGCTTATATGCTCCCTTTTTCGCCTAACGAACCACATATCTCTATCTATCTTGACGGAACTGGCGGGGCAGAAATTTCCGGTATCTTTGCAGGTAGTCCCGGACAGCGGCGCGGCCGCGGGCCAGGCGGGACCGGACCGTACCCACTGAGGAATTCATTATCTGGGCGGCCTCTTCGTAAGAGAAGCCCTGGACGTCCACCAGCGCAACGGCCAGGCGACGCTCCCCGGGCAGAGACTGGAGCGCCTCCTGAATAGCCCTCCCCAGCTCGCGGCGAAGGGCGTACTCTTCCGGGGACTCCTCGGAAGACGGGGGATCGATGGGTGGCGGCTGGGGCGATTCGGGGTCCAGAGGAGGGAACTCCAGGGGTATGCTGGGGCGTGCCTTTCTGGCCCGGAGCATGTCCCGGCAGCCGTTGGCGACGATTCTCATGAGCCACGCCCGCAGGTTGTCTCCCCGGAAGCTGGCGAAAGCCCTGTATCCGGAGAGGAGGGCCTCCTGGGTCGCGTCCTCGGCCATCGCCCAGTCGTCCAGCATCTGGCGGGCGAGGTTGTAGGCCTGGGTCTGGTAGGTCTCGATAATGCAGTTGTAGCAGTGGCTCCGCCCGGCCCGGTCTTTCACCGGGAGGGTCGGGTGGCCCTTGCACTGGAACTTGGTCGCTGAAGGCGGTGAGGACAGATTCTCCTCCGCTGGGTCCTTGGGAGCACCCAAGGACCTACCCACTCATGTTATGGCGAGACCCTTATACCGTCAAGGCGCCGGGAGGGGGCAGGGACTCAGGACCGGGCGCACCCAAGTGGGAGCAGCCAGGTCTCTCGCGTGTTGGCCGGCCCCGGTGGGCCGGCGATAACGGCTATTCGCCTTGACACGGACGTTACCGCACCGTACAATCCTCCCTAAGCTTTGGTCGCCGTCGCTCAGGCGCCAACTCGACGGAATACCAGAACCCCAAGACGGCAATTCTTTGTACCCGCATCGGGCCTGAAAGGATGCTTTCGCACTCATGGAGCTAGTAGAGGGGATCGCGTTCATGGACAGGGACCTTATACCCGTATGGGAGAAGGTCCTTGACGGGGAGCGCCTCTCCGTGGACGATGGGGTGCGCCTGTTCGAGAGCCGGGATCTCTCCGCCGTTGGTCGCATGGCGAACCATGTGAAGAGCCAGCGAGAAGGCGACCGGGTGCTTTTCGTGCTGAACCGGCACCTCAACCCGACCAACATCTGCGTCCTCTCCTGTAGCTTCTGCGACTTCGCCAAAAAAAAGGGGGACCCGGACGCTTACGAGATGAGCATGGAGGAGATCCTGGGGCACCTGGACGAAGACACCAGGGAGGTACACATGGTGGGGGGCCACCACCCCGACTGGCCCTTCGAGAAGTACGTGGACATAGTCAGGACGATCCACGAGAGCTTCCCCAACGTCCAGGTCAAGGCGTTCACCGCGGCGGAGATCGATTACTTCTACCGCCGGTGGAAGGTGACACCCGAGGAGTCCCTCGCCCGCCTGAAGGAGGCCGGCCTCAGCTCCATGCCTGGAGGCGGAGCAGAGGTCTTCTCGTCCCGGGTGCGAAAGCTGCTTTTCCCCGGCAAGAACGACACCAGCAGATGGCTGGACATACACCACCTGGCCCACAACATGGGGATCCGCTCCAACGCCACCCTCCTCTACGGCCATATCGAGACCTACCAGGAGCGGGTGGAGCACATGCTTCACCTGCGAGAGCTCCAGGACGAGACCGGTGGGTTCCTCGCCTTCATCCCGCTGGAGTACCAAGTGGGGGACACCCACCTGGTCCCCAGGCAAGCCCCAGCGATAGACGACCTCAAGACCGTGGCGGTCGCCAGGCTGGTGCTGGACAACTTTCCCCACATAAAGGCCTACTGGGTGATGATAGGGGAGGAGACCGCCTCCATCGCCCTCAACTTTGGGGCCAGCGACATGGACGGCACCATCGGGAAGGAACGGATCGCCCACGCCGCCAAGGCCGCGAGCCCGGCGGGCCTGGCCAGAGAGCGGATGGTCCAGCTAATCAAGGACGCCCGGAAGGTCCCCGTGGAAAGGGACGCTCTATACAACGTGGTGCACGTTTATGAAAATTAGGGTAGGGCGTATACCGTTCCTCAACTCGGAGCCCTTCTATTACGAGTTGGTACGGGACGACATAGAGCTCCTGCCCATGGTACCCAGCAAGATGGCCCAAGCGGCCGACCGTGGGGAGATCGATGCCGGACCCATCCCCCTGGTGGACTGCTTCCGGTTGGAAGACCGGTACACCCAGCTGGGACAGTTCTGCATAGCGACCCCGGAGAAAGCCAGGAGCGTCCTTCTATACTCCAAGCGCCCCATCCAGGACCTGGATGGGGCGGCGGTGGGAATCACCGATGAGACGTCCACCTCCAGGCGCCTGCTTCAGGTCCTGTTTGCCTACAGATACGAGGTGAAGCCGGCAACCTACGTGTCGCTAGAGGAGCCCAACGACGCGTTCCTGGTGATAGGGGACGAGGCTCTGAGGCGTCGCTACGGCGTCCCTTCCTATCCTTACCGGTACGACCTGGGGGAAGAGTGGCACCGGTGGACCCGGCTCCCCTTCGTGTTTGCCCTGTGGGTCATCCGCCGGGACATTCAGCCGCGGAGGGCTACCTACCTGGAGAACGTCCTATACTCCTGCGTGGACGAGGGGTTGGAGCATATGTACAAGATCGGCCAAATGCGCCAGGACGTAAGAATGAGCCCCAGAGAGATAGTGGAGTACTTCCAGGGGTTCCGCTACTGGGCCGGCGTGGGGGAGAACAAGGCCATAGCCCTCTTCAGGGAGTACCTGAATTCCCTCGACGAGGCAGGGGGCCCCTAGTGCTAGAGGGCATACGGGCCAAAGTCTGCGCCGGGGAGCGCATCACCGGAGAAGAGGGGCTGTTCCTTCTACGGGAAGTAGACCTGCTGGACCTGGCCCCCCTGGCCCAAGAAGTGCGCTTCCGCCATAACCCGGAGCCGGTGGTCACCTTCGTCGTGGACACCAACCTCAACTACACCAACGTCTGCGATGCCTACTGCAGCTTCTGCGCCTTCTACCGTACGGAAAGGGACGCCGACGCCTACACCCACTCCGTCGACACCGTGATGCAGATGATCGGGGAGGCAACCTCCAGGGGGGTAAGCCGGGTCCTGCTCCAGGGCGGGCTGAACCCCAAACTCCCCTTGGACTACTACCTCGACCTGGTGAGGGAGACCCGGCGGCGCTTCCCCCAGGTCCACCCCCACTTCTTCTCCGCCCCCGAGATAATGAAGATCTCCCAGGTGTCCGGCCTATCCGTGCGGGATGTGCTCATCGAGCTCCATAAGGCCGGCCTTCGGACCATACCGGGTGGGGGTTCCGAGGTGCTCTCCAACCGGGTAAAGCACAAGATAAGCCGGCTGTTTCCCAAGGGGAAGGTGGACGACTGGACCTTGGTACACCGGGAGGCCCATCGTCTGGGCTACACCACGACGGCCACTATGATGTACGGCCACCTGGAGCAGGACGAGGACATCATCGAGCACCTGGAGCACGTCAGAGCGCTACAGGACGACACGGGTGGTTTCATCGCCTTTATTCCCTGGAGCTACAAGTCGGAGAACACGGCCCTGGCCAAAAGGGTCAAGACCTTGGCCGGGCCCAACCGCTACTTGAGGACGATGGCCGTCTCTCGCATCTACCTTGACAACTTTCAGCACGTCCAGGCCTCCTGGTTCTCCGAGGGGAAGAAGACGGGACAGGTGGCGCTACATTTCGGGGGAGACGACTTCGGGGGCACCCTGTTCGACGAGAACGTTATGCAGGAGGCCGGGTTCTACAACCGCACCACCGTCGAAGAGGTGGCTAACATCATCCACGACGCGGGCTTCACTCCCGTCGAGCGCACTACCCTCTACGAGATCGTCCGCCACTAGTGAGGGGCGTTATAATCCCACTACATCCAGGGGTGGAAGCGCGTCTATAATTCCCCGGTCACGGGCCTTCTGGTACATGGTCTCCAGCGCTCTTCGCCCCTCTGCTCCCATGTTGACGGTATCCTGGTTCACGTACATGCGGACGAACCTGCGGCAGGTGTCCCGGTCTATCCCACGGCCGAAGGGCAGGGCGTACTCCACCGCCTCGTCCTCGTGGGATATAGCGTAGCGGATACTCGCCTCGAAGGCCCGGGCCACAGATTCCGCTCCCTCGTCGCCCAGCCTCCGATGCACGACATCCAGTCCCAGAGGTATGGGAAGCCCCGTGTCCTCGCCCCAGACCTTGCCCAGGTCGAGCACTCTGGCGTATCCCTCGGCTTCCCAGGTAAGCTGCCCCTCGTGGATGATCACGCCCGCGTCGACCGTGCCGGCCCGGACCGCGTCGCCCACCCGGTCGAAGTCCACGAACACCGGCGTAAAGGGTCGCTGGAGATAGATTCGTAGTAAGAGGTACGAGGTGGTGTACTCCCCTGGGACGGCTATCCTCTTACCCTCGAGCCCCTCGGGTGTCAGGGGCCGCCTGGATATCACGATAGGGCCGTAGTTCCTCCCCACCGAAGAGCCGCAGGCCATGATGCGGTAGCTCTCCGCCACCCGGGGGTAGGAAGCGGCGGAGATGGCGGTCACCTCCAGCTCTCCCCCGAGGGCACGACGGTTCAACGATTCGATGTCATCGAGCACCTGCTGGACCTCGTAGCCCTCGATGGTCACCTTGCCGGTGGCGAAGGCGTAGAACATGAAGGCGTCGTCGGCGTCGGGGCTGTGGCCTATCCTGAGTACGTTCGCTGACATCTGAATCTTTCCTTGAGCTGTACCGGGACCAGTATAGGTGGTGAAAGTGGGAGAGTAAAGACATGGTCCGAGTGCAGAACCTGGAGACGTGCTAAGATTGTGGCACCGCAGCGCGTGTAGCGCCGAGAGGAGGCGGTCGACGTGAAGGTCACGGACCGGTGTACAGCCCAGGGCGACCGGCCCATCGTTCTGTGCGATTTCTCCCCGCCGAGGGGGCCCGATGTCGCCGCGCTGGAGCGGGCGAGGGGCATAGACGCCGATTTCATCTGTGTGGCCTACAACCCCGGCCGGGCCGTCAGGGTGGACTCGGCGATGCTGGCCTGCTCCATAAAACGGGAAACCGGGAAGGAAGTCGTCTTCAACCTGGCGACCAGGGACATGAACAGGCTGGCGCTCGAGAGTCACCTGTTGGGGGCCCAGATGCTGGGCCTGGAGAACGTCATAGTTGTCCGGGGGGACGAGTTCACCGAGAGGGACCTTAGCCAGGTCAGGGACGTAAGTGACTTGACGCCCACCGGGCTGATCAGCGCGATCGACCTCATGAACCAGGGGCAGGACTACAGGGGGCTGAGCCTCAGGGCGGCCACAGACCTCTGCATCGGGGCCTCCATCGACCTGAGGCGGGGCGTCGAGAAGGAGGCCCGGCTTACCCACCGGAAGGCGTCGTCGGGGGTCCATTTCTTCATCACCCAGCCTGTCTTCAGCACCATCGAGGTCGCGTCATTCCTGGAGGCCTACGGGCGCCTCTCCGGCGAGGAGCTCTCTCAGCCGGTGTTCTTCGGCCTTCAGGTGCTCAAGAAGGACGGTGTCATCTTCAGCACCGTCCCAGAGGAGACGAGGCTGGAGCTGGAGAAGGGGAGGGACGGGGCGGACATAGCCCTGGAGCTCCTCCATGGATTCCTGGAGTACGGCATCAAAAGGATATATCTCGTGCCGCCTATCCTCAGGGGTGGGGCGCGGGACTACGAGGCGGCCCAGAGGGTCCTGGAGGGCATCCCGGGGCGGTAGTCACTCCTTCACGCATCCGGGGCCCGGCGATGCGCCATCAGCCCGGGACCTCGCCCCCTTCGGCCTCCCCCAGCTGCGACGGACGCTGCACCTCTGTCTCGAGGGTGAGGACGGGCTGCCTGCCCGCGTCTCCGGCCAGGGCGCCCTCCATGGCGTGGATGGCCACCTCAATCTGGGAGTCGTCGGGGATCCTGGTGGTAAGCCGCTGGAGGAGCAGACCCGGGTAGATCATCAGACGCGTCAGGGGATTGGAGCGGTGGGCGCCGCTGAAACGGATGATCTCGTAGCTTATGGCGGCTATGAGTGGTATGAAAACGATCCGGGAGACGATCAGCCACCACAGGGGAGACCTGCCCAGAAAGGCGAAGACTAGGATCGCGACCACCATCACCGTAAACAGGAAGGCGGTGCCACAGCGGGGATGGGCCGTCGGGAAACCTCGCACGTGCCCTACGTCCAGGGGCAGGCCAGCCTCGTGGGTGTGCACGGCCATATGCTCCGCCCCGTGGTAGGCGAACACGCGCCTTATGTCCTTGAGCAGGCCGATACCGGCGATGTAGGCGATGAGGGCCGCCAGCCTGATAAGTCCCTCGATAAAGTTACTCAGCACGTCAGAGGGTATGAAGGACTCGAGGGCGCGGGACACGAAAAGGGGCATCATAAAGAAAAGGCCGATTCCCAGGACGAAGGAGAGGGAAATGGAAACGCCCATGATCCAGCGGGGGACGTCCGCCGGCTCTCCGTCCCCTCCCGCCTGGTCCTGCATAGCCATGGTGGCGGAGCGGTTGAGGGCCTTGATGCCCAGTGTCAGGGTCTCAATGAGGACGAGCACTCCCCGCAAGAGGGGCACACGCCTGACGCGGCCTGTATATACCTGGCTCAGGGGCTCGGCTACCGTGCTTATCTGGCCGTCCGCGCGGCGGACGGCCAGGCTGAAGACCCGCCGCCCCCGAATCATGACGCCCTCGATGACGGCCTGGCCGCCGTAGAAGAACCGGTCCTGCGCCAAAGCCCCCCTTCTCCTCCGAAGCTAGACCGAGGGGGCGGGATTCATCTTGGGCTGCTTCAACCTCAGCCCGTTCCCCTCCCTGCTCTTCCGCGACGGAGGGCTACTCCAGGTTGAACCGCCGCCTCAGCCGCTCGATCCTGCCTTCGGTGTCCACGACCCGCTGCTGGCCGGTATAGAAGGGGTGGCAGTTGCTGCATATCTCCACCCTCAGGTTCGGCTTGGTAGCCCCGGTGACGAAGGTATTGCCGCAGGAGCAGGTGACGGTGGCAGCATAGTACTGGGGATGGATGTCTTTTTTCATGATTTCAGCTCTTCCTGGGATCTACTGGGCTTCTACCGGATAGACGCTGGCCATGCGCTTATCCTTGGCGGCCCACTCGAACTTGACCCGCCCGTCCAAGAGTGCAAAGAGGGTGAAGTCCCGGCCCAAGCCGACGTTGCGGCCGGGGCGGATATGGGTACCCCGCTGCCGCATGATCACGTTGCCGGTGGTGACGTACTCCCCATCGTAGCGTTTCACTCCCAGCCGCTTGGCCTTGCTATCTCGGCCGTTGCGGGAGCTAGCCCCCGCCTTCTTGTGGGCCATCTGCCTCTCACCTCCACCCCGGGCACCATGCTCAGGACTGCCCCCGGTCTCCCTTTAGTCCTTGCACCCAGGGTCCTCTATTGCCTCATTCTTGAGTTGGGAGCCGACGGCGCCGGGTAGGCGCCCGCTTTGGCGGCGGTGCCTGGTCGCCGGCCTCCCCTTTGATCTCTTCCTCGACCTGGCCCCTGACTTCGTCGGCAGCCACGTCCTCAGACCTATCTATCTCCCCGCCCTCCGCGGTGGGTAGCTCCTCTGCGTCGGCGACGGCCTCGACCGTCCCCTCGCCTACGGAGCTCTCCTCCATCTCTTCCACGACCTGCCCCGCGGTCGCCTCAGCCTCGTCCTCCGCCAGGTCCGACGTCGCGTCCACTATTTCCTCTGCGGAAGCCTCATCCTCGTCCTCCGCCAGGTCCGACAGCGCGTCCACTATTTCCTCTGCGGAAGCCTCATCTTCGACCGGAACCCAGGCCTCGGGAGCCGGCGCGACCGCGATCTCCTCGCCGTTCAGCATGATGGAGGATATAACCAGCCTCGTGTAGGGCTGCCGGTGGCCCTTCTTCCTCCGGTACCGCGTCTTGCGCTTGTACTTGAACACCAGGATCTTGTCGTCCCTGTCCTGGGACCTGACCTGGGCAACGATGCTGGCGTCTGGGACCAGAGGGGTACCCACGATCATTTCGCCGCCCCTGGACACGGCCATCACGTCGGTAAGCTCCACCGTAGAGCCCTCCTCCACGGGGAGCTTCTCCACGTCCAAAACGTCGCCCGGCTTGACCTTATACTGCTTTCCGCCCGTCCTGAGGATTACGTAATCCACCATGCGCCTCCGTTTTCTATTGTATGGGGGGCGCCCGGGCGTGTCAAGGCGAGGTGTGGTGCGTCCCGTCATGGCCGGGCCAGGGCGAGAACGGTGATGGCCGTCCCCGCCCACAGTAGCACCGAGATCACCAGCGGCATGTCTCGAATTATTATCAGCTCCGGGTTCTCGGCCTCGTTGGTGTGGCTCACGAGATAAAGGTAGCGGAAAAGCCCAAACACCACAAAGGGCACCGTGAGCATCATGCTGTGGTTCTCGGGCACGTTGCTCGCCTCAAAGGTGTACAGGGCGTAGGCCACCAGGGTGGCGGTGCTGGTTATGGAGATCAGCTGGTCGAGGAAGGCCTGGCTGTACTGCTCCAGAACGGGCCTCTGGGAGGTCGCGTTGCTCCCCGCAGCCCGCAGCTCGCTGTGCCTTTTGCCCAACGCGATGAATAGCGCTCCCAGCCCGATGGTCGTGTACAGCCAGGGGGATACGGTCACGTCGATGACCATCGCCCCCGCCACCACCCTGAGGAGGTACCCAGCACTGACCGCCATGACGTCCAGGATGATCACCCTCTTGAGGAAAGAGGAGTAGGCGAGGTTCATGACCACGAAGGTGGCGCTCACGATACCAAAGCCCGTATCCATCAGGAAACTGCCCGCCAGGGACGCCACCATCAGCGCCCCCGCGATGGCCTGGGCTGCTGCCTGAGGCATCTCCCCCGAGGCGATGGGCCGGTTCCGCTTGCGGGGGTGCTCCCTGTCCCCCTGCCGGTCGAGGAGGTCGTTGAAAATGTAGACGGCCCCAGATAGGGCGCAGAAAATGACGGCGGCGACCAGGGTCCGGAGAAATAGCTCGCCCAGGACGTGGGTATCATCCGTGGACCAGCGCTCGTTCACCGAGAAGGCAAGGGGCAGGAACACCAGCAGGCCTTTCGTCCACTGCACCGGGCGCATGGATACGACGGCGGCTCTGGCGAGTCCCATGGCGCCAGCGCGGGGCACTACCGCGCCCGAGTCGGCCAGATGGTCTTTACCTGCCATATACCTTCCTTCACCCTAGCTTACCTGCCCGGGAGTATCCGGGTAAAGGGTGATGGGGGCGATCTCCTGGGCGGGCTTTCTCGGCATGTACACCTGCACGTAGACCAGGGCCACCAGGCCAATCGCCACGGCGAACCACAGGGTGCACACCCTGATTATGAAGGTGGCCGTGGAGGCCAGCGGCCTGGACAGGCCGATCTGCCGGAGCAGGGCCACCATACCCCCCTCGGTGCCGATTAGGCCGCCGGGGAGCATGGTAGCGGCGCCCAGCAGGGTTGCCGCGGCGTAGATCGACACAGCCTCTCCCAGGGATCCGTCGGCGTCCAGGCCCCGGAGGACCACCCACAAGGCACAGCCCTCGGCGAACCAGGCCAGTACCGCCAGCAAGAGGGCGAGAGCCAGGGGCCTGATGGACAGGACCTGCCGAAATGAGTCTCTGGACGTGCTCACGAAGGGCCTCCAGCGCCCGGGGATGGGTAGTCGATGCACCATCCCGCTTCCCCAGGGTGACATCGCAAACGCGATGAGAAGGCCGATGGCTGCCAGCACTGCCAGCGCGGCAGCCCAGCCATAGGGCACCAGGGTCAACCCCCACAGGCTCAGCAGCAGCACGCCCATAACGTCGGTAACGCGCTCCGCCACCACGGCGGCGGCGGAGCGGGCAAGGGGCACTCCCCGTTTCTCACTGAGATAATAGGCCTTGGCCAGCTCCCCTACCCGGCCGGGACTTATCGCCATGCTCAGGCCGGAGAAGAAGATAATAGCGCTTGCCCGGAACCCGATGTCGATGTCCAGCACTCGGAGATAGTAGTGCCATCTGGCCAGCCGGAAAAGGTAGTTGGCCAAGGCCAACCCCATGACACCGAACCAATAGGCGACAGGGAAAGAGGAGACCTGGCTGAGAAGCTCGGGCAGGTCTCCGTACAGCGCCAGGCCGGCGAAGACCGCTATCGACAGAAACAGGAAAGTTATCAGGCCCCGGCGCTTCATTCCTCGACCATGTAAAGACGTCACGGCTGGGCCACATAGGACCTATTGACTATGGTGAGCCCTGGCTGCCCCCAGTGTCAAGTGCCGCTCCTCTCTTAGAGCGCGAGCTGAAGCTGGCGTGGCCCTAGCGCAGGTTCTCCGGCTGGGCTGCGCTCGTTGAGCCCGTAGTGGCGCCTCAGGACCGCCACCTGGCCCTGAATGTCCTCCTTCAGACGGCGGGGTGCGAAGGCGCCGGGATAGGTGTTCCGGTAGGCGGGCACCAGCGACGGGTACTCACGGGTGAGGAACTCCAGGAAGTGGTGCTTGGTGCCCTCCTTGAGGTAGAGGACGTTGGCGCTCAGGAACCTGGCACCGTGTTGGGCGGCGGCCCGGACAAGGCCGGCCAGGCCGGCTGGGTCGTCGGTGATGCCGGGGACGACCGGTGCGAGGATCACCCCCGCGTTGACTCCCTTCTGTACCAACCTCTCCATGGCGAGGAGACGCTTCTCCGGTGGCGGCGTGCCCGGCTCCAAGCGCTGCCGCAGGTCTCTGTCCATGGTGGTTATGCTGAAGCACACGGTGCAGCCACCGTTGCGGGACAGGTCCGCCAACAGGTCCAGGTCCCTCACCACCATGGTGCCTTTGGTAACCAGGCTTATGGGAACCCGTTTCAGACGGAACACCTCGAGGCACTTCCTGGTCAGGCGAAATTTCCCTTCGATGGGCTGGTAAGGGTCGGTGGCGGTGCCCATGGCCACCAGCTCACGCCTCCAGGAAGGCCGACATAGCTCGTTGTAGAGGACCTCGTGGACGTTGACCTTCACCATTATCACACGGGAAAATCCTCCCCCGGGTCCAGATCGTGGAAAGAGTGATAGCGTCTGGCAAAGCAGTAGTGGCATCCATGGACGCAACCCTGGTACGGGTTCAGGGACCACTTGAAGTCCATACCACGGACCCGGTTCAGAGCGCCGGCGGTCCGTATCTCCTGGTAGCTGGGGTTCGCCATGCTCGTCTCTCCCGGTCTGTTTCCACATCCTCTGAATGAGTTCAGCACAGGTGTTCTCACGATGAGAACACAGGTCGTGAGGTGCGTCAAGGGAGCGATGTCACCGGCGTCCAGTTTCCCAGGGACTTCCCCCTTGTGCCCTTGGCGATGGGCGGCGCTATTGACCCGAAACCGGGGGCGCACTATTCTACAGTAGGCCCCGCTCCCGACGCGAAGCAGCGGGACTGAGGGGAAGGGGGCATCCGATGGCGGGCTTCAGGCTGGGAATCGACGTAGGGGGCACCTTTACCGACATCGTCCTGCTGGGCGATGATGGCAAGCTGCTGACGAGAAAGGTCTCCTCCTCACCGGACGATTACAGCCGCGCCATCATGCAGGGCGTACGGGGGCTGATAGAAGAGGCAGGGCTGGATCCGGGCACTATCACCGAAGTGGGCCACGGCACCACCGTCGCCACCAACACCATCATCGAGCGCAAGGGGCCCAGAGTCGCCCTGATCACCACCAGGGGCTTCCGCGACGTGCTGGAGCTGGGTCGCTACCGGCTGCCCAGGCTCTACGACCTGACCTGGCGCAAGCCCGACCCTCTGGTGGAGCGGAGGTACCGTTACGAGGTGCCGGAGCGGCTGAGCCACACCGGGGAGGAGATTCTGCCTCTGGATGAGGAGGCGGTGGAGCAGGTGTGCCAGTCCATCGTGGCCGCAGGCATGGAATCGGTCGCCATCTGCCTCCTCCACTCCTACGCCGATCCCGCCCACGAGCGGGCCATAGTACGGCGCCTGGAGGCCCGGGCTCCCCAGATGTGCATCTGTGCCTCTTCGGACGTCCTGCCCCAGATGCAGGAGTACGAGCGGACCAGCACGGTGGTCATCAACGCCTACATCCGTCCCGTCCTGGAGCGATACGTCCGGGCGCTGCAGCAGGAGCTGGCCCACATGGGCATCACGGCGCCGCTGCTCATCATGCAGTCCAACGGCGGCACCATGCCCGCGGAGGCCGCCTGCCAGACCCCCATCCACATCATCGAGTCGGGGCCCGCCGCCGGGGTCATCGGGGCTCTCCGGGTCTCGGAGAAAATGGACCTCAGCGACATCATCAGCTTCGACATGGGTGGCACGACTGCGAAGGTGTGCATTGTCGAGGACGGACAGGTGACTCTAGCCCCGGAGTACGAGGTGGGCGGAGACATGAGCGCGGGCCACCGTCTGCTGAGGGGGGCGGGATATGTGGTGCGGGTCCCCACCATCGATATCGCCGAGGTCGGTGCCGGCGGAGGCAGCGTGGCATGGGTGGACCGAGGAGGAGCATTACAGATCGGTCCCCGCAGCGCCGGAGCGGTGCCGGGCCCCATCTGCTATGGCCTGGGCGGTACCGAGCCCACGGTCACCGACGCCAACGTGGTGCTCGGCTACCTGAACCAGAATCACCTGCTGTCAGGGCGGCTGGAGATAGACGCCCAGAAGGCGGAGGAAGCCATTGGCCGGCTGGGAGAGCGGCTGGGGCTGTCGACTGCCGCCGCGGCCCACGGGATCCACGTCATCGTGAACTCCGGCATGATCCGGGCCCTCCGCAGCGTCTCCACCGAGCGGGGGAGGGACCCCCGGCGCTTCGTGCTCTTCGCCTTCGGGGGCAGTGGGCCAGTACACGCTGCTGGGATGGCCCGGTCGCTGGGAATGTCCAGGGTGGTGGTCCCCCCTCTTGCGGGGCTATTCAGCTCCCTTGGGCTCCTCTTCGCCGACGTCGAGCACCACCTGGTTCGAGCCTTTTTCCGGCGGATGGATGAAGTGGACCTTCAAGAGACCAACCGCCAGATAGCGGCCCTGCGAGATCAGGCACGCGCCACTCTCCAGGGCGAGGGGTACGAAGATGGGCAGCAGCAACTGAGCGTCTACGCCGACGTCCAGTACGTGGGCCAGAACACCGCCCTGACCGTTCCCATGGGTGAGTGGCCGGCCTCCCGGGACACCCTGGCCGCCCTCGGGGAGGAGTTCGCCCGGGAGCACGAGCGGACCTACGGCTATCGCTCCGACGGTGAGGCCCTCCAGCTTGTGTCCCTGAAGGTAGTGGGGAGGGGAGTTTCCGCCTCGCCACGCCTCCCCCACCGCTTGAACACCGGAGCTAACAGCAAGGATAGCCAGGAGGACCGGAGGGTGTATTTCGGGGCCAGGGATGGATGGGTGTCGACGCCCGTCGTCCCGAGGGCATCTCTGGCGGGCGGGGTGGTGGAGGGGCCCTTTATCGTTGAGGAGTACGACTCCACCACGGTGGTACCCCCGGGCTGCCGGGTCTGGTTGGACGAGTGGACTAACATAATCATGGAGGTATCGCCCTGACTGGGAGCGTAAAGGAGGCGGTATGCAGCGAGACCCCATAGCCCAGGAGCTGGTAAAACATGCCCTGGCCACCATCGCCGACAATATGGTGGTCACGGTGGTGCGCACGGCCAGGTCCCAGGTGGTAAAGCAGTCCATGGACTTCTCCACCGCTATCTGCGATACAAGGGGGCAGATGGTGAGCCAGGGCCTGTCCTTGCCTGTCCACCTGGGCGCCATCATGCCGGCCCTCGAGGGGGTGCTGAAGGTCTACAGGGACGACGTCCAGCCCGGCGACATATTTATCAACAACGACCCCTACGAGGGTGCCAGCCACCTCCCCGACATCTTCCTGTTCAAGCCCGTTTTCGCGGGGGATGCCCTGCTGGGCTATCTGGCGGTCATCGCCCACCACACGGATATAGGGGGGCGGGTCGCCGGCGGCAACGCCTGTGACAACACGGAGATATACCAGGAGGGACTGCGCATTCCACCCCTGAAGCTGTTCGAGAGGGGCGTGCAGAACCAGACCCTCTTTCGACTCATCCAGCAGAACGTCCGGGTGCCCGACAAGGTCCTGGGAGACCTCTGGGCCCAGCTTGCGGCAGTTTACGCGGCAGACAGGGAGCTGCTCAAGCTGGCTCAAGAACACGGCGTGGAAGAGCTCCAGGGCTACATGCAGGAGCTTATAGAGTACACGGAGCGCCTTACCCGCGCCGAGATCGCCTCCCTACCCCAAGGCGAGGCGGAGTTCACCGATTATATCGACGATGATGGCATCGACCCGGGGCCAATACGGATCCACGTGAGGCTGAAGGTGGAGGGAGACGAGGTCCACGCCGACTTCACCGGTACCTCCCCCCAGAGCAAGGGCTCCATCAACCCCAACTTTGCCTTTACCCAGTCTTGCGTTTACGCGGCGGTCCGATGCCTGCTCAGTCCCGAGCTTCCCAACAACGCGGGGTACTTCAGGCCCATCAAGGTGCATGCGCCAAAGGGCAGCTTCGTAAACCCGGTACACCCGGCCCCAGTGGCGGCCCGAGGTCTGGGTGGACTGCGGGTGATGCAGGCGGTGTTCGGAGCGCTGGCCCAGCTCAACCCCGACCGGGTGCCCGCCTGCTGGGGCGGCGGCGAGCTGGGCATAAGCATTGCCGGCTACTACGAGGACCACAAACCCTTCGTCTTCCTGGAGTTCCACAATGTCACCGGCACTGGTGGAGGACCAGATGGGGACGGAGTCGATGGTGGCCCCGTGCCCGTCCTGAACCTGGCCAACACACCCATCGAGCTCATGGAGGCGGAGCAGCCGTTCCTGGTGGAGGCGTACTCCCTCCTTCCCGACACCGGGGGGGCGGGCCGGTACCGCGGCTCCCTGGGCGTGGCCCGCCAGTACCGGATCCTTGCCGACCGGGCCACGGTGCAGGTGCGCTCCGACCGGCGGCGTTATCAGCCTTACGGCTTGGCCGGGGGCGGGCCTGGGGCCTCCTGCAACATATACCTCAACCCCGGCTCCGACGTTGAGCTGATGCCCTCCAAATGGCTCCGCGAGCTGAAGAGAGGGGACGTGGTGAGGGCGGAGCTGGCTGGAGGAGGAGCCTACGGTGACTCCCTGGAGCGGGACCCTGAGGCGGTCGCCCGGGACGCCCTGCAGGGGAAGGTGAGCCTCGACCACGCGAGACGGGAGTACGGCGTGGCGCTGGATCCCCGAACTATGGCGGTAGACCGGGAGGAGACGGCGCGGCTCCGCTCCGGCCGGTGAGGTGTTGATGTGATCCTTCGACTTTACACCGGGGAGGACGGCCAGTCCCACTTCGAGAAGATGAACATGCCGGCGGGGGCGGTGGAGGAGGTGGCCCTGGCACCCGGGGCCGACTTGATGTTTCTCCGCACCCCCGACGGACACTTCCGCGACTGGCACAACGCGCCCCGTCGCCGGTACGTCATCCTGCTCTCCGGCCAGATGGAGGTGGGTATTGGCGACGGGACGGTGCTGACCCTCTTCCCCGGTGACGTGGTACTGTCGGAGGACCTAACTGGCCAGGGCCACACCATACGCTGCGTCAACGGCCCCCGTGTCACCCTCACGGCGTACTTGCCGGACGCCGACCCTGGCACAGCGGCCGGCGGTTAGCGGCACCAGAGCGGCGCGCCGGAGACGGCGGGTCTCCGGCCCCAGGGGGATCAGGCTTCGGGGGCGCGCATCGTGTGCCACGGAGTGGCCTGCTCGTAGGAGTAGGCCGCCCTCAACAAGGTCTCCTCGCCGAAGGGCCTGGCCCCAATCTGCATCCCGATGGGCAGTCTGTCGCAGCTGAAGCCGCAGGGGATGGAGGCCGCGGGCATGGCCGCCAGGGCATAGCAACCCGTATACGACCTCCGGAAGAAAAAGCGGGTCCTTACCTCATCGGCGCTCGCGAAGGGAGCCGTCAGGGCGGTGTGTTTTGGCGGCGGGTAAGGCGAGTTGGCCGAGACCAGCACGTCCACCCCCCGGAGGGCTTCCAGCATCTGCTTCCGGAGGAGACTCCGGGCTTTCATGGCGCGATTGTAGACCTTGTTGGGGACCAGCGCCGCGGACTGGAGCCGGGTCCGGGAGGCCGGGTCCAGGTCCATGGGCTGGTTGCGCAGGATGTCGTCCCGTGCGCCGGCCCCCTCGGTGTCGGCGATTCCCACGAATATGGCCCCCGCAAGGGAGATGAGGGGGATGGACACCTCCCGGACCTCCGCGCCAAGCTCGCGGAACACCTCCAGGGCGGCGTCGATCGCTGCCTTCACCTTGGGGTGCAGGTCGCTGTGCTCGTGCAGCTCGCGGATAACCCCGATGCGGAGTCCTCGGACGCCGTCTCGCAAATGGGCCGTGTAGTCGGGCACGGGTTTCCGGCTGGTGTAGAGGTCCCTGGGGTCGTATCCGGCGATGGCACCCAGCACCAGGGCGCAGTCCTCCACCGTCTTGGTCATGGGGGCGGCGGCGTCCATGAACCAGCACATGGGCGTCATCCCGTACCGGCTGACCCTGGTAAAGGTCGGACGCAGGCCCACCGCGCTACAGTAGGAGCCCGGGTTGCGGCCCGACCCGCCCGTGTCCTCGCCCACAGAAGCGGCGCACAGGTGGGCGGCCAGCGCGACCCCGGAGCCGCTGCTGGACTCCCCCGGGGTGCGCTCCAGGTCCCAGGGGTTCCTTGGTATGCCCCAGGGCGGGTTCTGGGTGCCCCCCATGGCAAGCTCGCTGAGGTTGAGCTTGCCCAGAAGGATGGCGCCGGCCCTCTTGATATTCGTGATAACCGTGGCGTCCTCGTCCGGGACGAAGTCCTTGTAAACGCGAGAGCCGTTGGTGGTCAAGATGCCCTTGGTCCGGAACTGGTCCTTGACCGCCACGGGTACACCGAACAAGGGACCCGGCTCCCCACCTCCGGCGAGGACCTTCTCCGCCTGGCGAGCCTCGGTGAGGGCCTCATCCCGGCACACGGTGATGTATGCGTGCAGCCTGGAGTCCATCGCGTCTATGCGCTCCAGATAGGACTGGACCACTTCTACCGGCGAAACCTGTTTCGCTAAGATGGCCCTGGTGGTTTCCGCAGCGGAGAGGAAGAGTAGATCCTGGCTGGCCATCCTATGCCTCCTCCTCCGGAAATATCACCTCGGGCTCTACGCCAACCAGGTCTAGCTCCTTGAGACGCTCCAGCTCCTCGACCAGGCTATGGAAACGGTTGGCCACCTCGGATACCTCCTCTTCCGCTATCGTGATGCCCACCAGCCGGGCAAGCTCGCGGACCCGTCCTTCCTTGGACAGCGCCATGTCCACCTCCACTTCCTGGGATAGCTCAGTAACCTGACTCGGCACCTATCGGGGGGCACAGGCCCGGATCACCTCCATGGCCCCTGCCTTGCCGTCTCCCCCGGCCCACCGAGGGGAGATGATGGGGAGGGTGATCCCCGCCTCCCGATACTGGTGTATCCTTTCTCGGCACTCCTCGGCCGTGCCCGCTACGGCGACCTTATCTATGAGGCCATCGGGCACCAGACGCAGGGCCCGGCCCTCATCCCCTTCCTCCCAGGCCCTGCGCACCGCCTCCACCTCCTCGACGAAGCCGGCTTCCGCCATCATCCTGCGGTACCTGGGGAACCGTACGGCGGTGCGGACCATGTAAGCCCGCATAGCGTCCCGGGCTTGGGCCCTGGTGGGCGCCACGGCACAGGCAAGGAGGGTGGCCACCTCCACGTCCTTGGGGTCCCTCCCCGCTCGCCGTGCCCCGATGGCGACGTTCTCGGCGGCGCTCCGCGCCAGCTCCAGGGTGCAGGTCGTAAGGATGGTGCCCTGGGCGATCTCGCCGCAGACCTGAAGCATGGCCGGGCGCACCCCAGCCACGTAGATGGGGATCTCCCGTCTCAGAGGCTCGAACCACAGGTCGAAGCTCTCGATGTTGAAGACCCGGCCCCTGTAGGAGACGCTGCCATCGCGCAGCAACGCCCGGACGATATCGACGCACTCCCTCAGGCGCTGTACCGGCTGGGAGAAGGTCAGGCCATGTTCCGGCTCGACCTGCACCTTGTGGCTCGAGCCCAGCCCCAGGATGCAGCGTCCGTGGGAGAAGTGGTCCACGGACGCGGCGGCCATGGCAATGGTGGGGGCACTTCGAACAAAGACGCTGGTAATGCTGGTACCCAGGAGAATCCTGCCGGTGGCCACGGTGCAGGCGGTCAATATCGAGAACTGGTCGCCTCCGTGACCCTCGGCGACCCAGGCCGACTCATAGCCCAGCTCGTCGGCGAGGCGAACGCAGTCGACCACGTCCGTGGGGGACATGCCTCCGCCGAATCCTATGCCGAGGCGTTCCATGACCGTGACCTCCTTAGAAACGCGGGCCGGTGGCAGGGTCCTAGCCGATCGCTGCCCTGGCGGCGTGGGTGCCCGCTATACGACCCATGGTCGCCGCCGCCATCAGGGCCGAGCCGGAGACGTAGCCCGAGTACCAGAGGCCACCCACCATGTTCCCCGCCGCATACAGTCCGGGGACGGGCCATCCGGCCACGTGTTGGACCTGGGCCGTCTTGGGGTCTATTTTCAGCCCACTGTAGGTGAAGGTGATGCCACAGCACAGGGCATAGCCCTCGAAGGGCGGCTCGTCGATGGACATGGCGTAGTTGCTCTTGGGCGGCACGACACCGGTGGTGGATTTGCCGTCCTTGCGGAAGGGGCTGGGGTCGGCCACTCCTGGGCTGACGCCAGCGTTGAAGGCCCGTACCGTCTCGGCCAGCCCGGCGGGGTCTACCCCGAGCTTCTCCCCCAGGGATTCCAGGGCATCGGCTTTGGCCCCGGTGGCTTTGTCGTAGTCAACCAGGAGTCCCAGCCGGCGCGCTTTGGCGTCGAACACCTGGAAAGCCACGCTCTGTGGCTGTTTCAGGATAGCCTGTCCCATGGTCCCGTAGATCTTGGCCCGAACGTCCGCCGCCTCGTCCACGAATCGCCGGCCCTGGATGTTCACCATGATCCCGTAGGGAAAGGCGAAACGGTTCCACTCCCGGCCGCTGATGCTCTGAGACGAGGGCAGGCTGAACCAGGGGCGGTTCAGGTCCTGGGGGGTGGCGTGGCAACTGGTCCAGTTCCCATAGGGCATGGCACCTATGTCCAGGGACATACGGATGCCGTCTCCCGTGTTGTAGGGTACGCCCTTCATCTTGACCCTGTCCCAGCGGGGCCCCAGGTAGCTGGCCCGCATCTCGGGGTTGCCCTCGAAGCCCCCGCAGGCCAGCACCGTCTGCCTGGCGTAGGCCGTCGTACTACCGGTGGGCGTCAGGGCCCTGACCCCGGCCACGCGGCCCTCCCGGTCCCGGACAAGCTCCTCGGCGGCCGTCTCGTGGTGGATGGGTACTCCTAGCCCCTCCAGGTAGGCGAAGTTCCACTGCTGGAACTGGTAGCCCCCTCCGTTAAGCATGATCACGTTGCCGGTGGTGGGGCTGCCGTAGCTGGGTACCCACTCGTGGCCCTTGGAGCGGAGCCACCGTGCCGTCCCGTAAGCCTCGGTCACGTGTACGTCAAGCAGGTCCTGATCGCTCTGTCCGCCTGTGGCCTGCATGATCTCGTCCCACAGGTCCGCCTCGGTACGGCTGGGCACCCGGTCCGCTATGGCGGCGAGCTCTCCCTCGGAGGCCTCGTTCATAAGAGGGACCAGGTCCTCGACCCCGGTGTAGGGAAAACGCATCTGGCCCGTTAAGGCGGTGCTGCCTCCCCGTTCCCCCCTGGGAGCCTTTTCCAGCACCCCAACGCTGGCGCCCTGGTCCAGGGCCGCCATGGCCGCGCACAGACCGGCGGCCCCAGTGCCCACCACCAGGACGTCGTAGTGCAGTTCGCGGGGCAAATGCCCCCTCCATGGGCGGGACTCACCCGGCCGGGGCTTCGCCGGGTGGCTAAGCTGGCCTTGGGGGCCTCGCCGACCAAGGCCAGCGCCGAGGCGAGTACCAGTGTAATCGCCCCCCTATGCGGTGTCAACGGCGTTTGTTTTTGGTCGCGCCCGGTCGTTGACCGGGTACAACCTCGTAGCTATACTCAGCAGAGCGCCAGGCGGGGCACGGTCCTGCTACGCCGAGCTAGCTAATAGCAGGCACACCCTGGCGCGGAAAGCCCGCCCGGTACTCATCTGAGGGGGTTCCGACATGATACGGAGCGCCTATGGGGACAGGGACGCCATCACGGTGCGGCGGGCCTACGTGGACACGCCCGAAGACCAGGTCCACTACATTGAGGAGGGGCGGGGAGAGCACATGATACTCCTGCACCAGGGCCCTCGCTCCTCACGCACGTGTGTGAAGCCGGTCCCCCTGCTGGCAGAGAGCTATCGGTCCATAGCCATCGACATGTTGGGGTGAATCTGTGGACGAGTCCCAGGACCAACCGACCAACGCGATAGAGCAGGCCCACGAGCAGATGCGCCGGGCGCGGGAGTACCTGGACGACCGGAACTACGGGCCTGCCCAGGCCGCGTTCGCCCTACTTCACGCCGCAGACCAGGCTGAGCTTATCCGGGAACTAGCAGACGAGCACCAGCAGGTTTTGCTGGGCTCGTTCGCGCCTGGAGAGGCGGCCAGCATCATGGAGCAGATGGAGCCGGAGGATGCGGTAAATGTGTTCGGGGGCCTGCCTTCCGGGGCTCTGTCGGCTATCCTGGACCAGACCGCTCCCGACGTGGTGGCAGACTTCCTGAAGCAGCTCCCCGAGGAGCAGTCCCGCCAAGCCCTGGAGGGGATGGAGCAGAGCGAGGGGGTTGCTCCCCTCATGGAATACTCCGACGAGACTGCCGGGGGCATAATGACCCCCGAGTACCTATCGGTGCGGGACGACGTGACGGCGACCAACGCCTTGGACGGCCTACGCATCCTGGGCCCCGAGGCCGAGGACATCGGCTTCATTATGGTCGTGGATTCAGAGGCCAAGCTGGTGGGGTCGTTGGGGCTGGTGCGGCTGGCCCTGGCCCGGCCCACGGTTCCTGTGCGGGACATCATGGACCATGAAGTAGTGTCGGTTGCTGCGGGCACGGACCAGGAGCAATGTGCGAGGCTGATGGAGCGATACGACCTCAGGTACCTCCCGGTGGTGGACGAGGAAGGCCACCTGATCGGCGTCATCCTGATAGAGGACCTGGTGGACGTCCTTCAGGAGGAGGCCACCGAGGACATGTACGGCATGACCGGCATCGTGGGAGAGAGGATATTCGGACCCCTCCCGAGCTCCATTCGCCGGCGACTGCCCTGGCTTACCCTCAACCTGGGTACCACCATCCTGGCGGCCCTGGTGATCAGCCTGTTCGAGTCGACGATACAAAAGTTGGTCACCTTGGCCGTGCTCCTGCCGGTTATAGCGGGGCAAGGGGGTATCGGCGGTACACAGACTCTGACACTGGTGATTAGGAGTATCTCCCTGGGACAGATGCCTCCGCGGAGGGCATTTCGGTTGCTCGGTAGGGAGTTACTCCTTGGCCTTATCCATGGCGTTCTACTTGGCGTGATTATCGGGGGGGTCGTGTACCTCTGGAAAGGGAATTTCATGCTGGGGGTGGTGCTGTTCCTGGCCATGACCGGCAACATGGCGGTGGCGGGGGTGGCCGGCGGGTTCATCCCCCTGGCGATGCGCCTCTTCCGTCTGGACCCGGCGTTGGGCTCCGCCGTCATCGTCACCACTATCACCGATGTGGTGGGCTTCCTGCTATTCTTGGGCATCGCCGCAGCCCTTATTAGCAGGCTGGTATAGCCTGGCGAAGGGGGCTTGAGTATACCAAACCTCGAGATGGCCACCCTGGCCAGCGCCGACGACAACGCGCCCGAGTCCAACCCCTCGGCACTGTCGGCCCTGATGATCGAGTACCTGCGCAAGCACCCGATGCAGGTGGAGGACGACCTAGCCCCTTCGCCAGAACTGCCATCCCTGCTTCCTGGGCTCCGGCTCCGCCGGGGAGGAGGAGGGGATAGGCTCGGCCTCCGCGGCAGCGGTCGCCTCTACAGGAGACGCGGACCGGATGGGCTCCGCCTCGCCCGTCGGGGCAGCCCCCTCACCGGCGGGGGGTTGGACCGGCGCGGGTGCCGTCGCCGCCGAAGGGTCGGCCTGGAGGTGCTGCACCTCCGGCTCCACCTCCATCTCCAGGTCACCGCCGAACAGGTCCCAGGGGTGGAACTCCTCCACGAAGGCCTTGGCCTCCTCCATGGTGCCTAACCCCTTCTGGGCCCGCCCGGGGTCGTAGGTGTTGGTCATGGCCAGGGCATCGTATCCGCGAGGGGTGCCCCGGACCGCCCCGACCTCAGTCTCCGTTCCATCGTCCGCGCAAAGGACGAGCTGCTGCCCCGATTTACGCTCTTTCCAGAATAGCCTCATGGCAGACCATCTCCTTTCCCCAGCTGCTGGTATCGCCCTTATCTCCCTTCCCCCGCTACCGCCTCATGTTCGCCTCTCCTGGAGCAGGCCGGACTTCTGCCGCGCCAGGATGTCCGGCCGGTCCGTTACCGCCGCGTCAAGTCCCATCTCCCTCAGCTCTCGCATATCGGCCCCCACGTCCAGGTCCCAGGCTGCCACCCTTTTCCCTTGGGCGTGGAACCTGGCCAGCCTGCCGGTGTCCAGGCTACCCCGGTCTGGAGCAAACCAGTGGGGATTCACCAGGGGACACATCCAGCGGGCCCTCAATGGGAGGGGGTGGTGGCTCGACCAGATGTAACCCCGGACTATCCTGGGCTCCATGGCCCGTAGCAAGGCCATAGGTACAGGGTTAAAGCTGGCGACCATAGTGCCATCCCAGCGGCCCCGGCCCCGGATAATGCCCGCCACGCTCTTTACAAGGGGCCAGGCGCCCGGGCCCCGTGCCTTCATCTCCACGTACACTGGGAAGTCGCCGGGCACGGGATCGAACACCTCTTCCAGGGTGGGCACCCTCTCACCCAGGTACTGGGGGCCGAACCAGGACCCGGCGTCCAGCGCTTTCAGCTCGGCCAACGTGTAGGAACCCACCGGCCCCCGCCCGCCGGTGGTCCGGTCCACCGTTCTATCGTGGATGACGGCCACGCGGCCGTCCCTGGTGAGGCGAACGTCCAGCTCTATGGCGTCGGCCCCCACCTCCAGCGCCATGCGGAAGGCGGCCAGGGTGTTCTCGGGCGCCAAGCCGGCTCCGCCCCTGTGGGCCACCACCAAGGGATAATCCAGGGAGCCCGGGGCGAACCGCCAACTCCTGTTCCGTGCCATTGCCCTTGTAGTATGCCACCGGCCCCCTGGGTTACGCAACGGCCACCGTCCAACAGAGGACTCGCTAACGCCGCCTCTTGCGGACTCCCTCCAGCCAGGCAGCCAGCCGCTCCAACGCGGCCCTGATGTTTTCCCGGGAGTTCGCGTAGGAGAGGCGCACGTAGCCTTCGCCGAACCTGCCAAAAGAAGCCCCCGAGAGCAGAGCGACGCCGGCCTCGCCAAGCGCCCTCTCCTGGAACTCGTAGCTGGCTATGCCCGTACCCTTGATGCTGGGAAAGACGTAAAAGGCCCCCTCGGGCTCGGGGCAGGCTATGCCTGGAATCTGCCTCAACCCTCTGGTGATAATCTCCCTCCTCACCCTGAACTCCTCGACCATCTCTACCACGGCGTCCTGCGGGCCCTCCAGTGCCGTCAGTGCCGCCCGCTGGCTGAAGGAGGCTGCACAGGAGACGCTGTTCACAGCTAGCTTTACTATATGGGGCACTAGAGTCTCCGGGAACACTCCGTACCCCAGCCGCCAGCCGGTCATAGCGTAGCTCTTGGAGAAGCCGTCGAGGATGATGGTGCGGTCGCCCATGCCAGGGAGGGAGGCTATGCTCTGGTGCTCGCCCTGATAGAGGATGTCCTTGTAGACCTCGTCGGAGAGCACGTATATATCTTCGCGGCCACGCACCAGTCCCGCGACGGTTTCCAACTCCTCCCTCGTCAGCACGGACCCGGTAGGGTTCCCTGGGGAGTTGAGGATGATCAGCCTGGTGCGGCGGCTGATTTTGGAGGCCAGGTCTTCCAGGTCGGGGTGGTAGATCTTCTCCTCCAGCAGTCGCATGGGTACCGCCGTGGCGCCACAGAACCGTATCATGGACTCGTAAATTGGGAAGCCTGGATCGGGGTAGATGATCTCTACCCCCCGCTGGGCCAGGGCGAGGATTGTGAAGAACATGATGGGCTTGGCCCCCGGCGTTACCACCACTCGTCCGGGACCCACGGCGGCCCCCCTGGTCTTCTCCACATTCCGGGCGATAGCCTCCCTGAGCTCGGGCAGCCCCGGAGTGGGGCCATAGTGAGTATAGCCGTCGCGCAGGGCCTCGACGCCGGCTTCAACGACGTGGGCCGGGGTCGCGAAGTCGGGTTCACCTATCTCCAGGTGCATCACGTCCCTACCCTGTGCCTCCAGATCCCTCGCCTTCGCCAGCACCTCGAAGGCCGTCTCGGTGCCCAGCTTCAACATCCTGGCGGCGATGCCCATTACTCACCCCCATCCTTCTCCGCCTTTCGTTTTTACCAGAGCGTAAGGAAAAGTGCAAACGCCCGAGGCGCCTGGCCAGTAAATCCTCCGGGCCGATCTTGTCCTCCGGCGTCCCCTCGGGCCGGGCGCTGAGCCGTCCGTAGATTTGCCCAGGGGACCGTCAGCGACTATAATCCTATTACACAGGCATCTGGTGGTGAGGCAACCTATGGACGGCTCCCGCAAAAGGCCTCAGGTAAGGGTAACCGTGTTCGAAAACGAGCCCCTGGCCCTCCTGGCCCAGCAACGCCTGAGCCAGGAGGGCATACTCTGCGTGGTCCGCTCCCTTGGGGCGGGGCCGGGCGGCTGGGGGGTAGCCACCAACCTCCCCCATGCCATCTACGTCAAGGCCACCGACGAGATGCGTGCCCGACAGATCCTGGACCTGACACCCAGAGAGATCGCGGAGAGAGAGGGAGTGCCTCCACAGCCGGCTTACCCACTGCCGGTGATGGTTGTGGCCTTCAGCATCATAACGGCTGGGGCCCTCATCCTGGGAATTCTCGAGTTGCTGGTGGGGCCGCTGTTTCGCTGACCGGGTCGCCTGTCCCAGGGGGCAGGCGCTGCTCCCCGTACACGTCTGGCTTCAGCCTCTATCAGTCCAGGTTACGCTCCAGGACCCTCTGGAAGGCGCCGACGAAGCTGTCCACCTCCCCTTCTCCCATCGCGTTGGAGACACAGCCGAACAGGTTGGGGGTGAACAGAACCCCCTCGTTCATCATTCCCCAGAACACCCGCTGCCGGAGGCCGGCGTCCGCCGCCGCCACATCCCTCCAGTCATGGATAGGCGCGTCCACGAAGTGGATGCCGAACATGGACCAGAGGCCCGTGACCTGAAGGGGCACCTCCAGGCCGGCGCACACCCCCTGAACCCCCCGCCGCAGCCGGTCCGCGAGGGAGTCGAGGCGCTGGTAGACCTGGGGAGTGAGGTGCTCCAGGGTTATGGAACCCGCCAGCATGGTCATCGGGTTACCGTTAAAGGTGCCGGCATGGGACACCACCGGCCCGTTGGTGGGGTCGAACTGCTCCATCAGGTCACGGCGTCCGCCGAAGGCCCCCACTGGGAAGCCCCCTCCGATGATCTTGCCGAAGGCGGTCATGTCGGGGGTGATCCCGTAGTACTCCTGGGCGCCCCCGGGGGCCACGCGGAAGGTGATCACCTCGTCGAAGATGAGGACCACCCCATTCGCCTTGGTGAACTCCCTCAGCATGGCGAGGAACTCCGGTTCGGCCGCCACCATCCCCGATGACCCCCCCAGAGCAGGCTCCAGGATCACGGCGGCCAGGTCCCTCGCGTTCTCCTCAAGTATCTCCCGGGCGGCACCCTGGTTGTTGAAGGGGATCACTACCACCTGGTCCAGCACCGCGCTGGGCAGTCCGGCGTTGCCGGGCACGGGGGACGGGCGGAGGGGATCGCCTCCCAATTTGGGATCGTGCCGGACGCTCACGGACACCGCGTCGTGGGTCCCGTGGTAGCCACCTTCGCACTTGGCGATCTTGGGCCTGCCCGTCAGCGCCCTGGCCGCCCGGATGGCGTTCATGGTGGCCTCGGTGCCGGAGTTCGTGAACCGGACCAGCTCCACCGACGGCACCCGCTCGCACAGGAGTCTGGCGAGGCGGACCTGGTGCTCGTTGGGAGCGTTGTACACGATACCCCTGGCCGCCTGCTCCTGGACGGCGCGGACCACCGGCGGGTAGGCATTGCCGAGGATGAGGCTGGTCATGTTGCCGATGAAGTCCAGCCGGTCGACCCCGTCCACGTCCCGGGCATGGCACCCCTCGCCGGAGTCGATGTAGATGGGATAGGGGGCCCAGAAGATACTGTTGCGGGTGTCGCCCCCGGGCATGTAGCGCCTGGCCTCCTCCCAGATGTCCCGGGACCTGGGCGTCATCTCTATGTAGCGCTCGATCTCGCCGCCGGACTTCCCTGTTGCGGTCATTCCCTCACACCCCCTGCTGGAATTTTTTCTGAGGCATCCAATTCTACCAGCCCGCCACCCACAGCGTTGGTGGCAGCGGCCACTGCATGTGGGTCAAGGCCCACCGCGGGCCAGCACCCGGCCGGATGTGTGGCCGGTGAACTGGCCATGCTCCACGCAGACCTCCCCGTTGACCAGGACGTACTCGATTCCCTCGGGGTACTGGCGGGAATGCTGGAAGGTTGCCCTGTCTATGACCGTTTTGGGGTCGAATATGACGACGTCGGCGTCGGCTCCGGCGCGGAGCACCCCCTTGCGCTTGAGGCCCAGCTTCTGCGCGGGGAAGGAGGTCATCTTTCGCACCGCCTCCTCCAGGGTCAGCAGCTTCTCCTCCCGCACGTAGCGTCCCAGGATGCGGGGGTAAGTCCCGTAGACCCGGGGATGGGGGTTGCCCGGGGATGGGGGTTGCCCGGGGAGTAGAGGCCGTCGGTGCCGATCATGGTGGTGGGGTGGGCCATCACGGTGCGCACGTCCTCCTCGGACATGGAGAAGGCCACCATGCCGACAGCGCACCTCTCTATCACCAACAGATCGAACACCGCGTCTACCGGGTCCTTTCCGAGGAGCTCTCCGATCTCCACGATGGTGCGCCCGATAAAAGGCCGGTTGTCGGGGGTCTCCAGCGAGGAGATAAGGATACCGTCAAGCCCGGACCCCATGCGTGTCCCTCCCGAAGGGTCCAGCAGCTCATCGCGTACCCGCTCCCTGGTGGCGGGGTCCTGGAGGCGTTCTACGACGGCGTCCACGCCCCCTTCCTGCACCCAGGGAGGCAGAATCGACTGGAGGGTGGTGCTTCTTCCGGCGGGATACGGGTACTGGTCCGCCGTAACGTCCAGGCCCTCCTCCCGGGTGCGCTCCAGCAGCGCCAGGGACTCCCGAACCTTGCCATGGTTGGCCCGGCCCGATGCCTTGTGATGAGAGATCTGGACGGACAAGGACGCCCTCCGCCCGATCTCGATGGCCTCCTGGACCGACTCCAGAAGGTGGTCGCCTTCGTCCCGCATGTGGGTGGCATAGATGCCACCGTAGCGCGAGGCTACCTTCGCCAGCTCCACGATCTCCTCGGTCCCAGCATAGTTGCCCGGCACATAGACCAGCCCGGTGGAGAGGCCGAAGGCCCCTGCCTTCATCGCCTCCTCCACCAGGCCACCCATCTCCTCCAGCTCATCCGGGCTGGGCGCGCGCTGCTCGAATCCCATGACGGCGATGCGCACGGTGCCGTGGCCTATGAGGGGGGCCAGGTTGGTGGCCGGACTGGAGTCCCGCACCGCTTCCAGGTACTCGCCAAAGGTGCGCCACCCCCACGATACGCCGGAGGGAGGGGTGATGAAGGCCAGGTAGCCCTTAAGCATCTCTTCGGTCCTGGGGTTGAGGGGAGCGGCCGTGAACCCGCAGTTCCCGGAAACCTCGGTTGTGATGCCCTGGCGCAGCTTGTAGTCTTCCACGTCCTTATGCAGGATGGTCAGGTCCGGGTGAGCGTGCATGTCAATGAAACCGGGGCAGACGCACATATCCTGGGCGTCGATGACCCGTGGGGCGTGGCCCCCTGTGGTTCGCCCCGGTGGGCCCACGTATTCAACCCGGTCGCCTTCTATAACCACGTCGGCGCGGAACCAGGGATTGCCCGTTCCGTCTATTACCCTTCCGTTGCGTATAGAGATGTGGGCCACGCGCCCTCCTCGGCCGGGCCGGTCACGCCCTCAACTGCCCTTGGAAGAACCGAACCGTGTGGCGGGCGGCCTCGGTTTCCCGGCCCACCCAGAAGTGGTCCGCTCCGGGCACCAGCACCACCTCGGATGCACCGCCAAAGGACTCGACCTTCTCTCTGAAGGAGTCCGACGCCACGCCCCGGTCCCGGTCTCCGCAGACAAACAGCTTGGGCCTCCCGTCACCGGCGACATCCGGGCCCTCCAGGGAGTCCAGGGGTGGGGATAGGAGGGCGAACGCCCTGACGCCCCGGTACCGGGCCAGGTTCTTCAGGAGCACCCTGCTGCCAAAGGAGTATCCCATCATTGCCAGACGGCCCCCGTCCACGTCGGCCCTTTCCTCCAGGGCGTTTAGCGCCGCCTCGGCGTCCTCGGGCTCTCTCTCCCCCCGGGTGTGGCTTCCCCGGCTGTTCCCCACACCACGAAAGTTGAAGCGCAGCGCCGCGAACCCACCATCGAGGAGAGCCTGGTATACCGCCAGAACCAGGTTGTTATTCATGTTTCCGCCGGCCAGCGGATGGGGGTGGCAGATTACCACGCCCGGCACTGGGCCGGTAGCTCCATCGGGCGAGCCCACGACTCCTTCGAGGCTCACATCCCCGGCGTGAAAGGTGATAGCCGTCTGGCCCATCCTATGGCCCGCCTCCCATTCGACTGCTAACCATCTTAGGGTCCGCCCCCACCTTTCGCAAGGGCCCGGGAGTGCTGTGGATACTCACCGGCCATCGCCGCACGGGCGGCGTAGTAGCCGACTCGTCCGGTCCCGGTGGGAGCGAGTCCAAAATCTCGTGGAAACTGGTCAGCGCAGCACTTGAAATAGTCTCGAAGCCGTTGCTACGCTGAGGCCTGTTCCCTATCGCGGAGGGCGCCCGTTCCGGGACCCACCCGCCCTGGACCCCTGGAACCCGTTCCCTGGAGTTCGCCGGCCCGGGACCGGCCAATCGACAATCGGGAACACTTCCATTGGGCCAAGCCGCAGCGCCGGCAGGCCCGCCGATCCGGATCTCAGCACACTCATATGGCTTCATTGTACGGATTTGACGGTTTAAGCAGACCCATGAGCGGCTCGGTCTTGTACCGGGAGGTGGTCAAGATTGGCGGTCGGGGCCGGGACGTGGACATCGCCATCGACGATGAGGCCGCTTTCCCGCTGGTGGAGGAGGGGTTGAGGGGCTGGCTGAACGAAAGGGGCGGCTGGTTCACTGGAGGGGCAGTGACCGTCAACGCCGGGCGCCGCATGCTATGTCCCGAGGAGCTCGGCCGGCTGAGGAGAATTCTGGAGGAGGAGTACGGGGTCAAAGTCGCCCGGTTCTGGTGTGACGCCGAGGGGCTGACACAGGCGATAGTGGAGGGCGCGGGCGCCCCCGTAACCCTGGGGGCCGGGCAGCCGACCCCTCCCCCGGTGAGGGAACCCACTCCGCTTCCAGAGGCTCCCCTAGTGATCAAGGGGACCTGCCGTTCCGGGACCAGCGTCCACCATCGGGGAGACATAATAGTCCTGGGTGACGTGAACCCCGGGGCCCAGCTCACCGCCACCGGAGATATAGTGGTGCTAGGAAGCCTCCTAGGGGTCGCCCACGCCGGGGCCGACGGCCCCGACCAGGCCAGGGCGGTTATCGTCGCCCACACCCTGAGGCCACTCCAGCTTCGCATCGGCCTTCATATCACCCTGGCCCCACGGGAGAAAAAGCGCCGGTCCACGCCAGCTCGGCCGGAGATCGCGTATGTCAGCGGGCGTTCAATCGTTGTGGTGCCCTTTACGGGAAAATTCCAAAGGACGGAGGGGAGGGATTTCGGATGAGAGGGAAAACGTACGTTATCACCTCGGGCAAAGGGGGCGTGGGCAAGACCACGACCACCGCCAACCTGGGGGCCGGCCTGGCCCTGAGGGGCAAGCGGGTAGTAGTCATAGACACGGACATCGGCCTCCGCAACCTGGACGTGGTCATGGGCCTGGAGAACCGCATCGTCTACGACCTGGTGGATGTGGTTGAGGGAAGGTGTAAACTCCAGCAGGCGCTGATCAGGGACAAGCACGTCAGCGATCTGAACCTTATCCCAGCGGCTCAGACCCGCGATAAGTCGGCTGTCCAGCCCCACCAGATGAAAGAGCTCTGCGAGCAGCTAAGGCAGGATTTCGAGTACATCCTCATAGACTGCCCGGCCGGGATAGAGCAGGGCTTCCAGAACGCCATAGCCGCCGCCGACCACGCTATCGTGGTTACCACACCGGAAGTATCGGCCATCCGCGACGCGGACCGGGTGATCGGCCTTCTGGAAGCTGCCGAAATCCCGATCCCCGACCTCATCATCAACAGGCTAAGGCCCGGCATGGTGAGGCAGGGCGATATGATGAACCAGAAGGACATCCTCGACCTCCTTTCCGTGCGCATGCTGGGCCTTGTACCCGACGACGAGCGGATTATCGTCGCCACCAACAAGGGAGTGCCAGCCGTGCATGACTCCAAGTCCTGGTCTGGAGAGGCCTTTCGCCGTATCGCTGCCCGTCTGGACGGCGAGGAGAGTCCCTTCCTGAATCTGGAGGACGGTCGCGGGGTCGTAGCACGCCTTAAAAGACTTGTTGGGCGGCAAGGGAAGGACTACTCCGATGATTGAGCTCCTGAGGCGTGCCCTCCAGAGACACGAGCGGAGTAAGGACGCCGCCAGACAGCGACTGCAGCTGATCCTGGTCCTGGACAGGATCGGCATATCCACCGAGTCCCTGGACGGCATGAAACGGGACTTGCTGGAGGTAGTATCCAGGTACCTGGTGGTGGAAGAGGAGTCCATCGAGCTTGATATGCAGCGCTCGGGTAGCTCCCTGGTCCTCGTGTCCAACATTCAGGTCAAGGATATCGTCCGGGCGGCCCGAGTAGCCCCGTAGGGACGCCCACCGGGCGGACTCCTCCCCTCTCCCAGCGGAGAGGGGAGGAGTCCTTTCAAGCCACGGCGCGACGAGGGGCAGAGTCGTTGGGCGCTAGCCTCACTCGCTCGCCCTCCGCCAGGGCGTTTCCATCGCCTCCAGGGCGCTCCCTGGCGGCGATGCGACTGGCCGACAGCTCAGAAATCTCCGTTTACCGTCCCGCCTGTAGCTTAATCGCTTGACAATACCCCGCCGCCTATGTCACTATTTCATTAAGATACCGACCAGTGCTAAATAGGCAGAGCGGGCATATGCAGCGGCGACAGGACGAGACGCCGCAGGACCCGAGGCCAGGAGATAGGGAGCTAACCGTAGATATCCGTGGTCTGGAGAATCTGGGTGTTGATCCCCAAGTAATCCAGAGGGACATCGCCCAGGTCGTCTCCAAGTACACACAGGTCAGCCAGGCTTCCGTCGAAGAGCGCGACGGGATCGATAGCTCCGAGGACGAAGAGCGGGACCGGGGTTCCTTCCTGACCATCTTCACTCCGTGGAGATGGTTCCGGCCACGTCGAGCCCGGAGGCGGCGAGGGTGGCCGTCACAGCCAGCCCCACATCTACCCCAGGACCTCCCCATAGAAATAGCCGCACCACCTCAACCTGTACTCCAGCAGCCCAAGGACGGGGCTGCACAGCGAGGTGGGCCCCGTCGGGAAGCCGTCGACAGAACCACGGAGGCAGCCCACTCGCCGTTTGAGGGAGCCCAAGCCGGGCCTATAGGATCGACCCACCTGCCCCAGGTGTCCTCTCAACAGACCGGCGGCGGGTCGCCGGGAGTGGGCCAGTCCCATGGCGAGTCCTACCAAGAGCCTATGCGCTCCAGCCGGGAGAGGGAGGATAGCCCTGTGAATCAGGCTCCACCCCGGGCCGGCTCAGGTAACCCGAGCGGTCCGCCCGCCCCTCCGTCAGGCTCAGACCCGGAGCCGGAGGACGAGGATATCCCCTCCAACTTTATCATAGACCCGGCGACTTTCGAGATGGCGGAGATGAGCGACAAGGCCAGGGATGAGCTGGAGGCGATCCAGCGAGTCAGAGCAAGGGCGGCGCACGTGAGGATGCGGGCCCAGGAAGCCATGGCGAGGCCCGTTACACCTTCTCAAAAGCCCTGGCCCTGAATCCCGACGCCCTGAAGGACCTGGCCGCCATGATTCGCAGGCTGGAAGAGGCCATCAGGACGGAGGGGGAACTCCGGCAGCTGACCCGCCAGCAAGCGGAGGAGGAGGCCGACTGGGCAAGGCAGCGAGCGACCGAGGCCATCCTTGGCGCGGTAACGGCGGTGCGCAAGGCAAGCAGCCACGTGAGCCGGGAGCTGGAGGAATCCAGGAGTGTCTCTAAGACCGCTGAATCCCTCAAGGGTTCGGCCCAGGACCACCTGAGCCGCGCCCAG
Organism: Dehalococcoidia bacterium; assembly: GCA_965247055.1. GTDB lineage: Bacteria > Chloroflexota > Dehalococcoidia > Lucifugimonadales > JAGWBF01 > CBDFGE01. Next base: position 96,712 of record CBDFGE010000003.1, read on the forward strand.
TCCATGAAGGCCGGAGCGGAATCTCTGGTGCGGCAGGAGGCACGCAAACTCCTGGAGCGGCCTCTCACCGAAGGGTCGGTGCCCCCCTTGCGTGCAACCCGACCGGCCCGACCCATCTCCGAAACGTTGCCACCAGCCCCCGCGAGCAGGACACCCGCTCCACCTCCCACCGTATCCCCCGGCGTCGATACCTCACAGGCACCACCACTAAGTCCGGTAGCGGAGCCGGCTCCCGCTCAACCCGCTGCCGTGTCCCCATCCCCCGCCGCTGACACGGGCCAGGCTCTACCACTGCCTCCCGCAAGGGAACCGGCCGCCACTCCACCCCCCACCATGTCCCAGGGCGTCGATGCCGGGCAGACCCCTACCACTCCTCTACCGAGGGAGCCGGGCCGGGGAGATGACCAGCCGGTGGGACCAGTGTCGGATAGGCTTAACAGTGAGGAACAGACACCAGCGCGGCGGGATAAGGCAGACATAGAGTCCCCCGTTGACCTGGCAGCGGCCCTCAACGAGTTCCTGAACTCGTTGGAGAGGTCCGAGCCGGCCCCCCTCGTAGAACAGGCTCCCACGGAACAGGCTCCAACCGTTGCAGCGCCTCGCGAAGGTCTGTTCCTGGACAACCTGGACTTTTCGAGCGCAGAACTCGAGGTCACTCAGGAGCAGATGCCCAGGGACGAGGAGGTGAGGCCCGGTCGCGATGTGGAAGCTCCCGCGCCACCGCCCAGCCCGCGGCGACAGGATACCGAGACGGCCGAGGAAGAGTTCAACGACGATCTGCTGTCGCAGCTCAGAGATTCCCTGGCCAGCATACGGACACCGGGGCAGCCCTTGAACCTTTCGCCCACGGATATCATGGAGGAACTCCCAGTCTCCAGTCCGCCTGCTCGCGCACAGGGTACCGCTGGCGCCGCAGCGCAATTCGAGGCTCCCCCTGCAGTAGACCAGCTTCGGACCTCGCCACCTACGCGGCAGAGTCCAGAAGACCTGGGGCATGGCTTGACCGGGGGGCGGCAGGCGTCCACTCCACCCGTGTCCCCTCCGATGCCTTCCATCGACCAGCCACCGCCCTTGCCCGAGCCGGCACCGCGGGTCCCCGAGTCCGCCCAGTCGGCACCCCTCGCGCCAAGCTACAAGGGCACCCTCCACATCGTGTTCGCACCTGCGGCCGACGCGGCTACCCTATCCTTCTTCTGGGACATTGTGGACACCGTAGCTGGGGTCGGCAAGGTGGTAGCGCAGACATCCCTTCCTGACGGCTCGGGGCATGAGTTCACACTGGACCTGGGCAACGACCCCCTGGACCTAGAGCAGCTGAGAACGCGTATTCCCGGGGCAGACATCATGGCCCTGGGCCCGGACCGGCTGCGCATACACCTTGCGCCGATGGCCGACTAGCGCCCAGCTCCACCGCCGGGTGCCCTGGGGCCGGCGGTCTACTGGCTGTAGCTGTCTTGGATGTAACCCAGCACCGCCGCCACCCTGGGATGAACGCGGTCGGTCTGGGCGACGTTTAGCTCCTGATAGATGGCGTTGATATAGTTTTCAACCGACTTGTGCCCGAGCACCAGTTTCTCCGCTATCCCGGCGTTGTTATACCCCTGGGCCATCAGTGCCAGTACCTCAAGCTGTCGAGGGGTCAGCCGTGAAGCGAAGGAGCCCTGGCGGGGCCTGAGACCGGTCACCACCGCCGGGTCCATGACCACGAACCCGGCGGCGGAGCCTTCGATAGCTCTGCCCAGCGCCGCAGCATCGCCAACCGACTGCTTCAGCAGATAGGACCACCCGGAGGCCTCCTCCGCCGACAGACTGCTGATATACTCCTTGTCTTTGTGCAGCGAGAGGATGACTATTCAGATCTGAGGAAATTCGTTTCGTATCATGCGACCCGCTTCTATGCCGTTGGGCTCGCTGCCCAACTCAATGTCCATGAGCACCACGTTGGGCTGTATCTCCTTGACCATGTGAATCGCTTCGTTGCCGCTGCCTACGGCACCCACAACCCTGAGATTAGGGAATGAAGAGAGGGCTATCTTCAGCATGTCGCGAAAAAGGCCTTCGTCCTCGACGATTATGACGTCAATCATATCTTCGTTCCACTGTGTCATAGTTCAGGTCGTCCTCCACCCTCGCTGGTTCCATGGCCCGTTCACGGCCTACGGGACAATTCTATAAATCCCACAGCACAAAAGCAACTACCTCACCAACTCCAGATCGCGTCCCCGGATTAGATACGTCGGTCTGTCCGCCCGGCGTGCTCCCACCCTCCAGCTAGGTCCGGCAAGGGCCGATTCGTGGTGTTTCCCCCCTTGCCATATGGGTGCTTCCTCCCGGCATCACGGAGATATCCCCCCCATCAGGGTGTTTTCACCGTCACCTGTGACAGGGAGACATCCACCTACTGGGGTGGTAGTCCTGTGTCTCGCCAGCCACCTCTAATCATAAACTTTTTAACAGGCAAACCTTGTGGCCCAGGTGTGGTGGAAATCCGGGGCATCGAAAAGGAGGGAGAGCGCACATGTAGTTCGGTTACACACCTCTGGGACGCCATCAAAGACCCAGGTGTCACCTGGGCAGGCAAAGACCAAAGAGGAGGGAAGTTCCAAATGGCCAATCTGACTACCAAATTTAGCAGCATGATACCCAAGAAATTGGGGGACCCACGGGGCATCACCGGCCTGGAGACGGCCATCGTCCTGATCGCCTTCGTGGTGGTCTCCTCTGTGTTCGCCTTCGCCGCACTGTCCACCGGCCTCTTCTCCAGCGACAAATCGAAGGAGGCCATCATCGCCGGCCTGGGCGAGGCCAGCGGCACCCTGGAGGTCCGCGGCTCCATAGTAGCCAAGACCAACAGCACCGGCGACGTCATCGACGAGCTCGTGGTTCAGGTCGCTAACGCCGCAGGCGGCGCCGCTGTCAACCTGATCCCAGGCAAGACCATCATCACCTACACCGACTCGAACCAGATGGTCACCCTGGTAAGCGGCGACTTCACCACCATAGGGCTGGGGGCCGCCGACTCCGACAAGCTGGTCGAGCCGGGTGAGATGTATGAGATAAAGCTCACCGGCCTGCAGGCCAAGCTCAATCCGGACCTCAAGGCCGACCAGATTTTCACCATTGAGCTGAAGCCCCCGCTGGGAGCCGTTGTTCGCGTGCAGCGCACCACCCCGGTCACTCTGGACACCGTCATGGACCTTAACTAGCCATGACACAGAACCGTCCAACGACAAGAGCAAATCTATCCGGAGGGAACAACATGAGAAACATGACAAAAGTGTGGAGTGACCGTAGGGGCATAACCGGACTGGAGACGGCCATCGTGCTGATCGCCTTCGTGGTGGTCTCCTCGGTGTTCGCCTTCGCCGCACTGTCCACCGGCCTCTTCTCCAGCGACAAGTCCAAGGAGACCATCAACGCCGGCCTCACCGAGGCCAGCGGCACCCTGGAGATTCGGGGCTCCATTATCGCCAAGGCCAACAGCACCGGTGACGCCATAGACGAGATCTGGTTTCAGGTCGCCAACGCCGCCGGCGGAGGGGCCGTGGACCTGACCCCGGGTGAGACCCTGATCACCTATGCGGATGCGGACCAGGCGATCACCCTGGTAAGCGGTGACTTCACCGTCACCGGCCTGGGCAGCGCCGACTCCGACAAGCTGGTCGAGCCCGGCGAGATGTATGAGGTAAAGATCGCCAACATGGTCTCCAAGCTGAACCCCGACCTGACCAGCGATATACCGTTCGTGGTCTCGATCAAACCCCCCGTGGGAGCGGTGGTAACCATCGCTCGCAGGACCCCGGTCTCCATGAACAAGATCATGGACCTGAACTAAGGATCGGGCAAGGACTGGCCCGTCAGTGAACTAGAACAATCCACGGAGATGAATCAAGCTCTCCCTTCAGCCGGCCCTGGTGCGGGACCCTGAGTCCCGGGGGACTAGCCCCAGGGCCGGCTGATAGATAGTAAACGCACAGGGAGGTACGGCAGTGCCAAGCTCGGACAAGCGCCTAGAAGTCCTGGAAGACGAGCTGAAATTGCTGAAGGGGGAGGTGAAACGGACTCTGGTTGACCTGAGGGCCTTCGTTATGCGAGAGGACTCCCCTCTCAACGACCGCCTGACCATGGGCCCCGCTCCGGCGCCCGTTGCCCAGGAAAGGAACGCTGCGGCAGACCCCCGAATGGCGGTCATGGAAGAGGAGCTGAGGGTCCTCAGGCAGCAAAAGGCGGAACCTTCCGATCCAACCCCCTCCGCACCACCTTCCAACCATGGTGACATTGCCATGGCGATGCTCCAGGACCAGCTGAAAGCTCAGTCCACATCGCCTACGGGCCAGAACGACAAGGCTATGGACATCCTCCAGGAACAGCTGAAAGCCCAGATGTCAGAGAGGGCGAACTTCATTCCCAATGCCCAGACGCCTCCTCAGGGCGATCCCCCTCAGACGGCCCAGGTCGCCACCGAATCCAGGCCCGCCGTGCAGGAGACGTCAAGCCCTTCTTCCCAGAGCCATGAGAACACGGTGGAACAGGACCCACCTAAAGAGCAGCTACGCCGGCGTACCCAGCCGGACGCAGAGGAGCGCCGCCGGCCGGAAGACGACCAGCGTCCACCCAAAGAGGTCCGGACGCGCAGGCGGAAGAGCGACTATCCCCATGACGGCTCTACCAACGGCCGGCCCCAGGAGTATGCCGAAGAGGCCTATCCCGACGAACCGCGGCGGGAGGGGGCCGAGACCGACTACTTTGACCCTTCTGAAAGGGGGCGCTACCAAGAGATGAGAGCTCAGAGTCCCTACGAGAGCAACGGCAACGGGCACCACCGGGACTACGCGTACATCGAAGAGGAGTATTACCCCGACGCTCCGCCGGAGGATGTGGGACCACCGCGGGAGGCTGGGAAGGGTAGGGACACCCTCGACGTCAACATGATCAGCAACCTGGTGCGCTGGGCCATTCAGGCGAAACGGCGGGTGGGTCACGATAGGCTCATGGATCTGCTGGAGCTGTACCTGTGCTCCGGCCACCATTCCAGGGAGCTGAAAGAGATCATAAGCTACATCTGCAACGTCGTGGAAGAGGAGCCGCTGGACTACGAGCCCGACCCCGCCCACGAGAGTGTGGACCTCATACACCAGCTGCACGGCATCCTGTTCAGTGCGGTGCTGGGCACTACCTCCGCCCAGGGCTCCTCGCTAACGGAGGCAGCGGACATGCGCATCGGCCAGGTAACGGGTGCCCTGTCCATAGGCTCCACCTCAGCCATCGACTCAGGAAACGGCACCAACATTACGGTCACGGGAGATAACACGGGGGCTATGTCTTACGGCAATTTCTCGCAGGTGGACGTGCTGACCAAATACACCGATACGACTGGTGACCAGGTCGCAAAGCGCCTGGCCTACGTCTGCAAGCAGCTCTGCGGCGACCCGGGAGACCCCGGGGACAACCAGTGGACTATTACCGGCATCAACCCGGACTCTTACAATCCCAAGATGTGGGACCCCGACGAGACCTTGACCATCGTACTGCGGGTCGCGCCCAAAGTGAAGACCGGGACCTCGGGGACGGCCGCCGTGGGCGCTCCCGGCGGGGTCTCCGACTCGGCATATTTCAAGAACTGACGCTTGCCAATGACTGATCACTGTTTCGATATCGGTGGGCCTCGGGCCCAGCGGTGGGCCGTTGGGGGGCCTCGTCACAGGTAACTCGATAAAGCGGAAGGGGGCATAGAATGACCACCTCATTTCCACAGGCGGCGACCGTTATTTCCACGGGCAGCGGGGAGATAGACAAGAAGCTGGGCGGCGGCATACCGATAGGCTCGCTCTCTCTTATAGAAGGGCAGTCCGACGCGGGCAAGAGCGTCCTGTCCCAACACCTGGCCTTCGGCGCCCTCAACTCCGATGTGGGCGTCGCCTACTACTCCACCGAGAACACCGTCAAGAGTCTTCTCACCCAGATGGCTTCCCTCAGTCTGGAGGTAACCGACCACTTCCTGGTAGACCGGCTGCGCATCTATCCCTTGCAGATTTCCAGCAAGGAGGCCGACGCGAAGGCCCTGTTCAACCTGCTGGCAACCCACATAGAGCGCCTTCCCGAGACCTTCAAGGTCATCATAGTGGACTCGGTGACCAACATCGTTACCCACAGCCAGGCGGACACCATCATAGACTTCTTTCTCGCCTGCAAGGAGGCCTGCGACGATGGCAGGACCGTGTTTATGGTAGTCCACTCCTACGCCTTCGACGAGGGTATGCTGATCCGGGTCCGCTCCCTGTGCGACGCCCACGTGAGGCTGAGGCTGGAGGAAGTGGGAGAGCGACTGGTCAAGATCATGGAGGTGAGCAAGGTACGCAACGCCGAGCGAAGCACCGGTAACATCATCAGCTTCGACGTCGAGCCCGGGATGGGCATGAAGATTATCCCGATAATCAAGGCGAAAGCGTAGGTGGTAGCTCAGACCGTACCCTTCAAGACAGAACAGGCGGACCACAACCACAACGGCACCGACTCCAAGTGTCCCGTGTTCCGCATGCTTCCCAAGAAGCTGCGGCCCGAGGCCAAGGAGAAGCCGCACCTGTGGGAGTACCTCCACGGCTTGCCGCTGGAGAAGATAGGCGTACCCAAGTACCACGAGACACTGGACCGGTCCATGGGAGACTGGAAGAGCCCGAACCTCATATATCCGGTGGGCAATGGGATGTTTATTCATATCTTGCCTGACCCCAGGGATGCCAGGAACTTCTATATCGCCATCGAGCCGGGCATGGGCCAGGACCTATCCTCCCAGTTGGACGAGGTGGAGACCAGGCTGGTGGACTACGTGGGCGACCTGGAGAGCTCCGAAGAGGACGGGGCCAAGCGCACCCAGCTGCTGCTAACGAGCCTGGACAAGGTGTGCACCGTCCGCAAGAGCGCGGGGAAGGCTCCCAAAAAACGCAAGAAGGGAGGAGCTAAGGACTCCGACGGCAAGGGCAAGGTGGTCCTTAGCCCCCAAGAGATGACGACTCTTCGTTACCTGATGGTCAGGGACAAAGAGGGGATGGGGCCCCTTGACCCGCTAATCCACGACATATACATCGAGGATATCAGCTGTAGCGGCCTTGGGGAGATGTTCGTTGAGCACAAGATCTTCAAGGGCCTCAAGGCCAGCGTCACCTTCCGCACCCATGAGGAGCTGGATACCTTCGTCATACGGCTGTCGGAGAAGATAGGGAAGCCGGTGACCTTCCGCGATCCCATCGTCGATGCCACCCTTCCCGACGGCTCCCGTATAAACATCGTCTTCGGAGGCGACCTGTCCAAACGGGGCAGCAACTTCACCATTCGTAAGTTCGCCTCCACCCCCATGAGCATCCTTCAGCTCGTCGGGTTCAAGACCCTCTCCTACGAGATGGCGGCCTATCTCTCCCTGGCGCTGGTACACGGAATGAACATGTTCGTCTCCGGCGAAACTGCGTCGGGCAAGACCACCCTGATGAACGCGCTTACCACCTTCATTGTCCCGACGGGCAAGATCGTAAGCAGAGAGGACACCGCCGAGCTGCAGGTGCCCCATCGCAACTGGATCCGAGAGATAGTACGGGGCAGCAGCAAGTCCACCTCCGACTCGGCGGTCACCATGTTCGATCTCCTCAAGGCGGCCCTGAGGCAGCGGCCCAACGAGATCATAATAGGCGAAATTCGGGGCGAAGAAGGGGCCATCGCCTTCCAGGCCATGCAGACGGGCCACGCCGCCATGGCTACTTTCCACGCCGCGTCGGTGGAGAAGCTAATCCAGAGGCTCACGGGCAATCCGATCAACATCCCCAAGACCTACGTGGACAACCTCAACCTGGTATGTATACAGAGCATGGTCCGGCTCCCCGACGGTAGAGAGGGGAGGCGGGTAATGAGCATCAACGAGATCGTGGGCTACGACTCCTCCAGCGACTCCTTCTCCTTCATCGAGGTGTTCAGGTGGAACCCCGTCGACGATTCCTTTGAGTTCAGCGGCTACATGAACAGCTACCTCCTGGAGGAACGGATCGCCATGATGATGGGCATCCCCCCGACGAAGAAAAGGACCATCTACAACGAGCTGACCCGAAGGGCGAACATTCTGAAAAAACTTCACGAGCAGAAGGTTGAAGATTTCTATGAGCTCCACCAAGTCCTCGCCCAAGCATACGCAGAGGGTGTCTTCCGATAGCGCCGTACTGAGCTTCGACCTATTCTCGAATCTCACGTACATGTCGGCACTCTCTACCGGGGAAGTGCCGCGGGATGTTATCTTCCAGCACGCAATAGCACAGCCCTACAAGACGGCCAGCTACTTCGAACAGGTATACTTGCTGACCAAGCGGCTGGGGTTCGAGTACAGCCGCAGCTTCCAGCTTGTCTCCAGGAAGGCGGGAGCCGCGACTGTAAAAAGCCTGCTGCTCCGATTCGCCGGCTCCATATCCTCCGGCGAATCGGAGCACGAGTTCCTGGCCCAGGAAGCAAGGGTGGAGCGAGAGCAGTATATTAACGAGTACCAGAGGAGCCTGGAGACCCTACAGAAGTGGGGGGACGCCTATGCGGCCCTGATGGTGTCCACCTCCCTGATCGTGGTGGTGTCCATGATCTCCACCATGCTGTACGACATCGGCAATACTTTCGTCTTCATGCTCACTGGGACCATGTTCTTCATGTCCTTTTTTGGCGCCTGGATCATAAAAAAGACGGCGCCCTACGAGGTGACGACCTACAAGAACCGCAAAGGACCCAAAGAACGCCGGAGGGCCGTGCAGCTCATGCTCGTGCTGGGTCCCCCGGGGCTACTAATGGGCCTGTACCTGGCCGTCGCCGGGAACCTGGGACTGGGCTTCCTTGCACTCGGCATCAGCATTCTGTCGGCGGGTCTCTACGCCTACATGGACGATCTCAAGGTATCCAGTGTGGACCAGGAGCTGGCCAAGTTCCTTCGCTCTCTGGGAAGCGTGACCGAGTCCCTGGGAACAACCCTCACCAAGGCCATGACCAAAATAGACCGGCGCTCCCTGGGCAACCTTGAGCCATACATCCAGAGACTGCAATCTCGTCTGGCCAGCCAGCTTAGCCCCAAACTCTGCTGGGACAGGTTTATGGACGAGACGGGCAGTGAGCTGGTGCACCGCTCCACGAGAATGTTCGTGGACGGGGCCGCCCTGGGGGGGAGCCCAGAACGGGTGGGACGCATCGCCTCGGACTACGCTATGAGCATCGCGTTGCTCCGTGCCAAGCGTCACGTAACGGCCTTGCCCTTTGCCTACCTGTGCGTACCCCTTCACGGGGCCATGAGCGCCCTCCTGATATTCGTGCTCGAGATCATGACATCATTTAGCACCAGGCTGGGGGACGCCAACGATGAGCTGGCAACCCAGGGAGCCGGCCTAGCTGCGCAGATACCCGACCTCCCCATGTTCCAGTCCAGGGACATGCAACAAACGGCCATGCTCACCCTTGGCGCCGTTATGGTCCTTACGCTAACAAACGCCATGGCCGCCAAGTTCGCCACCGGGGGGCACGCCCTGAAATTGCTGTTTTACGGCAGCATCATGTTGACCGTCTCGGGGATCAACCTTACCCTGATCCCGCCGGTCGCCCAGGGGCTGCTGACCAGATGACCCACACGTTGACAGGAGGAAAACTCGTCCCGCCCGGCACCGAAAGACTATCATGATGAGGAGGTAACCTGAATGGCGTTTCTAAGTAAGTTGAAGAAGCAGAAGGACCCGCTGGAAGGCTTGATCGACGACGAAGACTCCATGGAATGGGACTCGCCCTCGGATTCCGAACCGGAGCCCGAGGCGCCCAGCGCAAAGGCCGGTTTCAAAGTAGCAAGCATCAAGCTGAAACAGCCTGCCGATGATGAAGAGGAAGAAGAAGAAGAGGAGGATGGGGAAGATAGATCCCCAGGGGACGAAGAGGAACCTGACGACGAGGACACCCAGACCGGCTCCTCGGAAGAACGGCTGGAGGGCACGAAGGGAGACGAGGCCACCTCCATCGGTAACTCTCTACTGAACATCTTCGAAGAGGAGGAGGTGGTGGACCAGCGCCTCGAAAGCCTCAACTCCTGGGTGGAGGACGTGGATGCGGAGGAGTTGGTGGGGGAGCTGAACGCCCTCATGGAAGAGCTGGAGAGGATCTAGGGCTCACACCCCGCCTCTTTCGACGCACAAAGCAGCGCACGGCTAGCCTGAATTATGAGCAGGATTCGGACTGGTGTGGTCGCCTCCACACCTTTCAGCACATGCGTCCCAGGCAGCGTTTGTCAGCCGACAGCCCGTCTGATACACTGGTCCCTGCTGTAAGCGTCCTGTTTCCCCGCGCCCGGCCCCCACGCGAGGGCGCACCCGATCCCCCGCTACCCACGTAACCATGCTCCCACGGAGCGTCTGGGATCAGAAGGAGGGTGGACCTTGCTGGACCTGCTGATAGCGGGCGGCCTCATCGTGGACGGCACCGGGAGTCCGGGCTTCTACGGGGCCGTGGGGATAGATGGAGACACGACGCGGATAATCCGGGGCGACACCTCCCTGGTGGAGACGGCCCGGGCAATAGACGCCACTGGTAAAGTAGTGTGCCCCGGCTTCGTGGACCTACACGCCCACTCGGGGCTGGTCATACTGGCTGAACCCCGCCACGAGCCCAAGGTGCGCCAGGGAGTCACCACGGAGCTCATAGGCGTCGACGGCAACTCCTACGCGCCCTTCCCCTCCCACGAAGACTTCCTCCGCTTCGTGGAGGTCAACTCGGGGCTGGACGGCTCCCCTACCCTCCCTGGCCAGTGGTCCACGGTGGCGGAGTACCTGTCCATGTTCGACGGCCGGGTGGCTGTTAACATAGCATATGTCATCGGCAACTCCCCCCTGCGTATCTCCGCCGTGGGCTGGGACGACAGGCCCGTCTCGGGCCCCGAGATGGAGAACATGAAGGCGATACTACGAGAGGGAATGGAGGAGGGGGCCTACGGCATATCGACGGGACTGGACTACCCGCCGGGCAGCTACGCCGACACGGCGGAGCTGGTGGAGCTGAGCCGCGAGGCCCAGCTCCTGGGCGGCATCTACCATACCCACGTTCGCTATGGTTTGGGCGACCGGCTGCTGGACCCGTTCAGGGAGGCCATCGACATCGGGAAGCGGAGCGGCATTCCCTGCCACCTCACCCACCTCTACCAGCGGACTCCCAACCCCCGGCGGGCGCTGCTGGACCTGGTGGAGGAGGCCCGGGGCGAGGGGCTGGATGTGACCTTCGACTGCTACCCGTATATCTACAGCAGCACCCGGCTCCTCATAAACTTCCCCCAGTGGGCCCACGACGGCGGGCCTGAAAGGTTGAAGGAGGTGCTGCGCTCCCCTGAAGGCAGAGAGCGCCTCAGGCGGGACGTCGCCCCCCGGGGCATCTCCTGGGACCAGATGTGGCTCACCTACTTCAAGCGGCCCCACAATCGCCAGTACGAGGGCCGCTCCATCGCCGAGGTCGCCCAGGCCATGGGCAAAGGCGAGCTGGACGCCATGTGCGACCTGCTGCTGGAGGAGGACCTGCAGACGTCCTACGTGGCGGCTCGGGCCGACGGGGACACCCTTCCCGAGTACGTCGCCCACCCGCTGTCCATGGTGGGCACCGACGGGCTGCTGATCGGCGACTACCCTAGCCCCCGTACATACGGCTCCTTCCCGCTGATCCTCTCCCTGATCGTCCGCGAGGGCCGCTTCATGTCCCTCGCGGACGCCATCCGCAAGATGACCTCCTTCCCGGCCCAGCGGCTGGGAATACCGGACCGGGGCATCCTGAGGGACGGCATGAGGGCGGACATCGTGGTTTTCGACTCCCGTACCATCGGCACTCCGGCCACCCGGGAGGACCCCAGGCAGTTCCCCACGGGCGTGGAGTACGTAGTCGTAAACGGGCAGGTAGTCATCGACCAGGGCCGGCACACCGGTGCGCTGCCGGGCCGGGCCCTCCGCCGTGGACGGGGCTCCACGTAATGCCGCGCGCATGTGGCGCGGAACACATACTCGTGGCAGGATACGATGAAAGGGATATGGCTGCTGGCGGCCCTGGCGTTGGTATCCGCCGTGGCTCTTTCCACGGCGACAGGGGACGGGAGCGGGGCCGCCGGTACCCTCGAACACCTCGCCTCGAACGCCACCAAGGGCGAGACTGCGGGCCAACCGCCGGTCCTCATCGGCACCGCTCCAGCGGACGGCGGGACGGCGGTCCAGTACGACCCCTTCATTATCGAGATAGAATGGGCGTCCCAGGTCACCCTCACCAAGGCCGTGCTGGATGACGAGGACGTGCTGTCCCTCGCCGCCTCCAGGGACGGGGTCATCTGGACCATCGCCGTGCCGGGCATCGGCGTGGGCAGCCATACCCCGGCCCTCAACGCCACCGACGCCTCGGGGGGAACCCTGGCCACCGACGCGACCATCACCTTCGCCGTGGTGGAGCCGCCCCGATGGGATCTGTTCCTCGTGCCGGGCTGGAGCCTGGTGTCCGTGCCTCGAGACCCTGCCGATACGGACGTCAACGCGGTCCTCGGCGCGGCGGAGTCCGTCGACCGGGTGGTCGCCCATGACCATGGTCTCGCGGCCCGGGTCCTGCGAGCGGACCTCGACCTGAGCGGCTGCGTCGACCAGGGCGACCTGGACTTGCTGGCCCGTGCCATGGGGACGGCGGCATCCGCGGCGGGCGAGGGGCCTGACCTGGACGAAGATGGTTGGGTGGACGTCCGGGATCTGTCCCTGGCGGGGCTGCTTTTCGGGAGGGGGGTAGGTCCGCCCCCCGGGGCCATAGTGCTCGGCGATACCGCAGAGTTCTGCGACGCCGACCAATCCGCGTGGCTCATGGCCACCAGAGACCCGGAAACCGGCCTCCTCACCGGCAGCCTCAAGTCCATCGACGCCAGGCACGCGTACTGGATCAGGTCCAGCACTACGTGGGGTCTGCATCTACAGATACCCCCTCTGGACCCGTTACAGATACCGCCCACGATACCCGTCATAGGGGGCGAGTGGAACTACGTGCCGGTGATCAGCCTCCTGTCCCTGGAGCAGATACCGGCGGGCACGGAGCTGGACGCGGACGGCTACCTGGGCACCGACTGGAGCAGGGCCTTCACCTTCGACCGCGGCCAGTGGGTGAGTATAGCTCCGGGGCAGACTCCCGACGGCGATCCCATCACGCCGGGCGACGCCGTACAGATAGGGAAGGGCTACGTGGTCCTTTTCACGACCGACCACGTAATAACGCCGTAGCAGCGCCCGTTGCGCGCCGCTCGTGTCACCGCCGTGGGGCCCTCGTGCGCACCTCTGGGTTGATCAGCCTGATGGGGTCCCCCTGGAGGAAGGCCTGAATGTTCTCCACCGTCTCCGGGAAGAACATGTCGTAGGTGTAATCGGTCACGTACCCGATGTGGGGGGTGACCACCGTGTTCTCGAGACGGCGCAGCGGATGGTCAGGGGGCAGGGGCTCCTCGTCGAACACGTCCAGGGCCGCTCCGGCTATGGTACCCCGCTGCAACGCCTGAACCAGGGCTGCCTCGTCCACGATGGGCCCCCGGGAGGTGTTCACCAGGTAGGCCGTGGGCTTCATCAGCGCAAGCTCCCTCGCCCCGATCAGGCCCCTGGACCTGTCGCCCAGTATGAGGTGGATGGTGACGATGTCGGACCGGGACAGCAGCTCGTCCTTACCCACCAGGGTCGCGCCGAGCTGGGCGCACTGCTCCTCGGTCAGGTTCGGGCTCCAGGCCAGCACCTTCATGCCGAAGGCCTTGGCCACCGTCGCCATCTCCGACCCGATATGCCCCAGCCCCAGGATGCCCACGACCCGGTCCTTTAGGCGGACCCCGACGGTGCTCTGCCACCGGCCCTCGCGAACGGCGCGGTCCTCGAGGGGGATCTGCCGCAGCAGCGCCAGGATCAGGCCCCAGGTCAGCTCGGAGGTGGAGGAGGACCTGCCCTCGGTGCCACACACCGTGATCCCCAGGTCCGTGGCCGCTTCCATGTCGATGGCCGCGTTCCCCATGCCGGTGGTGGTCAGCAGCTTCAGCCTGGGGAGCCTCTCCAGCAGGCTGCGCTGGAAGGGAGTCCGCTCCCGCATGGCCATTACGATTTCGAACCCCTTGAGCCGCGCCGCCACCGCGTCCTCTCCGGCGAGATGGTCCCTGAACACCTCGACCTGAACCTCGGAGGGCAGGACGCTCCAGTCCGCCATCTTCAGCGCGACACCCTGGTAATCGTCCAGTACCGCTACTCGTGGCACCGCCATACCTCCCGCCAGCTAAGACTAAGGGATGGGGACCAGTACCCTGTCAACAAGATTTCGATAGAATCTGGTGGGGGGAGTGCCCCGCCCGTCCAGATTCTTCGCCCGCCCAGGCAGGCTCAGAATGACATGTATCAGTTTTAAGTTGACTGAGCACTAGAGGCCCCGCAGGTTCAGGACCCGGTCGCGCGCCTTCGCCGTCTCACGGCCTTAGGGGGAGAATCCTTCTGTACCGGCTCGTGGCCCGGGGCCGGGGCATCGGAGTTGAAGATGTCGGCGGCGATCTGCCACGAGTCGTCCGCCTGGCGTCTGAGGACGATCACGTATTTGCCCACGTCCTTGGCAGCCTCACCCCCCTTGGGCTGGAGCTCAATGGTGTAGGTGCCTACCTCGTACGCTAGGTCGGCGTCGAATCCTATGTCCACCGGGACCAGGGCGATGCTCTTCATGCCCATCGCTCGGGCGCCCTTGAAGAACTCTTCTATCCCCTTCCTCCCGCGGACCATCGGTCCATTCGGGGGGAGGAGCCTGCCGCCCTCCGTATAGAAGGAAGCGACCGCCTTCGCGTTCCCGGCGCTGAAGGCGCTCATAAACCCTTGCCTGCTCTCCTCGATCAGCCTCAAGACCATGTCAACCCACCTCCTTTTTTATCGGGTCGATCGGCTCCGTCGCCGTTCACCCACCAATTTGCCCCTCGCGAGCCCTGGGTGCAAGGGTCGCGGGGGCCGGAGCCCCGCCGTCAGCTCAGGTAATCCTGGTGCCAGCGGGCGTAGTCGGACCGGCGCTGAGCGGCCGCGAGCAGGTCATCCGACGCCGCCCTCTCCTCCAGATCGGCGGGGTCTCCCCCTTCCTTAAGGTGCTTAAGCGCATCGTACACCGCCTTCGCCGCCACATAGAAAGGAAGATGTCCTTGCAGGGCGACGCGCACGCCGGCCGCCGCGAGGGTCTCACTACCACCCATTGACCGAGGGAAGTTGCCCAGGACCAGCGGCAAGGTGGTGACCCTGTGCAGGGCTTCCAGCTCCTCCGCCGTCCTGATCCCTACAAGGAAGATGCCGTCGATGCCCGTCTCCTGGTAGGCTTGGAGACGCCCCGCCGCATCGGCCAGACCACCGTGATGCAGGGCGGCGGTGCGCCCAAATATGACCAGGGAAGGGTCCTGCCGAGCGTCCACCGCGGCCCTCAGCTTTCCCACCATCTCCCCGGTCGAGACCAGTCCTTCCTCCTGAGAGCCGAAGGGGTGGGGAAGGGCGGTATCCTCAATAGTCAGGGCGGCGACGCCCGCCGCTTCCAGCTCCTCCACTGTCCTCATGACGTTAATGGCGTTGCCGTAGCCGTGGTCGGCGTCCACCAGCAGGCTCAGGTCGCTGGCGCGGGTTATCCTACGGGCCTGCTCGACGAACTCCGTCAGGGTGAGGACCACCAGGTCGGGAGCCCCCAGGACCGTGGCGGAGGCGATTGACCCGGAGAACATCCCGATCTCGAAGCCGAGAGACTCGGCCATGCGGGCCGACATGGGGTCGAAGACCGACGCCGGATGAAGGCACTCCGTTCCCGAGAGAACTCGGCGGAAGCGGGCCCGCCGTTCCGATGGCAGCATCTTCCTCCTCTCCAGACCAGGGGCGCGGCCAAGCAGGTGCATTGTACCACAGCGGGTCCACCCCAGCCTGTAGATGGATATTCCAAGGGAGAAATGGTACCATTTGCCAAGGCTTCCAAAGCAGAGGTCAGGAAGGGAGGAGCGATGCCCAGCCAGGAGTATCTCAGACCGGAGACCATGCCCCCGTCCACAGGTTATACCCAGGTGGTGAAGGTGGGGAACACGGCCTATATCGCGGGACAGGTGGCGATGGCCCCCGATGGCAGCACCGTGGGCAAGGGAGACCCGGAGGCGCAGGCACGCCAGATATGGCGAAACCTGGACGCCGCTGCCAGGTCCGTCGGTGGAACCCTCCAGAACATCGTCAAGACCACGACCTACGTCACCAACATCGAGTACGGCGCGGCGGTGCGCAAGGTGAGGGAGGAGACCTACGCCTCGTCCAACCCTCCCACCAGCACGCTGCTGGTGGTCTCGGCCCTCGCGCATCCAGACTGGATGATTGAGGTCGAAGCCATCGTCGTGGTGGGCTAGCCGCCGAGGGCCGGCCATCCGGCGTACAACCAGGGAGGACGATGGCAGACTACTCGGCAGGCACCGTAAAGGCGAACGGCATCAGCTTTCACTATCTGGAGATGGGAGAGGGGCCGCTGGTGCTGTGCATGCACGGCTTTCCGGACCACGCCCACACCTACCGCCATCTGCTCCCCGAGCTGGCCGGAGCGGGGTTCAGGGCCGTAGCGCCCTTTACGCGGGGCTACGCCCCGACCGGGGCACCGGCGGACGGGCGCTACCAGACAGCCCTCCTCAGCAAGGATGTCATCGCCCTTATGGACGCCCTGGGATCGGAGACCGCCGCCCTGGTTGGGCACGACTGGGGCGCCCGCGCCGTCCAGGGCGCCGCGGTCCTCATGCCCCACAGGATCACCAGGCTGGCTACGATTGGGGCGTCCCACTCCGCCGCCGGGGACGCCATGAACTACCACTACCTTAAGGGTACCTGGCACGTCTACTACTTCCAGCTCCCCGTCGCCGAGCGCGCCGTGGCCCACAACGACTTCGCGTTTATCGAGGAGTGGTGGCGGGATGCCTCGCCCGAATGGGACATCCCCGGCGATGTGCTGGAGGGGGTCAAGGAGACTTTTCGCAAACCCGGCGTGGTCAAAGCCGCCCTGGACTACTACCGGCACAGCGTCAACACGGCCTACCACGACCCGGCCCTCGAGGACGCCCAGAGGCGGGTCAACACCGCGCCCGTGACGGTCCCTACGCTGGCTCTGCACGGCACGCGGGACCGCCCCCGCAGGCTGGAGGCATTCCACAGCATGGACGGCTACTTCACCGGGGGGCTGGAGAAGGTGGTCATCGAGGGGACCGGCCACTTCATGCACCTGGAAAAGCCCCGGGAGGTCAACTCCAGGATAGTAGAGTTCCTCCTGCGCTGAATCACTATCGCCCGCATACGGCAGCCCGCTCCTGCGCGCGTTGACTGTACACAGCCGGTTAGTTACAATGTTATTGGAGGATCGAGCCGTCCATAGCGTGATGGGGCGGTCCCCATCGGCAGGCCAGCCCTGCCGAGGTAGCTCAGGGGTAGAGCAGTGGACTGAAAATCCACGTGTCGTCGGTTCGATTCCGACCCTCGGCACCAGGGCCCGCACGTAGGGCCTCGGCGAGCGGAAGTGGCTCAGTGGTAGAGCATCTCCTTGCCAAGGAGAGGGTCGTGGGTTCGAATCCCATCTTCCGCTCCAAATGTCAGATATAAAGTAAGGCCCCAGGGAAGTCCTGGGGCCTTTTCGTTGCCCGTGCTGTACCAGTTTTTGTACCAATTCATGCCGAAAAAGGTGCTAAGGATATTCTGAACAAGTCTGGGCATAGTAGCATAGAGAATAGCACTGTGTTCGGGGAGATAATTGATGGACCAGCCAACATTTGCGGACTTGGAATACGAGAGGAAGAAGCGCAAGACCCGCCGGGAGATATTCCTGGAGCGCATGGATGCTCTGATACCGTGGGAACAGATGGAAGAGCGCATCCGTCCGTTCTATCCCAAGGCGGGCCGAGGCCGTCGACCATATGAGTTGTCGGCGATGGTGCGGATACACTGCGTGCAGTTGTTCTACAACTTGAGCGATCCTGGTATGGAGGACATGCTCTACGAGGTCGAGTCGGTGAGACGGTTCGTAGGGTTGAAGCTGTCGGGCCCGCTGCCGGACGAGACGACGATTCTGAACTTCCGCCATCTGCTGGAAGAGCATGAGTTGGGGCAGAGTCTGTTCGAGGAGATCAACCGTCATCTGGAGTCCCAGGGACTGCGGCTTCGGGAGGGGACGATCGTGGACGCGAGCATCATAGAGGCGCCGTCATCGACGAAGAATCGTGCGGGTGAGCGAGACCCTGAGATGCACCAGACGAAGAAGGGGAACGAGTGGCGCTTCGGGATGAAAGTACACGTAGGCGCTGACGCTGAGACGGGAGTGGTACACAGCATGACTACGACGCCAGCTAACGTGCATGATGTGACAGAAGCGCACCGATTGCTGCACGGTGGAGAGAAACGAGTGTGGGGGGATGCGGGGTATCAGGGAGTGGACAAGCGGTTGGAGAATCGAGAGTTGGATGTGGAGTGGCGAGTGGCGATGAGGCCCGGCCGGCGACGGCACCTGGAGCCTGGCAGCTACGAGGCGTTGGTGGAGAAGCGCAAAGCGTCGGTCAGAGCGAAAGTGGAGCATCCGTTCCTGTACGTGAAGCGGCGCTTTGGCTACGCCAAGGTGCGCTACCGAGGGTTGGCTAAGAACGCGCAACGGCTGGCATTGCTACTGGGGCTGGCCAACTTGATGACGGCAGAGCGCCGTCTGGCGACATGAGAGGGGCGCAGTGCGCAAATCACGGCCGGGGAGCCGCGATGGCTCCGAAAAGCCGCTTCGAGGCCACAACAGACACGGTCTGAACGCCTCAACCACGACCTGGAACGTCACAAAGATGCCTGAACGTCTCCAAAGAACGGAACCACTCTGCCCATCCACGCTTGCGCCGAGTTGTTCAGAGGTTCCCTAGCAATCGCGTCCCTTCGGCCATCTTTTCCTCAACCGGATTGGGCGGCCTCGGCGGGACCGTGCTAGGGGATGACTTTCGTTCGTTTGCCTCCTGCCTAACGGATTCCCATCGGCGCTCTGAATCTTCAGCCTCTTCGTGTCTGCCGAGCTTCTTTAGAGCGGATTGGAGTCGGATGGCAATAGTGGACACCAAACCTTTCAAGCTGCGAGTAATCCTGCATAGAATCTTTGTTGAAAGGCCGCAGGTGACAGGAATCCCAGCCTGGCCTGGCGGCGCTGCCTGTTATAGAAGATCTCGATATATTCTGTAATATCTCGAATTGCTTCCTGTCTACTTCGATAATGACGGTGATGGACTAGCTCCTGCTTGAGTGTTCCCTAGAAGCTCTCCATCGGCGCATTATCAAAACAGTTCCCTTTCCCGCTCATGGATGATCTCAGGCCAGAGCGCTCCATAAGATTTCTGTACTCCTGGGAGCAATACTGAGAGCCCCGGTCAGAGTGATGCATCAGTCCCTCAAGTGGACCCCATGATCAGGACAGCGGTGAGGCTAAAATAAGAGAGTCTACCGCTGGGGTGTCTTGTAAACCTTCATCCGATGGTAAGGCTCGTGGATGTTCCAGTAAACACCTTTGTGGGCTCACTGCATGGAACACCTGACCCGGTGACCGATAGCCCAGGGCTTGATGGGGCCGCTCTTGGTTGTAGAAGGCCAGATAAGCCCCAATCCCCTTTCTGGCCTCAGTCCCATTTTGGTATGCCTTCAGGTACACCTCCTCGTACTTGATGCTGCGCCACAGCCGTTCCACGAAGACGTTGTCCATGCACCGGCCCCTGCCGTCCATGCTCACTTGAACGCCTTGCGCCAGCAGCATGCTGGTGAAGGCCTCGCTGGTGAACTGGCTGCCCTGGTCGGTGTTGAAGATCTGTGGCCGACCCTTGCTCAAGGCCTCTTCCAGAGCCGCAACACAGAAGTCTACCTCCAGGGTGTTGGACAGCCGCCAGGCCAACACGTAGCGGCTGTGCCAGTCCATGATGGCCACCAAGTAGAGGAAACCCCGAGCCATGGGTATGTAGGTGATGTCGGTGGCCCACACCTGGTTGACCCGGTTGATCTCCAGCCCCCTGAGCAAGTACGGATAGACCTTATGCCCTGGGTTTGGCTTGCTGGTGTTGGGACGCCGGTAGATGGCCTCCAGGCCTATCAGCTGCATCAGCCGGCGGACCCGCTTGCGGTTGACCTGGTGTCCGTGATTGCTGAGCCAGGCAGTCATCCTTCTGGAGCCGTAGAAAGGTGTCTTCAGGTACTGTTGGTCTATGAGGGCCATCAACTCCAAGTCCTCGGCGCCGGCCTCGGTTGGCAGGTAGTACAACGAGGAGCGGCTGATACCCAGCAAGGCGCACTGGCGCACCAGAGACAGCTTCGGTTCTTCTCGGTCAATCATGGCCCGGCGTTGGGACCGGCTCACAACCCGAAGCTCCGTGACAAAAAATCCCGTTCCACCTTGAGTTGCCCAATCTGTTGGTAGAGCTGGGCAGTGAGGACCTCTTGGTCCTTCTCCTGGCGTCCACCACCATTTTCAAAGAGGTGCGGCGCCCCCTGAGTCAAGGCCTTCTTCCAGGCATGGATCTGGCTCGGGTGGACTTCAAACCGGCTGGCCAGCTCTGCAATGGTGTGCTCCCCCTGGAGCGCGGCCAAAGCCACTTTGGCCTTGAAGACTGGGCTGTGCTTCTTACGTGTTTGCTTCATGTCCTGCTCCTTGTTTCCGTCCTATTTTAGGAGCGGGACTCTCTCTTAGCCACCTGTCCGAATTTTGGGGTCCACCTCAGTGGAGGACCTCCGCACGTGTCTGCAAGAAGGAACGATGCTAGAGCGAAAAGCCCTCATTCGGAACTTCGTGAAGGGCATCGAAATCGCTGGCGACGAAGCTACCCTTACCTACACGATACCCATGCCAAGGGATGGTGTGACCAGTGAGGGGGCCTCGGTTCTTGATTTTGTACAGTCCGGCCCACCAACGTGTACTGAACTGCGAACTACTGGGCCGTGGAGAGCCACCTCTGCGGCGTCTCCGCCCCCTATCGGGCTGTCCGGCGGCGTGGGTAGGGTGTAGAAGACCGTCGCCTTTCCTGGCTTGACCTTGATCTCCTTGACGAAGGACTTGATGAAGGCCCTCGATTCGGTGATTTCGCTGGTCATCAGGAAGTCGCTCATGTCCTCGGCGAAGGCGGCGATGGTGTCCACGTTGTCCAGCACGGCCCGGCGCTCTGAGAGCAATGCCCTGGCCTCCTCTACGGCGATCTCCAGCTTCTCCTGACGCTCCCGGTGCTCTCTGATGCGGGAGGTGGCGTCGGATATGTCGAGTTCCGAGTTCTCGATGACGTGCCACACCCGGTCCAAGCGCCGCCGCACCTCGATAAGCTCCGCTTCGATGTTTTCCAGCCTCTCCCGCTGCTCAGCAGCCACCCCGTCCATCTCCTCGTCCATCAGTCTAACCAGGTCCCGGATGTTGCTTTCCGTGAGGATGTTTGCGCGAATCTGGTCAATCATCAGCTTCTCAAAGCGCTTGGAGTTGAGGCGAGGCGTCTTGCAAGTTCCCTTGCCCTTTTTCAGCAGTGAGTGGCAGACGTAGTAGCTGTACTTGCCGCTTTTGGCCTCAGCCGCAGTGAGCGCCTTTCCGCACTTCTCACATTTCACCAAGCCGCTGAGGAGATAGGGGCTGGATGCCCGCCGGGGGTTGACCCTGGCCGGGGCCTTGGAGCGAAGGGAGCGGGTGATGCGTCGGAACTCCTGCTTGGTGACTATTGCGGGGAATGCGTCCTCCACCCGCACAGGCGGCGCTCCGTCCTTGGCATCGACGCCCCAGACCAGCGTTCCTGTATACGCTTCGTTGGAGAGGATGCGGTGCACAGTGGACTTCAACCAATGCTTGCCCGTTGAGGTGGGGATGCCCTCACCATTCAGCGTCTTGGTGATGTCCAGGGTGCTCTTGCCCTGTAGGGCCATCTGGAAGATGCGCCGGATCACTGAGTCCGCCGGCGGGTCTAGCTCCAGCTTGGGCCGCTTCTTGGCTCCGTCCTGGACCGACACCTTCCTGTAGCCGAAGGGAGCGTAGGTGGAGACCCAGAAGCCCCGTATGGCGGCTTCCCGCATCCCTCGGACGACTTCTTGGGCCAAGATATCGGTTATCCAATCGACACAAAGCACTGGGTATTCGTGGGCCGTCGATTTGGATGCAACGAGCGGGGACAGTCGCAAGCGCGACAGCGGGAATTAGGCCTGAAGCGCCACCAACTACCGCTGCCCGAGTCCCGCGCTTCTGATTTCCCAATTCACTCATCTGCAAGCCGGTCGGAATACCATTGATTCGAATTTTTGAATGTCGGGCAGTCAATGCTTGCTGAAGACCTTCTGGCGCGCACTTCTGTTCGACGCCCGCAAGGTCTGGCGTTAGGCTGCTTCTACCTTGAGATGGCGTAGCCAATCTGCAGATGTACGGCAACTTCGATTTTGGGCGCGGCGTCGAATGGCAGCAACGCGTTAGGGTCTTGGGACTGTCCACCGCACGCCTCGGTGCTGGTTAAGCCGTAGTTGAAGCCGCCGAGAGGGTACTCTACAACACTCACGACGCCACCACGGACCACGCCGATTGCCTCAGCCAGACCATCGGCGTTCTTGTCAGTCTGCAGGGCGGCATCCCGGCGGGCCAGCGCCAGACCCGCGTTGCAGCTCTCTTCCGATAGGCTAAAGCGTACCCCGCTGTGCTCGGAGCGTCTGAGCACGTCCTCCACGGCGCCAAGGATGACGTCACCGATCTCAGGCAGGTCCGCGACCGCTACTTCTACGGATATCTGGACCGGCTCGTAGGGCTGACGCCCCGAAACGATCTCGATGTCGCCGCTGACGATCCCTAATTCTGTGAGCTTGTCTATCACGTCCGCACGATCCTCCATAGAGAGCGGCTCTGGACCCCTAGGGCCGTAGAAGCGTTGTGGGATCACGACCACATAAGCTTCGTCGGCAGTCACTGTCAGGGAGCTGTTGGCGACCGCCACGAGACCGGCGGTCTCGTCGGACTGCGGAGCAAATGTGATCTGTAGCGGCAACACGACGTCGACGCTTTGCTCGGCGTCGAATGCCAGCAACGCGTAGGGGTCCGGGAATAATCCGCCACACCTATCGGTACTGTCTAGGCCATAACCGAATCTGCTGAGCGGGTCCTCGACCGCACCTATCACTCCACCCCGGACCATACCAAGTGCCGCAGCCAGGTCGTCGGCCTTCCTATCGATCTGGGAAATCGCATCCCGGCGGGCCAGCGCAAGTGCCCTGTCACAATTCTCCTCCGACAGGCCAAAACGAACTCCACTGCGCTCTGAGCGTCTGACCCCATCCTCCACGGCACCGAGGATAAGGTCACCGATCTCGGGCAGGTCCTCCATCTGCACTTCCACCGAAATAGTTTCCAGGCCATACAGCTGCCCGGACTCGAACTGGATATCATCCTCGCCGATGCCCATGTCCATCAGATTCTGTACGACATCGTCACGGTCCTCGTTTGATAGATTTTCTGGGCCTCCGGGGCCGTAGAACTGTTCGGGAATTACGACTATGTAGGCCTCGTCCGCTGTTGACATCACTGAGCCATTAGCCGTAGCCGTGATACCTCCGGTTTGTTCAGACTCGGGGCCGTAGGTAATCCGCATCCGTAGTGATACTTCGACCTCGGGGTCGGCGTCGAACGGTATTAGCGGCGTTTGGTAAGGGTGAAACTGTCCGCCGCCACACTTGTCTAGGCTAGGGAGTCCTGGGCCGAAGCTGTTGGCCGGGATTTCGACCGCGATTATGATTCCGCCTCGGACCACACCGAGCGCTTCGGCTAGGTCGAGGGAGCCTCCTTCGGCCTGAGTAATCGCTTCTTGGCGGGCCGCCGCGAGTGCACGGTCGCAATTCTCCCCCGAGACGCTAAAATGAACTCCACTGCGCTCTGAGCGTCTGATCACATCCTCCACGGCATCGAGGATGAGGTCACCGATCTCTGGCAGGTCTTCGATCTGTACTTCCACCGAAATAGTCTCCGGGTCATACTCCTGCCCGGACTCGAACTCGATATCATCCTCGTCGATGCCGAGGTCCATCAGATTCTGTAAGACGTCGTCTCGGTCCTCGTGGGATGTCCTTTCTGGGCCTCCGGGGCCGTAAAACCGATCGGGAATCACGATTACATAGGCCTCGTCCGCCGATACCGTCACCGAGCCGTTGGCTGTAACAGTGAGCCCCCCAGACTCGCTGACCTCGTGTGAGATGGGCAGTGCGTTGAAGCCATCAACACCGCTGTATAGAAATGCTGCAGGCCCGAGCGCAGGCACATCCTGGACCTCGACCACCTGGCTCTGCGGCCCATCGACTGAAGTCGGCCCCGCAGGCAATTCCGTATCCTCACTAGTCTCAGTTTCAACATCGAGTACGGTGAGCAATCCCTCAGACAGGCTATCCATTGTCCGTTGAAGGACTGTTTCGACTATGGCCTCGATGTCCGGCGTGGGCGCAGGGGTCGGGGTAGGTATCGCTCCCAATGCCTCTCGCACGGCCATTTCGACGATGGCTTCGACATCCGGAGTTGGGGCGGATGGGGGCTGTGTTTCGCCGCCAGTTGATGCCCTATCGTCGTTGGTGCAGGCTGCTGCTACGACCGTCCCCAGCAGTAGGATGAGTATAAAGAAGCTAGTCAGTCGAAATGGTTGCATTCTCGCCCTCCTTGGACACGTTCGGAGAACTCCCGTTTGTGCATGTTAAGGTCGTGCCTTGTGATCCGGAATTCCACAGATAGCTCCGTGCCTTCGCAAGTATTATACTCCGGGATGACGCAAACTGTATGTGTGAGGTGGACCCCAAAATTCGGACAGGTGGCTAAGAGAGAGTCCCGCTCCTAAAATAGGACGGAAACAAGGAGCAGGACATGAAGCAAACACGTAAGAAGCACAGCCCAGTCTTCAAGGCCAAAGTGGCTTTGGCCGCGCTCCAGGGGGAGCACACCATTGCAGAGCTGGCCAGCCGGTTTGAAGTCCACCCGAGCCAGATCCATGCCTGGAAGAAGGCCTTGACTCAGGGGGCGCCGCACCTCTTTGAAAATGGTGGTGGACGCCAGGAGAAGGACCAAGAGGTCCTCACTGCCCAGCTCTACCAACAGATTGGGCAGCTCAAGGTGGAACGGGATTTTTTGTCACGGAGCTTCGGGTTGTGAGCCGGTCCCAACGCCGGGCCATGATTGACCGAGAAGAACCGAAGCTGTCTCTGGTACGCCAGTGCGCCTTGCTGGGTAGAAGCCGCTCCTCGTTGTACTACCTGCCAACCGAGGCCGGCGCCGAGGACTTGGAGTTGATGGCCCTCATAGACCAACAGTACCTGAAGACACCTTTCCGGCGTCCCAACACCAGCAAGCCAAACCCAGGGCATAAGGTCTATCCGTACTTGCTCAGGGGGCTGGAGATCAACCGGGTCAACCAGGTGTGGGCCACCGACATCACCTACATACCCATGGCTCGGGGTTTCCTCTACTTGGTGGCCATCATGGACTGGCACAGCCGCTACGTGCTGGCCTGGCGGCTGTCCAACACCCTGGAGGTAGACTTCTGTGTTGCGGCTCTGGAAGAGGCCTTGAGCAAGGGTCGGCCACAGATCTTCAACACCGACCAGGGCAGCCAGTTCACCAGCGAGGCCTTCACCAGCATGCTGCTGGCGCAAGGCGTTCAAGTGAGCATGGACGGCAGGGGCCGGTGCATGGACAACGTCTTCGTGGAACGGCTGTGGCGCAGCATCAAGTACGAGGAGGTGTACCTGAAGGCATACCAAAATGGGACTGAGGCCAGAAAGGGGATTGGGGCTTATCTGGCCTTCTACAACCAAGAGCGGCCCCATCAAGCCCTGGGCTATCGGTCACCGGGTCAGGTGTTCCATGCAGTGAGCCCACAAAGGTGTTTACTGGAACTGTAGACCGTCAGCAAAAGTGGGACTGCGATAATCTTTCCCGGGCCTTCTCGGGTCGGGTCTGACCCGAAATGGGACCGGCGCAGTGCCTTTAATGTGATCTGTCGACCTCGTTCTCGAGGCGGCCCAACCCGCCCACCGAAGTAGA
Source organism: Dehalococcoidia bacterium (assembly GCA_965247055.1). Classification (GTDB taxonomy): domain Bacteria; phylum Chloroflexota; class Dehalococcoidia; order Lucifugimonadales; family JAGWBF01; genus CBDFGE01. The sequence goes on from CBDFGE010000003.1 coordinate 122,785, forward strand.
GTCCCAGGAAGTGGTGTAAGAAGAGGAGGGGGTCTGGAGTAAGAGAGACCACCGCGTCATCCTTAGCGGGCAAAGAAGAAAGCTCGAGAAAGGAGGACAACGGTGGTCAAGGAAAGGATGGACCTGCTGGAGTTGTTGCGCAAGGGGGGAATGGACGGTGACGTGGACTTCCTACGGGAGGCTCTGAGAGTGCTGGTAGAGGGGATCATGGATGCGGAGGTGTCTGCGAGGACCGGTGCTGAGTATGGAGAACGCAGCCCTGAGCGGGTGACCCAGCGCAACGGGTATCGGTCCCGGGCGTGGGATATCCGGGTAGGGACTATGGAACTGCACATCCCGAAGCTTCGAGAGGGGAGCTACTTCCCGAGCCTGCTGGAGCCACGGCGTCGCAGCGAGCGAGCTCTGCTGGCTGTGATCCAGCAGGCCTATGTGGAAGGTGTATCGACAAGGCGGGTGGACGACCTGGTCAAGGCCCTGGGGTGCGAGGGTATCTCCAAGAGCCAGGTGTCCCGTATCTGCTCCGAGCTGGACGAGGTGGTGGAGGACTTCCTGGGTCGGTCGCTGGACGGCGGATCATACCCCTACCTGTGGCTGGACGCACTAACCCAGAAGGTCAGAGAGGCCGGTAGGATCGTCAACGTCAGCGTGGTGGTGGCGACGGCGGTCAATGGCGAGGGCAAGCGGGAGATCATTGGGATGGACGTGGGTACCAGTGAAGACGGCGCCTTCTGGCTGGCCTTTCTGCGCTCACTGTCGGCCAGGGGTCTGAGCGGGGTGGATCTGGTGGTATCGGATGCGCATCAGGGACTCAGGGATGCCATCGCGACTGTCTTCGGTGGGGCCAGTTGGCAACGGTGCCGCACACACTTCATGACCAACCTGCTCACTCGGGTCCCCAGGCGCGCTCAGCCCTGGGTGGCCACCATGGTACGCACCATCTACCAGCAGCCGTCCCCTCAGGAGGTCCACGCACAGCTCGAGCGGGTGATCGCCCAGCTACAGGACCCGTTCCCTCAGGTGGCCTCTCTACTGGACGCGGCTGGTGCGGACGTCCTGGCCTTCTCCAGCTTCCCACTCGCCCACTGGAAGAAGATCTGGTCTAACAACCCCCTGGAGCGTCTCAACAAGGAGATACGGCGCCGCACCAACGTGGTGGGTATCTTTCCCAACCGGCCGGCCGCGCGTCGCCTCGTTGGGGCTGTCCTGGCCGAACAGCACGACGAATGGGCCATCGGCCCTCGTTACATGACACCCGCGGTCTACAGCATCGACGAAGCTCTACCCGAGGCGGATCTAGCGAAGGCGGCGGCATAGACCGCGATCAACAGGATGACGCTCTCTTACACCACTTGACGGGACGTGACCCCCACCGACCAGGTGAGCAGTGACCTGATAGGAGCCTGGCCAAAGGCCCCGTCGCAGTCCTGTCCGCTCTCCTGGCCTGTTGGAGCCATCTCACTCAAGAGCGAGGAGGCAGTCTGTGACCACTAGCAGCGGATTGGATGGTGTCGCCAGGGTGATCGTTGGTGTTGACACGCACTGGACGAACACGTAGCTGTGGCAATCGACCACCATGGAACGCGCCTGGGTGAATACCGGCTAGGGACGACGGCCAAGGGCTACGAGGACCTGGAGACCTGGGCTATCGGCCTGGGCCAGGTCGCCACCTTTGGCGTCGAAGGTACCGGCTCATATGGAGCGGGGCTGGCTCGACACCTTGCTCGGTGTGGCCACAAAGTTATCGAGGTCAACCGACCAGACAGGTCCACACGCCGTAGACTGGGCAAAAGCGACCCACTTCGGCTGCTTGCCCGTCGTCACAGCCAGCTCACCTGCGAGATCGAAGGTATCGACGACGAGCTGGCCCGGCTCACCGCGGAGACTGCGCCGGCATTGGTCCACACCTTCGGAGTCGGAGCGGACACCGCAGCCACGCTTCTCGTGACTGCCGGCAGCAATCCCGAGCGACTGAGGTCTGAGCCCGCCTTCGCCGCCCTGTGTGGAGTAAACCCCATTCCTGCCTCTTCAGGCAAGACCGAACGCCACCGACTCAACCGCGGAGGCGATCGACAAGCCAATGCCGCTCTCTATCGCGTTGTCCTTGTGAGACTCCGCTACGATGAGCGGACGAGGGAGTATATGCGGCGTCGCACCAGGGAGGGGATGACAAAGTCCGAGGTCATCCGCTGCCTCAAACGCTACGTCGCTCGTCAGATCTTCGCCATCTTGCATGAGATCGGACGCAAGAACCTGGCTCTACCAGCAGCCGCTTGACATCTATAGGAGCATCACATTCCGGCCCTGAAATATCGAAGACGTTGAGGGCTGGTGAAGGCTCTTTGGGAGGGGTAGAGTACCCCCCAGGAAAGGAGCAACGTGTTCCAAGAACAAATCACGGAAGCACAGCAGGCGGAGACCCGGACCCAGGACACGCGAGCCTTCGTCCGCCGGGTTCGCACCTTGACCCGGCGCAAGTACACCCCCGAAGAGAAGATCCGCATCGTCCTGGAAGGCTTTCGCCGGGAAGTCACGGTAAGCGACCTCTGCCGTCGGGAAGGGATCAAGGCCGGCGCGTACTATACCTGGACCAAGGACCCATCGGCAAGCTCAGGATGCACTTCATGGAGGGTGGGAAAGAGCGCCTGACCCGAGATACCGTCCGAGAGGCGACCCGCCGAGAGATGGAGCAGTTGCACCGGGAAAGCCACGACCTGAAGCTGCTGGTGGCCGACCTGGCACTCCAGGTGGAACGGCTTAAAAAAACGACCATCCCGCCGCTGGACGGCAGCGTCGGCGTATGAGCCGTGAGGAACGGCAAGAGGTCCTGGCCGAGGTCGATGGAGTACGCTGGGGGAAGCGACGACAACTCCGCGTGCTGGGCGTTCCCAAGAGCACGTACTACCGCTGGAAGAAGCCGTCCCAGGGTGCTGGGGAGCGTTGCTGGAGGCAGGCCTGGAACCGGCTGACATCAGAAGAAGAAACAACGGTGCTGGCGGTCGCTCGGGAGATGCCGGAGTGGCGAAGTCGGCAGTTGGCGGCCTGGCTCACGGACCAGAAGGGATTGGCCGTCTCCGAATCCACGGTATACCGGCTCTTACGCCGGGAGGGACTGGTGAAGGCGGCAGAGCGGCAACTGCTTGCGGGCAAAGAGTACCAGCACAAGACCACGGGCCCGCACCAGCTGTGGGCCACCGACGCCTCGTACTTCCGGGTCGTGGGCTGGGGCTACTACTACCTCGTGACGGTGATGGACGACTTCTCTCGCTTTATCCTGGCCCACAAGCTACTGGAGGACATGACAACGGACTCCCTGATCGAGGTGGTTCAGGAGACCATCGACACCACAGGGATGGATGACGTACCAGTGCAGGACCGGACCAAACTCCTCTCCGACAATGGGTCAGGCTACGTCTCTCGGGCCTTTCGGGAGTACCTGCAGCAGGTGGGGATCCGCCACATCCTGGCCTCTCCTTTCCACCCCCAGACCAACGGGAAGCTGGAGCGGTACCACCGTACCCTGAAGACAGAGGTGAACCAGGTGCCCTACGAGGTCGTGCAGGACCTGGAGGGGGCCATCGGGGCTTTCGTGGACTTCTACAACCACCGACAGTATCACAAGGCCCTGGGGAACGTGACCCCTGCGAATGTCTTGCAGGGGCACCGGGAGGCTATTCTGGCACGGAGAAAGGAGGTGCAGAAGGCGACTTTCGAGCGAAGGAGGCGGTACAATCAGGCAGTCTGGGGAGCCACTAAAAGGGGAGCCCCACCACCCTGATCTCTTCGATCAAAAAGTGTCCCATTATCGCTGACTGCTAACAGCCCGCGGCCTCGGCGACACCCTGGCCCGTCAGGTAGTACCGCCGACTCGAAGGCAGATGGGCGGTGCCGTGACTGACGCGCCCGACGATGCCTTCGGCCAGCAGGCCGGTCAGGGCGCGGTGGACGGTCGCGCGGGCCTCGCCGAGGACGTCCGCCAGTTCCGCCGGATCGACGAACGGCATCCGGCTGAGGAAGTGGAGCAACTGTCGATCGGAGAGTGGCATATGTCGAACCTACCAGAATGGAGGCGTCCGCGGCAGCCGCTCAAACACTGTAAGCGTAAGCGCTCGACCTCCCTTATAGCCAGTATAGCCATGTGAATGGCGGCGACGTCACCTCATTCGGTTGGCGGTGCCGATCCCCCGAACCACTACGGGAGTGGGTTCGGCTGAGACGACCTGGCGCTCCAGGGTCTGCCCCAAAATTATGGATGCGTTGGCCGCTCGATTCCATTATTATATACCGTAGAAGCACTGACGCTGGAGCGGCACAGCAGGGAGTTGCAAGCGCCAACTGGTCACCATTGTTGCAGGCACGTCGGCTCAAGGATCGTGGCAGAGGCATTGGCACCTCTCAGCTACCAGAGTTCTAAAGAAGGAAATGTCGGAAACCGGCGGCACTTCCGTACCGGCCGCCCATAGCATGGAGGCAGTTTGACGAACACAGCGCCTATCCTTGAGGTTCACGACCTGGTGAAGGACTTCGGCGGAGTGCGGGCCGTTGACCATTGCTCCCTGCGGATCAAGCGGGGCGCGATCACGGGGATAATTGGCCCTAATGGGGCGGGCAAGACGACTTTGTTCAACCTGGTTTCCGGCGCGATGTCTCCGACCAGCGGGCAAGTCATCTTCGACGGCCGGCGCATCGACAAGATGGGAATGCACCAGACTTTCGGTCTGGGCCTTGTGCGCACCTTCCAGATCCCTAGGGAGATGAAGCGCATGACGGTGCTGGAAAACCTTATCCTGGTACCCGCTCCACAGACGGGCGAACACATCTGGGCATCTTGGTTGATGCCCCGGAAAGTGGCCCGTGAGGAGCGCCAGATCGAGGTACAGGCGATGGAAGTCTTGGAGCTGCTCACCCTATCTCACCTGGCCGACGAGTACGCCGGGAATCTGTCCGGCGGCCAGAAGAAGCTGCTGGAGCTAGCGCGCGTCCTCATGGCCAAGCCCAAGATGGTGCTATTGGACGAACCCGCCGCCGGAGTCAACCGTACGCTGCTTCAAAGCATCTCGCAGAACATACTTCTGGCCAGCGTCGAGCGGGACATCACGTTCGTAATCATTGAGCACGACATGAGATTCGTCATGACCATGTGCGACCCGATTATCGTCATGGCCAACGGTGCCGTAATTGCGGAAGGAACGCCGCGACAGGTGCGGCAAAACCCGCAGGTGCTGGAAGCATATCTAGGAGGCTCAGCCGGTGACGCTGCTTGATGCCTCCAGTGTCGTGGCCGGGTATGGAGAGACCGAGATACTGCACGGTGTGTCTATTACCGTGGGCATGGGCGAGGTCGTCACGATCATCGGCCCCAACGGCTGCGGGAAATCCACCTTGATGAAGGCCATTGTAGGTCTGATTCGGATGCGATCGGGCAGCATCATGTTCCGGGGCGAGGACATATCTGGGATTCAACCGGATCAGGCGGTGCGCACTGGCTTGTCCTATGTCCCCCAAACCGGCAACGTCTTTCCTTCACTGAGCATCCGGGAGAACCTGGATATGGGCGCTTTCATCCGTCGCGACGACTACCGGGGACGCATCGACGAGATGTTCGAAATCTTCCCAGACCTTGCCATGCGGCCGGGCCGCATGGCGGGAACCCTGTCGGGTGGCCAGCGCCAGATGCTGGCCCTCGCCCGCGCGCTGATGCTGGACCCTGCGCTGATACTGCTGGACGAACCCTCCGCCGGGCTCTCTCCAGAGATGATGGGCCTGGTCTTCGAGCGCATCAGGGACATTAATCGAAGCGGCGTAGCCGTGCTGCTGGTAGAGCAAAACGCTCGCGAAGCGCTGCGAATGTCGCACCGAGGCTACGTTCTGGTTGCGGGGGAAAACCGGCTGGACGACACCGGCCCTGACCTGCTGGACAACCCGCAAGTAGCCAGTCTGTACCTAGGAGGCTAATCAAGCCGTGCGCTCAGAAAGTCAGAGATGACTACCCTGCGCGATACCGCCCGACAAATCGGCTCGGCCTGGACGCCAGCGCACACCACTGCCGTCATAGTGTTGGCGGCGCTGGCCATTGGCTTCCTGCCTTTCGTCAAGATGGGACTGGTGGTCAACGGCATTTTCATCGGGGCCATCATCGCCCTGGGCGCTATCGGCTTGACCCTGATCTACGGCATTCTCAAATTCGCCAACATCGCTCACGGCGACTATATGACCTTGGGAGCATACGCCGCGCTGTTCATTGTCGGCAGCCTGCTTCCGAAGATTGGAGTTGAGGGCGAGGGTCTGGGGCCATTCACATTCGGCTACCCTCTGCTCATTGCCTTGCCGATTGCGGCGGCGGTCATCGCCGCGGCGGCGGTCGCTCTGGACGTGGTAGTGTACCGTCGGCTGCGGGACCGGGGCATGAATGCCGTAGTGGTTTCAATGGCCTCGCTGGGAGTAGCCATCGCGCTGCGCGGGCTAGTGCAGCTGATTTGGGGAGGAGATGTCCAGCGCTTGCCGAGGGAGACCCGGCAGGTGTTTCACCTGCCCATGGACGTACGGATACCACCGGACGCTATCTTCATCGCCATCGTGGCCGTCATCCTCGTGGCGGCGGTGTATCTGGTGCTGAGCCGCAGCAAAATGGGTAAGGCCATGCGTGCTACAGCGGACAACCCCGACCTAGCCCTGGTCAGCGGCATCGGTACCCAGCGCGTCATATGGTGGACTTGGATAATGGGCGCGGCCTTAGCCGTCACTGCCGGCATCCTGCTGGCCGTATTTCAGGCGAATATGCTGCCCATAATGGGCTGGAAGTTCCTCATCCCTCTGTTCGCCGCCGTAATCCTGGGCGGCACCGGAAACCCATACGGCGCGCTGGTGGGTGCCTTCGTTATCGGAGTAACGTCTGAAGTTTCGACTCAATGGATCAACCCCAGCTACAAACCCGCGGCAGCCTTCGCGCTGATGATTATGGTGCTGCTGGTGCGGCCGCGCGGAATTTTGGGAGGAGCACGGAGCTGAGTTGGAAGTAATCGGCGTCCTCGATTACCTGGTGGGCTTCGCCATCATGGCGGGCATCTATTCCGTCTTCTCCCTGGGGCTGAACGTTCATTGGGGGTTCACCGGGCTATTCAACATCGGAATCGCCGGATTTTTTGCGCTGGGCGCCTACGCATCGGCGCTGTTGACCACCTCGTCGCCGGACCCGACGCTGTTCGAGGACTTCAAGTTCGGCGGCAACTGGTCCAGTCTGAGCTATCTGGACTTGGGCATCGACGTCTGGTTCGTCTTTGGACTGGTGGCGGCAGCATTGTGCTGCGGAGTGTTTGCGCTGGTCATTGGCTACGTTGCTCTGCGGCTGCGCGACGATTATCTGGCGATAGCCACGCTGGGAATCGCCGAGACAGTACGCCTCTTATTCCTGAACGAAAAGTGGCTGGCCAACGGCTCCAAGGGGCTGTACAGAATCCCAAAGTTTCTGGGCGACTGGATAGCGCCGGACATCTACAACTACCTGTATCTAGCGGTAGTGATCGTCACGCTGGCGGCGCTCTATCTGGCGGTGCAACAGGCGGTCAACTCTCCCTGGGGACGGGTGCTGAGGGCCATTCGCGAGGACGAGACGGCCGCCGAAGCCAGCGGTAAGGATGTATTCAAGTTCAAGCTCCAGGCGTTCATCATGGGCGCGATGATCATGGGTATCGGCGGCGCGCTTTATGCCCACCACATCCGCTTTCTCTCCCCGCTAACCTTCGACCCGCTGCTCGCTACCTTCGTGATCTGGGCCATGCTGATGGTGGGCGGCTCCGCCAACAACAAGGGGGCAATCCTGGGAGCGTTCGTGGTGTGGGGAATCTGGACCGGCACGCAGTCCCTGCCCGGCATACTTTCCGATCCCAGCTTCCGACTCTTCATGATAGGCGCGCTCATCGTGGCGGTGATCCTGCTGCGCCCCGGCGGCATCCTGAGCGAGCAGCGCCATGTCGCCCGACGCGGGTTCCCTCCAGATGCTGCTGGCTAGGGATGGCGAACGCGACGATGGTCCAACTCGCTTGATCCGTGGCGATGTGCCCGCGCCGAATAACATGCGCCGGGTTGCCGAGAATCTGCTCTCAGCGTCCCGGCGCAATCGCTAGGAGTCTAGTTTCGGCCCGCGCTGGATTTATTGGCCCAAGTCAACCGGCACTTGGCGATCCGAAACGATCTCGCCGCCTTCGATCTTCCACACTTCGATGTGGCCTGTGATGACGTCACCGTTCTCGTCCAAGTCAACCGAGCCGGCAGCTCCCTCGTAGTTAATGTCCTTGCCATCGGCGATCAGTTCCATGGCCCGCTTGATGCCCTCCTCTCCGGGCCTCACCACCTCGCCGGGGGGATTGGCCACGTCCCGGAGGGCGTCGCGAATAGCGGCAGAGTCCGTGGTGGTGCCGGCCTTGGCCGCAGCCAAGCCGATAAGGATCATCGCGTCATAGGTTTCGTTCATGAAGGGATGCTCAGGCTCCATGTCGTAGGTCCTCACATAGGAGTCGATGAACGCCTGGGTTGACGGGTTGGCCTCGAAGCCCGGCCCGGTGCCATAGCTGCCTTCCAGAAGGTCCCAGCCGATGACTGCGAAAGATTCGGGGATCTTGGTGCCGTCCACGAACAGGAAGGTGTCCGCATAACCGCCTTCCAGGGCCTCGCGTAGGTAAACCTCGGCCTGCTGGTAGCTGATAGCGATCAGGACGTCAGGGTCGCCTTCGGTGGCCTTCGCCAACTCGGAAGCGAAGGTAGGCTGGCTATCTTCGTGAGGCACCGAAGCGATTACCGTGCCACCCAATGCGGTAAACGATTCCGTGAACTGGGCCGCCAACCCTTCCCCATATGCGTTATTGATGTACAGGATGCCCGCGCTCTCGTAGCCCAACTCCTTGGCCAAATCCGCCAGAACCACGCCCTGAGAGGCGTCGGACAGTGAAGTACGGAACAGGAAATCGTTATCTTCCAGCACGGTTATGGTGGGCGCGGTCGATGCGCCGGAAACTTGCAGCACGCCGTTGGGGACGGTCACCGAAGTGGCGACAGGTATGGTTACACCGCTCGCCAACGCCCCCACGATCGCCACCACTCCCTGGGCATTCACCAACTCCTCAGCCGCGGACACGCCCTGGACCGGGTTCACCGCGGTGTCGCGGTGAACCAAGACCACGGAGCCGCCCTGGATGCCGCCAGCACGGTTGATGTGGTCCGCCGCCAGGCCGATGCTGTTTGAGTGGGACTCGCCGAAGTAGGACAGCGACCCGGTGAAGGCATTGAGGTGGCCGACAATCAACGGATCAGGCGCCTTTTCGGGTTCACTGTCGCAAGCGGCCACTGCCACAGTCAAAACGGCAAGCAGAGCAACTACCACCAAACGGAACTTATCGATCTTGAACACCTTTCCTCCTCCTCAGGCTGATGCCATTTGCCAACCAGGATGAACGGGTTGAATGCAAAGGAGATTCGTCTCCTCAATACATTTCATATGATACGTCGTCGCCCTCTGATCAACAACGATGGTCACGTCCCATAGAGTGGTGTAAGAGTACGTCATCCTGTTGATATCGTCTAGGCCGCTGCCTCTGCGAGTTCGGCTCTGGGTAGAGCTTCGTTGGAGGTGGTTACCTCCTGTGTCATGTATCGACGGCCGACGGCCCACTCGTCGTGCTGCTCAGCTAGGACGGCGCCGACCAGGCGACGGACAGCTGGGCGGTTAGGGAAGATGCCCACCACATCGGTGCGGCGCCGTATCTCCTTGTTGAGACGCTGCAGGGGGTTGTTGGACCAGATCTTCTTCCAGTGGGCGACGGGGAAGCTGGAGAAGGCCAGGACGTCGGGTCCAGCCTCGTCCAGTCGAGAGGCGCCCTGTGGGAACGGGTCCTGGAGCTGAGCAATCACCCGCTCGAGTTGGGCATGCACCTCCTGAGGGGACGGCTGCTGGTAGATGGTGCGTACCATGGTGGCCACCCAGGGCTGAGCGCTCCTGGGGACCCGAGTGAGCAGGTTGGTCATGAAGTGGGTGCGGCACCGCTGCCAACTGGCCCCACCGAAGACAGTTGCGATGGCATCCCTGAGTCCCTGATGAGCGTCCGATACCACCAGTTCCACCCCGCCGAGGCCCCTGGCGACCAGTGAGCGCAGGAAGGCCAGCCAGAAGGCGTCGTCTTCACTGGTACCCACGTCCATCCCAACGATCTCACGCTTGCCCTCGCTATTGACCGCCGTCGCCACCACCACGCTGACGTTGACTATCCTACCGGCCTCTCTGACCTTCTGGGTTAGTGCGTCCAGCCACAGGTAGGGATATGATCCGCCGTCCAGCGGCCGACCCAGGAAGCTCTCCACCACCCCGTCCAGCTCCTGGCAGATACGCGACACTTGGCTCTTTGAGATACCCTCGCACCCAAGAGCCTTGACCAGATCATCCACTCGCCTCGTCCAATACACCCTCCACATACGCCTGCTGGATCACCGCCAGCAGAGCTCGCTCGCTGCGACGCCGTGGCTCCAGCAGGCTCGGAAAGTAGCTTCCCTCTCTGAGCTTGGGTATCTGCAACTCCATGGTCCCTACGCGAGTGTCCCATGCTCGAGACCGGTACCCGTTGCGCTGGGTCACCCGCTCAGGGTTGCGTTCTCCATACCCAGCACCGGTCCTCGATGACACATCAGCCTCCATGATCTCCTCGACCAGCACTCTCAGTGCCTCTCGTAGAAAGTCCACGTCACCGTCGACTCCCCTCTTGCGCATTAGCTCAAGCAGGTCCATCCTTTCCTTGACCACCGTTGTCCTCCTTTCTCAGGCTCGTCTTTGCCCGCTAAGGATGACGTGGTGGTCTCTCTTCATCCAGACCCTCTCCTCTTGTTACACCACTTCCTGGGACTCTACTCTGGGCATAGGACTAACGGCATCTCTATCTCCCCATCTTGGTTTATGGGAAGTGTATCAACTCGAACCTTATCCGTCATTACTCAAACTCCTTTGCGGGAAATATGCAAGGCGCTCATTATTTGACACCCCCTATCCATGGCCGTAGAATTAGGGCACATTGAGGCATGGCGGGCCGCGAGGTCCGTTCCGAAAGGCGGATTCGAACGGAGGGGGTGGGTCATGTCGACCAAGGCGTTTATCCTGATAGAAACCGCGGTGGGCAAAACGAGAGATGTGGCGAACTCTCTCAAGGCGGTCGGGGCCATGCAGTCGGTGGACGTGGTGACGGGCCCATACGATGTCATCGCTGTAGTCGATGCCGCGGATATAAACACCATGGGCACCCTGGTCACGGAGAAGATACACACTATGAGCGGAGTGGTCAGGACGGTGACCTGCGTTGCCGTGGGTGGCTAGGGGTTAGTCTCCCCGGCTTTGGGCCGGGGTCCGTAGCCCGCAGTGAGTCGAGGATACACCCTGTATGGACTTCAGGTTTTCCGCTGAAGACGAGGCCTTTAACCGGGAGCTCCAGGAGTTTCTGGGGCAGGAGTTGCCTCCCGATTGGGAGGGCGGGGGCCGGTGGCCGGACGAGGAGGACTGGGACTTCACCCGGGTGATACGAAAGAAGCTGGCCCGCAGGGGCTGGCTCACCATGCACTGGCCCGAGGAGTACGGCGGCCAGGGCGCCTCGCCCTTACGCTCGGCCATCTTTAACGAAGAGATGTCGTACAGGAGGGCGCCGGGTAGGGACATATTCGGGGTGCGCATGCTCGCCCCGACCCTGATGATCTATGGCACGGAGGAGCAGAAAAGGGATTTCCTTCTGCCCGTCGCCGCCGGTGAGGTGCAGTGGTGCCAGGGCTACAGCGAGCCGGGTTCCGGGTCGGACCTGGCCTCCCTTCAGACCAGGGCAGCCTCCGACGGCGACGACTACGTTATTATCGGCAGCAAGATCTGGACAACCATGGCCCACCGCGCCGATTGGATGATGCTGCTGGCGCGCACCGACCCCGATGCCCCCAAGCACCGGGGCATAAGCTTCATCCTGGTGGACATGAGGTCGCCGGGCATCACCGTGCAGCCAGTGTACAACATGACGGGAGGACACGACTTCAATCAGGTGTTCTTCGACAACGTAAGGGTCCCGAAGAGGAACCTGGTGGGAGAGGAGAACCGGGGATGGTACGTGGGGGTAACCCTTCTCGATTTCGAGCGCTCCGGCATCGACTACTCCGCCACTTCCCGGAGACTTCTCAGCGACGTCGTGGACCACTTCCGGAAGGCGAAGGTCGGCGGAGCGAGTGATGCCGGTGATTCCCAGGTGAGGAACATGCTCGTGGAGCGCTACATAGAGGCTGAAACGGCGCGGCTCCTGGCATATGGTGTGGCGTGGATGCAGGGAGAGGGGCTCGTGCCGAACAAGGAGGCCTCCATGAGCAAGGTGTTCGGCTCGGAGACCCTTCAACGGGTCGCCTCCACCTGCATGGAGGTGCTCGGCCTGTATGGGCAGTTGCGTCCCGGCGACCGGTGGGCGCCGCTGAATGGGCGGGTGCCGGAGAACTGGATGTACAGCTTCTCCCACACCATCGCCGCCGGTACCTCCGAGGTACAGCGCAACATCATCGCTACCAGGGGGTTGGGGCTGCCCAGAGGGTAACGGCGGCCCCATCAGTCGGTTGCCATATCCGGCGCGGGGAGGATTTTCATGCCCCAGGAGATACACTTCGACATCCCCATCGACCAGCCCGAGCGGGCTGAGAGGTTCTACGGCCAGCTCTTCGGCTGGACCATGCAGAAGGCCCCCGTCCCGGACATGGACTACTGGGTGATCCGCGCCGCCGAGGGAGACGTGTTGGGAGGCCTCGTCAGAAGGACGGGTGCTGACCAGACTCCGGTCAACTATTACACGGTGGCCTCCATCGACGAGGCGTTGGGGAAGGTGGGGGAGCTGGGGGGCTCGGTGACGCTCCCCAAGAGCGCCATCCCCCACGTGGGCTACAACGCCCAGTGCGTCGACACCGAGGGGAACGCCTTCGGCTTGTGGGAGAACGACCGCAACGCGAGGTAGGCCTGGGCGACACAGCTTTGGGGAAACGCCTGGGTTCATAGTCCAAATACAGGAGGGGACCAAACCTTGAGACTGGGATTCAATATTCCGCAGATAGGGCCGGCGGCTGGTCCTGAAGCGATGGTGCAGGTAGCTCGGAGGGCCGAGGAACTGGGGTACGACAGCGTGTGGGTCACGGACCGTCTGCTTTATCCGTTAGACCCGCAGACGCCATACATGGGCACCCCCGGCCGCTCGCTCCCCGACGTTTACAAGATCGCCTTCGATCCCCTCGAGTCCCTCACTTACGTTGCGGCACATACGAGCCGCATCGCCCTGGGCACTAGCATCCTTGACATGCCGTACTACGATTAGGTGATCTTGGCCCGCAGCCTGACCACCCTCGATGTCCTTTCGGGCGGGCGGCTGCGGGTCGGGCTGGGCCAGGGCTGGTCCAGAGACGAGTTCGACGCGGTGGGTGCCTCGATGAAGGGCCGGGGCCGGCGGGCAGACGAGTTCATCAGTGTCCTCAAGGCGATCTGGACAACGACGCCGGTCGAGTTCCACGGCGAGTTCTACCAGGTCTCCAAGTCGATCATCCTCCCGAAACCGGTGCAGGAGCCGCACCCACCTATCTACCTGGCCGCATTCAGCGCTAGCGGGCTCAGGCGCGTTGCCGCGATGGCCAACGGATGGCTGCCCGCCGGGGTGCCCCCGGCGGGGCTGAAGCAAATGATTGCAGGGCTCAGGGAGATGGCCCAGCAGGCTGGACGGGACCTGGCCGAGCTGGAGGTTGTGGTGCGGGCCAACGTCGTCGTGACTCAGCAGCACCTGGGCGGCGAGCGCTTCATTTGCACGGGCTCGCTCGACGAGATCAAGGCCGACATCGCCGCCGTGCGGGAGATTGGTGTCGGCGAGCTCCACTTCGATCCATCGTTCTCGCCCGACTGCACGTCTGTGGACGGGTTCCTCGAGGCCATGGAGCAGATGAAACGGCTGGCGGAAGCGGCCTAGAAAAGGCTATAAACGCTATGGGGCCAGGGAGATCTCGACCGAGCAGTCCGCCCGGTACTGACAGGGTCCGAGGAGGGGGCATGTATCTGGGGCTCAACGAGACCCAGCAGATGCTGAAGAGCACCACCAGGGAGTTCCTGGCGCGGGAGTGTCCCCACACGTTAGTCCGCGCCGTGGAGGAGGACGAGAGGGGCTATTCCACCCAGCTGTGGCAACAGATGGTGGAGCTGGGGTGGACGGGCCTGGCCTTCCCCGAAGAGCACGGCGGCTCGGGCGGCAGCTTTCTGGACCTGGCGGTGTTGCTCCAGGAGATGGGCCGGGCGCTGGTGCCGGGCCCCTTCTTCGCCACGGTAGTCCTCGGGGGCCTGACGGTGCTGGACGCGGGCTCCTCTGAGCAGAAGGAGGAGGTACTGCCTGGGATATGCCTGGGACAGGTGCTGACCACCCTCGCCCTGACGGAACCGAGTGGTACCTTCGAGCCGTGGGGCATACAGGTAGAGGCCCGGGGGAATGGAGATGACTATCTGATAAACGGCACCAAGCTCTTCGTGCCCGACGCCCATGTGTCGGAGATGATGCTGATAGCGGCCCGCACCTCTCCAGGCGAGCACCCTGGAAGTGGTGTGACGGCCTTCCTGGTCCCCTCGGCCAGTCATGGAGTGCATGTGTCCCTCCACCGCACCCTTGGCTCGGATAGGCAGTGTGAGGTAATCTTCGACGACGTGCGTGTCCCCGCCGTCAAGGTGCTGGGGGAGGTGGGCGGTGGCTGGCCTATAATTGAGAGGGCTTTGCAGCGGGCGGCGACGGCCAGGTGCATGGAGATGCTGGGAGGGGCCGAGGCCGTCCTCGAGATGACCACGGAGTACGCGAAGCAAAGGGTGCAGTTCGGCCGGCCCATCGGGAGCTTCCAGGCCATCCAGCACCATTGCGCCGACATGGCGACGGAGGTCGAGTGCTCCCGCTATGTGGCCTACCAGGCGGCCTGGCGGCTGGCGGAAGGACTGCCAGCGGCCAGGGAGGTGTCCATGGCCAAGGCGTGGGTCGGCGTATCTTACAGGCGGGTGTGCGCTCTGGCCCAGCAGTGCCACGGCGCAATAGCCTTTACCCGGGACCACGACCTCCAGCTATACACCCGGCGGGCCAGGGCCCAGGAGGTGACCTTCGGCGGGGCTTCGTTCCACAAAGGGCTTCTTGCCCAGGCCCTGGAGATATAGGGGTCTCGCTCATGCGCGGTCCGTGCCGTGTATTATGCGAAGGGAGTTAACGCCACATGGCCACCCGTGACTGTATCTTCTGCAAGATTCCCCGGGGGGAGATGGAGGCACATGTCCTTTACAGGGATGAGCAGGTCTATGTAATAAGGGACATCGCTCCCAAGGCCCCGGTACACCTGCTAATCATTCCCATTGAGCACCTGGCCTCTCTAGCCTACGTCGGCGCCGGCCAGGTCTCGGGGATGGGGCACCTCTTTGAGGTGGCCGAGGAGATGGCCAGGAGGGAGGAGGTAACGCTGAGCGGCTACCGGCTGGTGCTTAACCAGGGCCCCCACGCAGGCCAGGCGATAGAGCACGTCCACGTCCACCTCCTGGGCGGCAAGATCTTGCCGGACCTGGGATAGCCCATGGTCATCGAGGCCGAGAAGCTGATTGCCGGGCGGGTGGACGCCCTCCCTGATGGGCTGCGCCGGCACACGTACCGGGTACGGGGCATCGCCCTGGAGCTGGCCCGGCAGCACGGCGTGGATGAGGCCAGGGCCTGCCTGGGAGCTCTGGCCCATGACGTCGCACGTGCCATGAAGGGGGATGAGCTACTACGCAAGGCGCAGGAGTTGGGGATACCGGTGCACCCGGTAGAAGGGCAGGTGCCACTGTTGCTTCACGGCCCGGTGGGCGCGGAGCTCCTCAGGCGCGCCGGCGGCCTTGATGATCCGGACATCTATGAGGCGGTGTACTGGCACAGCACTGCTCGCAGAGGGATGGGGCCGCTGGCCAAGGTGGTCTTCCTGGCGGACAAGCTGGACCCCCAGAAGGCAGGGCGTTACCCCTTCCTGCCGGAGCTTGGGGAGCTTGCCAGGACCAGCTTGAACGGGGCCATTCTGGATTTCCTGAGCCGGGAGATGACATCTCTGGTCCAGCACGGGAGCCTTGTACACCCTGCTTCTCTGGAAGCCCGAAACGATCTCCTTATGGGGCCTCGATGATCCTGGTGAGGCGAGAACCAAGTCCGCTGGACGTGCGGCTGACCCCCAGCAGGCGATCAATACGGCCTGCATCCCGTGGGCCGGTGGCGCATCTTATTCTCCAGTGACGGATGGACCGAGGTGAGAGCATGGACGTGATCGTTACCGATGAAGCGCGTGACTGGATCAAGGCGAAGGGTGGCGCTGCCATTGTGGATGTGGTGGCCTGCACGACCTGATCGGGCACTACCGTGGAGGTATCGGTCGATACCCGGGTTGATAGGAGAAAGGACACGTCAGGATACCAGCAGACCGAGCTGGGGGATGTGCGGTTGTTAATTTCCAGGGACTTGGCCCAGCAGGCCGTCCGCCTTCAGGTGGACATCAGGAGATTCCTGTTCTTGTTCCGGTACCTCCGGGCGGATGCCGATCTGAGGAACGGCCTGCGTATCGGACGGGGATTTCCCAGAACCTCGGAGTAATGTCCGGACCACCCAGGCGTCAGCGTATGTGGTCGGACTCCAAGCCAGTACCATCGTTCAGCGAGGGGGCTGTGTAGGTTCATGGAGTACACGGACCTGGGGCCGACCGGCCTGAAGGTATCGCGGGTCGGATTTGGGGGCGGTGGCATCGGCAGCCCGGCACGGCGCTGGAGGAGGACGTGGTCAGGGCGGGGAGCCTGCGCTTCCTGCTTGAAGGGCCGGTCAAGACCCTCTCCCAGGCGGCGATGCTCTTCTGCCTGATGAATAGGGACATAGACGCCACTGTCCCGGGAGTGAAGGACGTGGCGGAGACGGAGGAGATCGCCGGCTGTGTCGACCTTCCGCCCATCCCGGCCCATCACCTCGACCGGCTCAGGGCGCTCTATGCCCGGGACTTTCGCGCGTGACCAGCCCCACCGGCTCGCATTCCAAGACGTTACGCTGAAAAGGGTTAGCCCCGCTTGGCCAGCTTCTGGAAGCTCTTCATCTCCCTGGGCGGGTCCAGGAGGCGGCCCTTCACGGTCCAGGAGACCTCCCCGACGTAGAGGTCACCCCGGGAGTCCACCGCTACCCCGTGGGGAGCGATGAACTTGCCGGGTACCTCGCCCGGTCCCGTGTCTCCCAGCCTGGCCAGCACCTTTCCCTTCAAGTTGTAGATGCTGATGCGTGGGCCGAGTCCGGGCGCCCCCTCGTTGGGCGAGATGGCGGCCCCCATCTCCCCGACGTAGCAGAGCTGGTCGCGCCCGCTGTCGATGTACATGCCGCACGGCCGGGCCATGTTGGTCCACTGGGTCTGGAACTTCCCGTCGGCGTCGAAGACCTGGACCCGATGGTTCTCCCGATCGGCCACGTAGAGGTATCCGTCCTTGTCGGTGCAGATGTTGTGGACGATATTGAACTGGCCCGGCTCCGTCCCAGGCTCGCCCCAGGAGAAGAGCAGCTTGCCGTCGGGGGAGTACTTATGCACCCGTGCGTTGCAATAGCCGTCGGTCACGTAGAAGTCGTTGGTGATTGGGGAGATGGCCACGTGGGTGCAACGATTAAAGGGAAGTCCGCTGAAAAAAGGCGCGGGCTTGCCGCTGACCCCGACGGTCATCAGGACCTTGCCGTCCAGGGTACACTTCCTTACTGTGTGATCGGCATCATCGGTGCAGTAGATGGTATCGTCGGGACCCATGGTTATTCCGTGGGCGCGCGGGAAAACTCCCTCTCCCCAGGAGCGCAAGAAGTTGCCCTCCCGGTCGAAGACTATCATGGGATGCTCGCCCCGGTTGAACAAGTACACCTGGTCCCTGGAGTCCACGCCCACAGCCGCTACCTCTTTGTAGGACCATCCCTCGGGCAGCTTCCCCCAGCCTTCGACCACCTCATAGACGTAGGTGCCGCTAGTCAAGGTTGTGGCCATGTTCCTCCCCCTTTCTCACGAACTCTATGAAAGGGTACCCCTTGTCGGTGCCGAATTCAAGCTTGGGAGTCCTGCTGACGTGCCGTCACGACCTTCGATGGCCCTGTGTTGTCATACGGCTACCCGTTCCGGTGGCGGGATAGGCCCGGCGCCAGCAACGGAACGCGGTGGCTACTGGAGGCGCTGATGCCTGAGAGGACCATGACCACTGGAGAGGTGGAAAAATATCTGGGTGGGACCCACATCGCCAACCTGGCCACGCTAAAATCCGATGGCTCGCCCCACGTGGCGCCCGCGTGGTACGAGTACCGGGGGGAGGAGCTGTACATCATCGCCGGCGACTCCTCGGTGAAGGTGCGTAACATAACCCGGGACCCCAGGGTGAGGGTCTCCATAGCTGTATGCGAGGAGCCTTACAGATACGTACTGATGGAGGGCCAGGCGGAAGTCACCACCAGGGACGTGGAGGCGACCACGATCTCCATATGCGTGCGTTACCGGGGACCGGATAGGGGAGCGACGATGGCCAGGGAGCTTCTGGAGGACGGCGACACCGTGGTCATCGTCGTCCGCCCCAGCCGGCTCATCACCTGGATGGATGACGTGTCTGATGGGTAATGATGGCGCTCATCTGACTGCTGCGGCATCTATGTGCCGGCGGCCGGGAGCACCCGGTGTATCCACGGGACCAGGTCGTCCAGCACCTGCTGGCTGATCTCGTGCCTCATGGGGTACTCCCTGTAGTCAGGGCTGTACCCCTCCCCTTCCAGGAAGTCCCGGGCCTGCCGGGCCCGCTCCACCGGCGCGATGTCGTCGTGGATGCCGTGGGCGACGAAGATGGGCTGGTTCCGCTCGGGTGGGAGGCGCTGCCTCAGCTCCTCCGGGTCGGATATGGCGGCGCTGAGGGCCGCCAGGCCGGCGAATATGTCGGGCCTGACCAGCCCGCACCGGTATGTCATGCTGCCTCCCTGGGAGAACCCCGTCAGGACGATGCGGCCCGGAGACACGTGGTACTGCTCGATGACCTCGTCAAAGAAGGTCTCCAGGAGCTCCACTGCGTGCCGGGCGTCCTCGGGCGTGCTCCGTCCCCAGGGGGGCGTCCAGCCGTACCCCTCCATGCCGGGTCCCACCTGCAATGGCAGGGGGGCGTTGGGGCAGACGTACAGGTATCCCTTTTGGTCGATGGCAGGGCAGAGGCCAGCGAGGTCGTGCATGTTTGCGCCGAAACCGTGCAGGAGTATGACCAGAGGGTAGTCGACCTGGGGGTCGTAGCCGTCTGGCTGAACGACCAGGTACTTGAGCCCCTTACCCTGATGCTGCCGCGCTTCCATCCTTCACTATGGTACGTGGACGGGTCCGTCGAGTCAACCGTCGCCACGGCAGGCTGCCCCAACGACACGGGGCTCCCTACTGGACCGGCGCCGGGAGCCATGTGGGCCACCAGTCGTCGGCGGGATCGTCGGTGAGGCGGACCGGATTGGAGCCGTCGGACTTCATCACGTAGATATCCGAGCTGCCGTCCCTGTCGGAGGCGAAGGCGATCATGCTGCCGTCGGGCGACCAGGTGGGGTTGGTATCAAAGGCATCGTTGTTGGTAAGGGGGGTCTGGTTGGAGCCGTCGGCGTCCATAACGTAGATCTCGGGGTCGCCGTCCCGGTCGGACGAGAACACGATCCTGAGGCCATCTGGGGACCAGGCGGGCTCCAGGTCCGCGGTTTCGCTGTCGGTGAGCCGTACCAGGCCGGAGCCACTGGCTTCCATGCGGTATATGTCCCAGTCGCCCTCTCTAACGGAGGAGAAGGCGATCCTGCTACCGTCGGGGGACCAGGAGGGAAACGCGTCGAACCCGGCGTTGTCGGTGAGGCGCCTGGCCCTGGAGCCGTCGGCCTGCATCACGTATATGCCCAGGGTGCCGTCCCTGTCGGAGGTGAACGCGATCATGCTGCCGTCAGGCGACCAGGCAGGGTATCCGTCAAAAAAGTCGTTGTTGGTAAGGGGGGTCTGGTTGGAGCCGTCGGCCTCCATGATGTATATGTCCCAGTCTCCGTCCCTGAACGAGTCGAAGGCGATCATGCTGCCGTCGGGGGACCAGGCGGGGTCGTCGTCGTTGTCCAGGTTGTCGGTCAAGCGGGCCTGATTGGAGCCGCCGGTGTCCATGACGTATATCTGGGAGTTGCCGTCCCGGTCGGAGACGAAGGCGATGGTGGATACTGGGAGGTTGGGGGTGTCACCAGTGGGTGCCGGCGTTGCCTCAGGTGTGAATTCGGGAGTCGGTGTGGGTATGACTGTGGGCGTAGGCGTTGCGGCCGGTCCATCCGTAAGCGTGGTCGCCGGTCACGTCCCATAGAGTGGTGTAAGAGTACGTCATCCTGTTGATATCGTCTAGGCCGCTGCCTCTGCGAGTTCGGCTCTGGGTAGAGCTTCGTTGGAGGTGGTTACCTCCTGTGTCATGTATCGACGGCCGACGGCCCACTCGTCGTGCTGCTCAGCTAGGACGGCGCCGACCAGGCGACGGACAGCTGGGCGGTTAGGGAAGATGCCCACCACATCGGTGCGGCGCCGTATCTCCTTGTTGAGACGCTGCAGGGGGTTGTTGGACCAGATCTTCTTCCAGTGGGCGACGGGGAAGCTGGAGAAGGCCAGGACGTCGGGTCCAGCCTCGTCCAGTCGAGAGGCGCCCTGTGGGAACGGGTCCTGGAGCTGAGCAATCACCCGCTCGAGTTGGGCATGCACCTCCTGAGGGGACGGCTGCTGGTAGATGGTGCGTACCATGGTGGCCACCCAGGGCTGAGCGCTCCTGGGGACCCGAGTGAGCAGGTTGGTCATGAAGTGGGTGCGGCACCGCTGCCAACTGGCCCCACCGAAGACAGTTGCGATGGCATCCCTGAGTCCCTGATGAGCGTCCGATACCACCAGTTCCACCCCGCCCAGGCCCCTGGCGACCAGTGAGCGCAGGAAGGCCAGCCAGAAGGCGCCGTCTTCACTGGTACCCACGTCCATCCCAACGATCTCACGCTTGCCCTCGCTATTGACCGCCGTCGCCACCACCACGCTGACGTTGACTATCCTACCGGCCTCTCTGACCTTCTGGGTTAGTGCGTCCAGCCACAGGTAGGGATATGATCCGCCGTCCAGCGGCCGACCCAGGAAGCTCTCCACCACCCCGTCCAGCTCCTGGCAGATACGCGACACTTGGCTCTTTGAGATACCCTCGCACCCAAGAGCCTTGACCAGATCATCCACTCGCCTCGTCGATACACCCTCCACATACGCCTGCTGGATCACCGCCAGCAGAGCTCGCTCGCTGCGACGCCGTGGCTCCAGCAGGCTCGGAAAGTAGCTTCCCTCTCTGAGCTTGGGTATCTGCAACTCCATGGTCCCTACGCGAGTGTCCCATGCTCGAGACCGGTACCCGTTGCGCTGGGTCACCCGCTCAGGGTTGCGTTCTCCATACCCAGCACCGGTCCTCGATGACACATCAGCCTCCATGATCTCTGAGGTGGACCCCAAAATTCGGACAGGTGGCTAAGAGAGAGTCCCGCTCCTAAAATAGGACGGAAACAAGGAGCAGGACATGAAGCAAACACGTAAGAAGCACAGCCCAGTCTTCAAGGCGAAAGTGGCTTTGGCCGCGCTCCAGGGGGAGCACACCATTGCAGAGCTGGCCAGCCGGTTTGAAGTCCACCCGAGCCAGATCCATGCCTGGAAGAAGGCCTTGACTCAGGGGGCGCCGCACCTCTTTGAAAATGGTGGTGGACGCCAGGAGAAGGACCAAGAGGTCCTCACTGCCCAGCTCTACCAACAGATTGGGCAGCTCAAGGTGGAACGGGATTTTTTGTCACGGAGCTTCGGGTTGTGAGCCGGTCCCAACGCCGGGCCATGATTGACCGAGAAGAACCGAAGCTGTCTCTGGTGCGCCAGTGCGCCTTGCTGGGTATCAGCCGCTCCTCGTTGTACTACCTGCCAACCGAGGCCGGCGCCGAGGACTTGGAGTTGATGGCCCTCATAGACCAACAGTACCTGAAGACACCTTTCTACGGCTCCAGAAGGATGACTGCCTGGCTCAGCAATCACGGACACCAGGTCAACCGCAAGCGGGTCCGCCGGCTGATGCAGCTGATAGGCCTGGAGGCCATCTACCGGCGTCCCAACACCAGCAAGCCAAACCCAGGGCATAAGGTCTATCCGTACTTGCTCAGGGGGCTGGAGATCAACCGGGTCAACCAGGTGTGGGCCACCGACATCACCTACATACCCATGGCTCGGGGTTTCCTCTACTTGGTGGCCATCATGGACTGGCACAGCCGCTACGTGCTGGCCTGGCGGCTGTCCAACACCCTGGAGGTAGACTTCTGTGTTGCGGCTCTGGAAGAGGCCTTGAGCAAGGGTCGGCCACAGATCTTCAACACCGACCAGGGCAGCCAGTTCACCAGCGAGGCCTTCACCAGCATGCTGCTGGCGCAAGGCGTTCAAGTGAGCATGGACGGCAGGGGCCGGTGCATGGACAACGTCTTCGTGGAACGGCTGTGGCGCAGCATCAAGTACGAGGAGGTGTACCTGAAGGCATACCAAAATGGGACTGAGGCCAGAAAGGGGATTGGGGCTTATCTGGCCTTCTACAACCAAGAGCGGCCCCATCAAGCCCTGGGCTATCGGTCACCGGGTCAGGTGTTCCATGCAGTGAGCCCACAAAGGTGTTTACTGGAACATCCACGAGCCTTACCATCGGATGAAGGTTTACAAGACACCCCAGCGGTAGACTCTCTTATTTTAGCCTCACCGCTGTCCTGATCATGGGGTCCACTTGACTCTCAGTGCCTCTCGTAGAAAGTCCACGTCACCGTCGACTCCCCTCTTGCGCATTAGCTCAAGCAGGTCCATCCTTTCCTTGACCACCGTTGTCCTCCTTTCTCAGGCTCGTCTTTGCCCGCTAAGGATGACGTGGTGGTCTCTCTTCATCCAGACCCTCTCCTCTTGTTACACCACTTCCTGGGACTCTACTAGCGTGGGCGTGGGGGTGGATAAGGGTTCGGCAATGGTCGGCGTCGCGGTAGGGACTGGTCCCGAAGAGGGGTTGGGCGTCGGCCTCGGGCCGCGAGTGGCCCGAGGCCGGGGTGTGGGCGTGGGAGTGGCCGGGGGCAGCAGTACCCGCTGCCCGGCCATCAGCTTTGGCACCAGGTCGGGCAGGCTGGCGACGGAGACCGACACGCTGGCCCCCCGCCTGGCGGCCCCGGTTATGGGAGGTATGTTCCAGACATTGATGCCGAACACCTCTCCATCGATGCTTACTAGCGGCCCGCCGGCGTGGCCGCGCACCCTCAGCACATCCGTGAGGAGAAAGACCGCTCCGGCCTCGTCCCCGGTGTGTATGCGTCCCAGGGTGCCCACGGCGGCGGTGAGCTCATCGGGCAGTTCCTCAGCGTAGCCCAGCGCGAAAAGGCGCTCCCCCAAAGAGAGCCGGTCCGGGTCTCCCCACACCACCGACTCCAGCCCGGCGGCCTCCAGCTTCAGGACCGCCAGGTCGCGAACCTCGTCCCGTCCCACGATCCGGGCTTCCATCTCGCGCCCGTCGGCCAGCCGGACCGTGGCGGAGGAGACCCCACGGACGGTGGAGGCCTCGGTCAGGACGTACCCGTCAGGGTCGATGACGACCCCCGTGGCGGTCTCCGTGCCTGCGGTGACCCGCACCAGCACGGGCCTCAGGGCGCCGGCCGCCGAGGCCAAGGAGGGGGCTGGGGTCGGGGTGGCCAGAGGTGTCGGAGTGTCCCCGGGCCGGGGTGAGGGGGTGGGAGTAATGCGGGGCAGAAAGGGCCGCCCGGGGGTGGGGGTCGGGATGCGTATGAGGGGCGGGGTCGCGGTAGGCAAGGGAACGGCCGGGGAGGTAGTGGTGGGAGTGGGCCGGGCCGTCGGCGTTGAAGCCGGGACAGGGCTGGCCTCGGGCGCCGCGCAGGCGCCACCGACGGCGGCTGCCAAGGCGAGCACCCCCAGGATGAGGGAGCGCACCGGGGTCTTCCCCCTCCTCCTGCGGGCCTCTGTTCCCATCGTCTGTTTACGGACCATCCGGGCCGGCGGCCGCTACCTGGCCGCGGAAACGTGCTCCAGATGGGTGAAGGAGCCGGGGATATTCCCGGGGAAGGGATAGCCGGCGACGAAGTCCGGGTTGGCAACCATCTCCGCCCTCAGCCAGAGCAGGGGTATATCGGCGTACGCCTGGTACTTAATGTCTCCCATTATGAATTGTAGCTCCTGCCTAGTGTCTGGGTCCGGCCCGGCGAGCAGCCTCTCGTAGAGGCCGTCGATCTCCGGCTGTTCGTAGGAATGGAGGGTACCGCCGCTGTAGTTCATGATCCGGATCATGTCGTGGGGCTGGCGGCTGCTGATGCCGAGGCCCCACATGGCCCCGTGCATCTCTTTGTTCAGCATTTTGTTAAGGGCGGGGCCAAAATCGATCGCGACCAGGGTAGGTTGAAGGCCGATCTCCGCTAGCATCTCCGCCATGACCTCGCCTACATTCCGTAGCTCCGGCACCCCCTGGTCGTATATGTAAATGGTGAAGCCGAAGCCGTTGGGGTAGCGCGCCTCCGTTAGGAGCTGCCTCGCCAGTGGCGGGTCGTACGGGTACGCCGCCCAACCGCCCCAACCCGGCAGGCTGGGATGGAAGCCCAGCACGGCCATGTGCTCGCCCCGCCCTTTGAAGAAGAGCTCGTTGAGTACGTTCCGGTCGATGGCCAGGTTTATCGCACGCCGCACCTTCCGAGCTTCCTCTGCGGTCGGCCCGGGGCCGCCCGCAGGGTCCTCCACCCAGGGGAAGGGCTGTAGCTCCTCCGGGGTGGAGTAGTACTGGCCGCCCATGGACCAGGCCAGCTCTATAGCGGGTTGCTGGCTGAGATGGACCTTCAGCCCTTGCGCCTCGGCCTCGCCCTGTATGGAGCGGGGAAGCTCCGCCATGTGGACCTGCCCGGTCCGGAGGGCGGCCAGCCGGGTGGCAGCGTCGGGTATCAGGAGTAGCTGGAGCGTGTTGAAGTCGGGAGGGCGGCGCCAGTGGTCGTGCACCCGCTGGTAGATGATGGAGGCACCCGGCTCTCGTTCCGCGTACGCATAGGGTCCGGTACCGGCAGGTTGCTTCTCCAGTCCGGCGTCCCCCTCGGCGTCCCACTGGGCCTTGCTCAGTATCACCAGGCGGCCGAATGCGGAAACCATGCGGTGCAGCTCCGGCTCGGGCCGGTTCAGGTTGAACTGGACCGTGTAGTCGTCGATGGCCTGAATGCTGGCCAGGGTATCCCGCCAGAAGAACTTGTCGGAAGAGCCAAGGCTCTCCTCGCGGGTGATCATCTGGATGCTGTGTAACACGTCCCGCGAAGTGAACTGGCCCCACCCGTGGTGGAAGGCCACACGCTGCCGTAAGTTGAAGGTCCACTGGGTACGGTCGGGAGACGCCGACCAGCTTTCCGCTAGCTGTGGGACGAGCTCTCCCGACTCGGGGTGTACTCCGATGAGGTACTCGAACATGGGCCTGAGGTCGACCAGGCTGAATGAGGACAGGATCCAGGGGAGATTGGACTCCTGCCCGAAGGTCGGGAGGGCCACCACCAGCTCGTGTCTCGCGGGAGGCCGCGGGGTCGGGGTGGGAACAGGCCCCTCGGCCCTGAACAGCCCAGTGAAGGTGATCTGGTCGTCGGTGCTGATGCCGAGCTGCTGGGGCGTCCTCAGGAACCTGAGAAGGCGCTGATGTCCGCCCGCCCGAAGTCAAGCTGTGCCCGCAAGGCGCTGATGTCCGCCCGCCCGAAGTCAAGCTGTGTCAGGGGTACTTTCTCGGGGTCCACAGACTGCCAGAGGAGTATGGTGTCCTCGACGGTGTCCACCGTGCCCACGATGACGGAGCCGCCGACGCCCCGCTGTATCTCCACGGCGTAGGCCACGCCGATGGCCACGATGGCGAGGGCGGCGGCCGTGAGGACGGCGTTCTTAACAGAGAGCCACTTCTTCATCACACGTTCTGCTGACCCCCGGCTCCGTGGGCTGGCAATGCCACTGTATGCGGCAGGGTGTTAAACCGCAAGGCCGCCGTCGATTCCGATGACCTGGCCGGTAACGTAGCCGGCGCCATCGGAGCAGAGGAAGGCTACCACCTCCGCCACGTCCTCGGGGGAGCCGAACCGGGCCATGGGGATGCGGGCCAGGATGGTCTGCTGCACCTCCTGGGGCAGACGGTTGACCATGGCGGTGGTGATGTAACCCGGGGCCACGGCGTTGGCGGTGATGTTGCGGGAGGCCACCTCCCGGGCCACTGCCTTGGTGAACCCGATGAGGCCCGCCTTGGAGGCCGCGTAGTTGGCCTGCCCAGGGTTGCCCGAGAGTCCCACCACCGAGGACATGTTGACGATCCTCCCGTGGCGCTGCCGGATCATCTGGGACAGTGCGTACCTGGTAACGAGGAAAGCGCCGCCCAGGTTGACGTTGATGACCTCCTGCCAGTCGTCGGTCCCCATGCGGATCAGCAGCTTGTCCCGGTTGATGCCCGCGTTGTTCACCAGTATGTCCAGACTTCCCCATCGCTGGACTACACCCTTCACCATGGACTCCACCTGATCTTCCCGGGTCACGTCACCAGCGATGGCGACGGCTTCACCTCCGGCAGCGCTTATCGCCTCCACAACCCTGGATGCCTGCTCCGCTCCGGTCAGATAGTTGACAGCCACCTTCGCCCCGTCTCGTGCCAGCCGTAGGGCGACCGCCTCCCCGATGCCCCTGGAGGCACCCGTGACCAGTGCCACGCGGCCTTCCAGCTTCAACCTGCTACCCTCCTTGTTGGTGAGGTGCGGAGCTCCTCAGCGCGGCTAGCTCCGCCTTCATGCCTTCCACAAGCTTCAGCTCCACGCATCTACGGGCGGTATCTATGGCCCCGGCCACTCCTTCGGCTGTAGACGCCCCGTGTCCCACAACAATCGCCCCGTTAACTCCGAAGAGGGGCCCGCCCATCTTTTTCGGGAGGTTGTTCACCTCCCAGACGTTGGAAACGAGGGACTCAAGGCTGCTTGGGGGCAGATGTCCTTTCAGCGCCTGTTTGAGGTAGGCGGCGATGCTGGCCCCCAGACCTTCGGTAAACTTCAGGAGGATGTTTCCGACGAAGCCATCGCAAACGATAACATCGGCCTTGCCGGTGAAGAAGTCCATCCCCTCCACGTTGCCGACGAAGTCCAGGTTGCTCTCCTGGAAGAGATGGTAGCTTTCCCTTACCTGCCGGTTGCCCTTCGAGTCCTCGGCTCCGACACTGAGAAGTCCGATCCGGGGCTCCTTTATGCCCAGGAAGCTGCGGGCGAAGACGGCCCCCATGGCGGCGAAGTCGAGGAGCAGCGCTGGCCGGCAGTCCACGTTGCTGCCCATGTCCACCACTACGGTGCGGGGGGCCAGGCCCAGGAAGGGCCCACCCAGGCAGGGGCGCTCCAGTCCCTCCAGGGTCCCCAGGATGAGCGCGGCGCAGGCCATGGTGGCCCCGGTCGACCCCATGGATACCATGGCATCGGCCTCCCCCTGTTTCACCAGGTGGGTGGCCACGGCCACCGATGCCTTTGGCTTGTGACGCAATGCCTGGACGGGGTGCTCGTCCTCGACGATCTTCCCCTCCGAGGGTACCACCCGTATGGGCAGGTCCCCAATGCCATGCTTTTGCAACTCCGCCTCCACCACGTCCCTGTCGCCCACCAGGACTACGTCAACCTTGCCGGAGCGTGTGGCCTCTACCGCCCCCTTCACCGTCTCCACGGGAGCGTGGTCGCCTCCCATGGCGTCTACCGCTACGCGAGGGATGATTCCCTCGTGACTGCCCAATCCCGTGCTCAAGTGCCCCTTCCTCCTACTGGTACTGGTACGTTGCCGCCCTCCTGTGGCCACCCGGTATGTCTCCCCCGAGGCCCCTAATCGGGCTGGGTTATAAAGGCGGTGCCACGGACCAGCTCCTCGCCCCGGCCGTTGCTTAGCCCAATGGCGCATTCTATCGAGCGGAGCCCGTTTCCCGTCTCTTGCTTTACGACTTTTCCCCAGGTCCGCACCCTATCTCCGGGGTAGGCGGGTCCCTTGAACCGCATCTTGAGACGCCCGCCCTCGAGCCAGCCCTGGCCGTAGGCGAGGGTCAGCATCTCGTACAAGAAGGCGAGGGTCAACATTCCGTGGGCGATGGTACTCCCGAACTGAGTGGAAGCGGCAAATTCGGGGTCGAGGTGCAGAGGGTTGTGGTCGTCCGAAGCGTCGGCGTATGTTCGTAGCTGTTCCTGGGTGATGACCTTCTCCAGTCCGGGCAGCGAGTCTCCCACCATCGGACTAAGCGCCCTTCCCGTCGACCAAGGGTACCAGGACGGTGGTCTTGCCAGCTATCGCAGCTTCACCACCGGAACGGTACAGGGTAAACTCCGCGGAGATGAACTGCCAACCGCCCCGGGCGATGGGCCGAGAAAGCCTGGCAGCGCAGGTTATCTCCTCGCCCCGTCTCACCATGCCCAGGGAGTGTAGCTCCTGGGCCGCATGAAGAGTGCCAGGAGGTAGGGATAGCTCCTTGAGCAAGGCCGCCAGGGCGCGGGCGGCCAGGGCCAGGGGTGGGACGACATCCAACTCTGCGTAGATAGGGAGGGAGTCGTCGACTGCCTTCAGGTACTCATCGGCGGAATCGGGCCCAACGACCCAAGTTCCCAGTTCCAACTTCACGCCCGGTGCAGGTATCAACGGCGCCCCCTTCGTAAATAGGCGCCGTGATTATAACATAGTATAGGGAGGGGCTAGCTTCTATCGCCCGGACCGAAGGGCAGGACCGGCGATTCGACCTTGGCCCAGGCGCCATCGACGCCCACGAGACTCAGCCGGGTCCCGTCGTCCGCCGCCTCCTTCCTCACATATCCCAGGCCGACTACCTCGCCCGTGGTAGGCAGCCGCGCCATCGAGGTGATGTGGCCCACCTCCTTGCCGTCCCTGGCAAGGCCGAGCCCCGCCTCAACCTCGGCTTCGGGGGAGAAGCTGAGATAGACCAGGTGCTTCTGCACCTTGTGGTAAGTGTCCAGGCGGGCAACGACCTCCTGGCCTATATAGCAACCTTTTGTAAAGCTTATAGCGCCCCACAGGCCCGCTTCCAGCGGGTTGTAGGAGTCGCCCAGCTCTCTGCCGTGTTCGGGCGCGCCCCTCTCCACGCGAAGGAGTTCGTAGGCTTCCAGGCCGATGGGCACTGCTCCCGCGGCCACGATGGCGTCCCATACGCCCTCCGCCTCTTTCCCCTGTACAATAATCTCCAGCCTGAGCAGGTCGCCCAGGTCTCTCCTGAGGACGTGGCAGTCCACCCCGGCGACGGTAACCTTCACTGACCGATAGGGTTCGAGATGCCCCATCTTCACAGGCTCCAGGGCCCCAAGTAGAGGCCCCGCGCCGGGCCCCAGGACCGAGTACATGCTTGTGGTGGGGGTGATGTCCTCCAGGGCCACGTCGTCCACGATGGTGTACTTATCGATCCATTCCATTACCCTCTCCCTGGCGGGAGGGCTGGTCAGGAGGAGCACGTGGTCGCCGAGGTTCAGCACGGTTATCAGGTCGAGGATACGCCCCCGCTCGTCCGTCAGGACGGTGGCGGCGGCCTGGCTCGGCTCGAGGGACAACACGTCGTTGGTCGAGAGGCGGTTAAGCAGGTCGAGGACGTCCTGGCCGGTAGCCCTTATCCTTCCCGTGTAAGAGGAGTCGTGGACGGCGGCTCCCTCCATCGCGGCCAGGTACTCGGCCTGCACGCTACTGTAGCTGCTGGGCAGTTCCCAGCCGTGCCACTCTTGAAAGCTGGCCCCCTTCCGGAGGGCATAGCCGTGGAGGGAGGTTCTCTGCGGACCCATGGAGGCCTCCTGTGCAGCTACGTAAAATCAGTGGGCGCTGCCCTTAGCTACGAAGGACAGCGCCCACTTGCCTTAGCCTAGCCTGCTCTCCCTATACGCCGAAGGAGTTACCGCAACCGCAGCTCTTCGTGGCGTTTGGGTTCTGGAACACAAAGCCTTTCCCATTCAGGCCGTCGGAAAAGTCGAGCTCTGTGCCCGCCAGAAAGATATAGCTCTTCTTGTCGATGAATACCTTGACCCCGTTGTTGTCAACGATCTTGTCGTTGGACCCGGCCTCCTTCTCTACGCTGAGCGTGTAGAGGAGTCCGGAGCATCCCCCTCCCTTGACGCCCACCTTGACGAAGAAGTCGTCTCCCAGGCCATCTTTTTTGGCGAAATGTTTCAGCTTCTCCGATGCCTTGTCGGTTATCGCTATTGTAAGGGTGCCATCCTCGGCTATGACCGTCATCCGACCCTCCTCCTGATATCCAGAAGCATCTCTTCGAGCTTATTATAAGATGCTGCCTACAAACAAGTCAAGGTGGCTGGTAGCGGGGGTGGTGGGGGTGGGAGGCCCGGGACCGCAGGGCGGCTCGGATGATGTAGAATATAGGGGTTGCGGCGCTCAGCGCGTCGAGAAGTCCGATATCCGACAAAGGAGCTGAAGGATGGACCTGGGAATTCAGGGCAAGGTGGCGATCGTAACGGGTGGGAGCCAGGGGCTAGGCAGGGTGTCGGCGCTGGCGCTGGCCCGTGAGGGGGTCAACGTGGCGATCTGCGGCAGGACCAGTGACACCCTGGATAAGGCTGTGGGTGAGCTGAAAGCTCTGGGGGTGTCGGCCATAGGGGTCAGCGCGGACATATCCGAGCCCCCAGAGGCACAGAAGCTGTACGACCGGACGGCGGCGGAGCTGGGGCCGGTGGATATCCTGGTAAACAACGTGGGTGGGATACGCGGCAGCACAAGCGTGGCCACCACGGAGGAGCAGCTTAAGGCGTCCCTGGAGCTCAACGTCTTCGGGTCATTGAGGCTCATGCGGCTGGCCATCCCGGGGATGCGGGAGAGGCGTTGGGGCCGCATCATCAACATCTCGTCCATCTGGGGAAGGGAATACGGCGCCTCGGCCGACTACATGACCTCGAAGGCCGCCCTCATCGCCGCGACAAAGCACGCGGCCGTTGAGCTGGTAAAGGACAACGTACTGGCTAACTGCATCGCGCCGGGCTCCATCGTCATCCCCGGCGAGGGGCGCGGCTGGGAGCGGTTCTGCCAGCAGCAGCCGCCGGAGGTGGTGGACCAGTTTATCTCCAGGAACTTGCCCGCGGGGAGGTTCGGCTGGCCCGAGCCCATAGGAGATACCGTCGCCTTCCTGGCTTCCGAGCGGGCCAGCATGATCACCGGGGCCTGCATCAACGTGGACGCCGGGCAGAGCAAGTCGCTGATCTAAGCGTGGCTCGGGCCGGGCGGCTGCTAGGTAGCGACGGCCCGCTCCAGCCGCTCTGTGACAGGCGACATCACAGACTGTAGAATGGCTCCGTCCGCCCTTTGGAACAGCTCTACCACGAGCCTGGTGTCACTAAATCCACGTTTGATCACCGGTTTCACCAGTTGGAATAGCTCCTTGCTCGAATCGAAGGGCAGATCATGCCTTCTTATGACTTCGATTAGCTGCTCCAAGAGCTGGCGAAACTCCGGAACATCACGCCTGAGAGGGCCGTCACTGAGGAGGAGTTTGATCAGGTAGCCCTCCATCACGTGGCTCAAGATGCCCAGGGCGGCCAGATCGTGGTCGTCGGGCAGGCCCATGGGGACTATATCTACGATGGCGTCCCGGACTCGGAGGCGGTCTCCAGTCTCGCCGACATTAATAGAAGTATCCGGGAACCTTGTCGAAATCGAATCCTTATGAGACTGAATTATCTGGTTTGGAGTCCTATTATCCAGGTCTTGCGTTATGATGAGTTGGCTGGTACCAGCGGCTAGAAATCCTTCTGCTACATTCGGTATATTGTCCTTGCCCCCTGCGCTGATGGGCTCCAAAGACACGTCGTCCAATGGCGGAAGTAGACCGATCACTGCCTTAAGAAATGCTTCGTCGGTATGACCCTCAACGACGATAGGGATGGTCAGCATCTACGTGGCACCGATGTACTTGTCCTGCATTCTGATGTCGTGTCCGATATCCATGAGCACCTTAGCATCCGGCCTGGGGATTGCTCTGGCATCGAAGGTACCGTCCTCACTGAGTCTCACGTGGTGTATCGTGAGGCCCATACCCTTTTGCTCGGCGGCCTCCAGCGCGTAGGTGATAAGCTCCAGACTGTGAGTGGTCAAGAACAACTGCAGGTGTTGCTTGCTTGCAAGCTCGAACAGAGTCTGGGTGAGGAGCCTTAACGACTCCGGATGCTGATGGGTCTCCGGCTCCTCCACCATGAGGACCGTCCCCTCCAGCAATATTCCAAGGGCGAGTACGTTCAGGGCGTATCGTGCCCCGTCGCCCAGCCAGTCCACCGCCACCGAGCGCTCAGGTAGCAGCGCCACCAGCCGGTTGTGGCCGGAGAAGGGCATTAGGCTGAATCCCTCTACGTCGAGCTTAAAAATGTTGCTGATCATGTCTCTGAGCCTGGCGTCGCGCCTGTCTATGACGATTCTCTCCCAGAGCCCCTCCAGGAAAGGTGTCCGAAGGGTGCTCGGGTCCAGCAAATGGCCCGTTGCCAGCAGCGTGGCGTCATCATGGCCGATGTTCTGTGCTATTCGTTCCCACTCCTCACGATTCGCGAAGTTCTCCACGGAATTGCCGTGGCCTACGCCTATCCTTCTTTGCCGGGTATCGGTCTCCGACCCGTCCTTGAGTAAATGTAATACAAGCTGCGAAAGATCGCGATTCCATTCCTGGACCACCCGGGTGTTGTTGTCGAACCCAGCCTGGAGAGATATGCGGTCGTTGACGTTAAGCATGTAGTGCAGCTCACGGTATTGGTTCGCGGCTGCCTTCCCAGGGCGCTCGATCCTGCGCTTGATTAGCTGGTCCAGGCCGCTGCGCCCCATGTAGTCAGTTACCGCGAACGCGCAGCGCATCAGCAGCAGGGCGTCCAGAACTGTGGACTTGCCCGAGTTATTCCGTCCGACCAGGACGTTGACCTGGGCCAGGTCCGAAATGGCGCCGGTCTTGATGCCCTTGAAGTTGTTTATCTCCAGGCTGCTAAGCATAGCCATCACCACGGTGCATACGGATGCCTCGATTATAGCACGGGCGATTTTGCGGATTTTCGGCCCCACCGGGCCAACTGCCTTGACCGCAAGGCCGGTCTGTAATATGGTACTCGCACCCCCGAAATGTTCACCCACCTACACGTACATACCGAGTACAGCCTCCTCGACGGCGTCAGCCGCATTCCCAAGCTGGTGAGGCAGGCCAGGGACCTGGGCATGGGTGCCCTGGCCATCACCGACCACGGCTCGCTCTACGGAGTCGTGGAGTTCTACATGGTGTGCCTGGAGGTGGGCATCAAGCCCATCATCGGCTGCGAGGTGTACGTGGCCCAGGCCAGCCGCCACGACCGGGGTCCTTCGGAGAGGAGCCCCTTCCACCTGACCTTGCTGGCCAGGGATAACCAGGGATACCGTAATCTCATGAAGCTCGTGACCCAGGCCCACATGGAGGGGCAGTACTACAGGCCCCGCATAGACCGGGAGCTGTTGGAGCAGTACCACGAAGGGTTGGTAGCCTTCTCGGGCTGCCCCACGGCTGAGGTGCCGCGGCTCATCACCGAAGGCCGTATGGAGGACGCCAGGCAGGCCGCACTGTGGTACAAGGACCTCCTGGGGGAGGGGGGATACTTCCTGGAGCTACAGCGCCATGCCCACGTGGACCAGCTCCCTGCGATTAACGAGGCCCTGGTGGGCATGGGCCGCGAGCTGGATATCCCCCTTCTCGCGACCAACGATTGCCACTACGTTCACAAGGCCGACGCGACCCTACAGGACGTGCTCATCTGTATTCATACCAATACC
Source organism: Dehalococcoidia bacterium (assembly GCA_965247055.1). Lineage (GTDB taxonomy): Bacteria > Chloroflexota > Dehalococcoidia > Lucifugimonadales > JAGWBF01 > CBDFGE01. The sequence goes on from CBDFGE010000003.1 coordinate 156,694, forward strand.
AATCTCCAGGACGAGAAGCGCCTGAAGATGGAGGATGACTCCTACTACCTGAAGACCCACCAGGAGATGGCGGAGCTCTTTCAGGACCTGCCCGAGGCGCTGAGCAACGCCGAGCTCATCGCGGAGATGTGCGACGTGACGCTGGCGACAGGCCAGCTCCATCTCCCCAGGTACCCTGTACCCGAGGACGCGGACCCCGACGACTACCTGGCCCGCCTGTGTCAAGAGGGATTCGAGCGCCTGTACTCCAGGCCGTCTCCCACGGCGAAGGAGCGCCTGAGCTACGAGCTGGAGGTAATCAAGCTCACCCAGTTCGCCAACTACTTCCTGGTGGTGTGGGACATCGCCTCCTTCGCCCGCCAGAATGACATCCTGTTCGGTGTGAGGGGCAGCGCCGCCGCGAGCCTGGTCCTCTATTGCCTGGGAGTCACGGAGGTGGACCCCCTGGAGTACCGCCTGGTGTTCGAGCGCTTCCTGAATTTGGAGCGCAAGGAGATGCCGGATATAGACATGGACTTCCAGGATGACCGGCGGGACGAGGTGCTGGCCTACGTGACCCACCGGTACGGCCGGGACCGGGTAGCCCAGATAATCACCTTCGGCACCCTCGGGGCCAAGGCGTCTCTCAGGGACGTCGGGCGTGCCCTGGGTATGGGGTACGCCGACGTGGATAGAGTGGCGCGCATGGTGCCATTCAAGTCCCGCACCCTGGACGACGCGCTTTCTGCCAGTGGGGAGCTGGCCGACGTCTATCGTTCCGACGAGTCCATACACAGGTTGGTGGATACCGCCAAGGCGCTGGAGGGCACGGTGCACCACGTGAGCACCCACGCCGCGGGAGTGGTCATATCCAGCGAGCCCTTGGCGGAGTACGTACCGCTTCAGAGACCAACCAGGGGAGACGAGAGCAGCGACATCGCCATGACCCAGTACGCCATGGAGCCGGTGGCGATGCTTGGGCTTCTCAAGATGGACTTCCTGGGCCTTACCAGCCTCACCATCCTCCAGCGGGCCATCAAGATGGTTGAGGAGAGATGGGGCGTACGTGTAGACCTGCATCGCCTTCCCCTGGACGACCAGAAGACCTTCGAGCTGCTGTCCTCGGGGAAGACCACCGACACATTCCAGCTGGAAAGTGCGGGAATGCAGCGCTACATCAAAGAGCTCAAGCCCTCCTCCCTCGACGACATCGCCGCCATGATAGCCCTCTACCGGCCAGGCCCCATGGAACACATAGATACCTTTATAAATGCCAAACACGGAATGGTCCCGATAAAGTACCCCCACCCCAGTCTGAAGGAGATCCTGGAAGAGACCCACGGGGTGATCGTCTACCAGGACCAAGTCCTCCTGATCCTTCAGGCCTTTGCCGGCTATTCCCTGGGACGCGCCGACATCGTGCGCAAGGCGATGGGGAAGAAGATACCCGAGCTGATGAGGCAGGAGAGGGAGGGGTTCATAGAGGGGGCTGTTGGCAAGGGCTTCACACGAGAGCTGGCCCAAGAGGTGTTCAACCTCATTGAGCCCTTCGCCGGCTATGCCTTCAACAAGGCCCACAGTGTAAGCTATGCGCTGATCTCCTACTGGACGGCCTACTTCAAGGCCAACTTTCCGCTGGAGCACATGGCCTCGGTGCTGAACTCTCGTCTCGACAACCCGGAGAAGACGGCCAGCGCAATCGGCGAGTGCTTCCGCATGGGGATTCCGGTGCTGCTGCCCGACGTCAACCGCAGTGGTGTGCATTTCACTCCGGACAGGGACGACAAGGGGACTCCGGCCTTGCGGTTCGGACTGGCGGCCATCAAGAATGTGGGAGAGGGTGCCGTCCGGCCCCTCGTCGAAGAGAGGGAGAAGGGAGGAGCTTTCGCCAGCATGGAGGAGTTCTGCACCCGGGTGGACCTTCGGGGTCTGAACCGCAGGAGCCTGGAGAGTCTCATCAAGGTGGGCGCCTTCGACTCACTTGGCAACCGTGGCGCACTCCTGAAGGGAGCGGACCAGGTCCTCTCCATGTCCCAGAGGGAGGCCCACAGGAGGCAGACCGGCCAGTCCAGCATGTTCGACGGGGCTGAGGCGGGACCGATGGCGGCCATGAATGTCAACGGCGAGGACGTGCTTGCTCAGGAGAAGGTGTCCTGGGAGAGGGAGCTCCTGGGCGTTCCTCTTTCGGAAAACCCCTTCAAGTCCATCGCCTTGGTCAACACCGCGGGGGCCGTCACCTCCAGGGACGAGCTGGATGCCGATATGGATGGGCAAAGGGTGACCTTGCTGGGGCAGGTGGCCTCCATCTCCGAGCGGGCGACCCGGGATGGACGTCCCTATGCCGTGGCCACCCTGGAGTTGGTCTACGGCAGCACGGAGGTGATCGCCTGGCCCGAGGTTCTGGAACGGACGAGGGAGATATGGCAGGAAGGGAGACTGTTGCTGGTATCTGGAAGGTTGAAGGCAAGGGGTGACGAGCTATCGGTGCACTGTGAGCAGGCCAAGGTATACACGGAAACCGGGGACAGCGGGAGCAACGGGTCCACGGCGATGGGCTCGGCCGCCAAGGGTGGTGCTGGCCCGGATGGAGCGGTCCCCGGTACCAAGGCCGTGGCCCGGCGGGCCGGGAACGTCGTCATCACCCTGGTCGAGTCGGACGACGCGGGCGAAGATGCTCATCTGCTCAGAGAGGCGATACGGACGCTCCTGGAATTTCCAGGGAGCGACCGGGTGCATCTGGAGATTTCCATGCCGGGCAAACGGGTGCTGATGGAGCTCCCGGTGGTTACCACCGGCTATTGCCCCGAGCTGCAGGAGCGGCTGGAGGCGTTGCTGGGAGCAGGCAGTGTGCGGCAGAAGGTGGAGATGGAGGCGTAGGGACGGGTCACGGAGTCCCGCTCAGCCGCTGTCCTTCCATCTCCAGCAGCCGGGCCTTTCTGTCCAGCCCACCGCGATACCCGTGCAGGCCCCCGTCGCTGCCTATGACCCTGTGGCAGGGGATGACGACTGCGATACGATTCCTGGCCATGGCCTGGCCCGCCGCCCTGAATGCGCCCGGCCTACCCGCGGCCGCGGCCAGCCACGCGTAGCTACGGGTTTCCCCCGGTGGTATAGTGCGACATGCCTCCCATGCCGCCTTGAAGAATGGCGGCGCATCCCCCAGGTCGAGGGCTATGCCGTCAAGGCAGCCCATTTCTCCCCCGACGTAGGCCTCCAGGCAAGCTCTTATCTCCTCCAGGGCGTGGGGATCGTGGCGGGCCCTCCCTATCTCCGGGCCTAGCTCGTCCAGTGCTTCCTGGGGTGAAGGCCTGAGGGCCAGCTTGCGAAGGCCCCCGGGCGACATCAGCGCCCCCGCCCACCCCAGCCCAGTGGGGAATAGGTCGTAACATAGCGGCTTCATGCGAGTCTCCGGTACAGTCTGAATCTGTCTGGTGGCCCTGCTTGCTGGTGTCTTCCCTGCCCAGCCCCCGCCAGAGCCTCCCTGGATAGGTGTCATGGGTGTGCCGGCCCTGTGAGGGGCAGCGTCACCCGGCACCTAGCTGAACCCTGGGCATCCGGTCCAGGCTGTCCCAATCGACCTTTCCCTCAACCTCCAAGCGGGTGAGGCGATGAGAGATGTCCTGATGTAGCCTGGTGGTGTCGACGCCCATCGTTTTGGGCAAAAACGGGACGAGGGCGTACTGGGCCTCACGAAACTTCGCCGTGGCACCCCGCCGGTTGTGGCGCTCCTGATGGAGCAGGCCCACCGCCGCCTTGATCATGGCCTGGTAAAAAAGGCGCAGGGGGTAGCTCTCTGCCAGCCACAGAGCCTCCAGGGTCTCGTGGCAGCGCCAGTACTCGCCGCGGTTGAACTCGCCTATGGAGACGGCTATCGCCTCGGGTGCCGAGGGTAAAGTCTCCAGGTACGGGGCGAGGCCGTCCCGGTGGAGCAGGGCCAGCCATGTGCGGTCGAGACCGCGGCGCTCGCCCTTGCCGGGGCGTGTGGGCAGGCCGGCGGAAGACGTGTGAACACCTGGCGGCGGGTGCCGGTCCTGGCCGCCCTGGCCCTGGGGACTCCCGTGTCTACGCATACCAGTTAGGGGACCAGGTGGGGGATGCCCTCGCCCAGGCCGATGCCCAGCGCCGCCGCGGCAGCGCCGATGACCAGCACCTCCAGCCCCTGGAGGAGGGGCGATTTCTGCACTATCCGGCCCTTGCCCAGGCCGAGCAGGAACAGTCCCGCCAGCGTCCCTCCCACGGACGCACTGATAGCTACCTTGCCTTCAGTAAAGAAGAAGGGCAGCACGGGAACCATGGCGCCCACTATGAAGGCCGCGCCCATGGTGTAGGCGTCTTTGACGGGCCTGGAAGTTATCTCGGGACTCAGGCCCAGCTCCTTCTCCACTAGGGTGCGCAGCCATAGGTCCTTATCCGCTGATATGTGGTCGGCCACTGCCTGGGCCTCTTTAAAGCTCATGCCCTCCCGTTGGTACAGGACGACCAGCTCGGCCAGCTCCTCGGCGGGATGCTCTTCCAGCTCCCTGGCCTCGTTGGCGATCTCGGCCTTCTGAAGGTCCTGCTCCGCCCTTGACCCCAGGAACGCTCCCGAGGCCATGGAAACAACTCCGGCCAACGCTGCGGCCAGTCCGCCGATCACCACCGCCGTGTTCCCGATGTCGGCTACCGCCAGCGCGGCCACCAGGGCCAGGGTGCTGATAAGGCCGTCCTGGGCCCCGAACACCACCTCCCGTATGCGGCCCAACGATGCCACCCTCCAGCGCTCTCCTTCCAGCTCCATGCGGGCAGCGGCGTAGGTAGGGGACACCTCGGGGTGGGTGTTTCCGGGCCTCTGCGGGTCGGTGTGTCGTGAGGGGACGGCTGCACCCTCCGTGGACGCTTCGCGATCCGCGAGCTTGGCCTCCAGAGTTTTCAGGGCCTGGCTGAAGACCTCCAGATGGTGCGGCTCGCGGTCCATAGCCATGATAAAGGTCTCGGACGCGTCGAGGCGCCCCTCGTCCAGGGCTTCCCTCACGTAACGGGGATACATTGTGCTGATCTCTTTGGACTCGCCGGCGATCACGTTGCGGAGGTTCTCAATGCTGGACCTGATCTCGCCTGAGACGCGGAGGTGGTTCATACCGTGGATGTTCTCCGCTCCGGCCACCTCCTGGAACACCTGGGCGACCTCCGGTAGCCCCTCCTCCAGGGCCTTATAGGCGTAGGCGTTGTATTTAAGCTCGGCCAAGGCCTCGCTGACGATGGCATTCCACAAATTTCGTTCTGTTTTGGTCAGGCTACGGTCTATCTTGGCCATACAACCTTCTCTGTATGTAAAGGCGCTGGTTAGCTTGTTCCTCGGCCCTCACGATGACGATGGAAGAGAGCGGGTTGGATCACCGGCGCGGGGCGCCGGGCACCTGGAGTTGTATTTGGTGCCCCCAAGGGGCTTCGATCCCCTGATCTCCACCTTGAAAGGGTGGCGTCCTTGGCCAGGCTAGACGATGGGGGCACGCGTACAATTATAACTCAGCTACGGATATACCGCCAGCGCTTCCAGGGCCATGGTCTCGGGCAGTCCGAACATGAGGTTCATGTTCTGTATGGCCTGGCCGGCCGCGCCCTTGACCAGGTTGTCCAGGCAGCTTATCACGATGAGCCTGCCGGTCCTCACGTCCACCGTGGGGTAAAGCAGGCAGGTGTTGTTCCCCAGCGTCTGTTTCGTCTGAGGTGGCGAGGGAGTCACCTTCACGAAGGGCTCGTCGGAGTAGAAGTCCAGGTAGATCTGGGCGACCTGTGACCTCGCCTCCTCCCAGGAGGAGAAGGCCCCGGGCCTTAGCCGCGCATAGCAGGAGCTCAGTATGCCCCGGGTCATGGGCACCACGTGGGTCAGGAACGTGAGGCTTAGGGGTCCCTGGTCTCCATGGCCGGCCCAGGCATCCGCCGGGTCCGGGCTGGCAGCCCGGGACCTGCGTTTGAGCAACTTGCCGAGCTCCTGGGTGATCTCCGGCAGGTGGCGGTGGCCATCCACGGAGTAGGCCATCACGTTCTCATTCACCTCTGAATAGTGGGCGGTGAGGCTCGGGCTGCGGCCTGCACCGGACACCCCCGATTTGGCGTCCACAATTATGTCCGGCTCTATCAGGCCCTCCCTAACGGCCGGTGCCAGCGCCAGGATCGCGCTGGTGGGGTAGCACCCCGGGTTGGCCACCAGACGGGCCTGGGACACCTCGGGCCGGTTGAGCTCCGTAAGGCCGTAAACCGCCTCTTCGAGGTAACGGGGGCCCGGGTGGGAGACCCCGTACCACTCTTCGTAGTCCGCTATACTCCGAAGGCGAAAGTCGGCGCTTATGTCCACTACCTTGAGGCCCGCCTCTATGAGGGGTATTACCGCCTCGGCGCTGGCCTTGTGGGGCAGTGCCGAGAACACCAGGTCCAGGCTGCCGTCCAGCTCCGGCTTAATGACAAGGTCCAGTGCCGACAGATGGGGGAATACGTCTGCCAACTTCTGCCCGGAGGCGCTCCTCCCGGTTACGGAGGTCAGGCTGGCCTCCGGGTGGCGGTGAAGCAGCCTTGCCAGCTCTGAGCCGGAATATCCCGTGACGTTGATTATCCCTACTCGCAAATCTCCCCTCTCGGCCCGTCGCTCCGGGTCTTCCGGTACTCGGTCTTCTGTCCGGTGCAGATAAGTGGAACGGAAGGGCGTCCCTTATCTCTGGTTCTCCAGCTCGTTGGAAGGGCAGGCGTGGGCCAGGACACACCGGCCGCATAGTGGCCTGGGTGCTTTGCACACCCTGCGGCCGTGGGTGATCAGCGCCAGGTGGAAGGGGAATACCTCTTCCGGTTCAACCGCCCACTCCAGTATGTCGTGGGCCTGCTCATAGCTGGTCTTGGGGCCGATCAGGCCCAGGCGCTTCGCCACGCGATAGACATGGGTGTCTACGGCCATGGCGGGCATACCCAGGGCGAAGCAGAGGATGATCGCTGCCGTCTTGGGCCCGACCCCTGGCAGCTCCCGGAGCCACGACTTGGCCTCGTCCAGGGGCATGTCCTTGAGGAAGTAGAGGTCCAGCGAGCCGCGACGTTCGAGGATCAGGTTGAGTACCTGCTTTATGCGGGGTGCCTTTATGGTGGCAAGTCCCCCCACGTTGATGCACCGGGCAATGAGCTCCGTATCCCCCCTGGCCACCTCCTCGAAGGAGGAGAAGGTGTCCATGAGTTGCTTGAAGGCCCGCTCGGAGTTGTGGTCGGAGGTGTGCTGGGAGAGGATGGTGAACACCACCTCGGAGATGGGGTCATAGCGCGGTTCCCGGGGGAAGGGCTCGTACTCCTTGCTCAGGACGTGCAGCACTTCGGCGGCGCCAGGGGCAACCCCTTCCGGCCCGTTGGACTGGGTAGGCGTGGCCGTACCCTCACTCCTTGCTCTTGCCATGGCCCGGAGCCTCCTGAGAGGCCCGCCTTCCCCCTTGCAGTACCGTGGCCACACGATGTGCGGCATCGAACCTGATTGTAGCATTTTATTCCATCCCAGTGCATTCAGCAAAGGCCGGTCCGGTCGCCGCCGCCGGGCTATGTGTGGGCGCTGGCTGACACCGGAATATCACAGGTGGACAGACCCCGTGTTGACTCGATATGGTATGTTATAGGTGTCTGTCAGGTGGGTGCGGGGGGGGGGCAATCCCGGGTCCGGTGACCGGGCTGTCGATGAGCGTAAGATTAGGAGGGCTGCGGCCACGTGGACGATAATGTGAGGGACCGAGTAGAGGATGCGTTGCGGGGGCACGACGCCCGGTATGTAGAGGTGAGGGTGGAGGAGGTGACGGGGACCCACATCAGGTACAGGGGCAAGGAGTTGGACGAGATCGGCCACACCGCCGGGCTGGGAGGCTGTGTCAGGGCCCTGGCCGGGGGTTGGGGCTTCGCTTCTTTTAACGACCTGGATGGACTCAGGGAGAAGGTGGCCACGGCGGTGAGAAACGCCCGCCTGGTAGAGGACAAAGAAGTCGGCATGGCTGCCGTGGAGCCGGTGGTAGACACGGTCCCTGGCCCACGTAGAGAAGGACCCCCTGGCTGTCCCACTCCGGGACAAGAAGTCGCTCCTGGACCAGTACGTGGATATTATCTGGAGCGTGCCGCACATCACGACCTCCACGGTGGGCTACGGTGACAGCCGCCGGGTGAGGGTGCTAGCGACCTCCGAAGGGACCTATATCCAGCAGGAGAAGATCGACGTGACATTCCGGCTCGGCGCGACGGCGAGAGACGGAGGTGACGTTCAGCAGTCGGGACTAAGCCTCGGGTCCAACGGCGACTACTCTTTCGTGGAGCGGCTCCATTCTGAGGCCGAGAAGACCGCCCGTTGTGCCGTGAGCCTCCTCCGGGCTCCCCAGGCAAAGGGCGGCGAGTACACCGTCGTGCTCGATCCGGTGCTGGCGGGGGTTTTCATCCACGAAGCCTTCGGCCACCTCTCAGAGGCCGACCACGTATATGAGAACCCGCGGCTCAGGGAGATTATGGCTATAGGACGACGTTTTGGCGGGAGCCACATCAACGTTGTGGACGGTGCGGCAGTGCCCGGCCTGAGGGGGAGCTACCGCTACGACGACGAGGGGGTGCCCGCGAAAAAGACCTACCTGCTGAGGGAGGGGCAACTGGTGGGTAGGCTCCACTCGAGGGAGACGGCGGCCACCATGGGGGAGCAACCCACGGGCAACGCCCGGGCTATTTCGTCCCAGTTCCCACCCATCGTGCGTATGACCAACACCTACATCGAGCCGGGGACGGCCACCTTCGAGGAGATCATCTCAGACGTCCAGGAGGGGCTGTACGTGCGCAACTGGTATGGCGGAATGACCAGCATGGAGCAGTTTACCTTTTCGGCGGGCGAGGCCTACGCGATCCGTAACGGCCGGGTGGAAGAGCTAATGCGGCCCGTGCTTCTCACGGGCAATCTGTTCACGACTCTCGAAAACCTGGACGCAATCGCCAACGACCTGGATATGAACCAGGGCGGGGGATGTGGCAAAGGCGGCCAGTCGCCCCTCGCTGTGTCCAACGGCAGCCCCCACATACGCATCCGAAATTGCCTGATAGGCGGGGCTACCTCATGACGGCTCCCGATGGACTCGACGGGATGCTGGAGGGCCTGCTGGACAGGGCCTCCCGGGTGTGCGACGCGGCGGAGGTGTTCTACGTCCATCACCGGGACGAACCGGTGCTCTTCGAGGCCAACCGGCTGAAAGCGGTGGAGACCAGGGAGAGCTCAGGCGTCGCCTTGAGGATCATCAAGGATGGCAGGATGGGCCTGTCGTCCACCTCGGACCTGAAGAACGCGGGTAGCCTGGTAGAGAACACCCTGGAGATCGTACCCTTTGGCCCCGAAGCCCACCTAGGGTTTCCCTCCCTTCGCAACTTCCCTCCCGTTGATGTGTACGATGCCGGGACGGAATCGGTCCCCGTAGATAAGATGGTGGGCCTGGGCCACTCCGCCATCGACCGGCTGAGGGAGCATAGCCCCGAGATTTTGTGCGACGCCACCGTGAGCAAGGGCGTTACTACGGTTACGCTGCTTAACTCCCGGGGGGGATACGCTACTTACACCAAGAGCATCTTCTCCATGTTTGTCCACGGGACCATCGTGGAGGGGACCGACATGCTCTTCGTCCTGGACGGCAAGAGCTCGTGCCGCCCCCTGGATGATGCTTCGGAGATCGTGGAAGCAATCCGGGGCCAGCTGGAGTGGTCGAGGGTGGTGGCGCCGGCGCCGGTGGGCCGCGTGCCGGTGGTGTTCACTCCCAGGGGAATGGCAGGAGCCTTGCTGACGCCCCTGCTATCGGGGTTCAACGGCCGGACTGTCCTCCAGGGTGCCTCACCCTTGGTCGGGAAGCTGGGAGAACGCCTGCTGGATGAGCGGTTCAGCATGTGGGATGAGCCCACCTTCCCATACGCTCCCGGCAGCCGGATGTGTGATGACGAGGGCGTGGCCAGCAGGAGATTGCCCCTGGTGGAGAAGGGGGCCATCGCCAGCTTCCTGTACGACCTTCAAACTGCGGCACAGGCGGGCGGCGAGAGCACAGGCAGTGCCCACAGGGGCCTGAGCAGCCTCCCTTCCCCGGGGTCGAGCGTGATCATGGTGGGTGAGGGCGACACTTCCTACGAGGACATGATAAAAGATATGAAGGTGGGCCTGGTGGTGGAGCGCTTCCTGGGAGCGGGCCAAAGCAACGTTCTTGGTGGGGCCTTTAACGCCAATGTCCTTCTGGGCTACCGAGTCGAAGATGGGAGTGTCTCGGGCAGGGTGAAAAACACTGTCATATCTGGTAATGTATATGAAGTGCTAAGAAATATCGAGGCGATCGAGAGGGAGAGCCACTGGGTAGGGGGCTCCCTAAAGGTCCCTGCCCTTTACCTCCGGGACGTGTCGGTGACGTCCAAAGAGTAGGGTTGATCCTAGGGCACTTTGCCATCCTGCTACGCCGAGGGAGACCACCCGGGACAACCTCCAGGAAGGTATACCCTTGTCTCTGGACAGGTGTCTACAGCAGATAACCGATGAGGGAGCGGCACTCAGCTATTCGGCCCTCATAGAGATGTCCGACCTTTCTCCCGCGGAGATTGGCAGGTTCGCCCGGGTGTGGCATAAGGTGGGCGCTGACCGCAAGCTCATGGTGATACAGCGGCTGGTAGAGATGGCCGAGGATAACGCAGAGTTGGACTTCAGCTCCGTGTTCAAGCTAGGGCTCAAGGACGCCAGCGAAGAGGTACGGGAGACGGCCATCACCGGGTTGTGGGAGTTCGAGGACCGGTCCCTGATTCCCGGTCTGGTGGAGTTGCTAAAGGGTGACGAGTCCGGCAAGGTGCGTGCGGCGGCTGCCATGGCCCTGGGGAGATTCGCCTCCCTGGCCCAGGACGGGAAGATGCTTTCCAGAGACGGCGAGTTGGTGGAGCAAAGCCTCATGAGGGCCCTCGAGGACGAGGCGGAGTGGATGGAGGTCAGGAGGAGGGCGCTGGAGTCGGTTGGGCCCTTCAACAGTCCGAAAATAAGAGAGTATATGCGATGGGCGTACGAGAGTGACGAACTGGAGCTGAAATGCAGCGCCATCTATGCCATGGGGAAAACTGGTGAGAGCCAGTGGCTTGCTCTCTTTGTACGCGAGCTACAAAACCCCTCAGCGCCAATGCGTTATGAGGCGGCCAAGGCCTGCGGCGAGTTGGACGATGACGAGGCGGCCCCTCATCTGGTGCCGCTGCTCCTTGACGACGACCTCCAGGTGCAACTGGCGGCGATAGGAGCCTTTGGGAAGATCGGCGGACCGGTGGCCACGAGGGCGCTCAAGAGGTGCCTGACCAAGGGGGAGCCAGTGCTGGAGGACGCCGCCCGGGAGGCACTGGAGTCCATCCAGGCCCTGGAAGACCCCATGGGGTTTAGCTATGAGCTGTAGCCGTGCGAGGGTCGTTGGTCCGTTCTTATCCGTGGTCGACGCCTTGAGCAATGGTGCTCCGGGCGGGTTCTCCCGGCGGTAATGCGCCCTTAGCTTTGGTGGACCCGGAGAAGACCCCTTGGCCCAGCTCGACCCCCAAGAGGCGGCTCTGATCAAGGATGTCCGTGTGGCCCGCCTGGCCACGGCGGATGCCAACGGCGTACCCCACCTGGTGCCCATCTGCTTCGCCTACGACGGCGGCTGCTTCTACTCAGTCCTGGACCGCAAACCGAAGCGCGCTCCGCTGGAGGGCCTGAAGCGGGTACGGAATATATCTTCCAATCCCAGGGTATCGCTACTGGTGGACCACTACGAGGAGGACTGGGGAGGGCTTTGGTACGTGCTGGTGACGGGCACGGCCGAGATCATCCGTGGAGGAGAGGAGCATCGGCGTGCCGTGCAGCTTCTGAGGGACAAGTACGCCCAGTACCGTGGGATGGATGTAGCGGACAACCCGGTTATCAAGGTAACCCCCACCGGAGCCTCTTCCTGGGGTACCATGCCCGACCGCGCCAGCTCGCGCTGAGATCACAGCGGCGCAGGACGAGCCTCTCGGGGGTGCCGTGGTGTACGAGGCGTCCTCAGGTGGTACCCTTGAGCGGCTGGCGGCGCGCGACCCCGGTCCTGACGGCGGCGGCGGCCACCTCTCTGGCCACCGCTGGCACCAGGGCGGCATCGAACATGCTGGGCATTATGTAGTCTTCGTTCAGCTGGTCCTCATTCACCGCCGCGGCGATGGCGTGGGCCGCAGCCATCTTCATGGCGTCATTGATCTCCCTTGCGCGAACGTCCAGCACGCCGCGGAACATGCCCGGAAAACATAAGGAGTTGTTCACCTGGTTGGGATAGTCGGAGCGGCCCGTGCCCATAACCCGAACATGCCCGTGGGCCTCCTCGGGCCATATTTCCGGGTCCGGGTTGGCCAGGGCTAAGACGATGGAGTCCCGGTTCATGAGCTTGATATCGTCGACGGACAACACGCCCGGCCCGGAGAGCCCGACGAACAGGTCTGCTCCGGCCATGGCCTCCTTGATGCCGCCCTTGACGTTGTCAGGGTTGGTGGTACGGCCGAACCACTCTTTGGCATGGTTGTCCTGGTAGTCCCTGTCCCGGTGGAGGATGCCCTGGCGGTCAAAGCCCAGGATGTTCCGTACGCCGGCGGACATGAGAAGCCCAGCCGTGGCCACCCCCGCCGCCCCGACCCCCGTCATGACTACCTTCAGGCCCTCGACCGGCTTACCCACCACCTTCAGGGAGTTGATGAGAGCGGCCAGCACCACCACCGCCGAACCATGCTGGTCGTCGTGGAACACGGGAATGTCCAACTCCTGCCTCAGCCGCTCTTCGATGTGGAAGCACCTTGGCGCCGAGATGTCCTCCAGGTTAATGCCGCCGAAGCCCACCGACAGGTGCTTCACGGTTTCGACGATCTCGTCGGCGTCCCTGGTGTCGAGACAGATGGGCCAGGCGTCGACTCCGGCCAGCTCCTTGAAGAGCAGTGCCTTCCCTTCCATCACGGGAAGAGCCCCAGCGGGCCCGATATCCCCCAGACCCAGCACGGCTGACCCGTCGGTGACCACGGCCACGGTATTCCCCTTGCCGGTGAGGTTCCACACAGTGCTGGGGTCGTCGTGGATTGCCATGCACACCCGTGCGACCCCGGGCGTGTATACAATGGACATGTCGTTGCGGGTTCTGACGGGCATTTTGCCTCGGACTTCGATTTTGCCCCCCAGGTGGCGCAGGAAGACCTGGTCCGACACGTGCGCCACCCTGACGCCGGGGATGGAGCGGACCGCCTCGGCGACTTCCTGGCTGTGGGGCACATCCCGAGTGTTGATGGTGATGTCGCGGACCATCATCTCGCGGCCGGCGGATACGATGTCTATGGCGCCGATGTCTCCCCCGCTCCCGCCGATGGTCGAGGTGATCCTGCCCAACATCCCAACCTGGTTCTCGTACTCTGCCCTGATGGTAATGCTATAGGCCACACCGGGGTGCCTCACCGCCATGGGCCAACCTCCTGGAAGCTCCCGCCCCGGCCCTCCCAAGGTGCCGGCGCGCGCCGTTCCTTCGCAGGGGGGATTATAGGATGGGCGTGGACTACTGTCAACCGCGCCGTCTCCGTTGCCCGGAGCTCCGCTGCGCTGGCGACGATTACGGATCAGGCCTAGTGTGGGTCCCGTCCCTTCTATTGCCCATCGGGCCGTGGCTGAGGAGGGTTACTTAGCTCATCCCGATCGTCGATTTGCCCCGTCCCCTCCGTGTCGGCCGGAGGCTCGAAGCTGAGATGCTGCCGGAGACGGTTGACCAGCCGGTCTACTTCCCGGGGATCGGTTCGGTAGCGGTCCAGGGAATGCCGCAGGATCTCCAGGCCCGCCTCCATCTCGGGCCATACCACCTCTCGGACTCCCAGTCGCTGGAGGCGCTCTCCCTCTTCCCGGGACCGGACCCGGGCGACGATGTCGAGGTCGGAGTTCATCCCGATGGAGTGCTGCGCCGTGAGCCAGGCCGAGCCCGGGTCGGAGGTGGTGATCACCATCAGGCGGGCCAGGTTGACACGGGCGGCCATAAGCACGGTCTCGCTGCTGCTTGAGCCGTATACGGCGGCGTGTCCCCCGGACCTGGATCGAGCCACTACGCGGGGGTCCAGATCGATGGCGATGAAGGGGACCTGGTGCTCCTCCAGGGCCTGGGCGACCAGCGATCCGACCCTTCCCAAGCCACAGATGACGACGTGGTTGCGCCGCCTCAGACCCAGGTCCGCGGCCTCGGCTTCACGCAGGCGGTAGGGACGCAGAAAGTCGACCCGCCGGCTAAGCCCGGCGACCGCGCGGGCCCCGCTTGTCATGACCCACGGGGTCAGCGCCATGGTCAGGAATGCCGAGACCACTATCAGCGAGAGGAAGTCCTGGTCAACAGCGCCCAGGTCGGAGGCGGAGTCGGCGAGTATGAAGCTGAACTCTCCTACCTGCACCATGCCCAGGCCCACGAGGATGGCGGTGTATGGCAGATAGCCGAATCCACGGGTCAGGGTGGCGGTTAGCAGAAACTTCGCTGCCATCACAACGGCGACCACCACCAGCACGGTCCCGAAATTGTCTATCAGGAATACCGGATCGGCCAGCATCCCCAGGGACACGAAGAACAGGGCTGAGAACGTGTCCCGGAGGGGTACCACCTCCGAAAGGGCCCTCTGGCCGAACTCGGACTCACTCAGCAGAAGGCCCGCTACGAAGGCGCCCAGGGCGGCGGACAGGCCAGTGGCCTCAGTGATGGCCGCCGTGGCAAAGGTGATGGCGACCACGGCCATGATGAATATCTCCCGGGACCCCAGGTAGGCGACCCGGCTCAGCAACCACGGGATGGCCTTACCGCCCAGCAGGGCCATGAGTCCTAGCACGGCGGCCGCCTTGAGTATGCCGAAGCCGAGGTCGGACAGGTTCAGGCCACCGTCACCACTCAGTGCCGGAAGAATGGCGATCATGGGTATGAATGCCAGATCCTGGACGAGGAGGATGCCGGTCAGGATCCGGCCGTGCACGCTGCGCAGCTCACCCCGGTCGATCAGGGTCTTCAGCACCACCATCGAGCTGCTGAGGGACACCACCATGCCGAGGACGGCCGCCTGCTCGTGGGACCAGCCCAGCCGGAGTCCGACCAGGTAGCCGAGGCCGGTGGTCGCCGCGATCTGTGCCACGCCTCCCAGGACCACCATCCTGCCCATCTGTCGCAGGTCTCGAAAGGAGACCTCGATGCCCACGGCGAACAGGAGGAGAACTACGCCGAATTCGGCAAGGGTTCCCACCGTTTCGACATCGCCGACAATCTGCAAAACGTGGGGCCCCAGGACCATGCCCACGCCCAGGTACCCCAGCAGGATCGGCAGGCGTAAGCTCCGCGCAAGAACCCCGCCGAGGAACGCGGCGACGAAGATGATAACGATATCGGCGAAGAGGCCGCCGTCGGTACTCACCGCGTGGCTCTCCCTGATGTGGCCGCGTCGCCCCTCTCTGGGCCCGCGGCCGAAACAACTACGTTAATGGTATGTTAGCAGCGGGTGTTGAGCGCGTACAAGGCATCTATGCGGCCACTTGTGCCGGGTCTTGAGGGGCATGTCTGGGTGTCCAAGAGGTAGACCGCCATGCTCTCCGTTCCATTGTTATTCATGTACTATTCATGGCCGGGATGGGATGCTCGGCCCATCGACGCGGCGCCTTCAGCGTTGACACGGTTAGGGTGCCTCACTATACTATGCTCGCTTTGGCCGGTGACCACGGTTGAGGTGGGCCGGCCCGATCGGTCCAGCTAAAGTCGTTTGGGCCCGGCTATCTCCCCCTGGAAGGAAGGTCGAATGCCACCTGGAATAGGGGCCACCGCCCTCCGGATTGCTCCCGAGATTGACCCGGTTGAGTACTGCCACCAGCAGGGGTGGACCGATGGCCTGCCGGTGGTGCCTCCTACTCCTGAGCGAGTAGGGGCCATGCTGGCTGGAGCTGCCCGGGAGGCACGGGATGTCGTGGGCCTCTTCCCACCTATGGGGGGGGAAGCCACCGTGGAAAAGGTGGCGATAAACGCCGTGATGGCGGGCTGCCTGCCGGAATATTTCCCCGTCGTGCTCACTGCGGCGGAGTGCCTGGCGCAGGGGGAGGGAAGCCTGGGTGCGCTCCTGACCACGGTCCACGGCGATGCCCCACTGCTGATCATAAATGGGCCCGTGTCCGAAGCGCTAGGCTTCAACAGTGGGTCCAACACCTTCGGCCCCGGCTGGAGGGCCAACGCCACCGTGGGGCGCGCGATAGCTCTGCTCATGCGGAACGTTGCCGTCGGGCCGCCGGGCGCATTCGACGTGGCGACCCAGACTCATCCGGGGAAGTTCACCGCCTGCATCGCCGAGTTCGAGAGGGTCAGCCCCTGGCCGCCGCTCCACGTGGAATGGGGCTTCGATGCCCGGGACAGCACCGTGACTGTAATCGGGGCCCACGGGCCTCAGCACGTGACGGATATGGTGAGCACTACACCCAAGGGGGTATTGACTACTCTCGCCGATTGTATGGCCACCATGGGCAGCTATAATATGTACAGGGGCGGTGAGGTGATCATCGTTATGTCCCCTACTCACGCGCATATCCTGGCCGGCCAAGGTTGGTCCAAGGACGACGCGAGATATTACCTCTGGGAGAAGGCCCGTAGGCCCCTGGGTACGTTAAGGCGGGGAGGTAGCTACAACTTCGGCGGCGTCCTGAACTGGCCCCGGTGGGTAGACGCCGACGATGACGGTTACCTGGTCCCGGTGGCGCACCGGCCCCAGGACATCATGATCGTGGTAGCGGGTGGAGAGGTGGGCGGCTATTCGTCGATAGTCTTCTGCCTGGGGCTGCGCAGTACGACTCGGCGGGTCCCCATTCCGGCGGAGTGAAGGAGGCGGTATGACCCAGATGCGGCAGGATGAGGTGGTGCTCCTCAGTCCCACGGCCGAGCGCCGGGTGGAAGAGTCACCCCTGGCGGAGCGGCTTCCGACCCTTGTTGGCGCCACCATCGCCGTGGTTAACGCGTTCCGGGATCAGGAGCGCACTAACGGAGAGCTTTTCGCCCGCCACGTTGGCGAGCTGCTCCGCAGAGAAGGAGCGGACAGGATACTTCCAGTCCGCAAGCAGGACTCGGGCAACGACATGACGGAGGAGACCCGCTCGCAGATAACGTCCCAATGCCAGGGGGCCGTCATTTTAGAGGGGGACTGAGCGACCTGCACGTGGCGCGGTGCGCGCGACGCAGTGGCCCTCGAGAGGCGGGGAGTCCCCACGGTATTCCTCTGTCCCGAAGGGTTCAGGGGTATCGTTGAGGCGCAGGCTCGCCTCAGCGGCATGCCGTCCTACAAGCCTGTGACAGTTCCCGGGCACATCGCGGCTCTGCCGGTTGAGGAGCTAATAGACAAGATCGAACGGGTGGCCGATATGGTGGCAGGCGGGCTCCTCTCCGTACCTGCCGGCCGGTAAGGCTGCGCGTAGCCGAAGTGGTGCTAAAAGTCCGAGCGGTCGTCACCCTGGCGAAGCTTTAGGTCCGGTGCTGCGCCTCGCTGGAGGGTTTGGTTCAAGGGGCAGCGGTGCAGCCATGTCTTCGAACATCCGCACAGAGCTTGGCTTTCTCAGCATCCGGTTGATCCGCTCGTTGATCTTCTGGCGCATTGAGTCGTTGACCCACGTGTCCCAGTATTCCCGGCTGCCCCACACGCTGAGCACCACGAAGAGCCTGGGGTTGTCCAAGGAGCGCCATGTCTCGCCGTAGAGGTAGCCTCGCTGCCTGACCGCCTGGCCCCTCAGGTCACGTAATATGTCCCAGACAACCTCTTCGTGGCCAGCCTTTGACCCATCGCTCTATAATCACCTTGACAGCCATGTACTGCCTCCTTCCCGCACGCGGGAAAGCCGTCAGTCCCGGTAATCCAGGGCGGCCTCGCTCCGGTCCCCAAGGCGCAGGATAGCGTTGCCCTCCCGGCGCCACCGGCTCCGAAGGAGTTCGCTTGCCTCCAGGAGCCCTTGCAGGTTCTTGTAGCGGGACGCGCTCACCTTGGTGGCACCCAGCACCTTTGCCGCTTCGGCGGCTGCCTTGGAGCCGGCGATGGAGTTGCCTGGGACCATGGACCAGGCGGCGTCGATGGAGACGTCCCACGCCCCTCCGTTGGCCTCCGGCTCGTAGGACCTGCCAGTCTGGTTGTGGCCCTGAGCAAGCTCAACCAGGATATCGCCCCGACCTCGGGGACGGTGCAGGTTGACCAGTGGCGAGCGGGTGAGGAACTGGGTGAAGGTCCTGTACCCCAGGGTCCTGAAGTCGAAGCTGGGGTCCATGCGGAGCAGAGTGTTGTGGAGTTTGGCTGCCACCACCTGGCCCTGGTCGTCCACCGACGCCTCGACGGACCGTCGCAGTAGGTCTTGAGCCTGCTGCTGCAGGTCCGAATGCGCCTGGGCCGTGGGCTGCTCGCCCTCATCGAGGAAGATGTACCTGTCGCAGGAACGCACCAGGCCCGGGGAGACCGCCCCCCGCCGGCCCGCCCCTATGACCACCTTTCCGGCGGACCTGAGGGTGCTGACCAAGGGAATGAAATCGGTATCCGAGGACACGATCACGAAGGTGTCCACCGGAGAGCGGTAAAGCAGCTCGGTGGCATCTATCGCGAGACAGATGTCGCTGGCGTTCTTGCCCGAGCCCGGGGGATGGAAGTAGTGCTTCGCCTCAATGCCCAGCTCCAGCATCTGCTCATTCTTGGGCGTGGCCTTGGACCAGTCGGCGTAGGCCCGCTTGATAATGATACGGCCCATGTCCGAGAGCTGGTCGAACAGGGGCCGGATAGACATTAGCCCCACGTTCTCGTAGTCGATCAGGACCCCTATCTGGCTCTCCGGCACCTCATACCTCCCGATTGTCCGTGTGTCACAACTCTGGTTACCTGTCCGCCCGGTTACGAGGGGTGTCCCGGAAGGGCACGTCCCCATGATATACCCTGTGGTGCAGCGATTTCAATTCGGGGCCGTGGCAAGGTCCCAATGGGTGCATCGTAGCACCGTGGCCTTTGGTCCGGTGGGGGCGTCTCAACGCACGAGTCTGGGACCGTCTGGCCGGCGCGAGGGTTATGCAGGGCTGCCCTTCCCGAAGGTGCGGATAAGACGGTGCACAGCGCCTACCCGGTCCGCCTGGGGCCACCCGTCGGTAGGGGTGGACAGAAGGGAGAACCAGGAGAGCAGCGAGGTGTATCGGGAGACCTCCTCCGCACACTCGTCAGCTGTGCCGATGATGGCGAAGGTCTCGACCATCCGGTCACTGACGGCCGCTGCCGCGCCCTCCAGGTCGCCGCGGGCCAGGGCCGAGACCGCTGTGGCTACCTCCCCGGCGAAGCCGTGGGATGTCAGGAGCTCCTGGTGGTAGTCGATGCCCAGGTAGGTGGCCGCCAGGTTCCTGCGGAAGGCTGCCCGTGCCCGCTCTGCCTGGCCGGGACCGTCGGTGACAAAAATGTGCCTCATCCCCACCACCTCAAGGTCATCGAGGGAGCGGCCGGACCGCCCCGCCCCGTCGGCCAGCATGGGAAGCCCGTGCTCCTTGAGCCACGGGATCGTGTAGTTCCAGTTTACCAGGATGCCATCGGCCCATTCTCTCGTACCCTGTATCATCTTTGGACGGCTGGCGCCGATGAAGATGGGAAGTCGGGGCTGGGGTGGTGGCTCCTGAGCCCGGTAACCGGAGACCCGGTAGAAGCGGCCCTCGTAGTGGACGGGGGTGTCGGGGGTGGCAGCCCAAAGAATGCGTACCAGCTCTACGAACTCACGCATCCTCGCCAGGGGGGCCTCGCCTGGTATCCCGTGGTGGTCCTCGTTCCAGCGCCGGGGCATGCTACCCAGTCCGAATACGAAGCGCCCGTCGCTGAGCTGGGCCAGGGTACGGCAGGCCTTCGCGGTGGTGACCGGGGTGCGGACCCAGGTGGCGACGCTGCTCACCAGCCGCACCCGTTGGGTCACAGCCGCGATGGCACCCAGGGCGGCGAAGATGTCGTGGACCCCTCCGCCCACGGAGATGGAGTAGAAGCCCGCCTCCTCCGCTTCCCTGGCCAGGGCCACCATATCCCGGGGGTGCATGGTGCCGGGGAACCATATGCCCATCCTGGGTGGCAGGTCGCTCAAGGGATGTCCCCTTCGTGGAAGGCCCCAAAGTAGGTTTGCGCCATGCGCGCGGACCCGGCGAAAAGCCGGCCCCGTACCACGGTCAGGCTTTTCTGGACGGGTCGAAGGCCTCGACCATGACCCGGACTTCCATCTTCGCTATATGGCTGTTGGGCAGGTCTCCCAAGGCCTTGCGCTCCGGCGTCTCGAAGTACTCGGCCTCCTTGGCCGGTATCTCGTCCACACTGGAGAACCTGCGCACCCATATGAACTCAGTCCTGTCGGCGTTCACCCATGTCTGCTCCACCGGGGTGCCGATCTTCTCCAAGATGGGCCTGAGGCGTTCGTCGAACAGCTTCAGGAAGGAGTCCATCATGCCCCGGTTTATGGTGTAGATGCGTAGCTGATAAGCCACCGTGCTTCTCCTAACGGGTTGTGCCGGGGGCTGCGGGTCTAGGGTGTGCGGCCCTTACTCCTCCCCAACCCTGATGTGGAGGAGTGTAGTAGCGGAGTCGGGTGGTGTCAATCCCTGCCTGATCCGTGGCGCCATGGCCGTACCTCGAGATGCCCACACTCCCCGGAGGAGGGCGAGGGTTTGAGCGGCCGGCCCGGAACTGTTACCATTAGGCGTCGGGTTGGCCTTCCGGCAACCTGGCGAGAAAGAAGGGAAAGACGGGAAAGAAGGGGAGGTAGTCATGGCAGCCTTAGAGGAGTACGCGAACAAGTACGAGAACATTCGCATGGAGAGGCGCGACGGAATCCTCCAGATCACCTTCCATACCAATGGGGACACGTTGCAGTGGGCTGGCACCCCCCACCGGGAGTTCCCTCGTGCCTTCACCGACATCGGCGGGGACCCGGAGAACTTGGTGGTGATCGTAACCGGCGCCGGAGACGCCTTTTCTGGGCCTAGGGCGGGGGCGCAGGCCCGGCTCAAGAGGACCCCTCGACAGTGGGACAGCACGTACTGGGAGGGGAAGCAGCTCCTGACGAACCTGCTCAACATAGAGGTCCCCATGATCGGCGCCGTCAACGGACCAGCCCTGCGCCACTCCGAGCTGGCGTTGCTATGCGACATAGTCCTGGCTTCGGAGGACGCTGAGTTTCAGGACTCCTCCCATTTCCGGAATGGACTGGTGCCGGGTGACGGAATGCACATCGTCTATCCCCTGCTACTGGGCATAAACCGGGGCAGGTACTTCCTGCTCACCGGGCAGACACTGTCGGCCGGGCAGGCGCTGGAGCTCGGCCTGGTCAGCGAGGTGCTGCCGAAACGGGACCTGCTGCCCAGGGCATGGCAGCTGGCTGAGGAGATGGTGCAGAAACCGCGCCTGGTCCTGCGCTACACTCGGGTGCTGCTGACCCAGTACCTCAAGCGCCAGATGCACGATATCCTGGGATATGGCCTCGCCCTGGAGGGGTTGGGAGTTGTGGACAACCTGGAGTCGGAACGAGACTGAGACGACGTTATTCGATGTCCGGGTGCGTGGAGATGAACCTAGCCGCCTTCGCGGGGTCCACCTGTGGGGCGCGTACCTGCACACCCGCCACCTCCTCCTGCAGGAGGAAGGTGATGTTGTTGTCCTTTTCTCCCCACCCCCGGTTCAGCGCCTGGATAGCGATCTGCTCGGCCAGCGTCGCCACCGGCATGGGCACGTTGTATTCCCGGGCCAGCTCGGTGGCCAGACCGATGTCCTTCCGCGCCAGTGCCAGGGCGAAGTTGGCGGGCTCGAACTTACCGCGGAACACGGTCTGGGCTAGCCCTTCGTGGAGGATGTTCATCCTGCCTAGCGAACCACGCCGCACGCACTCCCATAGCGCCTGGGGCTCCACCCCGGCCTTTACCCCCAATGTCATGCCCTCGGCTATGGCCTGGCGCACACCGTGGCCGATCATGTTGTGCACCAGCTTACACACGCTCCCCGCCCCGATGCTCCCGGCGTAAAACACCTTGTCCCCGAAGGCGTCGAGAATGGGTTTGATGCGCTGAAAGACCTCCTGCTCCCCTCCCACCATCACCGCCAGGTTCCTCGTGGCGGCGCCGGTCTTTCCACCGCTAACGGGCGCGTCCAGCACGTGGGCCCCCTTTCCGCGAAATAGTGGCTCGATCCGGCGGATGAGGGTGGGGCGGCTGGTGGAGAGGTCTACGTACACACCGCCCTGCCGGATGCCCTCCAGGACTCCCTCATGACCAATGGCCACCTCCTCCACCTCCGCAGGCCCCGGCAGGGCGGTGAAGGTCACGTCGCTGAGCCGGGCCACCTCGGCCGGAGACCCGGCCAGGCGCGCCCCCCCTTCCAGGAGTGCCCGAGTCGCGTCCTCTCTGATGTCATACACGACCATGGAGTAGCCGGCCTTCTGGATGTTCCCGGCCATTCCAGACCCCATGTTGCCGATGCCAATAAACCCTACCGTCTCCATGTCAACTCCTTCATCTGAGAGTAGCAGCGCTGGCGCGCGCCGTTGACCTGTTAAGTCCTACACCCGGAGGACCAACTTCCCAAAGAAGTTGTGCTCCTCCATCATCCTATGGGCGTCGGCGGCCTGCTCCAGGGGGAAGACCTGATGGATGTGAGGCGCGATCCTGCCGCGGTTCAGCATGTCCACGATCTGCCGCATGTCCTCTTTGGAGCCCATGTAAACCCCGAAGACGGTGAGATGCCGGGTAAACATAAGCCCAAGGTGTAGCTCAGCCCGGTAGCCCGTGGTCACGCCGCAGTTGCCGTAACGGCCCCCGGGTTTGAGGGAGCTGTATGCCGCCTGAAACTGCTCGGTCCCCAGGTGGTCTACGACAACATCCACCCCCTCGCCTCCCGTTAGCTCCTTGACCCTCTGGGCGACATCCTCCTGGGTGTAGATGATCACCTCGTCGGCTCCCAGTTCCCTCGCCATGGCGGCCTTCTCCGGCGTGCTGGTCGTAGCGATGACCCGGGCCCCCACTACCTTTTTGGCAACCTGGATGGCGGCCGTTCCCACGCCTGCCGAGGCAGAGAGCACCAGCGCCGTCTCCCAGGGCTTCAGGCGCGCCCGTCGAATCAGCATGTTCCACATTGGGAGGAAGACGGTTGGCACGGCGGCCGCCTGCTCGTAGGACACATGGTCGGCGATGGGTTGAACGTTGGCCGCCGGCACCGCGATGTATTCCGCATAGGCGCCGTCCATCGCCGTGCCCAGCATCCCGGAGTCCGGGCACAGATCGTCCTCCCCGGCCAGGCACCGGGAGCACTGGCCGCAGGTGGTCTTCGGGTTGACCACCACCCGCGCCCCTAGCTTGATTTCCGTGACCCGGGTGCCCACCTCAACGACGTCCCCCGCCGAGTCTCCACCCAGTATCAGCGGGGGCGGAAACTCCCGGCGTGTTCCCCGGACGCCCGCCCGGGTATACACGTCCAACCGGTTGAGGGCGCTGGTCCGGACCCTGACCCTTACCTGGTGGGCCTCGATGGGGGGGTCGGGACGCTCCCCCCAGATGAGCACCTCCGGTCCTCCGTGGGACTCTATGTACACAGCCTTCATATCTACGTCCTCCCCGAAGCAGATGCTGCCCGACGGTGCTGTCGGGCTCTGATTATCCCCTGCTTTGGTGTCTACTTCCCTTCCTGCAGATCCTCATAGCAGTTCTTGCATAGGAAGACCAGCGCTAAAGCGTCCTCGTGGCTCGCGATACGGCCGCATTGGGGCACCTGAACCTCGACGCTCCAGGGCTGGTGAAACTTCCCGCCGCACATCTGGCAGGAGGCCTGATGGTACTCGTCCAGGGGGCCATCGCATACCCCGCACAGCTCGTCGGATTCCATCACGGTGGATCAGCCCCCTTTCGTCCCGATGTACTCTTTCGCCAGCCGCATCTCTTCGCTACGGGTGGACACCCTCCCCTCGATCCTGGCGGCTCTCAGCTTTCGGAGGACCTCGCCTAAGGCAGGGCCCTGGGCCAGTCCCATCGCTATGAGGTCCCTTCCGTCCAGGGAGGGTTTCACATGACGCAGCCTGGTCAGGTAAATGGCCAGGGCCTCTCTGGCCGTGGACAAGGTCGACAGCAGGGCGGCCACCTGTATCGAGATCGGCGAGAGAGAGTCGAGGAAATCGCACATCTCCGGGGTCGGTAGGTCCGCCCCTCCCATTTGGGGTCGGGCGCCGGGATCTCCACCGCACCTCAGCTTCAAGGAGATGGTGTCCCCCACTACCTTCGCCCACCTGGAGGGCATCCGCAGTCGCTGGATGAAGCCGTCCCCTTCTTGCGGAGAGAGAGGGTAGGACAGGGCGGCGAGATAGGCGAGGGGAATCTGACCGGCGGCGTGGTCCGCCAGGGCCACGGTCGCCGTACCTTCGCCCAGGGGATGGTATATGGCTCTGAGGATGCCCAGGTTGCCCGACCGTCCCAATGGCAGGTGGGGCCGCTTCTCCTCGAACATGTGCTGGAGCTCACGCCTCAGGCGCTCCCCGCTCACCGTATCGAGAGTGCCCCCCGGTACCGCCTCCAGCAGCAGCCCGAGAGTCTGCCCTTCCAGTAAGAGTCCCAGCCGCTGCTCGTACCTGACCGCTCGAAGGAGGCGAGTGGGGTCGTCCACGAAACTACCTTCGTGAAGCACCCGTATGACTCCCGTGTCAAGGTCCTTCCTGCCACCGTGCGGGTCGAGCAGGCATTGGTGGTGAGGTCCCGAGAGGGCCATGGCCATTGCGTTGATCGTAAAGTCGCGGCGCGCCAGGTCGTCCTGGATCGTACTGGGGGACACCTTGGGAAGGGCGCCGGGCCTGGGGTAAGTCTCCCGCCTGGCCGTCGCGAGGTCGAAGCGCTGCCCCCGCAGCCTGACGGTGGCGGTCCCGAACTGGGAGCGGGCGGGTTTCCCGCTCCCCGCCTCCAGAGACACCGCGAGGGCAAGGGCGGCCGCGTCGCCCTCCACCACCAGGTCCAGGTCGTTGAGTGGGGTCCCCAGCAACACGTCCCGCACCGAGCCGCCCACGAGATAAATGGGCATATGCATCTCGGAGGCTTTGCCGGCTATGCTCTCTAGGAGAGCGAAGGCGTCAGAGGGCAGGGAACTCTCTAGGGTGGACGGTAGTTTGGTCATGCTTCGAGGCTGGGGAAGCCGCGCTTTTGGGACGCTGCAATTATAACACATCTCTATTTCGGCGGCGGCCGCAACCTTCCCTCCAAATGATTAGGATACGGCATGTAAGTTTTTTCACGAAATCTTGACTCATTGGTCCTACCTGATTACAATGTAGGCACGCATTGAGCCTCAGATGGCAGGTATTGTGATCGTGGGACATAAATGGTTATCTGTCACCGTTCAGGGCACGCTGCTGGCCGGCGGCAACTTTGGAGGCGGGTCCTGAATGGCGCGGCAGCAGGGAGCCCCTCAAAGCGGCCAGTCCGAGGTGCCCGAGGTGGTGGTGATGAGGCTTCCTAATTACATTCGCGTCCTCAGCTCCCTCCTTGGTGAAGGTACGGAGATAGTGAGCTCCCAGAAGCTTGGAGAGGTCCTCCAGGTGACTCCAGCCCAGATACGGAAGGACCTGAGCTACTTCGGCCGCTTCGGCAAACAGGGGCGGGGATACAGTGTACGGCACCTCCTGGTGGGGCTGAAGGGGGTCATGGGGCTGGACAGGCATTGGAAGGTGGGGCTGGTGGGCGTGGGGCAGCTGGGAGGGGCGATTCTGAGCTATCCGGGCTTCGCTCCGGAGGGCTTCAAGATCGTGGCAGCCTTCGATTCAAACCCCAAGATTATCGGGTGGACTTTCGGTAACCTGAAAGTCCAGTCCATGGATGAATTGGACCGCACCGTGGTGGACCTGAGCATCGATATAGGCATCGTCGCCGTACCGAGAGCCCACGCCCAAGACGTGATGGACCAGTTGACCCAGTGTGGCGTGAAGGCCATTCTTAACTACGCTCCGATGTCTCCCCAGGCACAGGCCGGGGTCAAGATAAGGAGCATCGACCCAGTCCTGTCGCTCCAGACCCTCACCTTTTACCTGGTGGCCGGCGGTCCCTCAGGCTAAGCCGGAGCGGTCGGGCGCTCCCGTGGCCGCCGCCTCCGCACCACCCTCAGCCGTGTCTCGGCACGCCTCAAAGCTGCCGTGGCCCGCTCCAGGTCCAGGTCGGCGGTACGGCTGGCAAGGCGCTCCCGCGCCCCCTCGATGGCTTTGCGCGCGCGCTCCTCGTCGATCTCCTCGGAGCGCTCGCAGGCATCGGCCAGGATGGAGACCTGGTTCCCCATGACCTCCAGGAAACCGCCGCTCACAATCAGGTAGCTCTCCTGACCGTCCTTGCGTATCATGATCTCCCCGGGCTGAAGGGCGGTCATGAGGGGGGCGTGGTGGGGAAGGATGCCCAGCTCGCCGTCGATGCCCGGCGCCACCAGGACCTCCACTTCGTCGGAGTAGACCTTCCGCTCGGCGGTGATGATCTCAAGGTGCATGGTAGCCATCGGGTGCTCCTATACCGCAGCCATCTGGCGGGCCTTCTCTGCCACCTCGTCCATGGTGCCGGTCATGTAGAAGGCCTGCTCGGGTAGGTCGTCGTGCTTTCCGTCCAGTATCTCGGCGAAGCCTCGCACCGTCTCCCGGACGGGCACGTACTTGCCCCCCATGTCCGTGAAGGCCTCGGCGACGTAGAAGGGCTGGGTAAGGAACCTCTGTATCCTCCGGGCCCGGGATACCGTCAGCTTGTCCTCTTCGGAAAGCTCCTCAATCCCGAGGATGGCGATGATGTCCTGGAGTTCCCGGTAGCGCTGGAGCACCTGCTGCACGCCCCGGGCCACCCGGTAGTGCTCTTCGCCCACGAACCTCGGCTCCAGCATGCGGGAGAAGGAGGCCAGGGGATCGACCGCTGGATAGAGGCCCTGGGCCGCGAGGGACCTCTCCAGGGACACAACCGCGTCCAGGTGGCCGAAGGTGGTGACGATCCCTGGGTCGGTGTAGTCGTCGGCGGGCACGTAGATGGCCTGGAAGGAGGTGATGGAGCCCTTCTTGGTGGAGGTTATCCGCTCCTCCAGGACGCCCATCTCTGTGCCCAGTGTGGGCTGGTAGCCTACCGCCGAGGGCATCCGTCCCAGGAGGGCCGACACCTCCATGCCCGCCAGAATATAGCGGTAGATGTTGTCGATGAACATCAGCACGTCCTGGTTCTGCACGTCCCGGAAGTACTCGGCCATGGTAATGCCGGTCAGGCCGATCCTGGCCCGCACTCCTGGGGGCTCATTCATCTGCCCGAAAACCAGGACGGTGCTACCCATAACCCCCGAAGCCTGCATCTCACGCCAGAGGTCGTTGCCTTCCCTGGAGCGCTCTCCCACTCCCGCGAATACGGAGACCCCCTGGTGTACCGCGGCGATGTTCCGTATCAGCTCCATTATAATTACTGTCTTACCAACGCCGGCGCCGCCATAGGCGCCTACTTTGCCACCCTTCATGAAAGGCGTTATCAGGTCGAAGACCTTTATTCCGGTCTCAAGAATCTCGGTGGTAGTCTCCTGCTCCTCGAAGGAAGGGGGCGGTCGGTGGATGGGCCAGTGCTCGGGAGACTCTATGGGTCCCAGGTTGTCCAGGGGCTCGCCCATCACGTTGAACAGGCGCCCCAGGGTCTCCTGACCGACGGGCACCATGACCGGGTTTTCGGTGTCCACCGCCTCGGTGCCGCGGGACAGCCCCTCGGTGGGTCCCAGGGCCAGGCAGCGCACCCAGTTATTGCCCACGTGCTGCTCCACCTCGAGGGTCAGTTTCTCTCCGCTTTGGTCTATCACCAGGGCGTTGAACAGGGTGGGGAGCTGTTCTGGAGGGAACTCTACGTCCACCACCGTGCCGATCACCTGGACCACCTTGCCTTTGCCCATGTCAACCTCTCCGGTTAAGAATGATGGTGCGCTGTGCCGCCCATTATATCCAGCAGCTCGTTGGTGATGCTCTCCTGGCGTACCTTGTTGCCGAGAAGGGCGAGATCGGACACCATTTCGCTGGCGTTCTCGGTGGCGTTGCGCATGGCGACCATGCGGGCCGACTGCTCGCTGGCGATCAGCTCCAGCAGGGCGTGGTAGACCTGCATCTCCACGAACCTGGGGAGCAGGGAGCCCAGCACCACCAGGCTGTCTGGCTCGTATATGTATCCGACCCTCTCCTCGGCACGCAGCTCGGCGGGGGCGATGGGCAGGAGCCGCCTGATAACGGGCCGCTGGACCGTGGTAGACACGAACTCTGCGTAGGATAGATAGGCTTCGTCGGTCGACCCATCGGTGTATTCCTGCATCACCAGGTGGGAGATAGCGGTAGTATCGGCCAGGGAGGGCCTGTCGCCCAGGTTCATGAAGATGGCCTTCACGTCCTGGCCGTACCGCACCATGAAGTCCCTGCCCTTTCTACCCACGGCGATTACGGTCACGGGCACCTGCTGCTCGAGGATGAACTGGGCAACGCGGCGGTTGAGGGTGGAGTGGAGGCCCCCGCACAGCCCCCTGTCCGGAGCGATGTGGACTATCGAGATGCGGCTGACGGGCCGTTTCTCAAGGAGGGGCTGCACCGAGTCGCTGTCTTCCCCTGGCTGAGCCGCCAGGTGGGCGATCACCTCCTGAATCTTCTCCGAGTACGGCCTACCCGCCAGCACGCTGGACTGGGCGCGGCGCATCCTGGAGGCGGCTATCATCTCCATGGCCTTGGTGACCTTCGCCGTGTTCTCGATGCTCCGCATCCGCCGGCGAATCTGTCTCAGGCTGGGCATCTACGTCCCCACCCGGTCGGCGGTGAAAGTTGCCTTGAACTCCTCGACGGCGCTCTTGAAGGCTGCCTCGGTGTCCTCCTTGATGTCTCGTGTCTCCAGGATGGTCCGGCCGATGTCCGGATGGGCCGTTTCCATGTAGCTCAGGAACCGCTCCTCGAACTCCTGGCACCGACCTATGGGCACGTCGTCTAGGTAGCCGCTGTTGACCGCGTACAGGATCAGCACCTCTTTGTCCAGGGAAAGGGGCCGGTTCTCCAGCTGCTTGAGAATCTCGGTGCTCCTCTGGCCCCGATCCAGCTGGGCCCTCGTAGCCCGATCCAGGTCAGCCGTACCGAACTGGGCAAAGGTCGCCAGCTCCCTGTACTGAGCCAGGTCCAGACGCAGCCCTCCCGCCACCCGCCTTATGGCCCTGGTCTGGGCGCTGCCGCCGACCCTGGATACCGAGAGGCCCACGTTAACTGCCGGCCGGATGCCGGAGTTGAAGAGTTCGGACTCGAGATATATCTGCCCATCGGTAATGGAGATGACGTTGGTGGGAATGTAGGCGGACACGTCGCCTGCCTGGGTCTCGATGATGGGAAGGGCAGTGAGGGAGCCCCCGCCGAACTCGGGCGCCATCCTGGCCGCCCGCTCCAGCAGCCGGCTGTGGAGGTAGAAGACGTCGCCGGGGTAGGCCTCGCGCCCGGCGGGACGGCGAAGCAGCAGCGATAGCTGCCGGTAGGCCCAAGCGTGTTTGGTCAGGTCGTCGTAGACTATGAGGGCGTCTTTGCCCTGCTCCATAAACTCTTCGGCCATGGCGCAGCCGGCATATGGCGCTATGTATTGCAGTGGGGCGGGATCCGAGGCGTTGGCCGCCACCACCACGGTATGGTCCATCGCGCCGTGATCAGTCAGGGTGGCCAGCACCTGGGCTACCTTGCCCTGCTTCTGTCCTATGGCGACGTAGATGCAGATCAGGTCCTGTCCCTTCTGGTTGATGATGGTGTCGACGGCGATGGCGGTCTTCCCGGTGGACCGGTCTCCGATGATGAGCTCCCTCTGGCCCCTGCCGATGGGTATCATGGCGTCGATCGCTTTAATACCCGTCTGGACCGGGGTATCCACGGACTTTCGGGTGACCACGTTGGGGGCGATGCGCTCTACGGGCTTGGTCCTGGTGGAGTTGACGGGGCCTTTGCCGTCGAGGGGCCGGCCCAGGGGGTCCACGACCCGGCCGATGAGCCCTTCCCCCACCGGGACCTCGATGATCCGCCCAGTGGAGCGGACCGTGTCCCCCTCTTTGACGGCGTTGGCGTCGCCCATGATGGCGGCTCCAACCGTATCCTCCTCGAGGTTGAGGGCCAGCCCCATGATGTCGCCCGGGAACTGAAGGATCTCGTTGTACTTGGCTCCCTGGAGGCCCTGGATGCGGGCGATGCCGTCCCCCACCTCGACCACCGTCCCCACGTCCACCAGGGTAAGCTCGCCTCCGAATTCCGCGATCTGGCGCCTTATTACAGAAACTATGTCCTGGCCTCTGGTCGTCAAAGCCCTTACCTCCTGTAGCCTGCCCGGCCCCCCCATGTTTTAAGGAGGCGGAATGCGGCTCCGTCCGTGGTGGTCACACCCCCACTCCGCTGCTGTCTCGCTGCAGCCGCTTTCCCAGCTCCTCTAGCCTCGTGCGGGTACTTCCATCGATGAGTCTGTCACCTACTTTAATGACCAGCCCGCCGAGTATAGTCGTGTCGACCAGGCTCTCGAGGATAACCTCTTTGCCTATCAGACTGGTGAGGAGCCTGACAATGCTCCGGATCTCCGACTCCTCCAGGGGGACGGCTGAAGAGACCTCTACCTGCTCCCTCCCCCTCAGCTCGTTCACCAGGTGGTGGTACTCCCTTTCGACCTCCGGCACCAGGTCCAGGAGTCCCCGGGAGGCGAGCACGGAAAGCATGTTCTGCACCATCGGGTCGGCCTCTTGGAAGACCTGGGCTATGGTATCCGCCTTTCGGGGCATGGGCACCTTCGCGTGCTCCAGAAAGATCTTTAGCTCATGGTTCTGCAGCCCCTCGGTGATGAGGCGAAGGTCGGCGGTCCACTGATCAACCCGCTCTTGCTCGGCGGCTATTTCGAACAACGCCTGGGCGTATCTCTTAGCTGAGGCTCTTCCCGGCATTTCTAGCCCTACCCTCCACGAAGGCGGTCGCCCTCTTCGAGGACTCCGGCGATCAGCTCCCTGTGGGCGTCTCGATCGAGGGACCGCTCTATCACCTTTTCGGCGGCGGAGATGGCCAGCTCGGCGAAGTGGCTTCGAACCTCATGGACGGCGGCGTCCCGCTCTCGCTGGATGTCCTCCCTTGCCCTGGCGATGAACGCCTCAGCTTCCTGTCGTGCCTTGTCCCTCTCCTCGTTGCGGTAGCGCTCGGCCATCTCCCTGGCCTGCTCGATGAGCCGTTGGCCTTCGAGGCGGGCCTCGTTCATCTGGGCCTGGGTATCCTGCTGGGAGCGGGCGGCCTCTTCCCTTGCCCTGTCCGCCGCTTCCAGACTCTCTCGAATCCTCTCGGACCGTTGGTCCATCAGACGCAGGATGGGTTTATACGCGAACAGGTACAGCAACCCCAGCAGTAGGCCGAAGTTAACCAGGTAGATTATCAGGCTGGGTACGTGTAACCCTAGACTCTCCACGGTATCCCCCTACACCCGAGTGGCCAGCCCGATCCTTAGAACACGAATCCAATCATTATGGCCGCCACCAGCGCGTAGATTCCGAGGGCCTCGGCGAAAGCGATGGCCAGAATCATGTTGGTCTGGATGGCGCCCCTGGCCTCCGGGTTGCGGCCGATGGCGTTCATGGCGGCCGCTCCCAGGATACCGATGCCTATTCCGGGGCCGATGAGTCCCAGCCCTATCGCCAGGCCGGCCCCCAGCATCTTCATTGCATCTGTCGTGAAATCATGCGAGGTCGCAGCAATACTCAAGAGCAGTTCCATGATACCCCCTTAATAAAGTTTACAGAATGTGGCGGGGCCGGTCATTGGTCATGGCGAGAGGCATAAATGGCGAATACGCCCCCAAGGACCGCGGCGGCGATGCCAAGCGTGGACACCAACAGCAAGAATATGATTATCTCCATGGCACTCCCCTTTCCATCAGACAGCTCAGGCTAGTGCTCCTCTCCTTCGTGGGGGGTTATGGCTATGGCCGCGAATACCAACGTGAGCCCTGCGAAGATGAGGGCCTGCACGAAGCCCACCAGCATCTCCAGCCCATATACGCCGATGGTGGCCACGAAGGGCACGAGGAAAGCCGACATCAGCACGAGGATTTCTCCGGCGGTCATGTTGCCGAAGAGTCTGAAGGTGAAGCTGATGATCCTGACGAACTCGCTGAAGGCCTCCAGGGGACCCACGAAGAAAAAGTCCATAAACCCCTGGAAGGCGTCGAGGAAACGGAGCCGGAACAGGCCACCGAACCCCCTGGCCAGGCTCCTGGTTCGCACGAACTTCCCTATGTAGGCAAGGCCCAGGAGCCGAAGCCCCAGGAACTCCACGAACACGAAAGAGATCAGTGCGAGGGCCAGGGGCATGTTCAGGTCGGTCCCCGCCGGGCGAAGGAGGTGGACCTTGATGTCGCCTCCCTCTTTGAATCCCATGGCTTGATAGATGGGGAGAAGCCCTATCCATGCGTTGACCAGGACGAAGAGGAATATGGTGGCTATGATGGGCAGCAGGAGCCGGCTGTGCTGTTTCCCCACTACCCCCTCCACAAAACTTAGCAGCCCCTCGATGACGATCTCGCAGAAGTTCTGGAGCCGGCCCGGGACCATCTTGGCCCTTGAAGTCCCCAGGCCAAAGATGAGGAGAATAACCAGGCTGGCTATCCAGGCCGAAAGGAGAGTATTGGTGATCACGAAGTTGAAGGCACCCCCAAAGGGGCCCTTCTCGACAAGCTCGTGTTCGTGCTGGTCAAGGGCGGCCTTGCCCTCCTCCTTCTCCTTTTCCTCGGCCTCCAGGAACTCTATGTATCGGTGTCGATCGCTGGCTGGGAAGATGGTCTGGGCCGGGAGGTGGACCTCCGGTTTGGGGATGATGCCCTCGGCCGATTCCCCCTTGGCCTTGTCTTCGTCGGATAAGGTGAATCCATCGCCTATGGCACCCGTCACGAGGCCAGATAGGAAAAGAGCCAGGAGGACAGTGAGGCCCAGCAGAATGAATCTCTTTTTCCTCGAACCGGAAGGCACTGAGCCTTACCCCCGTTTGTCTTTCTGGTCCTCCGCCTCTCTGAGGAGCGGAAGCGCCAACTTGTACATGCCGTAGAAGGCCGCAACTGTCCCAAACAGTATGCCCAGGAGGGTGAAAAGGGGACGCGTTCCCACGAGGTGGTCGAGTCCCAAGCCCGCCGCGACGCCTATGACGATGCAGGCCGCAACATACCACCCGAGCCCGATGAAGCGCAGGGCTGGCCCCACAAGGCTTCCTCCGCCTTACGGCTAGTGAATCCTATCACTAACTCCGTCGGGAAGTCAACGTTTCGCCCCCTCTCGAGAAGGCCCCGGCCAAGCTGTGGCCGGGGCCTTCTCGAGTACCGTGTCTGTGGGACGAAGGGCTACTGTTGCTGCTGCTGTTGCCTCCCGAAGTCCTCCAGGTCGAGGCTGTTGATGAAGTCGGTGAAGGCGGACATGCGCCGCAGGTCCTCTTCCTTCACCTCTGGGGACCTCTCATCCTGACCCTTAGAGGTGTCTTCAGGTAGGATGGGCTTGCCCGTCTCCTTGTCGAGGAGGACGCCGGCCCTCTCCAGCACCTTCTCCTCCACGAAGATGGGCACCGTGGTCCGCACCGCCAGTGCGATGGCATCGCTGGGCCGAGCGTCTATCTCTACATTGTTGCCGGTGACGTTTATGACGATTCGTGCGTAGAAAGTATCGCTTTCCAGGTCATTCACCAGGATGTGGCTTACCGTTCCGCCGAGGTTGTTGATGACGGAACTGAGGAGGTCGTGGGTAAGGGGCCTGGGTACAGAGATATCCTGAAGCTTGACGGCAATGGCGTCCGCTTCGGCCGGCCCTATCCAGATGGGCAGGTAACGGTCGGAGTCCTTCTCCTTGAGGATCACCACCCTCTGATAGTTCATCAGGCTGACGCGGATGCTATCAATGGTCATCTCCAGCATTACCTGAGCCTCCGTCAATGGGTGTACAATATTGTAGTCTGCCCCGGAGAATTGTGTCAACAACACCGGCGGCCGATGCCTCTACTACTGGCCCTCCGCCTGGTCCGCCGCACCTGCGGAGGTGTAGGCGTAGAAATTGGAGTTCCACCATTGGGTGCCCAGCCTGCGGTGGAGGAAATAAGCGAGGGCGTCTCTCCAGGGCTCCCGCCTGGTGATGTTGTCCTTCGCGAACTTGAGGTCCTCCTTCAGCTCCGTTCCCAGCCCTTCAAGTTTCCGGTCCTCTCCGGGCCGGCGGTATCCCTCTGGGAACCACAGCAGGTTCTTGAAGGGCCCCGATTTCTCATACTCTTTCAGCTGCGTGGAGTCCCGGTTGGCGTGGGACTCGATAAGGAGGATCGCCCTGGTCGAAGGTGGCTCCTCCAGGGGCTTGCACCATGAGACGTACCCGTCTTCCTTCTCGTCCTTATAGCACTTGAACTGGAGGGCCCCTTCTTTCTGCTCGTGGCGTACGTACCAGTTGAAGGGGTACCACAGCTCATAGTCAACGTCCACCAGCCGTTCGCGCTCCGCATCCCCCAGCACACCCTCCTCCAGGGTATTCACCATCCGGACTATGTCGGAGCTCCCCTGGGCGTAGCTGAGCATCTCCACGGGCGTGTCGTCGTAGCTGTAGCTAGCCCTGAATGCCACGAATGTGCTGAACCCCAGGAGCAACGCCCCTACCCCTATCCCCGCCAATGACATCCCGACCCTGGCGCGGCCCGCGCGGACAAGGAGGCCGATCCCCACGGCGATGACGATCACGGAGGCCAGCAGCACCCAGCTTGTCCAGGAGTCCAGCTTCCCGTGGTCCAGGTAGCGCTGGAGAAGGTACACCCCCGCCAGCAAGAGGAGGGGCGGAAGTATCAGCAGGGCCGCCTGGGCGGTCCGTAGCACCCGGCGCCACATTACTCCATCGATGAGGTCGCCGATGAGCTTCCCGGCAAGCAGGATGAAGGGAACGGTTACGTTGGCGATGAGCCAGGGCATCTTCTCTCCGGCCACGGTGTAAGCTGCTAGGGTGGCGATGGCCCAGAAGCCCAGCATCAGCCCGAAGAGATCTAGCCGCTTCAGGTAGTAAACTATGGCGGCGGTTCCGAAAAGGAGAGGCAGGAACTCGTAGACGGACCCCAGTACAAAGTGGTAGTACCAGGGCTGTCCCCCCCGGGCCACCTCCTGCTGGGCCATCCAGTACCCCAGCCCCTGCCAGATGCCCGTGTAGAGGCCGTCGACACAGGAGCCCAGCTCCGACGGGAACTCTTCGACGAATCTGGACGGGTGGACAATGGACGTGAAGACCCCTCCACACCGGGTGAAGGCGGTGGTGTAGAAGGTGACCCAGATGCCATAAAATATTCCCGCACATATGAGCCACACCCGCCAGCGCCAGATCATGCCAAAGGCCGTGGTGGCGACCAGGATCACGCCGATGATCCCCAGCGACCAGAACCATCCGGAGCCCACCGGGAACCCCACATCCAGGCCCTGCTCGTCGTTGACCATCACCACGCCCAACGCGCCCTGAAGCAGGCCTGCCAGGGCGCTCCACTGGGGCAGCGTGAGGGTGACCAGCAGGATCAGGAAGACGGGGGCCCCCTTCAGGTCCGACAGCCTGGACCTGCCCAGCGCCACGGCCACGATGTCCGGCAGCGACATCAAGAAAAGCGCGGCGCCGAATATCCCCACGATGATGTAGGCGGTCTCCTTGGTGGCAAAGGCCAGGGCCAAGACAGCCGCGGCCATATAGAGGTAGCGGTCCTTCTCCCCGTTGAGGTACCTCCACATCAGGACCAGTAGCGCCACGGCCCAGAAGGCCATGAGGATCTCGTTCCGCCCGAACCGGCTAAAGTACAGGAGGGAGGGTGACAGTGCCAGCAGGACCGAGGTGACTATCGCCCCCGTCCTTCCCAGATAGGTCCTCAGGAAGAAAGGCAGGGCCACAGCCCGGAACCGAAGAGGGCGTAGGCGAGGCGCGCGGTGAAATCGCTGTCGGAGAACAGCTTGAACATGAGGGCGACAATGTGCACCTGGAAGGGGCCGTGCATCCAGGGGCTGTGGACGTAGCCTTCGCCGATAGCCAGTTTCCAGGCGTAGTGGACGTGGAGGCTCTCGTCGTAGTGCATTGTGCGCCCGTCCAGCTCCCACAGGCGCAGGCCGAGGGCCGCCAGGGCGATGACGGCAAAGGGAGCCATCGCCCAGCCGGGCCTCATGCCCAGGCGGGCTGGCAGCCCGAAGAGCGACGCGAGTCTAGCTCGTGCCTCCACAATCCCTCTCTTCCATAGTCGTTCCCTCTTCCCCTGGTAGCCGTTCGTATATTACTACGTCCTTCTCATGGAAAACGGGTTTCAGGAACGTGCAGAACCGGTCGAAGGTCCGGCCGCCGTAGGTAGCGCGCTCTTTGGGTCCTACGTAGACGTACCGGATATCGTTCTCCTGTAGCAGCCTGAGGACCTCATCCGCGTCCTCGTTCCGGTAGATACTCTCCACTTCCCGCTCCCGGCCACGGAAAGCCCTGGTGGAGCCTCGCCACTGGTGCTCGTGGCCCTTCCAGCCGAGCAGGGTGGGCAGGCCCGTGCTCGAAGACACGCGCCCGAAGGGCGAATAGTCGTCTCCAACGGCTTCCACGATCCGCCCCCGGGGGGCCTCGTCCCTGAGCCACGTGATGGCTGCGTACTCGCCCGAGTTCTCTCCTCGAAGAAAGGCGAGGCCGTCCAGGGTCGTGTCGCCTGAACCCCTCGCTTTGTCCAGCGCCGCCCCAACGGGGTAGTAGATGGAGGCCAGGAACAACACCGCCACCGCCCCCGCCCAGCCGTAACGCCCCACCCCGCTCGCCAGTGCCACCGGTACCCTGACAGCGGCCCGTAGAGGCCCCAGCCGCCTAGATAGGGAGGGCACAGGCCTGGAGCAGAGGTAGTATAGGCTGTAGGCTGAGACGATGGCAAGGAGCAGCCAGGCCTGGAAATACACCTTGAACATGGTGTTCATCCGGTTGCCGAAAAAGTCCGCTACGTAAAAGAGCTCTGCCCCGACGAGGAGGTAGAAGGCCATCGCCAGGAGGACCAGGGTGAAGGCAGTGGCCCGTCCTCTTCCATTTCCATGTAATACCCTGAGGAGGGCGCTGTAGATGGCTATGGCCACGATGGCCAGCCCCGGCAGTACCTTGCCCAGCCTGGCCGCCACGGTGTGCAGGCCGTTGACGATGCCGTCGTCGAAGGGGCTGACCAGCAGCTCTATCCCCACCCATAGCAGGGCGGGCAGCAAGGTGATAACGATTGTCGTGCCCAGGATACCTGGATACCTGCCCGTGAGTCCCGGCACCCTACCGAGCTGCCTCAGCAGGTAGGTGCCGGTCAGCACGAGGAACAGGCCCCAGATCAGGAAAAAGAAGAAGGGTCTGGTGCTGTGCTCCCCCACTGGAAGTATTCCGCTGGCCTGGCTGGCCAGGGTCAGGTAGAAGGGCAGGAACATGACCACGGACCCCACCAGCATGGGGGCCAGCACGTAGAGAGATGGCAGCAGGGAGCGCTGCGTATAGCCTCCCCAATCACCGAGGCCTTTGACCAACACCAACGCCACCAGGATCGCGGCGAACACGGGAAAGTCCCAGATGTTGATGAAGGCCAGCGCCCCGAGGGACAGGGCTAGGGCCAGGACCTCCCATGGGTTGTGGCGGAGCCAGGAGAGTCCCAACCTCTCCTTAGATAGGAAGAGGTTAAGCCCCAGGGCCAGGTTCAATACCAGGAAGGGCAGAGCCGACACGTGGGCGTGGAGGTCGCCCAGAAGGAAACTGAAGAACGGGAACTCGGTGATGGTATAGTCCAGGCTGTTCCCATCCACCACCGTGTCTATGACTCTGGTGGAGTGCCACCACCACCAGTGCGCTCTGGGAAAGATGCTGGGCTCGCCCTCCTGAGCTCCGTCCAGCCCCTTGATCGACACCCACTCCCAGAAGCCGTCGGGCCCCCATCCCCTGGCGTGGAACAGCTCCAGCACTCCCTCCAGGTTGCCTATGAGTACTATGAAGGCTGGTGCGGCGAGGGCGAAGAGGACGGCGGTGCGGGCCCTTCCGCCCGAAAGCCTCACCAGGTTGTACACCAGGCTGAAGGCCCCGGCGGCCAGCAGGGCAGGAATCAGGGCGATAGAGAGGTTGTAGGCGACACTGGACGGGATGGCGGTGAGCTTGGTAAGAAAAGCCATCATGAAATGGCCGAAATAGTAGTAGCTTATTGAGTGGCCGGCCAGCCACGGGTCCTCGGGAGGGAAGTAGCTGCTCCTGAGTATCGAGTTGAGGAAGGCAAAGTCCATGGGCTTTTCGGTGTGATTGATGGCTGGAGCGGAGGAGACCACCGCTAGCCACAGGAAGTAAAAGCCCAGGAACACCAGCTCCCCCACCAGCACCGGTCCCCAGCTTCCGCGTAGAAAGCGTATGATATCCGGCATACTGTGGCGAAGCACCAGCGCCGACGCCAGGGCCATGATGGCCAAAATGCCGACGATGCTGTAGAAGCTGTTGGGCAGCACGTGGGCTAGACCCAACACCCACAGGACGTAGGAGCAGAGAAGGAGTCCAAGGAGTTTTGACAGCGCGATGCCCCGGTCGGGGAGGCGGCGAAACAGGCGGAAGGTCAGGGGGAGGGCGATCAGCCCCAGGATCTCGATGGCAAGGAGCCAGAGCAGGGCGTCGAGCACGGCCTAGTCCCGGCTCGGGCCTATCGTGGGGGTGGGCGGGCGCGGGTTCGTTGCCACGTAGAGCGAGTTAGCCGTCTGGGCAGTCGGGCTCCCGACTATCAAGGTGGAGATTTTGAAGAGAAGAGTCATCGGGCGGGGTTCTGGAACGGTGGGGCTGCCGATCGGTCGCCCGCCTAGCCGGGGCCGGACAGGGGGGCAGGACCCAGGATGGCCTCCACAAATTCTCTGGGCTCGAAGGGCGCCATATCCTGGAGCTTCTCCCCGGTGCCGATGAAGAGTATCGGAAGGTCCAGCTCCTTCTTTATGGCCAGCACTATACCTCCCTTGGCGGTGCCGTCCAGCTTCGCGAGGAAGATGCCTGTGCAGTCCACGGCTTCCGTGAAGTGACGTGCCTGGCTAAGGCCGTTATGGCCTGTGGTGGCGTCGAGAACCAGGAGGACCTGATGGGGCGCGGAAGGGTCAAGGCGGCTGATCACCCGCCTCATCTTCTTCAGCTCCTCAATAAGATTGGTCTTCGTGTGGAGCCGGCCGGCGGTATCGATGATCAGCACGTCGGCGCCCCGGGCCCTGCTTGCCTGCAGGGCGTCGTAGGCTACAGCGCCGGGGTCCGCTCCCGACTGGTGGCTCACCACCTCCGCCCCCGCCCGCTGACCCAGGAGCTGAAGCTGGTCTATGGCCGCTGCCCGGAAGGTGTCGGCGGCGCCGAGAACGACCTTTTTCCCAGCTTTTCCGAAATTATAGGCCAGCTTGGCAATGCTGGTCGTCTTGCCCGCCCCGTTGACCCCTACCACCAGGACCACGAAGGGCGTCGCGGCAGAGTCGGCCTCAACCCACACGTCCTGGCTTCCGTTGGAGTCGAGGGCCGACACCAGGTGGTGCTTAAGGGCCTCGAGTAGTTGCCCGGTCTGGCCCCACTGCTCCTCCCTGGCCTGGGCCTTCAGGCGGCCTATGAGGTCTAGTGTGGTGTCGACGCCCACATCCGCGGAGATCAGTATCTCCTCCAGCTCGTCCCAGAGGGCCCCGTCCAACTCTTTGGAGCGCAGCGCTCCGATAACGCGACCGAACCAGGTGTCGCGGCTCAGCCGCACGCCCTCCTGGGTCCGTGCTTTTAGCTGATTGCGGTTCCTTTTGAGAAGTCCGAACATACTAGGCCTGTGCCTTTTTACCAGATTTTAGTCACGGGTGCGTGGGGACCCGCGCCCAGCGTGGCGCGGAGAACACAGGGCGGTTTACACGCCGGCCGAAGTCTCCAGCCGGCGCAGGGCTTCCTCCGCCGCCTGCTTCTCGGCGTCTAGCTTGCGGTTACCCCGGCCCGTCCCCAGCACCTGCCCGTCCATGATGACCTCGACGTTGAAGTTCTTTTGGTGGTCGGGGCCCGCCGCATCCACCAGGCGGTAATAGGGAGGAGAGGTGGCCCCGGTGCTCTGGACCAACTCCTGGAGGCGGGACTTGGGGTCTTCGGGAGCACCCTCCACCAGCAACTGCTCTAGCTCTTGACTCATCAACGACAGGACGAACTTCGTGGACGCTTCGAAGCCCCGGTCTAGATACACGGCCCCCACCAGCGCCTCGAGAGCCGCCGCCAGGTTGGAATCCCTGGAGCGTCCCCCAGTGTGCTCTTCCCCCTTCCCCAGTTTGAGGTGGTCCCCAAGGTCCATTCCGCGGGCCAGCCTTGCAAGGGT
The DNA here is from genome assembly GCA_965247055.1 of Dehalococcoidia bacterium. Taxonomy (GTDB): domain Bacteria; phylum Chloroflexota; class Dehalococcoidia; order Lucifugimonadales; family JAGWBF01; genus CBDFGE01. The sequence goes on from CBDFGE010000003.1 coordinate 197,045, forward strand.
CCTGCCCTTTACCAGGGAAGACCTGAGCTTGGTAAGCTGGCCTTCGAGGAGCTCTGGGCACCTCCTGAAAAGCTCGACAGTTATGGAGACCCCCAGCAGCGCGTCGCCGAGAAACTCCAGGCGTTCGTAGGATTCCGTGGGCCTCGGGCTGGGCTGGAGCTCGTTCAGGTAGGAGGGGTGGGCCAGAGCCTGTTCCAGCAGCCGCCCGTCCTTGAAGCGCAGTCCCAGTTTTCGCTCTAGCGCCGTTGGTTTCACGGGACGTTCCTAGCTACCCACACCCTTGGGCCACGGGGGCTGGGGCCGTTTAATCTCGCCCACGTACCTCCGTGTGCGCATGACGCTGGTGAGGGACTCGAAAGCCTCCACGGCCTCCTCCTCGGGAGGAATGAACGTCTTCAGGAAAGCGGCGGTGCCGTCGGGGAAAATGAAGGTCGGCACACCGAATACCCCGTGCTCGTCCACCCCGCGCGTGTGGCTATCTGCCAGGTCCCGGAGGATCTGCGGGTCTTCCAGGTCCTCCCGGAAGCGGGCCATGTCGAGACCGCTGGCCAGGGCCGCTTCCATGATTACCTCCGGGTCGGACAGGTCCTTCCGCGCCTCGTGGCGGGACTTCAGCAGGGCTAGCTGGAAGGCTTCGAAGGGCCGGTCCCCCTGCCTCCGGGCTGCCTCGCCCGCCCTCATGGCGAGAAGGCCCAGGCTCGGCGAGTCCTCTTCCTGCTCCCATGCTTTCCAATCGGGCCCCTCTTTGCTGTTGACCTGGGCCAGCATGAAGGGCTTCCAGTCCAACTGGAGATTATCCCCGTAGAACTCCTTTACCTTCGCAAGCCACACGGCTGCGTTGTAGACGAAGGGTCAACGGAAGTCGTAGTAGGCCGTGATCTTAACGGGCTCCATGGGTCCACCTCCTAACTCGGATTTTACCCAGCCGGGTTGGAAAAGTCAAAGGCGGACGCTGCCGGATTGCCCGACATCCGTTCAAACAGCCTATACTAGCGCCGGTGCCATTCAGATCCCCTCGGGCGAATTCCCTATCTCCCCGTGTTATCCCCCGGGGGCTCAAGGTGTCCAACACCCTGTCTGTGCACTCTGTGATTGACTATCCTGACTGTGTTAACCGCATCGAGCGGGGTACTTATCCGGGTTTCTACCGCAGATATAAGGGGCCGCGGGTGGGTGATAATACCAGGCCATCTCAGGGGGTGGTATGGACACGTCGGTAGAGTACGGAGTGGCCTACGAGGATGAGGCTCCCCGGTACGTTCAGGAGGCCCGGCGTCAGGGAGACCAGAGACATCCCTTCCTGACTCACCGCGTGTCCTCCAGCCGGTTGAGGCGTGGGTGGGGGGATATGTACCGGATCCTCTCCCCCGGGTTACGTGCGTTGGAAGGCGGGCTGTCCAGGTTCATCAGCGTGGTCTTTGTGCCCAGGCCGCCGTCGCTGGTAATTTTTACCTCCGTCGCTGTGGCCGTAACCCTGTTCATGGGCTTGGCGATGGGCCTTGTGTCCTCCCAGGTCTCGGGCGACCTTTCGGGCGCCTTGATGGGGTTCCTGCTGGTGGTGGCCTCTTTGCCCATCGCCCTCCTGGCTGCCATATCTCTGAGCCTGATCCTGCCTTACAGGGCCTTCGCATCTTCATCCACGCTGGTCGCTTTTGTTGCCTCCTACACCCCTTACGTGCTGGGTGCGCTGACCGGTATATGGGCTGCTCTCTGGCTTGGGAAGGTCCTTCCCTTCGAGTACGACCCTCTGGCAGTGGCGTGGAAATGGACCATCGCGGTGGCCGGTCCCTGCGCCTGGCTGTTCATAGGTGTGCTGTCCAACCACCTGGCGGCTGTGGTGGAGCGCAGGCGAGAGTATGAAAAAGGGCTGGAAGGGATGAGGGAGTCCCGCCATCGCATCATGCTGGCCCATGAGCAGACCAGGAAAGAGGTGGCAGAGCTCCTCCATGGAAGGGTCCAGGGCCGCATGGTCGTGCTCGAGCACTGGCTGAAGGACTGCAGGGAAACGATGAAAAACGGCCCCGCGGACGTGGTGGAAAAACTGGATAACGCCAGCAAGCTTCTGCGGGAGATCAGGGACCAAGAGCTCCGGTCCATCACCCGCCAGCTCTACCCTTCCATTGTTCGCACGGGGCTGCCCTCGGCCCTGAACTCGCTGGCGGACAGGTTCCGTAGCGTCTTCTCCGTCGATATTGAGATAGACCGGGAGATAGTCGAGCTGGAGGTCCCCATGAGGTCCAAGCTGAATGAATCCGTCCGGCTGAGCCTCTACAGAATCGCCGAGGAGGCGTTGGGCAACGTAGCCAAGCATGCCCAGGCCGATGCCGTCAAGATCGGCTTGACGATGTCACCGGACCGGGAGATGCTCCTGACGATAGAGGACAACGGCCGGGGCTTCGATCCTGCGGCGTTGACGATCGGCCAGGGAGTCCTCTCCATAGAGGACTACGTCACGTCATTGGGTGGCACTGTCGAGATGAGGAGCGCCCTGGGGGTGGGCACCACCGTCAGCGTGTCGGTGCCGGTCTCCTGCCCTCTTCCCCCCGAGGTAAAGGCCCGGGACGGTTGGCCCTCCAACGGGCACGGGCCTGCAGAAGGGGCCGACGGGGCCCTGACCACTCCCTTAGAGGTGATGACCATCAGGGCGATCGGCCGGCCCTAAGCGCCACGCCCGGTCGCGCCGGCCCTCGTCGCAATCAGTCCTCCCGTAGGATACGGTTACCGGGGCACTATCGGGAGGCTGATGTGGGAGGGATGCTCGGGGTCGTGCAGCACGGTCTGGAGCGCGGGCCTGAGCTCCCTCTCGTCGGCGACGGGGGCACCTGTGTTGGGGTTCCGGTCGAAGCGCGGGAAATTGCTGCTGGAGACCTCCAGCCTGATGCGATGGCCTCTCTTGAAGACGTTGCTCGTGCTCCAAAGGTCTATCGTGTAGCGGTAGGCCCTCCCGGGCTCCAGCAGACTCGGATGGGATGAGGAGTCCCGGTATCGCGCTCTGATGATGCCATCGGTCAGGTTGCGGCCGCAGCCGTGGTCACACACGTCCACCAGCTTGGCGGTAAAGTCTGTATCGCTGGCCGAGCTGGTGGCCCACAGGGTGACTGTGACCGGACCCGTGACCTCCACCTCCCGGTCCAGGGGAGGGGTGGAGTAGACCAGCACGTCGTGTCGCGCCTCTATCTCCCGCTGGTCGAAGGCGCCGCTGGACATAAAGTACGGGTTGCAGCATAGGGGGCCTCCGTGGGTGGGCACCGGGTCGGCAGGATTGTAGAGGAACACGTCTGGGGGTTCCTCTCCCGGGGGCTGGGTGCTCAGCAGGCCGTTTCCGGCCGCGGAGTTGGACTTGCCCTGGCTGTGGAGGTAATAGTCGGTTGGCCGGGCCCTGGCCAGGGGCCACTCCTCCTCCGTTCTCCAGGCATTGTCTCCCATGACGAAAATCCGCACGGGAGGCTCGTCCATGATCCCGTTGTCGATGCCCTTGAGCCAATAGTCGAACCACCGGAAGTGGATGCCGTCCAGGTCTATGGCCAGGGCGTCGGCAGCCAGCCCGAAGTAATGGGAGCCCGCGAGGCTTGTCCCACGCGAGGTGTGCTGCCAGGGGCCTATGAGCAGCCTCTGGCCTCTGCGGGCGTCCTCGGTTGCCCCGTTCTGGCGCATGCCCAGGTAGTTGCGCATGGTGCCTCCCAGGAAAATGTCGTACCACCCCCCGATGTTGTAGGCCGGCACGGCGATCCGCGGGTAGGCCTCTTCTATGGACAGGCTCTTCCAGTAATCGTCGTAGTCGGGGTGGGCAAGCCAGTCGTAGTAGTAGTCGGCGAGGCCCCCTTTCAGGTAGGGCAACTCCTTGAGTGGCAGGTGGCGGAAGGAGGGCTCCATGGAGTCCACGGCCTCGACGAGCTGGCGTCTGCGCTCGAGAGGGATATTTTTGACCGAGGATAAGGTACGGAAGTTGGCCAAAGTGAGCTGCAACAGAGTCCACGAGATATTGAACCCCAGCTCGAAGGCGCCACCCTGGTAGGTCCATCCCTCGTGGTAGTTAGAGGGGGTTACGTTGGGCACGATTGCCGCGAGGTGGGGTGGCCGGGCCAGCGCCGCCAGCCACTGGGTGGCGCCCACATAGGAGCCGCCGTACATCCCCACCTTGCCCGAGGACCAGGGTTGGGAGGCGGCCCACTCCACCGTGTCGTACCCATCGTTGATGTCGTCCCGGAAGGCGTAGAACTCCCCTTCTGAGCTGAAACGTCCCCGAGTGTCCTGCAAAACGGCGGCGTATCCGTTCCTGGCGGATTTGAGCGGATCGAGCATGGTGAAACTGAGGGGAAAGCTCTTGTCGTAGGGAGTCCGCTGGAGGAGTACAGGAAAGGGTCCAGGCCCGTCGGGGCGGTACACATCGGCGTACAATACTGTGCCATCCCTCATGGGGACGGCCAGGTTGGTCTGCACGTTCAAAGACACCGATTCAGGCACGTCGTCCTCCTTGTCTCCTGGATGCTTGAGGGGAGTCCTACGAGTCGATGCGCTTGTAGACTATGTGGCGACGGTTCCTGGTGTAGGGGCGGACCTTATGGGGCCACTCGCCGCTGTCCGTCGCCCTTATCCACGCTTCACTGTTCGGCAAGTCCGGGCTGTCCATCTCGTATATTGCCGCGTACTTTGGGTGGCCCTCGGTGGAGGTCTCGTACCGGGTCGCTCCCAGCACCCCCGGCACTGTCAGCAGCACTGGGATGTGCTCCCGGTTGTAGACCTCGTTGAACTCCGCTTCCTTCTCGGGCTCCACATCCATCATCACCAGGTACAGGTACTTCGCTTCGCCTGCCATGCAACCTCTACCTCCTGCCCGTTCAAGCGTCCATGCGTTCCGCGAGGGATATCGGCCCCTCGGACATCTATGGGATACCGGCTGTCGATACTCTACTCCAGGCGGGGGACTGTGGCAAGTCGGGCCGTAAGATCAACATGAGAAGGCCGGGGACGGGTGGCCGAGGCCGGTCAGGCCCGAGATACGCTAGCCTAGGTCGCCGATGGTGAGCCAGTAGTAGACGATGTATGAGCCGGCCACGATCATCATCCCGGCGGTGACGACCTGGACGTAGGGCAGGGTTTTCCGAAAGGCTCTGACCATCGTCCCTTTGAACAGGGCCATGCTAACGGTCAGGGCAACTATGACCAGCCCCATGCCCAGGGCATACAGGAGGAACTGGCCCAGGGCCACCAGGACCCCCGATACTGCCTGGGATGTCACCACCACTAACAGGAAGATGGGAAGGGCGCATCCCAGGGAGGCCGTCGCGTAGCTCAGTCCGAAGAAGAAGTACCCGCGAACGCCCACCACGCCTGGGTTCCCGATGTGGGCCGCGGCGCTTCCGGCGAGGGCCGTGTAAAGCTGGCCACCCGCCATCAGCCAGGCGCCTACCAGGGCCAGCAGCACGCCTATGCCCAGGCCCAGCCACGGGATGAGGCCGATCACCGACCGGGCACCGGCGCTGATGGCAATGCCCACGATGCCGAACAGCAGGACGAACCCCAGGGTAACCACCCCGCCCACCAGCAGCGCCCTGCCCAGGCGGTGGACCAGATGGGCGGGCGGGCCCTCCGCTTCCCCGGACCCCAGGTAGAGTCCCAGGTAGGCGGGAAGCATGGCGAACCCGCAGGGATTGACGGCAGTCACCATGCCGGCGACAAATGCAAAGCCCAAGGGTGCCAGGAACTGGATGTTCCCCAGGAAAGAGCCGGACCTCCCCGACAGGACCTCGACCAGCCCGTTCACACCGCCCGTGGGGTTCTCCTCCCCCGTGAAGAAGGCACCCACGACCGCGACGGCCATCGCTAACCCGGCCGCGAGTCCGGGCAAGACGAAGCGCTTCAATGAGCCGGTCGGCCGGAACGCTATAGACATCAGCTTCGCATAAGGGGCTACCGTGTACCCGGTCTTCGGGCCGGTCCCCGTACCTCCAGGGAGGGCGCTTCGGGCGGCTGCCCGCTAACTATCGGGGAGGAGGCTAGGATTGGGAGAGCATATTCTCGGTGATCTCCGCCATCTTGGCACTGGTCACGGGCCCTATCCATTTTTTGAACATTGTACCATCTGCCGCCATGAAGTACGTAGATGGCATACCCAGGACCTGGTAATTTCTGACAACCGTCGCGTCGGCGGTGGTGCCCGCCGGATAGGTAATCCCCAATTGGCGGAGCAAGTTCTTCCCTTGTTCGTTAGTCCCCAAACGGGTGAAGGGGCCCACGTCCAGCCCCAGCATCGCCACCCGACCGCCGTATTCGTCATAGAACTTCTGAAGATCGGGCATCTCGGCGCGGCACGGGGGACACTGCCCGGCCCAGAAGTTGAGGATAACGGGTTGACCCCGGAAGATGTCTGAGAATCTCTGGTCGCTGGCCCCCAGAGCCTCGGCCCCCTGGTAGAGGCTAAACTGGAAGTCCAGGCCGGGGTCGAGCTTGGTGGCGAAGCTAACCTGTGAACCTTCGACCACCGCTGGCTGGGTATTTTCGAGGGGGGGCTGGTCCGGAGTGACGGTGGCGCCGGTATCCGCAGCCCGCGAACCCCCGCAGGCGACAAGGACCAGGGTCCCCAATACTAGGACCCCCATGAGCAGCCGCGCTCTGGCCGGCCTCCTCCTTCGGCTCGCAGTTCCGCGAGGCGAGGCCCCTTCCCCAGGCGTTGAGGTCCCGGGCCGGACCCCTTTCCCCTGGTGCAAACGCCTTTGCAGATTCATACTTGTACCTCGTAAACGATTCTACGCGTTCCACCAACGCGTGGTTCAAAACTATTAGATGCCTTTCCGCGCATGAGGGTGCGGAGTGGGCTTGGCACGGGATTGCGAGTGGATGGAGACCAGTCCATCCCATCTGGTAATACGGCCGTTGGTGTGCTCTGGTTTCCTACAGAGCGGCACCGGTGGAAAGAGTAGTGGAACGCCCTGGCGCTAGTTTTCCTTTATGGCCGATACCTCGTTGAAGTACCTGGCAAGGGCCTTCATGCCGCCCGAGGCCTGCCCCCAGTCGTAATACTCGTTGGGGGCGTGGTAGCCGTGCTCGGGCAAGCTGAGACCTATGAACATTATGGGCACCCGAAAAAGGCTCTGCATGGTGACCACGGCCCCGATGGACCCACCCTCACGAATGAAGGCCGGTTCCCTGCCGAAGGCGAACTGGATGGCGCGTCTTGCCGCGTCGGCGTGGGGGCCTCGGAACTCGCCAAGGTAGGGCCTCAACGAGCCCGCCGCCTCGACCTCTACATCGGGGGCGATCTCTTTGACATAGTCCCGAAGGAGCTGGAACACCTTGGTGGGGTCCTGGTTGGGGACCAGCCGCATGCTGAGCGTTGCCTCGGCCCGTGGCGGCACCACCGTCTTGATCCCGGACCCCGCATACCCTCCCGAGATGCTGTGAACTTCAAACGTTGGCCGGCACCATATCCTTTCCACGACCTCCCTGGCATTCCGGGTCCGGATGTGCAGGAGGCCGTGGTCCCTCATGAAACTGTCTACGTTAAACCCCGACTCCAGGAAGCCCCTCATCTCCTCCTCGGCCACCGGGACCACGTCGTCGTAGAACCCGGGGACATTCACCCGGCCGGTGAGGGGGTCGTAGCACCGGCTGATGACCTGGCACATCTCTCCTACGGGGTTGCGGGCCGCGCCGCCGGTGAGGCCCGAGTGGGCGTCATGCCGGGCGGTCTCCAGGGTCAGTCGGGCCAGCTGGAGTCCCCTCAGGCCGTAGGGGATGGCGGGAACGTCCCGTGAGAGCCAGACCGTGTCGGAGACCAGCACCGAACCGGTGGCAAGCTCCTTCCCCTTCTCCCCCACGAAGTGCTCAAAGTTGGGGCTACCGATCTCCTCTTCCAGCTCCCAGATGAAATGGATGTTGATCGGGGTCCCAGCCTCTACGGCGTAGCGAGCGGCGAACAGGGCCGTGAGGGCCGGCCCCTTGTCGTCGGTGGAGCCGCGGCCATAGTAACGGCCGTCCTCCGCGTGGAAGGTAAAGGGATCACGTACCCACTCCAGCTCCTGGGCCGGCTGCACGTCCAGGTGGTTATAAACGCTGATGGTGGGGTTGCCCGGGTCCGTGAGGAGCTTCCCCAAGACCACCTGGTTGCCCGGTGTCTCCACTATCTCCCCTGAGGCACCCAGGCTGCGAAGGTATTGGAGGGCCAGCTCGGCCCCTGTGCGGATATCCCGGGAGTGCGCGGGGTCGGCGCTGACGGTGGGCACCTCCACCAGCCCGGCCAGCATGCCCTCGAACTCCCGGCGCACGCCTGCGACATACTGGTCCAACTGGTCCATGGTAGGTCCGGACCCGGCCATGCGAACTCTCCTGCAACGCTAAGCTACTTCGGGGCGACGCCCGCCGGTCTAGAGTACCCGCCGTCCGCCGAGGAACACGGCCCAGACGTTGCGCAAGGCCGTCGCGTCGGAGTGGGGGTCTCCGTCGATCAGGAGCATATCGGCCTGTTTGCCTACCTCGATGGTGCCTGTCAGGTCCTGGATGCCCAGCAGGTTGGCAGCCTCCCTGGTGGCGGATTCCAGGGCCGTCTTGGGGGTCATGCCTGCGTCCACCATTAGCTCCACCTCCCGGGCAAAGAACCCGTGGCGTGCCGGGCAGCCGCCCGCGTCGGTGCCGGCGGCTATCTTCACCCCCGCGTTCAACGCCCGGCGGAAGCTGGCCAGGGAGTTCTCCTTACGCTGCCTGGCGTCGTCCACGAGCTCTTTGGACAGCCCGTACTGGTTGGCCAGCCGCTCCCGGCTGTCCCAGGTTGACATGGTGGGCACCAGGTAGGTGCCTTTGGAGGCCATAAGGTGGGCTGTCTCATCATCCATGTAAGTGCCGTGCTCAATGGAGTCTATGCCCGCCTCCACAGCCTGGCGGGTCCCCTGGTAGCCGACGCAGTGGGCTGCGGTCTTAAGCCCGGCGCCATGAGCGGCCCGGACCGCCACGTCCAGCGCTTCCGGACCTAGGCTGCCGAACTGCTCTCCGTTGGGCCTGAGGCCCGTGGCCCCCACCTTTATGAGGCCTGCGCCTCTGGCGATCTGGTCTTGGATAGCGATTAGCAGCTCCTCGGGAGTCTCTATGCGGCGCGTAAGGCCGGGCGGCCAGGTGCCTGGAAACTGGAGCCACTCCCCGGCGGCCACTATCCTGGGTCCCAGGACCGCGCCGGAGGCCGTCTCCTGGGCGATGAGGATGTTGATGGCGTAGCGGGCGCCCACATCCCGGGCCGTAGTCACGCCGGACATGAGAGCCCGGCGGCAGTTGGCCACCGCCTTCAGGGTAAATATCTCCTGGGTACCGTCGAGGAGCCGGTCCATGTTGTCCATACCGCCGTCACTTGTGAAGTGCTCGTGGCAGTCGATCATGCCGGGGACCAGGGTCAGTCCCTCGCCGTTGATGTCCTCCCGGTGCCCGCGCCTCTTGGGGCGGGCCGTCTCCTCCCCGATCCAGGCGATGGCCCCGGCGGCGACCTCTACGCTGACCCTGGCCAGCGGCTCGGCCCCGGTGCCGTCTATGAGCCTCACATTTCGGATCACCAGGTCCATAAGACCCTCCTTCTGCCCCTTAGAGCCCTCGCTGGCATACTAGTACCACGTCTCGCCCGGGCCGTCAAGCACCCGGTCCCAAAGGGGTTGCGACAGGGCTTCGTCGAGGGGAAGGATATGCTCAACCCGCGCCTGCGTCCTAGGGGTGGTCCAAATTCCCGCTGGAATTGACTGTTTTCGCACATGCCGCTAGAATTACGGAGGCGCCGACGATGATAGCATAGCGACAGCATCGTAAGTTACCCATCTGCCCGAAGGAGGTCCACCTTTGACAACGACCAACGAGCCCTATCAGACAGACCGGATGGACCCGGGCCAGATCAAGACAGGCCGCCCGGTGGTCCGGGGCACCCAGGGTGTCGTCTCGTGCGGACACTACCTGACCTCCATCGCTGCCATGCGGATGTTGCTGAGCGGGGGAAACGCCTTCGATGCCGCCGCGGCGGCTGGGTTCGTGGCCGCCGTCGTGGAGCCCGTTCACTCCTACTCCCTGGGGGCTGAGGTGTCTATCATGCTGTACCACTCGGCCAGTGGTCAGCATCGGGTGCTTAGCGGGCAGGGCGTTGCTCCCGGGCGTGCGACTGTAGAGCTGTTGAAAAGCAAGGGGTTCGACAAGGTACCCACTGGCCCTGGGCCCAACGCATCGATGGTTTTCACGGTGCCGGGTGTTATGGACGCCTGGCTGCTCATGCTGGAGACCTACGGTACCAAGACCGTGGCCGAGGTGATGGCTCCGGCGGTCGAGTATGCCCATCGGGGATTCCCGGTTTACGAGTTCCTGCACGGGCGCCTCTCGGGGACAGATCCCGCGTTCGCCCGTATCAAGGAACAGTTCAGAGAGATCCCTCAAGGCGGCATGGAGGTGTTCTACGATGGCAGCGGGAACCCCCCCGCGGTAGGAAAGCTGCTGGTCCAGAGGCAACTGGCGGGGACCCTGCGCAAGATGGTCCAGGCCGAGCAAGACACCCCGGGGGTGCGGGTTGACGGCATACGGGCGGCCCGCGATATGTTCTACCGTGGCGACATCGCCAGGACAATCGTGGAATGCTCCGAGCGGGTCGGCGGCCTGTTCAGCTTGGAGGACCTGGCTAACTATCACGCCAGGTTCGAGGAGCCGGTGAGCACGAGCTTCATGGGCCACGAAATCTGTGGCCAGTCGACCTGGACCCAGGGCCCCGTGCTCTTGCAAGCCCTGAACATCCTGGAGCATTTCGACCTGCGGGCCATGGGCCACAACTCTCCCCAGTACATCCACAGTGTTGTCGAGGCGCTCAAGCTGGCCTTCGCTGACCGGGAGCGGTACTACGGGGACCCGGAGTTCGCCCGGGTGCCCATCGATGGGCTGCTGTCCAAGGAGTACGCCGCTGTACGGGCTGGGCTGATAAGGGCGGGCGAGGCCTGTCCCGAGCTGCCGGAACCCGGCGATGCTTGGCGCTACTCCGATGGGGTGTCGGCCCGGGCGTCGGGGGCGACCCCGGTACCCCCTGCCACGCCGGCGGACGCGGCGGGGCCGGGGGATGACGACACCACCCATTTCGCCGTCATCGACCGGGACGGGAACATGGTCTGTGCCACCCCCAGCGGAGGTACCTTCTTCAAGTCGGTGTACTTCGCCGACCTGGGGTTTTCCTTTAGCACCCGCAGCGAGATGTTTGTTCTGGACGACCAGCATCCCAATGGGCTACAGCCCGGCAAGCGGCCCCGCACGACGCTGGTGAACTACATGATACGCAAGGACGGCCGGCCCATCATGACCGTCGGCTGTCCCGGTGGAGACAGGCAGGCCCAGGGGAACCTGCAGATTGTGCTGAATCTGCAGGTCTTCGGCATGGACCTCCAACAGGCGGTGGAAGCGCCTCGCTTCGTTACCCAGAGCATAATCAACTCCTTCTACCCCAGGGGTTACCGCCCAGGGGTGCTTGAGGTGGAGCCTCAGATACCGGAGGAGGTGCGGTCCAGTCTGGCGGCCCTGGGGCACAAGGTCGAGGAGGCCTATCCCTGCGGCTTCGGCGCCACAGTGACACAGCGCGACCCCGAAAGCGGGGCTCTGAGCGCCGGAGCCGATCAGCGCAGGACAGCCTATGCCTTGGCCTGGTGATAGGACCGTGGCGTACACCATACCCGGTCTCACCGCGGCCACCCACATCTGCATGGTGCGTTGCAAGGCGATGTGCTGCCGTGAGCCGTTCATTCTCCGGCTCGCAGCGGACGAGGTTCCGGACTTCGAGGCACAGGCTGCGGCCCTGGGCGTGGCATTGCGGATAGAGTTGGTGCCTGGCGGTGGATGGGTCCGGTTCTCGGACCACGATGGCGGCCGCTGTCCCATGCTGGACCCGGTGACCTCTGCCTGCCGCATCTACAGTGGCCGGCCCCAGCGATGTCGTGAGTTCCCGGAAAGGCCTACGCCGGGGTGCGCCATCTCGGGTGGGTGAGGCTCCAGCACTACTCTTCGGGCATCCGGCGTCGATCCAGCCCTCGATAATCGCGATGTGCTCCGCGCTAAGGTACGGGCCGCCCCTGGGCATTCTGGGGATGGTGCCGACACCCTTTGGGAGGAAGACCACCAGGTTCGTCTCTCTGCCCGGCTTTCCCGGCTCGATTAGCTGCCTGCGGAAGGGTTTATTGTTGGCAAGCTCCTCGGGCGTGTCCCAGTGGTAGTCGTGGATGTCGGGAGCCGGCTCGCCGTGCCGGGACCTCCACTGGCACATAATCCCCTCGAGGAGCGCTTTGACCTGCGGCCACGTCACCCGCTCTTCACCCATGCGGTCCTCTCTGTCTGGTTGGTGGACGCTTACGCCGCCCTGGTGTATCGGTGTCCAAAGCCAAAGTCCCCCGGGAACCGGGGGACTTTGGCCGTATGACCCTCCTACAGGGGGCTACCGGTTCTAGCTCATCTTCTGGTAAACCTGGAGGCGGTCGCGATTGCTATCGAGGATGATGACCTTGCCGTCGTCGGTAATGGTCACCGCTTTGGGCCGCCACAGACTCTTCTCGGGCTCGAAGTCCCTGACCAGGTTGCGCTGCCTGATCATGTCCGGGTTAGCGCTGAGCTTTGCCTGGCCCCACTTGGACATCGTCGCGTCGCCGGTGAAGGTGGTGATGTGGCGGCCGTCGGAGGTCAGCACCTGCACCCGGTCGTTGGCCCAGTCGGCCACGTAGATGTCCCCCTCCTTGTCCACGGCCACTCCCGTCGGCCGATTAAACTCGCCCACCTCCGAGCCTGAGGTGCCGAACGCGGCGAGAAACTCGCCGTCGGCGGTAAATTTCTGTATCCGGTCGTTGCGCCAGTCGGCCACGTAGATGTCGCCTTTGCCATCGATGTGCAGGCCCCAGGGCAGATTAAACTGTCCCTCGCCAGTGCCTGCCTCTCCCCACTTGCCCAGGAACTTGCCGTCCTTGGTGAACTTCTGGACGCGGTTGTTGGCGCTGTCCACCAGGTAGAGAGTGTCTTCGGCGTCGAATTTTATTCCGGCGGGCTTGCTGATCTGCCCATCTCCCGATCCGGACACTCCCCACTTGTCCAGGAAGGTCCCGTCTTTGTCGAATATGGAGACCCGGTTCAGCCACTCGTCCGTGATGTAGACGTTCTGAGCGCTGTCGAGGGCGATGCCGGTGGGCCAGAAAAGCTCCCCATCCGCCTCACCGAACCTGGAGAACTGGCCGATGAACTCCTCGTCGATGGTCAGCATGGTGACCCGTACCCCGTCGGGCCTGTACTGCCACGAGCGGTTTGGGACGTAGATGGTCCCGTCCTTGCCCAGGGCGAGGTCCGTGGGTATCCTGAAGCCGGAGCCGGCGAATTCAAACCGCCCTATGGTCTTGTCGTATTGGAAAGACCGTGTGGTGATCCCGAAGAACCTCGTAGCCATAGCCACCTCGCCAGCTAAGGAGTATCATGTCGCCATCGCGAACTCTTTCCCCGGGTCACCAGCGCCCGCCGGTGAGTGGGCGAGCTTGCGCCACCTCAGGGGATGGGTGACGGCTACCTAGTTAAGGAAGCCGAGCTGCTCATAGGTGCCGCCTACAATGGGCTTGGCGTCCAGCCCCAGCCACCTTTCCAATATGGTGGAGTAGACTCCTCGGAAGTCCACGTTGTGCAGCAGGTCGCCCCCGTCCTCCAGGTCCTCCTGCTTGAGGGACGGGTACTCGCCGTAGAGGCCGCCCTTCACATGGTCGCCGATGACGAAGCAGACGCCGCCAGTGCCGTGGTCCGTCCCGCCCCCGTTGTCCCGGGCCCTGCGGCCGAACTCGCTGAACACCAAGAGCACAACCTCCTCGCCTAGGTTGTGCTCCCTCAGGTCGGCATAGAAGTCAGCGATGGTCTCCGATACCTGCTTCCACAGGCGGGGATGGTCCCCGGCCTGACCGGCATGGGAGTCGAAGGAGTTGTAGGGAGAGGTAGTGTAGAGGACCCTGGTCCCCAGGTCGGCCAGATGTACCTGGGCGATTCCCTTCACGCCGTTGGCTATGGGATAGTGGCCGTACTCCACGCTGGAGGAGTAGTTTTCGGGAGCGGTCTTGAGAATGTCGGCACCCTTCAGGGCGGACCGGCCCGTCTCGTGGATGTAGTCCATGACGGGTCCGGTCCCAATAGCGGGGGTATACATCCGGGAGAACATCTCCAGTGCCTGGCTACGCTCGGCCTCGCCAGGGATCCCAGTGAGGACGCCGTAGGTCTCCAGGTTGCCTACGGAGGCCACGGGCACACCCGGTGCAGCCAGCGCTCTCGGCAGTCCACGGCCGAAGTTCACGCCTTTCAGCACGTTCTCTGCCTTGGGGTCCAGGTCCCGTAGGGCCCGGCCGAGCCACCCCTCGCTGCCGATGATGTCCGGCTCGCAGGTGTGCCAGATGTCCATGGACCGGAAGTGGGAGCGGCTGGGGTGCGGGTAGCCGACGCCCTGTATTACGGCTACGTTCCCCTGATCGTACATCTCCTTTATTTCCGTCATGCTTGGGTGGAACCCCACCTGGTCGTTTACGCGAATTACCTGGTCTTCGGGGACTCCCAGGTTGGGCCTGTAGTCATAATACAGAGGGTTGGAGTAAGGGACCAATGTATTCATGAAATCGTTGCCGCCCGACAAGGACAAGACTGCCAGCACACGATCCCTTCCGTTGGATGCCATGAGCTGTCCTCCCTTCAAGACTAGGCGTACTGATATTCTGCGGTAGCAGCTATGAGCTGCAGCATCTGCGCCACCCGCCGGGAGAAACGCGTGCGCTCCTCCCCGGTTTCGCGTCGAAGCTCTCCTCCCCGCTGAGCATACTCGATCAGCGAGGCCCGGGTATCCTTCGCCGCTACCACCGGCCCCATCAGGTCGAGGCAACCGTCCACAAACTCTTCAGGGGATATGATGGAGGTGCCGGCGCTCATACGGTCCACGATCAGCCTGACCCCCGGCAGCTCAAGGTTGCCAACCTGGTCAGCTACGAAGTTAATGCGCTCCACCAGTGTACCGCTGTCTATCCACTCCTTGCCGGTGTGCCAGCCTTCCACGGTGGGTGGGTTGAGCAGATCCTGCCCCATAAAGGTGGTCTCCTGGGTAACGGGCCAGAGACCGGGCTTCACCTCCGTGTGGTCCTTCACCAGGCGCATGGTGCCAATGACCACCTCGGCCGGGCTCTTTATCCTGGCGAACTGGGCATTCTTGAAGAAGTTGGAGTTGAACAGGATCCGGAGCACGGGCCGCATCTCGTAGTTGTTCTCGACAAACACTTTCTCCAGGGTCTTGATAGCCTCCGGGTCCTGGGGCGGGGTGGAGTTCCAGGCGGGGACCTGGGGCTCGTCCGCGACGAAGAAGTTGTATAGATGGCGGGACACGAACCGGGCCGTAGCGGGGTGATGTGCGAGCATGTCGATGATGTCCTCGCCGTTCCAGGGCCCCGTCTGCCCCAGGAAGGTCTTCTCGCTGTCGTCATGGTCCGTGGGATCGTAGCGGAACCGCCAGTCGCTGCGGCCATAGGGGTAGACTGGTAAGGTGGGTTCCAGGTTCCAGCCTGTAAAGGCGCGGGAGGCCGCCTTGACGTCGTCCTCGGTGTAGTTGAGCTGCCCGTCCATGCCGACGCCCAACGAGAACAGCTCCAACAGCTCTCTGCCATAGTTCTCGTTGATAGAGCCTTTGTGGTTCTCGACGTTGTCCAGGTAGTAGACCATGGTGGGATGCCTGGAGACCTCCAGCAGCAACTCTTTGAAGCTACCGAGGCCTTTGGTGCGGAACAGATTGTTGTAGATGGTCTGCATCCGCCCGTGGTCTGTCTTGGCGAAGCCGGTACACAGGATGCTGTGCCAGAAGAGGGCGATCTTCTCCTGGAGCGGTCTCCTGGTATTTATCATCCTGTACACCCAGGCGGCCTGGTTCGACTCTATGCCGTTCAGCTGCCCGTATTCGGGCAGGTACCGCTCCATCAGGTCGAATTCCACGTCCGGCTGCTTCTCCGGATGCAGGAGGTCCTCCACGGTGGCCTCGTAGCCTCTGGCAACGTAGGCCTCCAGCTCATCGCGTGTGGCTCCGAACCCGGCGCGACGCAAGAGATGGGCCATCAAGGCAATGTCCCTATCAGCCACGTACGCCCCCTTTCATTTGACCTGGGATTTGCACCTTATAATGGATCAACTCAACGATAATACTTCGCCGGTGGCTTGTCAACAGACTTTTTATGTTGCAGGCCTATGTCCGTAGGGAGCTTGCCTCGGTAAGGTGGATGCGCATCCCGTTGGTGGAGGACGTGTCGAAAAAGATCAGCCGGTAGCCGGCCACGTTGGTAAAGGGCTCCTGGGTGGCGAACCTGTAGCCCTTGGACCTGAAGTCCGCTACGGCCCTGTCCAGGTCGTCCACCACGTATCCAACGTGGTCAATAACGTGGCCGCCGCCTCCGGGGAGCCCACTCTTGTCACCGGGCTCGATGAGCTCCACCTGCACGCCCCCGATCTGAATGAAGCCGATCCTCCCGGAGCCCGTGGCCGCCGCACCTCCACCGGTGTACTTGCCGCCAAACGTGGCCTCGTACCACTGAATCGCCGCCTCCAGGTCCTCTACCAGGTATCCCACGTGGTGGACCTCGTTGAACATGCGGTCCTCCTTTTCGTCAGTCTGGGAAAGCCCGAGTACCGCGGTAATCATATCACGGGGCGCGCTGGCCCAGGGGTGTCCCCTTGGACTCGATCGTCCCCGGGTCCCAGGGCGAAGGCCACGAGGGAGATGCGGTCCATGTGGTAGAGCAGAGGGACCAGACGGCGGTATTTCCCCCGGAGCTGTGACAGGACCCTCCGCAGCTCCTCGCCGTCGGGCACCAGCACCCCTCTGGTCTGCCAGGTCCTCCTGCCTATGCGAACCCTGGCCCGGGGGTCGGTCTTCAGGTTCCTCGACCAGTCGCTGGATGGCCCCCAGCCAGAGATGCAGAAGACGGTATCTCCCTCGCGGACGTACCAGAGGGGGGTGTTACGCACCCGTCCGGTGAGCCTCCCCCTGGTGGTCAGGACCATCACCTGGCCGGCGATGAGGGACCCGAGGCCGAGCCTGTAGACCAGGACGGGCCACTTGGCCAGCCGTCCCCGCAGCCAGCTCGGGTGGCGTGGTTGGTCGTGAACGGTGCTATCGGTGGACATTGTGCCTCCGCCGATTCGACCTTAGCTCCCGGCGAACCGGGCGAGGGAGCAGGGCTCTATCGGAAGGTCGGTGTGGCCCGTGATGGCCAGGTCGGCCGTGGCCCGGGCCATGGCGGGGGCCAAGAGTATCCCCTTGCGGCCTGCTCCGGTGGCCACGTAGAGGCCGTCCCAGCCGGGCACCTCACCTATTATAGGGATACCGTCTTGGGACGCGGGTCGTAGACACGCCGTCTGGAGCTGCAGCTCCCCATCGGACAGGCCGGGCATGATCTCCAGGGCGTGCTTCATGATGGACGCTCGCGCTCCGGCGGTGGGCGTCTGGTCGAACCCCACCCGCTCCTCGGTGGTGCCTACCCAGGTGAGGCCGTCGGGCTTGGACGTAATGTAGCCCCCGTCGCTGGTGTAAAAGGCGTGCCCCAACGGGGGCCCGGGCAGCTTCAGGCGAAGTATCTGCCCCTTGAGCGGCTCGACCGGCACCGGTGTCCCCAGCCAGTCCCCGGCCTGGGCCGTCCAGGGTCCCATGGCCAGGACCACCCTCTCGCACGCAATCTCCTCTCCCTCCAGCACGATGCCCGATACCCGGCTCCCGGAGCGCTTGAGCCCGCTGACCGTGCCGTGCCTGACGCTGGCACCATACTTCTCGGCCGCCTGGGCCAGCGCCCGTGTATACTCGTAGGAGGCCACCTGCCGCATGCCTCCGACGCACACAGCCCCGACTACCCGGGGAGACAGCCTGGGCTCCAGTGGCAGGACCTCTGTGCCCTCCAGCCACCGGGCGGGAAAACCTTCCAGCTTCCGTGCGAGATCGAAGAGCGCCCGGTATTCCGGGAGCTCGGCCTCGTCGAGGGCGATCCATACGCAAGAGAGGGGCCGGAAATGGAAATCGACCCCGGTCTCGGCGGCGATCTCTTGGGCCAGGTCCAGGTGCATGCGAAAGCTCACTTGGGATAGGGACTCCAGAGCGCCGGGGGTCCCCTGGCCGGTGAGAGGGTCCAGCAGGCCCGCAGCGAAGCCCGAGGCGCAGCTCCCAATCGTCTCCTTCTCGATGACCGTAGCCCGGACCCCCCTCCGGGCGAGGTAGTAGGCGGTGGCACATCCTACGACGCCTCCGCCCACGATGACGACTTCAGCCGTAGCAGCCATGGTGGTCTCCCGTTGTGACGCTCAGTGTAATGTTAGCCTATTCTCGGGTAAACTTAAACCGGGTTCCCGCCGTGGGGCTGGCGGACGGTACGTGTCGCCGCCACCGCCCAGGGCGGATCTCAGGATCGGGAGGCCCCATGCCACAGGTTGCTGAGTCCGACGTACAGTTTCCAGGTCTCGACGTCATGCTAAAGGGGTTCCTGGTCTACCCCGAAGGCGCCAGGTCACGTCCCGGTGTCCTGGTGCACCCCGAGGCCTATGGCCTGACAGACCAGCTAAAGGAGGTGGCGAGGAGGCTCGCCCACCAGGGATATTCGGTGCTGGCCTTCAACCAGTACTCGCGCCAGCCCGAGGCGCCCATAGGGGCCCCCTACGAGGTGATCTCCCAGTACTCCAGGAGGATCACCGACAGGGTGGCTCTCATGGACCTGGACGCGACATTGGCATACTTCCGGAGCCTCAGCGCAGTGGACCCCGAGCGCGTGGGAGTCCTCGGGTTCTGTTCGGCGTACCCGATAGTGCTGGCTTGCCACGACGTGCGCCTGAGAGCCTGCGTGTCTTTCTACAACCAGGTGCGGTACCAGGAAAAGTACAACGCCGATGCCAGCGTCTCACCCCTCGACAGGATACCGGGCATCTGGTGCCCTTTCCAGGGCCACTACGGCGACAACGACGTCGCCGTCTCGGTGGATGACATAACGCTTCTGGAGAGCACGCTGAAGAGGTTTGGGAAAGCCTATGATCTCCATGTCTATCCTGGTGCTCCCCACGGATTTTTCAACGAGACCAGGCCCGATTACCGCCAGACGTATGCGGAGACGGCATGGTCGAGGGTGCTGGAGTTCCTGGGGGTACATATGGGAAAGTAGGTCCATCGCCGAGGGTTGACATGGCATGTAGCGATAAGTATCCTACCCTTGGCGGCAGGAAGGCGGTGGAGCCACGCTAGACGATCTCGTTTGCTAGTGGGGCCCGTATTGCCCCGTGGGGCGGCCGCCAGCTTGCCCAGGAGGTGAGGCCATGCCACTGCCACCGGACCGGGTAGACTACAGCCCCATCATCGACCGGCCCGCCATCAAGTGGCCCAACGGGGCCCGGGTGGCCCTGTGGATATCCCCCAACGTGGAGCACTACGAGTACACGCCGGTGCATGATGGACTCCGCAACCCGTGGCCCCGGATGCCCTACCCCGACGCCCAGCAGTACTCCTACCGGGACTACGGGAACCGGGTGGGCTTCTGGCGGATGCTGGATGTCCTGGACAAGCACAGCATCAGGTGCTGCGTGTCCCTCAACCTGGCGGTGCTGGAGCACTACCCCGAGATCGCCGAGGCGATGGTACAGCGGGACTACGACTTCATGAGCCACGGCATCTACAACACCATCTACCTCAACAGCTACTCCGAGGAAGCGGAGAGGGAGTTCTACAGGGACTGCATCGAGACACTGAGGCGGCACACTGGGAAGCAGCTGAAGGGGATGCTGGGGCCGTCGGTCACCGGCTCGGCGTCAACGCCGGACCTGATGGCCGAGGCAGGGCTGATCTACCACACCGACTGGATGCACGACGACCAGCCGGTGCCCATCAAGGTAAAGTCGGGCAAGCTGGTCTCCGTGCCCTACTCCATCGAGCTGAACGACGTGCCCGTCTTCAGGAGCCACTACGAGGGTGAGTATTTTGTGTGGGCGTGCAAGGCCCAGTTCGACCAGCTTTACAGGGAAGGTGAGGAGAGCGGGCGGGTGATGTGCATCGCCCTACACCCCTACCTCATCGGCCAGCCCCACCGGGTCAGGTACCTTGACCAGGTGCTAGACTACATCATGTCCCACGACGGAGTCTGGCAGACCACCGCCGACGAGATAGCCGAGTACTACATCGCCAACTGCTACGACCAGGCGGTGGCCCACGCCCAACGGCTGAACGGATAGGGGCGGGGCCCGAGAGCCACAGGAGGAGACCGTGCCCGCAGAGCGTCGTTTCGGGATGGACCACGAGCACTACGACTGGTCTCCCCTGGCCAAGCGAGGGGTCCTGACGTGGCCGGAGAAGGCCCGGGTGGCCCTATGCGTTATCGTCAACCTCGAGCACATGGAGTGGGACCCACCCCAGGGCAGCTATGCCGGTGCGATCCCCGGCGGCCTGGGAAGCAGGCCCTTTCCCGACTACGCCAGGCTGTCCCACCGGGAGTACGGCCACCGGGTGGGGGTCTTCCGGGTGCTGGACGTGCTGGCCAAGCACGGGATAAAGGCGACCGTGGCCATGGACGTCCTGACCGCCGAGAACTATCCCTATCTGGTCAGACACTGTCTGGGGCAGGGCTGCGAGATCATTGGACATGGCATTTCGGTGAGCCGGTGGATCTCCAGCAACATGACGGAGCAGGAGGAGTGGGAGTACATCCGGGAGTCGATGGAGCGTATGGAGCGGGCCACGGGCTCTGTGCCCGTGGGCTGGCTGGGGCCCGAGTCGGGGGAGTCCGCGAGGACGCCTCAGCTTCTGGCCCGGGCCGGGGTCCGGTACGTATGCGACTGGGCCAACGACGAGCAGCCCTACCCCCTGAAGGCACCTGAGGGGGAGATCTTCTCCCTCCCCATGATGCTGGAGTTGGACGACGTCAACGCCCTGTGGGACCGTCGACTCGATATACGCAGGTACGGGGAGCTCCTCAAGGAGAGCTTCGATGGCCTGTACCGTGATGGTGCCGGAAATGGGAGGGTGCTGGTGTTGAACCTGCGTCCCTGGCTCATCGGCCAGCCCTTCCGTATCGGCTGTCTGGACGATGCACTGGGGCACATGGTCAGCCGCCGGGGGGTCTGGGCAGCCACCGGCTCCGAGATCGTGGACTGGTACCAGCGCAATCCCCCAGTCGTGTGACGGTGCCCTCAGGGTGGGTGGGGGTTGAGGGCGTGTGGCCCTGGGACAGTCCCGGCAGATATCCCTCCGTCGAGGGTAACCAGCGGGACTAGTCTGTCCCAAACCTGCCGGGAATCTTGCGACCACGTAGCACCAAATGTGCTAGAATGTTAGTGATGCAGCAGTACCAGCCATTACACGCCGATAGACACAGGTCGGCATTTAACCTCACCCTGGTCCTAGCGATTGGCGTCGCGGTAGTGGGTCTGATTACCGAAGAGTTCACGCTGGTGCTGATAGGTCTGACGGTGGGGGCCTTTAGCTGGTTCACCACGCCGGCCCAATACCTGATCTTTGAAGACCACCTGGACATAGCCTACGGCAGACCCAGAGTGCGCCATGTGTCCTTCCGGCGGGTCGAGCAGGTGGACCTGATCCAGTTTCCCCTGGGCACCAGGGTACGAGTAAGCCTCCGCGTGGGCCGGCCCCTGCTCATCCAGCCCATGGACGGCCAGGAGTTCCAGAGCCGGTTTCAGGGGGCGCTGGAATCCTATCGGCTTGCCCACCCGGACGACTACGGGGAGCAGCAAGAGGGCTCCGACCCGACAGCTTAGCCACTCCAGGCCCCGGCGGGGCCGTCCCTCTGTGGATGGTGCCTCGCCACCCTCACATGCCCACTTCCGAAGCCATCGTTTCCAGCGTGTAGGCCTCTTTCCGTACCCGCAGGTCGAGGTAGACCAGGGTCGCGCCTATGTAGCCCATCGGTAACACAGCGCTAAGAAATATTGCGTTGAGGACGGTCTCTGCCTCGCTGCTGAATATCGAGGCGATGGCCCCGGGTATGCTGGACATCGAGCCCAGAATCCCCGCCACGATGACGAAGACGATCCCGAGTCCGAAGACCCTCCACCAGGTGCCGCGCACCAGCCGGCCGCTTCGTCCCACGGCCTCCCTCGGGCCCGCCGTACCCTCAATCATTATGACCTGGGCGAAGAAGTACCAGCTCACCAGGAGGTAGAGCAGGAGCGGAATGCCTATGAGAATGATGGAGAGCAGGGCGGATATGGCCACGGCGACAAAGAAAAGGATAGTGGTGCCGACCAGCGACAGCACGCTACCCGAGGCCCTCCCGTAGCACGTGCCGACCCGAACCTGTCCTCCCAGATAATGGGTCGCTACTGCAAAGCTCGTCGCCCCCACCGCCAGTATCGATAGGACGATGCCCGGCAGCAGGAAGAGCACCCCGATAACGATTGCGGCGGTGCTCCCGGACTCCAGAAGGATCTGGCCAATGGCCAAGGGAATCTGGGCGATAAGGGCTATCGTGTAGAAAGCCCGGAAGCTGGCCCCATAAACCCTGAAGGTCTCGCTCAAGAGCTCGCCAAGGTCCCTGGGTATGAGTGGGCTGGCACTGAGCCCGGGCCTCTGAGCTACGGCGCCGCCCGGATCGTCTCCGGTCCCGGGCTGGGGTCCCAACCGGACTCCGCAGCTGCCACAGAAGGCCGCGTCCGAGGGATTCTCGGTGCCACAGCTGCTACAACGCCCGGACACCTGTCCCTGATCGTGCCCGGCCGAAAGGGGGACTGCGCAATTGGCGCAGAACCGGGCGTCGGGCGGGTTGTCCTCTCCACAGGTGGGGCATCTCATCCTGAGTCTCCTTGGGTGCCTTAAGGATAGGAGCTACGCAGTGTCGTTGGAGGGGCAGGGGCCTCGCCTGGAGGGTCCCCTATGCCCTTCGTATTACGTAGGTGCTGGCAATCTTGTCGTGCCAGGCCTGTTTGCGCTGGTCAAAGCCCGCCCAGATGAAGCCCAGATACAGGACAGCGCCGGACACCGTTTTGCCGATCACCTCTCGTAACAGCCCCCTCCAGAAGCTGATCTCCTTTCTGGCCTGGTCCACCACCACGATCCCAACCATCTTCCTGCCCGGCGTCTTACACTTGATCTCCCTGTAGAAGACGTAGACGTAGATGAGAAAGGGGATGAACAGGATGCCCCAAAAAGACACGAGAGTACTCAGGATTGCCAGAACGAAAAATGCGACGCTTAATACGATCCCGTCTATTACTTGAGCCACCAGGCGTATCCAGAATCCCATATACTGTGCGCTTGCCAGCCCTGGGGCCCCTGCGTCCGGCACGCGAAATCGAGGTGCCGCGCTCCTGGTTGCGGGCACTTGGAGCCGGTTGCCGCAGCTGAGGCAAAATCTGGCCGGGGCCTGGTTTCTACTCCCGCAGCCGGTGCAGAAGATCTCCCTGGTTTGCCCCAGGGGCTGGCCGCCCAGCGGAACGCCACAGGTGCGACAGAACTGGGCTTCGGCCGGGTTCTCGGCTCGACAGGTCGGGCACTCCGTCTTGGGGCCTCCTTCTCGTGGCCGGAGCTGTCTCCAGCCGCCACTCCCTATTACGTGCCCATCGGGTGTCAGGGCATCCCTGATGGCGTTTAGGCCCGAGGCCCAAAATGCTACCGGGGGTACCGGCGGACTCCAGGGTACCGGCGGACCTCGAGCAGCCAGGCGATACGCTTCTCCAGACCGGCTACCTCTTCCTCGGAGAGCAGCTCGACCAGCTCCTTCACCCTCCCGGCGGGAGTCGTCAGCCGGGCGTGGAAGTGAGCCAGGTCCGCCAAAAGGTTCTCCGGGATGGGTTCACCCCCGAAGTCCCAGATCGCCGTTCTGACCTTGACCACCGAGTGGAAGGTGAGGCCGTGGTCTATACCCCATATCCGCCCATCGGTCCCCTGGATGCAGTGGACCGGCTTGCGGTCGGCGTTATTGGTCGCCAGGTCGAAGCAGGCCACAATCTTCAGCTCGTCGGGGTGGGATTCTCTGATGGTGTAGTAGTTGATATTGGCGTCGTGCTCTTCGAAGAACTGAAGGGAGCCCATCCCGTAGGGCCCGTCTCGAAGTATGGTGAGGGGGATGAAGTGCCACCCGAGGATTTGGCTGAAAAGGTAGGCCGCGTACTCCCGCTTGTACAGGGTGCCCGTGGGGAAGTCCCACAGGGGCGCCTCACCGTCCCTGGGCTTGTACACGGCTTTGCAGTCCGCGGAGCCGTTACTGACGTTGACCAGAAAGGTGTAGTTCGAGCCCCAGGGGATCAGCCCCAAGACCTCAATCTCTCCACGCTGGAGCAGGTGAAGGGTGCCTTCCCGTGACTGCACTGGTGGGTCGAACCTCAAAGCTGAAGAGCGGTGTGACCATTGGCCCGGGGGCATATGTGCCCGTCCCGGTTGACCGGCTGTCCGCACAGGAAGCACTTGGGCCTTCCGGCCGCGCACACCTTGATCGCCTCCTTCGCCAGCTCCTCTCCCTGCTGCAGGGTAAGCCAGAAGCTTGTGGTAGCGGTGGTCTCGTCGGGCTCCTCAATGTCGTGAGCCACCACCAGGAAGCAGTTGGAGGAGGCATCGTGTCCCAGGGAGAGCTTGCCGACCTTGAAGTCCAGGTTGGCAATGCCGCCGGTCCACTCGGGCTCCGGGGCTTCACTGTGCCCAGGCTCTCCGGTGTCGGGGAGGGAGGAGGCGATCTCCTGAAGGTGGATGGCCAGCTGGTAAAGCTGCTCCTTTTCCAACCAGAGCGAGCCCGTGGCTGCCCCTGACTTGAGGCCCAGGCGGAAGGTCCTCTGTCCGGGCTCTCCTATCGCCTCGGTGTATACGTGGGATAGAGCGCCAAGCCTATATCTCGCCCCGCCTGCGTCCATCACTAGTTCATGATATATCTGTGCGGCCTCATATTACAACCCTCTCCAGTAGCCGGAGGCTCGAGGGTGCGCCGCCGGAGCCGCCACCATCGATTAGGGGACGGGCTGCTGAGCGGGTCAGGCCCCGGTTTAGTCGAAGGCCCGCCTGTGGGACACGGTAGTCTCGGCGCAGGTGATGCACTCCAGCAGCGCGGCCTTCCCGTCCTCGGTGGCCCTTCGGGCCCGCTGAATAGCCGGGCCGATCTCCGCCGGGGACTCCACCCGCTCGGCGTAGCCTCCCATGGCCCGGGCCATGTCGGCATAGTTGCCGCCGATGTCCCTGGTCCGGTAACGCTCGTGGGAGATGGTCATCATTCGGGTCTCCGCGGCCATGGTGGAGTTATTGGAGACGATAGCCAGGATGGGGATGCCGGTGCGTACCGAGGTCTCGAAGTCCAGGCCCACCATCCCGAAGGCCGCATCTCCCATCCAGTGCACCGCCAGCTTGTCGGGGGCCGCCAGCTTTGCTCCAATGGTGAGCCCCAGGCCGGTCCCCAGGCCGTGGGACTTGCCCCAGCCGATGTAGCTCCGGGGCCCCGCCGCCCGGTAGAAGGGCAACATCTGGTCCCGGGGGCTGCCCGAGTCATGGGTGACTATGGCCTCCGCCGGGTCCACCGTCTGCATCAGCTCCCAGATAACCCTGTAGGGGTTTATAGGCACCTCGTCGGAGGTGAGCTTGGGCATCCACTGCTTCAGCCACGCGTCCTTTACCGACTTCACCTCCTGGGCCATAGCCCCGTTGGAGTCTCGGCCCTTGCCACCCAGCCGGTCTTCGACCGCCTCGATGAGCTGGCCGAGCACCAGTCGGGCGTCCCCGATGATGGGGTAGTCCACGGTGTAGTCCTTGTTGATGTCACTGGGGTCGTTCGTGGCCTGGATCATGATCTTGCCGGGAGGGATGGCAAGGGTCATGCCGTGGCGGGTGAAGCTGGTGCCGATGCCGAAGACCACGTCCGCCTTGCCCAGGAAGTGGACGACGGGCTCGGCGGAGGTGGAGGCGCCCGTGCCCAGCGACAGGGGGTGGTCTTCGGGGAAGGAGCTCTTGCCGTTCAGGGTGGTCATTACCGGTGCCTGGAGCAGCTCCGCCAGCCGCTTCAGCTCCTCGGTGGCCTGAGCGTACATCACCCCCTGCCCAGCGTGGATCACCGGACAACGGGCACCCACCAGCACGCCGGCGACATCGTCCACGTCCCGGGAGTTTGGGGAGGCCACGGTGGTCCTGACCGGCTGATAGGTAAGCACCGACTCGTCTACCTCCTCGAGGGCTACGTCCGCCAGAACCTCCACCATAACCGGCCCGAGTCGCCCCATCTTCAGGTTGCTGAAGGCACGGCGCATAATCTGGTCCACCCGTTCGCCGTCGTTGACCTCCTCCACTGACTTGGTCACGGGCCAGTATGAACGGACCGAGTTAAAGTGGGGCGATATTCCCGCTCGCTCCCTGGGGTGGCCCAGGGGTATTACCAGCACGGGAGTCGAATCGGAGTAGGCTGTGGCCACACCCGAAAAGGCGTTCTCCGCGCCAGGGCCGTACTGCATCGCAAACACCCCCGGGGGCCGGCCGTCGGAGATCCGGCTGAAGCCGTCTGCAATTCCTATCCCGACCCGCTCCTGCCGCGACACCACCGGCCGGATACCCGCCTTCGCCGCCGCCTCAATCATGGGGGTGGTGGGATAGCAGGGAAGGTACTTCACCCCTTCCCGCTTAAGGATCTCCGCTATGGCGTCGACAACCTTCATGGGAAACCTCCTCATCCTTTCTTGTGGTAGACACGGGGTACGGCCCAGGCCTTATAGTCTGCTCAAAGTCCGGCTACTCCGGAGCCGAACATCGGCTGGCTCAAGTAGCCCGTCAGGCGATTGACGATGATGCTATAGGCGGCCTCTCGGTCCTGGCTGAGGAACTGATGTCCTCCTTCAAACATGTGCAGCTCCGCGCTCGGGATGGCCGCTGCCATGCGTTTCTGGTACTCCGGAGGCGTCACCCCGTCGTATTTGCCCCCCATGACCAGGGTGGGCACCCGTATCTGGCCGAGCCGGTCGTATGCGTCGTGGGCGCTACGGGCGGCGAATAGCCGGGGGGCTCCCGTTGAGTGCATTGGGTACTGCTGGCCAGCGCTCCTGAGCTGTTGCACCAGAAGCTCCGTCTCTTCCGGGTGAGAGGCCAAATATTCCGCCGTGCGGCGGGTATCCACAAGGGAGAGGTCCGCCTTGATATCCTCGATATCCTCGTCCGTGGTCTTGCTGGCGTCCTGGAGGGCAGCCCGGTAGTCGGCGGCGCTGCCGCCGGCTCCGCCGCTGCAGGTACAGCACAGGACCAGGAACAGCACCTTCTCGGGATGGCGTAGCGTCAGCTCCTGGGCGACCATGCCTCCGAATGAGGCCCCCATCACCATCGCCCGCCCGAACCCCGTGGCGTCCATAAGCCCGGCGGCGTCGTCGGCGAACATCGCTATCGTGTAGGGAATGTCTGGCTTGTCCGTCTGACCCTGCCCCCTCTGATCGAAGGACAACACCCGGAAACGGTCTACCAGGGGCGTCTTATCCACCATGGACTGGCGCAGTCCGCCGCCGCCGGACCCGCCGATGAAGACCAGAGGCGCCCCCGATCCATACACCTCGTAGTACATCTCTATGTCGTTCACTCTTATGTTTGGCATATCCGGTCTCCATTGCTGGGAAAGCTGCTGGGGCAGGTCTCCCATTGTACGGGGCGCATAGCCAGTACATTGTACTGCCTCCCTTCGGCGTCGACAAGTCACGTAGCGCATCGAGGCTCAGACTCCTAGCCGCCAGCTTGACTGGCGGGGTCTATCCTGGTACAAACGAGTGTGGCCCTGGAAGAGGGGCCGTTCTTGGCTCGCCAGGTAATGCGGGCCTTATAGGGATGCTCTGTGAGCTCTGAATCGAGGGATGCACCAGGTGGACGGGACCGATGATTGAGACTGCGGATGTGGCGGTGGTGGGCGCGGGCGTCATCGGCTGCGCCGTGGCCTACTACCTTAGCCTTGAGGGGGCGAGGGTGGTCCTGCTGGACAGGGAGGCCGTCGGAAGCGGGGGCTCGGCCCATGCCACCGGGTCCCTCAGCCTGCTGGGCACCGAGTTCAGCCCCGGTCCATCCTTCCTCATGGGGCTGGAGTCCTACCTCATGTTCGGAGAACTGGTGCCTCAACTGGAGGAGGAGACGGGGATCGACCTTCAGATGCAGCGGAGGCCTTCGTTAAGGCTGGCCCTGGATGAGGATGAGGAGCGGCTTGTTCGGGAGCTCATGGACTGGCAGCGGGAGAGGGTGTCCATGGGATGGATCGATGGAGGGGAGGTGCGGAGGCTGGAGCCTCGCTTGAGCACGTCTATCCGAGGGGCGGTGTACGAAGACGAGTCCGCCCAGCTGGAGAGCTACAGGCTGACCCTCGCCCTGGCAGCGGCCGCCGAGTCCCATGGGGCCCGAGTCATAATACGCGAGGCGGTGGGGCTGGACGCCGAGCACAGACGTGTAACCGGGGTGCGCTGTGTTGGGGGCCACGTCTCCTGTGGGAGTGTGGTGCTGGCTACGGGCTCCTGGAGTGCGGACTGCTCCCAGTGGCTCGATTTCCCGGTGCCCGTACGTCCCCTGAAGGGAGAGAGGCTTCTCTTGCAGTACGATGGGGCGCCCCTAGCGCACCTCATCAGTTCCCCCAAGCGTGGCCACATGATCAGCCTCCCGGGCGGGCTCCTGAGTGTAGGCAGCACCGGTGGCAGGGACTACGACCGCCAGGAGCTGTTTCTAGGGCTGGACTTCGACCGGCGGCCTACCGAGCCTGCGAAGCTGGAGCTGCTCAAGCGGGCGGTGGAGGTACTGCCCGACGTAGCCGGGGCGCGGCTTGTCCGGCAGCTGGCGGGCTCCCGCCCGCTCAGCGCCGACAGGATGCCCATCATCGGGCCGGTGCCCGGCTGGGAGGGCGTGATACTGGCTACGGGGCATGGCACCAAGGGCATTCACCTGGCGCCGGCCACCGGCAGGGTTGTAGCCGACTACGTGCTACGGGGAAAGACCGAGTCTCAGGTGGACATGCGGGCTTTTTTGCCCGCGCGGTTCGCCGGGGAACAGGCCCATGATTACTGGGCGGCAGGCGAGAAGGCCGAGGAGTAGGCGGCCCATGCCAGGGGGGCTGGTCCGCCCAGAGGCACGCCGGCAGCATCGCCTCACTCCAGCGTGTAGGTCTCCTGGGTTCTCTTCACGCGGCGGTCCCGCGCAAGTTTGGCCAGGTGCGTCAGGACATTCCTTGCAGCCGCTTCCCTCAGCTCCCTCCGGAGGTTACGGGGATAGACGTAGGAAACGATGTCGTCGATGGTGGCGAACCCCGCTTCCACAGCGGCAAGCACCTGCTGCTCCCTGAGCCTCCGGTGGGCCAGGTAGGACTGGATGCGCCGCGCCCCCTCCGTGACCACCGGTCCGTGTCCGGGGCAGATGGTCCTGGGTCGATACCGCGCCAGGAGCTCCAGCGACCGCATGTAGTCGGACAGGTCCTGTACAGTCGAAGAGGAGCTGCCCAGGATGGTATCCCCGGTGAACATCACCCGCTCCCGGGGTAGGTAGTAGCAGACGTGGTCGGCCTCGTGGCCCGGCGTGAAAAGTGCTCGCAGCGCCGCTCCGCCCCCGGTGGTTACCACCTCCCGGGACCTGAGCGCGGCGACGGCCTCAGTCCCCAGCATTCGCTCCAGCCGCCTGGCTAGCTTGGGATGGCAGCGGACCGGGCATCCCATCCGCTCCTGGAGCCGGTCCAGGCCTCCTATGTGGTCCCTGTGTCCGTGGGTCACCAGAATGGCTTGAATGGAGGGGCTGCCCAGATCCGAGTGGAAGTCCAGGATGCGGCGCGTCCAGTCCCGGTAGTGCTCCCCGGCATCGATCATCACCATCTCTTGCGTGGGATCGCCCACGAAGTAGATGTTGGTGCCGCCGGGGTGCATGGCGCCGCCGTCGCCGGGGTCTTCGGCGACGTTGAGTCGATACACGCGGGGCGTTACCTGCATGGCTTAGATGCTCCTCGGCGTGCGAGACTTGGAGACACAGCCCTCAACCGCGGATGAGCTGTATATCCATCTCACAAGCATGCCGGACGAACTCGGGGCGTGCGCTGACTCGGACGATCCATTTGGCGAAGGCGTCAAGGTGCTTTCGCAGCGACTCCCTTGTTGCGTCATCGATCAGGTTCCCGTCCGAGTCGAATCGCTGGGGAGAAAATGCTGCTACCAACACTCCCGGCTTGACCATCGTTATCGTGCCGGTTTCCGCGAGGATTTCCTGAAGCTGCATTTGGGCTCGGGCAGTGCCGGCTCTCCCACCCGCACCTATTACAGTCGCGGGCTTACCCATCAATGATCCCTCTTCCCGGTCACGGGACGCCCAATCGATGGCATTTTTCAGCACCCCCGAGGTACCCCAGTTGTATTCCGGGGTAGCGAACAGGACGGCATCTGCATCGCGTATTGCCGACTTGAGGGCTACAACCGGAGTGGGGTCCCCTTCAGCCTCCAGGTCCCCATCATAAAATGGGATGCCCCGAATTTCATGGATGGTTACCTCCATTTCCCCGGGAGCAATCTCCTGTGCAGCCCGTAGCAGTCCGGTATTGAATGAGGCTTTTCGAAGGCTGCCCGAGATGGCGAGAACCCTAGGGCGGATATCGTTACCCCCGTGAAGAGCCATCGTACCCTCCGTACTATAATAAGTTCAACCAACCGCTGTATGGTGGCCCATGATCAATGACCAGATACTATCATCAAGGAGCTACCCCGACAAGGCGGCAGAGGCGATCCCCATGCAGAGAAGAAACGTAAAGTTCGGTGTACGAATACACCAGAGGGGCTACAGCTACGAGGCCCTGAGGCGGGTATGGACCGAAGCCGACCGGCTGGGATACCACTCCGCCACCCTCTACGACCTGCTGAATGCCCCCGCCCTGGAGTGCTGGACGGCGCTCTCAGCACTGGCGGCGGAAACCCAGCGGATAAGGCTTACGCCACTGGTGCTGGCCAACACATACAGGCCGCCGGCCCTCCTGGCCAAGATGGCCTCCACGCTGGACGTCATCAGCGGGGGCAGGCTGGAGCTGGGAATAGGAGCGGGCGGCGGCGAGGCCGACCACAGGGTCTCGGGGTACTCCTTTCCACCCACGCCCGTCCGGGTGAGGATGCTGGAGGAGGCGATCGAGGTGATCAGGAGGCTCTGGCTGGAGACTGAGACGAGCTTCGAAGGGCGTTACTACTCCTTGAAGGGCGCGGTCAACGAGCCCAAGCCGGTGCAGCGTCCCCATCCTCCTCTGCTGGTGGGTGGCCACGGAGAGGCTCACTTGCTCCGGGCGGCGGCCAGGTACGCCGACATCTGCAACGTGGGCTTCGAGATGGACCTCGACGAGCACCGGGCGAAGCTGCGGGTCCTGGAGGAGCACTGCCGAAAATACGGGCGGGACCCTTCGGAGATAGAGGTGAGCCATAACACTCGCGTGCTGATCGCTGAAGGTCCCACCGAGTACGAAAGGCTGGTTGTGCGGAGCGCCTCTGGGTCTGGTGACTCTGTCAACGACTACAGGGCCTCCCTGGAGCGTGCCATCGCCGGGACGCCGGAACAGTGTGTAGAGCAGCTTCAGAGATATGTGGACGAGGGGATCACCTATTTCTTTCTACTGTTCCCCGACCCGGTCTCGGACGATACCCTGGGGCTGTTTGCCCGGGAGGTGATGCCCCATTTCGATACGGGACGTGAGTCGTTGACAACCGACTAGCAAGGCGGTAGCCTTGGAGACGGGTTCCCGGACCGGCGTGAAAAGGAGAAGCACATGGACTTCGGGATGTTTACCGACTTCCACGTCCGCAAGGGCATGACCCAGGAGGAGGCCTTTAGGGAGTCCTTCGACCAGGTGGACGTGGCGGAGTCGCTGGGCATGGACTGCGTCTGGCTGGCGGAACACCACTTTAGCCCGGAGCGTTCGGTGCTTGCCTCCCCCCTCATCATCGCCAGCGCCATAGCCGCCCGCACCAGCAGGATCAGGGTCGGTCTGGCGGTGCAGGTGCTGCCCCTCACCAACCCCCTCCGTGTCGCCGAGGAGGCTGCTACGGTGGACCAGATAAGCAGGGGACGGTTCGACTTCGGGATAGGCCGCAGCGGGCTGACCAGGTACTATCAGGGCTACAACATACCCTACGCCGAGAGTAGAGACCGATTCTCAGAGGCGCTGGACGTGATAATGACGGGGTGGACCGGCGAGCGGTTCTCCCACCAGGGAAAGTACTGGAGCTATACGGACGTGACCGTGGTGCCCAAGCCCTATCAGAGACCGTATCCCCCAACTCGTGTCGCGGTGGCCAGCGAGGAAACCTTCTCCCTGGCCGGCCGCTGGGGATACCCCATATTTATCAGCAGCAGCACCGATTCTGCTACGCTCCAGGAACGGCTAAAACACTACCGGCGGGCAAGGGAGGAGGCCGGCCACGTGGGGCCGGGAGAGGTATCCCTTCGCATTCCGGCCTACGTTGCGGAGACGGCCGAAAGAGCGCGCTCTGAACCCCAGGCGAGCACGGTACACGGGTTCCAGTACGGGGCACGGGAGCTGGCCGCCAGCGCGGCGAGCCAGGAGACGGCCGATAGGCTCCTGGCCATGGCAAAGGTACCCTACGACGAGATTTTGAAGACGAGGATCATGTACGGCACTCCGGAGGCCGTCGAGGAACGTCTACAGGAGTACCAGGAGGTCCTCGGCATATCCGGCGTGGTGCTGGAGATGAACTACGGTGGACAGATCCCCTACGACCGGGTGGTCAACTCTATCAGGCTCCTCACGGAGAGGGTGCTCCCCAGCTTCAAGTGACCTTCGCGGGGGAACCCGCCCTATATCAGCACCCCGTCATCTTTCAGCGTCCGGTACTCCTCTTCTGAGAGGCCGATGAGGTCTCGGAGCACGTACTCCGTGTGCTCCCCCAGCATGGGCGCCGGCCTGTCCAGGCTCCCCGGCGTCCTGGAGAGATCCATCTCGCTCCGGTCGCTGGCATAGGGCCCTATCTCCGGGTGGTCCAGGAACTGAAAGTGGCGTCTGTGGGCAAGCTGGGCGTCTTCGAAAAGGTCCCGGGGGTCGTTCACCGCGCCCGCAGGCACGCCCAGGTTTTGGAGCCGTCCCATGAGACTGCGGGCTTCCCATTCGCTGGTCCACTCCCCCAGAAGCCGGTCCAGGTCGTCCTCCGAGGACTTGCGGCCCAGCAGTGTGGAGAAACGCCCGTGATAAGGCCAGCCGTGGCCCGTGGGATCGATCGCGCCACGGAGCGCCTGCCACTCGCCGTCGGTGGAGCAAGCGATGGCTATCCAGCGGTCATCGCCCCTGCACGGGTAGGTGCCGTGGGGGGCGGCCCCCGGGTCGCGGTTACCCCTCCGGCCTTGCTCCCTGCCGTTGACCGTGTAGTCCAGGATGAAAGGGGCGGAGAAGTGGATCGAGGCCTCAAGTTGGGACATGTCCAGGTGCATGCCCTCTCCCGTTCTCCTGCGGTAGTCCAGCCCCGCGAGGATGGCGGCTACGGCGAAGCGGGGCACGACAAAGTCGGTATATGCTCCGTAGGGGTTTACCGGGTCCCTGTCGGGCCATCCGGTGACGTGGGTCAGCCCCGCGAGGGAGGAGAGGACCGGTCCAAAGCCGGGCTGGCTCTCCAGAGGTCCTCCACGGCCCATCATGGAGGCGCTGAACATGATTATCCCGGGATTCGCCTCCCTCAGGGCCCCGTATCCCAGGCCCCAGCTCTCCATTGTGCCGGGGGTGAAGTTCTCGGCCACCAGGTCCGCCCATGAGGCCATGCGGAGGGCCAGGTCCCTGGCCCTGGGGTGGCGCATGTCGATGGCCACGCCGTACTTGTTGGGGTTGTTGTTGGCGAAATAGCCGCTCCGGTTGACTCCGGCGACCCTGTTCTTGAAAGGGGCGGCCGTCCGCAGGTTTTCGGGCCGTTTGGCCGACTCCACCCGGAGTACCGTGGCCCCGTACTCTCCCAGGTACTTGGTGGTCATTGGGCCCACGACTACCCAACAGAAGTCGAGCACCTTGAGTCCCTCTAGGGGCTTCCGGGGCATCATATGACCCCCCATTGTTTCAGCGCGGCCAGGTCCTCTGGTGCGAGGCCCAGCTCGCCGTGATAGATCTCCAGGTTGTGCTCTCCGATCGTCGGAGGACGCCTGTGGAGCCCCACGCGGCCGTTCCTGCTCTCCTTTACGAACATCCCCGGGTACCTGACCGAGGCGTCGAGCTCCGGGTGGTGCAGCTCCGTGAAGTAGCCGCGAGCCTCAAGCTGGGGGTGTTGCAGGATGTCTCCCTGGGTGGCGACGGGGAAGAGCAGTATTCGGCGTTCCACGCTCTCCCTCACCAGCTCGGCCTTGGTGTGGGTGATGATGAAGCGTTCTACCGATGCGACGGTCTTCGACATGATGTCCGCCGGTACCTGACCGTAACCCATCTCCTCCCAGTTGACCGCGTCGAGCTCCTCGTTTCCCATGCCCTCTTCCGTCATCCAGCCCAGCATGGCGCGGGTGCTCCTGGCGACCCCTGCGCCGCCCCCCTGGGGGACGAAATTGACGTGGCCGTCCTTACAACGCCAGCTTATGCGTACCACCGAATCGCTGGAGGTCTGGCGGTACACCCCCATGCGCCGGATGACCTCCCCCTCCATATCCCAGCTCTGGGGCGCGTGGGCCAGGCACTTGGCGACGGCCTGCTGGCAAGACACGTCCACGTGCTGGCCCTCGCCGGTGAGGGCCCGATGGGTGTGGGCGAGCATGGCGCCCGTCGCCGCCGCGGCTGCTCCGTGGAGGTAGAACTGGGGAAAGCCCACGCGAAGGGGAGGCCGGTCGGCGTCGCCCGTGAGGTACGTCAGTCCGCCCAGCGCCATGCCGACGATATCGGGGGCCTTGTAGAGGGAGTAGGGGCCGTCCTGGCCGAAGGGGGTGATGGAAACCATCACGAGACCTGGGTTGATCTGGGCCAGGTGGTCGTAGCCCAGCCCCAGACCGTCCAGATGACCGGGCGAGAAGGACTCGATGAGGAAGTGGGCGTCTCTCGCCAGCCGCCTGAGGAGCGCGGCGCCGTCGTCGGTACCCAGGTCCAGCGTGATGGCCCTTTTGTTGGCGGCATAGGCCCACCAGAAGAGGCTTTTTTCGGGGTGTACCTGGTCGCGGTAGAAGGGGCCTATCCTCCTCGCGGAGCTGCCACCCGGCGGCTCGATCTGCACCACGTCGGCGCCCAGATCGGCCAGGATCTTGCCGCAGAGGAGCCCACGCTCGTCGGTGAGGTCGAGGACGCGGTAGGGGCTCAGGAGGAGGTCTCCACGGGCCTTGTCCATTCAGGGCCTCCTGGGGCGCGCACCCGGCCGGCTTCGTCTTATCTTGATCGCCCTTGGGTCTGGGTCAACGGAGGGGTGGGTTGCCGGTTCAGATGGGTAGCTCTGGGGTCACTCCGGGGGCCAGCTCTACCTCGAAGGCAGCCAGAAACTGGCCCACCAGCAAATAGTGTCCTATGAGCCCTGTCAGGTCCACCATGCCTTGAATTCCAAAGCGGTCCTTGACGGCGCCGAATGTTGAGTCGCTGACCTTGTGGTCCCGCAGGAGCTCGAGGGAGTAGCGCACTACAACGTCCTCGTCACCGGAGATGCCGCCGGGCGCCGTGCCCTGGGCGATGGCCCCGATGGTGGCTTCGGAGACGCCGGCCTCCCGGGCCAGGCGGGCATGGGCCGTGAACGCGTACTGAGACCGTATCTCCCTGGTCGTGGCCAGAATGGCCACCTCCTGCAAGGCCTTGGGAACAGAGCTCTCGAAGCGGACGTATGCTCCCGTGGCGGCGACCCGGGCCGCCAGCTTGGGGCTATGCATGAGGACCCCATAGGGCCCCCTCAGACCTCCCCGGCTTGCGACGATCTCGTCGAAGTAAGTACGGTCCTCGGGCCCTAGCTCCTCACGGGTGATCGAGGGTATGCGCGGCATCCTGATACCTCCTGGCTGGTCGTGCGGAAATCTCACGTCGGGCTGCCAGACGGCCCCCCTCAGGGCATCCCTCTGCTAGCGCGGGACAAACGCGCTACTTCCTCCATTCAAGACTCTCGGTAGCGGACAGGAATCTACCTATGATGTGGGGGCTGGAGGCGATGACGCTGTCCTTCTCCAGGGAGGCGGGCTCGCCGTGGCGGTCCACCACAATGCCCCCCGCCTCGGATATGAGCAAGAGGCCCGAGGCGATGTCCCAGGGATAGAGGCTGTGGTGGAAGTACACGTCCAGCCGGCCGGAAGCGGCGTAGGCCAATCCCAGGGCGCCGGAGCCCATGATGCGGATGCCTTGCAGGTCCGGCCACAGGGCCTTGACCATGTCCAGGGCCGTGGCTGCCTTGGCCCCGACGTAGCCCATGTCGAAGCCCAGGAGGCAATCGGGGAGCTCCCTCTTCTCCGACACGGATATGGGCTCGCCGTTGAGGTAGGCACCTTTGCCCTTTTCGGCGGTGAAGACCTCCTCGCGCACCGGGTCGTAGGTGACCCCCAGGACCACCTCCCCATCGAGGGCGAGGGCAACCACCACCGAGAAGTGGGGTATGCCCGAGGCGTAGTTCCGGGTGCCGTCCAGGGGGTCTATCACCCAGCGATAGCTTGAAGGCATAACCAGGGGTTCCGACTCCTCCGATAGGATGCCGAAGTCGGGGTACTCTTGCCGGAGCAGTCCCATGATCGCCGACTCCGCCAGGAGGTCAACGTCGGTTACCACGTTGGCATGGCCTTTGAAGGTCACCTGCTTGTCGGAGCCAAACCGCGCGACAATCAGGTCGCCGGCGGCGCGGGCCGCCTCGATGGCCACCGTGAGGGCATTCTTGCCGGAGGTCGAGGTAGGAACTCCCGGCGTCCCGGGCGTGTCTGGGAATGTCATTTGCATGGGACTGTATTCGGGACCTCCTCGCTAGGTTAGGCCAGGCCCATCTTCTCCCCGACCTCGGCGATGGTCTCCTGGGCGATGAGTCTGGCGCTGCTGGCCCCTTCGCCCAGCACCTCCTTGACCAAGCCAGGCCTCGCCTGGTACTCCCGGCGCCTCTCCCTGATGGGCTCCATGAGCCGGTTTATCCCGTCCGCGAGCTGCGACTTGCAGTCCACACAACCCCGGGCGGCGGTGGTGCACTCCCGGTAAACGGTATCCACCTCGGAGGGATTGAAGACCTTGTGGAGGGAGTACACGTTGCAGACCGAGGGCCTTCCCGGAATGTTGCGGTGGGTACGCTGGGGGTCGGTGAAGGCGGTGAGCACCCTCTGGCGGGTCTCGTCGGGGGTGGCGGCCATGTCTACATGGTTGTCCAGAGTCTTGCTCATCTTGTGCTGGCCGTCCAGCCCGACGATCAGGGGGGCCTCGGTGAGCTTCGCCTGGGGCTCGGGAAAGGTATAGCCGAACAGGTTGTTGAAGCGGCGTACGATCTCCCTGGATAGCTCCAGGTGGGGCAACTGGTCCTCGCCCACGGGCACCATGTTGGCTTTGTACAGGATTATGTCAGCGGTCTGGAGGACCGGATAACCCACCAGGCCGTAGTTGACCGTCTCCTCGGTCTCGCTCATCTGCCGCACCTTCTCTTTGAAGGTAGGCACCCTGAGCAGCCAGCCCAGGGGGGTCACCATGCTGAGCAGGGTGTGTAGGGTCATCACCTCGGGCACGTGGGACTGGACAAAAATGATGCTCTTCTGAGGGTCGAGCCCCGCCGCCAGCCAGTCCAGGACCATCTCCTTGATGTTGGACTGTATCTCCTTCGTTTCCTGGGGTGAGGTGATGGTGGTGAGCGCGTGGACGTCCACGGCGGAGTAGATGCACTGGTACCTGTGTTGGAGGTCGACCCAGTTTTGCAGCGCCCCCAGGTAGTTGCCAAGGTGCAGGCGCCCGGTAGGACGCATCCCGGAGAATATACGCGTTTCCTGCTCCATGGCGACCGCCTCTCTGAGTGCTACGGCAGTCTAGCACATCAGGGGTATCTCGGCAACACGTCGCCGCCGGGTGCCGGCGCTAGCGCCGCGAGGATTGACTTCCGCCCAGGGGGGTGGGAAACTACGTACGGCCCGCGTCCGGATCGCGGTCGTGAGTGCTAAGCTAGAGCAACGTTGCTGATAGACCTCCATACCCACACCTATTCCGGGTCCGAGGATAGCGCCATCAGTCCCGATGAGCTCATCGAGGCGGCCAGGGGCGTGGGCCTTGACGGGCTGTGCATTACCGAGCACGACTACTTCTGGGACCATGCGGATATCAGCGCCCTATCCAGAAGGCACAATTTCCTTGTGCTCTCCGGGTGCGAGGTCAATACCGACGCCGGACACGCGCTGGTGTTCGGCCTGGACAGATATGAATTTGGCATGCACAGGGTGGACCGGCTGCGCCAGCACGTGGACCGGGCAGGCGGGGCGATGTTGGCGGCCCATCCCTACAGGAGGAGGTTCCTGGATGGAGATTGCTCCTCTCCGGAGGGCCTTGGGTCCGCGGTAGATGCCGCCTGTGCCGACGGGTTCTTTTCCGCCTGCGACGCCGTAGAGGTGCTGAATGGCAGGGCCACCGGCGGGGAGACCGCCTTCTCCCTGGAGCTGGCCCAAAGGCTCGGGCTTGGGATGGTGGGCGGCAGCGATTCCCACCGGCTGGACCACCTGGGCACCGTAGCGACCCGGTTCCACGGCACGGTGACCTGCCTGGAGGAGCTTATCCAGGAGCTGAAAGAGGGTCGGTTCGAGCCGGCGGTGCTGGACCGAGGGCGCTCTCTGGGGTGGTAGGGTGGTCCCCCTGGGATATGTGGCCGTTAACCAACAGGGAGCGGGCCCAGGCTTATCGATATTAGCTGATGAGGGGGAGCCATGACTCAAGAGATCGGCCTTTTCGAGGCGATGCACAGCCAGCGGGCGATACGCTACCTGAAGCCGGATCCCGTGCCAGACGAGCTTATCCGGAAGCTGCTGGAGGCGGCCATCCGGGCGCCCAACGGGGCCAACAGGCAGGAGTGGAGCTTCGTCGTCGTCCGGGACCCCCAGACCCGCAAGAAGATTGCGGACCTTTATCTCGATGCGGTGGTGTCCCAGAAATCGCCCGACCTAGCCCCCGATCAGGAGAAAATTTACACAGCTACGAAACATCTGGCCGACCACCTGCACGAGGTGCCGGTCTTCATCTTCCCCTGCCACACCCACGAGTTCTCCTCTCCCGACCGGCCATGGGGGTCCTATATATACCCCGCCGTCCAGAACATACTCCTGGCCGCGCGAGGCCTGGGGCTGGGGAGCGTGCTCATCACCCGCCACAAGTACTACGAGAAGGAAATTAAGGACATTCTGGGCATACCTGAAGGGGTGGAGACGGCGGCACTCTTGCCCATAGGCTACCCGGCCGAGGGCGCCCGATACGGTCCCACTCGACGAAGGCCCGTCGAGGAGGTGACCTTCCACGAGCGGTGGGGAAATAGATAAGGGGCAACCGGCTCCGCAGACGGCGCGGCTCGGATCGAGGTCCTACGCGTATAGGGTCGGCCCGGTCAGTGGCGGGCTGGGCGGAGGCGGGGCGCGCCTGGTGCGGCGGCCGGGCGGGCCTCCGACGAGGCGGCCAGTAGCTGGAGGGCTAGATCCTGGTCGAGCTTGCCTTGCTTTACCGCCAGGTCCGCCTCCAGCAGCTTGCCATAGAGCCACCGAAGGGTGTCCCGGGAATGCTTGCGGGCCTGCTCCACGGTCTTCTTGAGGACAAAGTCGCGGGAGATGCCCAGTCTCCCCCCAAGCTCGGCCCCTCCGTGTCCCGCGTCCATCAGGTCCCTGGCCAGGGTCACCAGGCGGAGCTGCCGGGCGATCATCGCCACCAGGTATGGTAGCTCGGCTCCATCATCCCTGAGGCGTAGCATCATCTTTAGGGCCGCCGTTGACCTTCCCTCCAGGAGGGCATCAACGGCGCTGAAGATGGTGGGCTCCCTGGCCTGGGATGTCAGCAGGCCGATGTCCCCTTCCTCGATGGCCCGGTCCCCGGCATAGAGCGCCAGCTTCTCCAGCTCGTTGTCCACGGCCCACAGGTTCCCGCCCACCATCTGGGAGAGGAGACGTATGGCCCCGGGTGTTATCTGAGCGCCCTTTTCGGCCACCCGGTTCCTGATCCACCGGGCCAGGGCCTCCCCGTAGGGTGTGGGATGCTCCTCTACCTGGATTACGTCTTTCAGCTTCTCCAGGAGGGTGCTGCCCCTTGGTAGCGCGTCCTCCAGAAACACCAGCAGTGTCGTGGGCGGCATATCCTGGCGGATATACTCGGGTAGCTCTGCCCACCGGCCCGGGTCGCCGGGCCCGCCGCTAGTGGACGCTCTCCGCGCCGATGGAGCGGCGGCCCCCCTTCGTCCAGGCCGTGTCCCGGAGAGGGAGAGCAGGCCCTCCACCACCACCAGCCGGTGCTGGGCCAGGAAAGGGACCGCGTCGCACACCGCCCTGAGCTGCCCGAGGTCGATCTGGGCCCCGGGCAGGCGATGGCTGTTGAACTCCACCGTCTCGGGGGGGGCCACCTGCCCCTGGAGCTCCTTCAACGCCTGGGAGACCAGGAAGTTGTCACCACAGATAAGATGTACCGGCATCTGTCACCTGGAGCCCGTCGGGTACTTCAAAGATACCATGGGGAAGTTTATAATAGTAGGATAGCAGGGAAGAATGGGTGTCGTTTATGTGGTGGCGTCTCGCCTTCCCCCTCGTAATGATATTTGGCCCCCGGGTGTTCCCCCGCTTCGCCAGGGTGGTCTACCTTGTGTGGAAGCTCACCTTCGACGGCCGGGTAAACCTGCTGCTGAGGCTGCTGGTGCCCGCCACCCTTATCTACTTCGTGACGCCGGTGTCGCGGGTGCCCTTTATTGGCCTCGCGGGCTATCTGCTGGTCCTCTCTCTGGCCGTGTTCATTCTGCTGAACCTGGCGCCCCGCAACGTGATAGAGAGCCATGCACCGGGGCAGGCCGGGGGCAGCTCCAGCAAGCGGAGCGAGCCCGACCCGTCTAAGATCGTGGAGGGCAGCTATCACGTCGTGGATGACGATAAAGACCACGGGTAGGTAGCCCCCGCTTCGCCGGCTATGGAGATCGCTGTCATAGGACTACCCTAGAGCGGTAAGGCCACCCTGCTAAGCGCGTTGACACTGGGTCGGGCCGAGGCGGCGGGCAGGATACACTCCGATGTGGAGCGTGGCTTCATCCGGGCCGAGGTTGTAGCTTTCGATTACCTGGCGGAGCGTGGATCTATCGCCCAGTGCAGGAAAGACGGCCTTCTGTGACTGGAGGGCAAAACCTACACGGTGAAGGACGGCGACGTGATAACCTTTCTGTTCAATGTCTAGCGGTGTGGACACTACAATGAATGGACCGGGAGCAGACCGGGACGCTTTGGAGGGGGGCATCTCCCTCTACGTGCATGTCCCCTTCTGCAAGACCAAGTGCCCCTACTGCGACTTCAACACGTACCAGGGCATAGAGCATCTGATCGCGCCATATATGGAGTCCCTGGAGATGGAGATACGGCTCTGGGGCGAGACCCTGGGCCATCCCCGAGTCAACACGGTGTTCTTCGGAGGGGGCACCCCTTCGTATGTGCCCCTGGAGCGTATGAACGGGCTGCTGCGGACCGTCGCGGCAGCCTTCGATGTGGCGCCACAGGCCGAGACCACCCTTGAGGCCAATCCGGGGGACCTGGACGGGGCCAAGCTGGCGAGGCTGCTGGAGATGGGGGTGAACCGGCTGAGCATGGGGGTCCAGAGTCTGGATGATTCCCTCCTCTCTATGCTGGGGCGGCGCCACTCGGCCAAGGATGCGATGGACGCCTGCAATCTCGCCCGCAATGTGGGGTTCCGGTCGGTGAACCTGGACCTGATGTATGGCCTGCCCCACCAGACCCTGGCCCAATGGGAAGGGACCCTCTACCGGGCGCTGGAGCTTGGGGCGCCCCACCTTTCCCTCTACTGTCTTACCCTGGAGGAGGGGACCCCCATGGAGCAGTGGGTGCGACGGGGCAAGCTGCCGCAGCCGGACCCGGACCTGGCGGCGGACATGTACTCCATGGCCCGGGAATCGCTGGAGGGTGTGGGTTACCACCACTACGAGATATCCAACTGGGCCATGCCCGGGCACGAGTGCCAGCATAACATAACCTACTGGCGCAACCGGCCTTATCTGGGCGTGGGCCCAGGGGCTCATTCCCATATCTCCGGCCACCGGCTCTGGGATGTTGCCCCTCCCAGAGAGTACATGCGTCTGGTACGGGCCTGGGCCAGTCGAGCTGAGGGGCACGCCGCGGGTCTCGATTGGGACAGCCTGGGTCACGGCGGTCCCGTGGGCGGCATCGAGGTCATTGGCCGGGAGCTGGAGATGGCCGAGACCATGTTCCTGGGCCTGCGGCTTCTGGACGGTCTCAGCCTGGGCGACTTTCGGAGCAGGTTCGGTAGCGACCCGCTGCAGGTCTATGGCCCGCAGGTCCGGGAGCTGGAGGAGCAGGGCCTCCTGGAGCACTCCGACGGGGTGCTGCGTCTGACGGCCAGGGGATGCCTCCTGGCGAACCAGGTGTTCATGCGGTTCCTGGGCTAGAACATCGCAAATTGCCTCTCCCTGCCGTTGGTGCTATCCTAAAGGCAGGAGCCCCCCGGAGTACAGCATGTACGTTATCGGCACCGCCGGACATGTAGACCACGGCAAGTCCACGCTGGTCAAGGCCCTCACGGGCATTGACCCCGACCGCCTTCCCCAAGAGAAGGAGCGGGAGATGACCATCGACCTGGGCTTCGCCTGGCTCACCCTCCCCAGCGGCCGCGAGGTCAGCATCGTCGACGTGCCCGGGCACGAGCGCTTCATCAAGAACATGCTCGCCGGAGTGGGCGGCATCGACATGGCGCTGCTGGTGGTGGCCGCCGACGAGAGCGTGATGCCCCAGACCAGGGAGCACCTGGCAATTCTGGACATCCTCCGGGTGAAGCGGGGGTTGGTG
This sequence comes from Dehalococcoidia bacterium, assembly GCA_965247055.1. Lineage (GTDB taxonomy): Bacteria > Chloroflexota > Dehalococcoidia > Lucifugimonadales > JAGWBF01 > CBDFGE01. The sequence continues at coordinate 239,910 of CBDFGE010000003.1, forward strand.
GTCATCACCAAGAGCGACCTGGTCGACGAAGAGCTGCTGGAGCTGGTCGGCGTCGAGGTGGAAGATGCCCTTAGAGGCACTACCTTCGAGGGGTCTTCCATGGTCGCCGTATCGGCCTTCAGCGGCCGGGGCCTCGACGAGCTGAAGGGGACCATAGACGCTATGCTGGACGCCACCGAGCCCCGCAGGAACCTGGGCCGCCCCAGGTTGCCAGTGGACCGGTCCTTTACCGTGGCCGGATTTGGCACAGTGGTGACCGGCACCCTTATCGATGGGAGCCTCTCGACGGGACAGGAAGTCCAGCTGCTGCTCTCCGGGGAGAAATGTCGTGTCCGGGGTCTGCAGAGCCACAGAAAAAAGCTGGATCATGCCGATCCGGGGCGGCGGCTCGCGGTCAACCTCTCGGGTATCTCCAGGGACGACATCCAGAGGGGCGAGCTGATTACCACTCCAGGCTGGCTGAGGCCGACTTTCCGGCTGGACGCCCGGCTGAGGCTGGTGGTGGACGCGCCACGTCCTCTGAAGCACAACGAAGGGATAACCTTTCACCTGTTCACCGCGGAGACCCCTGGCAGGGTCCGCCTTCTGGACCGGGAAGAGCTCAAGCCCGGTGAGGAGGGTTGGGGTCAGGTCCTCCTCCGGAATCCTGTCCCCGCAGTGGCGGGCGACCTGTTCGTGGTCCGGTCCTCGGATACTACTCTGGGTGGTGGGAAGGTGGTTGACCCCTATCCCGCCCGCCGCCACAGGCGTTTCCTTATGTCGGTGATCGAGCGGCTGGCGGCCATGGACGAGGGTACAGGGCAAGAGGCGCTCCTGAGCGCGGTGGAGCGCTGGGCCCCCTGCGACCTGGAGACGCTGTCCCAGCGGGCCAACCTGCCCCTGGATGAGGTGCTCGCCGGGACCAGGGAGCTGGCCGAAGCCGGGCAGGTCGTGCTCCTGGGAGATGGCCTTGCTCAGCCCGATTCCCTGGCCTACTCCGTTTCCGCGTGGGAGTCTGAAAAGGGGAAGGCTCGCGAGGTCCTTCAGTCCTACCACCGGCAATACCGTCTACGCAGGGGTATCCCCAGGGAGGAACTGAGGAGCCGCCTGGGACTGTCCCAGCAGGCTTTCCCAGGGACGCTGGCCAGATTGGGAGCCGAGGGTGCCCTGGAGCAGAATGGGGCGTGGGTGCGCCTGCCCGAACACCAGGCGGCACCCAGCGAGGCGGAGCAAAGGCAGATGGAAGGGTACTTGAAGGCACTGGAGTCGGACCCCTACTCTCCGCCCACGGACCGGACCCTCGACCCCGAGCTTCTGGCCGTGCTCGTCGAGGAGGGCAGGGTGGTAAAGATCAGCGACTCGGTGGTCTTTGCTGAGTGGGCCTACAGGGTGATGGTGGACAAGATCGTGGCCCACACCAGGGAGCATGGGAAGATAACCGTGGCCGACGGCAGGGACCTCTTCAACACCAGCCGCAAGTACATACTCCCCCTTCTGGAGTACCTGGACCAGCAGCACGTGACCCGGCGCACCGGGGACGAGCGGGTGCTGAGGTAAGCGATGGGGCTCGACCTGTCCCAGATCGTCGCCCAGCTCGATGCCCTGGCGGGTCGCCTTGACGGCGCCAGGGACGACCGAGCCCGGCGCCTGAGCAGTGCTGTGAGGGCGCTGGTGGAGGCCGATGCCTCCGAGGTGCGGCAGAAGGTGGATACCAGCCAGGGCAGGCCCTATCTGTGCGCCATGCCGCTGGACGGACTCGCGACGAGGTATGTTCCCGGGGAGATTCCACCGGACTTCTGCGTCGCCTCTGTGGACGGTTCCCACATAGACGTGGACCGGCACGCGCCGGCGCGCTGCTATCTGGTCAACGTGGGGGGGTGCTACCTGGCCTATGGCTCCCAGCCCGAGGCCCGGCTGTTCAACCGCCCGAGGGTCTATAGTGAAGAGGAGGACCTTTACATAACGAGCAGGGTCCCGGGCTCGATGGACTCGGTGGCGGTGGATGGGGCCGTGTTGGGCCTCAAACGCGCGGTGGCCGAGGTCGCGGCGCTGGCGGAGCTGGCGGAGGAGGCACCGGCAGGGCTTCCCCTTCTGGCCCTTGTGGACGGTTCGCTGGTCCTGTGGGGGGTGGCTGGGCGTGGGTATCAGCCCTTCGTTCGAGATGAGATACTCACCTGGGGACTCGTCCCAGCCCTGGACAGGCTCTGGGAGATAGGTCGCAGCCGCCCCCTGGCGGTGGTGGCCTACGTCAGCCTTCCCCAGAGCACCGAGGTGGTCAACGCCCTCCGGCTCCAGCTCTGCCCCAACGACCTGGTCGAGTGCCGGCAGGCTTGCGTCGGCTACCGCTCCACCCGCCCGCCCTGTGACGGGATGAACGGGTTTCTTGACCGGCACCTGTTCCAGGAGCTACTCGCTCCCGGGGAACGCTCTGGCCTGTTCCGGACCAACTCGTCGGTGTCCAGGGACTACTACGGCCGCCACCAGGTGCACTTCTTCTACCTCAACGCGGGGGAGGAGATAGCCAGGGTCGAGGTGCCCCAATGGGTCGCCCAGGACGAGGGACTGGTGGCGCTCAGCCATGCGCTGGTCCTGGACCAGTGCGTTCGTGGCATGGGCTATCCCGCGGCCATCGCCGAGGCCCACGAGCAGGCTGTGATCACGGCCCCCTATCGGGAGGCATTCAGGCAGCTTCTGGAGGACTCCTTGGGCCGGGCGTGGCTTCCGGTCTATACCTCGGAGAAAGCTCGGTCCAAGCGGAGGCGCTGGCTATGACCCAAGGGTGGCCTGGGGTGGATGGCACGGCGCCCCAACGGGTAGGGGAGGTCGTGGAGTCAGCTTCCCACCGCTACACGGCCCAGTGCTACCGGCTGTACGAGGCGCCGCCCCTGGGCGCCTTCATCCGGACCGGCCCCGCGCCGGGAGGGGGAGCGGGGCCGGGTGGCGACGATAGGCCCGCCCGCACCTACGCCGTCGTGTATGGAGTCAGTACCGGGTCCCTCGACCCCGGCCGGCCCGTGGTGGCCCGGGGCGAGTACGAGGACAGTGAGGAAGACGTCTACCGGAGCAACCCCCAGATCTCCCGCCTTCTGAGCACCCGATTCGAGGCGGCAATAGTGGGCCATAGCAACGGCGCTGCCTTCGTTCCTTATCTTCCCCCCCTCCCGCCGCGAATCCACTCCTTCGTTTACCCATGCGTCCCGGGGGAAGTCGTTCAGGTGACCGGCTCCAGCGACTTCTTGCGCCTGCTGGTGGAGTCTTCTCCGGCGGGCCGGGGGGTCACCGATGAGGTCATCGCCGCCTGCCTGCGCCAGGCGGGCGCCCAGCGGGAGGACCCCCGTAGCTTCCTGGTGCCTGCGGGAAAGGCGCTGGCGGTCTATCTGTCGGGAGACCTGACGCGGCTCAACTCCATTCTCAGGAGGCTTTCGCCATGACCGACGGACCGGTTCCCTCTTCCGCCCAGGGCAGGCTCCTCGGCATGGTGGTGGATGGCTCGCTGACAAAGGGGATGGAGGTCCGCCTCGATCCTTCCATCTCGGTGGAGGACGTCAAGGTGGGGACCTTCGTGACAGTGCAGGGGGAGAGGGCGCGGTTCTTCGGCGCCGTCACCGATGTTGCCCTGGGAGCTGCCGACCCGGCCCTGAAGTATGCCCCCCACGATCTTCAAGACCCCTTCATAGCCCAGGTGATCGCCGGGACCACCGCCTTTGGCATGGTCTCCGTGCTTCCTACTCTGACCATGCCCGCGGCCATGGGTGACTCGGCGGGCCCCGCGCCCGCCAAAACGGTCCCCGCCCACTTCTCCAGGGTGTACGCGGCCTCAGAGAGGGACGTGGAGATGGTGTTTGGCAGCGAGGACAAGGGGCATTTCTGGATAGGCAACCCCTTGGACATGGATACCAAAGTGTGCCTGGACCTGAAGGCGTTGGTGCAGCGGTCCATCGGGGTGTTCGGCAAGAGCGGCACCGGCAAGACCTTCCTCACCAGGCTCCTGCTGATCGGGATCCTCCAGAGCGACCTGGCCTCCACCCTCATCTTCGACATGCACAGCGAGTACGGCTGGCAGGGACAGAGGGAGGGGGGGAAATTCGTCAAAGGGCTTAAGCAGCTCTTCCCATCGAAGGTGGCTGTGTTTTCCCTCGACGAGGAGAGCTCCCGGCGGAGGGGCCTGTCCCCGGACGAGGTGGTGCGCATTGGCTACGATGAGATAGAGCCGGAGGACGTAGAGGCGCTGCGGGAGAACCTGGGTCTGTCCGATGTCGCCACCCAGGCAGCCTACAACCTCAAGCAGCATTTCGGGCCAGGGGGGTGGCTTCAGAAGTTCCTCTCTCTTGGGGGGAGGGACACAGTTGCCGGACTGGCCGCCGATATAGGCATCCAGCCCCAGGCCCTGGGCGCCCTTCACAGCCGCCTGTCCCGATTCCAGCGCTACCCCTTCCTGGCGCCTGAGGCGGGAGGTGACTCCGTGGCCCGCATCTTGGAGCAGCTGGACCGGGGGATGCATGTGGTGCTGGAGTTCGGACGCCACGGCGACGACCTCAACGCCTACATCCTGGTTTCCAACCTGCTCACACGCCGCATCCACGGGCGCTACGTGAGAAGGAAGGAGGAGGCGGAGGGTGGCGCCGGGGTGGAGCCCACTCCGCTGGTGATTACCATCGAGGAGGCCCACAAGTTCCTGGGCCCGTCGATGGCCTCCCAGACCATCTTTGGCACTATAGCCAGGGAGATGCGCAAGTATAACGTGACCCTCATGGTCATCGACCAGAGGCCCGGCGCCATAGACTCGGAGGTGATGAGCCAGGTGGGTACCAAGCTGACCTACCTGCTGGACAACGAGAGGGACATCGACGCGGTCCTGAGCGGGACCCCGGGCAGCCGGGAGCTGAGGACCGTGCTCTCCCGCCTGGAGTCCACCCAGCAGGCCCTCATCTTTGGCCACGCGGTGCCCATGCCGGTGGTAGTCCACACCAGGGAGTACGGCTCGCCCCGGTCTTATGCCGAGCTAAGCCGGGCCGCTCGCCACGACACCGACGGGGGAGGCCGGGAGCGCAGGCTGGAGGAACAGATCGAGGATCTGTTCTGACGGGTGTTCAGGTTTCGTAAGGGGCTCCTTAGGTTTATAATGTACTGATGGTTAGCGCATATCGTAAGGACATGGGCGTTAGGCTGGCCCCGCCTGAAGTCGCAATGAAGGCGGGGTTTTGCTTTGTGAAAAAGGGGATAGTCCGATGGATATCATAGAGTACATGGCGAAGCACGGCCACGAGCAACTCGTTTTATGCTCCGAGCCCTCGGTGGGGCTGCGGGCCTTTATAGCAATCCACGATACAACCCTGGGCCCCGCGGTGGGCGGCGTTCGGATATGGCCCCACAGGACGGAAGAGGAAGCCATCATGGATGTGCTCCGCCTCGCCCGAGGTATGACCTACAAGTCGGCGGCGGCGGAGCTGCCCTTCGGAGGTGGCAAGGCCCTTATAATGGCCGATCCCCAGGTGGACAAGACCGAGGCCATGCTCCGTGCCTACGGCAGGTACCTCGACACCCTTGGGGGCCGCTATATCACTACCACTGACGTGGGCTCCACAGGCCGCGACCTGGAGTACATAGCGCAGGAGACGAAACACGTGCTCGGCCTGCCCACTTCCATGGGGGGCAGCGGAGACACATCGGTCCTCACTGGCCTGGGGGTCTACATGGGGATGAAGGCCTGCGCCAAAGCGGTGTGGGGCTCGGACACGCTAACGGGCAGGACCGTGGCGATCCAGGGGTTTGGGAAGGTGGCCCACTACACCGCCAAGCATCTCCTCGAGGAAGGGGCAAGCCTGGTGGCCACCGACGTCTACGAGGGCGCCGTGGAGAAGGCCAGGGAGATGGGCGCCCGGGTCGTGCCCCCAGAGGATATCTACGACGTGCCGTGCGACATATTCTCCCCATGTGCCCTGGGAGGGGTGCTCAATGGACGTACAATCCCGCGACTGAGGTGCCGTATCATCGCAGGTGGTGCCAATAACCAGCTGCTCGACGACGAGGACGGAAACGACCTGCACCGCAGAGGCATCCTCTATGCTCCCGACTACGTCATCAACTCGGGCGGAGTGATCAACATCGCCTGCGAGCTGGACGGGGCCTACAGGGCGGAGCGCGCCAGGGAGATGACGGAGCGGATATACGAGACGATGGAGCGGGTATTGCACATAGCCTCCAGGGAGGAAATACCCACTGCACGGGCCGCCGACAGGCTGGCGGAAGAGCGCATCAGATCCGTTAGCCGCGTAAAGGGCATCTATCGGCCCCGATAACCAGAGCCGCCGGTGGGTCGTCCTACGCGGCGGCGGTGGGGGCTTCGAAGGCGGGCGTCTTGGTCCGGTGGGAGCTGTCACAGAAAGGTTTATTGTCCGAGTTACCGCACCGGCACAGCGAGACCCACTGGCCCTCGGGCAGCTTGAACTCGTTTCCATCCTGGTCCACCAGGGTCATGGGGCCCTCAACCCTGTACGGGCCGTTAAGCCTTACGGTGATCTTAACATCCGCCAAGTGACCTCCTGTACTCTGATGGGACGCGGCCCATCGCCCGGTCTTTCGCGCTGTCTATTCTCCCACCGCCTCAAGGGGCGTGTCAATCGCAAGGTAAATCTAGCCATACCCCAGTCCCTCCAGGTCCTCCTCACTCATCCCCAGGTAGTGGCCGACCTCGTGGAGCAGGGTCACCCTTATCTCTTCGATGACCTGCCTTCGGGATGTACAGGCTGACTCTATGGCGCGCTGGAAAATGGTGATGGTGTCAGGCAGCGGCGGCGGCCCGCCCTCTCTCTCGGGCAGAGGGATGCCCGTGTACAGGCCGAATAGCTGGTCGCGGCCTTCGAGCCCGGCGGACTCCAGGTCATCGCCACTGGGCGAGTCCTCTATCAGTATAGCCAGGTTCTCCAGGGAAGCTGCGACGTTCGGCGGCAGGTCCCGGAAGGCCCGGTCTACCAGCCTGTGAAACTCCCGCTGGGTAAGGCGCATCAACCCTCCGGGGCCGTCCGGGCCCGGATAGCCTTCAGGATATCCAGGTTCTCCCGGTCGGGGCCCTTGTTCTCCATGCCGGGCACTTCCAGGAAGAAGGACACGTCCCGGAAGGCGGGGTGGCCCAGTATATTCTCGAATCCCTGGAGGCCGATATGCCCCTGGCCGATGTTCTCGTGGCGGTCGATCCCACCCCCCAATTCACACTTGGAGTCGTTGGCGTGGACGGCCACCAGGTTCTCCAGCCCTATGCACTCGTCGAACTCCGACAGCATCGCCTCCAGCCCGTCTCGTGTGGCCACGTCGTACCCCGCGGCGAAGGAGTGCTGGGTATCCAGGCATATCTTTAGCCGTCCCCGATGTGCCTCGTTCACTGCCGACATAATGCGGCCCAGCTCCTCGAACCGGGCGCCTATGTGCTGTCCCATCCCCGCCATGTTCTCCAGGGTGAGCCATGGTCCCGGGGGCGAGTTCTCCAGCACCCGCTCTATGCTGGAAACCGTCTGACCGAAGATCGCCTCATAACCGGCGCCCTTGTGGCTGCCCGGGTGGAAGATGACCCCCTCGGCCGCTACCTCTCCCGCTAGGTTCATGTAGCTGATGAGCGAACCGATTCCCCGTTCCAAGAGCTCGGGGTTGGGGGTCCCCAGGTTTATGAGGTAGATGGCGTGGAAATATACCGGGGCGATGCCGGCAGCCTGTGCCTTGTCTCGGAAGGCGTGAGTTTGAGCCTCCGGTAGGGGTCTATACGACCAGCTTTGGGGAGATGAGCCGAAGATCTGTATGGCCTCGCACCCTATCTCTGCGGCCCGGTCCAGGGCTTTATCCAGGCCCCCTGCGGTGGAAACGTGGGCACCCAGCTTCATGGCCCCCCCTTTCGGTGCCGCTGCCCTTCGGCGCAGGCTCTAGCCTGCAGCGTCGGGGAGCGGGAGCGTTCCAAGGGATACGAGGGGATTATACGTCAGCGGCGGCTCGCCTTGCCAACGGGTGCCGGAGGAAGCGCAGCGCCTTCCTTATCTCGCCCTGCTCCCACATAACCAGGAACTGGCTGGCGATGCACACGGAGCTATAGGTGCCGACCATGACGCCGACGGCGAGCACCAGCAGGAATCCCCGGATGGTGGGGCCCCCAAAAAGGAGCAGCGCCAGCAGGACGAACAGCGTGGTAAAACTGGTATTGAGGGACCGCCCCAGCGTCTCCAGTATGCTGGCATTGACCACGCCCCCCAGCGGCCTGTCCACGTTTCTCGCCACGTTCTCCCGGATCCGGTCGAACACCACGATGGTGTCGTTCACGCTGTATCCCAGCACCAGCACGATCCCGACGATGAACATGGCGTTCACTTCCATGTTCATCACCTTACCCAATATGGAAAACAGGCCGATGATCAACGCCATGTCGTGAACCAGCGCGAGGATGGCGGCGACCCCGTAGCGGAAGGAGTTGGGGATCCGTCGGAAGGCCCAGGTAACGTAAACGAGGATACCCATCGAGGCCAGCAGGACCACGATCAAGGCGTTCCTGACCTGCTCGCGGGCCACGATAGCCGATACGCTGTTGAACTCTTTGAACTCGATCTCCGCCACGTTCCTCTGCAGCTCCCTCTCTATGAACGCCTGCTCCGAGATCTCGTTGCCATTCTCGTCCACCTTGGGCTCGTCCAGGACGTTGGTACGAATGAACACCGACCGCTCCCCCGTCTTCTGTATGAGGGCTTCTGAGTGGCCCAGCCGGACGAGTTCATCCCTGATATCCGTCTCAGAGACCGCCCGGGTAAAGGTGATGTCCAGGGCGGAGCCGCTGGTGAAGTCGATGCCCGGGTTGAGGGATGGGGGGATCATCAGGGAGATGAGTCCGGGAAGGATCACCAGCCCCGACAGGAGAAAGAACCAGGCCCGCTTTCCGACGATGTCCAACTCTACTTACTCCCTCCCGCGACGCCCAGGGACTGCCTTCGGGCCTCCGGCGTGAAGAAGGCCATCTTCCTTCCCGCAGGGGTGAGGGCCAGTAGCTGGAGCATATTTCGGCTCACCATCATGGCGGTAAACATGCTCACCGACACGCCGATGACCAACGTCACTGCGAGGCCGGTTACCACGGGCGTTCCACCCCCCAGCCTGGACCCGAACAGGAAGAGGACCGCGCAGGTGATGATGGTGGAGACGTTGCCGTCCCGGATGGCGGGCCAGGCCCGCCGGAACCCCACTTCCATGGAGGAAGCCAGGCTGCGGCCCGTCCTCAGCTCTTCCTTCATCCGCTCGAAGATGAGGATGTTGGCGTCCACCGCCATGCCTATGGATAGGATGAGCCCGGCGACTCCCGAGAGAGTAAGTGTGACGGGTATCAGCTTGAGGACAGCCAGCACGATAGCGGCGTATGTTAGCAGGGCCGTGGTCGCTACGAGCCCGGCCATGCGATAGTAGACCAGCATGAAGGCGAGGACCAGGGCCAAGCCAACGGCGCCGGCAATCAGGCTCCTGCGGAGGGAGTCGGCCCCGAGGAGCGCGTCCACGGTGGTCTCCCTGATTAGGGTGAGCGGGACTGGTAAGCGGCCCGACTCCAGCTGTATGACAATATCTCGCACCTCTTCGTTGGTAAAGCGGCCTGTGATCCTGGTGCGGCCGTCGGTTATGTGGGCGCTGATCACCGGTGCCACGAGCTGACGGTCATCCAGGAAGATGGGCATCCTTTTGGAATTGTCGCCGACCAGGCGCCTCGTGAGGTCGCTGAATATGGCCGTGCCCGTGCCGTCGAACTCCAGGTTGACCTCCGGGGCGTTGGTCGTCGCGTTACGGGCGATGAAGGCCTTGTTGAGGTGTTCCCCGGTAAGGCCTATGTCTTTGTCTAAGTACCTCCCACCCCCTCCCAGCTCCAGCGGTTCGCAGGGATCACGCAGGCCGGCGGCGCTGGCGCTTTCCAGCTCGACCAGGGACACCAGGCATTCCCGCTCTTTGAAAACCAGGAGAGCCGTGCTTTTTATGAGTGCCTTAGCCCCTTCGATGCCACCCGCCACCCGGGAGTCCACTATTACAGCGATGTTCTCTTTCAGCAGGTCGAGGACCCTCTCCTGCTCCTCCGTGCTCAGTGCGTCGTCGGTGCGGATGGTAAACCGGCCGTCTTCCTGCTGGCGTACTGAGAGGCGGCTATGTCCCAGGCTTTCCAGCAGGGCGGCGAGGCTCGACTCCGTCGGTGCGGGGGGTAGGCCTAGAATGATCTCAGTGGGCGCGTCGCCGCTTAGCTCGATCCCGATTCCGGGTCCCAGGACCGCCGCCAGCTCCTGGATGTCGTCCTTGTCCTCCTGGCTGAGGCCCTCCGGGACACGAAAGAGGTAGCTGTTCCCGGACAGTGTGTCCACGGTCGCGTCCGAGTGGCCCATCCTGTCCAGGACTGACCCTAGCGCGGCGACCACGACAAAGGGGACTTGGAAGGTCACGTCTATGCTGGAGCCCCCTATGCCCGGCATCTGCACCACCACCCGGTCGTCGCCCAGGGTCTGGATAACGGGCTCGGTAGTGCCCAGGGCGTTGACCCGGCGCTGGATAGTGTCTACTACCCCGTCCATCTGGTCTTTGGTGGGATTTTCGATCGTCGGGACATAAACCAGGGTCGGGGCCAGCTCATCCAGCTTCGCCCTCAGCTCTGCCGCGGATGTCTCGTCCAGCTCGAGGCCCCGTATCACGAAGACCTTTTGTGCCGGAATTTCGATGACTGCGGCGGCATAGCCCTCCGAGTCCAGTGCCGCCCGCAGGTCCGGCTCGTCCACGGTTTCCGCGAAGGCTACCTGCAAGATCCCGTCCCCCGTGTCGAAGGCCACGGTGGGCGTCAGGCGCAGGGCCAGAGCTTGCCTGAGGTCCGCCAGTCCCCTCTCGGCCAGGTCAAGCCCCGCGATATCATACCGCCGCTCCGCTGGGCTGCTGAGAGTCGCTTCGTCATACCCCAGTCCATTGAGGAGGGATCGGACGCCTTCGAGGGTCGGGGTGTCCCCGGTGTCGATGAAGGCGATGTCCAGGGCCCCGTCGGCGAAGTTGAACTCCTCTACTGGGCCCAGCTGGTTCAGGGTGAACCGGAGTTGCTGCAGTGGCCTGTCTTCCGGCGTCAGGTCGCCTACGGAATACTCTCTCTTAGCTATTGTAGGTGTCTTCTGCTCGAGGTCGTCGAGCGCCGTACGCAGCTGGGACTCTTCTACTTCATCCTCAAAGGTCACCTCGACCTCGTCGGGGAGGTTCGCCTGATAGACGAGATGGCCTCCTCCCTGGAGGTCCAGCCCCAGGGTAAGGCCAAAGGGGCCGGAGCCGTTCGTATCCAGGTCCGCAACTAGGAGGTTGATGTGAATCTCTCTGAAGCTGAGGGTCAGTATAGACAGGGTTACGATCACCGCGACAAGGGCGAATACCCTGATGCCTCTCCTGCGCACTGCCTCTCCTAACCGCCTGGACTCTCAGGGTTCGAGCCCTTGAGGTAGTGTCCTGAATGTGCTGTGGGTATCAACTCCTCCAGCCTCCGCCGGGCCCATTTGAGGGCCTCTGCTCGTGTCTCCACTTCCCGGCCGGCCCGGGCTTCTTGCAGGCCTTCCAGAAGGGTGCCTACAAGTGGCCCTGGGGTCATGTGCAGCTCGTCTATGAGGTCGTGGCCCGTTAGCAGCCTGGGCATTTTCTCCGGAGCCTGCTCTACGGTGCCCACTTCCAGTACGTGGCTGACAATCCGGACGTGGTGTTGCCAGCCCTCCATATCCAGCTCCGGGCCTCTTGCGGCCAGGTGATCTGCCAGGCTCAGGCACAACGTGTCCACGGCCACCTCTCCCAAGTCCCGGAAGTAGCGGTACACCGCCCTGGCCGTGGGCATCTCCTCTCCCTGGCTCATCTGTGTGGGTCGCAGGTGATTTTCCACCATCGTGGATACCATCTCCACGCCACGCCCGCTGGTCCGCAGCCGGCGAAGTATCGTGCCGGACATGGAGGCCCCCAGGGTGTGGTGGCCCAGGAAGCGGGTTTTGCCCTTCTCGTCCACCAGCTTGGTCTGGGGTTTTGCTACGTCGTGGAGGAGTGCGGCCAGCTTTAGGATGGTCCGCCTGGTATGTCCGTCGCTTACCTCATGGCCGAAACGCTCCACGATCCCGTCGCTCCAGGACCCCAAGGGACACCCCGCCCGGCCCCCCTCTCGCGGGATCACTCGCTCGACTCCCTCTACAGCGTGGATGGAGTGGCCGAAGACGTCCCAGTAGTGCTCGCGGGGCTGATCTACTCCCTTTGTCGGTCCAAGCTCAGGGATTATACAGCAGAGGAGTCCCAGCCGGTCTAGTATTTCCAGGTGAATTTTGGCCCCTTCTTCTGCCAGAATGGCCAGGAACTCGTCGCGGACGTGCTCGGGTGCGACCTGAGGTACGAGGTAGGCGCAGCCGGAGATGAGGTCTGCGGTGTGCGGATCGATGCGGAAACCCAGGAGGGCCGCAAGGCGGACGGCTCTGAGGAGCCGGGCGGGGTCGTCGCGGAAAACGGATGGTCCGATGGCCCGGATAGTCCCCTCCCGCAGGTCCAGTTTCCCGCCAAAGGGGTCCAGGACGCGTGCTTCCCACCCGGGGGCACCCCAGTCGTCCACTGCCAACGCCATGGCGTTAACGGTGAAATCCCGCCGGGCGAGGTCGTCGTGAATGGAGCCTTCGATCGCGGCCAGGTCGACCACCCACTTGGTGCCGTCCCGGGAATGGAGCACGATCCTGGCTACCTGGTGGGATTGGCCCAGGGGTACGTAGCTTCCTCCCAGGGCATCGGCGAGGGTTCTCGCCAGGGATCGGGAGTGTCCCTCGACGGCGATGTCCAGGTCCCTGGAGGGCGTGTCTGTCAGGGAGTCCCGGACGTATCCGCCCACCAGGAAAGCCGGTATGGACTGGGCGTGGAAAAACTCTTTTAGCTCAGTTAGAATGGTGCCGTTCCCGGAGGAAGAATTGTGAGTTAAGTCGTGGCTGGGGATAGATAGGTGGCGACTCGCTGCCACTAGCCGGTATAGCCTGTCTCTACGGGGGTCTTTTCGACGTCTACGTCGGGGACCTCCTCGGGCTCTTCCTTCCACAGCTGGTCTCGGTCCACCAGGCGGTCGACGTAGAGGGTGCCGTTCAGGTGGTCGAGCTCGTGTTCGAGGGCCTGGGCCAGCAGTTCCTCGGCGTTAACGCGCACCGGCCTGCCATTGCGGTCCAGCCCTTTTGCCCGGACGCTGACAGACCTCTTCACCAGGCCGCGGTAGCCGGGTATGCTCAGGCACCCCTCCTCCACCTCTCGCTCGCCCTGACGCCTCGTTATCTCGGGATTGATGAATACCCGTGGCTCCTCGTCCTCGGACAGCTGAATGACGATCACTCGCTGAAGGACACCCACCTGGTTGGCGGCCAGGCCGACCCCGTGGGCGTCGTGCATGGTGTCGATCATGTCGTCTATAAGCCTCTGGAGCGAGGGCCCTATGGAGCTGACACGCTTGGCCTTTTCCCTGAGTACGCTGTCAGGCACGATGCGCATGGGAAGAACGGACACCTACGTTACCTCCGGGTGAGGTTCCATTCAGTATATCCTGGCGTTTATTGATTATAGCCAAGGGAATGCAGAGATGTAAAGGAGCCTGGGAGATGCTCTTCTCAACTGACGCGCTAGGCCAGGGACACAGGGTCGACGTTCACGGTCCAGCCGTGGGGCATGGGCACGCCCTCCAGGAAGCTCTGAAGGTTCCATCCCCGGAGTATCAGGTGCCACCTGAACCTGCTTCGCACCCGCTCCGGGAAGGCCGGAGCGGGGCCCACCACCTCTACGTCTGTCAGCCCGATGGAGTAGGCCCTGCGGCGCAGAAGGCGGCCCATTCTTTGGGCTTCCCGCTGGCAGGTGGTGGCGTTGGAGTGCACGTGGACCATGTGGATGAGCCGGCTGAAGGGGGGGTTACCGTCCTGCGTGCGGTGTCGGATCTCGTCGTGGTACAGGCGGCTGTAATCCTGGCCCGCGGCGGCCACCAGGGCGTAGCTGGAGGGGTGGTACGTCTGGATTATGGCTTTGCCCGGAGACTCCCGGCCAGCCCGCCCCGCCACCTGGCAGATGAGCTGAAAGGTCCGTTCCGCCGCCCGAAAGTCGGGGATGTTGAGGCCAACGTCCGCCAGCACCACCCCTACCAGGGTTACCCCCGGCATGTGCAGTCCCTTGGCCACCATCTGGGTGCCGATGAGGACCTGGGCCTCTCCTCTAAGGAACCTTTCCAGGGTACGGTTGTGGGCGTCCGGGACCTGGGCTGTGTCTCTGTCCCACCTCAGGGCAGAGACACGGGGGAGGAGCCGGGCGAGCTCATCGGCCACCCGTTGAGTACCCAGGCCCAGGTACCTGATCCGGGGGCTTCGACATTGAGGGCAGCCGCTGGGGGGAAGGGACCGGCGGTTGCAGCGGTGGCACAGCAGCCGCATATCTACACTGTGGTAGGTCAGGGATACTGAGCACCTCCGGCAACGGAGGGCGTGGCCACAGTCGCGACATTGGACGACAGTGGACGAGCCGCGGCGGTTCAGGAACAGAATAGCCTGCTCTCCCCTTCGGGTGCACTCGGCCAGGGCCGTGGCCAGTGCCCGGCTGAATATGCTCCGGTTGCCTTCCTTCAGCTCCTGGCGCATGTCGCAGACCTCGACCTGTGCCAGGTCTGACGGCCTTGACCGGCCGGCGCCTGCCGGGGCAATCCTCCGGGGCAGTTCCAGGAGCACATACTCCCCTCTCTTGGCGTTGTAATAGGACTCCACGTCGGGAGTCGCGCTTCCCATCACGACCACCGCCCCCGAAAGCTCGGCGGCCTTGAGCGCGACGGTCCTGGCATGGTAGTGGGGAGGAGCTTCCTGCTGCTTGTAGGTCCACTCGTGCTCCTCGTCCATCACAATCAGGCCCAGGTCGGGAACAGGGGCAAAGACGGCGCTACGGGGCCCGACGACGACGTCGTACTCCCCGTCCCGAATCCTCCACCACTGGTCGAAGCGCTCGCCTACGGTGAGGCCGCTGTGGAGCAGGGCCACCCTGCCGGGGAACCGGGTATTGAGCTGGTGTACCGTCTGGGGGGTTAGCGAGATCTCCGGGACCAGGAATATCCCCTTTTTACCCATCCTGATGTAGTGCTCCAGCGCACGCAGGTACACCTCCGTCTTGCCGCTGCCGGTGACCCCGTGGAGGAGGAACGGACCCCGGGGCTCCGGCCCGCCTTCAAGGGCTGCGGTGATGCATCGCACGGAACCTGCCTGCTCTGTTGTGAGATGCAGGGACTGCGCGGCCCCAGCTGGGCCCCATCGCTGGAGGGCCGGCTCCCGCTCTCGTCTGGTCCATTCCATCGCTAGCAGCCCTTTGGCCACCAGAGCGGATACCGCGCCACGGCCGAACTCTCTGTTCGCCACCGCCAGAGGAAGGGGCCCCTTCAGGGCGGCCAGGGCGGCCAACAGGGCCGCTTGTCTGGGTGCACGGGGGAGGGGGTGCGTCCCATACTGATCTCCGAAGCCCTCCGAAGTTAGCCGGAGGTGGCCGTCATACTTGTGGGTCACCGTTGGCCGGGACAGCTCCCACCGGCGCACCACCAGGCCCCTCCTCAGGAATCTCTGGAGCTCGCTTCTGCCTTCCCGGCCAAGGATCTTTGCTATCTCGCGCTCCGGCACCTCCTTGCGCGCCCTCAGCAGGTCCAATGCAACCTTCCCTTTGGCGCTGATCTGGGAAGGGGTCTCGCCGCCGTGGGAAGCGGCCCGCAGGTAACCCCGGACCCGGGTCTCAAATCCCGGTGGCAGCATGAGGGTGAGGGAGTCGAAAAGGGACGCCATGTAGTGGCGACTGATCCAGCGGGCCAGGAGAATGGCATGGGGAGACACGAGGGGGGATGGCTCGACCGCCGCATAGACATCCTTGGTGGTGTCCACAACCGGCCGGCTCTCGAGCTGGATGACTATGCCCTGAACCGGCCTCGCTCCCAGGGGCACCCAGACCATCTGCCCGGGCTCGAGGTCCAGCGAGGGGGGTATGCTGTAGGAGAGGGTCCTGTCGTACCCGACAGGCGCATTTACGGCCACCTCGCAGAAGCTAATCCTGGGCGTAGCGCTTGGGATCATATGCCGGCCTCGTGGCAACCTCTGGGGGATGGGATGTGAGAGGCAACTCGCGCGGATGAAACAGAGGCAGTAGGACGAAGCCCGGCGTAGCTAGCTGGGGGTGGGAACGGCCTGAGTTCCATTCTGCCTGAACCACCCACCGCACATCCCTCGGCCGGTGGACCGCTCCGGTTACTTGGACCTGGCCCGTGGTGCGGGCTGGCGCTTTTCCTTGATGCGTGCTGCCCTGCCCGAGAGACTCCGGAGATAGTACAGTTTGGCCCGACGGACGGCTCCCTTCCGCACCACGTCCACCGCCTCCAGGAGGGGTGAGTAGGTGGGGAAGGTCCGCTCTACTCCTATGCCGAAGGTGACACGTCTTACGGTGAAGTTGGCGCCTGGCCCGCCCCGCCGCACACTTATTACTACGCCCTGGAACGCCTGAACCCGCTCCCGTTCGCCCTCCCTTATACGGAAGCTGACCCGGACGGTGTCGCCGGGCCCGAACTCCCGGACGTTCGGGTTAGCCTTTACTGTAACCTGAGCCTGGGCCTCCATACCGTTCTGTTCCCTCTCTCTAACTCTTGCTAAGCCCGTAACATTCTATACTCGGCGACCAGTGGACGCAAGGGCTCGTCCGGCC
Organism: Dehalococcoidia bacterium; assembly: GCA_965247055.1. GTDB lineage: Bacteria > Chloroflexota > Dehalococcoidia > Lucifugimonadales > JAGWBF01 > CBDFGE01. The sequence goes on from CBDFGE010000003.1 coordinate 256,611, forward strand.
GGAATCTTCAGTCTCGGCGGTAGCCGTGGGACCCGAGGAACTCCAAGTCCTCGGGTGATAGAGGGGCTGTCTCCAGGAGGTCGGGACGCTGCCTCAGGGTCCTGAGGAGCGACTGCTGCCTGCGCCAGCGGGCTATCTCGCCATGGTTCCCTGATATCAGGACGGGCGGGACTTCGACGTCCCGGTACGCCGGTGGACGGGTGTACAGCGGGTGCTGCAGAAATCCAGAGGTTATGGAGTCGCCCTCAACGCTCTCCGCCGAACCTACAACCCCCGGTATCAGACGCACCACGGCATCCACCACGACCATGGCCGCCAGCTCGCCACCCGTCAGGACATAATCGCCTATGCAGATATCGTCGGTGGCCAGGTGCTCCCTGATGCGCTCGTCAACCCCTCCGTAATGGCCGCAGAGGAGCAACATGTCCGGTCCCCGAGAGAGCTCCGCGGCGATGGCCTGGTCAAAGCGCCGGCCCTGGGGAGACATGAGGATGACGGGTATCCCGGTGCGTACCTCCGGTGGGTACCTGGATAGGACGGCGTCCACCCCCTCGAAGGCGGGCTCCGGTTTCAGTATCATCCCCGGTCCGCCGCCGTATTGGTAGTCGTCGGCGGTGCGGTGTCTGTCGTGGGCATAGTCCCGGAGGTCGTGTAACTCTATGTGGACCAGCCCCTTCTCCACGGCCCGATTGATGACGCTGTGTTGGAAGGGACCCTGGAACATCTCGCGGAAGAGGCTGAAGATGTGTATGTGCATGACCTTGTCGATGGGAGCGGGCCGTCCTCGGGTGCTAGGTCTTGGTGCGGGGGTGTGCGCTGGTATCACCGGGACCTGCGGCATCCGTCGGGTGGCCCAGGGCCTCCTCCCTCAGCAGCTCCAGGGCATGGGGAAGAACGGGCTGAATTACCTCCAGACACTCCCGCACTCCCCTGGGACTGCCGGGGAGGGTAACGATCAGGGTGCTGCCACGGATGCCCGCTACCGAGCGGCTGAGCATGGCCATAGGCGTCTTTTCCAGAGTGCGAGCCCTCATGGCCTCCGCCAGCCCGGGCACCTGCCTGTCCATCACCGAGAGGCAGGCTTCGGGCGTCACGTCCCTGGGAGCGACCCCCGTGCCGCCGGTGGTCACTATCAGGTCCACCCGGTCCTGGTCCGCCCACCGCACCAGTCTCTCGGCGATGGCCTCGGCTTCGTCGGGGACCACCTCATATCGGAGGCACTCGTAGAGGGGCGGGGCCAGCATCTCTCCGATGGCCTTGCCGCTGGTGTCTTCCCGCTGTCCGAGGTGGCCCAGGGTGCTGACGGTGAGGATGGCGAGCTTGAACATGGTCTCTTCCAAGGGCTTGTCTGATTATACTCTAGCTGCGGGCCCGGTATCTACAGATCTGGCGGCCTCGTAGATGGCGGTCTTTTGCGGGGTAACTCAAGGGTGCAGCTCAGACGAAGGTGCCATCTCGCATGGTGAGGACGCGGTCGGCGAGGCCAGCGACCTGAGCATCATGGGTTACTATTATGAGGGTGGTCCCCGTCTCCCGCCGTACGTCGAGCAGGGCTTGAAGAACCATCTGCCCCGTTGCGGTATCCAGGTTCCCGGTGGGCTCGTCGGCCAGCACCAGATCGGGAGCATTGGCTAGGGCCCGCGCAATGGCCACCCGCTGCTGCTCTCCCCCAGATAGCTGGCCGGGGCGATGCTTCAGGCGGTCTCCGAGGTCCACCAGACTCAGTAGCTCCTCTGCGCGGCGCCGAGGGTTGTGGTTCCCGTTGCCGGAGAACTGAATGGGCAGCTCCACGTTCTCAAGGGCGTTCAAGGTGGGAATCAGGTTGAAAAATGGGAACACGAAGCCGATTTTTCTGTTGCGGGTATCCGCCAACCGGTTCTCGCTCATGTGAGTTAATATCCACCCCTCCAATCTCGACCTTGCCGGCGGTGGGGGTATCCAGCCCGCCCAGCAGCCCCAGCAGAGTGCTCTTGCCGCTGCCCGAAGCACCCAGGATGGCGACCAGCTCCCCCTGCTCCACCGTAACGTCCACGCCTCGCAGGGCGTAGACGGTGGCGTCCCCCATAGCAAAATGCTTCTCAAGACCGGTGGCACGCACCACCACTCGCTTCGTCTCCTGCTCCATTTCTCTGCTCCTTTCCCCTTGCCAGCGGCGAGCTACTCGTACCGTAACACGGTCAGGAGCTTCTCCCGGGATGCGGGCCAGGCCGATACGACCGCCGCCCCCAGGGCGACTCCGACGGCCACGCCCAACACCACGATGATCGACACTGGATTGATGGTGACTGGGATGTCAGGTTCCAGCCTGTGGAAAATAACCAGAATAATCAGCGACAGCGCCAGTCCGATGGTACCTCCCACGAGTCCCAGGATACCGTTTTCCATGAGAAGGGCCGTGAGGACCCTGGATCCCCTGGCCCCCACCGCCTTCATCATGGCGATCTCGCGGCGGCGCTCCATGGTAGCCAACGCGACGCTGTTGGCGATGATCACGGCCCCAGCGAAGAGGGCCAATCCCGACAGCATCAGCGGAAACACAGCGACCCTGTCAAGGATCTCTTTGAAGACACTGGCTACCGTTTGGGTCTCAATGGCGATGGCTCCGGGGACGGTCCGGTTGATCTGGGCGGCGATGGCCGGGGCGTCGGACTCTGGGACGGTCAGCGGAAATCCGACAGTATCTGGCTGGATGGCCGGATCGAGGGCACCAAGGGGAGCCACGAAGTTGCCTCCTTCGGTGAAGAACTCCTCCTCCAGTGGCGAGTCCAGCGTGACGCCCACGACCTCCAGGGTAGCTTGGCGGCCACCAATCCTGAAGGTTAGCTCGTCGTCGACGTGCAGCCACGGCTGGGCCGGGCCAACGACTACAACCGGTCTCCCGACATCCTCCGGCCCCAGATGACGTCCCTCAGCCAGCTCCCGAGTAGGAGTAGGGCCGCCCCGGGAGATGAGCATGAGAGACCTCCAGTCCAACAAGGTGTTTATCTGTTGTTGACTGATCTGCCTGCCGTTGACCGACAACGAGTCCACCGTAAACTCGCGGACTTCCACAGACTTGGTGACACCGTCCAGAGAGGAGATCCCCTGGGCGATACTGGCCGCAACCTCCGGGTCGGCGTCAGGCACGAACACGAAAACGTTCCCTCCGGCTTCCTCCTCCAGGAACTCGTCAATGAGCTGTTTCATGCTATCGCCGAGGATAACGATCGAGCTCATCGCGAAGATGCCCACCACCAGGGCGAGGAGAGTGGACGCGGCGCGCCCTTTTTGGCGGGAGAGGCCTCTCAGAGACATCTTCAGGTTGATGCTGCCGAAGCTGGGTATCCTGCCGACCACGAGCACTACGGTTAGCAGGACAACCGTCAGTATGGAAAGGATCGCCAGTGCCCCATAGGCTCCCAGCAACCCGGCAACAAGATTGCCAAGGAACACAGTGGCTACCAGGCCCATAACCGCGGTAAGCAACAGGACCACGATGATGGTGAGGAAGAGGCCCGCGATTGCGGAGATTATCCGGCGCTTCGTGGGCAGGGCCGACGCCTGCGGCTGAAGCACCACGTTGGGACGGACCCGGCTGGCCGCCAGAGTGGGTAAGAAGCCAAAAACGGTGGTGGCGACGACGCCCACCACCAGGCCGGTGTAGATGGGCTCGAGGTACAGCTTCCAGCCCACGTCCGTCTGAAGGAACTGCTCGCTGAAGCCGGTTAGCCCGTAGCTGACCAGTATCCCCAGGACAACGCCTGCGATACCCCCCAACACTCCCAACATGGCCCCCTCTACCATGAACAGGAAGGTGATCTGTCTTCCTTTTAGGCCCAGGGCCTTCAGTACCCCGATCTCCTTTGTGCGCCTCCCCACGACCACCAGCATGGTGGTGAGGATGCCTATGCCGCCGATGGCCAGAGAAACCAACCCCACCACCATGATCGCCTTCCCGATCCCGTCGGTGGCACGCTCCAGGTCGGCAAGGGCCTCGGCGGCGGTCTCAGGGCTCTCGTGGGTGATTTCCCGGATCCGCCGTGCTACGTCCTCGGCATCGGCGTCGTTCTGGGTCTTGACAAACAGCGTATTATCGTCCCACTCTTCCAGGTTGAAGGTGTCCCTTGCTCTGGGGTCGTGAAGGTCCAGATAGCCGAACCACGGCATCGGGGGAACGAAATATGGGGCGAATACACCGCCCGAAGCGTCGTTGGAGACTATCCCCGTTACCGTGAAGGTCTCCGAGTTTTCCAGCACAACCTTATCGCCTACGTCGACCCCGAGCCTGCCCGTAAGGTCTTTACTCAGGACGATGTCTCCTGGTGAGGTCAACAGCCGGCTTAGTGGTACGTCAGGGGGATCGATGGAGCGGATCTCGCCGTACAGGGGATATTTGTCTGGCTCGACCAGATAAGGCTGAAGCCATCTCAGGGGTTCTGAGTCCCGCCCTTTCGAGGCCGCGATGAACGAAGGCCGTTCGTCGTTGGCCACGTGGAAGTAGGTCCACTCAACGAAGCGTCCCTGGGAGGCGAGATCGTCCAACTGGGCTCTTACCCGTGGGCTAGGCGAAAAGGAGACAACTACGTCGGCCTGATGGGTGGCCTGGATGTCGCTGGTGACGGAATCCTCGATGGAGAGGCCGAGGCTCTGAAGCCCGACGATGGCGGCTACGCCCGCCGCGACGGCAAAGGCCGCGAACAGGGACCGCCTCCGCTCCCGCTGCAAGGAGCGAAAGGCGTGCTTGATGTAGACGAGAAGGCGGTCCCTCATGGCCTCTCCTTGTTCAACACACGACCCATCCTCTCGATGGTGATGTCGCCTCAAGTCTAATATGTTATTGCAGCCGTTGACATGAGCTCTGGGACCTATTGTATGTAGGTAAAAAGGCCCAGGGGAGGAGTAGGCTCCGGGGCCTAGTGGATAATCTGCTGAATATGCGGCCGTGAACTGCCGTCGGTTCCGCCCCGCTCATTCCGCTTGTGGTTTGCCCCCCTTATTTGCGGGGACCATAGTTACTTTAGACTATTCTCCCACAATTATCCAGAAATTGAAGGGAATTACGGATATATAACGGGTACTGCGAGAGGGAGTTGGTGAGAACCTGTCTGGGGCGGGAGAAAACTGCACGTGCGTGAAACATAGGTGCTCGCGAATGAAGCTGGTCGGGGCGATTGGATTCGAACCAACGACCCCCTGCACCCCATGCAGGTGCGCTACCGGGCTGCGCTACGCCCCGACCCTGGCCTAACCATACCACAGCCCCAGTCGCGGTTCAAGCGTTCGACCCCGGGCGCGCCTCGTGCGGTGAAGCGCCGATGCCCGGCGAGGAGTCGGGCATCATCGTTGACCTGGGGACGGGGGACTGGTAAAATCGGCCTCAGTCGAAGGGCCGTGGGATCCGGCGAGGGGTGGGGCCTCGAATGGGCAGCACTTTCAACGTTGGTGACAGGGTCAGGGTCAAGCTGAAGGTACCTGGTGGCACCAACCGGACGCCCTTCTTCATCCGGGACAAGAAGGGGGTCGTGGCCCACTGCCACGGCCTTGCCGGCAATCCCAGGGACCTCGCCTACGGTGGGAAGGGCGAGCCGCAACTACCCCTCTACAGCGTATCCTTCCACATGGCCCACCTCTACGACGAGGACCCGGACTTTGTCCGCGACCGTGTCCTCGTGGATGTGTGGGAGGACTGGCTGGAGCCTGCCGTTGAGGAGAGGGCTGATAGCAGGCCCATCAGCCGGGAGGAACACGAGCTAACCTACTACGAGAGGCGCGCTGCCGCCCTCCAGAGCCTGCTGGTCCAGAAGGGAATCATGAACGTGGACGAGTCCCGAAGGCTGGTGGCGGAGCTGGATTTCCACCGCTCGGGAGCGTCGCACCCCATGGTCTCGCCGGATTAGGCTGGTGGCGATGCCGAGTTCACCACGGGAGGAGGCCATGGCGAAGGTTGACCACGATGCCCTGCACCCGGAGCCGGGAGCCCACCAGGAGACCTACTACGAGAAGCGCATCATCGGCCTGAGCAATCTCCTGATGGACAAGGGGATCATTACCTCTCAAGAGCTCCTGGACGTGCTCAAGGAGAACGAGGAGCAGACCCCCGCCATCGGGGCGCGGGTGACCGCCAGGGCCTGGGTGGACCCCGACTTCAAGCAGCGGCTCCTTCAGAACGGCAGGGAAGCCCTGACCCAGATGGGGATAAGCCTCAAGCGAATGCAGGACCTGCGAGTGCTGGAGAACACAGAGTCGGTCCACCACGTGGTCGTCTGCACCCTCTGCTCCTGCTATCCCATACCTCTCCTCGGCCCGTCCCCCGAGTGGTACAAGAGCGAGGCGTACAGGGCCCGGGTCGTCCGGGAGCCCCGGGCGGTGCTTGAGGAGTTCGGCCTGGGGCTAGACGAGAGGATGGAGGTCCGGGTGGTGGACGCCACCGCCGAGGTCAGGTACCTGGTGCTGCCGAGGCGGCCCAGAGGGACCGGGCACATGAGTGAGGAGGAGCTGGCGGCCCTGGTCACCCGGGACAGCATGATCGGCACCGGTGAGGTCCTTACTCCATCTTCCCAGCGTTAGGGCTCCTTCCCCCCAATGAACATAGGGTCACCAGACGCCACGGTAACCCGTCCTTAAGGAGAGGGCCATGAAGCTCGGGCTCTTTATGATGCCGTCCCACCCACCGGAGCGCAACATATACGACTCCCACCAGTGGGACCTGGACTACCTGGCCTTGGTGGACGAGTTGGGGTACGACGAGGCCTGGATCGGCGAGCATTTCACGGCTCCCTGGGAGCCTATACCCGCGCCCGACCTCATGATCGCCCAGGCCCTGATGCGGACCAGCCGGATCAGGCTGGGCGTCGGATCCCATCTCCTCCCCTTCCACCATCCGGCGGAGCTGGCCCATCGGGTCGCCTACCTGGACCACCTCGCCCAGGGGCGGTTCATGTTCGGCATCGGTGCCAGCGGACTCCCCACAGACTGGGCCCTTTTCGACGTAGACGGGTTCGGGGGACAGCACCGGGAGATGACCCGGGAGGCGCTGGACATCATCCTCAAGATATGGGAGAACAAGGGGCCCTTCGAGTACAAGGGCAAGTTCTGGAACGTAACTCTGACCGATACGATGTACGGGACTCTCCGCTACTTCCTCACCCCCTACCAGAAGCCCCATCCTCCCATCGGCGTGGCCTCTCTTAGCTATAAGTCTCCCTCCCTGATAGTCGCCGGTGAGAGGGGTTTCATACCACTGAGCATGGCCTTCAACACCGACTTCGTAGCGAGCCACTGGGAGGCAATTGAGGAGGGGGCGAAGCGTTCGGGGAGGACCCCGTCGCGGAGCGAGTGGCGGGTAGTGCGTGACGTGTACGTGGCGGACACCGATGAGGAAGCGAGGCACAAGGCCCTCAACGGGATGACGGCCAGGGCCTGGCGGGAATACCTGCTCCCCTTGTTCAAGGAGTTCAAGCTGGCCCACGTCTTCAAGCATGACCAGGCGGTGCCCGACAGCGCCGTGACCCCGGAGTACCTGGCCGACCACATGTGGCTCATCGGCTCCCCGGAGACGGTGGCCGGCAAGATACGCAAGCTTTACGAGGACGTCGGGGGCTTCGGCGGGCTCCTGGCACTGGTGTTCGACCAGTGGCAGGACCAGGCGGCCTGGGAGAGGTCCACACGGCTCCTGGCCCAGGAGGTCATGCCAAGGGTGGCCGATCTCACCGGGGCGTAGGGGTGGCTGTTCTCTGTCGAACCGGCGGGAGGGCGAGGTAGCCGTCCGGTCGCCTCTACTGGGCGGTGTAGCCCCCGTCTATCACTAGCTCGCTCCCCGTGACAAAGGACGACTCGTCTGACGCCAGGTACAGGGCCCCGTAAGCCACATCCTCGGGAGTTCCTATTCTGCCCAGGGGTATCCTGGATATCCCAGCTTCCCGGGTCGCCGCGTCGGGCCACATCTGGGTGGCCATAACCGTATCGACCGGTCCGGGGTGGATTGAGTTCGCCCTGATGCCGTCCACGGCGTATTGAAGGGCGGTGGACTTGGTGAACAGCCTCACGGCTCCCTTGGCGGCGCCGTAGGCTGTGCTGTAGGTGGTTCCCACCAGCCCCACCGTGGACGAGATGTTGATGATGGAGCCCGACCCCGCCTTCCGCATCTCGGGGACCGCCAGCTTGGTCCCCAGGAAGACGCCCGTGCAGTGGACCTCCATCATGACATTCCAGTCCTCAAGAGGGGTCTCCTCCACCGTGCCGCCGCGCCAGATTCCCGCGTTGTTGACCAGGACATCGAGCCTGCCGAACCGGGCCACGGCTGTCTGGATGGCCTGACGCCAGTCCTGTTCGATGGTCACATCCAGGTGCACGAACAGGGCATCGCCGCCGGATTCGGCGATTTGCGCTGCCACCCTGGTACCCTCTGCATCCAGAATGTCGCCTATTACCACCTTGGCGCCCTCGCGAGCGAAGAGCTTGGCCTCCGTCTCGCCCTGACCCCGGGCTCCGCCGCTGATTAGTGCTACCTTGCCCTGCAATCTCACAGACTACCTCCCGGATAAGCTTGACTACATTATACACGCTGCCATGGCGCCGCCGCCCTCCACTCGTGGGGTCGTAGGGACGGGGCACTCTGGGCGCGATCACCTTGTAACGGGTGACCACGTAAGGTACAGTGATGGACAGCTTGCGTGGGCGTTTTCGTGGCGGTCCCAGGCATAGCCAGCGGTTTGGGAGGCAAAATGCGGTTCGGCCACTTCTTCTATCCGATGAACTTCGACGCGTCCCGGGACTCCCAGGTCATAGACGAGTGCCTTTACGAGGCAGAGCTGGTGGAGGAGCTGGGGCTGGACGCGATATGGCTGGCCGAGCATCACTTTACCGGCGAGGTGGTATACGGCGACCCCCTGGTCATGGCCAGTGCGGTGGCGGTTAAGACCAGACGGGTACTGCTGGGCTTCGGGGTAGTGGAGATGGCACTACACCACCCGGTCCGGCTGGCCATTCAGACCGCCCTGCTGGACAACCTGTGCCACGGCCGGCTTATCGTGGGAATCGGACGGGGGTCTAACTTCAGCTCCTTCGAGTACGCGGGGTTCGGGACTGACGTGGCGGCGGGCTATGAGCGTATCGACGAGGCGGAAGAGCTGCTGGTGAAGGCATGGACCACGGACAACGTACGCCATGAGGGCAAGTTCTGGCAGGTGGCGTTTCCCTCGGTCCGGCCCAAGCCCTACCAGAAGCCCCATCCCGCGCTGGCTCGCTCCTGCATCGCCGACGAGTCGGTAAGGGCGATGGCCAGGCTAGGCAGGCCGATGCTATTGCGGGGCCGGTCAACGACGGCCCTGGGCCAGTCGATCCAGCTATACCGCGACGAGATGGTCCGTTCGGAATTCGATGAGGAGGCGGTGGAGAGGGCCCTCGACCAGTCGTGGGTCTGGCGCGAGCTCTATCTCGCCGAGACCGACGACCAGGCATTTGAGGAGTTCTTGCCCGCCTTCGACCGCGCCTACACTCACATGGCCGACGTGAGGGAGCGCTGGAACCCCGTCGGCCAGCCCGTGCCAAAGCAGCAGCCTCCCCTTCCCAGGTCAGCGTATGAAGTCACCCCAGACCCCGGCGCCAACGAAGCCCTGGTAGGCTCACCCCGGAGGGTTGCAGAGCAGGTGGCCCTGCTGCGCGACGTCGGGGCGAGGAACCTGATGCTGACCCACCGGGGACTGGTGCCCCGGGACCGCGCGGACTCCTCCCTGAAGCTCCTCAGCGAAAAGATCATGCCTCTGTTCAGGTCTGGCCGGCCCTAGCTTCCGACCTTGGCTCCCTGCGCCCGTGACGCTGAGGGAGGCCTGACGAACTGTGCCTTGGCGATCAGAAGGGGTATGGTGATTGCCATCACCGCGATGGCCACGAAGTGGGCCTCCGCCAGCCCTATGGCCCACTCTTTGTCCAGACGTAAAAAGCTGATAAAGAACTTTCCCACCGAGTAGGAGGCCAGGTAAAGGGCGAATAGCATGCCAGGAGGCCGGAGCCGGTTCTTGAGACCCCATACTAGCCCAAGGACGGCCAGGTCCCATAGCATCTCGTAGACCACGGCGGGATGGCTGGCGGCAACAGTGTGCACGGCGTTGCTAGGGCTTTCGATATGGGTGTAGACGAATCCCCATGGCAAAGAAGTTAGCTTGGCCACATGCTCGCCGTTGATGATATCCCCTACCCTGCCAATGGCCATGGCTATCAGCAAGGCCGGTGTCGTAAGGTCGGCCAGCTGTCCCACCGTGGGTAGGGGGGCCCGTTCGAGCCTTCTGCTATGTATCGTCGCCGCGGAGTACCCCGCCCCGTCCAGGAGGGCGCGCAGTGCGTCTTCAGCAACCCCCTGTTGGAAGCTGACCTCCAGGGCGTCGTCCACCGCGTTGAACGCCTTGATCGGGGCCAGGCCCCCCATGGCTTCCCTGAGGTCCAGGCGCTCCTGCCTCTCCAGGGTCAGCCCCCGGATGGTGAACCGCTTCTGTAGTGCACTGGTGAGCAGCCTGTTCCAGAGGCCGATGAACCGGGGGTGGTTCCTCACCACCATGTAGGCCGCGCCACCCAGGAAGCCGCCGAGTATGGCACCCCATATGGTTATGCCCCCCTGCCAGATCTGCACTATCCTCCCCGGATTGTTCTGGTAGACGTCCCAGAAGTCCACTACGTGGAACACCCTGGTCCCGATGATGCCTCCGATTATGGCCCAGACGGCCACCGAGTACACAGCATCGGTTACCATGCCCGCCTTCTTGGCCCACCTGCCCACGAGAAACACGGCTACGGACACGGCGACAAAGGTAAAGAAGCCGTGCCAGGTAAGCACAAACGTCCCTATTTCGAACATATCCGGATCTATGCCGATCCGTATGCTCAGCAGGGGTATGTCCATACTAGTAGGTCTCCTCCGATCTGAACGTTCTTACTCGCGGTAGCGGCCGCCGTGCCACGGGACCGGGCACGGTCCGCATCAATCTGGTGGGTGCCAGGTGCTCACACAGTAAACCATCAGGCCCCTTGCTTTCAAGGAGTCCACTACTCCGTCCCCATGCTCTTTGCACGACACCAGAGAGTAGAGGGCGGGGCCGGTGCCCGATAGATGCGCCGGCCCCTTTACCGCTTCGGCAAGGGCCCCTCGGGCCTCGTCGAATCCCGGGAACGCGACGGGGGCCACCGTCGCGAACACGTTGTATAGAAGCTCGGAGCAGAGCCGGCCATCGTTGATGCTGTCCACCAGCCCGTCGGTGCGGCTGCCGTCCGTATAGTACTCGGGCGTGAGCATCGAGTAGAGGTGGGCAGTCTTGTGTCCGATGGAGGTACCGCTCCCCGTTTTGTCCGGCTGTGGTACCATCAGCACCATCCAGGCTGGCCCAACGTGGGGCAGCGGCGTTAACGCCTCGCCCCGCCCGGCGGCGAAGGCGGTACCGCCTTTGAGGAAGAAGGGGACGTCGGCACCCAGGGACGCCCCAATGGACGCCAGCTCCCCCTGGTCCAGGCCCAGCTCCCAGAGGTTGTTCAGAGCCCTCAGGGTAGCGGCTGCGTCGCTGCTCCCGCCTCCCAGACCTGCGGCGATGGGTATACGCTTGTCCAGAGATATATCTGCTCCCTTATCGGTCCCGGTTGCCCTGCGCAGGGCATGCGCGGCCCTCCACACCAGGTTATCTCGACCGCCCAGGCCGCCCACCGCGCAGCTGACCGTGATTCCCGGTGCAGGATTGAAGTGGAGCCGGTCCGGGAGGTCTATCGTCTGAAGGACGGTCCGTACTTCGTGATAGCCGTCCGGGCGGCGGCCCAGCACCTCCAGCGTCAGGTTTATCTTGGCGTGGGCTTCAATCTCCACGGCCCGATCTTTCCACCACCGCGTGGTAGACCCCTTCCCACTCTTGCAGGCTTAGATTCTCGGGGCGCCGCTTGGGGTCCATGCCGGCCTGCCGCAGGAACTGGCCTGCCTCCTCGGGAGAGGTCCCCAGCCCTTGGCTCAGGGAGTTACGGAGCTGTTTCCTGGGGGCGGCAAACCCCGCCCTCACCACGCGGAAGAACGCCTCGTTCTCTACCTCGATGGCCGGTCGGGCCAGGGGGTCTATCCTCACGATGGCGGAACTGACCTTGGGTTGAGGATAAAAAGCCGTGGCCGGTACATAGTTTATGATACGTGGAATGCCGTAGAGCTGGATTCCCAGTGCCAGCAGGCTCATCCGACCGTCCGCCGCGACCATGCGGGTCGCCACCTCCTTCTGGACCATGACCACCATGTGGGAGGGTCGGTGACGTCCGGCCTCCAGGAAACGCCGTAGAATGGGGCTCGCGGCGTAGTAGGGCAGGTTGCCCACCATCATGTAGCCGCTCTCCACACCCAGGAGCTGGGCCGGGTCGAACTCGCGGGCGTCGGTGTTGATCACATCGAGGTTGGGAGGATTGCCCAGCCTGGAGGCGAGGGAGTCCGCCAGGCGGGAGTCCAGCTCGATGGCCACGACCCTCTTGGCCGTCGAGACCAGGGCGCGGGTAAGGGCGCCTGTGCCGGGGCCCGCCTCGACCACGGTATCCTGCGGACCCGGCTCTGCCGCCGAGAGGATGCTCTGGAGGACGCGGCGGTCCGCTAGGAAATGTTGGGCAAGGGACTTTCGCGGGATGGAGCCGTGGTCGGCAACGGTCTGGTGCCCAGGCCCGGGTAGGGCGATGTCTGGGGATATGTTCATAGTCCAATCAATGGGTACAATCCTGAGGCCGTGCACCTCTCTTCGACGGTAACCTATGAGCATGTGCCCGTGGACGGCTCCAGCCAGGCGCTCCCTCGGCACTCAGAGGGTTCTGCTTACCGTTGCTGCTTCCGCCCTGGCGGGGTTCACAGCCCTCCGTCGCGAGGGACCCAGCTTTCGATACCGCCCTGCAAGCATAGAGGCGCACAGGTCACGCCTGGGAGAGGAATTCAACCCCGCTGTAGCGGATTGCGGGTAAAGGGCACCGCTAGCTCCCCGTCTAGCACAGCCTCAGGGTTTTATGGTAGGGCAGTTTCGGCGGTCTGTCAATCGGCCCTCGCCGGGCGGGTGGGCGCCAGCCCTTCCTTGTCGCCCGCTATGGCAGATGGTAGAATACCCGCCATGAGGAACGCCGGATGAAGGTCCGTAAAGCTGTTATCCCCGCGGCGGGGCGGGGCACTCGCTTTCTTCCCACCTCCAAGTCGGTCCCCAAGGAGCTGTTGCCCATAGTGGACAGGCCGATGATCCAGTATGGGGTCGAGGAGGTGGTGGCCGCGGGGATCGAGCACATTATCGTCGTCACTTCCGAGGGCAAGGAGGCCCTGGAGCAGTATTTACTGCCCGACCCCGCCCTGGAACAGCAGCTGGAGGAAGCTGCCTCCTGGGATATGTTGGATGTAGTGCGCAGCCTCTCGTCGATGGCTCATGTGTCCTATGTGCGGCAAGAAGGGGCCCTGGGGTTGGGCCACGCCGTGCTGACCGCGAAGGATCAGGTAGGGGACGAGCCCTTCGTGGTTATCCTCCCCGACGATGTCATATGGCATGCCGAAGGGGCAACCCGGCAGATGCTTTCCGTATATGAAAAGTATGGTGGTGGTGTGGTGGCGGTGGAGCAGGTGCCCCGGGAAGCGGTGAAGGCCTACGGCGTCGTGGACTCCACCCCCGTCGGCGAGAGGGTGCACCGGATAAAGGGGATGGTGGAGAAGCCCGCCCCCGAAGCCGCTCCTTCGAATTTAGCCATCGTGGGCCGTTATGTACTCAACCCCGAGATATTCTCGTGTCTCGAGCGCACAATCCCCGGGGCCAAAGGCGAGATTCAGCTCACCGATGGTATGGTGCTGCTCCTGGAGAGCCAGGAGATGTACGCTTACGAGTTCCTGGGCACCCGCTACGATGGCGGGACGCCCCTGGGGTTGCTCAGGGCGTCGGTGGAGATAGGGCTCAAGCGGGGAGATACGGCCGGCCAGGTGAAGGACATCCTGAGCCGCAGTCTATCGGCGGGACCTGATTAGCCTGCCGCGGACGGGGAGCGCTCCGGCGCGCTTGGGACTGGGCTGAAGCCAGGAGGAGGGTGGTTGAGCACCCGCAAGGAATCTTTTCTCGAGGAAGTCCGGACCATACAGCGCGAGATGGACCTGGTGCTGGAGGGGATGGACTACTGCCTAGACTGGAAGCCCAGCGAAGGGGAGTGGTCGGCGCGGGAGGTGGTCTATCACCTGGTGGACACCCCGGCGGGAGGCATCCACACGGCGGTAAAGGGGCTCCTGGACGGAAGGATGGAGGAGGTTCCCGTAACGGCCAGCCTGACCAACCTGGCCGGGGAGCGACATGCGACGGACCTGGACGCAGTGCGGGGGGATATCGCCCGGGTGACCTCCGGCATGGAGGAAGTCCTGTCGTCGGCCACGGATGCCGACCTGGCGGGCAAGAGATTCCTTTTCCACTCCATTACCCGCTCGGTGAAGGAGGAACGCACGGTGGAGCAGTTGATAGCTGGCATCTTCGTGCGCCACTGGCGGGAGCACCTGGACCAGCTGGTGGCGCTACGGGAGGCGCTGGGGCTAGGGTAGTGCGCGGGTCGTTGGAACACCCTTTGTCCGGCCTACTGGTCGGCGTTTCCTATTAACCGGTGAACGAGCCCAGGTGGCAGCGAAGAAGCCATCCGATGTAACGCTAGCAGACGGCCCGAACGTCAGCGAGCAGCGCGACGCCCCGAGGAGGAGCAGTTTCGAAGACAGGGGAGGCATCGTTGATGGACGCTCCGGTCAGGATTGAGAACAGGTCCCAGCTTATCTACCTCTTAACTGAAGCTGCTGAGCTCGAGCACGGAATCATGTGCGCTTATTTGTTCGCCGCCTTTAGTATCAAGAGGGATACCAAGGAAGGCATCGCTGAAGAGCACTTGAGTATGATAAGGCGGTGGCGGGGGACCATTCTCCAGATTGCGATCCAAGAGATGGTGCATCTGTCTCTGGCCTGCAACTTGCTCGTGGCCGTAGGGGGTGCGCCGCACCTGCGCCGCCCAAACCTTCCAGCCAGCCCAAGGGCTTACCCACCGTCCTTCAGTCTGGAACTCGTCCCATTTTGCCGCCAGACGCTGGAGAGCTTCGTCTTCCTTGAGAGGCCGGAGGACATGGAGCCTGGACCTGGGGAGGACTCCAGCCCGGACATGGCTTCTCTGGCCCTGGGGAAATTCAGTGATATTTTCTCCAGCGAAAGGCAGTACCAGACAGTCGGTCACCTCTACAGGGGCATCGAAGACGGACTGAACTACCTGACTCAAAAATTCCGTGAGGAGGGCCTGTTCATTGGTCCAGACGGAGCGCAAATAGCGGACGCGTATTTCAGTCTACCCGGCGTGTTCCCGGTGACGGGTCTGAAATCTGCCCAAGCCGCTATCGGGGGGATCGTCGAGCAAGGCGAAGGGGCACGGGGCGACAAGAAGGACTCTCATTATGGCCGATTTGTGGCGATGCTTGAGGAGTACGATCTGACTCAACGGCATGATCCGAAATTTGATCCGGGACGCCCTGCGGTTAAGAATCCTTACTCGATGTTGCCGAATGACACCGGTGATGGCTGTGTAGTGAACCTGATCGATGACCCGTTGAGTCGTGACATATGCAATCTGTTTGATGGATGCTATGCGCTTTTGATGCAGATGCTTGGGAGACTGCTTCTACACACGGGGGAGTCCGAAGGCCAGCTCACGCGGCTCGCAGATGTCACCGTGGGCCTGATGATGGACGTAATCGGGCCTCTCGGCGACGCCCTGACAACACTGCCGGCAGGGCCCTCCCATCCGGGGCTGACGGCCGGTCCAAGTTTCCGTCTCTCCCGGGATGCTATTACCCCACCTCACCAGGCTGCCGCCTGGGCATTATTCATTGAGCGGTTAAGGGAGATGTCCGCGTATTGCGGGTTTCTCGAAGCCCGGGGAGTGATGTCCTCCGTGCTGCGTCGAGTAAGGGGGTCCCTGGCCCAGTATGCCGAGCGACTCAGCGAATCGTGATATCCGTGCCAGACAAGACTGGACGAAACTCATTGTACAAGCCGGGCGTCGCTGTCCCGGAGGCGCTGTGCTAGGACCTGTAGCATCTTGATTGCCACCTGAGGCTGCCCTTCAAGCTGAGAGAGGAACACCCATCTGTCGATGCCCAGGCACTCAACCTGGCCCAACGCACGTATGCTCGCTGTCCTGGGCCACTCGCCGAGAAGCGCCATCTCCCCGAAAACCTCACCCGACCCACGCCTGGCAAGAACCCGCTGACTTTCGGCTCCCAGCCCCTTCACCACCTCGACTTCGCCCGCCATAATAACGTAGCATCCATTGCCCGTACGGCCTTCTTCTACAATAAGCTCCCCGGGACTGAAAGTCGCTCGAAACGTAAAGCTCGAGATGGCATCGAGCTGGTCTTGGCTCAACCCAGAAAAGAGCCATATTCGGCGTAGGACCTCCGCCGCGGACATAGTATCCCCTCCTGCCATTCGCTAATCTCCCTGGATATCCTGATTATGCTGGGTGAGTCGCCTGGGTACTCTCTCTTGGTTGCGCCGCCGCTGCGCTCACGGGCGACGCGTCCGAGAACCCGACTTCCTTGTGTGTGCCGTCGCAGAGTGGTTTGATCTTAGAAGCTCCACAGCGACAGAGGGTAGTTCGGTTGCGTGTTTCGAGGGGCTGCCCGTCACGCCGCTCCACCGGGACGCCTCCGCTGACCCATAGAGGCCCATCTGGGATGACAGCGATCTCTATGGGGAGGTCTGGTTCTACGATCTCGCCGTCAGGCTCAAGGGCGAAGGAAAGGGCGCCCGATGGGCATCGTTCCACCATCGCCATGATCTGAGCCCGCACTTGCGTGTCGGTCGCGTCCTTAATCATCTTCCAGATGTTGGTGATTCGGTTGCCGCAAAAGCCGGCGTGGGTACATAGAGACCGGTCGTTCTGGACGACTATCTTGTCGCCCTCATAGTGGACCGCACGGTCAGCCGTGGACCCGGTGTCGGCCGTCTCGTAGCCGTCGAACTCTACCAGGGTGTGGGTGCCGTCGCAGAAGGGCTTCGTGCTCGATTGTCCGCACCGGCAGAGACGGTAGGTATCTTCGGTGGTCAGGACGTCCTCTTTTTTCCAGGTCAGTGGCTCCCCGTGCTCGGACATGACCGGCGTCTTGCGAACAAGCGGAACACCACCCCGCACTATATATGGACCGTTGGGCCGAACGGTGATCTTCTGGATTACCTCTTCCATCAAATCCTCCGGGATTGAATCTAGTACTCAACGCCCTTACCATCCGGACGCCGCCAAGCGGTCACGTCCCGTCAAGTGGTGTAAGAGAGCGTCATCCTGTTGATCGCGGTCTATGCCGCCGCCTTCGCTAGATCCGCCTCGGGTAGAGCTTCGTCGATGCTGTAGACCGCGGGTGTCATGTAACGAGGGCCGATGGCCCATTCGTCGTGCTGTTCGGCCAGGACAGCCCCAACGAGGCGACGCGCGGCCGGCCGGTTGGGAAAGATACCCACCACGTTGGTGCGGCGCCGTATCTCCTTGTTGAGACGCTCCAGGGGGTTGTTAGACCAGATCTTCTTCCAGTGGGCGAGTGGGAAGCTGGAGAAGGCCAGGACGTCCGCACCAGCCGCGTCCAGTAGAGAGGCCACCTGAGGGAACGGGTCCTGTAGCTGGGCGATCACCCGCTCGAGCTGTGCGTGGACCTCCTGAGGGGACGGCTGCTGGTAGATGGTGCGTACCATGGTGGCCACCCAGGGCTGAGCGCGCCTGGGGACCCGAGTGAGCAGGTTGGTCATGAAGTGTGTGCGGCACCGTTGCCAACTGGCCCCACCGAAGACAGTCGCGATGGCATCCCTGAGTCCCTGATGCGCATCCGATACCACCAGATCCACCCCGCTCAGACCCCTGGCCGACAGTGAGCGCAGAAAGGCCAGCCAGAAGGCGCCGTCTTCACTGGTACCCACGTCCATCCCAATGATCTCCCGCTTGCCCTCGCCATTGACCGCCGTCGCCACCACCACGCTGACGTTGACGATCCTACCGGCCTCTCTGACCTTCTGGGTTAGTGCATCCAGCCACAGGTAGGGGTATGATCCGCCGTCCAGCGGCCGACCCAGGAAGTCCTCCACCACCTCGTCCAGCTCGGAGCAGATACGGGACACCTGGCTCTTGGAGATACCCTCGCACCCCAGGGCCTTGACCAGGTCGTCCACCCGCCTTGTCGATACACCTTCCACATAGGCCTGCTGGATCACAGCCAGCAGAGCTCGCTCGCTGCGACGCCGTGGCTCCAGCAGGCTCGGGAAGTAGCTCCCCTCTCGAAGCTTCGGGATGTGCAGTTCCATAGTCCCTACCCGGGTATCCCACGCCCGGGACCGATACCCGTTGCGCTGGGTCACCCGCTCAGGGCTGCGTTCTCCATACTCAGCACCGGTCCTCGCAGACACCTCCGCATCCATGATCCCCTCTACCAGCACTCTCAGAGCCTCCCGTAGGAAGTCCACGTCACCGTCCATTCCCCCCTTGCGCAACAACTCCAGCAGGTCCATCCTTTCCTTGACCACCGTTGTCCTCCTTTCTCGAGCTTTCTTCTTTGCCCGCTAAGGATGACGCGGTGGTCTCTCTTACTCCAGACCCCCTCCTCTTCTTACACCACTTCCTGGGACTCTACTCCGCCAAGCCCCAGGGCGATCTCCTGTTGAATGCGCTGGTCCCGGTCCGCCGTATAAAGGCGGGAGGAAAGCGGACGGTCCTCAGGGGAGTTCTCCTCCAGGTCGGTGTCCAGGAGGTAGACCGCCGTCCGGCCCACGCACACCCGCCACGCAGCCAGGAACAGAGGTCTATCCTTCAGCCACACCTGGACCAGGAGCCTCCGTCCATCGGGAGAGAGTACGGGCTCGATGGGCGTCTCGCTGAACTCCAGATGCCTGTACTCTTCTTGCTGCCACCCGTCGGGAGTCACTTTCTGGTGGGAAATACCCCTGAAGATACAGGAACCCGACTGCCACCATCGGGATGCCCAGGTCGCTGGCCTCCCTGCAGTAGCCCCCCGCCAGAACCCCCAGGCCGCCGGCGTAGATGGGAAGGGAGTTGTGGATGGCGAACTCCATGGAAAAGTAGGCTACGGGGCCATCCAAGTGGCGGGGGTAGTTGGCGTGAAACCACTTGTCGGATGCGCCCATATAAGCATCGAAGGCCGACATGACTGACTCGTAGCAGTCCACGAAGCACTGGTCTCGAGCGGCCGTTCGCAGCTTGTCCGGCCCGATGTCCCGTAGCTGCTTCACAGGGTTGTGGCCACTCTGACTCCATAGCTGATGATCCAACATGCGGAACAGATCACGGGCCTCGGAGTTCCCTGAGGTGGACCCCAAAATTCGGACAGGTGGCTAAGAGAGAGTCCCGCTCCTAAAATAGGACGGAAACAAGGAGCAGGACATGAAGCAAACACGTAAGAAGCACAGCCCAGTCTTCAAGGCCAAAGTGGCTTTGGCCGCGCTCCAGGGGGAGCACACCATTGCAGAGCTGGCCAGCCGGTTTGAAGTCCACCCGAGCCAGATCCATGCCTGGAAGAAGGCCTTGACTCAGGGGGCGCCGCACCTCTTTGAAAATGGTGGTGGACGCCAGGAGAAGGACCAAGAGGTCCTCACTGCCCAGCTCTACCAACAGATTGGGCAGCTCAAGGTGGAACGGGATTTTTTGTCACGGAGCTTCGGGTTGTGAGCCGGTCCCAACGCCGGGCCATGATTGACCGAGAAGAATCGAAGCTGTCTCTGGTACGCCAGTGCGCCTTGCTGGGTATCAGCCGCTCCTCGTTGTACTACCTGCCAACCGAGGCCGGCGCCGAGGACTTGGAGTTGATGGCCCTCATAGACCAACAGTACCTGAAGACACCTTTCTACGGCTCCAGAAGGATGACTGCCTGGCTCAGCAATCACGGACACCAGGTCAACCGCAAGCGGGTCCGCCGGCTGATGCAGCTGATAGGCCTGGAGGCCATCTACCGGCGTCCCAACACCAGCAAGCCAAACCCAGGGCATAAGGTCTATCCGTACTTGCTCAGGGGGCTGGAGATCAACCGGGTCAACCAGGTGTGGGCCACCGACATCACCTACATACCCATGGCTCGGGGTTTCCTCTACTTGGTGGCCATCATGGACTGGCACAGCCGCTACGTGCTGGCCTGGCGGCTGTCCAACACCCTGGAGGTAGACTTCTGTGTTGCGGCTCTGGAAGAGGCCTTGAGCAAGGGTCGGCCACAGATCTTCAACACCGACCAGGGCAGCCAGTTCACCAGCGAGGCCTTCACCAGCATGCTGCTGGCGCAAGGCGTTCAAGTGAGCATGGACGGCAGGGGCCGGTGCATGGACAACGTCTTCGTGGAACGGCTGTGGCGCAGCATCAAGTACGAGGAGGTGTACCTGAAGGCATACCAAAATGGGACTGAGGCCAGAAAGGGGATTGGGGCTTATCTGGCCTTCTACAACCAAGAGCGGCCCCATCAAGCCCTGGGCTATCGGTCACCGGGTCAGGTGTTCCATGCAGTGAGCCCACAAAGGTGTTTACTGGAACATCCACGAGCCTTACCATCGGATGAAGGTTTACAAGACACCCCAGCGGTAGACTCTCTTATTTTAGCCTCACCGCTGTCCTGATCATGGGGTCCACTTGAGGGAGCTGGAGCGGCTGACCCGACGCTACGCCACGGAGATTTCTGTCTTGCTCGGCCCTGAGAGCGATATCCCTGCCCCCGACGTGAACACCAACGAACAGATAATGGCGTGGTTCATGGATACCATTAGCATGCACAAAGGATATTCAGTGCCTGGGGCTGTAACCGGCAAGCCCATAGTAACAGGAGGTACCGTGGGAAGAAGGGAAGCCACTGGCCGGGGGGTGGCTATAGCAGCCAGAGCGACCATGACTTCCCTGGGTAAACCTCTTCAGGATGCCACGGTTGTGGTGCAGGGGTTCGGAAACGTGGGCTACTACGCTGCCCAGTGTCTCCAGGAGATGGGCTGTAAGATTATAGCTGTCAGTGATACCACAGGTGGTGTATTTCGTCAGAATGGGCTGGACTTGGAAGAAGTAAGCAGCCACAAAGCGGCCACGGGGACCTGCCAGGAATGTCCGGCATGTGAAAATTTGACCAATGAAGAGCTCCTGGAGATACCCTGCGACATGCTCATCCCGGCCGCCATCGAGGGCCAAATTACCTCTCGCAATGCCGGCCGGATAAGCAGCAAGGTAATCGTAGAAGGACCCAACGGGCCCACGACCCCTGAGGCGGAATCTGTTCTGGAGGACAGGGGTGTTACTGTCGTGCCGGACATACTGGCCAACGCCGGCGGAGTAGTGGTCTCCTATTTCGAGTGGGTGCAGGACCTCCAGTATTACTTCTGGAGCAAAGAAGAGATAGACGCACGGCTCGAGAAAATCATGGTACGGAGTTTTAACGACGTGGCCTCGCTAGCCAAGCTTGAGAGGTGCAATTTTAGGACCGCCGCCCTGATGCTGGCCGTGGGGAGAGTGGCCGATGCCATAAAGGTCCGGGGTATTTACCCCTGAGACCAAAGCAAAAACCAAGCTGTCGTCGGCCAGCATACGCCGCCAACGCAGGGGGCGTCCAAGAAACCTGTGGAGACCAGGACCAGGGGCACACGCCATTTCCGGAGACCCGCTGCGAATCAGGTCCTTGGCCCGAGCCGCAAGCTCATGCCGCGGGGTGCGCACTCCCCTCCTGAAATTCGGCACCTCCATGATGGCGCCATCGAAGCGTTGCCTATATTGGGCGTCAGCGAAGGCCGTTGAACTACGCGCGCGCTTAGATCTCCAGTCCGGCCGCAATTACCGACTCTCGAGTGACCGTGCTGGGCAGTCTGTACGCCCTGAACAGCCAGAAGCCCAGAAAGGCGATGACACCGGCCACCGGTCCCATGAGCCTTATCCCCAGCGGGTTGTCCGTGGTGTCGCCCAGCAGCAGCAACAACGCCAGCATCAGTGGGGCGAAGGAAGACCCTATCTTCTCGAACAGGTTCTGGGAGGCGTAGAATACGCCCTCCCGTCGCATCCCGGTGCGCAGCTCGTCGTAGTCGGTGATGTCGGCTGTGATGGCCCGAGGCAACAAGTTCACCCCCGCCATAGGCAGCCCGGCCAGAAAAGCTATGACCAGTCCCTGCACCAGCCCTGGAATACCCGGAACGAAGCCCGCGAACGCAAAGAGAGGCAGGATCAACGCCGTGCCCAGAAGGCAGGCCGAATATACCCATCGCTTTCCCAGCCTGTTTCCCAGCTTCCAGAGGACGATCACCGAGAGCGCCATCGCCACCAGGGTGACTCCTGTAAGAAGAGACGTGACTGCACCTCCGTTCCCCTCCTCCAATACCCCCTCCACGAAGAAGGGGAGCCACGCTATGACCATGGAGACGGACAGCTGGAAAAAGACGAAGGTGGGGAGGAAGTAGATGAACTGCCGGTTGGAGAGGGTCGCCCTGAAGGAGGACCACACACCCATCGTAGCCGGGGGTGTCTCCCTGGGAGCCAGCTTCCAGATGCCGCCGAGTCCGATGTAACGGAACACCAGCCCGCAAACGGCGATTACTATTCCCATGGCCACGAACCCGAAGGCGTCCTTCATCAGTCCGGTCACTACCAGGCCCAACACCGCTCCGGCGACGCCGAAGTAGAACTGCCAGGCCACGACGCTCATTCGGTCCTTGTGCGACCGTGCCACCTCGGGCATCAGGGCCTCGTATGGCCCCCCTGTTAGGGTGGACCCCAGGAAGAACAGTTCCAGGACTATAAACATATATATGGCGTTCGTGTAACTAGGGTCGCCCGAAGGGGTGAACCACAGCAGGGAGAACAGCCCAGCCCAGAAAGGCGTCCCGAGCAAGACGAACGGCAGGCGCCGTCCCCACCGGCTGCGGGTCTTGTCGCTCCACCATCCGATGATCGGGTCGTCGAAAGCCTCTATGAAGCGGCCGACTACGAGGACTGCGGCGATAAACACCCTGGGGTCCAGGTCTATGGGCCCCCAGTCCAGTGCGGGGACTTTCGCAGGCAGGTTCTCGGATTTCGGGGGAGCCAGGAAGAACAGGAGCCACAGATTTCTGGTCTGGGCCATCGCCTGGCTGCCTACCATGTCCGTGGTGTACAGTATCTTGTTTAGAAGCGGGAGCTTTCCGGCCTCAGCGGCCATCCACTGGTCCCTCCGCTACTAAGTATATCTAACTTGCCACTGGTGTCCTAGTAGCGCCTCCTCCAGTCCCCGTTCCACACCGCGCTTGCGAATCCTACCCACCGTAGCAGCGCCCACGTCCAGCGCAGACGCAATCGCCTCATCGGTGCATCCTTCATCTGACCTCAATAGGACCCACCGCCCTGGTCCCCATGCGAACGGAAGCCCTGCCGCGCCGAAGGAGGGTCCGCAGCTGATAGCCAAGGAGGCGACCAGGTTTAGGTTAGAGCTACATGAGACCGACGACTCTCCGTTTGCTCCCCCATCAGCATCTCCGGTATCGTTTCGGGTTACGCGGTCGTCGCCCAGTCACTACGGAATAGGAGCTCTTACGACTAATGATAAAAGAATAGCGTGGGGTCCCTACGGACCCCACGAATACGTCATCGTGTGAATGTGACGATGCCTCCAAAGGAGAACAAGGCGCGGTTATCTATACATTAAACAGGAAATTGATGACGTCGCCGTTCTGCACCGGGTAGGTTCGGCCCTCCGAGCGGAGTAGACCCTGTCGTCGTGACTCTGCGATTCCGCCGCAGCGGGCTAGGTCGTCGTAGGCGACCACCTCGGCTCGGATGAAGCCGCGTTCAATGTCGGAGTGGATACGCCTTGCCGCCAGCGATGCCGGCTCGCTTTTTGGCACGGTCCAAGCCTTCACTTCATCTGGACCGACGGTAAAGAAGGAGTCCAGGCCCAGGAGGTTGTAGGAGAGCCGGATCATCCTTCCGGCGCCCGACTCACCCGCATCCATCGACTCGCGGAACTGCCGTTCTTCCTCCGGGGCCATTTGAGCCAGTTCCATCTCCAGCTTTCCACACATAGCTGTCGTCTCTACCCCAGAGCGGCCGAGACGGGTGGCCACCTCCTTTTCTAATGTATCGATGGTGGATAGTTGGCCCTCACCGATGTTGAACAGGATGAGAAGGGGCTTCTCCGTGAGGAACTGGTAATTGGCTATAGATCGTCGCTCATCGGAGGAGAGGGTCTGTTCCCGTATGGGGATATCAGCCTCCAGACTGTCCTTGATCCGAGCTATCAGGACATCATCTCGTCGGATCCTGTCCCGATCACCGGCCTTAGCCGACCTTATCTCTTTCTGCAACCGCTGCTGTCTGCGCTCCAGAATGGCCAGGTCGGAGAAGGCCAGCTCTAACTGCATTATGGCCAGGTCCCGGTATGGATCTACTGTTCCTTCCGGGTGAGGCACCGATGGCGACTTGAAGGCTCGGACGACTAGGAGCAGAGCATCGCATTGCTGGAGGGTATTCAGCATTTGACCGCCGATGCCTCGAGTGCTCTTCTCCTCGGGATAGGTCGAGATATCGACGTACTGGACTTCCGCTGGCGTTACCCGCTGCGGCTCAAACATCTCCGTCAGGGTGTCCAGTCGCGGGTCGGGGACCTTGGCAATGCCCACATTGGGCTTGCCTGGCGACTGACTCGCGGCGGTTGTAGCCTGGCCACGGGTGAGCGCGTTGAATAAGGTGGTCTTACCGCTCTGGGGTAGTCCGATAATGCCAAGGCCGATACTCATGACTGGTTCATCTACCGTCTACTCTCATATAGCCTACCTCCCGCTGCCCAACCATTATATACTCGTTGCAGACCCCAAAGAACCACACCTGCCTGAACGATCTGTTTCCTGTACGGCGACGCCGCAACTATCGTCTGGGGCAGGGAGGCGGAACAGTTCGGCGTGCGGCCAGTTCAGACGCCCGCTATCGTTCCACCTGCCGTCGTTGTCATCTAGATCGACTTGAGTTCCCCGAGCCTGCTGTCAATACTCTCCGCCTCCAACGACAACCTCTCCCACTCCTCCCAGAGCGATTGTGCCTCCGCCTTGAGCACTCGGTACTGCTCTCCCGAAGTGGCCAGCTGAGCCGCGTCTTCAAACTGATCTGGGCGGGAGAACAGCGCCTCCAACTGCGCAATCCGGGCCTCCTGGGCCACCAGCGTGACATCGATTTCATCTATCCGCCTGGCCAGCCTGCGGGCCTCTTTGCTGAGGGCCCGGCGGAGCTCCTCTTCGGCGCTCCGCGGTCGTCCGGAGCGTCTGCTGGCGGGTCGGTTGCCGGCGGAGCCTTGCTTCGAGGCGTCATAACCCACTCCGTTGGCAACGACACGGGTGCTACCCTGCGCGGCAGCTACCTGTTTCCGATACAGGTAGCTGTCGTAGTCGCCTGGGAAGAGCATTGGTTGGCCCCCATCGACCTCAATGATTTTGTTGGCGATCTGGCGTATGAGGGTGCGGTCGTGGGTTATGAGGCAGATGGTGCCGCGATAGTCGCTGAGGGCGTCCGCGAGAATCTCCCTGGAGGCGATGTCCAGGTGGTTGGTTGGCTCGTCCATGAGCAGCAGGTTGCTTGGTTGGACCAGCAGCTTGGCCAGGGCCACTCGCGCCTTTTCTCCACCCGACAACACGGATATGGGCTTGCGGATGTCGTTGCCGCTGAACAGAAAGCCACCGAGGATGTGGCGCAGGCTCTGCTCCGATTCCTCGGGCGCAGCCTGCTGAAGCTCCTCGATGAGAGTGTTGCCAGGGTTGAGGAGCTCCAACACATGCTGCGCGTAGTAGGCTGTGATCACGTTGTGGCCAGTCTTCCGCTCACCCTCCTCAAAGGGAAGGGCACCCGCGAGGATCTTCAGCATGGTGGTCTTGCCGGCGCCGTTGGGACCAACCAGGGCGACCCGGTCACCGCGCATCAGCGCCAGGTTCAAACCTCGGTAGACGTAGTGGTCGCCGTAGGACTTGCTCACGTTAGTAAGACGGATTGCCTCAGCACCGGTCCGTGCCGGCTCCGGGAAGGAATAGTGGACCCTTTTGGTCGCCCTCGGCAGCTGAATTTGCTGTACCTTCTCAAGTTGCTTCAAGCGGCTCTGGACCTGAGAGGCTTTCCGCGCCTTGTAGCGAAAGCGCTCGACAAAGCGCATCTGCCTCTGGAGCTCACGCTCCTGCCTGGCCGCGGCAGCCTGTTTTACCTGAAGAGACCGTTCGCTAGCGATGAGGTAGTCGTCATAGCCGCCCCTGACGAGCACCACCTCGTCTGGCGTAATAGCCAGCACCATGGTTGCTACCTGGTTCAGGAAGGCCCGGTCGTGAGAGGTGACGACTACCGCTCCACGGAAGGAGGATAGGTACTTCTCAAACCACAGGTTTGCGTCAAGGTCCAGGTGATTGGTTGGCTCGTCCAAGAGCAACACATCCGGCTTCTTGAAAAGCAACTTGCCCAGCGCAGCGCGCATAAGCCAACCGCCGCTGAACTCGCCGAGGGGTCGGAAGAAGTCATTTTGCTTAAAACCTAGCCCGGAGAGGATCGCCTTGGCCTCGTGCTCCCTGTAGCCTCCGTCAGCCGCCTCTAGCGCCTTGTCAAGCTGGCTGAGCTGTCGTAGGAGCTCACCATGGTTGCCGGAGGAGGTCTGCAATGAAAGAGACTCATGGGTGGTGGCGATCCTGTCCCTAAGAGTGGTCACCTCCGAAGATTCCTCAAGCACCTCTTGTAGCAGGGTCTTGTCGGAAAACCGAGTGGACTCCTGTTTGAGATAGCCTATAGTGACGTTGCGATGTCTGGATAAACTCCCAGTGTCCGGAGAGACATCGCTAGCCAGGATGTCCAGGAGGGTGGTCTTGCCCGAACCGTTGGGGCCTATGAGCGCAATGCAATCTCCGGCCGCGACGTTGAGGGTCAGACCACTGAACAGAATCCGGTCTCCGTAGGCTTTGCTGACGTTGGCGGCGCTTAGCATTTTGACCTTTGTCGTTTAAGCGGTGCTGATGGGAGGCGCTCTATCCAGCTAGGCGAGAGAGGCCCCCAGTGACGTAGCGAATTGTTCACATTGCCACTGCCTCACCTCAGGTGACTGGAGCTCGGCACCCAGTGTGCGAGGGGCTTTCCCAAGACGTTCCAGGCTTGCCATCGGCCATACTAGAGCCGGGTCAATAGACATCTGCCTCCCCAGATTCGCTCGCCACCTCTTCAGCATCTGCAGACGGTCAATTTCAACCGGAGTCGGGGGCTCCATGCGGTAACGGACTGGACTACTGATTGGTGGATCGGCCAAGCCCTTTTGAAGAGCTGCACGCAAGAGCGTGCCAAAACGGGAGTCAACCTGCCCCCTGAGTGAGGGAAGTTGGGCTAGATCGGCAGCCGGATTGGACGCCAAATAGGTTAGAGTTTCGTGTGGCAGAACATAGTAGGGAGGCTGGTTGCGACGCCGAGCCTCGGCTTCTCGTAACATGAATAGTCGTTTCAAGATCGCCTTTTCTTGCCCAGCTAGCCGGCGGCTGCCTTTCAACGATAGGAACGCCGTTTCCGGATCCGGGGCAACGTAACGGATCTCGTCCAAACGAGCGCACTCCTCAGAGACCCATGAAGACCTTGAGAGGGTTCGCAGCTTGCTCTCAAGCGCCCTTTGGATACTCAGAAGATACCAAACATCAGCAGCTGCGTAATTCAAGGCCTCCTGGCTCAGCGGCCGACGGGACCAGTCGCTTTTTTGAATGCGGGCATGTTTTGGAATGTGCACCCCCAGCAAAACCTCAGTCAGAACCGACAGTCCGGTCTGGTTCATGCCGACAAAGCGGGCTGCGATGGCCGTGTCGAAAAGGTTCCGTACCCGAAATCCCCACTCTCTATCCAGGCACCGTATGTCGTAGTCGGCGCCCTGAATCACGTTTACTACCGTCTCGTCTGCCAATACTTCGCCTATTGGTTTCATATCATTAACTGCAAGGGTATCGATTAGGTACACCTTGCTGCTGGTCGCCACTTGAACCAAACAGACTTTCTCAGGGTATCTGTGTCGACTGTTCGACTCGGTATCTATAGCGATACGGTGTTCCTGGAATAAGATACGCGCCAGGTCAGAAACCTGGCCTGAGGTGGTCAAGAGTTCGATCGGGATCGACGACTTCTGTTCCATACTGTCTATCGGGCCTCGGGTGGTAGCGGCAGGTAGCATGACTGCCACGGGATGTTGGATGCGATGTGTCCCGTTCTTACCGCCCGTGGCATCTTTTGTACTTCTTCCCGCTACCACAGGGGCACTTATCGTTCCGGCCGACCTTCCCATGGCGCTCCTGGATAAGCCGCCTGCCTTGGCAGACCGCGCAGGTGCATGCAGGGGGATGTTCAGAATACCAGTTCGTTCTTGGCATAGCTGTGCGGGCCTCGTGACTGTCACCGAGTTCGGACCGTGCCTCTATGATTGTACCAGGCTTTTGTTGTGCTTATGACCTGCCCCAAAGATTAGGACCATTCATCTCCCATGAGTGTGAGAGCGAACGGTGTGTATGCCCCCGCAATGAAAACGAAGATTACAGCGTGATCCAGCCGCCTCATCATATCTCGATGGTGATGACCGAACCGGATCATGGGATAAGTCGCACTGGTCCAGAACAGCGCGATGAGACTTGCACCAAAAACCGCTCCGCGGACTGCCCCACGTGGTGAATCGGCAGGGGATAAAAGTGGTAGCAACGTACAGGGAGCACGATTGCAGCTGCTAGGTGCAGGTAGTGATACATGTTATTCTGAGCCCTTCTTCGGAAGGGCGAAGAATCTGGAAGGGCGGGGCACTCCCACCCCCACCAAATTATCGAAATCTTGTTGACAAGGCCGTGGTGCCCAGTTACTATGGCCCATCAGTCTCGAGTCTCTTTCGGAGAGAGTGGCAGCCGCACTAACCCGGTCTAGTGACTTTTAGCCACCGAAAGGCTGGTGCTGCCGAAAACTTCACGGGGCCGCTACGCTGCCGAAGTACCTCGCCACGAACGCCAGGTCGAGCAGCCCTACCTCGTTATCCCCATTTACGTCGGCCCTCGGATCGGAGGGCGGCGCGGTGCCAAGGGCGACCAGGACGATTCTGAGGTCTTCACTGTCCACTCGCCCGTCTCCATTCAGGTCCCCGGGTAGGGCGCTGGGGGAGGGAGCCGCCGGTGCCTGCGAAAAGCCGGCGGCGAAGGTGTAGCTCGGGCTGGAGGAGACGCCAACGGGCTGGGCTTGGCCCAGGGTGAGCCCGAGGGTGTAGGTGGAGGATGCTACGCTACCTCCACCGGCCGACAGGGTGAGATTTGGCCCATCGTCGGAGGTTGCCCACAGGATGCTTGCCGTCGCGCCGAGCAACGCTATCAGGATCAGCGCCAACGCCGGCCACTTGTATTTGTACGTTGTCTCCAAGGGTCTTCTCTATTTCCCGCTAAATTGTTCTTTGCTGCAATGGGCCACCTTAAGGTCCCGGTCGGTGGCCTCATAGTAGGGGATGACCGGCAGGCCATCCGAGCCTATCGGTATGGAGCTGTGCTTGTTACAGCGTCGCCACAGCCGGTCGGTCTTCAGGCGGCCCGTACTGGGGCTTGATACACGGCACTGCGCCCGTCACTGCACAGGTGTCTCCCAGTCGTCTTCGGCGGTGATGCCACCAGCCTCCCAGGTCCAGATGATCTTTTGGTAGGTAAAGGAGACCTCCTCCCGGGGCTTGGACGGCGAGTTGTCCTGGGGGTCGTTTATGGTCCGGAATGAGGCGACATTAGCGTTCTGCAGAATAATGGTGAAATATTGTTCCTCCACTCCCGTAAAGGTAGGCCTCCACCACTCGATAGTCAACGTTGGTGAGGTTGTTGTTACCAATTAACGCGTTGTACAGAAGGGGAGTGGCCCTGTCGATTGATTTCACGATGGTCAGAGGCTGATGTTGCCGTTTGCCGGTGGGTAGCCCGGAGGCGGCGTCTCGGGGGCTTATAACCCCATGTTCAAAGGCACATACCTCCAGCGAACCCGCGTGACCGGCCTGGGTAACGCCACCCTGGATAGTACCTTGCACTTCGTCTTGAATAGTCATGTACATGAAAACGTCATCGCAGACCTTTGAAGCTTCAAGTATCTGGTCGGCCTTGATGAACGCATTGGAGTCCTGGCCGTCCAGCAGGTCGGCGTTAAGGGCTGAGCCACCCTCACTGGCGCTCCCCGCGTAGTTGAACGCCACGTCTGACGCCCGCACGCTGTCGTCGGCTATCTTGCCCGTCGTAACCGCGTGCCGGCCAGGTTATCGCTTGTGAAGGCCCCAGACTGTATTTTAGAGGTGCTTACGGAGTCATCCGCCAGCCTACTGAAATCGACCGAGTTGAGGGCCAGTTGGGCGGAGCCCACGCACCCATCACAGTCAAGGTCTGATGCTCGCTCTGAGATGAAAGAAGTCGCAGCGCTGGTGATGGGCAGCCGGGGCGCCATCTCGGGATCGTTTCCAACCTGGATTCCTAGCCAGCGCTGCCCAGTGAATATGTCGGGGATGAGGGGCACTACGCCCCCCAAGAGCAGTCCGATCCGGCCGTCTCTGGCGGCTACGGACTGGGTTTCTCCCCAAAGCGCCAGGCTACCGGATTCCTCCGAGTATATCCGGAACGTGATCTCGATCTGGCCGTCTATTGGGTCACCCTGGGGATCCGTAAGGGTCCCTTGAAGGTTCATCGTACGGGGAACCCTATCGGGGCCGGCGGCAGGAGAGGCAGGCGTTTTGGATACACTGTCACTTTCGAAATTGGACACCCAGATGTTGGCTCCGTCGAATGCGATACCCCTGGGGCCATTACCGACGTCATAGGAACCCAGGTTGAAACCGTCGGAGGCGCGCAGCTTCGTCACGTTGTTACTGAAGGAGTTGACGACCCACATGTTCGCGCCGTCGAAAGCCAATGCCCGCGGGCCGTCGCCGTCCGGGGCGATGGGAACGATGCTGCGGCGTTTCCCGGTGATGGCATCCAGCACTGCGACAGTGTTGTCGGCGGCGTTAGCCACCCAGACGTTCGCCCCGTCGAAGGCAAGGCCGACGGGTTCGGACCCCGGGGGCCCCACGGAGAAGGTGCCCAAAGTGGCCCCGGTGCTGGGGCTCAGCTTCGTCACGGTGCTGTCCAGGGAGTTGGCCACTCAGATGTTGGCCCCATCGAAGAGAATGCCGGCGGGCTGGTTGCCCACGGCAAAGGTGCCCAGCACGATTCCGGCGGGGGACAGCTTGGTCACGTCATCACTCAAGGAGTTGGACACCCAGACGCCTCCCTCCGAGTCGATGGCGATATACTGAGGGCCGGTTCCCACGACGGTGGAGCCCAGGACGAATCCATCTGCGGGCCTGATTCTGGTTACGACGCCGGTGATAAGGGAGGATGTCCAAAGGGTGACTCCGTCAAAGGCCAGGCCGCTGATGTTCCCAAATTTGAAGGTGCCCAAGGTCGCTCCGTCGGAGGCCCTGAGCTTGGTCACGGTGCCGGCGGTGAAGTTGGAGACCCAGATGTGGGTGTCGGCGGAGAGAATGGCCGTCGGCCCGTCTCCCACGGGAAACTCCTCCGTCATTAACCCGATGGCAATGTCGGTCTGCGGGACCATAGGAGTTGATGAGCGAGAGAGAGCGAATACCGTACCGCCCGCAAGCACGAGTCCCAGGACGACCAAGGATGCGAACGTGAGCTTTCGGTACATGACAACCTCCTAATGCGGCGCCGTTGAGATTAAGCCTGACTGCTACCGCTGGGCGGTTCATGACCCTGAGAAGTCGGGGAGGCGGCGCCTTGGCAAAGACGCTAAGCTGGGGCGCAAGACTCCCGAAAGTATATGGCGGGGTCAATCTAAATGTCAATCCGCGTCGAGACGGACCGCCGGTCTCGTGACGGCCGCGCGGATCTATTTAGGCCGCGGCAGGCAACACAGGCAACCCCGTGTGCATGTGCCCTTAATCGTCGCCTGCTATACTCGGTTTAAACCAACATCAAGATTGAGAAACAATGCGCGTATTACTCGTAGAAGATGAAGCTCAGATCGCTGATTTTATCACTCAAGGTCTATCCGAACAGGGCTATGCAGTCGACGTTGCTCGCGACGGAGTAGAGGCGATTGATTGGAGCTATGTCACGGTCTTTGACATGAAATTCAAGTGGACCCCATGATCAGGACAGCGGTGAGGCTAAAATAAGAGAGTCTACCGCTGGGGTGTCTTGTAAACCTTCATCCGATGGTAAGGCTCGTGGATGTTCCAGTAAACACCTTTGTGGGCTCACTGCATGGAACACCTGACCCGGTGACCGATAGCCCAGGGCTTGATGGGGCCGCTCTTGGTTGTAGAAGGCCAGATAAGCCCCAATCCCCTTTCTGGCCTCAGTCCCATTTTGGTATGCCTTCAGGTACACCTCCTCGTACTTGATGCTGCGCCACAGCCGTTCCACGAAGACGTTGTCCATGCACCGGCCCCTGCCGTCCATGCTCACTTGAACGCCTTGCGCCAGCAGCATGCTGGTGAAGGCCTCGCTGGTGAACTGGCTGCCCTGGTCGGTGTTGAAGATCTGTGGCCGACCCTTGCTCAAGGCCTCTTCCAGAGCCGCAACACAGAAGTCTACCTCCAGGGTGTTGGACAGCCGCCAGGCCAGCACGTAGCGGCTGTGCCAGTCCATGATGGCCACCAAGTAGAGGAAACCCCGAGCCATGGGTATGTAGGTGATGTCGGTGGCCCACACCTGGTTGACCCGGTTGATCTCCAGCCCCCTGAGCAAGTACGGATAGACCTTATGCCCTGGGTTTGGCTTGCTGGTGTTGGGACGCCGGTAGATGGCCTCCAGGCCTATCAGCTGCATCAGCCGGCGGACCCGCTTGCGGTTGACCTGGTGTCCGTGATTGCTGAGCCAGGCAGTCATCCTTCTGGAGCCGTAGAAAGGTGTCTTCAGGTACTGTTGGTCTATGAGGGCCATCAACTCCAAGTCCTCGGCGCCGGCCTCGGTTGGCAGGTAGTACAACGAGGAGCGGCTGATACCCAGCAAGGCGCACTGGCGCACCAGAGACAGCTTCGGTTCTTCTCGGTCAATCATGGCCCGGCGTTGGGACCGGCTCACAACCCGAAGCTCCGTGACAAAAAATCCCGTTCCACCTTGAGCTGCCCAATCTGTTGGTAGAGCTGGGCAGTGAGGACCTCTTGGTCCTTCTCCTGGCGTCCACCACCATTTTCAAAGAGGTGCGGCGCCCCCTGAGTCAAGGCCTTCTTCCAGGCATGGATCTGGCTCGGGTGGACTTCAAACCGGCTGGCCAGCTCTGCAATGGTGTGCTCCCCCTGGAGCGCGGCCAAAGCCACTTTGGCCTTGAAGACTGGGCTGTGCTTCTTACGTGTTTGCTTCATGTCCTGCTCCTTGTTTCCGTCCTATTTTAGGAGCGGGACTCTCTCTTAGCCACCTGTCCGAATTTTGGGGTCCACCTCAGAGATCATGGAGGCTGATGTGTCATCGAGGACCGGTGCTGGGTATGGAGAACGCAACCCTGAGCGGGTGACCCAGCGCAACGGGTACCGGTCTCGAGCATGGGACACTCGCGTAGGGACCATGGAGTTGCAGATACCCAAGCTCAGAGAGGGAAGCTACTTTCCGAGCCTGCTGGAGCCACGGCGTCGCAGCGAGCGAGCTCTGCTGGCGGTGATCCAGCAGGCGTATGTGGAGGGTGTATCGACGAGGCGAGTGGATGATCTGGTCAAGGCTCTTGGGTGCGAGGGTATCTCAAAGAGCCAAGTGTCGCGTATCTGCCAGGAGCTGGACGGGGTGGTGGAGAGCTTCCTGGGTCGGCCGCTGGACGGCGGATCATATCCCTACCTGTGGCTGGACGCACTAACCCAGAAGGTCAGAGAGGCCGGTAGGATAGTCAACGTCAGCGTGGTGGTGGCGACGGCGGTCAATAGCGAGGGCAAGCGTGAGATCGTTGGGATGGACGTGGGTACCAGTGAAGACGGCGCCTTCTGGCTGGCCTTCCTGCGCTCACTGGTCGCCAGGGGCCTGGGCGGGGTGGAACTGGTGGTATCGGACGCTCATCAGGGACTCAGGGATGCCATCGCAACTGTCTTCGGTGGGGCCAGTTGGCAGCGTTGCCGCACCCACTTCATGACCAACCTGCTCACTCGGGTCCCCAGGAGCGCTCAGCCCTGGGTGGCCACCATGGTACGCACCATCTACCAGCAGCCGTCCCCTCAGGAGGTGCATGCCCAACTCGAGCGGGTGATTGCTCAGCTCCAGGACCCGTTCCCACAGGGCGCCTCTCGACTGGACGAGGCTGGACCCGACGTCCTGGCCTTCTCCAGCTTCCCCGTCGCCCACTGGAAGAAGATCTGGTCCAACAACTCCCTGGAGCGTCTCAACAAGGAGATACGGCGCCGCACCGATGTGGTGGGCATCTTCCCTAACCGCCCAGCTGTCCGTCGCCTGGTCGGCGCCGTCCTAGCTGAGCAGCACGACGAGTGGGCCGTCGGCCGTCGATACATGACACAGGAGGTAACCACCTCCAACGAAGCTCTACCCAGAGCCGAACTCGCAGAGGCAGCGGCCTAGACGATATCAACAGGATGACGTACTCTTACACCACTCTATGGGACGTGACCGGCTAGCCACAGGAGCTTCTCTAGCCTACCAGTGGACCCGACACGCACTCAGGGCCAATCTGCAGGCCGGTCAGCTGGACCCGCTGTGTCGTGCCGGGGCGTCACTGTACGATATGGCCGGACTGTCGCAGTCGATGACGTAACTTTCGACGTCCGGCCCAGGGAGGTTATGGGCCTTCTCGGCCCAAACGGAGCGGGGAAGACATCCTTGATCAGGGCGCTGACGACAATGCTTCCACTTGCCGCGGGGGAGGCGACGCTCGCTGGCATCGACCGTCGGTTCCCCGATCGCATCAGGAGCCGGATAGGCGTCCTCCCCGAGCATTCCGGCTATCCAGCTCACCAGACGGCGATCGAGTACGTCCGATACCACGGGCGCCTTTATGGCATTCCAGGTCAGATCGCGCATGAGCGAGGGCTACGTCTACTCGGCGAGATGGGACTTGCTGATCGAGCCCACAGCAGGATCCGGACGTTCAGCCGAGGGATGCGGCAGCGTCTCGGCATCGCACGTGCTCTGATCAACCAACCCGACGTGCTGTTTCTCGACGAACCTACGCTCGGGCTCGACCCCGCCGGTCAGGAGGAGGTCCTGCGGCGCATACGGGCCATCGCTACCGTTGGGGGCACAAGCGTCATCCTTACCAGCCACCTTCTTGACGAGGTCAACCGGGTGTGCGATCGGGTAGTGATCATGAATAAGGGAAGGATTGTGTCTAGCGGCAGCGTCGACGAGGTTGTCCGGCAGGCTGGCGTGGCCCGGTGTGTCTATGTGCGCGTGGCCCTGGCCGATGTGGACATTGCCGTCACGCTACTGTCCCAAGTCCCCTCGATCTCGACAGTCCAACGGGTGGCATCCAGGCCCGGGCAGATCCGAGTAGAGTTCACCGATTCCGGGGCCATCGGTAGCAACTTGGTTGCAGCGGCTCTGATCTCCGCCGACGTTCCGCTCTAGCACTCGAGGTTGAAGGCACAACACTGAATGATGCCTTCCTTCGGCTCACGACGCCTGCTGAGGAATGATAGACATGACGAATGATATCAAGACCGATGGATTTACGACTGGATCAGGCCCGCGCCATGGCTGGGCGGTGGTCGTCGACCAGGAGCTTCGGGACCTCTGGTTTGGGACTCGTGGCCTGACGATGATTCTAAGCTACACCATAGTGTTGAGTGCCGTAGCTTTCCTGGTTGCTGGGAACGCGGATTTAAACCTCTTGGACACCCGAGAATCCATAGGCTTATTTGTCCGGGTGACCTTGGGGCTCGGGACCCTCGCGGCGCTAATCATCAGTGCCGACGCGATCAGCGGCGAGCGCGAACGAGGAACCCTTGAACATTTGCTGCTGACCTCGGTCCGGCGCCGGGATCTCGTGGTAGGCAAACTGTTGGCCGCACTATCAGTGTGGGCTGCGGCCCTCGCAGTAGCAGTTCCCTACATCTTCGTTCTTGCTCGCGGGCCGGGATTAGTCGGTGATGCGGTGCTCGTTTTGGTGGTACCAGGGACCTTGGTGGCAGTTGCCCTCACAGCTTTCGGACTAGCTGTAAGCTCCCTCTCGAAGTCGAACCGCACGAGCCTCATCATCGTTCTCGCGATCCTTCTGGCCCTGGCTACTCTCAGCCAGCTGCCCGCGTCGGCTACCAGAGGCGCCCTCGGAGATTTCTTGATCTTAGCGAATCCAGTTACAGCGGGGCTCAAGCTTGCCGGGAAGGTGATCGTTGACCAAGCGACCTGGACTAGCCAATGGAAGCTGTTGATTTCACCGGCAATCGCCTCGGTCGTTCTCCCGGCGTTAGCGGTGGCCGGCTCGCGTAAGGTCGATCTGGAGGGCACGTTGTGAATCGATACCGTTCCATGATCTCCGTCATAGCTATGCTCCTCGGGCTCTGGATCATAACGGTGACATCGGCGGACGCCGATGCCCCGAGCGGCCAGCTAATCGTTGGGGTAGCGCCTGAGCGAGTCTCAACATCTGTCGGTACGCCGGTCGAAGTCACCATCTCGGTCATTAACGGGGCCGTAAAACCAACGCCAGAGCTGGCAATCCACCTCGACATCACAGATCCTCGATCGAGCAACTCGGTGGACCCAGAGGACTGGACTCCTACTCTGACACGCTCCAGCACGGCGATGGAACCCGGGGAAGAAATGACTGTGTCATGGACCATCAATCCAATTCATGCAGGTGACTTCGTTCTCTATGTAATCGCTCTTGATGCGAATGCCGGAGTCGAACCAACGACACTTGCCGTGTCCAATGGCGTGCCGGTGCATGTCGACGAGAAGCGGAGCTTCAATCCACAAGGCGTCTTGCCTCTCGCCATCGCTATGCCAGCGCTGATCGGGATAGCGTTGCTTTGGCGTCATAGGCGTCTACGACTGCATTAACGGCCCATGTCAAAAAGTCACCCACTCTCTCGCCGGTACCGGAAACCGCCAGAGAGACGTGGATTCGACTACGCTGGAGCTTTTCACGCCATGGTAGAATCGTAGGGGCAGCCGCGGGCTGGCGGGGAGCCAAGCGTAGAGTCATACAATCCCGGAGGAGCTATGGCGGAACGTAGGTACTGGCTTTTCAAGTCCGAGCCCACCACCTATTCTTTCTCCCACCTGGCCGGTGAGCCTGACCGCACGGCGGAGTGGGACGGCGTACGTAACTACCAGGCACGCAACTACCTGCGGGACGAGATTCATGTCGGGGACGGTGTACTCTTTTACCACAGCAGCAACGCGGAGCCCGCCGTGGTGGGGACCGCTCGGGTCGTCCTGGCAGGCTATCCAGACCACACGGCCTGGGACCCGAGTTCCGGCCACTTCGACCCCAAAAGCACTCCCGATAACCCCATCTGGTACATGGTAGACATACAGGCAGAAAAAGAGCTGACCAGGCCCGTTACGCTGAAAGAGATCAAAGGGGTCCCCCGCCTGGCGAACATGATGTTGGTAGGCCGCGGGGTCCGCCTCTCCATCCAGCCCGTTACCGGGGATGAGTGGGAAGAGATCGTGTCCCTGGGCGGCAGACCCTAGCAGTTCAGGAGTAGGCGGGCGGACCACCACGAGTGTGATCAACATCACAGCTTCCACGGAGCGCACGTCACAGAAGTGTGCATCAGGTATGCGTAAAGTGTGACCTATAGCACAGCCAACCAACACCAGGAGGTCCCGCCGTGTCGTACGCTTCCAGATCCAGTGCACCAGACAGAGCAGGGATCTTGGTCAGTGGGCTCTCCAGCGCAAGGCGGTTCGCCCTACTGGCTGCCACGGCCATCGGCAGGCTGTTCGTATACTACGAGATACCCCATACCCAGGACAGCAGGGGTCGCAGAGCAAGGTAACTAGCTTCCCGGTGGCCCTGGTGACGGCCTCGCTCCAACTGCCCTCCCTGCTCAGTCCGCAGTGCTCAGCCAGAGCACTCCAATCAGAGTGGCCCTGGTCTCCACCGCTCTCGGGCTGGTGGTGACCAGCAGCGGGGCTATGGCTACCATCCCCCTTCAGGTAGAGGAAGACGTAAAGGGCCTTCGGCGACCATCCTGCGCCGGTTTGCGAATAACACAAGTGGCCTTGACAAACCCAAGGGTTATGCTACAATATTTATCTGCTAACAATTGCAATAGTATCCCGTTGCAGCCACGAGCGGTAGCCCCTTAACGGTGTATGGTTGCCATAGGTGGCGTACGGGGCGTCCGCGTACGATACGGTTCAGCGGCCTGACCGGGGAGCGGCAGCTGGTTACATAACAGGTGCCGCCCACGAGAAGAGGATAGAGTGGAAGAGAAGCTGGCCGAGCTTGGCCTTATGGCGGCCCTCGCCTTGGGAGTCATTCTGGGACTGAAGCACTCCCTCGACCCCGACCACGTCGTGGCTGTCTCCACTATCGTCAGCGAGTACCGAAACCCGATGAGGTCCTTCTGGGTAGGCGTATCGTGGGGGCTTGGACACACCGCCACTCTTTTTCTGATAGGCATTGTCATCATCGCCCTCCGGCTAACCATACCCGATCGTCTGGCCCTGCTGCTAGAGTTTTTCGTGGGCATAATGCTCGTCGGACTTGGAGTGCAGGTCATATATAGCTTTCGAAAAAAGCGGGTCCACCAGCACCTCCACGGCCATGAGGAGCGGACACATCATCATTTCCACTCCCACGAGCAGCAACCCGGCCATGCCAAGGCACACCACCGCTTTCTACCCTTTGGCAAACCCTTCTTAAGGAAAAAGTCCTTCCTGGTGGGGACGGTACACGGCGTCGCAGGGAGCGCCGCCCTGACCCTTCTGGTGCTGGCTTCCATCGAGTCCCCCTGGGCCAGCATGGTTTACATCCTCTTGTTTGGGTTGGGCTCCATACTCAGCATGGGGGTGATGACCATCTTTATCAGTCTTCCCTTCGTCTTCTCAGCCCGCCGCCTGCCCAACCTGAACCGGTCCATCCAGTTTGGCATCGGTACACTGAGCATCCTTTTCGGAGGCTTCCTGATGTACCAGATCGGTTTCGTGGACGGGCTCTTCTAGGTGTACCCCCGCCCGGCCCCCGAGCATCAGTTCAGCCTTGCCTACCTCAAGAGTCCTGCCCCAGGCAGCTGCGCCGCTCCCTCAGGGTAGACCCATCCGAGCACAGCCTGCTGCCACCCTGGGCCCACCTGGTAGCAGGTCCCCTCTCTAGCACCTGGCCCGGCCAGATGGTATCATGTATGGAGGGCTGGGGCCTCTGTTATCGGTCCCACGGCACGAGTGATGGGTACGAGGGCGGACCCAAATAGCCAGGCTGGAGGGCCAGCCCGCCATCTCGAGCACGTTTTTACCCCGCCCTGGAAAGGCCCGATGAGCAGATTTCTGGATAGGCTGGAAAAGATCGGCCGGGGAGCTCCCATCTCCATGGGATTCACCCCCGGGGTTCACGAGGAAAAAGCCCCGACCATGGCGCTACTTGGCAGCCTGTCGGACCCAGCCCGGTTCTCAGAAGGAGGGTCCATCATCGCGAAGGTCGGCATGGATGGGGCCCTTTTTCTCGGGACGGAGAAAAAAAAGAACCTTAAAGAGCTGACGAAGACCCTGGGCAAAATACCCTGGGGCATCAAGGTCCAGGACCTCAGCGCAGACCAGGCCAACGGCTTTAGGGGGCAGGGCTGCGACTTTCTGGCCTTCGCTCCCGAGGCGGCCTTCCTGGAAGCCGTGGAGGACGACGACACCGGATACCTGCTATGCGTCGAGTCGGATATGGAAGAGTGGTACCTTCGTGCCATCGAAGACCTGCCTGTGGACGCGGTGCTCCTGCGACCGAAATCCCTTGAGCTGCCCCTCACCTTCCAGCACCTGATAACCATCGGCTCGGTGCGCTCCTCGTTTAGCAAGTACCTGCTGCTCGAGGTCCCCGGGACCTTGAGTGCCGGGGAGATAGAAGGGCTCAGGGAGATAGGCGTGGACGGGTTGGTCGTGGACGCGACCGTCCACTCCGCCGAGGAGATCGGGGCACTCAAAGAGAGCCTCCTGGCCCGTCCCAGGCGGCAGCGGAGTGCCCGCGGAAAGGCGAGCGCTATACTCCCCTCATCGTCCTACGCCGCCCACGGAGGGCCCGGCCACGATGAGGAGGAAGACGACGATGACTTCTAGCCCTCCATCTTGGGGGGCCAGTCCCAGCCCGGACGGACGTGTTGTGATACCATCGCCCCGGCAGATTCGGCCCGCCGGCAGGTTCATGTTATTAGGCACCTTAGATCTTCTGGTGCAGGCCATATCGGTTGCACTTCACTACCTCCCCATTATCGCCATACTGGCGGGGTCGGCGCTGCTGCTTTGGCTGACCGCCCGGGAGCTGAGGCACGCAGGCGCGGCGACGCAGGTGAGCGCGGGGTCGCGTCTGGAGGAAGGTTACCGGAGCCGTTTTCGACATTCTACGCCTGCGGACCTCCTTGTCGATAGATGAGGTGGACCGGGCCGGGGCGAGTGACGTGAACGATCGGCTGGCGGCGGGGCCGGCATGGCTACGTCACGAGGAGACGCAAGGTGGATAAGATCACCATCATCGGCACGGGCCTCATCGGCACTTCGCTGGGGCTGGCCATAAAGGCGGCCGGTACCAGGGGCGCCGAGATCGTGGGTACGGACCTGGTACGGGGGCACGCGTCCAAGGCCGAGAGTATGGGGGCTGTCGACCGCGTCGCTGGAAACCTGATCAGCGCCGTGGAGGACGCGCGGTTTGTCATCATAGCCACCCCTGTCATGGAGATCAGGATAGTTCTGGAGATTATTGGCCCCCGTCTGGCCGAGGGCTGCCTGGTTACCGACACGGGCTCCTCCAAAGGCGTTGTCATGGAGTGGGCGCAGCAGTACCTACCCCCTGGGGTGAGTTTTGTGGGGGGAAACCCCATGGTCAGCAAGGAGGGCAGCGGCCCCGGGCGCGCGGACGCCACCCTATTTCAGGGCCATCCGTACTGTGTGATCCCAGCCAGCAGCGCCCAGCAACGTGCTGTACGTGACGTGACGGATATGGTGCGCTCGATAGGCGCCAGGCCCTACTTCATAGCTGTGGCGGAGCACGACAGCTTCGTATGCGCCGTGAGTCAGCTCCCGGTGCTCCTCTCCGTCGCGCTCCTGGCCTGTACTTCGAAGAGTCCCTCCTGGGACGACATCGCCCAGATCGCCTCATTATATTACAGGGACTTTACCAAGCCGGCATCGGGCGATCCGGGCACCCACAGAGACATCCTACTGGCCAACGACCAAGGCCTGGTTCACTGGATAGACACGTTCATCCACGAGCTGCACGGTCTTCGCCAGCTCCTGACAGGGGATGAGAAGGGCAGGCGCGAAGCGCTGGAAAAGGTCCTTCGCGAGACCTTCGAAGAGCGCGACAGATGGCTCGCCGGTGCTGTGACTCCCGCCTCTCAGGCGGCCGCGAACCGGGTCAGGATACCCTCGGCATCGGAGGGTATGTCGGATCTCTTCATGGGCAGCTCGGAGACCCGGCGCCGCCTATTCGGGTGGGGAGCAAGGGATGACAAGGATAGACGGGAGAAGCGATAAACGGAGGGAGACTGGCCGGTGAGGCAGGTCCTTCATAGGCCACGCCTGCTGGGGGGCACCATCGTTCCTCCCGGGGACAAGTCCGTGTCCCACCGAGCGCTCATGCTGAACGCAATCGCCCAGGGGACCGCGACCATAACCGGTATCTCATCTGGCCATGACGTTCTCTCCACCATGCGCTGTCTCAGAAGCCTGGGCGTCAGGATTGAGAATGGCGAGGGCGCCACCATCGTGCATGGGCGCCCCGAGTCGCTGGAGGAGCCGGAGGACGTTCTGGACTCCGGCAACAGCGGCACCTCCATGCGCCTCCTCTCGGGCCTGCTGGCGGG
This sequence comes from Dehalococcoidia bacterium, assembly GCA_965247055.1. Taxonomy (GTDB): domain Bacteria; phylum Chloroflexota; class Dehalococcoidia; order Lucifugimonadales; family JAGWBF01; genus CBDFGE01. Next base: position 298,549 of record CBDFGE010000003.1, read on the forward strand.
CCAGCCCTTCGTGTCGGTGCTCAACGGAGACCGGTCCCTCCGGTCCCGCCCGATGGGACGGATAGTCCACCCTCTGCAACTCATGGGGGCTCAGATACAGGGAAGGGCCGGCGACACCCTGGCGCCCCTCACCATCCGGGGAGGTTCGCTCAGGGGGATCGGGTACACGATGCCCGTCGCCAGCGCCCAGGTGAAGTCCTCCATCATGCTCGCGGGCCTTTCGGCCCGGGGGGAGACGGTGCTTCGACAGCCCGGGCTCTCCCGGGACCATACCGAGCGCATGCTGAGGGCGATGGGGATCCAGGTCGAAGAGGACGGTCTGAGCCTGATCCTGAGGCCCGGAGCGCCCTCGGCGGTGAGTATCGCGGTACCCGGAGATATGAGTGCGGCAGCCTTCTGGATGGTGGCAGGGGCATGCCATCCCCACGCCCGAATCCGGATAAGGGGGGTGGGCACGAATCCGAGCCGGTGCGGCATACTGGAGGCCTTGGAGTCTATGGGTGCCAACATCGCCCTGGAGAGGCCCCGGAACGAGGGCGGCGAGCCGGTAGCCGATCTCGTGGTGAGCTCCAGCCGGCTGGAAGCCACGCAGGTGGGCGGAGACCTGATACCGAGGATAATAGACGAGCTGCCGGCACTGGCCGTTGCTGCGTGCTTCGCCAGTGGCACCACCGTCATCAGGGACGCCCAGGAGCTCCGGGTCAAGGAGTCCGACCGTATCCTGGCCACGGTGCGGGAGCTGTCGCGGCTGGGCGCCAGCATAGAGGAGCTGCCCGACGGCATGGCGATCCACGGCAAGGGCCGTCTCGAGGGAGGCCGGTGCCGCAGCCACGGTGACCACCGGCTGGCCATGGCCCTGGCAGTGGCCGGGCTCCTGGCGGAGGGCGAAACGGCGGTGGACGGGGCAGAAGCCGCCGCCATATCCTATCCCGAGTTCTGGTCCCACATGAGAGAGAGCACCGACACCTCAGAAGGCGAGCGCGGTTGAAGGGCACTTCCCCAGAAGGAGATCCCCCAGGGGGACACGCCGTCCTGGTGGTGCTGTCGGGCCCTTCAGGCGTGGGCAAAGACGCGGCCCTGGGCAGACTGCGGACCCTGAAACCCCATTGGAAATTCGTGGTCACCGCCACGACCCGGCCTAGACGGCCCAACGAGAAGGACGGCGTGGACTACATATTCCTGGAACCGTCCATGTTCCAGGCGATGGTGGACAAGGGCGGTTTCTTTGAGTACGCCCAGGTTTACGGCAACTGGTACGGCGTACCGCGGGACCAGGTGCGGGAAGCCATCCGGGCTGGCGTCGATGCGATACTCAAAGTGGATGTTCAGGGCGCCGCCACCGTAAAGAAGCTGGTACCCGACGCCGTGTTCATCTTTATGGTCCCCTCCACGGCAGAGGAGCTGCAGCGGCGTCTGCAGCTAAGGGCCACCGAGTCGGCTACCGACGTGGAGGACCGCACCCGCACGGTGCGGGCGGAGATGGAGCACCTGCCCAGCTTCGACTACAGGGTGGTCAACAGGGACGGCTGCCTTGACGAGGCGGTGGCCTGCATTGAGGCCATCATCCTGGCCGAAAAATGCCGCTTCCCCCCGAGGCAGATCAACCTGTAGCCCTGTCCAGCCACGCTGGGATATGCTATCATCTCTTCAAAAGACTGAGCAGCCCTCGAACGGAGGAGACTTGGAGCAGCCTCAGGGCACCGGCGGCAGGCGTAGGCTTCCCGAGTGGATGAAGGCGCGCATGCCCGGTGGGCCCAACTACATCCAGCTCAAGAACCTTCTGCGCGACTCCCAGCTACACACCGTCTGCGAGGAGGCCCACTGCCCCAACATCGGCGAATGCTGGGAGCGGCGTACAGCCACCTTCATGATCCTGGGGGACATCTGCACCCGTCGCTGCCACTACTGCGCCGTCACCACGGGCAGGCCCACTGGGATCGACATCAACGAGCCCGATAGGCTTGCCCAGACCGTCAAGCGAATGGGCCTCAAATACTGTGTCATCACCTCGGTAAACCGGGATGACCTGGCCGATGGGGGAGGCTTCATCTTCGCCATGTGCATCCGTAAAGTGTACCAGGAGGTGCCCGGCTGTAAGGTGGAGGTGCTCATTCCCGACTTCGACGGCTCCCTGGCCGGGCTCCGGGTTGTGGTCCAGGCCAGGCCCGACGTCGTCAACCACAACATCGAGTCTACCCGAAAAGTCTTTCCGAAGGTCAGGCCCCGGGGGGACTACCAGCGCTCCCTCGACCTGCTGGCCCGCGTCAAGGGGATGGACCCGTCCATCCCCACCAAGTCGGGAATAATCGTGGGGATGGGAGAGGACCGGGACGAAGTCGTGGACACGATGAGGGACCTGCGAGGCGTAGGCTGTGACCTCCTCACCATCGGCCAATACCTCCGGCCTTCGGAAAACCACGTTCCCATCTCCAGGTTCTATACCCCTGCCGAGTTTGACGAGCTTCGCCTGATCGGCGAGTCGCTGGGGTTCAAGCAGGTGGCCTCGGGGCCTCTGGTACGAAGCTCCTACCATGCGGACCAGCAGCACGCGGCAGCTGCCGCGGCCCTGGGGGTCTGAGGAAGGTACCTTGGTACAGGCCCCGGCGATGGAGAGACGAGCCTGGGCCATGTCCGTGGCTGACCCGAGTCTACACCGCCCACCCCGATGCTCTCCCTAAGGGCTGATATCCGGGTCGAGGAACGTGAGCACATCCGGCACCGTCCGCAGCACGTGGTCCGGCCCCTCCTCCAGAACCGCGTCCACATTAACCGAGCCCCATAGGGCGGCCGCGCTGGCCACCCCTGCGCGCCGTGCGCACTGGACGTCCACGTAGCTATCCCCCACGTAGAGGGATTCTTCAACCTTCGCCCCCAAGGCCTCCACCACCTGCTGGAGCCCGTGGGGACTGGGCTTGTACGCACGGGTGCCGTCCAGGAAATGCACGAAATCAAACAGGTCCCCGATTCCCGTTGTCTTCAGCTCCCGAGCACCGTAGACCTGCCGTTTGTCCGACAGGAGTGCGACGAGGTAGCCCCTCGTCTTCAGCGTTTCAAGGGTCTCGGGGACGCCTTCGAAAAGGTGCCCCAACTCCCCTACCCGGGAGTGGTAGAAGCTCGTGTAACGCCTGGTGGCCTTCGGGGTATTGTTGGGGAAAATCAGCTCCATGTGCCGCGGGAAGGGCTCTGAGAAGGTGGACGCTATCCATTGCTTGGAGGGTATGGGCAGGTCCAGCACAGCGGCGGCGTACTCGGCGGCCTGGACGTGGACGTCCCAGCTATTCCAGAGGGTCTGGTCCCAGTCGAATACGATTAGCTTCATCGTGTGGATGGTTGTATTATAGTACACAAAAGCGTAAGGGAGGTACGGATGGGTGTAGGCTCCTTCGTAATAGAGACCCTGGACACCCACACGTTCTGGGCGGAAGTCGAAGGCGGCAAGGTGGTCGTACACCGGACCTCCCACACTTCCAACGAGGAGGACCACGTGCTGCTTCGGTGGGACACGGACGTCCTACGCAACCTGCTTAGCTGGGCCTCCGGCGAAGGGGACATTACCACCCACTTCACGGGGCCCATGGCCCACCAGATCCGCCAGCATTCGAAGGAGCTGGGGATGACGCCCGAGATGTTCGTGTGGCACGGGGTAAAGGTGTTCATCGAGGTGGGGTCCGGACCATAAACGCCTATAGATAGTTCAAGGAGCACAGAATGGCCCCGGGGCGCCACGCCGACCTGCTCTTGGCGAATGCCCGGCTTCCCACAGTCCAGCCGGGGGTGGGCAAGGACTGGTTTGTGGCCGTGCAGGGTAACATAATACTGGCCTGCGGCGCCCTTGAGGACGCGTCCCAGTTCAAAGGCCCCCACACCAGAGAGGTAGACTGCCAGGGTATGGCCCTGATCCCCGGCTTCAACGACGCCCACCTCCACCTCTTGGCCCTGGCGTCCAGCCTTCGGGGCGTAGACTGCCACCCGGAAGGGGCCGGCTCCCTTACTGCGATTGTCGAAGCGATAGGGCACCGCGCCGCGGGGACAGCACCGGGAAGCTGGATACGGGCCTTTGGCTACGACGAGTACTATCTTGCTGAGCGGCGCCACCCCACGAGATGGGACCTGGACAGGGCCGCTCCATACCACCCCGTGCGCCTCGACCACCGTACAGGCCACGCAACTGTGCTCAACAGCCGCGCCCTCGAGCTGCTGGGGGTAGCCCGGGACACCCCCGATCCCCCCGATGGGGTGATTGAGCGGGACCACTCCAGCGGTGAGCCCACCGGCGTGCTCTTCGAGATGGCCGGCCTCCTTCGACGAGCCACGGTTAACCGGGGCGACAGGAGTGGCTTCCTGGAGGGGATAAGGGAGGCAAATAAGCTCCTCCTGTCCAGGGGTATCACGTCCATCCAGGACGCCGGCCCTGGAAACGACGCTCGCCGCTGGCGGACCGTCAAAGAGCTCAAGGAGGGGGGCCATCTGGCACCAAGGGTCACCCTCATGGCAGGCGCGTCCCACCTGCAGTCCTTCGTCGAGGAGGGGCTCACTCCGGGCTCCGGAGACCACAATCTACGGGTCGGTGCCGCGAAGCTGATGCTCAGCTTCACCACCGGAACGATGCGGCCAGCCCGGGAGGAGCTGAGGGAGCTCGTGCGCCGGTGCCACGGAATGGGCTTTCAGCTAGCGATCCACGCCGTGGAAGAGGAGGCCGTGGACGCGGCGGCAGAGGCGCTTCTGGAAGCCCAGTCCACCGAGTACCGCCCCCAGGCCCGCCACAGAATCGAGCATTGCGCCGAGTGTCCGCCCTCCCTTGTTGGGAAACTCAGAGCCGCGCGAGCTCTCGTGGTAACCAACCCGTGTTTTCTCTACCACAGCGGAGAGAAATACCTGTCCCTGGTGGATCACCGGCTCCTGCCCCACCTGTACCCGGCAGGCGCCCTCGCCCGGGCGGCGGTACCCCTCGCCGCCGGCTCCGACGCGCCTGTAACATCCCCCAACCCTCTCCTGAGCATTTACGCCGCGGTGACCCGGACGGCTAAGGACGACTCCGCCGTAGCTCCATCCCAGGCTGTCACCGTGGAGGTGGCGCTGGAGATGCACACTTACGGCGGCGCCTACGCGTCCTTTGAAGAGGGCCGGCTGGGCTCTGTCGCCGCGGGCAAGCTGGCCGACCTGACGCTCCTGGACAGAGACCCGACAGCGCTGGCACCTGAAGAGATCAGAGAGGTCCAAGTGATGATGACTGTGGTAGACGGCCAGGTGATGTGGGAGCGTTAGCGCGAGCGCTCCATGATGTAGCTGGACAGCTCCAGGAGGGAGCGCCGGGCAGGGCTATCGTGGAGTGAGCCTATCGCCGTGGCCGCGCTGAGGGAGAAGTCCCGGGCTACCGCGTAGCAGTCGGTTATGATGTCCGAATTCTGAATCATCTCCAGTGCCCTCTCCCAGCTATCGGTGGACTGGTGGTCACCGTCCTTAGATAGCTTCGCCAACGGATTCTCCTTCGGGTACCGTTCCATAAGCATGATCGTAGGCAACGTGGGCACCCCTTGGAGCAGGTCATTGCCGACGGGTTTGCCGATCTCCTCGGCCTTTCCCTGTACGTCCAGGATATCGTCCACTATCTGGAAGGCCATCCCCACGTTGTAACCGTAGCTGTCTAAGGACTGCACCGTCTCCTCAGGCGCACCACTGAGAACCGCGCCTGTCACCGCAGCGGTGCGGAACAGGGAGGCCGTCTTACGGTATATCCGGTCGTTGTACTCCTCACGGCTCTGGGTCCAGTTCTTGCTGCTGAAGTGCTCCAGGAGCTCTCCAGAGGATAGCTCCATGATGGTCTCCGAGAACCGCCGTATCACCCGCATGTTGTTCGTATCACAGACGAAGGTGGCCGAGGTGGCAAAAACGTAGTCTCCCAAAAGCACGGCCACGTTCTTGCCCCAGACGTCGCTCACCGTCGCCTTGCCGCGACGTAAGGGAGAGTTGTCCACAGTGTCGTCGTGGATAAGGGTGGCTACGTGAAGCAGCTCCACAGTCGTGGCCATAGTGATGGGCAGGTCGTGGGCATGGGGGTGGAACTCCGACGCCAGAAGGGTGATAGCGGGACGCACCCTTTTTCCCCCGGTCTGGAGTACGTACTCCAGCATCTGAGGCATGCCGGGCATCTCTACTCTGGACAGGTCACGAAGCCGCTGCTCCACCTGCATGAGGCGTCCTTCGATGGGCCGGTAGATCAGCGCGGTACGGGAGTCCAAACCTTCAAGCAAAGCGTGCCCCTAAACGGCCCCTGCACTCAGGCGCTGGGCCTCTTCCTCTACCACAGCCTCATCCAGCTTGGTAAACAGCGGCCTGGGCTCCAACAGCGGCTGGCCGGGTGGTAGGTGTTCGATGGTGCCCTCCCAGTCCCAGTCCACGCTCTCCATACTACCACGAAACCCCAGCATTTCGTGCAATCTCTGGGAGCTGAAGGGTAGGAAGGGGCTGAACATCACCTTCAGGCAATTGATTGCGCTCAGGGCCGCCCACAGTGTCGTCGCGGTTGCCGCGCGGTCGGTCTTCAGGGTCTTCCAGGGGGCCATACTGTCCAGGTATCTGTTCACCTCTTGGGCCAGAGCCATCACCTGGGTCATCGCCATCCTGAACCTGCAGGCGCTAAGGCTGCCGTCTACCAACCTCAGGCTGGTAGACACGTGGCCGACAAGCTCCCGGCTCCGTGGGTCCAGTTCGCCGGGGGTGGGGACTCGGCCCTCGAAGTTACGATACGTGAAGGTCAGCACCCGGTGTACCAGGTTACCGTAGGTAGCCACGAGCTCATCGTTGTTGCGCCGCACGAACTCCGCCCACGAAAAATCGGAGTCGCCCGACTCCGGCATGTTGGCGGAGAGATAGTACCGCAGCGGATCGGCGTCGTACCTTTCCAGATAGTCGGGCAACCAGACCGCCCAGTTGCGGCTGGTGGAGAACTGGCGGGACTCGAGGCTCAGGAACTCGTTGGCCGGCACGTCATAGGGGAGGTTAAGCCCCCCATATCCCATCAACATCGCAGGCCAGATAATCGTGTGGAAGGGTATGTTGTCCTTACCGATGAAATAGTAAGACCTTGAGTCGGGGTCCTTCCAGAAGTCCTCCCAGCCATCCGGGCGGCCCTGTTCCTGGGCCCATTCCATCGACGCCGACAGGTAGCCCGCGACGGCTTCGAACCACACGTAGATGCGCTTGTCGTCGTACCCTGCCACTGGCAGGGGCACTCCCCAGGCGAGGTCCCTGGTTATGGCCCTGTCCTTCAGTTCGTCATTCAGATAGCCCCGGGTGAAGTTCAGCACATTGGGCCTCCAGTGGGTCTGCCGCTGCACCCATTCCAGCAAGGGTCCCTGGAAGGCGCTGAGCCTCAAGAAGAAGTGCTCCGACTCCTTGAACTGCGGGACTGTCCCGCAGATGCGGCACCGGAGACCAAGTAGCTCCTCCGGGTTCAGGGTACGGCCGCAGTTATCGCACTGGTCTCCCCTGGCGCTGGAATTGCCGCAGTGGGGGCAGGTGCCCTCCACATACCTGTCGGGCAGGAAACGCCGGCAGCTGGGACACTCGGGGAGGAGCATGGCATTGGTGTAGATATACCCTTTCTCGTGGAGAGAGCGGAACAGATCGTGGACCACCCGGCGATGGTTAGCGGTGCCCGTGTTAGTGTACTGGTCAAAGCTTATGCCCATCTGCTGCCAGCACCGCTTGAACCCCTCGTGATACCTGGCCGCCACCTCCTCCGGCGTGGTCCCCTCCTGCTCCGCCCGAATGGTTATCGGGGTGCCGTGCTGGTCGCTCCCCGAGACCATCAGCACCTCGTTCTTCTTGAGCCGTTGGTAACGGGCAAATACGTCTGCGGGCAGGAAGCAGCCCGCTATATGGCCCAGGTGTAGCGGGCCGTTGGCATAGGGCCAGGCTGCGGCCACCAGTATGCGCTGGGGCATGCGCTACTCAGCCCCCTTTCCCGAGAAGTCGGCGCCCCGCGACGGGCAGCGACGCCAGCGGCGTGGACGTAGATGGGCTGCGATCAACGAGGCGAGGAACCTCCAGCCAGTCTTGGTCGAAGGCGCGCCGGGGCTCAAGAGAGTGGCCACTCGGTGCCCCCCTCAGCGGGGCCCTCCTCGCCGCTCCGGGACATACCGGCGGCCACCACGTCCCGGAAACCGCGGGATATGACCCGGCCCCACTCCCGGGCATGGCTGACACGGAAGGCGCTCCGCTCCTGGCGAAGCAGGCTTCGGGTGCTCTCGCTCATCCCGCTGACGTCCCCGTTGGTGTCGGGGATTTCCGGATGCGCCCTTCTGATAGCCTCCTCCATACCATCCAAAACGGGTACCAGCTCGCGGGCAGTCTCTATGAAGCGGCCGACCTCCCGCATGTCCTTGGCATCAAAGAAGACGAAGACGGGCACGGTCCCATGGCGGTTCTCGGGCAAGAAGCTGTTCGCCAGGTCGGGGTCCTGGTTCCGCATGAACACCCTCACCTCCAGCCTGGCCGGCTCCTCGGCTAGCCGGTAGACCACCGGTGTGGTGGTCACGTGGTCGCCACACCAGTCCTCGGTGAACACCGCCACTCGTAGCGGCGCCGGCAGGTTGGCGAAGTACGCCCTGTCCTCGGGCGGTATTTCCACTGAGCCCAGCACCTGGCGGAAGCGGTCGCTGTTTATCTTCATGCGGGCCATGTGCTCTGCGGGGGTCATCCCCTGGAGGAACCGCTCGGCGGTGAGGGACACGCACGCTCTCCTGTCATCGAGCCGGGGGCGGCAAGTCCCACCGGCCCCCAGCGCCATCGAGACTGCCTGAGGTAATTGTAGCCCCACAGGATAGGCTGTCAAGGGGAGCGCCGGGGTATCAGCGTTTGCCCGTCTCCAGCCATAGCCTGTACACTTCTCTCCTGGGGCCGCCCGTTGCTTGGACCACCGTGGCCACCGCGTCCCTGGCCTTGAGACCCTCGCCTCTGAGGCGCCGCAGCTCGTCTTCGGCCCAGGCGGGATCCCAGGATACCTCTTTGCCTGAAATCCCGGACAGCACCAGGGTAAACTCTCCCTTGGGCTCGACGAAGTGGGCCATGGCCTGCGTTACGGTGCCCTGGAACAGCTCTTCGTACAGCTTGGTCATTTCCTTGCACACCACCATCTCTCTATCCCCCAGCACCGCCAGCGCGTCACTCAAGGAGCTGAGCAGCCGGTGGGGGGCCTCGAAGGCCACGATAGCGAAGGGCTGAGTCTTTATCGACTCCAGCAAGCGTCTCCGCTCGCCTTTCCGCCGGGGGAGGAACCCCACGAACAGAGCGCCCTTGCCCGCCACAGTAGAGACGGCCAGGGCCGTGGTCACCGCCGAAGGTCCGGGCACCGGGACCACCGGGACCCCGGCCCTCAGCGCGCCCATCACGAGCTCCCGCCCCGGGTCGCTGATTCCGGGCATACCAGCCTCGGAGACAAGGGCCACATCCTTTGTCTTGAGGGTTTCGATAAGGAGGGGCACCTTTGTCCTCGTGTTGTGCTCGTGGAAGCTGGAGAGGGGGGTGTCTATGGAGTAGTGGCGGAGGAGCACCTTGGTGGTGCGGGTGTCTTCGGCGGCGATCAGCCCCACCTCGCCCAGCACCCTCAAGGCCCGCAGGGTGATGTCCTCAAGATTGCCGATGGGGGTCCCTACTACGTAAAGTGTGCCCATGACTCGGCCCGCACTATCAAAACCCCAGGCCCTGCTCTTTCAGGCTGACGTGGCGCTGGGCCCCCAGGATTATGTGGTCCAGGAGCTCGATGCCCAGGAGCTCGCCCGAGGCCTGAAGCTGCGCCGTGATGGCGCCGTCTTCAGCGCTGGGAGTCGGGTCTCCCGATGGGTGATTGTGAACGACGCTGATCGCAGGGGCATTGTCGCGAATGGCCTGCCTGAATACCTCGGCCGGGCGGACGACCGACGAGTTCACGTTGCCGATGTATATCTCGCTTACGCCCGTCACGTGGTTCTTGGTATCCAGGAGGAGCACTCTCAGGTGCTCCTGGTCCAGGATAGTCATCTCGGCGGCCATCAGGTTGGCCACATCTTCGGGACTCCTGATTACGGCCCTGTCCTCCGGATGGAGAGAGACCTGCCGACGGCCAAGCTCCAGGGCGGCCATAATCTGGCATGCCTTGGCCTCGCTTACTCCCTTCAACGAGCAGAGCTCGTTGAAGCTGGCCCTGGCAAGGCCGGCCAAGCCCCGGAACCGGGAGAGCAGCCGCACCGCGAGGTTCAAGACGTTCTCTCCGGTTACGCCGGTCCGGAGGAGGATTGCGATGAGCTCCGCGTTACTAAGGTAGCCGGGGCCGTACTCCCGGAGGCGCTCCCTTGGCCGTTCCCCTCGGGGAAGGTCGCGTATCATCGTGGTGTAGGCCACGTTGCTCTCCGTGGGCATTTGACCTCCTCTTCGCTACCGGTACAGGTGCATTATACAGGTTCGCCACAGTGCAGTGCCTCCAGGGGGATTATCCGTGTGCCCGGTGCTGGTGTGCACGTCGAGGCCGGTGCCGTGGGAGAGTCCGGGATCCTGGCAGGACAGGGGATGGGATAGTAGAATACTGGGTAACCCAAGAGCAGGAGGTTGAATCATGACCACACGAGTCCAGCCCCAGGACCGGGTCGTAACCGTGAACGGACTCAAGATCCACTACCTCGACTGGGGAACCGTGGGAAAGCCGGCGATGGTGCTGCTGCACGGGTTAAGGGGGCACGCCCATTCTTGGGACGACTTCTCTGCGAGCATGTGCCAGAGGTACCATGTCCTGGCCCTGGACCAGCGCGGCCGTGGGGACAGCGACTGGGCACGGGACGGCAATTACACCACCGATGCCTACGTCTCGGACCTGGCGGGATTTTGCAAGGCGTTGAACCTGGACTCCTTCATCCTTGCGGGCCACTCCATGGGGGGCCGGACCAGCATGGCCTTCACCGCCAGATACCCCTCAATGGTCCAGAAGCTCATCATAGTGGACATCGGCCCGGTGCTTGACCCTCGGGGGGGCGAGCGCATTCGCCAGGAGATCCTGGCGGTCCCCGAGGAGTTCGACTCCTTTGAAGCCGCGGTGGAGTACATGGGCAAGCAGAACCGCTACTCCTCGGACCGGGTCCTGAGGCGCCGGCTACAATACTCCACCAGAGAGTTGCCCAACGGCAAGTTCGGCTGGCGCTACGACATAGCCATTCGGGAAGAGAGACGGCAGAGCACCGGCGCCGCCTCGGTGGACCTCTGGCCGGCGGTGCGGAGTATATCCTGTCCGGCCCTGCTAGTGCGCGGGGTAGACACGGATATTCTCAGCCCGGAGGCGGCCAAGGAGGTGGTGAAGGCCATCCCCAACGCCACCCTGACCGAGGTACAGCGAGCAGGGCACATGGTCTTCGAAGACAACCCGGAGGACTTCCTTGCCGCGGTACGCGGGTTCCTCGATGAGAGCTAGCCAGCGATGGAGGGCCATGGTCGAGGCGGAGCACGCCCAGTCGGACCGCATGCGTAGCGGCCCGCCTCCCGGGGACCACTGGCACGACCACGCCGAGCACTTCAGGGCAGACCCCCGGCGCACCGACGACCCCCTGGTAGACCGCCTGCTGAAAGAGGTGGCCCCCCACAACACGGTCATAGACGTGGGCGCCGGAGGCGGAAGGATCGCTCTGCCTCTGGCTCTGCGGTGCCGTCACGTCACCGCCGTGGAACCCTCGCCTAGCATGGCCTCGGTGCTGCGCCAGCAGTCGGAGGAGCACGGCATCGCCAACGTGTCTCTGGTGCAGGCCCGTTGGGAAGAGGCCGAGGTGGGCCAGGCGGACATAATGCTCTGCATCCACGTTCTCTACGTGGTCCGCGACATCGAGCATTTCGTGAGGAAGCTGAGCACCCACGGCAGGGAGCGGGTGGTTGTGGTGCTGTTCAGGTCGCCTCCCCAATCGCAGCTCTACCGGCTGTGGAAGCTGGTCCACGGTGAAGAGCGCCTGCCCCTGCCCGGCCTCCCAGAGCTTGACGACGTGCTCCAGGAGATGGAGATAGATGCCCACCTCGAGATGCTGCCTCCCCAGAGCTCCAGGGGGTACGAAGACGCCCAGCAGGCGCTGGAGCAGATAGCTGGCCGCCTGTACCTGACCCCCGACAGCGAGAAATGGAGGACCCTTGAGCGGGCGTTGCCGGACCTGTTGGAGGAGACGGACGGCACATTTAAGATCGAGGGGATCCCGGCCCTGGAGCCGGGGCTGTTGTCGTGGCGCCCCGCCCTTTAGACCGGGGGCGTACCGGCGTCTACATGTCCAGGACGATGGTGGACCAGCCGAAGTCCCGCGCTCCGTAGCCCTCGCCGTTGTAGGGGTTGGAGTATTCCCGGAAGCCGGCCCCTTCGACCATATGGTGGCTCTTGGCCACTATCTCATCCGCCAGCTCGGGGTAGCCGTGGTGCCTGAGGCCGTGGCTCAGGCACCAGTTGGTGTTCATCCAGGTGGGACCTCGCCAGATGAAGCCGTGGGGGTCTCCCGGCATGAACTTGGGCTCCAACGCTGAGACCGAGGGCACGGGGTACGGCAGACAGAAGTGGTCTGGGGAAGTCAGGATGCCCTGGACCAGGCGCCGGACGATCTCTCGGGGCAGGTCCTCCAGTATCAGGGGCATCAGGGAGCTAACGGTAACTATCTTGACCGGCCTCTCGGCGGCTCTGGACAGGTCGTAGGTTGAGGTGAGCTATGGCAGAAGGGATAGTTCTTGTGGGGGGCGACGAATTTCGCCCCGGCTGCGAGGAGATGGACAGGGCCATCCTGAGCGCCGCGAGTGGAAAGGGCCCCTCGATGGTATTGGTTCTGCCCACCGCGGCAGTTACCGGCCCCCAGAAGGCGGCCGCCGACGGCGTGCGGCATTTCTCCAACCTGGGCGCGATGGCCCGTGAGCTGATGGTCTTGGACAGGGGCCACGCTAACGATGAGCACTTGATCGAGGCGGTGTCCGGAGCCTCCGTAGTCTACTTTACCGGAGGCAGCCCCACCGACCTGCTCGCGGCCCTTGTCGGCTCGAAGCTGCTGGCGAAGTTGAGGGCCGCCCTGGCCGGTGGCGCGGTCATAGGGGGGTCGAGCGCGGGGGCAATGGTGATGGGCTCCGCGATGAGGGACCCCTCCTCGGGCATCTGGGTGGAGGGACTGGGGATTGCGGAGGGCCTGGCGATTTTGCCCCACCACGAGCGCAGTGACCCCGCCCAAGTGGCGGAGGAGCTTGCGGAGACGGCACCACCGGACCTGAGAGTCCTGGGCATCGACGCGAGGACCTGCGCCTTTGGGACCGTAGGGAGCTGGCAGGTGCTGGGAGTCGGGAAAGTGACCACCTACCATGGCGGCTCGTGGGCGACCTACCGTGCAGGCGAGACGCTCCCCAGGCAGTTCTGACGCCAGCGACCAGAGCGTTCGTGACGGCCTAACCGGCGACCCTCAGGTACTCCTCTGCGTCGGTCAGGTCCTTGAAGGAGTCTATGCTGCGCCAGAAGGCCGTGGACCGAAAGGCCGATAGTCTACCTTCGCCCGCGAGCTCCGGAAGAGTGGAGTTCTCGTGGTCCCCCAAGTGGGGCAGCCGGTCCTCGATCTCACGGGACAGAACGTAAACGCCCCCGTTGATCCAGTAAGGAAGCTCCACCTTTTCACGAAAGCCCTCGACGTCGTCATAGCCGTTCAGGTCCACAAGTCCGTAGGGGCTGCGGAACGACACTACCATGATGGTGGCCTGGTGGGTGGCGTTAGCTTCTCGCTTGTCACGGAATCTCCCCAACAGGGTTTCAAGGGGCTCGGCCGTGACAACGTCCCCATTGGTGACGACCAGAGGGCTTTCCCCCAGGGGCACCTGGGCGAGGCCCTTACGAAGGGCGCCTCCCCTGCCCAGGGGCGTGTCCTCGATGCTGTAGTGAGCACGGAAGCCGTAGGCGCTCCCGTCGCCGAAGAACTCCCTGATAGTCTCCCATCTGTACCCAGCCAGAAAGACGATGTCCGTGACACCGCCTTTCTTGAGCCACTGGACTTGATGCCACAGGACCGGCTCCCCGCAAAGGGATAGCATGGGCTTGGGGATTTCGTCGGTCAGGGGGCGAAGCCTCTCTCCCCTACCCCCCGCCAAAATTAACGCATACATTTCGCCACCGTAGTGAACTCCCTGCCGGCTCGATGGAAACGCACCGGGCGGCCCGCTCGGACGGGGACAGGCTGACTGCCGCCGAAATATACGACATCGAGCCCGGCTTTGCAAGCTCACTCCCCGTTGCCCTATGGTCCAGCTAGTGCTGTAGCCTTAGAGAGCAACTCGGGACCCGTTGGGACCTGGAGGGGCGCAGGGCCACCCATCAAGCACGTTTCCCCGCTGAGATGTAATGGGGGCCGTCCCATGGCCTGAGCTAGCCGGAGCGTTCCCGGCAGGAGTGACGCTTTCTCTTCCGCCCTGCGCGTGATAAAATACCCTTCCCACCTGCGGGCAGATAACGTGGGAGCCGGCCGCGGCGGGCATGTGCCCCTCCCGGCCAATAGGGCGCATATGGCCGGGCCGTTAGCTCAGCTGGTAGAGCACCGGACTTTTAATCCGGGTGTCGTGGGTTCGACCCCCACACGGCCCACCAAACTTGACGGTAGACAGAACCGAACCGTTCAGCGCCATCTCCTCGGCATCTCTCCCAGGTATGGGGCTATCGTCTGGCATCGGAATCGTGTAGCGTACCACGGCGTTGTCGGGCATGACGACGATCTCCTTGACGAAGCTCTCGATAAAGGCCCTGCGCTCCGTCAGCTCGCTCTCATTCAGGAACATGCTCAAGTCCAGGGCGTAGGCCGTGATGGTCTCCACGTCGTCCAGGACCTCTCTGCGCTGGGAGAGCATCGTCCTCGCCTCCTCCGTCGTGGCTTCAAGCCTCTCCTGACGCTCCCGGTGGTCGCGTATCCTGGGCTTGAAGTCGTCGATGTCCAGGTCGGTGGTCTCCGCCAGGTCGTAGAGCCGTCCCAGCCTGCGCTTCACGTCCACAAGCTCCGCCTCGATGGTCTCCAGCTTCTGCCGCTGCTCCTTTGCAATCCCGTCCATCTCTTCGTCCACCAGCTTCACCAACGCCCGGATGTTGGACTCGGTGAGCACGTTCTCCCGAATCTTTCCGACCACCAACTCCTCGAAGCGCCGGGCGTTGAGTCTGGGGGCGTTGCAGGCCCCGCTGCCCCGCTTCATCACCGACTGGCAGACGTAGTAGGCGAACTTCCCGCTCTTGGCGTCCTGGCCGGAGAGCGCCCGGTTGCACACTTTGCACTTGATGAGGCCGCTGAGGAGGTAGGAGCTTCCGATACGGCGGGGGTGGCTCCGCCTGGGAGCGCGGGAGTGGAGCTTCCGGTTCACCCGGCGGAACTGGGTCTTGGAGATGATCGCGGGGAAGGCCTTCTCCACCCGCACCGGCTCAGCTTTGTCCTTGGCGTCGGTACCCCAGACCAGACTCCCCGTGTACACCTCGTTTCTCAGGATGATGTGGACGCCGTTCTTGGACCAGAGCCTGCCGGTGGGGTTGGCGATGCCCTCGTCGTTGAGGGTGCGGGTGATGGCCAGGATTCCCCTGCCCGCCTCGGCCATGCCGAAGATGCGCTCCACGACGGCGGAGGTCGCCGCGTCTGGTTCTAGGGAGGGCCGCTTCTTGGCCCCGTCCTGCACCATGAGCTTGCGGTAGCCGTAGGGCACACGGCTGGCGACCCAGAAGCCGCGAGAAGCAGCCTCCCGCATTCCCCTGACAACTTCCTGCGCCAGATTCTCGCTGTAGAACTCGTCCACGCTCTCGATGATGGCCTCCATGAGCTTGCCGGTGGGGGAGTCGTCGGCGTGTTCGGTGATGGAGACGACCCGGACGCCCCGCCGCCGGAGCATGGCCTTGAAGGCGACGGCGTGCTCCCGCTTCCGGGTGAACCTGGAGAACTTCCAGACGAGGATTTCCTTAAAGGGGGCCTCCGGCTTGGTGGCCTCATCCAGCATCTTTTGGAACTGGGGCCGGTCGGCGATGCGCCCGCTCTCGGCCTCGTCCACGTACTCGCGGGCGACCAGGTAGCCGTTCTTCTCGGCGTAGTCCCTGAGCGCCCGCAACTGGGCGGCCACGGACAGATCCACGTCCTGGCGGTCGCTGGATACTCTGGCGTAGAGGGCGGCCGGTATCAGATCGAGTCGGTCGTTCATCGCTCTCTCCTCCCTGTCTCTTCCTGCTCGGTAGTAATGCGGGAGCGCAGTCGTTCCAGCCGCTCCCGTCTTCGCCACTCCCTCTCCTCCATGAACAGGCGTATACCCTGTCTGAGCAGCTCGCTCACGGAGAGGTCGTCCTCCTTCATCACCTCGCGCACCTGCGCCTCCATCTCCGGGGGCAGGGAGAAGGTGATGGTCTTGGATCGCCTGGGGGTGGTCACTCCTCTTGTCTCCTGTTGTAGTATATTGTCTTACTATACACTATCATGACACTGGCCCGCAACCCCAATGAGGGTGGAGTCGTCGCGGGTCTTGGCGCTGCAACAATTGTCACGTTTCGACCTGTTGGGGGCTGACACCATAAGTAGAGGCATGCCCTTTTGTCCCCCTACAGGAAGTCGTGGGAACGGACTGGGGCCGGTGGTACATGCTCCAGTGGCCATCATGGACTGGTAATCAGTGTCCTCGGCGAGGCGTGTGTCGCTACGAGCCAAAGCTGAAGTGCAACGGAGAAGTGAGGTGGACGGGGACTCCCCTGACGTGTCAGTTCTGCACCAAATTGCAATCGGGAGGGCGGAAGATGCAATAAGGGCGGCGAAGTCCTGCAAAATGGTCCCAGCAGCCATGCTGGGACACCCCCTACAGGAAGTGGTCGGAACGGCGTGGTGGTCATTCTGCCACCGGGTCCAGGGAGGATAGCGGCCTCCTGTCGAGGGAGTGCGGGGGCGGAAGAATCCATGCGTCGCCCAGGATGCCCTGTTCGGCAATGGTCTCTGCGTTGGATGTGATGATGGGCACCCCCTTCACTCCGTCGGCGACGTCGAGGAAGGCGCTCTCGTTGTCGGAGGACTCGAAGACGAAGAGCACCCGGGGCAGACGCCCTTCGTGGTCCCGCTCAGCCCATCCGCTCTGGAAGTACCGATGGTAGGACTTCAGGCGGGAGCGGGCGCGCTTCGGCGTTGTGGCCCGTCGCTCGAACTCCAGCAGGTACGGACGCCACCGGCCTTTGTATTCCAGGGTTAAGGAGGCGTCGGGATGGATGACGTAGGTGGTCCAGTCGTAGCGGTAGCCGATGCTGGAGCGGGACGTGGGCAGCAGGTCGAACAGGTCATGGTCCGGGGAGCGGGCGACCTCGGTTGACAGGGCGGCGGCGAAGCCGGTGACGCCGGCGTGGTGCCGGAGCTGGGAGGCGAGGGCGCGCACCGCGGTCCCCGCGTAGATGTCGGCGTTCAGGTAGAGAGGCTCGGCGCTCCACCGGTCGAGGGTCATCCCCACGGCGGCCCGGTCCCTGCGGGCAAGGTAAGTCTGACCTTACCCCGAAGTTAGTATCATTGGCTAGTAGAGTCCAGCCATAGAGCCAGCAAACTCTTTGGGCGTTTTACCCTTCAGGGAACTGTGGGGCCTGACCTCGTTGTAGTCCTGCCGCCAGCTCTCTATGATCTCCCTGGCATGCCTTACACTCATGAACCAGTTGATGTTCAAGCATTCGTCGCGTAGTCGGCCGTTGAAGCTCTCAGCAAAGGCGTTCTCTACCGGCTTGCCAGGACGTATAAAGCTTAACTTGATGCCCCTCCGACAGGCCCACTCATCCATGGCCTTGCCTGCGAACTCCGGGCCGTTGTCCACAGTGATCACCTCAGGTAGTCCCCGTGTCTCTTCCAGTCTCTCCAGGACTCCCACCACTCTGGCGCCTCCCAGAGAGGTATCTACCTCAATGGCTGGGCACTCCCGTGAATAGTCGTCCACTATGGCCAATGCCCGGAAGCGCCGACCGGTCACAGTGCTATCAGAGACAAAATCCATGGACCACCTCTGATTAGGACGTACAGGAGATGGAATGGTCTCCCGGACCCCTGCCGCCCCTTTGCGCCTCCTCTTCTTCCTGAGCGCAAGCCCCTCTTCACTGTAGATGCGCTCTGTACGCTTGTGATTGATCACCAGGCCTTCTCTCTTCAGCATGATGTGCAACCTGGGACTGCCAAAGCGCTTCCTCTCCCATGCCAGCTCACGCATTCTGCGACGCAGGGCAGCATCATCACCCTGCTTCGACTTGTACCGATAGACCGAGGGTGAGATACCAGTAAGCAGACAGGCCCTCCTCTCACTCAGCCCAAGACTCTCTATGGCATATGCCGCTGCCATCTTCCTCACCTTGGGCTTCAGAAGTTTTTTGCCAGCAACTCCTTCAGAGACCAGTTGTCCAACGCCTGCTGGGCCACAATCTGCTTCAGGCGCCGGTTCTCTTCCTCAACGGACCTTAGCCTCTTCAACTCGTTCAACGTCAGCCCGGCGTACTTGGCTTTCCACTTGTAGAAGGTGCCTTCGCTCATGCCGTGACTGCGGCACAGCTCCCCTGTCTTGGCCCCTGCCTCTGCCTCGTTCAGGACCCCTATGATCTGCTCCTCTGTGTACCTCTTCCGTGCCATGAGCCCTCCTTACTATGTCCTATTTTACCCGGAGGACTCTCTTTACCACTGTTACTGTTTTCGGGGGTAAGGTCAAGTCAGCCCCTCGTCGGTGAGCATGTGGAGGGGGCCGTCCGCTCGCACCAGACTGTGCTGGCCCAGGGAGCGGAGAACCTGGTTCACCCGGCGCAGGGTGACGCCGCCCATCAGTCCCGCCAGCTGCTCTCGGGTGCACAGGGGCCAGGCCGCCAGCAGGTCGAGGGCGTCCTTCTCGGCGCGGGTCAGCTGCACAGGGAGGGTTGATGTGAGCGGTCACGTCCCGTCAAGTGGTGTAAGAGAGCGTCATCCTGTTGATCGCGGTCTATGCCGCCGCCTTCGCTAGATCCGCCTCGGGTAGAGCTTCGTCGATGCTGTAGACCGCGGGTGTCATGTAACGAGGGCCGATGGCCCATTCGTCGTGCTGTTCGGCCAGGACAGCCCCAACGAGGCGACGCGCGGCCGGCCGGTTGGGAAAGATACCCACCACGTTGGTGCGGCGCCGTATCTCCTTGTTGAGACGCTCCAGGGGGTTGTTAGACCAGATCTTCTTCCAGTGGGCGAGTGGGAAGCTGGAGAAGGCCAGGACGTCCGCACCAGCCGCGTCCAGTAGAGAGGCCACCTGAGGGAACGGGTCCTGTAGCTGGGCGATCACCCGCTCGAGCTGTGCGTGGACCTCCTGAGGGGACGGCTGCTGGTAGATGGTGCGTACCATGGTGGCCACCCAGGGCTGAGCGCGCCTGGGGACCCGAGTGAGCAGGTTGGTCATGAAGTGTGTGCGGCACCGTTGCCAACTGGCCCCACCGAAGACAGTCGCGATGGCATCCCTGAGTCCCTGATGCGCATCCGATACCACCAGATCCACCCCGCTCAGACCCCTGGCCGACAGTGAGCGCAGAAAGGCCAGCCAGAAGGCGCCGTCTTCACTGGTACCCACGTCCATCCCAATGATCTCCCGCTTGCCCTCGCCATTGACCGCCGTCGCCACCACCACGCTGACGTTGACGATCCTACCGGCCTCTCTGACCTTCTGGGTTAGTGCATCCAGCCACAGGTAGGGGTATGATCCGCCGTCCAGCGGCCGACCCAGGAAGTCCTCCACCACCTCGTCCAGCTCGGAGCAGATACGGGACACCTGGCTCTTGGAGATACCCTCGCACCCCAGGGCCTTGACCAGGTCGTCCACCCGCCTTGTCGATACACCTTCCACATAGGCCTGCTGGATCACAGCCAGCAGAGCTCGCTCGCTGCGACGCCGTGGCTCCAGCAGGCTCGGGAAGTAGCTCCCCTCTCGAAGCTTCGGGATGTGCAGTTCCATAGTCCCTACCCGGGTATCCCACGCCCGGGACCGATACCCGTTGCGCTGGGTCACCCGCTCAGGGCTGCGTTCTCCATACTCAGCACCGGTCCTCGCAGACACCTCCGCATCCATGATCCCCTCTACCAGCACTCTGAGGTGGACCCCAAAATTCGGACAGGTGGCTAAGAGAGAGTCCCGCTCCTAAAATAGGACGGAAACAAGGAGCAGGACATGAAGCAAACACGTAAGAAGCACAGCCCAGTCTTCAAGGCCAAAGTGGCTTTGGCCGCGCTCCAGGGGGAGCACACCATTGCAGAGCTGGCCAGCCGGTTTGAAGTCCACCCGAGCCAGATCCATGCCTGGAAGAAGGCCTTGACTCAGGGGGCGCCGCACCTCTTTGAAAATGGTGGTGGACGCCAGGAGAAGGACCAAGAGGTCCTCACTGCCCAGCTCTACCAACAGATTGGGCAACTCAAGGTGGAACGGGATTTTTTGTCACGGAGCTTCGGGTTGTGAGCCGGTCCCAACGCCGGGCCATGATTGACCGAGAAGAACCGAAGCTGTCTCTGGTGCGCCAGTGCGCCTTGCTGGGTATCAGCCGCTCCTCGTTGTACTACCTGCCAACCGAGGCCGGCGCCGAGGACTTGGAGTTGATGGCCCTCATAGACCAACAGTACCTGAAGACACCTTTCTACGGCTCCAGAAGGATGACTGCCTGGCTCAGCAATCACGGACACCAGGTCAACCGCAAGCGGGTCCGCCGGCTGATGCAGCTGATAGGCCTGGAGGCCATCTACCGGCGTCCCAACACCAGCAAGCCAAACCCAGGGCATAAGGTCTATCCGTACTTGCTCAGGGGGCTGGAGATCAACCGGGTCAACCAGGTGTGGGCCACCGACATCACCTACATACCCATGGCTCGGGGTTTCCTCTACTTGGTGGCCATCATGGACTGGCACAGCCGCTACGTGCTGGCCTGGCGGCTGTCCAACACCCTGGAGGTAGACTTCTGTGTTGCGGCTCTGGAAGAGGCCTTGAGCAAGGGTCGGCCACAGATCTTCAACACCGACCAGGGCAGCCAGTTCACCAGCGAGGCCTTCACCAGCATGCTGCTGGCGCAAGGCGTTCAAGTGAGCATGGACGGCAGGGGCCGGTGCATGGACAACGTCTTCGTGGAACGGCTGTGGCGCAGCATCAAGTACGAGGAGGTGTACCTGAAGGCATACCAAAATGGGACTGAGGCCAGAAAGGGGATTGGGGCTTATCTGGCCTTCTACAACCAAGAGCGGCCCCATCAAGCCCTGGGCTATCGGTCACCGGGTCAGGTGTTCCATGCAGTGAGCCCACAAAGGTGTTTACTGGAACATCCACGAGCCTTACCATCGGATGAAGGTTTACAAGACACCCCAGCGGTAGACTCTCTTATTTTAGCCTCACCGCTGTCCTGATCATGGGGTCCACTTGACTCTCAGAGCCTCCCGTAGGAAGTCCACGTCACCGTCCATTCCCCCCTTGCGCAACAACTCCAGCAGGTCCATCCTTTCCTTGACCACCGTTGTCCTCCTTTCTCGAGCTTTCTTCTTTGCCCGCTAAGGATGACGCGGTGGTCTCTCTTACTCCAGACCCCCTCCTCTTCTTACACCACTTCCTGGGACTCTACTATGTGAGCTGCTCAGTGGGTTCCGGCATGGCGGCCTGCACGCCGGAGGGATAGAGGTCGCTGGGATTTGGCTTCGGGCTATTGCCCAGGAAGGAGTAGGAGGAGTCCAGCAGGCGCTCTGCCAAGGCCAGGATGCCCGCCAGGGATGCGTCGGCGTCGATGCGCACGGCCTCGCCCAGGCCGCTCCCGCACTGCTGCCAGACGACTCCCGTGTGATCTCCGGCCAGAAGCTCCCCCTCCGTCGCAACGAAGGTCCGGGAGTGCTCCGACGGGTCGCCCAGGGAGCGGATGGCCCTGCGGGTGGCCTGGTCTGCATGGGTCAGCACCAGGGTGACGAAGGGGCTGTCGCTGCTGTCCAGCCTCTCGATGCTCCTGAGGCGGTAGCGGAGTCTGGACGTGGGCAGCGCCGGTCCCTGGCGAATCAGGCCGATGGAGCGGCCCCCGGACAGGGTGAGCAGCATGTCGTAGGGACCGTTGCGGTAGTGGTCCACGCGCACCGGGTCGTCTTGCGGGTCGGCGTCGGCGATCATGGCGGCGACGCGGTGGAGCACGGCCACGGCGTCCAGCCGCTCGGCCAGCAGCCGGAACCACTGCTTGGACACCGGGTAGGATTGCAGCATGTGCTCCCGGCCCTTCGTGGCTGCGCCTGCTGCGGTGACTCCCTTCTCCGTCGGGAAGTACCGGCGCTGTGGGCGAGAACCCAGGACGCTCAGGTGGTGCGGCACGGAATCCACCAAGCCCCGCTCGGTCAGCTTCTTCAACCGGTCGCGGAGCGTGGAGGTTGGAAGTCGCCCGAAGCGGGACAGCTCGTCCACGGTGGCCAGGGGCGTGGCGCAGAGCAGCAGGAGCGCCTCCTCAAGACCCTCGCGCAGGGGGCGCAGAGCGGGGTCATGCCGCAGGCCCTCCAGATCGATGATGATCTCCAGCGTGGCCGCCTCAAGCGCCGTGACGCTCCCGCCGACGGCGTTCAGGACGGCGGAGGGCACGGCGCGCCCCAAGTGGCCCCGTTCGAGGAAGCGCCAGAGGGTGTGGCGGGACACGCCGAGGTCCTCGGCTGTCTTCCGCCGCCCATGCTGCCGCTCGTAGGCGCGCACGTAGCCCCGGACCGCTCTCCTGAGGTCCGGCCCGGCCTGTGTCGTGCCGTTCAACGCTTGGGTTCTTGGCTCCGCGACGATCAATCAACTGCTCCAGTCGGCAATGGCCCATCATCTCATTCTGAACGGGAATCTCGTCGAAGGTAAGGCCCTGCAAGCCCTTGTATAGAACGCAGTTTTGTGGTAGGGCGAGGGCCGTAGCGACAAGGAGCCGTGGTTGTAAGTTGGGCAACCTGTCGATGGTCCAGTGGGCACTCACCTCGGAGTCCTGCAAGCTAGAGACGCCTCCCATCCCCGCTGGTATCATTACGCTATTCCACGAAGCCCACTACCGAAAATGACGGATCTTCCATACCCAACGCCTACAAGTCCTGCCGCGACGACGAAGATGCGCTCCAATCGCCGGTCGGACACTAAGCCCGAAGTCTCGCTTCGCTCACTTCTACATCGGAGCGGACTTCGATTCAGGAAGGACTATGCTATTCGCCTGCCCACTGGCAAGATAGTTCATTCTGACATAGCTTTCACAAGAAGGAAGGTAGCAGTGTTCGTGGACGGCTGCTTTTGGCATTCCTGCCCTGAACACGGGACCATCCCCAAGTCCAATCGGACATATTGGGTTCCTAAGTTGAAGGAAAACGTGGATCGGGATAGGTCAATAGACCGCGAACTGCGGGCGGACGGATGGCGGGTGCTTAGGCTCTGGGAGCATATCGGAACAGAAGCAGCCATGATGAGAATCGTCGAAGCCCTAGTCCAAGCCTAGTCGGTTGCCGGACTAATCGCCTCAATATCCTGTTCTGAAATCTCTTGAATCAGCCGATAGACTCTGCCCGCCTCCTGTCCGCGATCCACGTAGTCCTGGTAAGCCTCTAGTGCATTGTTGATGAGTTCGTCGTAGCTCACAATCCGGGCATTGAGAGCCTTGAAAGAATCACGAGAGCGTGATTCGCCTGTGGGGGAATCGTCCCAATCCCTCAGCCTCCTACCGACGACGCACACTACCTCTAAAGGCTCGTTGCTCCTATTAGTGGCGGTCAATACTTTTTCTGCCGCACCGTAGTACTTCGAGATCTGATCGTAGAGCTCGGATGAGTTCAGCACTCTATCTGCACGCTTGAGTTCAATTATCACGTGCCTATTGCCGGTTGTGCTGTAGTAGATGTCTAACCTAGATCGTTTTTGATCTTCAGTTAGAGTATTGTAGACTCCCTCAAGTGCATTACTGATAAGTTGCTCCATTCTTTCGGTATGTGTAGCTCGTTCCCAAGACGCATCCAACAGCCATAGATGCTTGTAGAGATGCTCTTGCAAAGCTCTTTCCTTCGCGTTCTCATCTACCAACCCAGTCAGCTTGCGGATGACCTGCAACCGGTCCCTGGCGATCTGGTAGTAGGCACTGGCTTCAAGATCGTCCAGTTGAATGAAGACTTCACTTAGTACTTCCAGGTTCTCAGTTGACACTTCATCCAGCCGATATAGCAAATTTCGCAGCTTCAGACTCTCAAACGCCAGGACGCCGCTCATGAAGAGTTGCCTCTTGTGATTTGGGTCGTCTATCGGCAGTTGATTGATGCGACCGAACAATCGCTCGGCGGCTTTCCTGTGGTCGGGGTCTAGTTGCCCGAACCATTCCTTGATTTGCGGGAAAGCAAGCGCTTTGTCCCGGCCTTGTTGGTTCCTCAACTTCGTCCATATGCTTTGGAGATACTTTAGTTCCGAAAGCAACTTAGCCTTGAGTGCCTGGTAGCGCGGATCTTCTTCAATGAGTCTCTGCCTACTAGTAGTAGCTATATCCTCCTGATCATCCAAGTCCAAGAAGTTGGCATGAATCTCTCCGAAGATGTACTTGGTGTACAGCCCTCCTTCGCCAAACTCTTCTAGGATGTCCTCCTGCGCCAGCTTCCCCCTAACCATGACCACGATTTTGTTGATGCTTTCATTGGTATCCGAGTCCCTAAGCTGTCCAGCGTTGGAAGCAGTTCCAATCCATCCGTCAATAGCAAGATCTGAGTATCCCTCTATATCCCCAGAACGATCTTCCGAGTGCTCAAGGTTCTTCGCGGTGTCGCGGCTTTCAATACCTTTATCGCCAAAAGTCCAAATGTACTGAAGCTTGTCCTGATATTCACGATCCTCAATGGCAATTGGCTGGCCGTCCAATTCAATATTGAATTCGTTTTGAGATCCGATGACGCTAAACCGCCGGGCGAGGCGGCGTCTCAGAGGCCTGCCAGTCCACTGGAGTCGGCGCTTCATGTTTGTCAAGATGATACGAGTCCCACGGGCAAGGTCAACCGCACCTGGTTCGACCGCGCTGGGGTAATACTGAGCCTCGCGCCCGTCCCGTATCCTCTCCTCAATGTCATCGGAGTCCATGACGAAACCGTGCTTCTCGCCGTTCCTAACGCTATGCACTTCAACCGTGCGAGCAATTGAGAAGAGCGATAGCTTTCCGATGCCCTTGCGTCCCATTACCGGACGATTCAAAGTCGGGGTCTGACCTTCGGTCTTGCGGCGCTCGTATCCGACGACCAAATACTTCTGATTTGCATCTTCAATTGTCATTCCGTGACCGTCGTCTTCGATGACTACTTTGCTGGCGTTGGCGTCAATTGCGATCTTTACGTGTTTGGCGTCGGCATCCCAGGAATTGGCCACGACCTCCGAGAGGACAGCGGCGATATTGCTATATAGGCCAAAGCCCAGATGTCTCAAGACATTGAGGCTGAGGGTCATCTCGTACTGTGGTCTGTCTGCTGTCATGATGATGCCTCTAGGTGTGCCATTATCGACCTACCGATGGCCTCTCCGAGCCTTACGGGAACTGCGTTCCCTATCAGACGGGCAACTGACGATATGCTTATTGGTGCACCGCCGGGAACGAACGAGTAGTCCTTTGGGAATGTTTGGAGGAGCGCACCTTCCCGCAGAGAGATGGCACGGTCCTGCTTGGGATGGCCGAAGCGTCCATTGCCGAACCCATGAAACTGCGTTGTAATAGTCGGGGCTGGTTGGTCCCACTGCATCCGGCCATAGACGCTTGGATACGTACGTCCGCTATCTCGAAAGTGGCAAGTGGCCCTAAGCGTGTCATCCCAGTCACGCCAGGTTCCCCCAGGCGTCGAGTTGCGAATGCGATCTAGATTTCTTTCAGATAGTCCGCTGGACTTGTGCAGAGGGTCGGATTCTGAAGTGCCTCCAGCCTTGATTCTGTCAAGGGACTGGATTGCATCTCTGACGGTCACGAACTGCCTGTCTACGTGAGTAGGCGACATCAACTCAATTTCGCCCAGCCTTGAAGCCAAGATCACTAGGCGCACCCGCGTTTGCGGTATGCCGTAGTCGGCACACCGAACGATATAGGGTTTGTACCAATAGTCTCCATCTCTGAGGGCGGACAAGAAGTCATCGAAGACGGAGTGCTTAGCAAGGCGGGGCACATTCTCCATAGTGACGACTTCTGGCTGCAACTCCCTGACTATCTCTCCAAATTTGTCGAGCAACTGCCATTGACGACTCCGTGCCTTGCCGCTCCGAGTATAGGTCGAGAACGGCTGGCATGGCGCACAGCCTGCAAGAATCCTGGTCTGTCCTTCATTGAATAGTGACGCCACGAAATCTGAGGTCAGGTCGGAGACATCATATTCGTAGAAGTTCGCTTTGACGTTCTCCTCAAAAGGGTGCTTGCAGGCAGGATCAATGTCTATCCCCCCAATGATGGTTATCCCCGCCTTCTGCATTCCATAGGATAGGCCTCCTGCTCCGCAGAACAGGTCGACGGCGACGGGGCGGACGGTGGTCGCTGCGCTAGGCATTGCCATCATGGGTCAGCCCACCTTGCTCCTAGGTCTTTCAGCGGCAGGTGCCGCCTCAATGTAGGTCGCGGCGAAGACCATCTCGGAGAGCCACCGGCGGAACGAGTCGTTGTCGCTGAACTGTTTGAACAGCTCCGTGTGGTCTGCCAGAAGCTCGGTCATAGCTCGTTCCAACGCCTTGTCGTGCTCAATTCGGGCGTTCTGCCGGTCGGAGTTTGCCATGGCGTTCTGGTACGCCTTGTCACCGGCAACCTTCGCGGGCAGCTCTTCGGCAATCACCTTCTCGATCTTGTCCTGGTCCTTCCACTCGATGTTGCCGAAGCGGTCGTTGAACTCCCTGATGATGTTGGATAGCCGCTCCATCTCCGGTTCCGGCTTCTGCCCGCCGCCACTGGTGGATACCGGTTCGATCTCGGCGTCCTCGTCGGGAAGTTGGATGTCTCGCACCGCCTGCTTCTCCACCCGGTAGCTGTCCATGTCGATGGCTTCGAGAATCCCCTTCGCCAAGTCGTCCTCGATGGGCGCAGGCAGCTTTGGAACGAGGAAAGTCAAGAAGATGGAAAGCTTCTCCCACTCGGCGTTGGCGTAGGGCAGGATTGCGGCCAAGAAGCCGTAGGTTCGGAGGAACGCCTTGGCCTTACCCTTGAAGTCCACTTGGCCGTCCTCGTCCAGCTGCTCACGGTAGAGCGAGACACAGGCGTCCAGGATGGGATCAAGTTGGTCGCGGTCGGCTCCCGAAAGGTACCGCTGCACTAATTCGTCCAGCTGCGCCGGGGCGTAGACCTGATAGCCATCAAGCGCCGCCTTGAGGTCGTGCAGCCTGTCTGGGTCGGTCTCTTCCGCCAGGACCGTGGTCCGGTAGTAGTCGGCGAAGGCGTCCTGGATGGTGTCGGCGTCATTGTTGAAGTCCAGCACGAAGGTGTCGTGTTTCTTCGGGTGCGCCCGGTTGAGGCGCGACAGCGTTTGCACCGCCTTGACGCCCGACAGAATCTTGTCCACGTACATCGTGTGCAGCAGCGGCTCGTCGTAGCCGGTCTGGAACTTGTCCGCACAGACCAGGAAGCGGTACGGCTCTTCTTGGATCTTGTCGGCTATCAGGTTCGATGAGAAGCCGTTGAGGGACGCCTCGGTGACCTTCGCGCCGTCGTGCTCATGCTCTCCGGAGAAGGCGGCAATGGCGAGGTAGGGACTCTTGCGCTCCGCCAGGTAGTCCCGGATGGCGTAGAAATAGCTGATGGCTCGCTGGATGCTGCTCGTGACCACCATGGCCCGAGCCTGCCCGCCGATCTTGTGCAAGTCGGCCACCTGCTCGTGGAAGTGATCCACCATGATCTCCGCCTTGAGGCGGATGGCGTGCTCGTTGTCCTCCACGTATCGTCGCAGCTTCTTCCCGGCCCGCTTGGTGTCGAACTCCGGGTCTCCCTCCACCGTCTTGACGAGACGGTAGTAGCTGTCCACTGGCGTGAAGTGCTGCAGCACGTCGATGATGAAGCCTTCCTGGATCGCCTGCTTCATGGTGTAGACGTGGAATGGGAGGTGCCTGGTGTTCCCGCCCTCTGGCGACGGGTCGCCGAAGATTTCCAAGGTCTTGTTCTTGGGGGTAGCTGTGAAGGCGAAGTAGCTGGCGTTGGGCAGCAGCTTCTTGCTCTCCATCAACCTGTTGATCTTGTCCTCGGTGGTCTCGTCTTCTTCCTCGCTACCGGCCTCTCCCAGCGCCATGGATACAGATGCCGAAGTCCGTCCGCCTTGGCTCGAATGGGCCTCGTCGATGATGATGGCGAACCGCCGCCCCCGGTGCTCGTTGCCGATGGCTTCCAGGATGAACGGGAACTTCTGGACGGTGGTGATGACGATCCGCTTGCCATCCCGGAGCAAGGTGCGGAGATGGCCGGAGCTTTCGGCATGGCCCACGACAGAGCCGACTTGGGCGAACTGCTTGATGGTGTCCCGTATCTGCTTATCCAGTATCCTGCGATCCGTGACGACGATGGCCGAATCGAAGTGTGTTTTGCCGTCCTCCTCCAGCCCGATTAGCTGGTGGGCCAGCCACGCGATGGAGTTCGACTTGCCGCTGCCCGCCGAGTGCTGAATCAGATACTTAGGGCCGACTCCCCTGGTGGATGTGTCAGCCAAGAGCCTGCGCACCACGTCCAACTGGTGGTAGCGAGGCCATATCTGCTCTCGTCTCTTGCGTCCGGTCTTGTCGTCCCTCGTCTCCACGGTCTGAGCGTAGTTCTCGATGATGTCGGTGAGGCCTTCTCGAGTAAGTACCTGCTTCCACAGGTAATCGGTCTTGATTCCGTTGGGATTGGGAGGATTGCCCGCGCCGTCGTTCCACCCCTTGTTGAAGGGCAGGAACCAGGAACTCTTCCCCTGTAGGTGAGTACAGAACTGCACCTCGTGATCGTCGACGGCGAAGTGGACCAGGCAGCGGCCCAACTCGAAGAGCCTCTCACTGGGGTGTCGGTCCCGCTTGTACTGCTCGACGGCGTCGTCCACCGTCTGCTTCGTCAGGCTGTTCTTCAGCTCGAAGGTGGCGACGGGCAGGCCATTGATGAACAAGCACAGGTCCAGGGCAAGCTGGGCTTGGTCCCGGCTGTAGTGGAGCTGCCTCGTCACGCTGAACCGGTTCTGCCCGTACTGGACCCGGGCCTTCTCGTTCCCCGGCGACGGTGTGCCGTACATCAGGTCAATCTGGTGCGGACCGTGCTTGACGCCCTTACGTAGCACGTCAATGCTCCCTCGCTTTGCGACCTCCCCTTGCAGCCGGGCCAGGAACTTGCGCCGCGTTGGGCTGCCCTGGCCCAGGTCCAGTGGCTCGGCGGCAACGGGCTGGGTGTCGTGGAGGAAGGCGGAGAGTTGGGCCAGGTCTATGCAGTACTCCCGGTCGTAATCTTGTGGGTCTCCGCCGATCCAGCCTACGCCGTAATTGGCCGGACGTTCTGCCACAGCGCCTCCCTGGGCAGGCTCACACGCATGGCCGGCCATGGCGATACAAATGAGCCGCTCAAGTCCCTTCTCAGTGGTGTCTGTGGTCACGCTATCCCTCTTCCATCTCTTGGATCGGGACTTCTCTCAGTTCACCGGGGCGTATTTCGTCAAGGACAGTGCGAATCTCCTCTATACGCGGCTGGACATAGGGCCATGCCGTGGACAGCAGGACGACAATCGCCAGTCGCTTATCTATGAGGTTCTGTTGGTATCGCATATTCTGGTCAGTGGTGATGAGGACTTCGTATCCCTCCTGCTCGGCCTCCTCGATTAGGTCTCCATTGCCGAGTCCTGACCATCCTCGCTCCGCTGCCGTATCCACCGTGTGTCCGTGCAGATGTTCTCGAAGCGGCCGAGGCGTTCCCTGGTCCAATAGAATCTTCACGGTTCTACGGAAACCTTGACGGACTTCGCCGCGTATTCGAGAACAGCTCTGACCTTCCATTCCTCCACGCCCTCGAACCAATCAAGAAACTGTTCTATGGTAGCGCCACTCTCAAGGTTCTCGAAAAGGGCGGATACCGCCACTCTGGTTCCGGTGAACACCCAGGCCCCACTCAGCCTGCCGGGCACGCTCTCGACTGCCGGGCACTTTCCCCAGTCCGTCATACGGTCACCTCGCTTTCCATTGCCAACTTATCGGGGTCGTAGAGTCCTTCGGCAATGCCGTCTGTCAACAGGTCGCCCTCGTCTATACGCTCTTCATCGTCGGCTTCGTCCGGCAGCAGCGCCGCCGCCTCGCGCACGTCGAGCTTGCCAGTCACCACGTCGGCGATGAGGCGAGTGCGGTACTCCAGGAGCAGTTCGATCTGGCGTCGGGTGCGGGCGATGGCGCCGTCAATGTTTGCAGTGGCGCTATCGAGGTGTTCGACGATAGCGGCTTGCTCATGGAGGGGTGGGAGTGCGACTTTTCTAGAGCCAATACGATCCACATTGAGATTCCCCTGCGTATTCACAGGTGCTTCGCGCAGGAATTCGCTCTTCATTGCTCGAAACAAATAATACAGGTGGTCACGGTACATATTCTTGCCAGGAACAAACCCTGCCACGCTGTCGGGAAAACAGGCATCAAAGTTGAGAACTGCTACATCACCTATGTTGGCAGCGATGGTCATTACGAGCATCCCTCTTGGAAACATGGCACTTACAGACAGACCCTTTTCGTTCAAGGTCTGTCTGTATTCTGTGATCATCTTGCTAGCACCTGCTACGTCGCCTGTTTGTATGAATGGATACGGTCCGTCGTACAGTGATGGATCATTCCGTGGCCGGTGCGTGAACTTGCCTCTGCGGATTCCCGATATCTGTCCCAGCCGACGCACCTCCCAATGCTCCGGCACGTCGCCGATCCACTCGACTCCGGAGGGCTTGAGGCGGACGCTGGGGTCGAGGCCGCGGGTGACGGCTTGGTTG
>CBDFGE010000004.1:0-438253 GCA_965247055.1 Dehalococcoidia bacterium
GGGTGGCTTCCCCGAGGCCCGGCCCGTCGTAGGGTGCCCCGCGGGGGTGCTGCTGGTAAAGGCGGGGACCAAGACCTTGTACGACGACTGCCAGTGGCTGAAGGAACTGGGGCAGATGGTGGAGCAGCGGCTGGGTCCGGGATACGCTGTGGCGGTAGCCCAGTCCCACTACGGCGACCCTACAATAGAGTCAGCGGCCGCTCACCTTGTTGAGGAGCGCCGGGTGTCGTCAATCGTGTGCGTTCCTTATCTGTTGTTCCCTGGGATCATATTGAGAAGGAACGTCCTGGGCGGCATGGACCTGCTGAGAGAGCAGTATCCCGGTCTGCCCATGGCGGTCACGCCGCCATTAGGGGTGGACGACCGGCTGGTGTCCTTGACTTCTGAGAAAGTCCAGGAAGTATGGGCCAGGGCCGAATCCAACAGGCCTCAAGCCACACTATAATTGGACATGGCCTTGGATGAGTGAACACAGGGGCGCCGACGAAAGGGTGGAGAGCGACTATAGCCGCCAAACGGTGAAACGCCGCGGGCTGCGGACGGGGTACACCACCGGCTCTTGTAGTGCCGCTGCTGCCAAAGCCGCTACCCTCTCATTGCTCACGGGAGAGGCGGTGCTTGAAGTCACCATCAGCCTCCCGGTAGGCCGCGAAGCCACTTTCCTCAGTACAACGCTGTACGCGGGCCCCCAGCGGCCGGCAGGTCACCTGCTCGGTGATCAAGGACGGGGGTGACGACCCAGACGTCACCCACGGTGCCGAGATCTGTGCCACGGTGTCCCGCCAGCCGGAGCTTAAACCGGGAGTCCACATAAAGGGGGGCCCAGGCGTTGGCACCGTGACCCTCCCCGGTACCGGAATAACAGTGGGGGAGCCTGCCGTCACCCGAGTGCCCCGACGGATGATCACCGAAGCGGTTGAGCAAGCAGCCGCCTCCCATGGCTTGGGGCCGGAGGAGAGCTTCCTGGTGCAAATCTCTGTCCCAAATGGGGAAGAGATTGCCAAGAAGACCACCAACAGCCGTCTTGGCATCCTAGGCGGCATTTCGATCCTGGGGAGCACCGGAGTGGTCCAGCCCTACTCCACCGCGGCCTGGAGGGCGAGCGTCCACCTGGCGATAGACGTTGCCGCCTCCAACGGCCTGTCCCACCTGGTCCTCTCTACGGGGACTCAGAGCGAGGCCTTCGCCAGGCGCTACTTCGACCTGCCGGACATGGCCTACATCGAGGCGGGTATCTTCAGTGGCCCGTCCCTGAAACGGTGCGCCATGAGAAAGTTGGTCCGGGTCACCCACGCCGGGATGGTGGGCAAGCTGTCTAAAATGGCGATGGGGTACTTCGTTACCCACGTGGCCGGCAACAAAGTAGATACCGGCTTTCTCGCATCCCTCGCCGGAGAATGCGGTGCCTCACTCGAGGTCCAGGAGGAGATGCGCCGGGCTGCCAGCGGCCGGCACTTTCAGGAAATCGCCCAGTCCCACGGCATGTTGCCGGTTTTCACCCTGATGTGCCAGTTGGTGTGCCAGGAGAGCCGTAAGCTCTTAGGACAGGACGCTGACACTCTGATCGTCGATACCCTTTGCTTCGACTTTGACGGTACTCTGCTTGGAGAGGCGTCCACCTCGCCAGACGGCGTTCCACTGATTGCTCCCCTGGGGGCAAGCCATTCGGCAAGCATCAACCCTTCTTCCACCAGCCCGGCTGGAACGGGTAAAGCTCCGCTTTACTGAGCCATGGACATGGAGCTAAACTTACTCTTGCCCGCTTCACCCCCATCCCTTCGACAAGCTCAGGGCAGGCTCTAACCTTCCCCCTTCGATGGGGAAGGGATTTCTCTGCTCCTAGAGGAGGATCCGCCTATGGCGGAAGAGTAGGGGGTGGAATCTAGAGGATAATGCGATGCTCAGTAGACACGCTTCATCATAAGATGGCAAATGAGCCACAGGCAGGGCGAAGCCGGGCACTGGGCCTGCCGGACGAGGCCTTTGAGCAGCGCCGTCCGCAGCGGGGCCAGATCACTAAGCGCGAAGTGCGAGCGGTGAGTCTTTATTCCCTGGGACTCCGTCCGGACAGCTTGGTTTGGGACATTGGGGCAGGTACCGGGTCGATCTCGTTGGAGGCCGCCCTCATCGCTCACCAGGGCGCCGTATACGCGGTCGAGCGGGACGATGCCGGGCTGTCCCTACTGCGGCGCAACGTTGCCCGGTGGGGCTCGCCTAACGTTCAGGTCGTTCCCGGAGAGGCGCCCGCGGTCCTGGCGGGGCTACCGGACCCGGACTCGGTGTTTATCGGGGGAAGCGGGGGCCGGCTGCCCGACATTCTCCGCACCGTGGGGCGCTGCTTGAAACCTCATGGGCGAATCGTGGCCAACCTGGCGGTGTTGGAGCGGACCCAACAGGCCCGCTGCTTGCTCAAGGAGTTGGGCTTTTCCACCGAGCTAGCGATGGTGAGCGCGGCCAGAGGTAAAGAGATGCGGGATGGGACGCTACGCCTGGAGTCGTTGAACCCGGTGTTCGTGATTACCGCCTGGCGGGAAGATTAACATTGACAGACACGGCGCATTCCACGGCTTACGGACGGCTTTACGGGGTGGGCGTGGGGCCCGGCGACCCCGAGCTGCTGACTTTAAAGGCGCTCCGTGTCATCCAGAAGGTGCCGGTGCTCTGCGTGCCCCAATCGGAAACCCGCCAGGAAAGCTACGCCTTGGGTATCGTGCGGGAATTTCTAGACCCTGCCAAACAAGAGGTGCTCCGCGTTCCGTTTCCCACCGACGACGCCGCGGGCGCGGCGGCGGCATGGCTCGGCTGCGCGTCCACGATCGCGGACCGGCTCCTTAAAGGCCAGGACGTCGCCTTTCTCACCGAGGGAGACCCCATGCTGTACAGTACTTTCGCATATGTATTGGCGGGTATCCGGGA
Organism: Dehalococcoidia bacterium; assembly: GCA_965247055.1. GTDB lineage: Bacteria > Chloroflexota > Dehalococcoidia > Lucifugimonadales > JAGWBF01 > CBDFGE01. The sequence goes on from CBDFGE010000004.1 coordinate 2,917, forward strand.
GCAGCACCCCGACCTGCAGGCGGAAATAGTGCCGGGAGTCTCTTCGGTCATGGCCGCGGCGGCGGCGGCCGGGGTGCCCCTGGGCAGCAACGGACAGCGGCTCGCTATCCTACCCGCGGTATACGGCATCGACGACCTCTCCGAAGCCATCGCAAACTACGGTACTATTGTGTTGATGAAAGTTAGCCGTACCCTCATTAAAGCTGTGGCTAACCTGGAAAACCTCGGCTTGGCCGGCAGGGGCGTATTCGTGCGCCGGGCAACAACCCCTGGAGAGAAGGTGATCCGGGACCTCCACGAGCTATCGGAAGAAGACCTGGACTATTTCTCCCTTTTGATTATTACCAGGTAGTAAGTATGGCCATCGAAAAGGGCAAGGTCTATTTTATCGGCGGGGGCCCGGGAGACCCGGAACTGCTGACCCTGAAAGCAAAGCGGATCATTTGAGACCGCCGACGTCGTGGTATACGCCGACTCCCTGGTCCATCCATCGATTGCCGCGTTCGCCCGGCCCGGCGCGGAGGTCCACGGCAGCAAGAGCCTCACATTGCCCCAGATCATGGACCTGATGGTCCAGGCCGCCGGGCAGGGCAAGATGGTGGCCAGGGTCCAGAGCGGGGACCCGGCCATTTACGGCGCCATACTGGAGCAGATGCAGGTCCTGGTAAGAGAAGGCATAGAGTATGAGATTATCCCGGGAGTAAGCTCGGCATTCGCCGCAGCGGCCCGCCTGAAGGCCGAGCTGACGGTCCCCGGAGAGTCGCAGACGATCATAATGACACGGGCGGAAGGCCGCATCCCCATGCCCTCGGGCGAGCAGCTGCGTGACCTGGCGGCCCACGGCTGCACCCTGGTCATTTTCCTCAGCATCACCCGCATCAGCAGGATCACTCGGGAGCTGCGGGCCGCCGGATACTCCAAGGATACGCCGATGGCGGTGGTGTACCGGGTGGGCTGGCCCGATGAACAGATAATACGAGGCACACTGACCGACATTGCAGCCAAGGTAAGGGAAGCAAAAATAACCTTGCAGGCCTTGATCCTGATAGGAAAGGCGCTGGACCCTTTGCTCCCGTATTCGGACCTTTTGGGCCAGAGCCCTCCGGCCTCCTCCAACCTGTACTCCGACAGCTATACCCACCGCTACCGGAAGGCCGGGGCCAAGAGCCGGATCTCCGGCGAAGGGGCCTCCCGCAGCGGCAATCGGTGATAGAAAGGCCATGGCCCGCACCGCCGTTATCGCTATCTCAAGAAGGGGGTCCGCCCTCGCCCACGCTCTCACCGCCTCGCTGGGCGGGGATACCAAGCTGTACGTGGAGCGCCGATTCCACGCCGGCGGAGACGAGTCTGTGCCCTTCGACCTGCCGGTGCGCCCGGTCCTGCGGCGGTTGTTCAACGAGTACCAGCAGTTGGTGCTGTTCATGCCCGTGGGCGCGGCGGTCCGGCTGCTGGCTTCCTACCTCCAGGACAAAAAATATGACCCGGCTGTGGTGTGCGTGGACGATGCGGGCCGGTTCGCCGTCAGCCTTCTCTCTGGACACCTGGGCGGAGCTGACCGTCTGGCGGAAGAAGTAGGACAGGCCCTGGGCGCCGCGCCGGTAGTTACGTCGGCTTCCCATGTGACGGGGACTCTGGCGGTGGACCTTCTGGGATCCGAATTCGGGTGGCGGATGGAGGCGGAGCCAGCGGCGATAACCCGGGCCAGCGCTGCCGTGGTCAACGGGGACCCCGTCGGAATTTTTCAAGAGGCCGGAGAGCCCGATTGGTGGCCCCCCCAGCGCCCACTGCCCAAAAATATTACGGTTTACCCTTCTTTGGAATCTCTCCTTGAAGGCCCATGCGTCGCGGCACTCATTGTCTCTGACCGGCAGTCGCCGGTATCGAGCGCGCCCGCGAGCCAAGGCGACGCCCCGGCCGGGAAGACCACGGTACACTATCGGCCCCGCAGCCTGGTGGCGGGAATAGGATGCCGGCGGGGCGTCGTCCTAGATGAGTTGGAAGAGCTGCTCACCGGCACTTTTCGCCGGCATAATTTGGCCCTGGACAGCCTCGGGTGTATCGCCACCGCCGACCTGAAAAAGAGTGAGCCGGGCATCCAGGAGCTGGCGGAGAAATTCGACGTACCGTTGCGCTGCTACACCGGAGCGGAGCTGAACCAGGTGTTCGGGCGCCGAATCTCTTTGGAGGCTGAAGGGAGCGGGGAAAATTCTTCCAACACTGTCTTCCAAGAGGGAGGAGACCAGGAAGCTACACCCGGCCTACGGAGGCCCACGCCCTCGCCGGTGGCCCACCGGCTGCTTGGCCTGTGGGGTGTATCGGAGCCTGCCGCCCTGCTCGCTTCCGGGGCCGATGAGCTGCTGGTACCCCGGGTGAAAACCTCCCGGGCAACCATTGCCGTCGCTCGGATGTCCTTCCCAAGCAACTTGAGCCGCGCTGGCCTAAGTAACGAAGAGCCAGATGCACATTGATGATCCTGGTAACAGGGGCAGCCTCTACCTCGTGGGTCTGGGTCCCGGCGACTCGGACCGCCTGACGCCGGCGGCGCTGGCCGTGATACAACTGTGCGACACCGTGGTCGGGTACCGGGGATACTTGGAACAGGCCGCGGGCGTGCTGGCCGGCAAGCAACTGGTATCGATGGAGCTGGGCCAGGAGTTGGAGCGGGCGAACCGAGCCGTGGACCTGGCCTACGCAGGACATAAGATAGCTGTTGTCTCTTCGGGGGACGCTGGGATTTACGGCATGGCCGGGCCGGTATTTCGGGTGCTGTCGGAGAGAGAGTGGGACGGTACGCACCCGGAGGTGCGGATAGAACCCGGAGTTTCGGCAATGCAGGCGGCAGCCGCGCTTCTTGGCGCACCCCTGATGCAGGACTTTTGCGCGATCAGCCTGAGCGACCTGCTAACTCCCTGGAAGACCATCCTCCTTCGGTTGGAGGCGGCGGCCCGGGGAGACTTCGTCGTCGCCCTGTACAACCCCCGGAGCCGCGCGCGCCACTGGCAGTTGCTGGAGGCCCGCCGTATCCTGCTGGAGCACCGCGCGCCGGAAACACCCGTGGGCATAGTGCGTGACGCTTACCGGCCGGGCCAGGGGGTCACGGTCACCGACCTGCTAAACCTGGAACAGCATTGCCAGGCCGTGGATATGGTAACCATAGTGCTGGTCGGCAACTCGGCCACCTACGTCCAGGGCGGGTTCATGGTGACCCCCAGGGGTTATGAGGAGAAAAGGCCAGGCCGCAAGGACCTCACTGACATCTGATGGGCCTCAGCGCTTAGCCGAAGCAGACAGCAGATCTTCAACCAACTCCACCATCTTGTTCTTGCTCAGGAGCCCGGTCCATTTCTTGACGATCTTCCCGTTGGGCTTGATGAATAAGGTCGTGGGCATGCCCAATACGCCGTACCCCTTGACAACCTCCGCGTCGAACGTGGTGCCATTCGGATAGGTGATCCCGAGCTCTTCTATCAGTTTCTTGCCTTCCTCCCGCGAACCAAGTCCGACAAAAGGTCCCACGTCCAGCCCGAACAGGATTACCCTCTCCTTATACTGTTGGTGCACCTGTTCAAAGTCCGGCATCTCGGCGCGGCAGGGAGGGCAGGCTCCCGCCCAAAAGTTGAGGACCACTGGCTTCTCTTTGGATAACAGGTTCGAGAACGCTGCCTCCTTGCCTCCCAGCACATCTTCTCCTTGGTAGGCAACAACCTGGAAATCCGGTGCTTGGGCGCCTCTTTCGTTCCCTCCGTCTACCTGCGTCGTGGGATAGCCTGCATCGACCGGTGTCGTGGGATAGCCTCGGGCTGGAGACTGCCCGCCGCAGGCAGCCAGCAGCACCAGAGCCACGACTCCGGCACCGAAAGCCAGCGGCATACGCTTCAGCCAACGATTTTTTATATCTCTCACGTTCTCTCCAACATGACCCCCGGGCCCGTTCCTGTCTATCTTACTGGAGTCCTCTCAGGGACCCTAGAATCGCGTCGGCGTGCCGCCCGAAGACCGGGGCCACCGCTGCCGCCGCCAGGAAGTCGGCGGTTAGACTTGGCCCTTGCCGCTCTACGGCGCCAGCCGGAACGGCGGGTACTCGTCGGTCATCAGAGCAGCGTACGCCACAACCCTGATAGTCCACCTGTTGAATCCCAGCACAAGCCGGAAAATATCCTCGGGGTACCGCCCATTGAAAAGCAGCCCTACGCCCCCGAACAGGGCCAGCAGGGTGACCAGATCCAGGCTCACCTCGCCCCCTCCTAGAGCGCTGAGCACCAGGTAGTGCGGAATGGCCAGGAGCCACCACTTGATCAGCACCAAACCCCGTGAAAAACGCTCGGGGTACTCGACTTCCAGGTTCGCCGGATAGTCCCTGCTGTAGAGGCTAAAGGGCGGGTATCGGTCGGTGGCAAGAGCGTTGTAGCTGTAGTAGCCAACTCGCCAGCTCCACCTCATCACTCCAACGTTGAAGTCGAAGATCCCCCTGGGATACCTGCCCGTGAAAAGAATGGCGAACAGGGCTACTATGGTCAAAACGATAAAGGCCACCCAGAGGAAAATCAGGGGAATCAGGTGCGGAATGATCAAGAACCACTTGACCAGCCAGAGCCACCGGCCAAGCTTGGGATCCAGATCTCCTTCAACTAAGACGGGGTAAGTGGAATCGGTCGTCTTGATGTCCTCCTCCTAGCCCAAATCGCCTTTGAAAAGACGTTACCCCTGTTCACCACACAGGCCGGTTCGAACCCGGCTCGACCGCACAGAAGCCAGAGCCTTTTGCACCCTTTCCTTTTAGCCTTCACCTTGCACAGTTATTACTACATTTCCCTTTTTGTGCCCTTTTTCAACATAGCTATGCGCCCGGCAGTCTGTTCCAGCGAATAGCGTCTATCTATGACCGATTTTATCTTTCCCGCCTCAATAAGCTCTTTTAAGAAGACTAGATCTTTAGCCCGTTCGCTTGGTGGCCTCAAACTTGTGGCCGCCATCTTTGCCTTTTTGCTGCCGACCTTTGAAGTCCATAACGTTTGAAGAAGATTAGCCATCGTACATCGACACGGGGATTCTTTGCAGTTGCCCCTGTGGCAAGAGAGGAACACTGGCCTCTACTCCCCGACTTAGCACATCGCAAAAGACTCCCAGCGCACAGCGAGAACGCCGTTCAGTTGATAATAGGCAGCACAGCGATTGTGCTCCGCAAACGGCCTTTCCAAGCCTTTAGTCTGGCCGATATACAAACCTTGGGTAGACTGACTCTGGAGCACCTAAACGGTAAACGTCGGGGCTGAAACCAGTGGCTCCCCGGGTGGGGGGGAATCCGAACTTTTCTGACATTCACGATTGTAGCTGCCATCGGCTACCCCGACAAGCGAAGACCTCCCCGGACAGCCCAGGTAGTGATGTGGGAGACCCGGGAGTTGGGACGCTGCGAGTTGGCTATGCTACACCCAGCGACGGACCCTAGCCTTGTACTGCCGATACTCATCGCCGAACACCCTCTCCAGATATTTCTCGTCGCGGACGATGACGCCATAGTACAACAGGGCGATTCCGACCGGCAGGACTGCGATCGGCCAGACCGTGTTCACCATAAACCCGATGCCCACATAGACCACGTTAAACGAGACGTAGATGGGATTGCGGCTGAGCGCGTAAGGTCCGGTAGCGACGATGGCGGTAGTCGGCTCGTTTGGATCGGGGTCTACGCCAGCGCGAGAAATCGTCCGAACCGACCATACCAACAGCAGGACGCCTGCCACAACCACCGGCCAGCCGACAGCATGACCGATCCACCACTCCGGGAAGAATCTCAATTGTGTCTACAAGAAATGCAGGAGTAAGCTTGCCACGAGTGGCGGCACGATAGTCAGTACAGGCGGAACTGTGACCCCGGCGTGATCGCTACTCATCTGACCGCATTCATCTGAGTAGCGGTTTCTATTTCGCATCGTCAAGTCCCACTTGCCTTTCCGCTCTCAGGGTACGTGTGCGCAATTGCACGCTGTCTCCGTATGAGTCTTGCCACTGTAAGGAAAAGTCGGCGACCCTTACCTAGCGTGCATACACGACTATCTGTGAGCTACGCCTGAAACTGATATAGAGGAATGAAACCGCCTTGGCCCAACCACGGCTCCTCCTCAATGAGAGCCATGTTAGTATTGACTCACGAACACCGTCAACTGTGGCCCACGTTAAGACCCCGAACTGGTAGACGAACCGGAGAGCAAAGCATGACGGATTCTGATCAAACCAAGGCCACGATGGCCACAGTCATTAAAGACTCATTTACTCATCGCATTCAGTCGGCACATGTTGACGGCACGGTGTATCTCATTAACGTCCATGTGCCACTGACCTATGGCATGAATGAGGACAGCTATCCAGCAATCTACTATCCGGACGCCTTTTTTGCGACGGAAATCGTGACCGGGACCAAGAAGATCCTTGAAATTTCTGGCAAAATTGCCAACACGATTCTTGTCGGTATATCGCAAGAGGGCGACTTAATGCGGTGGATGAGTGATCGTTGCAGAGATCTAACTCCAACGCATATCCCCCAGGACAAAATAATGGTGTACCCGGAAATCACACCTGCGTCAGGCGGTGCTGACCACTTCTTGGCGTTTATTGAGCATGAGCTACTTCCTCTCGTTGAGAAGGAATATCGAGTCGACAGAAGCAATCGTGGCTTTATTGGAGCGAGCTATGGTGGATTATTCGCGGCTTGGACGATGGTCAATCGCCCGGAACTATTCCAAAGATATATCATGACTAGCCCGGCCCTGTATTGGGACGATTACCTGTTCTTTAAACAAGAAGAAGAACTTTGGCGAAAATCCCAAACGCTGAACGCAAAAGTTTACCTCTCTGTCGGTGAGAAGGAGCTGGAGCCATTCCTGCAGAGCGTTATAAAATTCCGTGATCGGTTTACAGCACACAAATACAAAGGTTTCGAATTCACCTTTCACATCATGCGTGACAGAGAACATGAAACCAGCAACATAGAAGCACTTCCCAATGGCTTGGTGTATCTATATGGTATCAATCAGCCAACGAGATAGTAGCGGATAGGCTCTACCGTCCCTTCTTTGACTTGGCACCGGCTTTGCACAATGGTTACGACTACCTAGCTTTTCTTTTGGGTGTGAAATTTCGCTCGATTACATTCCACACGGGCTCTCAACCGTAGTGATTATGCAGGCGGAACTCCTTGATCCCAATAATTGAGCTGTCAGCGGACCGAAATCGCCATGTGGTCGGGATTTAAGTAGGCGGAGATGGGGTGGTGCCCATCTCCCCGTCCAGGTTCTCAGCTACTGTATAAGTAGAAACGCCCCAGCTTTAGCAGCCGGGGCGCCTATTTGTAGCTTGGTGGGGATGGGGGAGAGTCGAACTCGCCGTCCTTCACGTAGCTTGGCGTCAGGGAGACCAATCAGCGGAATAGTTCGGATTACGACCAACTTGGGGTGTGTGTGGCTCCCCGATGCACCTCACACTACGAAAATGGGTTTGGGCCTGGTTCAAGTTCCCCCCATCCGTAGCTCGGAGCCGGCTGCCGTCGACTAAGCTCTTGCGACGTAATCCAGTTGCCCTGGCCATAGAATGGCAGGAGCGACTAGACAAGGGCGAGGCACTAACCAGAGCTGACTTAGCCTACCAAACGAAAGTTACGAGGGCACATGTGACTCAGGTTCTCAGTCTCTTGGACCTTGCCCCAGATGCAAGAGCATTCATTCTCGGCAGGGGTGATCCTCTAGAGGGGAAGAGTTTGGGTATCCATAGCTTGCGGTCTCTCCTAGGTCTTTCAGCAGAAAAGCAAATTGCCAGGGTCAGATCATCTAAGATTGATTCCCTCGTAACAAGGCCTGTTTGAGATGAGCCCTGGCGTGCGAAGGTGGTCTGGAGCGGAGGAGGCCACGGGATGCCGGCTGCTGGCCTCACCGCCCTATCTGCCGCGCTCAGGACAAGCGTGATCCCGTTGCGGTACCCCTTCCGTGGCTCAGGGCACCCGGTGGAAGTTGTGGAGCGGCGCCCTCATGCGGCCGCGACCGCAGGTACCGTCCCGACCGCCCGCTGAGCCGTGTTCTCCATCTCCACCAGGCGTGCATGGACCATCCGTTTGAAGTTGCACGCCAACGCCTTCAGGTAGACGGCAAGCCGCACCCGACGGCCCCCTCGCACCCGCAAGCGCCCAAGCCCGTGGGCGCGCTTCAGCTCGGAGTTCGTTCCCTCGATACCAGCCCTTATGTCATACCGCTTGCGCCACTCCTCGGTGGCCTCGGCCCTCCGGCGCCGCTCGATGTTCACCTTCACCAGGTCCGCCTTGAGGACGTAGGCCCCCGCACGCCGGTCCAGCTTCACTGGGCAACGGGATCGCAAGGGGCAGGGCTCGCATGTTGTCCCGGCAAAGTGGACCTCTACCCGCTCCGGCGCATCCTTCAGCTCGTACTCCTCGATGGACGGGTGGCCGGCGGGGCACACCGTGGCCTGCTCCCCTGTGACGTCGATCTGAAAGTCCGCGGCGGTGAGCGGCGGTGGTCCGTCACCCTCTCCTTCGTGCGAGTTCCCCGGCGCCGACCCCGCCACCGGGCTCACCAGTTCCGTTCCCCGGCGCGAGGCTTCGAAGGCATTGCGGCCCGACCCATACGCCGTGTCGGCGAAGAGCTCGTCCGGTCGGACCTTCCGCTCCGCGAGCCCGTCAACGACCGGCACGCTCACGTCGGTGTCGCTCCCACTCGAGGGGGTCACCTCCACGTGGGTGATGAGCTGGGTGGCGTTCTCCTCGTGGCAGGTCTCCGCCACCTGCACCTCGTACCCCTTCCCCTTGTGGCCGCTGTAGGTCACATCCGGGTCGTGGGGCGATTGCAGCGAGTCGGCGGACACCTGCTTCGGGTCCTTCAAGGCCACGGGCACCTTGCATTCCCCAGCATCGTCGTCATCGTCCCTGGGGCGCCCGTCCTGGTGTTTGCCCACATGGCACTGCTCCCGCAGCAGCCGCTCCAGCAGCCGGTACTCCTCCAGCTGGGCAGCAGTCGTGCCATGGAACCGGTCCACCAGCCGGTAGAGGTCCCGGGCACAGACCGAAAGGCGTCGCCGACCCTCCCCCGTGCGGGCGTCCTCGTAGTGGGTCGCCTCGTCTTCTTCCTTCAAATAACGCCCTAGGAGGCCCTCCGGAACCCCAGGGCGAAGCTCTGTGTGCTCCCAGCGCAAGGCCCGCAGGAACAACCGCATCGTCTCACAGAACAGGCCCAGCCGGGTGAGTGTGGCGATGTTGCTCATGATGTGGGTGGAGTCCAGCCGTTGCTTTCCGGTGCGTATGCCCAGCGCCTGGATGATCCGGTCCGTGGTCTCCTGGAAAGCCAGCCGGCCACCGTCGTGCTGCATCAGGCGAACTCGGAAGTTGTGGAGGGTCTTCTGGGGCAGGTGGGTCTCCTCGATGTCTAGCCGCAGGGCGTGGTGCCAGAGCAGGTTGAACTCTAGTTGTTCCAGAGCTTCATCGTCGGTGAGGTTGAACATCTCTTTGAGGAGGTGGACCCCGAGGACGGTCTGCACCGCCCGGTTGGGACGGCCGTTGTCCACGCAGTACATGGGAGCAAAGCGCTCCTCGTCAATCAGGGGGAGCGCCTCGTTTCGGAAAACCTCGGCCCAACTTCTCTCCAGGCGCTTAGCCTTCTTCGGCGTCACCAGGAACTGGGACTGCCAGAGGCTCTCTTGCGGGTCTCGTATTCGGAACATCCTCCCCTCCCTCGGCCAGGCGCAGCGCCCACGACCTTTTATTACATTATCCCCACCTTGCCCCAGGCTGGCGAGGGGTTTTTACGAACAAATCAATCATGTACGACCTGCTGATCAGGGGCGGGACGGTTATCGACCCGTCCCAGGGCATTCACGCTGTCAACGACGTGGCAATTGAGGGCGGCAGGATCGCCCGCGCGGCTACGAGCATATCCATCGAGGAATCGATCCGAGTTGTGGACGTCCGGGGAAAGGTGGTTACCCCCGGCCTGATCGACCTCCATACCCACGTTTACCACGGGATGACCGGGAACGGGGTAGAGGCCGATGTCGGCGGGGTCCGGGCCGGAGTGACCACCATGGTGGACGCCGGGAGCGCCGGCTGCGACACCTTCGGAGGTTTCCCCCAGTACATCCTGCCCAACAACCGTACCGAAATCATCTGCTTCCTGCACATTTGCCGTACCGGCCTGGCCACCACACCGGATATTTTCAGCCCCGCCAGCATCGACTTGGACAAGACGGTACGGGTAGCCTCTGAGAACCGGGGATTGATTGCGGGCATCAAGGCCCGGATGGTATCCCCAGCCCTGGAGATCATGGGAATGGAGATGCCCCGCCTCGCCAAGCGGGCGGCCAAGGAAGCAGGGGTCAAGCTCATGGTCCACATCGGCGACACCGAGAAACGCTACGACCCATCAGTCATCCGCCAGCTTTTGCCTCTGATGGAGGAGGGTGACATCGTCACCCACTTCTTCACCGCCAACCCTGGCGGCGTGCTGGATGCCGGTGGCCGGCTGGTGCCGGAAGCCAAAGAAGCCAGGGACCGGGGCGTCTGGCTGGACACGGCCCACGGGCGCATGAATTTCAGCTTCGACGTCGGGGAACGGGTCCTGGACCAGGGGTTGGAGCCCCACTGCATTAGCACCGACCTGACCCTGCCGGGGCGGCTCCGCACAGTCCACAGTATGACCGAGATGATGACCCGGTTCCTGGCGATGGGGTTCTCTCTGGACCAGGTGGTTACCATGTCCACCCTGAACCCGGCCAAGGCGATGGGGCTGGAAGGCCGGCTGGGCATCCTGGGCACCGGGAGGCCTGCCGACATTTCGGTCCTGGAGGTCCGGGACGGCAGTTGGGTTGTCTTCGATGTTGCGGGGGGGGCCCGCCAGGCAGAAAAGGCGGTAGTTCCGGTGTTAACCGTCAAAAAGGGTGAGGTGTTCGAAGCAGGTTGGGGCCCCCGCCCCTAGGGCTGGGAGCCTGACCCGGCCTAGACCCGATTTAGTGCGCTGTCCCTAAATCATGTCCTTCCTTGGAAGGATGAAGTGCTATTCACCCCCTCTCTTCCGCCGGAGGCGGATCCCCCATCAAAGGGGAGAGAAGTGGTCCCTTCCTCCTCGATGGGGGAAGGTTAGGATGGGGGTGCCTGATTGTGCTGTCTGTTGGAAACAAAGTATTTAGCCGGGCTGAGGAGCCGTCGTAGCCGGCGCAACCTGGCAGAAAGCCAGGACCGGGCGTGGATGTTCTGGGCGATGAGCGGCGCCACCTGCGGGTTGCCCGCCACCAAGGGCGCGACCCAACCTCGCATCTCCTTCAGCGTCGGAGGCTTTACCCCCCAAGCGGGCAACAGGGATTCCAGGTGGCGCCACCGTTTTTCGCCTGGGAGGCGGGCCATCACCGCTCCGTTGGCCTCTATAACTGCCAGCACGCCTGCGGCCATGTCCCACATCCTGGGCGCACCGATTATCGTGTATTGGAACACGCCGCAGGCGGTCATCGCCAGCTCGTAAGCGATACTGCCGGTGATCCGCATCTCGCCGGCGGGAGCGCGCAATTTCCGGCCGAGCCTGGAGGTGTGGGCGAAGGAGCCGGGCAGTCCCACCAGGCGGCCGGCGCCGGGCTCTTCGGACTCAAAAACCTTGACCCGCTCCCCGTCGGCGAAGCAGCCTCCACCCCGGCGGCAGCGCAACACCAGCCCCCCGCTCGGCTTCGGCCAAGGAACGTAGATGGCCCCTGCCAGGGGCCATCCCCGGTACAGCACCCCTATGGAGACGGCGTACACCGGCAGCCCATTCAGAAAATTGGTAGTCCCGTCCAGCGGGTCCACGACCCATAGAAAGTCTGGAGAGGCATCTTCGGACTCGTCGGCGGACTCGTCGGCGCTCTCCTCGGCCAGGATGCCATGGCCAGGAAAGCGCCGTGTAATCTCCGCCACCAGGTATTCCTGGGAGGCCTTGTCGGCGGAAGTCACCGGGTCCTGCTGCCCCTTGCCCTTGTACTCGACGGCCATCTGGCGTCCGAAGTAGCCCGCCAGGACCTCCCCGGCGCCCCCGGCAAGTTGGGCCGCCGCCGCCTCTATTTCCTGGGCCTGGTTCTCATCGTCAAACTTCAAAAGATTCCCAAAATCGAGTCTGGAGGCAATCTTAACTACCAGCCCAGTATAACACCATCGAAGTTGACCGCCCGAGGCACCTGCCGGCACCTTGGCCGAAACGCGGCCGCCTGGGCCTGTCTTCGCCTCCAGCCGGCGCCCTGATATAATCGGGACTCCGGCGGCGGAGCCGGAGTGCGCCGCACACCCCGCTGGAGGAGATCGCCTCAAGGACCGCTCAGCTTTGGGGGTAAGGCCAAAGAGGAGGCGCTGGAAGACCAATGGACCTGGAGCTTAGAGGCAAAGTAGCTATCGTTGGCGGCGCTAGCAAAGGGTTGGGAAGGGCCTGCGCCGAGGTGCTGGCCTGGGAGGACGCCAGCGTGGCGATCTGTAGCCGGACCCAGGCAGACCTGGAGCGGGCGGGCGATGAAATCCGGCGGGCCACGGGGGCGGAAGTGCTGGTGTTCCCAGGCAATCTGGACAGGCACGAGACCATTGCCAGCCTGGTCGCCGCCACGATTGAGCACTTCGGCCGCCTGGACATACTGGTCAACAACTCGGGCGGTCCGCCGTTGGCCCGGGCGGCAACCGCTGGAGAGGACCTCTGGGACACCGCTATTCAACGGTCGCTCCTGTTCTTCGCCAGGATGTGCCGAGAGGCCGTTCCCCATCTAAAAGAGCAGGGGGGCGGTCGGATCATCAACATTCTGGCCAGCACGGTATACCAGCCCATCGACAACCTGGCCCTTTCCGGCGCCACCCGCATGGGCGTGGTGGCCTTTGCCAAGAGCCTGGCGGACGAGGTGGGACGGGACCAGATCCTGGTCAATAACGTGTGTCCCGGCTCGATTCTCAGCGACCGGATGCTCTCAAACATTACTTCCAGGGCCAACGAACTGGGGATCTCCGTCGAACAGGCGCTGGCCCAGCGGGCCGCCGGCACCGCCGTTGGGAGGATCGGTCGGCCCGAGGAGTTGGCCCACCTGGTGGCCTTTTTGGCGTCGGGCAAGGCCAGCTACATCACCGGCGCCACCATCCTGGTGGATGGAGGCTTGGTGCGCTCGGTACTCTGACCCAACGGCCTTGGCCATCGCGGGCAGGCCCAAGGTGAACCCAACGCCAGCGGCCCAGGTGCCGTGGCAGCCAGGGTTTACCGTGACCACTGACCGGAAATCGTTGCAGCCGCGGCTAAAAATTTTTCCGCAGGGTGTTGTGTCAGGTTCTTTCGGTGGTTAATATATCTTGGGGGCCGGGCCCCGACCTTGCCGACCGCGGGGACCGGACAGAATCGCCCGGCGCAACCCCGATTCATCAGGGCATTCTTCCCTCGGTCAGTCAATTCGACAGGCCAGCGCCACTTGCGGGGTGATTACGCCTCGTTCGGGGCCGGCGCAAAACGGCGTGTCCTATGTCACAAGCTTCCACAGATGGCCGCCTAATCTTGGTGGTGGACGCCGCCGCCGCCATGGCCAGGCTGGTGGCCGTCAACCTGGCGGCCCGGGGCTACCGGGTACGGGAGTTTTACAACGGCGCGGGGGCGGTAGAATGCCTGCGGAGGGACCAAGCGGACTTGGTCATCCTGGACATGGTGATGCCGGACACCGACGGCTTACAAGTAGCGGAGGAGATTCGGCGATTCTCCCAAGTGCCCATCCTGGTCCTCAGCGTGAGAGACGACACCTCGGCCAAGCTGGCGGCCCTTGACCTGGGGGCGGATGACTACATCACGAAGCCATTCCGTGTAGAGGAGCTGTTGGCGCGGGTCCGCGCCATCCTACGGCGGACTGCTCCGGCCGACGTCGGCGCCCTTGGTAAGCCGCACTCTTACCGCTCGGGCGACCTGCTGATCGACCTGGAGCGGATGCGGGTAACCAAACAGCGACATCAGGTCCAGTTGACTCCTCGGGAGTGGGCCACCCTAAGAGTGCTGGTCAGGCACGCGGGACGGGTAGTTTCGACCCGGCAGCTGCTCCAGGAGGCCTGGGGGCCCGACTATGGGGACGAAGGCGACTACGTCCGTACCTACATCACCCGCTTGCGGCGAAAGCTGGAGCCAGACCCACGTCACCCCAGCTACATCCTCCTAGAACGGGGCCTGGGTTACCGGCTGAAGGCCGCCGACTAGCCCTCGATGCGAATTCCTGCCATAACACTCATCTCCGAACCGGACCACGTCAAAAGGGCACGTCTCGATGCCGCAGTATTGCCGCCGGCCACCGGCTATCCAGTTCCACGAGGCGCATTCCTCTGATGCCAGAGTGGGTAAAGGACGCAGTCTTCTACCAAATCTTCCCCGACCGCTTTGCCAGAAGCGGCGCGCTACATAAGACTCTGAACCTGGAATCCTGGGAAGCGCCTCCCTCCCCTCTGGGGTTTAAGGGCGGGGACCTGTTGGGGATCGTCGAACGTCTGGACTACCTGCAAGACCTGGGTGTCAACGCCATCTATCTCAATCCGGTCTTTCAGTCGGCCGCCAATCACCGCTACCACACCCATGACTACTACCAGGTCGACCCCCTGTTGGGCGGCAATGCGGCCCTGCGCACACTCCTGGACGAATCCCACCGCCGCGGCATAAGGGTTGTGTTGGACGGAGTGTTCAACCACTGTGGGAGAGGCTTGTTTCAGTTCCACCACATTCTGGAGAATGGGGCGTCCTCTCCATTCTTGGACTGGTTTACGATCAAAGGTTTTCCATTGAATGCCTATTCCCAAGGCCAGGAGCCCAACTACGAGGCATGGTGGGGCATGCCCGGCCTGCCCAAGTTCAATACCGCGAACCCAACGGTCCGGGAGTTTCTCTGGGCGGTAGCCCGGCACTGGGTCCAACTCGGCATAGACGGCTGGCGTTTGGACGTGCCTGAGGAGATAGCGGACCCGGCTTTTTGGCAGGAGTTCCGGCGGCAGGTCAAATCAGCTAACCCCGAGGCCTATCTGCTGGGAGAAATCTGGCACCAGGCGCCGGAGTGGCTGCAGGGCGACCGCTTTGACGGCGTTATGAACTACCCCCTCACCACCGCATGTCTGCGGTTTCTGGTCGAAGACGACCTTGACCCGAAGCTGGTAAGAGGCATGAGCTATGCCCAGGGAGGGCACTTGTCCGCCAGCGGGTTTGCCGATGCGGTCAATCAGGTGTTGGCTGCATACCAGCCAGAGGTCTCCCAGAACTTACTGAATCCACTGGACAGCCACGACACAGCCCGTTTTCTTACCCTGGCCCGGGGCGACGAGTCAGCGCTACGCCTGGCCGTACTCTTCCAGATGACTTATCCGGGTGCCCCATGCGTGTACTACGGGGACGAAATCGGCATGGAGGGAGGGCGGGACCCTGACTGCCGCCGTGCCTTTCCCTGGGAAGAGAGCAGGTGGAACTCAGAGCTTCGCGCCCATTTCAAGCGCTGTATTTCGCTGCGCCATGCCCATCCCTCCCTGCGCCGTGGAGAGTTTGCGCTGCTCCACGCCGAGGGCGATGTGTTCTCTTTCGCCCGCCGCCTGGGGAACGAGACCCTGATCGTGGCCCTGAATGCGTCACGGTTGACCCAAGCGCCCACGGTGCGGCTTGGCGGCTACCTGCCGGAGGGCACCCGCCTTCACGATGTCTGGACCGGGGCCACCATAACGGTGAGCGACGGCCGGCTTGTGGGCGTTAAGATGGCTCCCCGTTCCGGATCAGTGTGGGCAGCCGAGCCGCCCCACCAGCAGCCGGACGCTTCCCGGCATTGAGCGTCAGCTCAAAGCCCATATTTTCAACAATCTTTCACGCGGCATCGGGCCGCTGTCCTGGGGTGGTGAGAAAGCCGGAGACAAATACTACTCTAAAGCAGCGCGGGTCAGCTCGCTGGAGAACCGGCACCGTCCCGGGAGCTTACCCTACGTGGCGGGCTTAAAGTAGGGAACGCTGATTTGGTCCGTGGCCGCGATGAAGGTAACCTCCACCGGCATTCCGATGGCCACCTCCTGGGCGCGGCACTCGACGATGTTGGTGAACATTCGCACCCCTTCCTCCAGCTCCACCAGGGCCAACACGTAGGGCACTTCTTCGGCGAATCCTGGGGTGCGGTTCTGGTAGGTCACGGTGTAAGTCCAGACCGTGCCCTTGCCGCTGGACCGGACCCACCGGATGTCGTTGGACCAACAGTTGGCGCAAATGCCCCGGGGATAGAACTGGTACTCGCCGCAGCGGTCGCACTTCTGGACCAGCAACTCTCCCCGGTGGCAGGCGTCCCAAAACGGTCTCGTCTCGCCCACGACGGTCGGTAACGGCTTCTTCCAATCAGCCATGTTCTAATCCCTCCCCAGGATCACGGTGCCGCCGCTGTGCCGGGAGCCCAGGGTGCCGCCGGTGCCGTGGCACAGGGCGATTTTGCAGTTGGGGACCTGGCGGGGGGTGCCTTCGAACTGGTGGCGTAGCTGCCGGGTCGCTTCCAGCAATAGGAAGATTCCCCGCATGCCCGGGTGGTTGGAGGAGAGGCCCCCGCCGTCGGTGTTAATCGGCAGCTCTCCCCCGATCTTCAGGCGGCCCCCGGAAACGAACTGGCCACCCTCACCCTTTTCGCAGAAGCCCAGGTCCTCCAGGGTTTCCAATACCGTGATGGTAAAAGAGTCGTAGATCATCGCCATGTCGATGTCCTGATGAGACACTCCGGCCATGGCGAAGGCCGGCTCGTGGCTCTGCTTGGCCGCAATGTACATCAGGTCACGCTTCCCGGCGCCCTGGTGAGCCACGGCTTCTCCAGCGCCCAGGACCCATACCGGCGTCTGCCGGCAGTTGCGGGCCACCTCGGGGGAGGCCACCACCACCGCGCCTCCGCCGTCGGTGATCACGCAGCAGTCCGCCAGGTGCAAGGGGGACGATATAACCCGTGAGTTGACCACATCCTCCACGGTGATGGGGTTGCGAAACAGCGCCTCGGGGTTCATTGAGGCGTGATACCGGGCCGCCACCGCCACCTCGGCCAGTTGCTCCGATGTGGTGCGGTAGAGGTGCATGTGCCGCTGAGCGATCATGGCGTAGAGGCCAACGGTGGTAAGCCCGTACAGCTCTTCGAAGCTGTCTGGCGAGGGGTCCAGCCGTGGGTGGCCGAACCGGGCGACGCCTCCGGTGCCCACGGCCATGCCTCCCGACCGGGGCCAAGGTGCTGTAAGTGATGACGGCGCAGTTGATGCGGCCGGCGGCGATGGCGTTCAGGGCGTGGGATAGGTGGAACTCGAAGGAGCCGCCCCCAACGGTGGTGTTGTCCAAGTACCTGGGATACAGGTCCAGGTAGTCGGCCAGGTTTAGCCCGCTGTTGCGGCTCGACATGGAGGCGGTCAACAGGCCGTCCACGTCTTTTTTCTGAAGGCCCGCGTCCTCCAGGGCCTTGATGACGCATTCGCCCTGGAGCTGCAACTCGCTCTTGTCGGGGGCGTAGCGGGTCACGTGCTCGTGGATGCCCACGATGGCCGCGGCGCGCCTGAGGTCGACCATGGGGTGCCTCCGTTCAGACCAGCACAATCAAGACCCCCATCAAGGGGGATCCGCCTCCGGCGGAAGAGAGGGGGTGAATAATGTTTCATCCTTCCAACCAAGGAAGGACATGATTAAGGGACGGAGCAGTTAGCTCGTGGTTCGACAAGCTTACCATGAACCGGCATTGTTCCCGCCCACCCTGAGCTTGTCCAAGGGTCGCCCGGAGTCGTTGAAGGATGGGCGAGGCGGCAATATGATAGGTGCGGGCGTCAAGGGTGTCAAGGCGCGGCCGACAGGTGGGTAGAGCGCAGCCCAGCCCCTTTCTAACGGCGCGGATACCAGATATAGTAGGGCGGGCCGTGCCATGCGCTTACGCGGGCGGTTCGTGGAGCAGAATACGAAACTGGAGGCGTTATGCTGACGTTCCTGGGCGGGACCGGACCAGAAGGCAAGGGATTGGCCCTACGGCTGGCCTTGGCGGGGGAAGCAGCGATAATCGGCTCCCGCTCCGCCGAGCGGGCCGCGGCCGCCGCCGAGGAGCTGCGGCGGCTGGCCCCAGGCGCCAGCATCGAGGGGGCGGAAAATCGGGCTGCGGCGAAGCGGGCCGATGTGGTGTTCCTGACCTTTCCCTACGAAGGTCAGCGGCCCGTGCTGGAGCAGCTCAGGGCGTGTCTTGATGGGAAAGTCGTGGTCAATGTTATCGCCCCAATGCGGTTCGAGCGTGGGCGCGGCGCTAGCGCGATAGAAGTGGCCGCCGGGTCCGCCGCCCAAGAGGCCCAGGAGCTGTTGCCAGGCTCTTTAGTCGCCGCCGCTTTCCAGAACGTTAGCGCCGATGAGCTCCAGGACCCGGGCACACCGATGGAGGGGGATGTCATTGTTTGCTCCGATCACCAGCAGGGCAAGCGTCTGGTCATGGGACTGGTGGCGAAGATACCGAATCTCCGCCCGGTGGACGGCGGCGGCCTGGCCAACGCCAAGTATGTGGAGCAGATCACCCCTTTGCTGGTCAACATCAACCGGATTTACAAAATCCACGCCTGCATCAAAATCGTGGGCATCTGACTCTACAACCAGAATCAAGGTTGTCCGAAGGGGGAATCAATGCCAAGGTCGACTTTGGACCTGATGAACCCGGCAGATTTGGCGTCCCTAGAAGGCCAGTGGCGCTTCGCTCCCGGCCTGGTCCCCGGCGAGCCCAACGAGGGCTTGGTCTCCCAGCTTGCGGGCAGCCCAGCCCGGCTGCCCGACTACGACGACTCCGGCTGGGAGGTGCGGCACGACCTGACCCGGGGGCACTCTAAGGGTTTCACCTTTGCCTGGTATCGGATAAACGTGACGCTGCCGGCGAGGGTAGACGGCCGCACCATAGACGGCGCCCGGTGCTTGTTCGAAACGTGTATCGACGACTACGGAGAAGTCTGGATCGACGGCGAGTGCAACCGGGAGCGGGGCGCCGTCCAGGGCTTCAACGTACCGCACCGAGTCTTGGTCACGGCTGAACCGCGGGCGGGGGAGCAGCACACCATCGCCTTGCTGGCGGTCAACGGCCCTCTGGCGGCGCCGGGCGGCGGGGTCTTTGTCCGCTACGCCAATCTGGCCTTTGAGTGGCGGGGATAGGGTCCCTAAGCGTCCTCTTCCCCGTCCTCATCGGGGCCAAGGGGGGCGTAACCCAAAGCTTCCAGCTCAGCCCGGAGCCGGCCGGCAAACTCCTGGATGGTGCCGGAGGCAGGCACGGTGATCTCGATGAAGCCCCGGGCATCCTGGGATATGGCGCCGGGGTCTTCCTTGGCCAGCTCCACCCTGACCGACTCTCGATGGATGCCCATGAGGTCGGTCACCGAGAAGATGGCCCCCATATCGCCCATGTCTATTACGCTCTCAGGCATGGCTGGCACCCTCCGCCGGGTCACAGACTAACAACGACCGCCCCGCATTACGAACCGGGTGTGCTGAGAGGGGATTAGTCTCCCTGACGGGGTCTGGGGGACACCCCCAGACCCCCGGCAAGCCGCCTGAGGCGGACTGCACTCCCGATTTCCCGCAACCTGCTAGCCTTAGGCCGGCCACTTGGTGCCTCCCACCGCCGGGCGTTGCCGGGGCGGAAGGGCCAGGCCGTCGGCCACCACCCTGGCGAAGGCGCGGAGGATCACCTCTCCCCACTCTCTGGCGTGGGCCACCCGGAAGGCGGTCCGTTTGCCCCGGCCGATAGCCCGGGCGTTTCCGCGCTTTCCCCGGTGACCTCTTTGGCAATCATCTCGTCCATCGCGTCTATCTGCGGCACCAGCTCTTTGGCCGTTTCGACAAACCGGGCCACTTCGCCCATGGCCGAGTCAAACACTACAAAAACCGGCACGGTACCATGCCGATTTTCGGGCAGGAAGCTGTCGGTCAGTTCTAGCTCATCGTCCCGGTTGAACACCTTCACCGAAAGCTTTCGCGTGCTTTCGGCCAGGCGTAGGATGGCCGGGGTGGTGCTGACCGCGTCGCCGCACCAGTCCGCAGTAAAAACCGCCAGCTTCAGAGGCTCCGCCAAGCCGTCGAAAAGGGAATGGGTTTCTCCTGGGACCCTCACCGCGTTGTAAATATCCAGGATGGGTTGTTTATTGACTTTAATTTGGCCGATGTATTCCTGGGGTGTCATTCCCTGGTTGAATTTCTTTTCGCTTAACAGCACGGCAAGCGGCCCCCTTTCCAAGGATTAACATCGGTAGTGTCTCAACAATCACCCAATATGGCAATGGGTCCCGGAAGGCAACGATTCCCGACTTCGCCTCACCGTGCTAGAATTGGGGCACCGCTCAAAGAGCCTGGCGGCAAGGGGGCAGACCCGGCCCGGTGAGGGGTTCGCCACGGCGTTCACCATCTTTATGAACGAGGAGCACGCTCGTTGGCCGCTGACCTGAGCGGGCCTTACTTGAAGTACGCCCTCTTTTGCCGGGACACCGAAGAAGGTCCCGGCGAGGGGCTAATCCTTAAAGGCGTCATCGACCTCATTGAGCTGCCTCCGCCGAAGGAAGGGCCAACCTCCGACGGCCCGGTGCTGGCGGAAGAGGACGTTCACCTCGTCTTTTGTATCGGCGGAGCCAAGCCCGGCCCTCACCATCTGCTGGTGGCAATCAAAGCTCCCGGCCTACCCCTGGACCCGACGCCTCCAGAGCGAATAGCCTGGGAGCCGGGGATACTGTTCCAGCGTTGGATCAAGTTGTTCCGGATACCAGTGCAGCGGCCCGGCCGCCACGTCGCCGCCATCCTGCTCGACGGCGCGCCCCTGGGCGAAGCCAGCTTCTTGGTCCGGTTCACGGCCGGAGGACAACCCCGAGACTAGGGGCCTCTTCGGCGGTCCTCGAAATAGCCGCCGGATAAGATTCGACGGGCACCCGGGCAAAGCAGGCCCAGCCTGGCCCAAGAGACAGCTGGCTGGGCATTGCCGAACCCTACTCCGTGCCCGTGAGTTGAACACATTAGGCCACTTGTCTATAATGAGACCCGAAACGGACATACCG
Source organism: Dehalococcoidia bacterium (assembly GCA_965247055.1). Lineage (GTDB taxonomy): Bacteria > Chloroflexota > Dehalococcoidia > Lucifugimonadales > JAGWBF01 > CBDFGE01. Next base: position 23,960 of record CBDFGE010000004.1, read on the forward strand.
AACAAACCAGAGGGCAAACCAGAGGGCTGAACAGTTGGCTAACGAGACCGGCAAGCGTTACGTGTGCGCCCGTTGCGGGTCAGAATTCATTGTGACCAAGGGCGGCAGCGGAAGCATCGTCTGCTGTGGCGAGCCGATGCAGATCAAGCGTTAGGCCCGATGCCGCCCCCGGCTAGTGTACCGTCCTTCTAGGGAAGGAATGGAGGACTGACCCGTGGCCAACCAGCTAGGCAATCGCTACGTTTGCCCAAACTGCGACAGCAGCGTTCTGTGCACCAAGGCCGGTGAAGGCTTAATCCGCTGCTGCGACGCCGAGATGGAGTTGCAACAGCCCCGGAAGCTCCCCTCTTCCGACTGAAATCTCCGCAACCTCTACCCGTGTCCCGTTTTTCTTGCTCACTTAGAGTCTATCCAATGAATCATGCCTGGTTAGCCCTGGTCCTTCGACTGGCTCGCCACGAACTGGTGATTCCGAATATGCTCCAAGCGTGAAGGGAAGCCACCACCGCTACTTAAAGTAGGGGATGACGTGGCGGCCGTATAGCTTGATGGACTCCATTATTCTGGTGTGAGCCAGGTTGCCCATCTGCATAAAGCACAGGATCTGGTCGACCCCTGCCTCTTGGTACTTCTTAAGTACCTTGATTATTGTGTCAGGGTTGCCCATGGCAAAGGCCCCGGAGGCCAGGTGGTCCTCCGCGGTCTTGTCCGCCCGCTCCTGCTGGATCGCGCCCACCGCAAATTTGTAGGAGTCGGGCACGTTCCGGCCCTGCCAAGGCGCGTAGAGTCGCTCGGCCATCTGGACGAACCAGGCCCCCTCCGGCCCGCCTATCCGCCGGGCCTCCTCATCGTCTTCCCCGCAGTGCGTGACGCACAGGGCCGCCACCTGGTCATTGACAAAACTGCCAACGGGATGGGCGTGCTTCAGCCCCTCCCGGTACATGCCGACCCGTTCCGCCATCTGCTCGTAGCCTGCCAGGCTAAAGCAGAGGACTCCCAGGCCCATCTCCCCGGCGGCCCGGAAGCTATCGGGCTGGCTGCAAGCGACCCACAGGGGCGGGTGAGGCGACTGCACCGGCTTGGGGATCACGGAACGAGGCGGGATGTTGAAAAAGCGCCCCTCGTGGGAGCAGGGGTCTTCAGTCCACATTCGTGGGATAATGGATATGGCTTCCTCCCACTGGGCTTTGGTGTCCTCCGGGTTCACCTCGAACCCGTCCATCTCAATCAGCGTGGTCGACCGGCCGGTCCCCAGGTCCATGCGCCCGTTACTTAGAATGTCCAGCACTGCGGCCCGCTCGGCAATCCGCACCGGATGATTGTACTCATTGGGCAGCAGGGCTACGGCGTGCCCGATGCGAATCCGTTTGGTGCGCTGGGAGATCGCTCCGTAAAGCACCTCCGGGGCTGAGCAGTGGGAAAATTCTCGCAGGAAGTGGTGCTCCACTGTCCAGACATAGTCGAAACCCACCTCATCGGCCAGGTCTACCTGGGCCAACACCTGGTTGTAACGCTCCTGCTCGATGCCGGGGTAGTGGGGTTCCGGTATCTGAATTTCGTACATTAGCCCGAATTTCATCTGGCGCTCCTCCCGATAAATCTTAGCCGTGGTCTCGGGATCGCCCCGACAAGTCGGGGCACTCTGTATCTATCGGCCCGCCTGGGAGCCGACCGCGCGCCGCGTCCCCGGCGTGTCTATTGCGCTTTTCTAGGGCACCAGCATAGCCCGGGTAATTTCTGTTTGCCTAGCGTTCCACTCGGCCTGGGGGAAGGCCTCGTTCACTTCCGCCAGGGGAAACTTGTGGGATACGATCTTGTGAAAGGGTAGTTTATGCTGGTTGCGGACCAGGAAGTTCAGCATAGTGGGCAGCAGGTCGGGGCGGTACATCAAGGAGCCGATGATGTTCTTGCCGGGCAACAGTTTAGACGGGTCGATGGAGACTTCCCGGCCACGGACGATATCGCCGATCTCGACGAAGGTGCCGCCGTTGCTGAGCATGTCGATGCCCTCGGCCAGGAGCTCGGCCCGGCCTACCAGCTCCATCACGATGTCGCTGCCACGACCGTCGGTCAGCTCTCGGACCCTCTGAACTCGAGTCTCCGGCGTGTTGTACTCCTCGATATTGATGGTGTAGTCGGCGCCGAACTCCTCGGCAAGTTGCAGCCGGTTCTCCAATCGGTCCAGCACAATCACCCGGTCCGCCCCCATATCCTTGGCCATGGCGATGGCGCTCAGGCCCAGACCGCCGGCTCCCTGTATCACCACATAGTTTCCTTCCCTGGCCCCGGCCCGAAGCAGGCCGGTGGTGACGGTGCCCATGGCGCAGTTGACAGGGCCTAGGATATCGTCGGGCAGCGCATCTGGCACGCGAAACATTGGGTGCCGCGGAGGGAGGTAGAGGAAATCGGAGTAGGTGCCGGTGAAGTAGGGGTACACCCCCGCGGGGGCGTAGCCTCGGTTGACGCACCAGTTGGTATCGCCCTTCAGGCAGAGATGGCAGTGGTAGCAGGGGAAGACGGCCGCGTAAACGATGCGGTCCCCATCTTTGATAGGGGTACCCAACGAATCGACACTCACTCCGTCACCCAGCTTGTCCACTACCCCGGTGCCCTCGTGGCCCATAACTCGTCCCGTGGGCGGGAGAGGCACGTTGACTTGGTCGCCCCGCCACACGTGAAGGTCAGAGCCGCAGATGCCCGCCTGGGTCATCCGTAGCAATACGGCGCCGGGCTCAGGGTCCGGGACCTCGAACTCCTCGATGACAAAGGGTTTTCCATACTCTTTGCAAGCTACAACTCGTCCTTTCAAGAAAAACCTCCTGTCTAACAGATTCCTCCGCCCGGCACCCGGGCGGACCATCAGCCCCAAGGCCTTGGACAGCGCGTCAGCGTAGGCCAGCATCCGCTGGTTAAGGGCCGAGCCGACCAGGGGGCGATAGGACTTCCCGTACAACGAGGAATTTTCTTCCTATGGCGGCCAACTGCCTTTAGGCGCTGGCCCACGCCCTGTCCCGGTCCTGTCCAGCCTGTCCGATACCGCATCCCCGAAGAGAGACCTGCCGGAGTCTGACAGGGTTATATCCGCGCACATTATACACCCGCTGCCGCGCCCCAGCCGGAAGAACGCCGGGCTGGTGATCCGCTAGCTCTTCCACCACGGAGCCTTCTTGAAACCCGAACTCTCGTTTCCCCCCTCTCCCGAACGTATAGACCGGGTAGAGAGGGAAACGAGGGGCTAGCCCAGGAACTCCTTCGTCCAGCGGTTGTAATCGGCCCGGCGGGTGGCCTGGGCCATCAGTTCCGCCGACGCCAGCTTGGGGCCCAGGTCAGCGGGTGAAACCCCTTCTCGCAGCGCCTTCAACGTGTCGTACACAGCTTTTACCGCGGCCTGGAATGGCAGGTGTCCCTGGAGTGAAATGCGGACGCCCTGGGCCGCCAGGAAACCCCGGTCCGTCAGTTCTTCGGTGGCGCCGCCCAGCAGCAGGGGCAAGTTGACCTCGGCGTGCACTGCTTCGATCTCTACCCGAGTACGGGCGCCGACGAGGAATATGGCGTCGACGCCGGCCCGCTGGTAGGCCTTGGCCCGGCGAACGGCCTCGGCAACCCCTGCGGACCGCAGGGCGCTGGTCCGGCCCGCGATCACCAGGCTGGAGTCCTGCCTCCCGGCCAGGGCGGCCTTCATCTTGCCAACGCCCTCCTCCAGGGAAATAAGCGGCTCCTCACCTTCGGCGCCGAAGCCCCTCGGCAGCGAGGTGTCCTCGATGGTCAGGGCGGCGACCCCGGCGGTCTCCAGCTCCTCCACAGTTCGCATGACGCTGAGGGCGTTGCCATAGCCGTGGTCGGCGTCCACCATCAGGCTGATGGTGGCGGCCCGGCAGATCCGTTGAATCTGTTGGGCGAACTCGCTCAGGGTAAGCACCATTAGGTCGGGGGCGCCCAACACCGTGGCTGAGGCGATGGAGCCGGCGAACATCCCTACCTCGAAACCCAGGTCCTGGGCGATTCGGGCCGAGACCGGGTCGAACACCGAGGCGGGATGAATACACCGGTCCCCGGCTAGGACTGCCCGGTACCTTTCGCGCCGCTCGGTCAGGTTCATGGGTCTCCTTTCAACTCTACAAGTAAGCAGTGCCACTCATCGCTACATGGGTAACTGTAGGTAACCAAAGGCTGCGTTGTGGCATCAAATCCCCCTCAGTCCGCCTTTCAAAAAGGGGGATTCAGAGGGATTTATTTCTCTGTGGGCTTGGGAATCTATACACGGTTCAGTAAGAGCCTGTGCCCAAACTCCAAGAGGATAGGTCCGCGGCCCAGGCCTTTCAGTATTGCCGCGACTCGCGCTATACTGGCCCCGCTGGAGCGCGGCCATTCTACCACAACCCCGCTTCGAGGGATTCGCCTGGAGAGGTCTTGGAGATCACCGGCGTGGATTTCAGCGGCGCCAGGTCCGACGACCGCACTTGGATTGCCCGGGGGCGCCTGGACGGGCGGACTCTGGTGTTGCGGTCCTGCAAGCCGATAAGCCGGGCCGCGCTGGAGGACGTCCTGCTGTCTCTGCCGGGGGATGCCGTGGCCGCCCTGGACTTTCCCTTCTCCGTCCCCTTGGCATTCGCGCGGTTCTGGAGACCCGAAGCCACCACCATGCCCGAGCTGTGGGCTGCCGCCTCAATGATGGACATTGCCGGGTTCATGACTCTCCGGGACAGCTTCGCCATCCGCCTCGGGGAGCCGAAACGTCGCTGCGACACCTTTTTCACCGAGGCCTATTCCTGCCTGCATAAGGTCAACCCCAACATGGTGCCCATGACGTTCTATGGAATGCAAATGCTCGCCCGTCTTGGGCCCGCCGGCTGCTTGGTGCCCCCACTGGAACCTCCGGTGGGAGGCAAAGCCCTGCTGCTGGAGGCCATGCCCGGGGCCGCCCTCAGGGCCTTCAAGCTGCCCTACAAGGGGTACAAAAACGGAGTCAACGCCGGTACAAAGAGACGAGAAATCTTGGACCGGCTGCCTGGCCGGTCTGGGCTCCTGCTGCCCAATCTCGCCGAGTTTCGTGACAGGTGCTTGGAAAGCCACGACTGCCTCGACGCCATCGTGGCCGCGGTGACCGCGGCCCTGTGGGCCCGGGACCCCGGACTATTCCGGCGCCCCGCGCTGGAGCAGGGGGACAGCCCGGACAGCGTGTCCCTGCTGGAAGGCTGGCTCTACGCCCCGGTGTTCGTGGCCGCTGGCGGGGTGTGATGGACGTTTGTGCCGGCGCCCAGGCGGGCGTACCTGTTGTCTAATCCAGCGGGAGCGGCTAAGCTGGGGGGGCAGCCGGGCAAGCGCCGCCGTTGGTATTCCATCGGTTGATACTCGGTGAGCGTGAGACCCCGAAATTCGGACCGTAAGTACGGAGGCAGCATGCAGATCGTCCGGGTCTACTCCGGCGCCGACGGTGAGTCTCACTTCGAGGACCTTACCCCGGACCAACTGGCCGGGATAGTCGCCCGCATCGGCGATGGGCCAGTCAACTTGAACCGCCGCCCCTCACCTTCATTTTCCGACTACCATACCGCGCCCAGGCGCCAGTACGTGGTCAATCTGTCCGGCACCGCCGAGTTCGAGACGGCCGACGGGAGCAAGCGGCGCCTCGTGCCCGGCGACGTGCTGGTGGCGGAGGACCTCACCGGCCATGGGCACATTGCCCGCAGCATTGGCGAGGAATTCCGGGTATCCCTGGCTATCCTCTTGGGCGATTAGCGGACGCCCCTCCGTCCTGCCACGCCAGTCCTCAGTGGGCACCGGACAGCAGGGACTGGAGGTGCAGCAACCCCTGCTGGCGCCGCGCCGAGTCCACCACACCGGACCAGGCCAACTCCACCAGTTGTTCCATCATCTCCCGGGTGAGCTCGTTCTCTTGGAGCTTGCCGAGACGTCGGTAGAGGGCCAGGTGTTCCCGGCCGGACCCCGGCCCGCCCCGGCGGTGGTCCAGGGCGTGAAGAAAGGGCAGCACCACGTTCACCGCCAGGTCCCGGGACCGGCCGGTGCCGATCCAAGCCGGCTCCCGGCCCGGACCGCCGAACACCGTCAGGGCGGTGATTAACCCTCGCATTGTGCCGGCGGTGGCGGCCTGCCGAAGGCCCTCCATCAGCCCCCCGTCCAGGTAACGGGCAACTAGGCGGGCCGCGCCGCCAATGCGGCGGCGGGGGTGGTTGGCCGGCCGGACCCGGAAGCAGTGCCACTCCCGGTGGGAAAGAGGGGGGCCGAAGCCGGAGCGGGGCAGTGGCATATCCGGACCGGTGCCGCTAATTGACAGGCCGGAGAGCCGCAAAAGCCACGATTCGATGGCTCCGGCCCGCATTTCCAGCGGCAGCGTCTGGCTGGCTTGTCGCACTGCCAGGTACGGCGCCCGCGCCGCCAACTTAAGGAAAGGGGCTTGGTTGTGCCGGTAGCCCAACGCCTCCAGCAGACCTTCGTAGAGGGTCTGCTCCGGGTCCTGCTCGCCCAGGAAACTCCCAAAACAAGCGCTCTTGTCCAGGAACCGAGCGTCGCCAGCTCGGTCCAGCAGGGACGCCAGAGCCTCGGCGCTGCTGGGACGGGGATAGCCCAGGCGGCCCAATAGGCCCCAAAGGGAGTGAGCAGGACCGGCGGCGGGCGGGTCCTCTCCCTCTAAAAGCGGCCCCAGGCTGACCACACGAGCCCGTCCGCCGCTTTGCAGGCTGGTCAAAGGAGCGTCTACCTGGAGCACCGCGTGGAGTACGACGCCGTTGTAGTTGGGGTCCTGCCCGTGGCCGTGGGCCTCCCAGTCCCGCTGGCGCGGGTGGATTTCCACATCTCCTTGGACCAGCCCGACCCCTTCCACCTCCAACAGAGCATTACGGAAATCGGGGCCGGCGGACCTGCCGGGGCGGCCGGGGTAGATCACCCTCACCTTGGACCCGCCCTCCGTGGTCAGGCCCGCCCGCCGGGCCGTTCGCTTTTGCCACAAGCGGGCCAGGAGCCGCTCCGGGATGGGTTTGGCAGTGCCCACGCTAAAAAACGCCTCGTACCCCAGTTGGTTGCGACCATAACACATTCGGGAGGAAGAAAAAAGTTTCTTCGGAGGTGTTCCTGTGAGCCGCTGCCCCTTTTCAAACATTCGGTGGCTAAAGATAGCTGTATTGCGATTTGGGAACCGCGGTCGTAAAATGGCCCAAGACCTAACAAGGGGGTTCGACGGACATGGGAAGCCTGAAGCACCCGCTGGAGGACATCCGAGTTATCGACCTGGGCCGGCACCAGGCGGGCCCCCGGTGCGCCCAGGTGCTGGCACGCCTGGGCGCCGAGGTCATCAAGGTGGAACGCCTGGGTGGCGAGGAGACCCGCTACCATGGCCCTTGGGTGCGCAAGCAAAGTTCCTATTGGGTCCAGTACAACTCCGGCAAAAAGAGTCTCAGCATTGACCTCCGCAAGGAGCAGGCAAAGGAAGTCCTCCGCAGGCTGGTAAAAGTCTCCGACGTACTGGTCCAGAACTTCCGGCCGGGCACCATCGAAAAGATGGGCTTTGGCTACGAGGACCTGGCGGAGTTGAACCCTCGGATCATCATGGTTAATGTCTCCGCCTACGGCCAGTTCGGCCCCTACTGGGACCAGATCGGATACGACCCCATCGGGCAGACCATGTCGGGGATCACCATGGTCACCGGTGAGGAGGGCATGCCGCCCATCCGCACCGGGGTGCCCATTATCGACCGCATCACCGCTCTGCACGCCGCCATCGGTATCCTGGCTGCCCTCCACGAGCGGGAGGTCTCCGGCAAGGGGCAGTCCATTGACGTGTGCCTGGCGGACACCGGCTACAGCCTTACCGAGATACCGGTCTCGGCGTACCACGGCACTAAGGTCCCCCCGAAGCGGGGAGAGTCAACGGCGCCCCCCAGCGGAATCTACCCTTGCAAAGGGGGCTGGGTCCTGGTGGCGGCGGGGGACCAGCACCACTGGCATCGGGTCTGCAACGCCCTGGGTAAGCCCGAGTGGCTGGAGGACCCCCGCTTCACCACCCGCCACGAGCGGAGCAACAACAAAGACTTGGTCAACACCGCCATGGACCAACTGCTGGCCGACAAGACCATGGAGGAGGCCATCGCCCACTTCGCCAAACACGACGTGGTGGCGGCGCCGGTGAACACCATTCCCATGGCGGCGGAGGACCCGCACCCTTGGGAGCGGCGGGCCCTGGTGGAGGTGCCAGACTTCCTGGCTGGAAGCATCGCCGTGTCCGGAGACTTCTGGCACTTCAGCCGAACCCCGGTGACGGTGGGCTCCACCCCGAAGGTCGGCGAGCATAACGAAGATGTGCTCTGCGGCCTTCTGGATTTTACCCCGTCCCAGGTCGCCGAGCTGCGCCGTGAGCAGGTTATCGGGGAGACAGACTTCTACGACGAGGTGCCTGACTAGCCAGGGGTGACTCCCCCGCTCTTCGGGTTGCCGGTCTCGGTACCCCTCCGGAATAGGCGGAAGGCGTCGCCTGGAATGGCAGGTCTGGTTCGTCACCCACCGTTAGACGTCTTTAGCTTTCGCAACCCTGCCATTTATGTTATCCTCGAGTTAATGGAGGGAGAGTGCCGTCAGGTCCGCAGGCTCTCCCTGAGGTCCCTGTCGGGTTCGTGCCCGGCTGGCATCGGTAAGCTCCCACCAGAGGGTTGTGTCCTTGGGCCCCGGCCCCAAATCCGGCCCCAGATCTGGCCCCAGACCCGATCTTGGACGTGGGGCCGGTACGGCGCATCAGTCAGAGCCGCCCGGTTGGCTTGGCGCTGCCCCTCTCCGGAGTACCGCTAGGAGCTTTTGTAGCACCGTTGCTTATCTTTAATCCGTGGCGCAAGAGCGTCGAATGCATTAATGCTATACCGGGGTCCACCCTGGTGGCCGGCACCCTCGGGCTTCTGGTGGGCCTGGTCGTAGCCTCTTTGGTCTCCATCCCCCTGTATACCATGGACGGATGGTTGGGCTGGGGTGTGCCGATTGCCCTCAGCTCTTCCCTGGGTCTCTGCGGGCTGTGGTTCGGGACCCACCGGGAAAGGGACGTGCAGGCCATCTTTCCCGCCCTCCAGCACGCCAACGGTGCCGGCAGGCCGTCGCGTAATGGCAGCATCCTGGTCGACACCAGTGCTATCATCGACGGGCGCATCGCCGACCTGAGCATCACCGGATTCCTGGAAGGGGTGCTGGTAGTGCCCCGCTTCGTCCTTGACGAGTTGCGGCACATCGCCGATTCCAGTGACGCCCTGCGGCGCAACCGGGGCCGCCGGGGCCTGGAAGTGCTGGGCCGCCTGCGCAAAGATAACTACCTGCCTTTAGAGGTGCTGGACGTGGGGGTCAACGACGGCGATGAGGTGGACTCTCTGCTGGTGCAGCTGGCCCGGACGATGAAGTCTTCCATCCTTACCACGGACTACAACCTGAACCGGGTGGCGGAGCTTCAGGGCGTTCAGGTGCTAAACGTAAACGAGCTGGCCAACGCTCTCAAGTCCATCGTCCTCCCCGGTGAGGACCTGCGAGTCAACATCGTCCAGGAAGGCAAGGAAGTGGGCCAGGGGGTGGCCTACTTGGACGACGGGACCATGGTGGTCGTGGAGGGAGGCAGACGCTATCTTAACGCGGTCCACGACGTGGTGGTTATCCGGGTCCTGCAGACCGCCGCCGGGCGCATTATCTTCGCCCAGCCCAAGTCCGGCTGAGCCTGCTGATGGGTCCGGCCGCTGGGAATTCCCCTGGGGAGAGCCCCGGAGCCAGCGTAGGAGCGGTGGTAGTTGCCGCCGGCAAGAGCAGCCGTATGGGCGATGTCGATAAAATCTTCACCCCGTTGCTGGGACTGCCCCTCATCGCCTTCAGCCTGGAGCAACTGGAGTCCTTCCCGCCAGTGAGCGAAGTCGCTCTGGTGCTGAACGCGGAGTCCCGGGAGTTGGGACGGGAGCTGGTACAGCGGCGGGGGTACCGCAAGGTCCAGCGAATCTGCATCGGTGGGCCGCGCCGCCAGGACTCGGTCCGCCTCGGCCTTGAGTCCCTGTCACCGTGCCATTGGGTCATCGTGCACGACGGCGCCCGCCCCTGCCTGGACCATCCGATGCTGCAGCGGGGCCTGGCGGCGGCGGCGGAGTCGGGCGCGGCTGTGGCTGTGGCCGGGGTGCCGGTCAAAGATACAATCAAGGTGGTCTCCACTCAGAACTTCGTGGTGAGTACGCCTGACCGGGAGACCCTCTGGGCAGCCCAGACCCCCCAGGTATTTCGCTACGACCTGCTCTGGGATGCCCATCTCCGGTGTGCCCAACCGGTGACCGACGACGCCGCCATGGTGGAGAGCCTGGGCCACCCAGTAAAGATGTTCCTTGGCTCCTACGAAAATCTGAAGGTAACCACCGCAGAGGACCTGGTCTTCGCCGAAGCGATCCTCCGGTCCCGGGTTTAAGTCCCTTTGCACCAGAGGACTTTTCGGCCCAAGGAATCACCGGAATATATGGCAAGAATTACCTCAAGGGATGTCTAGGCTGGCCCCAATGGACTTCCGAGTCGGCATAGGCTTTGACGCCCACTCCCTCACCGCCGGGCGGCGGCTAGTTCTGGGCGGCGTCGAAATTCCTCATTCCCTGGGGTTGGCCGGGCACAGCGACGGCGACGTTCTGGTTCACGCGATAATGGACGCCCTGCTGGGGGCAGCATCCTTGGGAGATAAAGGGGTACACTTCCCGTCCGACGACCCCCAGTACTTGAGCATTTCCAGCCTGGTGCTCCTGGCCAAAGTGGCGGACTTGCTCCGAACCGAAGGTTGGCGCATAGGCAACGTCGATGCTACAATGTTGGCGCAAAAGCCCCGGTTGGAGCCCTTTCTCCAAAAAATACGCGAGCAGACCAGCGCTACGCTCGCGGTCCCTCCGGACCGGATCGGAATTAAAGTCACCACTACTGACTACCTTGGATTTGTCGGCCGGGAAGAGGGAATCGCCGCCTACGCCGTGGCCGCGCTCATTAAAGAGCTATGAGGCTATATAATTCGCTCGGCGGAGAGGCGGAGGAGTTCGCTCCCGCCGACGGGAAAACCGTCAGGATGTACGTGTGTGGCGTCACTCCCTATTCGGCCACCCACGTAGGACACGCCCTTAGCTACGTTACCTTCGACGTGCTCCGGCGCTATCTGGAATTCCTCGGCTATCAGGTGCGCCATGTTCAGAACTTCACCGACGTGGACGACAAGATCATCCTCCGGTCACGCGAAGAGGGAGTCGACCCGGAAAAGCTGGCCGACCGGTACATCGACGACTTTTTCCGGACCATGGACTCCCTGAACGTTCAGCGGGCCCACGTCTATCCCCGGGCCACCCAGGAGGTCCCTCCGATCATTGAGACCATCCGCGGCCTGGTAGACAAGGGCTACGCCTACCCCTCCGGCGGCGACGTTTACTTCCGGGTAACCCGCAGCGAAAATTATGGCAAGTTGAGCCGCCGGACCTTGGATGGAATGGTCGCCGGCGCTCGGGTGGAGGTGGACCGCCACAAGGAACACCCCATGGACTTTGTACTCTGGAAAGGGGCCAGGCCCGGCGAACCCGCGTGGGACAGCCCCTGGGGGCCGGGGCGACCCGGCTGGCATATCGAGTGCAGCAGTATGTCTATCTCCTACCTGGGCGCCGCCCTGGACATCCACGGCGGCGGCCAGGACCTGATTTTCCCGCACCACGAGAACGAAATCGCCCAGAGTGAAGCCTGGACCGGCGTACGCCCCTTCTCCCGATTCTGGGTCCATAATGGGCTGCTTCGCCTGGGTGAAGACAAGATGAGCAAGTCCCTGGGCAACCTGGTATCGCTGGCCGACGCCCTGGAGAGGTACAGCCCCGACTCCCTTCGCCTCTATTTTCTCAGCTCCCACTATCGCAGCCCCTTACAGTTCAACGAAGAAGGTTGCGCCGCCATGGAGCGAAGCGCGGAGCGTTTGCTAGAGGCATTCCGACGGCCCAGCGGAGGCACTGAGTCGTTGGACCCCAGCCCCTTCCGACAACGGTTTCTGGCGGCGATGGACGACGACCTGAACACGCCGCGGGCCCTGGCCTCCCTGTTCGACCTGGCCCGGGAGATCAACCGTTATTGCGCAGTACAGGACGTCAGCTCAGCCCAGGAGACCCTGCGCCACCTGGGCGGCATTCTGGGCCTGACTTTTATTGGACGGGATACCGGGGGAGGAGACCGCCTGGCAGCCAAGCCGTTCATCGATCTCCTCTTGGACACCCGGGCCGAGCTACGGCGGGCCAAGCAGTTCACGCTAGCCGATCGGATACGGGAAGGGTTGGACCGGCATGGGGTGAAAGTAGAGGATACACCGGAGGGGGCCCAGTGGGAGTATCATCCCCGCGACAGCCTGTAGGGGCCGCCGGGAGGCGCGTGCTAGATAGCTCCACCATCCAATCGCTGGTGAACATCGTGGGCGGCGACAATGTGTTGACCGACCCCTACGACCTGGACCGGTACTCCGCCGACGCTTTGACGCCGTTCCGCGCCTTCGGTGCCGAGGAGGCCTTCGACCGCCTGGCCGATGTGGTGGTGCGTCCCGGCTCCACTCAGGAGGTAGCCCAGGTCGTCAAGGAGGCAGGGCACCGGCGGACCCCGTTGGTCCCATATGGGGGTGGCACCGGGGTGATGGGCGGCACCCTTCCGGTTCAGGGTGGCATCATCCTGGACATGGGGAGGATGAACCGGGTCCTGGGGATTAACCCCACGGACCTGACCGCGGAAGTTGAGGCAGGGGTAGTTCTGCGGGACTTGGTGGACCGCTTGGCCGAAACGGGTTTGATGCCTGGGCACGACCCTTACAGCGTTCCCATTGCCACTGTTGCCGGGGCCATCTCCACCAACGGAGTGGGCTACCGCGCATCGGCTTTTGGGCCTATGGGGGACCAGGTCGTCGCCCTGGAGGTGGTGCTCCCTGACAGCCGTATTTTGGCTACCCGGCCGGTGCCCAAGTACTCCTCAGGACCTAACCTGAACCACCTGTTCATCGGCAGCGAGGGCGTGTTCGGCATCATCACCCGGGCCACTATCCGAGTCTACCGCTTGCCGGAAGCGCAGGCATTCGCCACCGCTGCCTTCGAGAGTTTCGACCAGGGGTTCGCCGCCGCAGCGGAGTTGCTGGCGCTTGGCATCCGGCCCACGTTGCTGGACTTGACGGAGGAAGCGGACGTGGTCCGGCTGCATCTGCTTTTTGAAGGATTCCGGGAAGGGGTAGCCGCCCAGGAACAGCGCTCGGCCCAGGTATGCGCTCAGCTAGGGGGCCGCTCCATAGGCTCGGAGCCGACTCTGGCCTACTGGCGGGACCGACACCAGTCCGCAGAGGACTACAAACGGTCGGCGCTGGGCCGGCCGCGCCAGGTCCGCTGGAACAGATCGAGCGGGCGGGCTTTTGACTATCTCCACCTAGCCCTGCCCATCTCCAGGGTGCTGGAGTACCGGCGGAATTGCGACCGGATTATGGCCGGCACCGGGGTACGAGCGGTGGAGTACGCCATCTGGAGCCGGCCGGAGCTGTTCTCCATGCTGCTGGCGGCAGAGCCGGGGGCGGGCGACGATTTTCGCGGGGCGCTGGCCCGGGTGGTGGAGCAAGTGTTGACGTTGGCCCAGGATATGGGTGGGGTGATGGAGTATTGCCACGGCGTCGGCGTGAAGCTGAACCACCTGTTAGCCCGGGAGATGGGAGCGGGCCACGAGGTGGTCCGGGCCCTGAAGCAAACTCTGGACCCGGCCAACATCATGAACCCGGGCAAGCTCGGCTTACCTTAACCGGTTGCGGAAAAATGGGGAGGGCGAAGTCCCGATTCATCGGGATTCAGCTCCCTGTTAGAACGGCAACTGCTGGCCGATGCCCTGTTCCAAGGCCTTGTGGTACACCAACTGGGCCGCGGCGATGTCTTCCAGGGCAACCCCCATCGATTCGAAGAGGGTGATATCCTGGCTGGTCCGGCGGCCCTGGACTCGCCCCGCGACCACGTCCTGAAGCTCGTGGGCCTGGTCCCAGCGGAATGCTCCCCTTGCCTCCGGCCAAATAAGGTCGCCGCACTCGATCTTGGCCTGGTCCAGGTCGTCCACCACGACGACGGTGGACCGGGCCACGGTCGCCTCGTCAATTTCCCGCCGCATCCAATGGTTTCCCCCGGCCGCGTTCACGTGGGCGCCGGGGGTCAGCCACTCCCCCTCGAGCACCGGGTCCCGGGAAGAGGTGATCGTGACTACGATGTCGGCGCCATCGACACAGTCTTGAGCGCTCGCTGCCGGCACGACCTCCAGGTTCAGACCCTTGCTCATCTGGCGGGCAAAATCCTCCCGGTGTTCCTGGTGGCGGCTATAGACCCGGGCAAGGCGGACTTGCCTCCCGGAGCACACCGCCTCCAGCTGGGTCCGGGCCTGAAAGCCTGAGCCAATTATCCCCACCGTGGCAGCGTCGGCGCGGGCCATGTGCTGGGTAGCCAGCCCGGTGGCCGCGCCGGTCCGAATCTGCCCCAGCCGCCCGGCCTCCAGGCAGGCCAGTAGCTGGCCTGTGTCGTAGTCGTACAGCATCACCATCGTCTTGCTGCCGCCCGGGCCCCCGAAAGAGGAGTAGGCTTTGTAACCGAAAACCTGGTGTCCGGCGTCGGCGGCGGCCATGAAGTGGAAGAACCCTTTGGGCATCCGAATGCGGGAGCGGGGATGTATCTCGGCGAGGCCCGCTCCGGCGTGCCCAAAGGCTTGTTCTAGGGCCTCGATGCACTCTGCCATCGGCAGCAGCTGGACCACCTCTTGCTCACTCAAAAACAGGGCCATGCCATTCTCCCAAGGCGTCAGATCTGCCCGGGAATAAGTATAACACCAAGCCCTCCGCTGGAAATCGGCAGGCGGTTCAGCTACAATGGCGGAACCCTACTGGGAGGCGAGTCGCGGCCGGCCATGATTGTCCACCGGGTCTTTGTCACCCGCCAGATCTTTCCAGAAGCCCTAGAGCTAATCGGCCGGTCAACCCAATTCGAAGTGTGGCCCAACGAAAGTCCGCCCACCCCGGCTCAGTTGGCCGAGAAGCTAGCGAACGCCGACGGTGTGTTGACGAACATCATGGACCGGGTGGATGCTTCCTTGTTGGACCGGGCCCCCCGTCTCAAGGTGATCAGCCAGTTGGCGGTGGGACTGGACAACATCGATGTGGCCGAAGCTACCCGGCGCCGCATTCTGGTGGGGCACACCCCTGGAGTCCTGGCGAAGGCTACCGCCGACGCCGGCTTCGCCCTCCTTATGGCAGCCGCCCGCCGGATCAGCGAAGGCGATCGTTGGGTGCGGGCCGGCAACTGGACGCTGGCGTTTCACCCGATGCGCTGGCTCGGGGTCGACGTCCACGACGCAACCCTGGGAATCCTGGGACTGGGCCAGATCGGCTTGGAGATGGCGAAACGGGGTCTGGGCTTCGACATGCGTGTTATCTACTACTCTCGGACCCGCAAGCCCGAGTTGGAACGCCTATACGGCCTGGAATACGCCGATCCCCTTACGCTTTTCAGCTCCGCCGACTTTATCTCCCTGCACCTGCCCCTCACCCCGGAGACCCGGCACTATATCAGCGAACGGGAGCTACGGCTGATGAAGCCCACCGCTGTTCTCATCAACCTGGCCCGAGGGCCGGTGGTGGACTCCCGGGCCCTGTATCAAGCGCTCAAAGAGAAATGGATCCGCGCCGCCGCGCTGGACGTGACTGACCCGGAGCCGCTCCCCCAAGACGATCCGCTGCTGACTCTGGACAACCTGGTGGTCACCCCCCACATCGGCAGCTCCTCCCTCGCTTCCCGCCGGGAGATGTGCCTGGTGGCTGCCCGCAACCTGGTCAGCGGGCTCAGGGGGGTGCGGCTGGAGCACTGTGCCAACCCGGAGCTGTATCCGTCTCAGGGGATTTGAAACCGAATGCTGCCCTGCGGGGTTACCGGCGTATTTGCCCCTCGGCGTCCTTCCCGAGTGGGAGGAATGGGGTGTCCCAGAAGCCTTATTTGGGGCCGATGGGTGGGAGATTAAATCGCTTTTGGGTACGTCAGCGATAGCTACGGCGGAGAGGGCGGGATACGAAAAGAGGCTGTATTTGTAGCTGAATATGGGGAGCGGTGACTCTAATACCCCACATTTCACCCATCAAACTAAAACGTCCTCGCCACCCACCGCACCTCACCGATGATCTCACTTCCATAGGTCAGCAACGCAGGCTCCCAGTGGGATTGTCGCTCAGTAGTTGGGTTCCCCCTCGTCATCTCGGCCAGGGTGCTTTACCACGTCTTGCCCTGATCCGTTCTTCTCATCCTCGATGCTCGCTACGGTGGCGCGAAGCCCGTCGGCGTGGCCAAATATATCGTCGAGATCGTTAAGCAGAATTCGCTCCTCGGTGCCGTCGTCGCTAATCAGCCCCATGGATAGGTTTTTTGTCCTGAGGCGCAGGCGGCAAACGAGTCTATAGTTACTAAGGTGGACGCTGGTATGTCTCTTGTACACCTCTAGGTTTAGACGATGTACATCGACCACATCCCTCACGATAGCCTTGATGATCTGGAAAGCCTCAAGTTCAAGAGGCACAAACTCCGGCACTTCGTGATCTTCTCCCGCACTTGGTCCATCGCCATCCGCGGGCTTTGCTGTCCGATCATCTCCTTGTTCTAGGGCCGACTTCAGCCGGGTGTTGACTCGATCATTGATGAACTGCGCAAACGCCTGTTTTGCCAGAGAACCGAACTGATCTCGCGCTGCTGGAGTTATGCGTCCTTGATAAACGCGCCCTAGGAAGAAGCGGACAAACTCTTTAGAGGGAGCAGCTAGCTCTTCGGCCAATATGCGTTTGATCTCTGTTGTGTACTTGAGTTCTCGGGCTGCATCCACTATCTCCCGCACAGCAAAGGCAGATTTCGTGAATCGCTTTAGTTCTGTCACCTGGATATCGGTGAAGTCGAGTGTGTTGAATTCAAAGAACGGCTTCGTATCCATTACATTTGGTTGGTCAAGATCTGAGAAGAACCGATAGACTATGCCATCAGTTAGGATGCCAAAGCGAGCGGCGGTGACTGTGAAGTATCGAAGAAGTTGAGACATTTCCGCCTCGTCTAAATTGCTGCCGTACTTCTTGCACTCAATGAGAATAGCCGGCTTACCATCCTGTATCAGTGCATAGTCAACTTTCTCGCCCTTCTTGGTCCCTACATCTGCGGTGAATTCGGGCACTACCTCAGTGGGATCGAATATTTCATATCCGAGCATCTGGATGAAGGGAAGAACAAGGGCACTCTTGGTGGCCTCTTCGGTTTCCAGATGCTCGATGCGCTTGGCGAACCGGCCAGATCGTGTGCGTACTTCGTCGATGAAATCCATACTCTCTCCCTAAAACGTCCTAGCCGCCCAGCGCACCTCGCCGATGATCTCCGTGCCTGGGGACATGGGCGTAACCCGCCAGTCAGGACTGTCGCTCAGTAGCTCCCACCGGCCCTCTTCGTCCAACCCCAAACGCTTCACCACCAGGCCCTCCTCGGTTCGCATCACGTAGATTCGGCCCTGGTGCGGCTCCCTGCGTTTGCGATCCACGAGGATCGAGCAGCCGTTCGGCAATGTAGGCTCCATAGATTCTCCCCGGACGCGGATGATGTTGCTTTGCTCCGGGTCGATGGAGTGGCTTAGCAACCAGTCGTTGCGGAACCACAGAAGCCCGATTGGTGTCTCGTCGTAGACCTCCGCGCCTACGCCCGCTGCCGAAGCGACTTCCATCAGCCGAACTGGGCTTCTGTCCGACGGATCGTAGTTGCTGGGGTCATAGTTTGCCCTGGGCTCGCCGATGGCCTGGACTGGGGCCTGGGCTCGGATGTAGGACTCAAGCCGGTCGAAGCGGGCACTGAACTCCTGACGAACCTGGTCCAGGGAGAGGATGCCGCCCAACGCATCTGGCTCGGATTGGGCTGCCGACTCTGGCGCATTGACACGGCCACTGTCCCCTTGTGGTTCGTCTTCCTCACCGTAGAACCACTCCACGGGCTTGCTGTAGAGGGACGCGAGACCCCGTAAGGCCAGCGTAGAGGGATTCCTACGGCTGGTTTCGTACTCGTAGATCATATTGAGGTCTACACCTGCCCGCTCTCCTACTTCTCGCCGCGTCAACCCCAACTCTTTCCTAGCTTCCATTAATCGCTCGGCTACACCCATTTGTTGTCCTGTCACCTACAAATGCAAGAACTTCCCTCATTATGTTCCACATCCCTTGACACAATGTACAGGCTATGCTAGTATCACTTAGAAGCATTTTACTGGCCATGCGAGATGTTGCTTGGGAGAAAGTAACCATGCCTAAGTCACCAACCCAGGAAAAGCTAGAGGCCCAGCGCCACGAGGATATCCGAGACATCGTGCTCGGTGCACTTCGCAAGTTCCGGGGCCGCCGCAACATGCTGATGCTGGTCTCCGTCGAACTGGAGGTGAGCGATGCCACCGTCTACCGCTGGTGTTCCGACCTCGGCATCGACATCGACGAGTACCGGCGGGCCACTCCCGCGGAATAGAGATAGGGGCGAGTAGCGTGGGAGTCTTACCTGAACCGAAGAGGAGTGTGGCATGCCCAAGACACCGACGCAAGAGAAACTAGAGGCCCAAAGAAGCAAGGGCATGGCGGACATACTCCGAGAAGCCCTGGACGGCCGCCGCTGTCAGAAGCACATGGTCACCATTGCCGCTATGGACCTTGGAGTGACCGACGCCACCCTTTGTCAATGGTGCCGGGAGTTCGGCATCGACATCGACGAGTACCGGCGGCCGTCTGCCACATCCACGGAGGAACGATGAAGATACTCCGCCTCCCCGCGTTGCTGGCCCGCGTGGGCGTGTCACACGCGACGATCTACCGAATGATCTCGAGCGGCGAGTTTCCTCGTTCTGTGCGGATCGGCGTGCGGGCGAAAGGCTGGCGCTCTGACGAGATTGACGACTGGCTGGCCTCCCGCCCACACACCGTCCCTGAAAGCCCAGGGCGAGCGAAGGAGGCGCGTCGATGAGCCACACGACGGTCAGGACGCACACACGGCGAGGTTATCTAGAAACAAATGGTGGATTATCCGCTAAGGCCTTCATCCCTCGTTTTGGCCCCTGCAAGGGTCATGAATGCGACCTTTGCAGGGTTTGTTTGGCCGGCAAGAGATGTTGTGGGGACAACAACCCGCCAATACTAGTCGGGGGAGTTGCTCCATGGGAGAGAGTCTTCATCCCATTGGTAAGGAGGCAAATCAGTTGCTAGCACCGCGCCACCTAGCGCTTCGATATACCGATGAGCTTCCTCAAGACGCTGCCGCAGAGTGTGGTTTTCCTTGCGCAGTGTGGGGCTGGCCGACTCATCATCGTCGGTTGTGCGGGGGGGAGATAACGACTGTAGAGAGGGCGATGTTGGTTGAGGTGGCAGCAGAGCAGTCTGTAGCGCCGATCGCAGTGTGTTCTCCAAGTCTCTTAGCGCTCGGGCATAGGCTTCCCCGACACGTCGTATTGTTTCGAAGGTCTTGTCCAAGTCTTCAATTTGGTTCTTTGGTAATACGTGGTTCACAAGAATCTCGAGGGGGGTTCTCGAAACCACAAACTCCCGACTCCCCGGGTATTTGCCGGGTTTTCTTGATACAGACATCTTTCCTCTCCTTCTCTTGGGGCTGGCCTCCGTCCGCTGGCAAGCTAGGCGGGGGTCAGCCCTTTCCCAAATTTGCTTTGCATCTACCCTTTTGGTTGATGTTTGCTAACCATTGGCTCTCCTGGTCTATCCCACCGCAGGGATTTGCACTTCGGGCACAACGCTGGCCGCTGACTGGTACGAGGAAGCCAAAAATGACCACATTGAGAGCACAGAAGGGCACTTACTCGTATGGATGGCACTTTTCCCACTCCTTTCAAATAGTCTACCCAAATAGTCTACCCAAATAGTAGACCAAATATATGGAGACTGTCAACCCAGTCTATTCACTGAAAGCGGTGCAGCCAACACAGCCTGAAAGCCCAGGGCGAGCGAAGGAGATGCGTCGATGAGCCACACGACGGTGAGAGCGCACACACGGCGGGGATATCAGGTCCGGGCGCACCCCCGGCGCACTACTGGCGCGGCCATACGGGACGTGCTAGCGCGGGATGGAGAACGGGCAATCGAGCGGGCACAGGCACGGCTAAGCGGCGAATGCCAGCACGCCGGGCAGTTCCTGGCCTACCACGAAACCGGCGTCACCTTCTTCGTGTGTCGGTGCTGCCAGCGTCACATCGACTATTCACAGATGCAGGAGTGGGCGCAGGAAGGTCGGGTTAAGAGAGAGCAGATAGATGTCTAGCGAGGTTGCAATGGCTAGGCCCACCGACCTAGGCGCCCACCGCATCATCCGGCTCCCAGAGGACTACGACCCCAATGAGGTCGCCTAGATGAAATTTCTGGCAGTTAAACGGCTAAGCGGCTTGCAACCCATCGACGAGGCGGGGGAGACGGCGATGCGCAAGATGGGCCTGGGCGAAGTGCTGACTGTGGAGGTCAAACGCCCCCGGAACGTGCGCTTTCATGCAAAGTTCTTCGCCATGCTCCAGCTAATCCTGGCCAACCAGGACCACTACAAGTCCCTGGAGGACTTGTTGGACGTTTGCAAGCTGCGCACTGGCCATTGCCGGACCATTCAGACGAAGCAGGGGGAGGTAAGGATTCCTGAGTCTATCTCTTTTGCGGCGATGGACGACACGGAGTTCGCCGACTTTTACGACCACGCCTGCTACTGGGTCGTAACCGAAGTGGTTCCTGGCCTGGAGCGGCAGCACTTGGACGAGGAAGTAGCGGCCCGGCTGCTGGAGTTCGGCAGACCGGAAGGCTAGGCGACAAGAAGGGATAGGAGGAGTAATGATAGCGACCAACGAAGTTGCAACTCGGAGCGTTCCGCCGGAACTCCTAGAGAAGGTGCTAATCGAGGGCGACCTTGAGAAGCTGTCGGCGGCTGAGCGAATGGAGTACTACGAGAAAGTCTGCGACAGCCTCGGACTCAATCCTCTGACCCGGCCCTTCGACTACATCAAGCTATCGGGCAAGCTCACCCTCTACGCCAAGAAGGACGCCACGGAGCAACTGGCGAAGATGCACCACGTCAGCATTAAGTTGCAGCCAGGGCGGTCGATTGAGGGCGTCTACCTAGTCCAGGCCACGGCCTCAACCGAATACCGCTCGGTAGACGCCACCGGAGCGGTCCCGATTGAATCCCTCAAAGGCGAGGCCAAGGCCAACGCACTAATGAAGGCCGAGACCAAAGCCTGCCGCCGGGCTGTGCTGCGGCTGGTGGGTCTGGGATGGCTGGACGAGACCGAGGTCGCAGCCGTACCGGATGCAGTGCCGGTGGTGGTGGACCCCGCTACCGGTGAGATCGCGCCTCCGGCATTGGCGCCGTCGTCGACCGGTGAGCAACCGTCAGGGCCAACCGGGGCAACACAGGAGGCGCTGCATGCCCTGAACAAGGCGCGGAAGCAGGCCGGGATGAGTGCCGATGAGATGGTGGCCATGTCCACGAACCGCTTTGGGGTTGGGCCGCGCAGCCTGAACGCGCAGCAGTTGGACGAGCTGACGGCCATGGTAGGTCAGTCAGGAGAGGAGACGGCCAATGCAGACTAGTGAACGTCTACAGCTACTGCCGCAGTACCGTGACACGACCATCGCGATGGAGGCGAGAAGGGGGCAGCACTGGTACCGGGTGGACGGTCACGAGGCCCTGCTGCCGTCCGTGACGACCTTCCTCAAGGTGATAGACAAGTCCGGCCCCTTGGTGGGCTGGGCAAGGAAGGATGCATTGGAGAAGGCGGCAGCAGAGCTCCGAGCGCAGTTGCAGATCGCAGTGCCCTGGCGGGATGAGGATCAAGGGCCGTGGGTGGACGACGTCATGGCGGGCGCCAAGGACCGGATATCTCGCACAAAGGACAGCGCCGCCGAGGCCGGCACGACCGCCCACGAGCTGATCGCTGCCATCCTCCAGGGCGGCAGCCCCATAGTTCCGGATGCGTTGCGCCCGGCGGTCCAAGGCGCCCAGGAGATACTGGCGGACTATCGGCTCAGCCCCGTCTCCATGGAGCACCTTGCCTGGCACCCCTCCCAGCAGTACGCAGGGACTATCGACCTCGTGGCCCGTGATGCCGATGGCAGGCTGGTGGTGGTGGACTGGAAGCGGGCCAAGGGCATCTATCCAGAGCATGGCTATCAGGTCGCGGCCTACGCCGATGCGATCGAGGCCCTTACCGGTGAGCCGGTGGCCGGCGCCTATGTGGTCCGCCTTCCCCAGGACGACCAGGGCGACCTGCATTACGAAGTCCGGGCCGTCGAAGACCGCGCCCAGGCGCAGGCCATCTATCGCCTGGCCCTGGGTTTGTGGTGGGCACTGAAGGGGCCGATATGGAGCAGCTAACGCGCCACCCGCTGAGCGCCCTCTGGGGCGACATGCCCGAGGACCAGTACCGAGAATTCGTGGCAGGAATCGAGAAACGGCATATCCGGCAGATGATTATGACCTTGGACGGGACAATCTTGGACGGGTGGCACCGCTACAAGGCCTGCCTGGAGTTGGGTATCGAGCCCTTCGTCGCCGTCTATACCGAGGACGACCCAGTGGGCTATGTCATCCGGCAGAACGCGATGCGGCGGCACCTGACCGCAGGCCAGCGTGCCGCCTGCATCGTGGCCTGCCACGAGTGGGCAAAGACGGGTCGCCCCCCAAAGGGTGACCCAGGGTCACCCTTTTCTACGGAGGCTTACCCTGATACGGCCCGACTCACAGGGGGTGACCCCGGGTCACCCCCTGTGGCGACTGTATCTGATATGGCCGAGGAAGCAGGGGTCAGTGAGCGGACGATTCAGAGGGCCAAGGTTGCTCAGGACGCTGGGCTGGGTGAAAAGACCCGATCCGGTGAACTATCGCCGAAAGCCGCCGCAGCCCAGGCCAAAGGCGAGCCCAACCTGCCCAAGGGGCCGACGCCCAAAGAGCGCTTAGAGGCCCAGGTAGACGCCCTGGCCATGGAGGTGCAGGAGAAAGCCGAGGAGAACGAAAGGCTAGAGCGTGCGCTAAGGGAGGCACGCGCCCAAATGTCCGAGTATCCACATGAACGGGAGAAGGCTGCCACCGAGCGCGAGGCGATTATCAGTACGCTGCGGTCCCAACTGAATGAGTACATGGTCCGGGCGAATGAGGATAGCCAATCCTTGCGCTACTGGAAGCGGGAAGCCAAGCAGCCGTGCCGAAAGTGCGGTACAGAGTGGGAGTTTACAAATGATTAAGCACGAGTGTCCAACCACGCCACCACCAGTGCGAGAGGAGGAGTTTCTGACTGGGCCTCCACCACTATCTCAGGCAGAGATCGACACCATTGAGCGAACGGTCAGGGAAACTCCGCCTGGGTCAGATGCGGAGACGGTGCTCCAACTCCAAGAGGAAGTTCGATTCCTGCTAGCGTCGCCAAAGGATGAAGATCGCTGGATAGAGAACCAGCGGCTTAAACAGGAGCAGTTGGAAGCCTATCTCCATTGGCTCAAGGAAGAGACGGAGGCACTACGATTTTACAAATCGTCCATGGAGCAGTGGTGTAGGGATCATGGCTGGACCGAAGCTGAACTAGAACGAGAGCGTCAGAGCAGCCACAAGAAGACTGCCAACTTAACCATAGTGATGAGTCCGACTCTGCGGTCCTCCTTGGAGAAGATCGCCCAGCGGCATCGGGTCACCATAGCGGCGTGGGCGCGAGACGTGCTCCACCATGCGGCGCTCGAATACTACCCGGAGTCGAGCGAGTGACCACCCAGATACCTATGCTGGACCGCCCCGTGCCTGCTGGCGAGCTCGTGCTACGCCCGTATCAGGCGTGGTCTGTGGACGAGCTGGCGCGGGCCAAGCGAGATGGGCATCTGTGGACGATTCTTTGCGCGCCAACCGGATCGGGCAAGACAGAGATTTCGATCCACCTCATTGACCGAGCCCGCAAGCGGGGCATGCGCATCGCTTTCGTCTGCGACCGGAGGACGCTGGTTGATCAGACCCGTAAACGATTCGCCGCCTACGGTATCCCGCACGGAGTAGCGATGGCCGAGAAGACCTTTGGGCGGTCCATGCCGATTCAAATTTGCTCAGCTCAGACGATCGAAAAGCGTGGCTACTGGCCAACGCTTGATCTTTTGGTCATAGACGAAGCTCATACCCAGCGCAAAGGTGTCTTAGAGTTTGCCAAGGCGTGGGGCGGGCCGGTGATCGGTCTGACCGCCACGCCTCTGACCGAGGGCCTGGGCCAGTGGTACTCGAAGGTCGTCAATGCGGTCACGACCGACCGGCTGCTGGCGGACGGCTACCTTGCTCCGCTCAAGATATTCGCGGCCACCGAGATCGACATGCGAGGTGCGAAGAAGACGGCGGGGGAATGGCAGTCGGGTGAGGTTCGCGAACGGGGGCGCAAGATCGTCGGCGACATTGTGAGCACCTATGAGCGCATGACTCGCCAGCACTTCGGCGGGCCGGTCAAGACGCTGCTGTTCTCGGCTGACATTGCCCACGGAGAGGAGCTGTGCCGAGCCTTTCAGGCGGCGGGGCATGACTTTCGGCAGTCCACGTATCACGACGGTACCGACGAGACCGAGGCAATGGTGGAAGGCTTCCGACGAGGTGATTTCATGGGCCTTGTCTCAGTGGAGAAGTTCTGCCTCGATGAGGAAACAGAGGTTCTAACATCCGACGGCTGGATAGGCATGACTGGGATAACAAGTGAACATGCCGTTGCAAACTTTTGGTCGGCTGATGGACGGATTACCTTCGCTAAGCCCAAGGATGTAATACATCGAGTCCTTCGGCCAACAGATGATTGGGTTACACACCCACGCGGAATAAAGGTGACAGCAGACCACCGGATGTTGGTTCGGAGCCGTGGTGCAATTTCATGGAAGACGGTTCCCGCCAATGCCTTGATAGGAAGGCGAATGCAAATTCCCGATTGTGGCGTGGCGGAACCGTTCGATGTTGATACCCCAGAATGTCCCCATCCCGAATCCGACGAACAGCGGAGGTTGTCGGTTAATAGTTATCACCTACGTCGGCAGGGCATGGGGGTATTGGAAGCACGCGAGGAAGCTAGAGCCCGCATCGCCCGGCGGGATTCATTAACCTACGTACCCACGGAGGAATTGACGATAGACCAATGCCGGTTCATCGGCTTTTGGCTGGGGGACGGAACTACACTCAGGCCCGCCAGAGGCGGTATCGGTTACCGGATTGATCAGTCCCTGGCTTATCCGTCCATCGTGGAGTGGGTAGATGCCCTATGCGAACGTCTGGATTACGACTACGCGAGGAGAGTCGTACCGCCAAGCGGGAAGACACCGCACAACTCAGTTTCTTGGCGGTTTTCTCGCGGCACAGGCTTCGGACCGCAGGCCATGCGTGGTCTTTTTGAGTTGGAACCTTACCTGGATAAGAATGGCTCCCCATTGCTATGGGGACTTGATGTAGCCCAATTCGATGCCTTGATTGAAGGTGTCTGGATGGCCGATGGCGACCACAGTGAACAATACGCTGGTGATAGCAGGGGACGGCGCATTGGGTCGGTACGGAAACACTTCGTTGACCTATTGCAAGCCATTGCGGTTTGCCGGGAGTTCAGGGCCACCGTGCGTCCTGGAAGCGCACCCAAACAACCGAACCATCGCCAATCTTTCTACCTGTGGATATCAAAGAAGGACTCGCCGACGGTTACCCTGGGCCAGCAGCACGTTCCACAATTCACAACCGAATCGGCTGGGCCAGGCGACCTAGCATGGTGCGTAGAAACTGATTCAGGCTACATCGTCATTCGGCGTGACGGGTATGTGTCCGTGGTGGGCAACTGTAAGGGCTTCGATGTACCGGACGTGCTGTGCATGATCGGAGCACGTCCCTACTCGTCGTCTCTAGCCTCTGTAATCCAGCAGATGGGCCGTGGGATGCGGACCGCCGAGGGGAAGGACTTCTGCCTGTATCTCGATCATGCCGGCAACGTCGCGGGCTGGTACGACGACGTGATGGACTTCTGGGCCAACGGCGTGGACCGCCTGGATGTGGCCGAAAAGCGGAAGCCCAAGCGTCGCGAGGGCGAGGACCGGCCGGATGTGGTCTGCGACTGCGGCTACGTGCTTCAGCCGGGTATGCAGAGTTGCCCGTCCTGTGGCGCTGCGCGTCGCAGGCGCCGAACGAGGGCAGAGGTGGTGCCTGGCCGCATGGAGGAATGGGCGCCGTCTCAATCGGCGGAATGGATGAAGGACGAGTCTTGGGTCTGGTCTCAGCTATGTCGACTGGCGTTGGAGCGGACGAACGGCGACTCCAATACCGCACAAGGGAAGGCAGCTGGCTACTACAAGGGAATGTACAGCCGTTTTCCGAAGTGGGGCCGTCCACTCAAGCCATGCGACGGGCCTGTCGACGAAAGGGTATCGAAGCGAGTCCAACACAACCTGATCCGATACCGATACGCCAAATCGCGGAGGGCCGCGTGAACCCCACCTGGGACATCTTGCAAGGTGACTCCATCGAGGTCATGCGCGGCATGGAACTGGAGAGCGTCCACTGCTGCATAACCTCGCCTCCATATTGGGGTTTGCGGTCATACGGCGTGGACGGGGCCTACGGGCTGGAGCCGACGCTGGAGGAGTACATCGCCAACATGGTCGAGGTGTTCCGGGAGGTGCGGCGGGTGCTGCGGAAGGACGGCAGTCTTTGGCTTAACTTGGGAGACGTGTTCGCCCACAACGGAGCAAGTGGCGGCGCTAGCCCAGATGGTGCGCGGAAGGGCCGGGTTGCTGACCGTGCAGCTCAGGAGAAGATGGGATACACAGTACCGTCTGGCCTCAAACCCAAAGACCTGATCGGCCTACCCTGGCGAGTGGCCTTCGCGCTCCAGGCCGACGGCTGGTGGCTCCGGTCGGACATCGTGTGGCACAAGCCGAACCCGATGCCCGAGAGCGTCACGGACCGGCCCACGCGGGCGCACGAATACGTGTTCCTGCTGAGCAAGTCGGCGCGTTATTACTGGGACGCTGACGCGATTCGGGAGCCTCACAAATCCGAGAGCATAAAACGTTACGAATGCGGCCTGCATACGGGCGCCCCTGACGACGGCATTGTTGCTGCTGGTGCAAGGACTGGTGTGTTTTGGTCAGACCGGATGGGAGACCATATGAATGCGGTGGGCGCGAACAAGCGCACGGTCTGGAGCATCGCCACGCAGCCCTACAAGGAAGCGCATTTTGCCACATACCCAGAGAAGCTTGTGGAACCGTGCATCTTGGCTGGCACCAGTGAGCGCGGCGTCTGTGGCGTGACAGGCGCACCGTGGGCGAGGGTGACTGAAGTTAGTGGTGGCACGATTGGGCGGTCATGGCATGACCATGAGGAGGACGAGGTTAGGGGTCAGAGGTCTGGGCGGGATGAGCCTGGCGGGTGACCGTGGCAACGGCCCATACAAACGGGATACCCTCGGCTGGCAGCCCACCTGCGACCACGACTCAGAGCCGGTGCCCGCCACCGTTTTGGACCCGTTCTGCGGCAGCGGCACCACCGGCGTGGTTGCCCTGCGGCACGGACGCTCGTTCATCGGCATCGAGCTGAACCCTGAGTATATCGAGCTGGCGCGGAAGCGGATCATCGACGATGCGCCGATGCTGAATGCACCGGCGGAGGCTCTCGCATGACTGACACGCTGCGCGCAGCCCTCTACAGCATCCCGGCGAGCTGCGACCGCGAGACGTGGTGGCAGGTTGGCGCCGCACTCAAGACCGAGTTGGGCGAGGCCGGATTTGCGTTGTTCGACTCGTGGTCCCAGACCGCGCCCGACAAGTACGACCGCACAGCGACAGCGTCCACGTGGCGTTCAGTGCATGCTGACCGCTTCACGATCGGCACGGTCTACCACCTGGCCAAGGATTACGGCTGGGCTGGCCAGGCGTCGGCAAGGCATCAACCAAGTCCTGAGGAGAGGCGGCTGTGGGCGGAAGCTAGGAGACGTGAAGAAGCCGAGCGCAATCGCCGTGAGGCGGACGCGGCGGCGAAGGCTGAAAGGATGATCATGGAGGCCGAGTACGTTGACCCGCGAGCACGGCGAGCGCGGAATGGCCGCCAGAGCGACGAAGTGCCGAGCGCGCATCCTTACCTGGTAGCCAAGGGCTTCGCTCAGCAGGACGGCCTTGTGTTGGACGGCAACCTACTGGTGCCGATGCGCCACTACCAAGCCTATGAGCGAGTCCAGTCCGTTCAAATGATCGGCCCCGATGGCACCAAGAAGTTCCTTCCCGGCGGCAAGGCCAAGGGCGGGGTCTACAACCTGGGACGCCACTGGACCCGCTGGTGCGTTGAGGGCTACGTCACCGGGCTCTCCGTCCAGGCCGCCCTCCGGCGCATGTCCCGGCAAGACCAGGTGGTGGTGTGCTTCTCGGCGGGCAACTTGGCCCACGTCGCGCCGCCAGCGGGTTCTACCCCGCGAGCGCAGTACGTGATCGCCGACCACGACTGGTGGCGATGTCCCAAGAAAGAATGCCGGGCCAAGTGGGACTACGAGTCTAAGCGCTGTCCCTCTTGTGGGTCTTCGGGGGTAACCGAACCGGCAGGTGAGAAGTATGCAAAGCAGACGGGACTCCCGTACTGGATGCCGCCAGAACCGGGGACCGACGCCAACGACTACCACCAGGCCCACGGCGTCGAGTCTCTGGCGAAAGAGCTGAGGAGGATGCAATCGACCATGTGAGGCGACGATAGTCGCATTCCACGCAGGCGGCGCGAAAGTCCGCCCGCTCCCCGGCTTGGCCAGAAATACAACGTGCGGCGGGGAGCGTGAGTAGGCAGTTACCGGATGGGGTCCCCTCAAAGCTGCCGTCCCAGCGCGAAAGACCGAAGGGAGAGGGGCGATGCCAGGAGAGCATCGGGAAGTAGCGGTCAACTCGGTAGGGCGTCCTGGCGCCACTGTCGAGGCCCTGAGTGTCCCAAGCTGGCTCCAATACCGGAGACAAGACACCGGGCATAGCGAGGCCCCCTCTACGGAGGGGTTAGCCTCGCTATGCCCATCGGAACCCAGCTTCACCATCCCGGAGCCCTTCTAGAGATAGAAGACCCTAGGAGATGTTAGATAGGAGATCCCACAGTGGGGATTACCGAACGAGGTAGTGAAAAGGACTTCCAGCAGGCGGTCCGCGATCTGGCGGCGCTGCTGAGCTGGACGGTCTGGTAATGGTGGGGCTAAGCCACCAGAGGAGGAGTGATGGACCTTAAGGCACTACAGAAAGAGGCCCACGCCATCGCCAAGGACCACGGCTGGTGGGATGAACCCCGCACCTTCGGCGACCTGATCGCGCTGGTGCACTCAGAGCTGAGCGAGGCGCTGGAGGCGTATCGGGAGCATGGGAATACCACTAACGCGTGGATGGAACTTGTTGATGAGGATAGTGACGACCGTATTCCAGTTGGTGTTGGTCATGAACTGGCCGACGTGGTGATCCGGGTGGCGGACATGGCGGAGTGGTTGAAGGTTGATCTCGCCCAGGCCCGTGAAGAAGACGAAGACCTTGGGGAGGCCAAACAAGCCTACTTAGAGCACAGACTGTCGGGGAACCTCGATTCGTTTGGTGAATGGATAGCCGCCATACATGAAGACGTAGGAGATGCGGGATACCACCAACGCAACAGAAGTGACAATTTGGGTTCGCATCTAGTGTCTGTCATATGGATGGTTCAGGAGATGGCCGCCAACTACGGCATCGACCTGGACGCCGCCATCGAGGCCAAGATGGAGTACAACCGGGGCAGAAGCTACCGGCACGGAGGGAAGGCGCTGTGAGCGACCGCCACGACCTCGGCATCTGCGAGTGCGTTCCTGGCTGCGGCGAGCGTAAGGAAGCGGTGCGCCGGATGCAAGAGCCCAAGCCTTTAGGGAACTTAGGTTACTTGGTGCTGGCGAAACGGGGGCGGACGCCACTCCGTGCCGTCGCCAAGCAGATAGGGATCAGTGCCCCCACTCTATCTAGGATCGAGCACGGCGGGGCACCGGATATTGGAACCTTCGGCAAGCTATGCCGTTGGCTGGAAGTAGACCCCGCCGCGTTACTCGAAGTGCCGGAGCCCGTGCCCAGCCGCCCCGTGACCGGGCCGCTGAAGCAGGCGTTCGCCGACTGGATCGACCGGCGCACGGCCCAGGGCGTGGAGACCTACGGGCAGCCGCTAGCGACCCACAACGGGCGCGACGCTGAGCGGGACATGCTGGAGGAACTGCTCGACTTTTGCCAGTACCAGCAACAGCGGCTCATGGAACTGGAGGACGAAGTACGGGCACTAAGGCCGTGATCCTCTAGGTGGGAGTGCGAGTAGAAATGGAGCAAGACCGAGCCGAGCGTTATCGTGAGCTAGGCGAAATCGGGAAACCGCACCTGGTCTTGTACCGAGAGACTAGAGAGGGAAGCCCTGTCCCACCAGGCATTCCTTGGATATACGCACCGAAGCCGGATCGATGTGGTCATTGCGGTGCAGGTGGTAAGGCAAATGTCGACCGGATCGGCATCTCACCTGGAGACGGTTGGCAGTGCCTACGGTGTGGATGGGCTGTCTACGATCCTGAGCGGGACCAGCCCATACCGGCTCGGACAGGGAGCCCCTATAAGACGAAATGGTGACACACCAGACGGAGAAGGAGTTCCAGTCGGCGGTGCGAGACTATGCACGCTATCGAGGCTGGCGTTGCTACTGCGTCTGGGACTCCCGTCACAGCCCCAAGGGCTGGCCGGACTTGGTGCTGCTGCGTCCGCCTAGGATGGTGGTGGCGGAACTGAAAACCACGCGGGGGAGGCTGACTCAGGACCAACGGGAGGCGCTAGACATGCTAGTGGCGTGTGGGGTGGAGGCGTTCGCTTGGTGGCCTGAGTCCTGGTCCGTCATTGAGAAAACGCTGGAGTGACAGCGACTCTAAGGAGGAGGTTGAGGTGATCGAAGCAACGTGTTTTGAGTGCGGCGAGAAGATGGCCCTTCAGTGGCTCCAGGCGGACCCACACGAGACACCGGAGCGATATCTTGTCTGTGAGGGCTGCGGGCATCTAGAGGAAGTGGTTCCGGCTGACATTGTGGCCCACGACGAGGAGAGGCCCCGGATGCCTGGGCTCTAGCGATACCAACCCATGGGACGCTGAGAGCATGGCCGGGAAGGTCAGTAGATTAGTGGTGGACGGAGGAGGACGGTAGTGGTTCAGTTTGACACCGTTACGATAGTTAACGAAATGCAGATTCTACTGGTTTTTGTCGAGGGTGGAAGGCGATAGCACTAACGGCGCCGTATGTATGACTGAAACTGAACCACTACCATATTAGCTAGTCCATTGACATTACGGCCTTCGTTGTGTATAATACACATATGGACAGGGATAGCAGGGCAATCATACGGAGGCTTCGCAGGGATCGATGGGAACTCGACAGAGTAAAAGGCAGTCATCATCAGTTCGTCCACCCTGAGAGTTCTGGTGTTTTAACGGTCGCACACCCTGTCAAGGACATACCGATAAAGACGCTCAGGGAAATTTACCGGCAGGCGGGCTGGGATTGGAGTAAACGCTAATGCATTATCCGGTTGTAATACACGTGGAACCTGGGAGTAGCTACGGGGTGACGGTTCCCGACCTGCCCGGCTGCTTTTCGGGCGCTGAAACGTTGGACATGGCGATTGCCCGTGCTAGTGAGGCTGTGGCATTTCATATCGAAGGGTTGCTGTTACAAGGTTTACCGGCGCCTCCCCCGCAACCCATTGCCGCTCACCAAGCCAACCCCGACTATGCGGATGGTATCTGGGTGCTTGTGCCTATCGACCTCGCGTTGCTATCCGAGAAGTCGGTCCGCGTCAACATCTCCATGCCGTCCCGTGTGCTGGCTGCTCTGGATGCAGTAGCAGAGAGGGAGGGTTCGACGCGGTCTTCTCTGCTCACGCAATCAGCTCTAGGGCTTATCAAGGGACCACGGTACATCCGTGATAGATGGGAAATGGACGAGGATACCCCCTAAGCCCTAAATAAAAAGTTAAACTCAGGATACGTCATACAAGAGCCTTCCTATTCCCCATCGCCACTAGTCCCCTTTGCCCTGGACTCGCTGTAGCGTCCCTCCCGCTGCCAGGTGTCCAGGGCTTCCTTTGAATACCGCTTGCCCTTGGGCGGTTCCTGCAACAACAGGCCCCTTAGAGCCATCTTGATTGCCTTGTGGTACCTGGGGTAGGACTGGCCCCGCCGCCAAACGGCCACAGTCTTCCGGTATGTGCCCAGCTCTTCGGCAATGGCCGCATCGGTCCACTTCTGACCTCTTAGTTGGTCCAGCAGCTCTTGAATCTCGTTCATGCGGGCCAGGATGCAACGATTAGCAGTTGCTATAGGTGCGTGTTAGCAACTACTGGTTGTAGTTGACACTAGTACCGACACAGCATATGGTAGTAAGGAAGGGACATGGCGGAAAACCTACGCCTGCACACGGAGAGCAAGGACGGCAGCCCTACAACTCGGAGCGTCTGGAGACTCCCCATCCGCAAGGATAAGGATAACGTTATAGGGAAAAATCATGCAAAAACATTTTTCAAGACTATTTTTCTCATTATCACGTTATCTGGTTATCCGCTAGGCACGGCCCAGATATGATAACCATCGCCAAAAAAGATTATCCCACATTATCCGAGTACCGGATTGTGGGACCGCCCGGCACAGGCGTAGCCTACTAACAAATGGGGGGGGGGGGTAAATGGGCAAATCGATGGTTATACAAAAGGGTCGATACTCAGGCGTTAGTTCCTTAGTTGGTTAGTTTTCAGCTACGACCCAGACACACTAACCAAAACGCCTGTAACTAACAATCTCGTTAGTTAAAGGCCCAAAACAGCCAATTCCAGGAGAGGAAGATGACCATATCTACTAAATGTTCTGCATCAGAGCAAGGCGGCGGTCCGAGACATTTAAGCAGCGGCAAAAGTGGACTCACGTATGACGCCTAAGTGGGAGCAGTACACGGGCCAAGTAGCAGAATGCACGGTATCAGTCGTGGAATCTACACGGTAGCAGTTGTGGGACTCTCCAAAGAACAGATAGGGGAACAGGCTGAACGGCGCCAGAAGGTGGCAGGATTGTACCTGCGGCGTATCCAGCCGTTTGTCATCGCCCGTACCCTGAATCACCGCTACGAGACTATCAAGAAAGATATCGCATGGCTCGAAGCACAGTGGCACAAGGAGCTAGTAGATGACCCGATAGCCATCATTCGCCGAGAACTGGCAAGCCTCGATGATATTGAGCGGGACTGTGCCATGCAGTTCAGCGGCTCCTTGCATCCCAAATGGCTTACGATCCGCCTACAGTGCCAGGAGCGCAGGGCAAAGCTGCTGGGGCTGGATGCTGCGCAGAAGCTGGAGCACAGCGGCAAGGACGGCGGGCCTATACAGATGGACATGAAGGTGATACTGGATGCTCTCAACGACCCTGAAGCAAGAGACGCGCTTGACGCTCTTAGCAGGCGCCTGGAGAGCCAGTCCAGCGGCGACGGCAGCTAGGTGGTCTAAGGGCAGTTGGGTAAGGACTCTCCACCTGGACCTGATCTCCCGTAAGGTGTCGTCCCTGGCTGAGAAGCCCCTGCGCCTCATCGTCTCCCTTCCTCCGAGGCACGGGAAGTCGGAGCTTCTGTCCCACTGGACGCCGGTGTGGTTTCTGGCCAACTGGCCTCACAAGAGGGTCGGGCTGGCAAGCTACGCCGCCGACTTCGCTGGGACCTGGGGCCGTAAGGCCAGAGACTCGGTGGTAGAGAACCAGGTGCGCTTGGGCCTTCGTGTCCGGGATGACCTGAACAGAGCCTCGCAGTGGCAGCTATCAGCGGGAGGCGGAATGATGACCGCTGGCGTCGGCGGCCCCTTCACAGGGTACGGCTTCGATCTGCTGATTCTGGATGACCCGATCAAGAACCGGCAGGAAGCGGACAGCATCACGATGCGCAACCACCTGTGGGAGTGGTGGCGCTCGACAGCCCGCACCAGGCTGGAGCCAGGGGGCTCCGTCATCATCGTCGCGACGCGTTGGCACGAGGACGACCTCATAGGCCGACTGCTGAGCGACGAGTTCCTGGAGGGAGAGGAAGCGAGCGGCCGATGGGAGCACTTACGGCTTCCAGCACTGGCCGAGCCCGGCGACCCTCTGGGACGAGAGGAAGACGCTCCGCTATGGCCGGAGCGCTACGACGCCACCGCCCTGGCCGCGGCCAGGTTGGACATAGGCCCCCAGGAATGGCCGGGGCTCTACCAGCAGCGCCCGTCCCGACAGGGGGGCAGCGTGTTCCGGGACCACTGGTGGGACATGGAAGAAAAGGTGGAGCCAGGAGACCGAGTGTTTCAGTTCTGGGACACGGCCTTCAAGACCGGACAGCAGAACGACTACTCGGTGTGCTGCACCATGACGACGACTCCCAACGGCTACGCGGTGCTGGATGTGTGGAGAGATCGGGTTGAGTATCCAGACCTGCTGAGGGCTATGCAGGCCCAGGCCGAAGATCACAATCCCTCGGCCATCTTCGTCGAGGACGCGGCCAGCGGGCAGTCTGTGGTCCAGAGCCTCCGGCGGGAGACACGGCTGCCGGTGCTGCCAGTGAAGCCCATTGGGGACAAGGTACTGCGTGCCAACCGGGTGACCGGCACCGTGGAGGCCCACAATGTGATGCTGCCGAAGACGGCCCCATGGCTTCAGGCTTTTCGGGAGGAGTTGGCGGCCTTTCCCAACGGCGTACACGACGACCAGGTGGACGCCTTCGTGGGTTGCCTTACCCAGTTGATGCAGCGGGCCGGGCGTGTTTCCATCGCTGCGCCCATCCTGGTGGAAATGAGGGACTGATATGCCTGCCTTGGACAATCTCCTCTCCCGCTTCCGCCCCCAGCGTGTCAAGCCGACGGAGACGCTGGGGGTACCCGGCACGGCCATCTATGGCGGCTACGTTGTTGAACGGGAACGGTCTACCGACCTGGCCTCTCACGACGTCCGCTACCGGACCTACGCCGACATCCTCGCCAACACGTCCATCGTCGCGGCGGGAGTGCGCTACTTTGTCAACCTGGTCGGCGGCGCAGCCTGGTCCTTCGCTCCGTCGGAAGCGGACTTTGACGGCAAGTACGCCGAGCGGGCCGAGGCGATGCTGACCCGCGACCCGGTTACGCCCTGGCACCGCATTGTCCGGCGGGCGGCCATGTACCGCTTCTACGGCTTCAGCGTCCAGGAGTGGACGGCGGGGCGGCGGGCCGACGGGCTGTTGAGCTTCGCCGACGTTGCGCCCCGGGCCCAGTCTACCATCGAGCGTTGGGACGTGGGTCCGACGGGAGTGATGCTGGGGGCCGTTCAGGAGTCGCCGCAGACCCGTAGAGAAATATACCTGCCCCGGGAAAAGCTGCTGTACCTGGTGGACGACACGCTCTCCGACAGCCCGGAGGGGTTGGGGTTGTTTCGGCACTTGGTATCTCCGGCCAAGCGGCTGGAGCGGTACGAGCAATTGGAGGGATTTGGCTTCGAGACCGACCTGCGGGGCATCCCCGTTGTTCGGCTGCCGTTGACACTGCTGAATCAGCAGAGGAAAGAGGGCCAATTGAGCGAGTCCCAGCGCACCCAAATGATAGCGCCCTTCCGGCAGTTCGCGGAGAACCACATCCGCAATCCAAAACTTGGTCTGTTGCTCGACAGCATGACCTACGAGACCAAGGACCAAGCGGAGCGACCATCCAACGTGCCGCTTTGGAACGTAGAATTGCTCACAGGCTCGGCGACCAGCTTTGCGGAGAACGCCGCGGCCATCGAGCGGCTAAACCGGGAGCTGGCCCGCATCCTGGGGGTGGAGCAGCTGCTCCTTGGCTCGGGCCAGGGCAGCTATGCGCTGAGCCAGGACAAGACCCACCAGTTCTACCTGCTGGCGGAGGGCGCGCTGACCGAGATACGGGAGGCGGTGGAGCGGGATCTGCTGCTGGCGCTGTGGCGGCTCAACGGCTGGGATGCTGCGCTGATGCCGGAGATACGGACCGAAGCGGTGCAGTACCGGGACATCCAGCAGATAGGGGCGACGCTGCGGGACCTGGCCACGGCGGGCGCGGTGCTGGACCCCGAGGACCCGGTGATTGGCGAGGTGCGGGACCTGATGGGGCTGAGCCGACCGGACGCTGTGGTTGGTGGCGTGATGCCGGATATGGAGGGTGTATGAGCCTGACCAACATCACCATAGGGGGCGTCGCCTACGCGAGCTACTCGACTGTTGCCGAGGCCGACGCCCATCTCGCGGTGGACCTGGCGCGCAGCATGGCCTGGGCTGACTTGGACCCCGAGGGGAAGGGTCTGCGCCTAATAGCCGCAACCCGGCGGCTGGACTCGCTGCGGTGGGCCGGGAGTAAGGCAGATGACGCGCAGGCTGCCGAATGGCCGCGCCGGGGGTTGTTCTATGAGCCCGGCGACGCCGTGCCTGGCGACGCCATCCCGGAGCGGTTGGAGCAAGCTTGCATCCTGTTGGCCGGGGATTATGCCGCTGGGCGGGTAGACGACGGAGAGGATGGGGCCATTCAGAGCGAGCGGGTGGGCCCGATAGCGACGACCTACTTCTACCCGCGCCGCCGCTCTCACGCCGCCCGGCTGCTGGGTGATGCCCTGGGGCTGGTGAGCCAATGGCTGGAGGGACCGTCCATAGCCGCGCCGGTGGCGACGGGGACGGACGCCAGGAGCGTCTTCACGCCCCGCGACCGCTACGGGCGCACCGAGGGGATTGGATGACGACTGCCGTTGACCGTTACCGCGCCGTCCTGGAGCGTGGCCGCCGCGACTTGGAGGAGCGCAGGCCCGCCGATGCTCCCCCACTGCTGGCCGACGCCCAGATAGACCTGATGGTGGAGCGGTACGCGGCCAAGCGACAGAGGCCACCGAATCAGGGTACGGGGCAGGGGTTTGCCAAGGCTGACCCGCCGCCCATCAGCTCGCGCCGAAGCGACGAGCGGGAGTACGCGGGGGCCTTGCGGCGGATTGTTCTTGGCCCGCTGTTCCGGAGCCTGCGCTCCGGCTTGTCCCGCGCCGCTGCCGTGTCCCAGGCTATCGCTGCCCTGGATGGCGTGGACTGGACCTTGCCCGAAGGCCTGGTGGCCGAGGAAGTGGCGGCCCGGGCTGCCCGATTGGACGGCTACCACCGCGCCCGCTTTATTCAGACCTTCCGCTCCGCTCTGGGCGTCGACATCCGCCCCACGCTGAACGACGCCGGCATACGTCCCCTCATGGACGCTTGGCGCAGGGAGAACGTCTCCCTGATACGAACCATTCCCCAGCGGCTCCATGAGGGTCTCTACCAGCGTATGTCGGCGACCTTTGCCGAGCGGCCCTTCGACCGGCAGGCCCTGAGTCGGGTTCTGTCCACCGAGTTCCAGAGCGCCGGGTACAACTTGCGGCGGTTGACAAGGGACCAGACGGGCAAGGCCATCGGTCAACTGACCCAGGCTCGCCACCGGCAGATAGGCATCGAGGAGTACACTTGGCGCACCAGTCAGGACGAGCGGGTCAGGCCCAGCCACGCCGCCTTGGACGGGATCCGCCAGAGGTGGGATAGCCCGCCGTCTGTGGGGCACCCGAAGGAGGACATCCAATGTCGATGCGTGGCTATCCCCTACATCCCAGAGGCCACAAGTTCTAGGTGGTCGCTCGCACTACCGACGAGCCCGGTAGAATAGTGTTGATAGGAGATTTGCAATGACATCAGAAAAAC
The DNA here is from genome assembly GCA_965247055.1 of Dehalococcoidia bacterium. Lineage (GTDB taxonomy): Bacteria > Chloroflexota > Dehalococcoidia > Lucifugimonadales > JAGWBF01 > CBDFGE01. The sequence continues at coordinate 61,741 of CBDFGE010000004.1, forward strand.
CACACCCAGGTGGACGGAGAACACGAGCTTTTACGTCATTACGGAGACAGGGGAATACGTTGACTTCGATGGTAATTCCCTGCCACCTGAGTTGGAGAAGCGTTATCGGGCAGTTCAAGGGGCATGGGACGCCTACTATGACAGCGAGGATGTCGTGATGCTTCGGGAGTTAGGCATTTTCCCGCCGACATCTGATGAGAACGGATAAAGGTGACGACTGAAGAAGAGCCTTGCCCGGCCCAGAAGCCGGTCACCGATTATGGCCCCAGGTGCAAAGCCTGCGGACGAATGCTGGCGGTGCGGGTATCCCGTCCCTGGTGGATTTACTGCTCCAACCACCGTTGCAAGAAGCTGAATAGCAGTGAACCCAGCGCCCAGGAACCATTGACTTACTCATCCCCTCCGTGATAGGCTATCGCTAGTGGCTCCTTAGTGGCCCCCGCACATAGTGGTTCTTGAGTGACCCCGTGCAGACTTTAGTCTTGCGCGGGGTTTTCTTTTGGCTGATACCTTCCACCTCCAAGCCCTAATCGCCAAGGTCGATGAACAACTCGGCTTGGTCATGGGCTACGCCATAGTGTGCGAAGAGGACGGCGAGCCCTACTTCGACCTCCAGGGCGACCACATCCCCGAAGACGCCATGCTCAAGGCGTCACTGGATTTCATGGAGCATTCTCGCCTAGTTGGTGAAATGCACGTCCGTGATGAAAACGGGAAGGTGGTGAAGCGGGGCACAGTACCGTTTCTCTTTCCCCTAACTGCCGACATCGCCAAGTCCCTCGACATCTCTCCGCGTAAGACCGGCCTGCTGATAGCCATAAGGCCTGATTCCGACATGCTGGCGAAATTCCGAAGTGGGGAGCTCACCGGCTTCTCCATCGGCGGCGCCCGCATCCGGGACGAGGGGGTGGACGATGCCGCGTAGACGCATCATGCAGGAATTTCGCATCAATGAGATTTCAAGCGTGGACAGTCCCGCTCAGGAAGGGGCGCGGGTGGCGATCCTGAAGCGGGACGAGCCGTCTGCGAAGAAGCACGGGGTCGAAAAGGGCATCGGAGACCTGGCCGACCTGCTGACCAGCGAGGAAGAGGGACACCAGCACGGCGTCAGCATCGGAGCTTATGAAGGCTCGGTTGAAATACGAGTCATGTACTCGCAGGGACCGGAGGCCGAGGCATCCCATGACCACCCTGTCGTCCGCTCGCCTGAAGGCCAATACACCCTCGGCATGGTAGCCGGCCATACTCACGCCATAGACCAGGAAGCCATGAGCGGCGCCTTGCTGGCGCTGGTGACTAAAACCGAAGGAGGCGAACCCATGACTACTCAGATCGGAACCCAGCCGACGGTTGAAGAACTGGGAGCCCAGCTTGCCCGGGCCCACGCCGTGGTTGCGCTGACCGGGGAGCAGAGGGCGCACTTTGAGGCTCTGCCCGAAGAGGCGCGGACGGCGTTCCTGGCCAAGTCCGCCGATGACCGCAAGGCCGAAATCGGGGCCGTCACCAAGGCGGCGCAGGACGCCAACCCGGTGGTCTTCACGGCGGCGGACGGGACCGAGTTCCGCAAGTCCGACGACCCGAGGGCCATCGCCATGGCGAAACGCCTTGACGCCACCGAGCAAGAAAACGCGGCGCTCAAAGCGCGGGATGAACAGACCACCCTGGAGAAGCGGGCCGAGGCCGAGCTTCCCCACCTGCCCGGCGACGTGAAGACTCGGGCAGCGATGCTCAAGGCCATCGACGGCATAGAGGACGAGGCCCAGCGGGAAGCGGCCCTGGGCGCGCTCAAGGCGCAGAACGAAGCCATGAGCAAGGCGTTCCAGACTTACGGGCACGGCGCCCAGCCGGAACCGGGCTCGCCCGCCGACCAGTTGGACAAGCTGGCCAAGGGGTATGCCGAGAAGAACGGCGGCACATTTGAGGCTGCCTACATGAAGGTCGCCGATACGCCGGAAGGTCAAGCGCTCTACCAGCAGATACGCGCCCATTAGGAGGTTTCACATGGCTACCACCAACGCAGTCGCAACCAACACCTACAAGGCGGCGACTGATTTCGCTGCCGGGGACCTGGGCAAGTTGGTACGCATCAGCGCCGCCGATACCGTATCCATCGTGGATGCCGTCACGCAGACGCCCATCGGCGTACTGGCCGAAGCTCCGGCCAAAGCGGGCCAAGCCGTTCCCGTTGCGCGTTTACAGGGGATTATCAAGGTCCACGTCGGCGGCGCAGTCACCGCCGGGCAATTGGCCGTCCCAGCCGCCGACGGTCGAGTCACCGGCGTTGTGGACATCAACTCGATTCCTGCCGACACAATGTCCGTCGGTGTATTCAATGCCGGCGGGGCGGCGGGCGAGCTCATCGCATTGAACGCCCAGCCGGTTGGCGGAAATACCTCGGCGTAAGGAGAGAATCATGCCCTACATTCAACCATCCAGTTCCGACGTTCACATTGACCAGGCGTTGACGAACATGTCGGTGGCTTTCCTGCAGGCCGACACTCAGTTCGTGGCGCGGCGCGTGTTCCCGGAAATCCCGGTCATGAATCAGTCGAATAAGTATTTCGTCTACGACCGGGGCGAGTGGAACCGCAACCAGATGAGGCCCCGCGCCCCGGGGACCGAGGCCGACGTGGGCGCGATGGCCATCTCCACCGAAAGCTATCTGGCCGACCTGTTCGCGCTGGCGCGGATCGTGCCTGACGAGGTTCGGAGCAATGCCGATTCGCCGGTGGCCCCCGACCGGGAAGCGGCGGCGTGGCTGGCGCAGCAGGCGCTGCTCAACCTGGAGACGGGGTGGGCTGCGACGTATTTCGCGCCGGGAGACCCGGGAGATATGTGGACCTTCGACGCCGACGGCGTCGCCAGCAGCGCGACCGCCGCCGGCTTGTTCGACCCAAGGGACGCCGGCAACAATCAGATACTGCAATGGAACGACGCCAGTTCGACTCCCATTGAAGACATCCGGCGGGCCAAGCGGACCGTGGGAGAAGCGACGGGATTCCGCCCGAACACGCTGGTCTTGGGACGCCCTGTGTTCGACACGCTGCTGGACCACGGGGACATCGTGGGCCGGCTGGACCGGGGCCAGACGGCGGGGCCAGCCATGGCGACGCGGGACTCGCTGGCGGCCCTGTTGGAGGTCGCCAACATCTACGTCATGGACGCCATTCAGAACACGGCAGCAGAAGGCGCAGACGCTGTTCATTCGTACATCGGGGGCAAGCACGCCCTCCTCATCTACTCGGCGCCGGCGCCCGGCCTTATGACGCCCTCGGCGGGCTACACCTTTCGCTGGACCGGCATCGATGGCAGTGTTCCGGGCGGCGCCCAGGTCACCCGGTTGCGGGATGACAAGAAGCACTCCGATTGGTTCGAGATCCAGACCGCCTACGACCAGAAGCTGATCTCCGCCGACCTGGGATGCTTCTTCGGCTCGATAGTGGCGTAGGAGCGGATGATGGTTGCTGTTCATAAGCTCCGACACTGGAAGCAGCAATACCACCCCAACGCGGCCTTCATCTGCCGCCGCCGCATGGCGTGGGGCGGCAGAGTTTACCTGCCAGGCGCTCCCATTCCCGCTGAACTGGCGGCCAACAAAGCCAAGCTGCGCCGGTTCTGGGAAGCGGGCTGGATTGAGCTTGCCGAGTTCCAGGCCCCGGACGTCGCCACCGGACAACCCGCCGAACCCGAGTTGCGCGAGGAGGTGACGTTGGAGCAGCGCGGCTCCTGGTACGTCGTCACGTTGCCCGACGGGACCGAACACAAGGCGCAGGGAAGCGAGGCGCGGGACGCATTGCTGGCGGAGCTATGAAGCCGACCATATTGGCATGGCGTTGCCGCTTATCTGGGGCCGGCTGAAGGGATGGCTCCATGACACTTAAGGCGCGAGGGACTGTAATACGGAAGTCCCAACGGGAAGGGGGCCTACGAGCTGGCCTCCCGGATGATGACGCCCAAGGGGTTCTGGGCCAGGATAAGGGCTCTCTGGAGGGGAGCATAGCAATGGCCAAGGTGACCGTTGGAGGCGAGGGACTGATCGCATGAGAGCGACCATAATTCACATCAACGCCCTGGTCACCTGCGTACTGCTCTTTAGCCTGTCTTTGTTCATGGCATGGAGGGGGGAGATGTGTGGGGCAGTGGGTATCGCGGGGACCATCGGCGTTGTAGCAGTACATTTTGCGAAGTCGTCGAACGGCAAAGAGGATGACGACGGCTGCGAGTGAGGCAAGACCATGTGTGACTGGTGGGAAGACCATAGAGGCAAGGTCATAGCTGCGGTGGTCACGTTCCACGCTGGCGTGGCAGTTGGTTTTGTGGTTGCCTCTCGCCTAGGGCGACTCAAGGAAGGAAGGTGATATGGCCACGCTCCGGGTAACGACACAGCGTAGAGGGGGCAAGAAGCTCCAAAGACTGCTCAGGGAAGCTGGCAAGGGCGGCGTCTCAGGCGTCAAGGTCGGGTTCTTCTCGACGGCCAGGTACGAGGATGGCACCCCTGTGGCTGCAGTCGCAGCCTGGAACGAGTTCGGGACGGAGACCATCCCGGAACGGCCCTTCTTCCGCAACGCCTTGGCCGAGTCTGAGCGCAGCGTAGGCAGGATTCTCCAGGCTGGCCTTAACACCAAGAAGATGGTGGTGGACGAGCAGCTTGCAGGCCGAGTGGGTGCGCATGTTCAGGGAAAGATCCAAGACAGCATTACATCTCTCAAGGAGCCGCCTAATTCCCCAGCGACCATCGCCCAGAAGCGGAAGAAGCTACATGGCAAGAAGGGAACTGGCGGTGGAGAGACCCCGCTTATCGATACAGGGGTAATGTTGCATGCCGTCGCCTGGGAGGTGGAGCAGTGAGTCCGACGGTCCTAACCAGGCTGCTGGCTGATGGCCAGCCGGACGTTCAGGGCCTCCAAGACCTTGAACAGGGTCTCGATGCGAGGATTGCCGTCGCTGGAAAGGGCGCGATAGAGCGCTTGCCTTCCCAATCCGCTGGACTCGGCGACGGAGGTCATGCCTTTGGCCCGCGCCACGTTGCCGAGGGCCTTGGCGAAGTACCTGGGGTCATGTTCCCCCAGGGCGGCGTTGAGGTATTCGACCAACGCCTCGTCGGAGTCGAGGAAATCCACCACATCGAATTTCTTGAGTTTGATCGTGCTCACCTAAACCTCCTTCGCCATCTGCTGGGCTTGCCGTATATCCCGCCTTTGGCTGGCCTTGTCTCCGCCACAGAGCAGGATGACGACCGTCTGCTGGCGAATGGTGTAGTAGGCGCGGTAGCCCTGGCCGACATTGACTCGAAGCTCGCTGATGCCGCCGCCAACCGATCTGTGGTCGCCAAAGTTGCCGTCCTCAATGCGCTCCAGACGGGTAAGGATCGACGCTCTAGCACGGAGGTCACGCAGTCCAATGAGCCACTCCTCGAAGACCTCCGTGTAGACGAGTTCCATACCCGCACTGTCTCACATAAGGGACAGCGTGTCAAATGGGAGGTGGAGCGGTGAGCAGGTCCTTCGCCAGCAAACGACTCAAGGAACCGGCCACCCTGATTCAGAGAGGCCCCGATGAGATCGTCAATCGCAGGCCGGTGCCAGGCGCAGAGAAGCGGACTGACATCACCGTGGTGAGCGCACCGCCCGACGCGGCCAAAATGCGTCAGATGTTGACTGAGGGCACACGTCTCACTGAATCGAGGACGTTCTGGATCGAGGGAGTGAAGGTTGAGCCGGTCGGTGTGGGCGCGAATGCTTCTGGGGGAGACGTGATCGAGTACGGAGGCGTTTCCTACAGGGCGCAGCACGTCGAGGCTTGGCCGGGGTTTGTCGAAGTCCTGGGAGTCCGGGGGGAGGGCCAGTGATCGCGCCAACGACAGCCAGCCTTGAGGATGCCGTGGCGGAGCTCGTCGCGGCAGGGTCAGGTGTTGACTACAACAGTGTGCTGTCCGGCAACAAAGGCACTCCCGTGCCGGACGGTCTATTCGCGTCGCTGGTGCTGATTCACCAGGCCATCGAGGGAATACCGGCAACCGTGATGAGCCTTGCTTCAGACGAGGCCGACCTGGACGCTCTGACAATAGCGACGGTCCGAGGGAGGTACTCGGTTCAGTGGTTTCGCACCGGAGCACACGAGGCGGCCACGAGGTTGTCGGTGTGGGTCTGGTCACCTGAAGGGGTGGCGCAGGCGCAACAGGCCGATCTGACGGTGTTGCGGGTCTCCGACGTTCGGCAGCTCGACGACGTGGTGTCTGGGGCCTGGGAGGAACGAGCCGGGCTGGACATTGACGTTGGCTACACGCAGAAGATGGACCAGACGGTCGGCCGCTTGAAAGCCGCTCCTATCGAGGTCGGGGCAGGTGATAGCACCGAGACCATTACAGTGGAGGTTTAGACAATGACGCTTGGTATACAGGACATAGTAGAGGTAAGGGCGCAGATAAGGCCCCGTGGCGCTGGGGGCAGAGAGTTCGGGAGAACGCTGCTGCTCACCACCGACCCCACCCTGGACGCTGGTGCGGGCAGGGTAGGGGTCTTTGCCAGCATGGACGAGGTGGCTCGGATGTTCACTCCGGGCTCCGGTTCCTACCAGGCCGCCCAGGTCTACTTCTCTCAGGTGCCCTATCCCCGGAACCTGGTGATAGGCCGCTGGATCAACATGAGGGAGTCGGCTAGGCTGACCGGGGGCAGCCCCAGAGCTTTGGAGCAGATAATAGGCAGCCCCACCGTGGTCAGGGGCAGCGGTACTGTGGCGTCGCTGGATACATTCTACGGACGCGCCACCGTGCTGACCGGCACGGGCATGGTGGCTGATCTGGTCAACTTCCTTGGTCGCGCCACCGTAGTCACCGGAACGGGGACGGTTGCTGATTTGGTCAACTTCCACGGTCGCGCCACCGTAGTCACCGGAACAGGGACGGTTGCTGATTTGGTCAACTTCCATGGTCGCGCCACCGTGCTGACCGGCACGGGGACGGTTGCTGATTTGGTCAACTTCCTTGGTCGCGCCACCGTAGTCACCGGAACAGGGACGGTTGCTGATTTGGTCAACTTCCTTGGTCGCGCCACCGTAGTCACCGGAACAGGGACGGTTGCTGATTTGGTCAACTTCCTTGGTCGCGCCACCGTAGTCACCGGAACAGGGACGGTTGCTGATTTGGTCAACTTCCATGGTCGCGCCACCGTGCTGACCGGCACGGGGACGGTTGCTGATTTGGTCAACTTCCACGGTCGCGCCACCGTAGTCACCGGAACGGGGACGGTGGCGTCCCTGACGACGCTTCAGGGCATTACCAGCGGGACTGTCACCTTCCTGGGCCAGACGGTCACCGGCCTCGACTTCTCCTCCGACACCGACCTCGACGGTGTGGCCTCCACGCTCCAGACGGCGCTCCGGGCTACCAGCTCCACGGACCTGGACAACGTGGAGGTCGCCTACGACAGCGCCGCCTCGGCGTTCGTCGTGACTCTGCCCTTGGACAGCAGCGGGGTTGTGCCCACTGCAAGCGCCGCCTTCACCGGCGATGACGCGGATGAGTTGGGCTTGGACACCGCAACCATCGTCAACGGCGTGGATTCCATCGTGTCCGGGACCGTTACCTTCTTGAGCCAGACATTGACTGGCCTGGATTTCTCCGCCGTCACGGACTACGACGGCGTGGCAGCTGTGCTTCAGACCGGTCTACGGGCCACCTCAGAGACAGATTTGGATCAGGTCGAAGTCGCCTACGACAGCGCCGCCTCGGCGTTCGTCGTGACTCTGCCCTTGGACAGCAGCGGGGTTGTGCCCACTGCAAGCGCCGCCTTCACCGGCGACAACGCCGACGAGCTAGGGTTGGATACCGCAACCATCGTCAACGGCGTGGATTCCATCGTGTCCGGGACCGTTACCTTCTTGAGCCAGACATTGACTGGCCTGGATTTCTCCGCCGTCACGGACTACGACGGCGTGGCAGCTGTGCTTCAGACCGGTCTACGGGCCACCTCAGAGACAGATTTGGATCAGGTCGAAGTCGCCTACGACAGCGCCGCCTCGGCGTTCGTCGTGACTCTGCCCTTGGACAGCAGCGGGGTTGTGCCCACCGCAAGCGCCGCCTTCACCGGCGACAATGCCGACGAGCTAGGGTTGGATACCGCCACAATTGTCAACGGCGTGGACGCCATCAAGAGCGGGACCGTCACCTTCCTGAGCCAGACATTGACCGGCCTGGACTTCTCCGCCGTGACGGACTACGACGGCGTGGCAGCTGTGCTTCAGACCGGTCTACGGGCCACCTCAGAGACAGATTTGGATCAGGTCGAAGTCGCCTACGACAGCGCCGCCTCGGCGTTCGTCGTGACTCTGCCTCTAGACAGCAGCGGGGTTGTGCCCACCGCAAGCGCCGCCTTCACCGGCGACAACGCCGACGAGCTAGGGTTGGACACCGCAACCATCGTCAACGGTGTGGATGCCATCAAGAGCGGGACCGTCACCTTCCTGAGCCAGACATTGTCCGGTCTGGACTTCTCCGGTGTAACCACCTACGACGATGTGGCTTCCGTGCTCCAGACGGCGCTCCGGGCTACCAGCTCCACGGACCTGGACAACGTTGAGGTTGTCTACGACAGCGCCGCCTCGGCGTTCGTCGTCACTCTGCCTCTAGACAGCAGTGGGGTTGTGCCCACCGCAAGCGCCGCCTTCACCGGCGACAACGCCGACGAGCTAGGGTTGGATACCGCCACAATTGTCAACGGCGTGGACGCCATCAAGAGCGGGACCGTCACCTTCCTGAGCCAGACGGTGACCGGGCTGGACTTCTCCGCCGTCACCGACCTCGACGATGTGGCATCTGTGCTTCAGACCGCGCTCAGAGCAACGTCCGCCACCAGCCTCGATGAGGTGGAGGTTGTCTACGACGGGTCGGTGTTCGTCGTGACGATACCTCTAGACAGCAGCGGGGCGGCCACCAGCGTCAGTGCGGCGTTTACTGGGAGCGAGTCCGACGAGCTGGGTCTCGACACTGCAACCATAGTGGACGGCGTAAGCGCCATACAGTCCGGGAGCGTAACGCTCCTGGGTGAGACCTTCTCCGGGCTGGACTTCTCCGCCGTCACCGACCTCGACGATGTGGCATCTGTGCTTCAGACGGCGCTTAGGGCCACCAGCTCCACGGACCTGGACAACGTTGAGGTTGTCTACGACAGCGCCGCCTCGGTGTTCGTCGTGACGATACCTCTAGCCAGCAACGGGGCGGCAACCAGTGTCAGCGCGGCGTTTACTGGGAGCGAGTCCGACGAGCTGGGTCTCGACACTGCAACCATAGTGGACGGCGTAAGCGCCATACAGTCCGGGAGCGTAACGCTCCTGGGTGAGACCTTCTCCGGTCTGGACTTCTCCAGCGTGACGGACTACGACGATGTGGCCTCCGTGCTCCAGGATGCTCTCCGCGCTGCATCTGTGACGTCCCTGGCTTCCGTGGAGGTGGCCTATCAAGGCGGGGTGTTCGTCGTGATAATCCCCTTGGACAGCCAGGGAGCGGCCACCAGCGTCAGCGTGGCGTTCACCGGGGACACCGCTGACGAGCTGGGCTTGGACACTGCAACCATAGTGGACGGCGTAAGCGCCATACAGTCCGGGACCGTGACGTTCCTGAGTCAGACCGTGACGGGCCTCGATTTCTCCGCAGTCACCGACTACGACGATGTGGCTGCTGTGCTCCAGACGGCGCTGCGTGGGGCCACGGGCACGACACTTGATGCCGTCGAGGTCGCCTACGACAGCGACGCCTCGGCGTTTGTGGTCACAATCCCGCTGGCGGCCGATGGCTCGGCCACGGCGGTCATCGCGGCCTTCACCGGGGCAACCGCCGACGAGGTGGGCCTGGGTACGGTCACGATTGAAGACGGCATAGACACTATCACCGCCGGCAGCGTGACGTTCCACGGTGCAAGCCTTACTGGTCTGGACTTGAGCTCCGTGGCGGGATACGACGATGTGGCTGCTGTGCTCCAGAACGCTCTGCGGGCAAGCTCCGTCGCCACCCTTGATGCAGTAGAGGTGGAGCACGACGGCTCGCAGTTCGTCCTCACCCTTCCTCTTGGCTTGGACGGGTCCGCCACTGAGGTGAGCGGCCCCTTCACCGGAGAGCATGCCGACGAACTGGGCCTGGATACGGTAGATATCACCGCCGGAGTGGACGGTATAGGAGCAGGCTCCCTCACCTGGCATGGCTCCTCCATCTCCGTAGACTTCACCGGCGCTGACTCTTACGACGACGTGGCCAGCACGCTCCAGACGGCCCTCAGAGCGGTGAGAGCGGCGGCAAGAGCGGACCTGCGGAGCGCAACGGTTGAGTTCGACCCCGACGGATTCTTCCGGGTGCGGCTCGGTTTCGATTCGACAAGCGGTGACCCCTATGCCATCAACGGCTTCATGGCGGACGATGCCCAGGAGCCAGCTTCCGCTCTGGGGCTGGATAACGCCTCCGCCGGCAGCATCGACCCGGGCCACGCGTCGGAGCCCATCGAGGACGCGATGGACGCCATCAGCGGGCTGGACGATGGCTGGTACTTCGTTACGGTGGACTCGAGCATCACCACGGGTGCAGACCTGCTCTCCCTGTCTCGGTGGGTTCAGGCCAAGGTCCACATGCTGGCGTTGGATGTGGTGGACGAGGGTGTCCTGACGCCTAACGAGTCCACCAGCCTGGCGGCGCAGCTATCCGCCTTGGAGCAGCAGAGGACCTTCCTGGTCTGGTCTAGAACCAGGGACAGCAAGGCCCTATCGCTGGCTGGGAGGCTCTCCAGCGTGAACTTTGAAGGGCAGAACACGCTGATCACGCCAAAGTTCAAGAGCCTGCCTAGGACCGTCTCGGACATCGTAACGACTGCTCAGAAGAAGGAGCTGGACCGGAAGTGGGTCGGGTACTATACCCGCTTCGGCCCGGATGCCATCTTCGCCGAGGGATGGACGCAATCCGGCGACTGGATCGACGTTCGGTATTGGCTGGACTGGATCACCAAGGCTATGCAGAGCGAGGTGTACAACCTGCTCAGGCAACATCCAACTAGGGTGCCGCAGACAGCCGAGGGACTGGCCAGCATAGAGGCAGCCATCGAGCGGGTGTGCGAGGCGGGCCGCAGGAACGGCGGCATCGCTCCGGGCCGAGTGTCCGAGACGGTCGCCAACAACATACGGCTGGCCACGAACAATCCGACATTCGAGGGGTTCCTGCCAGCGGGGTATCTGGTGGCAATAGGCTCCATAGCAGATCAGCTACAGATAGACCGTGACGATCGCAGGAGCCCAACGATCCGGGTATGGCTGAAGGGCAGCGGAGCCATGCACCACGTAACCATCGGACTGGTATTTACTGGGTAGGAGGAAGAACAATGCTTTATTCGTTGCAAGACGTGACGGTTACTCTAAACGGCCACACCGTGGAGGGTGAGCAAATCATAAGGGGCTGGTCTGAGGACACGGACGCCCTCACACTGCCGGACGCATTCGAGTTCGCCAGCGTTCGGCGCGGCGCGACCGGAGAGATGGCGGCGTTCAGCACAGGGGACAGGGGCGGCCCGGTAACGCTCAAGCTGATACCCAACTCCCCCTCGGTGCCGTTCTTGATGAACCAGGTGACGCGGATTCTGGTTGAGAGGGCCGAAGTGATCTGGGACGGCAGCGTAAAGCACCGCAAGTCGGGCGCTAGCGTTACGCTCAAGCGGGGCATCCTCGTCTCTGGCCCTTTGTGGTACACGATGGGCAAGGGTGAGGTGGGCAACCTCACATTTAACTGGGAGTTTCAGGAGATCATCCCCAACTTCACCAATGTGAATTTCGCCGACGTGCCGGTGCTAGGGACGTAAGGGGAGGCAACTAGATGGTGAGTCTTAACGGAATAGGCGGCGACCTAACAAAGACCGAGTTCGAGATCGGCGGGACACGATTTGCCGTTGCCAAGCTGCCGGCGATGGCGGGCTTCGACCTCCTGGAGGCGATCAGGCATGAGCTGGGCAAGTCCCAGGCTCTATCCCTGCCCACAGAGGTCTTGAACGAGGACAACAGGTCGATAGTGGCCTTCCTCAAGATAGTGCTGTCGCTGGACCCTGCGTTTGTGCGGCAGGTGCGTCAGAAGCTATTCGAAAAGGTAGCCTTCTCCAACGCGCGGGTTCCCACTCCGCAGCAGCTAGCTGGGGCCGAGGAGATGGCCTTCGACGGCCTGGAGCCCATAGCGATCTACGAAGTGCTGGCGCGGAGTGCGGCCGTAAATTTTACGCCGTCCTTGGACGCCCTCGTCTCCAGGTTGAGAGACGCCCCCCTGGTTTCGAGCCCGTCCGTCCCCTCGGAATAAAACCCTTCTTCGGCGCTCTCATGGACGCAGGACTGGCTGAATACCTGGACCTCAAGAATACCTTCGACCTGGACGAAGCCATGGAACTCCACGAGCAGTTGACCGCGAGGATTGAGAACGACCATCGAGCTCACGATGCCGCAGAAAAGAAGGCCAAGGAGAAGAGAAGTTAGGAGGAGCCATGACCAAGGAAGCCCGTATCGTGTTTGGCCTAAATGACCTGGTGAGTGTCCGGTTCCAGTGTCCCAAGTGCCAGGGGGAAGTCGTGCAGCGATTCGATGGACGCCATTGGCGGCTGCCCACATCTTGCCCTTTGTGCCTTGCAAGGTGGGACGAACGCGATAGCCTCAGGACGGAACTCGACGAACTGCTTCTCATGATGCGGAACCTTTGCGATCGACCAGACCCTAAGATCAGTCTCCGGTTCGAGCTGGACGGTGCTGTTGTGGAGACGGAGGGGGGCTAGCAGGAATGGATGGGGCGATGACTCAGGAGAAAATAGCCTTCCGCAAGGCGTTGTTGAGCCGCGTCTGCCAACCCGGGCCACTGTCTCGGAAGTGGTCGGCTATGTCGGCATCAATACGTAACGTAACCTTCGCTTTGGTGGGGGCCTTCTGCTTGCCACGGGTACGCCGCCACTCGTGTACCAACTCAGGATCAACCGCAATGGCAGGCTGGGCTCTCTTGAACCACTCTGCGTCCTTCTCGAAGTCGTCCGGGTCCTCGGAGATCTGCCGTTGTATCTCAGCCTCTTCTTCCTCTGTGGGCCAGATGGTTCCAGGCTTAAGCTTTGGCATGGCCTCTCATCTCCTTTGGGCTCGCCTTGCGCAGGCTGATGATTCGGCGGGCATCTCCCCGCCTGGTGTAAACAACGAAGTGGAGACGTTGCCCAATGTATCCAATAGCCGTGTATCGCATCTCACCGTGCCTGGGGTCCGGTTGAATAAGCGCGGTATCCCACTCGAAGTCCTCGATGGCGGCGAAGTTGGGACGCCCGCTCGCAATGTTGGCTCGGTTCTTAGCCGCGTCCCACTCATATTTCACAGTCATAGTGTACGTACATTATGAGTAGTAGTCAACCGAATCTTGGGGGGGGCGGCGTGAAGAGACGCATCCAGCCAGTGAAGGAGGTTCCCAATGACTGACGAAGAGCGAAACGCGGCGATAGGTGCCCTCGTCGTCGAGTACGAAGAGAACGAAAGGCTCATAGCGACGCAGAGGTCGATTCTCCATAGGGTCGGGGAAGACCTTACACATCTAGGCATCGCACTGAGGGGCTATCAGTCTGGCATCGAGGTGACAGAGTCTGATTTGACCGCTACCATCATTAGGGACAGACGTTCCGTCCCTTCCACATCCGTCTCCTTCGACAACCTCCGCGATCACATAGAAACATGGCACAAGGCGCTTGCTAACAAGGAACGGCTAGAGGACTGCCTGCGACAGGCCGGCCTGGAGAAACTCATTGGGAAGTAACGAGGAGGCGCATCCATGACCAAGCAGAAGACCGCTAAGATAGACCTCAATGCTCGCAGGCTTGGACAGGGGATACTTAAGAGGGAGAGAAGGATGGTTTTGCGAATAGGAGAAGTTAGCCCGGCACCTCGACCAGCTCAGTCGAGGACTGTGGTTCCGGGATCGGCGCGCCATCCCTCCGTATGCTCTCAAGGTGGAGAACGATGGCTTCTTTAATGAGGGAGCAGACCTCTTCCCTGGTCTCAGCAGCAGCTACACAGCCAGGCAGGTCGGGAATGTATGCCCCAAAGCTTGTGGGGCCTTCTTCGATGATTACCGCATACTTCATCGCCCACTTCCTTCTTCGAGACCTGCTTGTTTCAGAATGCTGCGCCACGTCCCGACGGTTAGGTCTATTCCCAGGTTCCCAGCGATGGTCACCGTGCCCGGCTTCTCTGGATGCTTGTACTGACGGTGACTTCCGCGAGTCCTCACCAGAACCCAGCCACCCCTTTCCACTACGCGGATGGCTTCTCGAACCTTGGGCATACCACCGCCTAGTTTAACACAAGTTTGAGGAATCGTGGAAGGGCATAGAGGCTCATAGAGGCTCATAGAGTGTCATAGGGGATCGCAGAGATAGAGTCACTAGGAGGACGTATTGAAGACGCAGAAGCTCGACCTGGGCGGCCAGGAAGCCACCATCATTGACGAGGTAGTCGCTACGCTCGGCTGCAGGGCTGATGCGCTCGATAGGGTCAGGAGGTATGAGCGTGCTCGCTAACTGTCACGTCCTCCACGTTCAGGCGCCAGTCAACGCCCAGCGCACGCGCTATGCGAAGCACCGTGGCGAAGGAGGGATTTCCGTCTGGGGACAGCGCCTTGTACAAACCCATGCGAGTTATGCCCGCCGCCTTGGCCAGTTGGGTCATGTTCTGAGCGCGGGCAATATCCCCCAGTGCCGCCCGAATGAGACTGCCATCCCCAGGGTCTTCCTCAATGCAGCCTTGCAGATAGTAGCGCGCGTCTTCCTCGGTCTGGATGTCCTCCGCAGGGTCCCAGATCGTGTCTCCCTTTGCCATTGTCTATCCCCTCTCTTTCGCCATCTCAATAGCACGCTCAATGTCCCGGTCTTGATTGCCCTTGTCGCCACCACACAGAAGGACGATCACCGCGTTGCCTTCGCGGATAAAGTAGAGGCGATACCCCGGCCTGTGGAAAATTCTGGCCTCGAACACGCCGCTTCCGACCGGCTTAACGTCGCCCAAATTGCCACCGGCCATTCGGCGCATCCGGGCGCGGATGCGACCAGCGGCCCGCCTGTCTCTAAGGCCATTGAGCCAGGCCCTAAAAGTGGCCGTCTGGACTATCGTGAGTATGACCTTATTGTATACTGTAGTTTACACTATGTCAAGGAAGAAGGCCCCCCACTAATCTTAGGAGGCGCACCATGAAGAAGCAGAAGACCGCCAAGCTCGACCTGGGCGGACAGAAGGTCGATGTAGGCATCCCCAGCCACTTGCTTAGCGACCTCGGCGGGTTGATCTACTTCGGCGCGCTGGCTCGACTCAGCAAGGACAAAGGCAACATCGAAGGCCAGCTCAGCGCTGGGGCGGCCATGTGTTCGTTTGCTCAGAGGTGCGTCAGGAAGGTCGAGGCGAGGCAGGGCATCAGTGACGAGTCGTACAAAGCCCGGGCGCACGTCCTCGAATGGGTGGTATCTTCACTGGATTTCGAGAGCCTGTCTGTTGACCCAGAGTCACCGGAGTTGGCCAAGCTGGCCGCCAAAGTTGGTACCGGAGGGAAGTCATGAGAGTCGTCCTAGTATTCGTTGCGCTCATCACGCTGGGGCTTGTGGCTGCGTGCGGGGGTGAGTCGCCGCCTACCCCAACATCGACCCCAACAATGATCGCTGTCCCAACGTCCACCGTCGCACCGACGGCGAGCCGGCAGGAGGTCTATGAGGCGCTAGACAGCCTCAACCTAGGTCTGCTCCCGCTCGACAGACAGGGCATGGATGATTGGTGGTCAACGAGGTTGCCCAATGTGGATATCACGATAGACATTTTTGGGCCTGAAAAGCGGGTGGAAGCGGTTGAGATGTGGTATCGGCAACATGTTCCCGAGAGCACTGTTGAATCCATAGTCGAAGCACTAGTTGCGACTATTATTCCTGAACAAGAAGCGCAGAGTATGTCGTGGTTTCGTGACTCACTGGAATCGATAGAACAGACAGGAGAACAGAAACAGCAAACTTCTGCGGAGGCAATGTATCTGACTCTTCAATGGGTCCCGAACCTGAACCAATATTTCTTCTCTATTGACGAGGAGAGGCGGCGAAAGGAGAAGTGATATGGCTACGCAGCTAGATGCGCTCTTCGTCGAGATCTTCTTCAAAGGTGACCAACGGGCGCTTGACAACTTCAAGCGCGGGTGGAAGCAACTGGACGATGGCATAAAGAACACTCAACAGACGTTAGATCGATTTGCCAAGAGATTCGCGGTAATAGGGACTGTTGGGGCTGCTGCTATGGGACTCATTGGCAAGGCGGGACTCGATACCGAAAGATCCTTGCTGCGCACTCGCGCCGAGCTTGCGTTGACTGAAGACCAGATGAGGACACTCCGGGAAGAGGCACTGAAAATCGGGGCGCAGCTTCCACTCAACACGGCGGATATCGTTAATGCGCAACGAGCCTATGGGAAACTTGGCGCCACCTTTGGAGAGATCATAGGGGATGCGCCCGCTATTGCTAGTGCGGCTGTTTCTACTGGACTACAGCCTGAGCAAGTTGCCAGATACGCTCGAATCGTACAGAACGTCTTTGGCGGCGACGTGCAGGAGAACTTGGACATAATGGTCCGGCTGGCCTCTCGTTCACAGGGGGACTTTCTGGCATTTGGAGAGGCGTTGCAGTTCTCTGGTCAATCCGCGGTGGACGCGGGCCTCGACTTCAAGACTTACATAGCGACTTTGGGTGGCCTTGCGGGATCAGGGCGCAGTGTGGAATCGGTCTCCCAGGGACTGACAGGTGTGTGGGCGATGTTGGCAAAATCTGAGGAAGGTATAGGGCGCGGCGGGAAGATCGTCCAAAAGGCTTTTGAGGGCGTCGGCATAAGCATGGCGGATGTAAACGCCACGATGGACGGCACATCAGATGGCTTTGTTCGACTCCTTGAGTTAATCGATGACGCTGGCCTTTCACCAACCCAGCGCACGGCCCTCCTAAGTACCCTTGCTGGAACCACATATGCATCTGCCGTCTCAAGTGCAGTCCAAAATACTGAAATGATAAGGGGGCTGCTAGGCGAAGCCGTGCTCGCGCCCGGCGAAATAGGAAGGCAGATGGATATCATCATGGGCGGTGCGAGTGGTGGCATCACACAAATGATGGCCCAGATAGACACCCTGCTCAACCGCCTGGCCCAGCTTGGGGTCTTGACAGCCATTGAGACGTTCACTCGTGGAATCAGCAAACTGGTGAGTTGGCTCACAGCAACGAATGAAGAGGGAGAGCTTGTGCGCGGCGGCCTTCTGCGAATGGTGACTATCATGGGCGGTCTGCTGGCAGCCCTGCTTCCCCTAGGAATTGCCCTCAAAGCCGTATCCTTTGCCCTCAATGGACTGGTGCCGCTTCTAAAGATAGCAGCCTGGGCCAACAAACAGTTTGGCATCAGCACGACATTTGCCGCCATAGCAAACTCAAAATTCGTAGTGAGCCTAAAGGCATCAAGGATCGGGATGTTGCTGACCGCAGCGGCAGCAAGGGTGACGTGGGCGTCGATTCTGGGACCAGTGGCAGCGCTTGCCCTCGTCGGGGCGCTCATCTACAAGTTCCGCCGTCAGATTCTCGGCGCCCTCAAGGCTGTGTGGAACTGGGCAAAGGGCAACTGGCCTCTGCTTGTAGGCATCCTATTCGGCCCGTTCGGCATCGCAGCAGGGCTCATCTTCAAGTTCCGTGACGATATTGTGGGCGCGATCATGTGGATCAAGGACAAGATCATGGCCATATTCACCTCCCTGCGAGACTTTGTTGTTGGCATTTGGGACGGTCTTGGCGCGGTGATCGGGGGAGCGTTCCGGGGTGCAATCAACGCCGTCATTAGCGGCCTGAATAAAGCACTGGACGCCGCTTCTAGCTTCGTAGAGGGAATTAAGGGAGCCTTGGACAAGGCACCGTTCGGTAATCCTCTGGGTGATTTGTTGCTCGGCGTCGCCACCAAACTACGCGCTGGCATCCCGAACTTTGCGATCGGCGGCATCGTGCCCGGAGCAACCGGAAGGCCGATGCTGGCCACAGTCCACGGCGGGGAACTGGTGCTGCCACAGCCGGTTGCAGACTTCGCCAGAACCATGATGAACGGCTTCATTGCTGGCCCTGACGCCCTGCCCCAAGCGCCGTACCACTACGGCCAGATGTACAGGTCCTCGGTGGTCAACCGGACGGTAAACATCAACATCACAGAGCCCATCGTGATCCATACCCAGGCGACGGACGCCAAGGGGATCGCCCAGGAGCTGCACGAGGCGATTGAAGACAAGATTCGGAACATCGCCTACGACCACGACGGGCCGGTGGAGCGCTGATGGCGGTTAGCCTCATACAGGGCCGAGATTTCTTGCTCCTGCCCGAGAGTCCTGGGCTGTCGAGCGTCCTGTCCAGGTCGGCACAGCCTCTTGCTGCCATTGCCGACGGGTTCATCTCTGAGGAACACGCCGTCAGGCTCAGCAAGACCTCGTATCCCGTCGAGACGGGCGGCTCGCTGGTGGACCACGCGGTTGTACAGCCGCGCACGCTCAAGCTTGTGGGCTGGGTCTCGGACCTGCTGGCTCCTGAAGGGAGGCGGGGCAATCCGTCTCGCGGCAGTGATGCGTGGCTTCAGCTCAACCGGCTGGTCGAATCGATGGAGCCGTTCCTGGTGGTCACGCTGCTGAGCACCTACCCGTCGATGCTGATTACGTCGCTCAAGGCTCCGGTTGATAGGACCACGGGACGGGCGCTCCGCTTCGAGATGGAGCTTGAGGAGGTGCAGTTCCGGTCATTGGAGCGGGGCCAGCGTCCTCCTCCAGTGCGGATAGGCCCTGCCGAGGATAGGTCGGAGGAGGCTGACCTGGGAAAGATCAATGCGCCGTCCATAACCTCAATCGATCGGTGGTTGGAGAGTCGACGCTTTCAAAGCCGTTCGGAGGAGGATGACAGGGACAGGGTCAATGCGCCGTCCATAACCTCAATCGATCGGTGGTTGGAAAGTCGACGCTTTCAAAGCCGTAGTTAGATTCTTTAGGATCGGATGATGCAGGCGATACCGCTGACAACGGATGCGAGGCAGCGAATGCGGGTGACGCTGGGCAACCAGCCGGTCATCCTCCGCGCCTGGTGGCAGCCGCTCTCCGAAGCGTGGTACCTCTCCCTGTACACCAGGGGAGGGGAGCCGATAGCGCTGGGGCGTCAGGTGTCTACGGGTAGGAAGCTGATTGAGGCTCCCGACTTTGCGGGCGACCTGGTAGCCATTCCCTTGGAGCGCTACGGCGCGCCGATAGGCCGAGAGGCCTGGGGCCGGACCCACGGACTGGCCTACCTTGAGCCGTCCGAAGTCGAGCAGGTGAGCTGGGCGCTATGAGCATGAGGCAGTACCTACGCCAGATAAGCGTCGAGATCGAGGACGAGAGTCGCTCCGTGCTCATCGTCGAGGAGCTTCGTATCACCTTCGACCTTCGGATAGACGATCAGTCGTCCTCGTCGCCGTCCACGGTCAAGATATGGAACCTGGCCAAGGATTCGGCCTCTCACATAGCGGAGCCAGAGCAGATCGTGCGGGTGAAGGCTGGCTACGGGGATATTAGAAACGCTGAGCCGATCTTCGATGGCAAGATACGGCGCGTCCTCCATGAGCGCACTGGGGTAGACCGTGTGACGACCATGGTGCTGGGCCGTTCCGACTCAGCCACGACCGGCGCCCTGGTCTGCATCAGCTTCGTGGGGCCTGTCAAGTTGCGGGCGTTGGTGCGCCGGATAGTCGACGCCATGGGGCTGCGAATCGAGTCGGACAATGCCGTTCCTGACGAGGAGTTGGAGGACGGTTACTCCTACACCGGCTCCGCAAAGTCGGCGCTCAAGGACCTGCTGGAGCCTCACAAGGTTACTGCCTATGCGGTAGGCGACGTGATGCACTTCACCCACAAGGACAACGAGCCAGAGCGTGGCACGTTCTTTCTCAGTCATGCGACGGGGCTTATTGGCACGCCGTCCCTCACCGAGGACGAAGGGTTTAGGGCGAAGATGGCGCTGAACCGCTCCATTGATCTGGGCCAGTTGGTTGAGGTCAGCAGCGAGGCCGTGGATGGCTGGTTCAGGGTCAAGACCATCGTCTACAGGGGAGACAACTGGGGCGGTGAGTTTGTGACGGAGATCGAGGGAGCGAGGGCCGATCCTCCGATGCAGGCCGTGACCAGCGCATCTGCCGGGGCTTTGGTGGCGCAATGACGAACATGAACTACACAATGTCTCCACTAGCGAACGGCTGTCACCTCAAGCCGGACCCCTTCGTATCGCTGGACCTGGTTGATCACCTCCAGCAGGTTGCGTGCCTGGGGATTGCCTGTGGGTCCGAACATGCGCATGAGGCTCTTGGGAGATTTCCCCGTCCGAGTGCCCATCTCCGTGAACCCGATTGTAGCGTTGACGTAATCTCTCAGTACCGACTTGCCGGTCTCAACGTCTCCGGCGAGAAGACATTCGACGGCAGCTTTGAGGAGCTCCGCCCTGAAGTCTGGATCGCGTCGGACCCGTTCTTGGACTGTCTCTTTGAAGTCTCGTGTCAATGCCATTGCTACGTACCCCCTCTAGCTTCTGCGGCTCCTATAATCGCGCCAGAGCTGCTGGGCAAGTTCGATGTCCCGACGCTGCCGCCGCTTGGTACCACCTCCAAGAAGGATGATCAGAGTTTCGCCAGCTCTTCCGAAGTAGACTCTATATCCAGGGCCCGTGTCTATGCGGTATTCGAGAACACCTGTGCCCACGCCCTTGACGTTGGAGAGGTTGCCAGCCTCCATTCGGGTAAGAGCTATCGTGACCCTGGTGGCAGCTCCTGCGTCAAGGCGGTTGAACCAACGAGCGAAGGCGCTGCGGCCTCTTTCGGCGAGGTACTCCCGAACCTCTACCATGTCGCAATGGTAACACATATGGCACCTCATGGGTATAGGTCATGACCAGCATGAACCGCGACACCGACTACGCGAACATGGCCCAGTCCATTCGCTTTGCCATCCGTCAGTCGCTCAAGGATATGTACACCTGTATGCCTGGGATAGTGGAGTCCTACGACGCGGAGACCAAACGGGCGGTGGTGAAGGGAGCGCTCAAGGTGGTGACCACTAAGAAAGAGGAGATCGAGCGAGAGGCCATCCACAACGTCCTCGTATTGTTCCCGTGGGGAGGCAGATCGGCCTTCACATTTCCTCTGGAGCCTGGGGACGCTGTGCTGCTGCTCTACTCCCAGCGTGGTTTGGCTAAATGGAAGAAGACGCTTGGCGTGGCGGCCCCGGACACAATCGGGTTCTTCAGTGAGAAGGACGCTTTCGCCATTCCTGGGTTCGGGACGGACGAACCGGAACACCATATCGCCATTGAGGCGGACGGGATTCACATCAAGACTACCGGCAAGCTCGCTATAGAGGCGCAGGACGTGACGTTCAAGCAGCCTGGTACAGATGAAGCACCGAGGAGCATAGTGTGATGCGCACCATCTCAGCCGTGGACGATCTCCTTGACGGATTCGCTGTAGTGGATGGCCTTGAGGCCACCAGGCAGCGGGTAATTCAGCGCCTACGCTTTACCTCGAGCGAGTGGTTTCTTGACTCGGACCAGGGCATCCCATACTTCGATGGCCTGTTCGCTGGGGGCAGTAGTCCTGAATTCGCCGCACAGCTCATTGCCGCCGAAGTGCTCGGCGTAGAGGACGTTACGGATGTAGCTGTCGTTCGAGCCGTCCTTGACCCCCTCACCCGGAGACTGTCGCTGGAGTTCCGCGTCAGTACGGTCCACGGCCAGGTGACGGTCGCGGAGGTGTTGTAATGGCACGGGTGACGGCGCAGGGGATAGAGCCCACGACGCTCCAGGGCTACATCGACGCGCTGGAGGCGGCGTTCCGGTCTGCGTTGGGCCAGGACATTGATCTGGCCCCGGAGACGCCAGCGGGCCAGTTGGTTGGAACCCTGGCCTTGACGCTGACGGAGACGGACGAGGCGCTGGTTGCGGTGGGCAACGGCATGTCGCGCAGCAGGGCGCTGGGAGTCCAACTCGACGATCTGGGGTCTCTCTTGGGTATCCCGCGCCTGGAAGGAGAGACGGACGACGAGTACCGGGCCAGGTACGGAAGGCTAGTGGCCAGGAACGCCAGGGGCTCGGCTGAGGCGATACTGGCCGCAGTGCTTAGCGTCGAGGGTGTAACCGATGCACTAATCCGTGAGAACGCCACCGCCGCCGAGGTGACCGAGCAGGGCAAGACCATTGGCGCTTACTCGATCTGCCTGGTTGTAGACGGTGGTACAGACGAAGCTGTCGCAGCGGCGATAGCCCGGTCAAAGCCAGTAGGAACGGGCACCAGCGGAGAGACCAGCGTTGACGTGCCCCATGCCGGAGGCTGGAGCGTGCCCATCCGACTGTCCCGTGTCACTCCAGTCCCAATCAAAGTCAAGCTGGCCCTGACGCTGATGGCAGGCTTTCCTTCGGACGGCACGAGCCGGATCATCATGCGGGTGGTAGACCATGTGATAGGGCTGGCCCTTGGGGAGCGCCTGACCGCACAGCGGCTCCTTGCCGACGTGCTGTTGGTGCCGGGACACACCGTGAACCTCGGTGTCGGGCGCAAGGCTGGCACGGTGCTCAGAGGAACAGGCACGGTGGCTGATCTGGTCAACTTCCACGGTCGCGCCACCGTAGTCACTGGCACGGGGCCCGTTGCGTCCCTGACGACCCTTCAGGGCATTACCAACGGGACCGTGACCTTCTTAAGCCAGACATTGACCGGGCTCGATTTCTCAGACGTGACCGACTACGACGATGTGGCCTCCACGCTCCAGACGGCGCTCAGGGCCACCAGTTCTACAGACCTGGACAACGTGGAAGTCGACTACGACAGCACCGCCTCGGCGTTCGTCGTGACTCTGCCCTTGGACTCCAGTACCGGGGTTGTGCCCACTGCAAGCGCGGCGTTTACTGGAAGCGAGTCCGACGAGCTGGGGCTGGACACCGCAACCATCGTCAACGGTGTGGACGCCATCAGGAGCGGCACGATCACGCTGCACGGTGCGACTGCATCCGGTCTGGACTTCGGCGCCGTGGCGAGCTACGACGACGTGGCCACGGTAGTCAAGGGCGCGCTGCGGGGAGCCTCCGAGACAGACCTGGACCAGGTAGAGGTGGCCTATGCGGATGGAGGGTTCGTCATCACCATTCCCCTGGATGCCGACGGCAACCCCATTGTGGTGTCCGGCGCGGTGACTGGCGATACGGCTGACGAGCTGGGGCTGGATACCGTCGATACGGTCCAGGGCTCCGTCACCAATCAGGACTACATCGAGTTGACCGAGCGGCTGACGGTTATCCCCGAAGACATCACCATCACGGTGTTGGCATCATGAGCGACCTGGCCAAGAGGATCGACGTTCACGCCAATGCTGGCCTGCTGATCCAGCAGTGGCAACAGGCTCCGCGTATGCGCGCCCTGGTGGATGCGCTCCAAGGAGTGATGGACGACCACCTGATCAGGCCGTTGGCGGACATGGAGGAACGCCTCCGCATTGCCATCGCTGAAGGGTTCTGGCTGGACTGTATTGGGGAACGGCTGATGCTTCCGCGTCCGGCGACGGACATCGCCAACTTTGGCTCCTTCGGTTTCCACGGCTCTGATGGCGTCGGCTTCGACCAGGGTCCGTTCGCCACGGTGGTTGAGGCGTTGTCGACCAGGGTGCCGGTGGGAGACGAGTTCTACCGGAAGCTGCTTATGATGCGGGCGGAGGCGCTGCTTGCGGACGGTACGATGGAGCGTCTTAGCGATGCGGTGGGGCATGTGTTCCCTGGGGTGAGCTATAGGGACGGTGGCGACATGACGGCGGAGGTCCAGGGAGCGTACCAGGGCCTCGACTCCCGGAGCCTCCTGGAGGCGCTCGATATCGGTGGGGGGTTGCCTTCTCCGGCGGGTGTCGAGCTGTCTAGGGTCGTGTGGGAGTACGTGGTCGGTGGAGACTGTGAGGGAGACGAGCCGCCGGTCGTGGCGGGCCATACTTCTAGCCATACCAACGTTAGCGAGTACGAACGGAGCGACGAGCAGGCCCACTCCGGCAACCACAGTTGGAAGATCACGGTTGCACAGGGCGCTTTAGATTCGGCAAGCGTCTTCATTGGCTTCAACGTCGCATACGCCGACCTACTGCCTATGACCCAAATCACCTTCTCGGCGTGGGTCTACGTCCCCGCGAGCGACCTGCTCCTCTCCGATGTGGAGCTAGAGCTAATGTGCGGCGAGGTGGATTCAGAGGGCGCCACCACATGGGAGAATACGAGATCGGAGAACCCGACCGCCTATGACTCCTGGGAATATCTCGAAGCCACGACGACTATCTCCGCCGCTTGTCAGAACATCCGGCTGGCTTTGAGAGTCACCGACCGTTCGGCCCCGCACGTGCTTTATTGGGACGACATTAGCTTCAGGAGTGAGTAGTCATGGCAAGAGACCCAGACGCGCTAAAGATCAGAAAATGGGCCGCCACAGGGGACGTTGAGGACCCGGAGGACGGAGGCATAGACCACTGAGCCTGCCGAGCCTCGCCTGGTCTGCTCGCCGTCAACACCTGGAACGCCAGACACAGTTTTGAGGATTCTGTGACTTTAGCGGCCCGCACAGCCCTCAGTGCTGCGGGGACTGCCGTGTAGTGTAGAGCCTTGTGGTGCGCCTGGGTCCGCGAAGTCTTGGGAAGCACGGACTCAATGGCATCACCAGCGGGATTATCCAGCCGGTAGTTATTGGCGATGGCCCACTTCATCACCGCTCCTATGCGCTGGCGTACTCGCCGCGCTGTCTCCGGCTTGGCGGTCCATATCAGGGTTAGAGCCTTCATAACATCCGAACCCGACACCTCGGTTACCAATCTGGAGCCAAAGTGTGGAAAGACGTATGTCCTGAGAGTAGAACCCCACTGGGCCGCATGCTTTACGTTCTTCCATGTGGGACGGTTGAGCTTGATGACCTCAGCGGCAGCCTCAGCAAAGGTCGGTACGTCTCGCTTCTCGGTTCGAGGGTCACCGCCCAAACGAGCGGTTCTGCGGTTTTCAAGCGCCTTCTCACGCGCCGCGTTCAGGGAGACAAGAGGCCATCCTCCAAGTCCGAGATCAGTCCGCTTGCCGCGTATCACAACACGCTGAAGCCACCTGCGAGCGCCGGACGGGTCCACCTGAAGGTAAAGCCCCTGACCGTCGTGGTATCGGCTAGGCCGTTTCTCGGTTCTCACTCTTGCCGCAGTCAAGGGACGAGCCTTGCGATTCTCGGCCATTTCACCCCTCGTTTTACCCCACACTATGGTTGAGATTGTGTGAGACGGTAAGATAATCTATGATACTCTATGAGAATCTTGGTTGTATCTGGTTCACGCATGAAATCGACAGAAGACAGCGTTTTCAAAGCTAAGATGAAGGATGTGTCTGGCGGAGGGGGTGGGATTCGAACCCACGAACCCCAGAGGGGTTAGCGGTTTTCAAGACCGCCGCCATCGTCCACTCGGCCACCCCTCCCCGCAGTGATCCCGCCCCGGCCCTTCTCCGCCCACCACCGGGTGGAACCACGCTTTTAGCATAAGGGAAGCACGGGTGTGCCGCAAGGCATGAGGTCTTTGCGATAGCGCTCAACGCGCGTCTTTCGAGGTCCGCCTAGCCCTTGACCCTGGGGATCACGTGCTTGGCCATAAGCTCCAGCTGATTCATTACCCTGGCGTGTTCCATACCCGGCCACTGCATGCGGAAGACCATCCAGTTGACCCCAAGTCGCTCCTCGTAGCGTCGGACCTCCTCAACGACGTCATCCGGCGTCCCGATGAGGAACCGGTCCCTCGCGAGCTCATCGTAGGGCACGGAGAAGCTCTCCTCGCCGGGTAGGGCCCTATCCTGGCCCCAGCTTGCGTAGGCCTGGTACTTGCTCTCCAGATAAGGCCGGCTCTCGTAAGAGGCAGCTTCCCCGTCCTCGGCCACGTAAAGCTCCCTCATCATCGGGATGTCATCCGGCAAGGTCTTGCCCGACTCGGCTGCCCCTTCTCTATATATGCTCAGCTGCCCTTCGATCGTCGATACGGTGGCGTGGGGATTGATGAGCCAGGGATAGCCCAGCCGCGCGGCGCGCCGGATGGCCACGTCGCTGTTGGCCGCCATCCAGACCGGGGGATGGGGGACCTGGACCGGCCGGCAGGTCGACCGGGTCAAGGGCACCCGGTAAAATCTCCCCTCGAACTCCACCTCATCCCCGGTCCAGAGGAGCTTCATCACCTCCAGGGCCTCAAGAAGGCGTGGCACCCTGTCGCGCCGCCTTATGCCAAAGGCCGCATACTCCTCCTCCCGGTAACCCAGGCCGACGCCGAATATGAATCTGCCGTTACAGATGGCGTCCATGGTGGCCACCGCCTCCGCCATCTCCACCGGATTGTGCAGCGGCAAGAGGATTATGGCGGTCCCGACATGCATCTCCCCCGCCTCCGCTGCCAGACGGGCCAGGAAGGGAAAGCTGGTAGGCATGCTATAAGGCGTGGAGAGGTAGTGCTGGCCCGTGCATATCATGTCGAAGCCGGCCTCTCTCGCCGCCCTCACCTGCTCCAGGTTCTCCCGGATCTTCCGCTCCATGGACTCCTGGGGCAGATACTGGTTAGTGATGAAGAGACCCAGTTTCACCTTCAGCCTCCCTATGCAGCTACATCGTGTTACACCAACCCACCCCCGGCGACGGGGCCCGGCGGGCTAGTGCATCACCCGTCGAAAGAAGGCGAGGGCATTACCGCCCGCTATCTTCTTGATGTCGCCATCGGTGTACCCCCGCCGGATCAGGCCCCGGATTATGTTCTTGCCGTCGGCGGGCGACTCCAGGCCGTTCAGGTAGGGCGCCGACCCTTCCCCGAAGTCGGCGCGCCGCATGATCTGCTTCGCCATGGTCACTGTGTCGCCGACGGTGGTGTCCGTGCCTACGGCCACGTGGTCCACACCCACCAGCTTGACCATGTAGTCGAAGTGGTCGAGCACTACCTCAATGGTCTGCTCCGGGTCTGAGCTAAGCCTCATGGGGACGGCGGTAATGCCGATGATGCCACCCTTCCTGGCGCAGGCGAGCAGCTCTTCATCCTGGCGCAGCCTCTGGGTACCCGGCCTTAGAGTGATCGCCCCGTCGTGGCTGAAGGTTACCGGAGTCCGGGAGAACTCCACGGCGTCCAGAGCGGTGCGGAAGGAGGCGTGGGACACGTCGACCACCATGCCCAGATCGTTCATCCGGTGCACCACCTCTATCCCGAACTCGCTCAGCCCCCCGTCGTTCCTCTCGAATATGCCGTCTCCGATGTAGTTCTTACGGTTATAGGTAATGCCGGCCAGGCGGATGCCCATTCCGTACAGCACGTCCACACTCTGGAGCTCGCTGCCGATGGCCAGGTGCTCCACCGTGGGCAAGAACCCTATCCTGCCCTGCTGATTGGCCACCTCAATCTCGTCGGCATTGCTGACTTTGACCACGTCCCTTTGCAACCTCATGTCCGACAGCATCATGGCAATCTCCGACACCACGTCATCGAACCGGACAAAGGACATCTCGTTAGTGTTCAGCATGCCCTTGTGAGAGTTAGCAGTCCCCACCGCGGTCCAACCACCGTGGCGTACCGCCTCGTAGGCCCACTTGAAGCTATTGCTCTTTAGATATTCGGTAAACTGGCCGACATCCTGGGGGTATACGAAAGGGTGCTGATGGAGGTCGATCATGATGGTCTCCTCCATCAGGCGCTGGAACCTCGCCTCCTCCTCACGGTCCAGGGGTACGGTCATGGACGGTACACGGCCGATCTCCGGCACCAGGGTAATTCCACCGGTCGTCATCGGGACCCTCCTTTCCTCTCCGAAGCTGGGTCACGGGCCACGCCACATCGCGCCGCGATGCTCCCCGCCGCCATCTAGTATAAAGGCACGGCGCCCCGGGCGCACGGGGCGGTCAGGTGGACACCGGTGCCTGCGTTAAATATAATGGGCCGTGGGAGTGTGGCCCAGCCCCTCCTGAGTCTGATTTGGGAGACCATGGGCGCACGCAGCCGAGGAGGTTATGTCATATTGAAGGTGACGGTACGGCTATTCGCCCTCTACAGGGAGAGGGCAGGCCGGGACCAGATGTCCCTGGACCTCGCCCCCGGCGCCACCGTGGCGGACCTCTTGGCAGAGGTGCGGCGGCTCCTCCCTGGCCTGGCTCCTCCCACAGTGAACATCGTGGCGGCCGTCAACACCGATTACGCTACGCTTGACATGGTCCTTTCCGACGGGGACGACGTAGCGCTGATTCCCCCAGTAAGCGGAGGTGAAGACATGATCCACATCACCCGAGAGCCCCTGGACCCCGAGGGAGTCACCGCCAGGGTGAGGAAGGACACCAACGGCGCCGTCGTGACGTTTCTGGGGACCACCAGACTGTTCGCCGATGGGCGGAAGGTGCTCAGGCTGGAGTACGAAGCCTACGAGGAGATGGCGCTCAGGGAGCTGGAGAAAATCCGGCTGGAGATAAAGTCCGAGTGGAAGGTAGCTGACGTAGCGGTCTCCCACCGCATAGGCCGGGTGGACATCGGCGAGATTAGCCTGGTGGTGGCGGTGGCCTCGCCTCACCGCAAGGAGGCCTTCGAGGCGTGCCACGCGCTGGTTGACCGCCTGAAGGAGAGGGCGCCCATTTGGAAGAAGGAGTTCTTCGAGGACGGGCACCGCTGGGTGGCCTGCGAGGAGCACGGACATACCGTTCCCCAGGAGGTCCCATAGCGGCCCCTGGCCAACCAGTAGCGCCGATGGCCGCCCCCACAACCAGCAGGCCCTTTCTCCCCCTCCACGTGCCCGTTTCAGGGCGTCGTGGAGGAAAAAGGGGGAAGGCTTGCATTTTAGCGACGTTACGAGTAAACTCTGTCAATGCTCGGATTGCGGATAGCATTTCGGGGTGGCTAATGGCGGGCCCAAGGGGCGCCGGCCTTAGGGTGACAGACTGAAAACGGGGAGAGCCTCATAGACTAGGGCGCACCCAAACACTGGCCACCTGACCGACAACAGATGTAACACGGAGCGGTATGAGCAACGAGGAGGGCATCATGGGCAGATCCATCAGCCGGGCACTAGCAGGCTGCGGAAAAACTCTTGTTCACGGTGTATCCGAGGCTCTTCTGGGATAAAATAGGGGCAGACCATCTTTGGAGGTGCCCCAATGCGCGGATGCCAGGAGCCCCAGGTCCCCATGCTGACCTTCGTGGATATGGACGGGCGGGTGCCGCCGGACCATCCCTTGCGGACTATCAAGGCGCTGGCGGATGAGGCCCTCCGGGAGCTGTCCTCCGAGTTTGACCGGATGTATGCCGAGGTAGGGCGGCCCTCCATCCCACCGGAGCGCCTACTCAAGGCCTCGCTGCTCATCGCCCTGTTTTCTGTGCGCAGCGAGCGGGCGTTCTGCGAGGAGTTGGACTACAACATGCTGTATCGTTGGTTCCTGGATATGACCCTCCTGGAGTCCAGCTTTGACCCGACGGTGTTCACCAAGAACCGGCAGCGGCTGCTGGAGCACGCAGTGGGGCAACAGCTGTTTGCCACGGTCCTGGTGGGGGCCGACCGGCACGGCTTACTCTCGGACGAGCACTTCACCGTGGACGGGACGCTGATTGAGGCGGCGGCCAGTCTGAAAAGCTTCAAGTCCAAAGGGGGAGAGCCGGCCTCGGACGACGGGGACCCCGGCAACCCGTCGGTGGACTTTCACGGGGAGAAACGGCGCAATAAGACCCACCAAAGCACCACGGACCCGGAAGCCCGATTGTTTCGGAAAGGCAAAGGGAAGGAAGCCAAGCTGGTGTTCATGGCCCACGCCCTGATGGAGAACCGGAACGGGCTGCTGACGGACTTCCAGGTGAGCGAGGCGAGCGGGACGGCGGAGCGAGATGCGGTCCCGAAGCTCCTGGAGGGGGCGAAGGAGCGGGGCTTCCACCCCAGGACCCTGGGTGGGGACAAGAACTACGACACGCGGGATTGTGTGGAAGCGATGCGCAACCGAAGGGTCACGCCTCACGTGGCCCAGAACACCAGTGGCCGGCGCAGCGCCATCGACGGGCGGACAACCCGGCATCCGGGCTACCGGGTGAGCCAGCGAATACGAAAGCGGGTGGAGGAGATCTTCGGGTGGATGAAGACGGTCGGTGGGTTTCGGAAGACCAGGTATCGAGGGGTGGACAAGACGGGACTAGCAGGCTACCTGGTGGCCACTGCGTATAACCTGGTGCGGATGGCCAAGCTGCTCATGACCCAGCTACAGGAGGCTCCGGTCCTGCAGGCAGCATGACTTCCCAAGGACGGAGTCTGCCCTCAACGCCCTGACAGGGGCGAAAAGGGAACTCCTGCAACCCAGGAAAGTGGCTTCAGACCTTCCCAAAGCACTCATCGAGCAACGATATGAGCTATTACCAGGTCGTTTCGCGACCATAGAACCCTTTCTTCAGCAGCCTGCTAGGCAAGGACCGGATGTTCCTGCTTTTGCTTGCTGTAATCGCCCTAGCGGTATTCTGGGGATCGGGAATGGCCTTGGGTGGTGGTGCCATTATCCAGGTAAATACCCTCGACGACCACTTCGACGGCGCCTGCGACACCGACTGCTCCATAAGGGACGCGCTGGGCGCGGCCGTGGCCGGGGACACCATCGACATCCCCCCTGGGGTAATCACCCTTCAGCTCGGGGAGATCCAGCTCAATAAGAATGTCTCCCTGAGCGGCGCGGGCGTGCGCCAAACGACCATAGAGGCATCCGCCTTGCCCTTCGGGCCCGGTGGGGCGAATGACCGCGTCCTGTCCATAGCACCTGCAACCAGTGTCGAGATCTATGGCATGACCATCCGGCATGGATACGCAATAGGCAACCACGGCGGCGGCATCTTCAACGACGGCGGCAGCCTCTTCATAATATTCGACAGCACCATCACCGATAACGTCGCTGAGCTCGGCGGCGGCGGTGTATACAACAACGGCAGCTTGGAGATCTTCGGGAGCACCATCAGCCACAACCAGGCCTTCGCCAGCGGCTCGGGCGGCGGAGGCGTCCTCAGCGACTTCGGCTCGGTGGCCATCGTAAACAGCACCATCAGCGACAACGAGACCAACGGCACCGGCGGAGGCGCCCTGAACCTCGGCACCCTGGATGTCTGTCGCCCTGAACTCGGCCCCGGGAGCGATGGACTGCATACGCTCTCCCGGCTCCGCCGGCCATAACCTGATCGGGAATACCACCGGCTGCGGCTACAGTCCCGGCCCGGGTGACTTGACCGTCCCGTCGCCGGGCACCATGGACCCACTCCTCGGTCCCCTGGAGGACAACGGCGGCCCCACCGATACCCGTCACCTGCTGCCGGGCTGCCCGGCGATTGACATGGGCGACGATAGCATCCTTGCGACGCCTCCCTTCTTCATCAGCATGGACCAGCGGGGGCTCCCGCGGCCAATGGATGGCGACGGCGACGGGACTCCCGTCGGCGACATCGGCGCCTTCGAGCTACAGGGCAGTGGCCCTCCGCCGCCTGTAGAAGGCGTCGACTTCTACGCCATGATTGACGGGGCACAGGAGGTGCCTCCGACCCCAGGCGCTACCGCCATGGGGATAGGCCTCTTTAACCTTTCCCCAGACCACATGACCCTGGATTACCACATCAACGTGGACACCGTCTCGCTGATCGGTCCCCTTACGGCCGCCCACATCCACATGGCCCCCGAGGGCGTGGACGGGGACGTCGTGCACCCCTTGAACTTCGTGGGCGGTACCGCGGTCGGGACGTGGACGCCCTTGGATCAGCCCATGATGGACGCGCTGATGGCGGGGGACCTGTACGTCAACGTACACAGTTCCGCCTTTCCCGCCGGTGAGATCCGGGGCCAGATCCTTCCCGCTCCTCCCTACTCCTTCGGCGCCGTCATAGACGGCTTCCAGGAGGTCCCACCCACACCAGACGCTACCGCCATGGGCACGGCCTACCTTACCCTTAGCCCCGACCACACGGTCCTGAACTACTACATCACCGTGGACATGCCCCCGTTGCGTGGTGGTTTTACCGCCGCCCACATCCACATGGCCCCACCGGGCCAGAACGGGGACGTCGTGCATCCCCTCAGCTTCGTAAGTGAGACCGCGGCCGGGACGTGGGCCCTCGATCTGGCCATGGTGGACGCGCTGATGGCGGGGAACCTCTACGTCAACGTCCACAGTGACCAGTTCCCGGGAGGAGAGATCCGGGGGAATATCTCCCACCTTCACCCACCCGGCGGCCAACCTCCGCCTCCCGAGGAGCACCCCTCCTGCGTGACTCCGTCCCAGACCGACAATGTCATATACGTGGACGTGAACAACACCTCCGGGATCGAGGACGGCAGCCCTGCGAACCCCTACAAGACCATTCAGGCTGCCGTCAACGCGGCCGTCGCTGGCGACATCATCATGGTCAAAGGTGGTGTCTACCAGGAGAACGTAGTCATCTCCACCAGCGGCATACACCTGGTGGGCATGGACCCCGGCGCCGCGGCCGTTATCGACGCGTCACTTGGGAGTCTCGAGCCCAACGGCATCAGAATCGAACAGCATGTCACTGATGTCTCCATCTCTAATTTCCGCATCGAGGCCGCGCAATTGAGCGGCGCCTCGGGGATCATCATCTACGGGCCCTCCGATCCCAGACACATAGAGATCTGCAACAACGTGCTGTTCTCCAACGACCGGGGTGTGTCGCCCCAGAACACCTCCCCCGTCGTGGTGAACAACACCTTCGTCCTCAACAATATCGGGATAGGTATCGCCGCCGGCTCCCTGGCACCTACCGGAACAATATCTTCAAGGATAACCAGATAGGCGTCGACGTGTTCTCCCCGGGGACGCCCGCCGTCGACCACAACCTCTTCCACGGCAACGCAATTGACCTGGGTGGCGCGGCGGTCTGCATCCCCAACTGCTGGTTCGGCCAGGACCCGCTGATCGTTAACATACCGGGGCACGATTTCCACATCGATCCTGCCTCCCCGGCCATTGACCAGGGGTCCATGAGCCTGGCTCCCCCCAACGACTTCGACTTCGAGCCCAGGCCTCAGGGCCCCATGGTGGACATCGGGGCCGACGAGGTCTCGGCCGGACCGCCGCCCGGCGACCGCGTGTACACCATCGAGCAGGGCGGTGTGGTCATCCCGGTAAGCCCTCTGGTGGGCACGCAAAACGTCGTCGACTACTACTCCTACGGACCTCCTGGCGACCCCGCCAGCGCCAACACTGTC
Source organism: Dehalococcoidia bacterium (assembly GCA_965247055.1). Taxonomy (GTDB): domain Bacteria; phylum Chloroflexota; class Dehalococcoidia; order Lucifugimonadales; family JAGWBF01; genus CBDFGE01. Next base: position 95,056 of record CBDFGE010000004.1, read on the forward strand.
CCACCGATAGAGGCATCCCAGACTAGCAGGCTCTTCCTGTACCGCGATCCTGCAGGAGAGCTAAGCCTGGTGATGATTCACGACGAGCCGGACGACCTCATTGGCGGGCAGGTGACGTTCAACTTCGCAGGCGTCCCGGCCGGTACCGATTTCGTGGTACGGGACGATGCCAGCTTGCTGGAGGCAACGCTGCCGAGCAGCCAATGGGGCTGGGGCGCGTGCTGCACCGACGGTGGCGCGCTGAGCGGGACCCTGAACGGGCCCTTCGAGATAACCATTGATCCCCAGTTCATCGGCGGCATCGACCGGTGGGAGTGGTTGGACGGGCCTCTAGCCAGTCCGACAGTCAGGACGCTGGACATGACCCAGCCCATCACCATCCGCTGCCGGCCGGCCGGACCTCCGCCACCTGTAGAAGGAACGGTGAACGTGCGCCTGGTGAACGCCGACGACCCCACCCAGGACCTGTCGGTGGACCCGCTGGTCCCCCAAGAAGTGGGCGACACGGCCAGGATAGACCTGGTGGTGGACTTGGGCCAGGGGCCCGGGCCCCACGATAACATATATGCCGCGCAGTTCAGCCTCGATGCGCACGACCTCCAAGGCGTGGTGGGCAGGGTGGACCCGTGGCCGGGCGTTCCTGGGACACAGTTCCAGCTCAAGGGGCCCGGGCTTGCCCTCGACCCCCTTGAGGAGTTGATGCTCGGCACCATCGGGTTCCCCGAGGATGGGGCGCTGCTCAGGGATTGCAACGGAGACACCACCCCCGAGCCGGGAGACGATTCCAAGTACGAGTTCATCAAGGGCGTCACCGATGGCTCGGGCGTGGAGCTACAAAACCTCGACCAGCACCAACGGACGTGAACAAGCCGGGTGCGACCAGCGTGGACGTGGCCATCGACTATAACATAGGCACCATCCCCAACGAGTTCGTTACGGTGCTGATGATCGACCACGGCACCCTCCCGGCCTTCGAGGTGACCAACATCGGCCCCAGCCCCACCGGGTCTCACACCGTGACCATAGCTCTGGACGCCGCGGGCAAGGCCACCAGGTTCGTATCCTTCGTGGCCACCCGGTCCCAGGTCCAGACGATGGCCTTTCCCAAGGACTTCAATATCGTGGCCCTGACGGTGCTGCCGGAGTCCACCGTTATAGGAGATGTGTTCAAGTTCGCTGGTCCGGACAGGCTCTCTCTCCGCAACGATGCCAACGCCCAGGTCTTCTTTGTCAACGCCTGGGACCCCAAGGCGGGCCTGCCGATCGACCAGCGTGCGGGGACGCCGGTTACGCTGTTCACCACGGACCACCTGATCCCAGGACAGGGCTACATGGTGCTTGTGGTAACTCTCGCCGGGCTTCCGCGGGACCATATGCTCATAATCCCGGGTGCTCCACCCTTTGCAACGGGCAGGGGGTCGTAGTATAATCACTGTTCATGATAAAGGAATGGTGACATGAGAGGTCGTTTCTACTTCGCAGCGGCAGCGCTGCTTGTAGGTATCCTGGCGTCGTTAGCGCGGGTGGGGCTGGTTGTGGCGAGGGGGTCGGACGCCCCCGCGCCGGGCGTGGCCGCGTCCTTCGGGGCCACCGAGGACTGGAGCGTGCTGCTGAGCCTTCGGGCCACGGACGGCGTGCCCGTCGGGGGGGAGCCCACAGTCACCTTTGGCGTCAGGCCCGGCTGCACCGACCTCTTTGAGTTCGGGTGTGACGTTCCACGCAATACCCTCCTATCGGCCCAGCTTGAAGCCTTCTTCGACAATCCGGGAGGACCCAGCGGAGGGCTAACGCCCGCGCCGTTTGACGATAAGCTGCTGGGCGTGAGCCACATCCCCCCAGGGGACGGGACGGCAACCAGCAAGAGCTGGCCCCTCCTGGTGCGTTTGGGAGTAGCTCAGGGCCAGGCGGTTGCAGCCGGCAACTACAATATCATACTTACCTGGACAAAGACAGCTATCGACGCTATACCCAACACACCGGAGCCCCGGAAGGTCGAACTGCTGGACTCGGGCATCCCCGTGATCAACTTCCGAACGGGAGCGGACCTGGGCGGTGGGTGGACCTGCACCGACGGCGGGACGACCGTCACCTGCGAGAGGGGCGTCACGGTCAGCGCGGGCGACGCGGCCACCGGTGTGACGCTACCCTTCACGATCCAGGTGGCCGAGGTGGCCCCCAGCGCCAATCCCGTGGTTAGCGCCGGGACCAACCAGACCATTGCCGAGGGCGGCACAGTCAGCCTGGCTCCCGCGACCTTCACCGACGAGGAGGCCAACGAGACCCACACCGCCACCATTAACTGGGGAGACGGCAGCTCGGACCCTGGTGTCGTCACCGAGGCCGGCGGAGTAGGCACCGTGGCCGGCTCCCACACTTACACCGACGATGACATTCTCACCGGCAGTCCATACACCGTTACGGTCCTGGTGGTGGACAGCAATAACGGCATCGGGAGCGATACCTTCCAGGTGACAGTGAACAACGTGGCTCCGGTGGTGGAGGCCGGGGCCAACCAGCAGATTGCCGAGGGCGGCAGCGTCATCCTGGACCCCGCTACCTTCACCGACGCTGGAGTGGTGGACACCCACACTGCCACCATTAACTGGGGCGACGCCACGCCCCCAGAGTCGGGCGTCGTCACCGCCGGCACCGTGGGCGGCTCCCACACCTACAACGACGACACCGGTAGCCCCTTCACCGTGACCGTTACGGTCACCGACGACGACCACGCCACGGCTGGGAACGGCCAGGGCAGTGACACCTTCATAGTTACAGTGACCAACGAGAACCCGGTGGTGGACGCCGGGTTACCCCAGACGTTGAATGAGGGACAGTCCGTGTTCCTGTCGGGCAGCTTTACAGACGCCAGCCCAGACGATACCCACACCGCTACCATCGACTGGGACGACGGCACGCCTCCAACGCCCGGCACCATATCCGGATCGAGCGTCTTCGCGTCCCACGAGTACGCCGACAACCGCCCTGCCAACGCTGCCTACACCGTCACCGTCACGGTAACCGACGACGACGACGGCTCGGGCTCAGACACAGTGGGGGTAACCATACTGAACGTGGCGCCGGTGGTAGAGGCCGGGAACAACCAGACCATCCAGCAAGCAGATCCGGCTGTACTCGAGGCTACCTTCACCGACGCCGGTACGCTGGACACCCACACCGCCACCATCGACTGGGGCGACGAGATACCCCCAGCACCAGAGTTCGGCACAGTCCAAGAGGTCCCCGGCTCCGGCACCGTCTCGGGCTCCCATACCTACGCAGCGGACGGGGTCTACCTGGTGACTGTGGTGGTCACGGACAAGGACGGTGCCTTCGGCCAGGATACCCTCACGGTGGTGGTGGGCGCGGCGGTGGACCTGGTCCTTGTCCCGCCGGCGCAGGACCTGGGGATCGGCATGCTCGACCTGTTGCCGACGGGCAATCTAACCATCCAGGCCCAGGCGAACGGCACCCCCGTGAACAGCATTCACGTCGAAGTCATCGTTGAACCCGGGCTACGGGTCGACAGCGTCCTGGCCAATCCGTCGGGGGTCGCCTGTGGTACTCCCGTAATTGAGGCTGGTGGTACCCGGATAACCTGTGACGCCACGGCCATACCGCAGACGGGCACCTTCGTCATCGCCACGGTCCCCGTCACCGCGCTAGCCATAGGCCCGGCGATCGTGCGGTTCGACGCGGGCCAGACGACGGCCATCCCCGCCGTTCTCCGGGACCTGCTTCCTGATCCAAACCTGGTGGTGAAAGTGCAGGGGCTGGTAGACGTAAGTTTCACCGGAAGCCTGCAGGCGGTCCCGGCCCAGGGCGACAACGCCACCCTTGACCTGAACATGTACGCTCCAGGAGCGTTCGACCCGGCGTCCCCAGAACCCTGGAGTATCTTGGCCGACACGCCCGTCCGGTCCGACGATCAACAGGGGACATCGGCCAAGGACTTCACGTTAACCCTGCTGAATGTACGGACCGGGATCTATGACATCACCCTGCTCGCCCAGCGCGACGGCGGCCTCAAGAACACCCTGGCGAACGTGCGGGATAACGTGGTCGGCATGGGCACGTTGCTGGAGGGGAACGTCGTGGACGACACGCGGCTCGACCTCCTGGGTATCCCGGTGGAGCCCTCGCCCATCATAAACGCTCTGGACGCAAGCAGGGTGGTGGCCTTCCTGGGTACCGGTAGGGGCACCATTATCGCCCAACTCGACTTCGACCGGGACGGCGACGTGGATGCCGATGACTTCGCCATCCTGAAGGCGAACTACCTCAAATTCTCACCGGTCGAGGTGACGCCCTAAGGGGTAGGCCCGCGGGGAATTATTGGCTGAACGCCCAAAAGACATCGGATAGTAGTAGCCAATCAGCAGCCCCTTGGTGATATGAGCAGGGCGGACCCACCCGTTCTCTTCCCGAACACGGAAGTGAAACGCCCTAGCGCTGACGATACTGCTTCGGCAACGGAGTGGGAAAATAGGTCATCGCCGGGGGGCTTCTTATTTGGCCGCTGGGCCGATACGGCACGGCTAAGCTGAGTCGAAATAATGTCAACCTAATGGTTCGTTGATTTTGTCACCAGGGGCTTCCTCCAGGGATGGGTCGGGGTCTGTGGTGCCCAGGCTGAGGGAATGACCCGTGGCAGGAGGAGAGATGGCAACCGAGAGAGGAGGGGGATACGCTTCCCCGGAGTTCCTGGTGGACACGTGTTGGCTGGAAGAGCATCTGAACGACGGTAACGTCTGCATAGTGGACACCGACGTGGCGGCGGCGTACCAACGGGGTCACATCCCCGGAGCCGTGATGGTCCCGGACAATTACCAGAAGGACCCTGCCACGGACAGGGTACATATCCTGCCGCCCGACAAGTTCGCCAAGATGATGGAACCCCTGGGCATAGGCGACGACACGCTGGTGGTCGCCTACGACAACTCCAGGTCCCTCTATGCCGGCCGGCTGTGGTGGGCGCTCCACTATCACGGCCACCGGGAGGTCAAGGTACTCAATGGGGGCTGGAGGAAGTGGGTCAGCGAAGGAAGGGCCATCAGCATCGACCCAAGCCATATCCGGGAGGGGGCGTGGTTCACGCCACGGATGGACCCCTCGCTGGTGGTCTCCACGGAAGAGCTGGTCCGCCAGCACGCCGATCCCAGCGTCGTGGTGTGGGACGTGCGCAGCCTGGGGGAGTATACGGGAGAGACGGCGCGCCATAACCGGCGGCCCGGCCACATCCCCGGCGCCATGCACCTGGAGTGGCTGGAGATGATGGACGAGGAGACCCACGCCTTCAAGCCGGCCGAGGAGATGAGGCGCATACTCGGGGCCAGGGGCATTACCCCAGACAAGGCCGTCGTGGCCCATTGACAGGCGGGAATCCGTGCGGCGCACGGCACCCTGGTCCTGAAGCTCCTGGGCTACGAAAGGGCGGCCAACTACGACGCGTCGTGGAGCGACTGGGGAGGCAGGGACGATACGCCGATAGAGCAGGGGAGCTGACGCTTCGTTGTTACTGAGCGGGGCGCGGATATATCGAATCTCATCTCTCTGAAAGGGTGACGAACATGTACAAAGTGGCCGTGCTGGGTCTGGAGCAGTGCAGGAACGCCATCCAGGCCATGACTGCGGAGTTCATGACCGATCCGAGCCGGGCCCCTATCGCCATGGCCATAGTAGACGAGTTAGGGGACCTCATTACCTATGGCCGCACGGATCGGTGCCGGCCCAGCGCCGCCCGCAACGCAATCAAGAAAGCCTACACCGCAGCCTTGCGGGGCGTGGATTCGGGCGTGTATGCGGAGCTGGTCCGGAAGATGGGAAGAAACTCCGCGGACCTGGGCGACCCCATGCTGTTCCCCTTCGGGGGAGGCGTAGTCGTCGTTAATCCCGCTGATCGCAGCGTTCTGGGAGGGATCGGTGTCGCCGGCCTCCCGACCAGCGAGGAGGACGAGGCCCTGGCCCGACTCGGGCTCAGGGCCCTGGGCCTCTAGGGCGCACATGCCGACAGCCCTGATCCAGCCCCGTGACCACTTCGCCTTTCCCATCATGGCGCCCGAACCCCTGGGCATGAGTCCACCCGAGGATACGGAATGAAGTACAGGGACCTGCGCGACTTCATCGGCTTCCTGGAAGGCAAGGGGGAGCTCAAGAGAATAAAGACGCCCGTTAGCTGCGAGCTGGAGATATCCGAGGTCTGCGACCGGGTGGTGAAGCGTGGCGGTCCCGCCCTCCTCTTCGAGAAGGTGGAGGGGTACGACATACCCGTCCTGATAAATATGTTCGGCACCGAGAGGCGGATGGCCTGGGCGCTGGGGGCGGAAGGGCTGAACGACCTGAGGGACCGGGTGCAGGAGCTCCTGGGCCTCGTGCAGCAGCCACCCCATGGCATCATGGAGAAACTGCGGACCCTCGACCAGCTGCGCAGGATGGCCTCCTTCCAGCCCAAGACTGTCAAGAACGCCCCATGCCAGGAGGTGGTCTACCAGGGAGAGGACGTTGACCTGAACCGGTACCCCATCCTCAAGTGCTGGCCCCTGGACGCGGGCCGGTACATCACCCTGCCCCTGGTGATCACCCGCGACCCCCAGACGGGGACGCGCAACGTGGGGATGTACCGGATACAGGTCTACGACGCCCGCACCGCAGCCATGCACTGGCAGACCCACAAGGTAGGGGCCCACCACTACCGCGCCGGCGGCGAGGAGATGCGGGAGCGCCTCGATGTGGCGGTGGCCCTGGGCGGCGACCCGGCCACCATCTGGACGGGCTCGGCGCCTCTGCCCCCGGGCATGGACGAGCTGATGGTGGCGGGCTTCATCCGCCAGGAGGCCGTGGAGGTGGTCCAGGCCAAAACCGTCGACCTGGAAGTGCCCGCCCACGCCGAGATTGTCATCGAGGGGTACGTTGTCCCCGGAGAGGAGGCCCTGGAGGGACCCTTCGGCGACCACACCGGCTATTACTCCATGGCGGACACGTACCCGGTGTTCCACGTCACCTGCATCACTCAGCGCAGGGACCCCATCTATCCCACCATAATTGTAGGGCGGCCCCCGATGGAGGACTACTACATGGGCAAGGTCACGGAGAGGCTGTTCCTGCCCATTATCCAGACGATGCTCCCAGAGGTGGTGGACATGAACATGCCCGCCGAGGGTGTGTTCCACAACCTGGTGATAGTCTCCATCAAGAAGGAGTACCCGGGGCAGGCCCGGAAGGTGATGTACGGCCTATGGGGCATGGGCCTCATGTCCCTGGCGAAGAGCATCATCGTGGTGGACCACTTCGTCAACGTGCACGACCTCTCGGAGGTGACCTGGAGGGGCACCAACAACATCGACCCCGCCCAGGACGTGGTCCTGGCCACCGGTCCCCTGGACGACCTGGACCACGCCTCGCCCACCCCGAAGTTCGGCAGCAAGATGGGCATAGACGCCACCGCCAAGGGCCCCATGGACGGGCGGCAGCGGGACTGGCCCCCGGACATCGCGATGAGCCCGGAGATCGTGGCCCTGGTGGACCGCAGGTGGGGTGAGTATGGGTTGTAAAGAGGAGGAATCTACGCGATGGCTGACTTTACCCACCACTCAATCCCTGAAAAGCGAATCGAGGAATGGGGAAATCGATGGGATATCCTAAAGCTATTGTGACAAGCTGAGGACAGCACTTAGGGATGGAAGTCGGAGGAAATTGGGCGACTTAGGAATCCGGGCTGGTCAGACCTGGCCGACACGTGGGCCGATCGCCCCCTCCTATCCAGACCCTTCGCTCCGCTGAGGGTGACACGCGGCAAACCTGAGGATCTGGGTAGCTAGAGACGAATGCAAGGTACCGTCGGAAAACCTAAAGCGGCGCTGCACAAGGCCCACCTCTTCTACGAGGCCGTGCGCTTCGAGCACACCCTCTTCGCCCTGCCCTTCGCCTACATCGGGATGTTCCTGGCGGCCGAGGGTCTGCCCACCCTCTCCCAGTTCATCTGGATAACGTTGGCCATGGCGGGGGCCCGCACCCTGGCGATGTCCTCCAACAGGCTCATCCACCAGAAGGAGGACGCTGCCAACCCCAGGACGGCCAGACGCCACCTGCCAGCGGGCCTGCTCAAGTCCTGGGAGATGGGCCTGCTCGTGCCGGCGTCGGTGGGGGTGCTTATCTTTGCCGCCTCCCAGCTCAACACCCTCTCCTTCGTACTGGCTCCTGTGGCGGCGGTCTACGTGGTGGCCTACTCCTACGCGAAGTACTACACCTGGACCACCCACTTCGTGCTCGGCGCGGCCGACGCCATGGCCCCCGCCGGGGCCTGGATCGCCGTCACCGGCAGCGTATCTCCCGAGGCCGTGGTCCTGGCCTCTGCCGTGGCACTGTGGATCGGCGGCTTCGACATCGTCTACGCCTGCCAGGACTACGAGTTCGACGCCCGGTACGGGGTCCACTCCATACCCAGGCGCTTCGGGCTGGAGGCGGCCTTCTGGTGGTACCGGGGTATGCACGTGCTGACCTCCGCGGGCCTGCTGGCCCTCGGCCTCTGGATGGACCTGGGGTACCTGTACTACATCGGGTGGGGTATCGCCTCTGCCCTGCTGGTGTACGAGCATACGCTGGTCAAGCCCCACGACCTGTCGAAGCTGCAGCTTGCCTTCTTCACCGTGAACAGCTATGTGGCGGCGGTGCTGCTGCTGTTCACCTCCCTGGCGGTGGTGGTATGAGCAGCCACGCGAATTCCAGGCCAGTTATCGTGGGGGTTTCCGGAGGCAGCGGCTCCCTCCTGGCACGGGAGACGGTGGAGGAGCTGCTGAGGCGGGAGGTACCCCTCGCTCTGGTATGCACCAACGACGCCAGGCTGGTGTGGCAGGAGGAGATGGAGGAGCCCTTCAGCGAGGCCCTGTCTCGATGGCGAGAGCACCCCTGCTTCACCCACTACTCCATCGGGGACATGAAAGCCCCCGTCGCCAGCGGCACCTGGCCGACCCGCGGGATGGTGGTGGTGCCGTGCAGCATGGCCAGCGTCGCCGCCATGGCCCACGGCCTGGCCAACAACCTGCTGCTGCGGGCCGCAGACGTCTGCCTCAAGGAGAGGCGAAGGCTGGTGGTAGTCCCCCGGGAGACCCCCCTCCATGCCGGTCATCTGGAAAACCTGCTGGCCCTAGCGCGGCTGGGCGCGGTCGTGCTCCCCCCCATGCCAGCCTTCTATCTGAAACCGGAGAGCATGGAGGACGTGGTGCGTTTCCTGGTCGGCCGGGTCATGGTGTCGCTGGACATCGACGAGAGCCTCGACGAGAGGTACCAGTACAAGGGTCCGGGGGAGTAGATATGGCGAACCTCCAGGGGGAAGCCAAGCGTCACTACGTGGCGGACATGTTCGCCCGCATCGCCCCCCGCTACGACCTCATGAACTCACTCATGACTGGGGGTATGCACCACCGCTGGCGCAAAGCGGCGGCGGCGGTGGCGACGAGGGGCCTGGAGGGAGTGGCCCTGGACGTGGCCACGGGCACCGGAGACCTGGCGCTGGCCCTGGCCCGATCTAAGGGCATGACCGCGGTGGTGGGGATCGACTTCGTGCTGGGCATGGTGTCCCGCGCCCGCTCCAAGGCCAGCTCTCGGGGAATGGAAGGCGCCGCGTATTTCACCGTGGGCGATGCGATGTCTTTGCCGTTTCCAGATAACACCTTCGCCTGCGCCACCTCGGCCTGGGGGCTGCGCAACATGCCCGACCTCCAGCGCTCCCTGGAGGAGGCCGTGCGGGTTGTCAGGCCCGGCGGCAGGGTGGTGTCGCTAGAGAGCATGCCCCTGGAAGGGGGGCCCTTCAGGCCGGTATTCCGGCTCTTCTTCCATCACATCGTTCCCCTGATGGGCCAGCTCGTTGGGGGAGACAGGGCCGCCTACACCTACCTGCCCCGCTCGGTAGACCGGTTCCTTACCGCCGACGCCATGGCCCGCCTGTTCGAGGAGGCAGGTCTCGAGGGCGTGGGCTACCGGCGCATGGGTCTGGGCGCCGTGGTGGTCCACTGGGGCACCAAGGCCCAAAGCCCCTTGTAAGCGACGGCCCCGGAGAATAAAATCAGGGTATCCTACTGGAAGCCAGAGAAGGAGCGACAATATGCCTATAATCGACCACAGGACGCTGCCGCCACCGGAGCCAGGAGAGGACCCCAAAATACGCCGGGTCCGGTTTGTCACCAAGGAGACGGGGGCGGTCAACGTCACCGTTGGTGAGCTGGTGATGCAGCACGGGGCCTCCCTCCGCCTGCACACCCACCCCACCGACGAGGCCATCGTACTGCTGGAGGGCAGCATACAGATGGTGGTGGGCGCCGAGTCCCGGACGGTCACCCACGGCCACACCCTGCTGGCCCCTCCCGGCGTGCCCCACCGGCTGGTCAACGAGTCGGGTGCCGACGCCAGGATGTACACCATCTTCCCCACCGACAACCCCACCACCACCTACGTGGACTAGCCGGAGTCCATTGGTCCCGGCCAGCGTGCCCAGCCTGCTAGCCTGGCTCTATGGGCAGTTCCAGTTGGCCGGTGCGCTGGCTGATCTGCTTGAGGTACGCCTCAAGCTCATCCAGCGTCCTGAATAGCCTGTCTGCCTTCTGGTGGATGAAAGGGGTCGGGTCCCTGGGGGCCTCCCACACCACGACCACCTCCCTCGTGGAGGCGGCGGCATGCTCTATCTCCGACTGGACACCTCCAGCCACCAGGGGGCCGCCATCCACGTCCAAGGGGAAGTAGGCCACCACCAGCTCCGACTGGTCTATCAGTCTGCAGTCCCGGGCTACGATCTGCCCGTCTATGTCGGGGAGAACGGCGTCTATTTCCCTAATGTCCAGCCGTACCTCCCTTCCCCGCACGTCGCAGACCAGGTCAGTGGCCTCGGGGTGGCGCTCTAGACGCCTGGCCATGAGCCCGTGAAGCCTCCTTTCGCTGATCATCATCGGGTCGAAGGCGGCAAGATAGGACCTGGCGATGCGCCGAAACCACAACACCCTGGACCACACCTCGGGCTTGGACTGGGCATCGCTGATAGGGAAGCTAATGTAAGCCTTCCTCTTCCAGGGCTCGAACATCAGGCTGAAGGCGACCTCCAGCGGGGCTGCGGTGACCATCGGGTCGAGCCAGACCCCCAGCACGTAGTGGGGCACCCGGAGGATGGATGCCAGGATTTCGGAAGCCAGGATCTCCTCCTCCCGCCAGACCAGAAGGTCCTTGAGGCTGTAGGAGGTGTCGGCGGGGAGTTCTCCCAGCTCCTTCAGCTCGTCCAGTCGAAGCTTTACTGCCTCCACGTCGTCGATCAAGGTCACGATGATATCGGGGCGAAACTCCTCCAGCTCCTTCACCTCAAAGGCCCTGAACAGCTGGTTGTTCCACCGGAAGACCCCGTGGGAGTTTACGAAAACGTTCTCCATGCCCGCGCTATCCCGGATAACGCGGGTAAAGGCAAGGCGCCTCAGGTAGTCCAGCTCGGCGAGGCGGAGGTCGAGTATCTTCCCTTCCTTGAGGGAGTGGCCTGCCGTGTAGCTCTCCTCGTACATGATGTCCCCGATATTGAATATCGCGTCGATGCGCTTACCCATCTTCGCGCAAAGCTCCCTGAGCGCCTGAAGCTGGCGCTTCTTGTCTATACCAGTCTGTCCCATGAAGACGACGCGCAACCCAGACCTCCCGCAAAACGAGACCGAATCCCGATACTAATTCATCACAGGCTCGTACGTCCCCAGGACAAGGGCCCGCTCATGGCGTCAGCTAGAAGCAGTAGTGGACCTCATCGAAGGAGGACGCCATCTCCACCACGTCGCGGCCCACCCGGGCGGGGTCCTCACCGTCGAGGACCGCCCGGCGGACGAGCCGGGCCACCTTCGCCATCTCCCCGGTCCCCATACCCCTCCTGGTACAGACCGGCGAGCCCAGACGCAACGCCGTCTTATGGGGGTACGTCCGGGGGAGGGACGCGGGAGAGCAGGAGATGTGGGCGGCCTCCAACCGTCCCAGGGCTTCCAGACATGCCGGGGCCGTGCCCAGGTCCACCAGCACCAGGTGGGACTGGGTAACTCCGCGGTCCTTGCCCGCCAACCTGAATCCCTCGGCCTCCAGGGAGCGAGAGAGGGCCTGGGCGTTCCCAACCACGGCCTGAGCGTACTCCTTGCCGTAGGCCACCATCTCCGCCAGAGTCACGGCAAGTGCCGCCAGACGGACGTTGTTGTAGCTGGAGATCAGCGTGTTGGCCTTGGTGGACACCCGCTCGTCCACTTCGGGGTCGTTCATCAGGACCATCCCGCCCACCGGCCCCGCCAGGGTCTTCTGGGTTGAGCCCGTCATCACGGCAGCGCCTTCGTGGAGAGGGTCCTGGAACTGGCCCCCAGCGGCCAGACCCAGTATGTGCGCGCCGTCGTACATGATTCGCGCCCCGAAGCTCCCGGCGATCTCAGCCATCTCCTCCAGAGGGTAGGGGTAGAGAAGGGTAGCGCTTCCCACCACCAGCCAGGCAGGTCTGACCCTCTCCACCTCCTGGGCCAGCAGCTCCAGGTTCACCTCCGGGTAGTCCTCCCCATGGCAGGGAATCTCGCTGATCTCCAGCCCCCTGGCGCCCGGATAGCCTCCCTCACGGTAGGTGTAGTGGCCGCCATACTTCAGTGGCAGGGCCATGATCCGGTCTCCAGGCTCCGTCGCCCCGAGGAAGAAGAGGCCGTTGGAGAGGGCCCCGCTGGGCGCCCTGTGTTCCACGTAGGGGACCCCGAAAAGCCGCTTCGCCAGCTCCACCAGCAGCGTCTCGATGCGGTCCAGGAGGACCGTGCCGGTGTGGGACCGGCCTCCGATGGCCCCCGAGGCGCCGTTGTCCACCAAGTCGGACCACAGGATGGCCTTGGCCCTGGGGCTGATCAGGTTGTGGGAGGCTACCAGGTTCAGGCTGCGCCGGTGCCAGGAATCGTGCTCCCCGGCAAGGGCGGCCACCAGCTCCGCCGCGCCCTTGGGCTCGTCCTCCCAGGCGGCCCTCACCACCTCCTCGTGGCTGATGGATGGCCCGGCCGTAGTATGGTCCGACATCGCTCCTCCTGATCTGTGGACTGTCCAATGTGGCGTCAGGTCCTACGGGCCGAGGGCGTACCCGTCCGACTGTGCTCCGGAGGGCTGGAGGCGGGGTCACGGTCCCTCGGCCGCCTCCACCTCCACATTGAAGGTGTAGCTCTTCCCACCCAGGATGACCCGAAGGGTCCTGCTCTGGGTACCGGCGCTGGGCATGCCGTCCCCTGTCTCCCCGAGCCCCCCTTCCACTTCGTGCTGCCTGCCGTCAACCCTCGCCCTGTACCGGCGGGTGGTGAACACGATGGCCGGCCAGTTCCGTACCCCATTGATGAGCTCCTCCTGCTCCTTGAGGGCTCGGTGCGCCTCCTCCACATCCACCGAGTGGAATGATACCATGTCGCCCGGGGTGGCCTGGGCCAGCGCCGGCAGGTCTGCCGAGATGACGGTGGCAATCTTGGTGTAGCCCCCGGTGGTACCCCGATCGGCCAGAAGTACGATGGGCTTGCCGTCACCCGTTACCTGGACGGCGCCCCAGGGGACGCCGTCGGATATGATGTCAGCGGCACCCACATGCCCGACAGTAGGGCCGTCGAGCCTGCATCCGATCCGGTCGGACATGGGTGTCACGGTGTAGGTGGAGGAGAGGAAGGTCTCGATGCCCTCGCGGGTGAAGGCGTGCTGCTGGGGACCGAGCACCACCCGCAACGGGTGGCTGTGCCCGTAGCCAGTGATACCCTCGTGGGAGAAGACCCTGCACTCCACCCTATCGGCGGGCTCCTGCGACGACCAAGGGAGCCTGTCTCCTCCCTCCAGGCGGCGGCCCTCCACCCCCCCCAGCCGGGCGCGGGTGTAGGTAGAGCGGCTCCCCAGGACGACGGGTACCGCGATGCCACCGGCCACGGCCAGGTAGGCCCGGACTCCGTCCCGTGCCTCGTCGAAGGATAGGACTCCTCCCGCCGGCGCGGCAACCGCCCGCCACATGGGCAGGGGGCGGCCGTCCAGCCGCGGGTCGAGGTCCGCCCCCGTGATGGCCGCGACGGTATCGGCCAGGAACTCGAGCCGGGCGCCCGCCAGGGTGAACTCCAGGCCCGCGTCCCCCTCCGGATTTCCCACCAGGAGGTTGGCCACCCGGAGGGCGAAGGGGTCCATGGCTCCGGAGACCGGGACGCCGTAGCGCTGGTAGCCGTATCTGCCCAGGTCCTGCACCGTGGTGGAGATGCCCCCCTCCAACACGCGGATAACGTCCATTACGGCCCCTGACCAAGTGGGTACGACACCGCATTGTAGCTCCCCTCAGCGACCTGCTGATGGAGATGGGTGTACTGTTCCTGGCCAGTCGGGACGAACCGCAGGTAGTCCCCTGCACCCACCACCACGGGAGGCTCCCGACGTGGATCGAAGAGCCTCAGCGGTGTCCGGCCTATGAGCCTCCATCCTCCCGGGCTCTCCACGGGATAGACGCCGGTCTGGGCCTCGGCTATGCCGACGGAGCCGGCGGGAATGGCCGTCCGGGGAGTCTCGAGTCTAGGGGTCGCTATCCTGTCGGACATCCCTCCCAGATAGGTGAATCCGGGAGTGAACCCCATCATGTAGATCAGGTAGTCGGTGCCCGAGTGGATTCGGACCACCTCCTCGGCCGTCAGTCCGTTGTGCTCCGCCACGTAGCCCAGGTCTGGGCCGTACTCGCCCCCGTAGAGGGTGGGGACCTCAAGCACGTTCGGCGCACCTACCGGGGCCTCTTCCATCCCTGCTTCGACGGCGCGTAGGCTGGCCTCCAGGTCGGGGTAGGTTACTCGGAGCGGGTCGTAGTACACCAGTACGGAACGATAGCTGGGAACCAGGTCAACGACACCGGAAATGGCCTGCTTTTCGATGGACAGGAACAGGCTGCGTACCCTGCGGTTTATCTCGGGGGAGATGGCGTCTCCCAGCTCAATGGAGACGGCACGGTCACCGGCGGGGAGGTACCTTGCGCGCTGGTACATGGACCACCTCGTACGGGGCCAGGGACCTAGACCAGCCTGCTCAGGGGGACGATCTCGACCCCTGCGGCCTCCAGCCCGGACTTGAGGGCGGCGGCCATCTCCTTGGCATCGGGAGTGTCCCCGTGGAGGCAAAAGGTATCAGCGTGGACCTCGATCTCCTCGCCGGTGATGGCGGTGGCCTTCCCCTTGGTCACTATCCTGATACTGCGCTCCACCACTTCGTCCAGGTCGTGGATAACGGAGCCGGGCTTGGAGCGGGCCACCAGGGTACCATCGGGGTTCAGCGCACGGTCGGCGAACGCCTCCTCCGCCACGCGAACACCCATCTCCCGGGCCACGTGGGCCCACGGGGTGCCCGCCAGGACGACGAGGATCATCTCTGTGTCCACCTCAAGGACACTCTGGCAGATGGCCTTGGCCAGGTCTCCGCCACCGGCGGCCATGTTATACATGGCGCCATGGGGCTTGACGTGCTGTAGCTTCTTTCCACTGGTGAAGGCGGCCAGGGCGCCTATCTGGTAGACGACATCGTCCTTGGCCTCTTGGGGCGACACGACCATGTTGCGCCGTCCGAACCCCTGGAGATCGGGAAAGCTGGGATGGGCCCCCACGGCGACGCCGTGCTCCTCGGCCAGGCCCACGGTCCTGCGCATCCAGCCCGGGTCGCCGGCGTGGAACCCGCAGGCAATGTTGGCGGATGTGACGTACTTGATGACTTCCTCGTCGTAGCCCATCTTATAGGAGCCGAAGCTCTCACCCATGTCGCAGTTGAAGTCTATACGTGCACCCATGATTCCCTCTTTGATGCGATAGGTGGCATGGTGGCCACCCACGCTCGAATTATAGCGCATCCACCTGATACATGCTATACTGGCCCGGGCATTGAGCCCCGCTTCCTCTCCCGTCCATTCCCGGTAAGTGCATGGCCCATGACATCTGATGAGCTGAACGAGGCCCTGGAGGTCACCGCAGCAGGACTCAGCACCGTCTTCCTGATCCTGGTGCTTCTTGTGCTGATGGTGATAGCAGCAAGGTGGGTGCTGGAGACGGCCGCCGTCCGGCGGTTGACCGGCGCCCTGGCTGCCGAGGCGCTGGTGGCTGCCCAGCGCGAAAGGGCCCAGGCAGCGGCCATCGGTGTTAGCGTGGCCCTCTCCGAGGTACTGGCCGATGCCCGCCGGGAGGCCCGGGAAGAGTCTCCCGGGTAGCCCAGGTGCCGGACCTCCATCAATACTGGAACGAGACGGGGCTATCCCACCTCCAGTGGGACCATGTCCTCCTTCTGGCGCTGGGCGCGACCTTCATCTTCTTCGCCATCGCCAGGAAGAGCGAGCCCTACGTTCTCCTGCCCATAGGCCTGGGAATAATACTGGCCAACCTCCCGGACAACTCCCTTACCAGGCTGGCCACCGGGAACCCCCTGGCGCCGGAAGCCCTCCAGGAGTCGGGCATACTGGGCCTGACCTTTCACTTCGCCCTATCCTTCTGGAACATCCTGCCGCCCCTCATCTTCCTGGGACTGGGCGCCATGACCGACTTCGGGCCCATCATGGCCAACCCCAAGAGCCTCCTGTTGGGCGCGGCGGCGCAGATAGGCATCTTCGTCGCCTTTTGGGGCGCCCTGGGACTGAGCGAGATATCGGGACTGCACTTGGACTTCTCCAACAAGGAGGCCGCCGCCATCGGCATCGTGGGAGGCGCCGACGGCCCCACCACCATCTTCGCCTCGGCGATCCTGGCCCCCGAGCTGCTGGGACGCACCGCCGTGGTGGCCTACTCCTACATGGCGGGGGTGGTGTTCATCCAGCCTCCCTTGATGCGCCTCCTCACCACCAAAAAGGAACGCCAGATCGTCATGCGGCCCCTGCGCGAGGTATCCCGGCTGGAGAAGCTGGTCTTCCCCATCGTGGTGCTGGTGGTGGTCATCCTGGTAGTGCCCGAGGCTGCCCCCCTCATAGGTATGTTCATGATCGGCAACCTGTTCGCGGCCAGCGGCGTGGTCCCCCGGCTGAGCCAGGCGTCTTCCAACGAGGTGATGAACGTGGTGACCATCTTCCTGATGCTGGCCGTGGGGGCCCAGCTATCGGCGGACCGGGTGCTGGAAAGGGAGACCCTGGCCATCCTGGGGCTGGGGCTGGTCGCCTTCGGCTGTGGCACCATAGGGGGCCTCATGTTCGCCAAGCTAATGAACCTGGTGGTGAAGGACAAGGTGAACCCCCTCATCGGCTCGGCGGGGGTGTCGGCGGTGCCCATGGCGGCCCGCATATCCCACGTCCTGGGCCAGGAGGCCAACCCCGACAACTTCCTGCTGCCCCATGCCATGGGGCCCAACGTGGCGGGGGTGATCGGGTCGGCGATGGTGGCGGGGGTGTTCATCGCCCTCCTGACGTGAGGGGGCGGGCTACGTTACCGGCGGGACCCGAACCCGTGGGTCTGGGTGTAAAGGCCGATCTGGGAACCATCCCTCCGCCCTAAGAAACCCCTGAGAGTCATCTTCGGGGTTTCTCTGTGTGCAAATCATACAGATTTGTATACTATTTGTCAATACTGTTACTGGAATTTGTGGGCGGCCTTATTGACAATCAGGGGCCAGCGGTTTACCATTTGTGTTAATAAGCTTTAATACGGAGGGATGATATGGTCATCAAGCACAGAAGCCCGAATTATCCAGGCATAGACTTGGAAGAATCGGTGCAAGTGCTAGCGACTCTCTACCAGGGTGTGGGGAGAGGTCAATTTACTGCCAATGATGCCGCCAAAGCATGGGGCTACAAGAGCACAGGCGGACCGGCCAAAGTAAGGCTAGCATCTCTCAGGCAGTATGGCCTTGTTGAGGGGAGAAAGGGAGAGAACCCTCATTTATCTAATCGGGCGCTGACGCTTGTCCTGAGGAATCAGGCGTCAAAAGAGTATAGGCAGGCGCTACGTGAAGCCGCATTGGCCCCAACGCTATTTGCGGAGCTGCACTCGGCCATGCATGATGCCGCGCCAGATGCTCTACGGCAGCATCTCATCGTTGAAAGAAGCTTTACGGACGAAGGGGCCAGTAGGTTTATTGAGGTCTTTAGGTCCTCGACAGCACTTGCAAATCCGACTGAATATGATAAGATGGGGACACAAGATGAAGACAATTCCCATGAAGATGATGAGGAGAAAGAAATGCCTCCGCCACCCTCTCCAGGGACAATAACGATTCCTGTGCCCTTCGGCCCAGATAAAATTGGAACGGTCACCTTGCCAGTGCAGATGACCCCAGAGGATTGGGGTCGGCTAGATATGATTCTCAAAGCATACATGCCTGTGAATTCGCGCCCAGAAGACAAGAAAGAGCCAACTGATGCCAACAGCGAACCTGATTCGACAGCTACAGACGGCTATCCGTGAACTCCATGACTGCATGAGAAGGCACCGTAGAGGTCTTCGAGCTTCATAGGCACCCCACGGCCGCGCGCTGCTACGCTTGGTCCCATGAGACTGACGAAGGGAAGCATAGGGGTTCCGCTGTAGTGTACCAAGGGGCCTGTGGATTCACCGGCAAAAGCAGTGCGGGCTGCTATAGTTCAGGAAAGTACGTAGGGGCGAGGGCAATGCTAGTATTTATTGACGAATCGGAATGGCCTCGACCAGCTACTCCTGGGGGCTTTACCGTCTGGGCTGCCATAGGGGTTCCTACTGAAAGGCAACGGGAATTCTTTAGGGAAATATTCAACCTTGAGAAAAAGTTCTGGAAATCTAACGAGCCTTACGACTTTGAACTCAAGGGCAGGTTACTACTGAGCAAAAAAGGAATGACCAGTCCCAAGAAAAAGGAATTCGTCGAAGAAATCTTGAGCCTCTGTAAATCCGGCGAAGTAGTCGCCTTCGCTGTTGGGTTGAGGTATCCATCGATTGATGTGATGGAAGGTGTGGAGCCTAATACGTACCGTGTGATTTCCGCGCTGTGCGAACGTGTAGAGACCATGACGGAGGAGCAGCGACCCAATGAAACAGCGGCCATGGTATTTGACTCACAGGAGGATAATAAGGCGAAGGCTCTAGAATTTGGGAACTATACTTACGGGACAATAGTTGGTCGTGGTATGACCCACGTTGTGAGTACTCCCTTGTTTGTAAGTAGCCTGGTCACAAAAGGTGTTCAGATTGCCGACCTATTTGCGTATGCGCTAGCACAACAGAGCATGGGAAGATTCGATGTCAATCCCTTCTGTGACCGAATTAGAGAATTAGAATGGAAAAGCTCCGATAAGCAAGAAAGCCGCCCGTGGCGAGGGTTCTACTTCCGAGATGTCCCTATTGAAAAAGAAGAAGGAATTGGCGACCCTTCGCGATCATCTGTGTGATGTTGAAAGATCCTCGGCTTTACTTACGCAGTAAAACACCAATTCCTTACTGCATATATAATAACACATTGGTTAGCACGCTGCAAGCTTCAAATGAGGACACGGTCACGTCCCATAGAGTGGTGTAAGAGTACGTCATCCTGTTGATATCGTCTAGGCCGCTGTCTCTGCGAGTTCGGCTCTGGGTAGAGCTTCGTTGGAGGTGGTTACCTCCTGTGTCATGTATCGACGGCCGACGGCCCACTCGTCGTGCTGCTCAGCTAGGACGGCGCCGACCAGGCGACGGACAGCTGGGCGGTTAGGGAAGATGCCCACCACATCGGTGCGGCGCCGTATCTCCTTGTTGAGACGCTCCAGGGGGTTGTTGGACCAGATCTTCTTCCAGTGGGCGACGGGGAAGCTGGAGAAGGCCAGGACGTCGGGTCCAGCCTCGTCCAGTCGAGAGGCGCCCTGTGGGAACGGGTCCTGGAGCTGAGCAATCACCCGCTCGAGTTGGGCATGCACCTCCTGAGGGGACGGCTGCTGGTAGATGGTGCGTACCATGGTGGCCACCCAGGGCTGAGCGCTCCTGGGGACCCGAGTGAGCAGGTTGGTCATGAAGTGGGTGCGGCACCGCTGCCAACTGGCCCCACCGAAGACAGTTGCGATGGCATCCCTGAGTCCCTGATGAGCGTCCGATACCACCAGTTCCACCCCGCCGAGGCCCCTGGCGACCAGTGAGCGCAGGAAGGCCAGCCAGAAGGCGCCGTCTTCACTGGTACCCACGTCCATCCCAACGATCTCACGCTTGCCCTCGCTATTGACCGCCGTCGCCACCACCACGCTGACGTTGACTATCCTACCGGCCTCTCTGACCTTCTGGGTTAGTGCGTCCAGCCACAGGTAGGGATATGATCCGCCGTCCAGCGGCCGACCCAGGAAGCTCTCCACCACCCCGTCCAGCTCCTGGCAGATACGCGACACTTGGCTCTTTGAGATACCCTCGCACCCAAGAGCCTTGACCAGATCATCCACTCGCCTCGTCGATACACCCTCCACATACGCCTGCTGGATCACCGCCAGCAGAGCTCGCTCGCTGCGACGCCGTGGCTCCAGCAGGCTCGGAAAGTAGCTTCCCTCTCTGAGCTTGGGTATCTGCAACTCCATGGTCCCTACGCGAGTGTCCCATGCTCGAGACCGGTACCCGTTGCGCTGGGTCACCCGCTCAGGGTTGCGTTCTCCATACCCAGCACCGGTCCTCGATGACACATCAGCCTCCATGATCTCCTCGACCAGCACTCTCAGTGCCTCTCGTAGAAAGTCCACGTCACCGTCGACTCCCCTCTTGCGCATTAGCTTGAGGTGGACCCCAAAATTCGGGGTCACGTCCCGTCAAGTGGTGTAAGAGAGCGTCATCCTGTTGATCGCGGTCTATGCCGCCGCCTTCGCTAGATCCGCCTCGGGTAGAGCTTCGTCGATGCTGTAGACCGCGGGTGTCATGTAACGAGGGCCGATGGCCCATTCGTCGTGCTGTTCGGCCAGGACAGCCCCAACGAGGCGACGCGCGGCCGGCCGGTTGGGAAAGATACCCACCACGTTGGTGCGGCGCCGTATCTCCTTGTTGAGACGCTCCAGGGGGTTGTTAGACCAGATCTTCTTCCAGTGGGCGAGTGGGAAGCTGGAGAAGGCCAGGACGTCCGCACCAGCCGCGTCCAGTAGAGAGGCCACCTGAGGGAACGGGTCCTGTAGCTGGGCGATCACCCGCTCGAGCTGTGCGTGGACCTCCTGAGGGGACGGCTGCTGGTAGATGGTGCGTACCATGGTGGCCACCCAGGGCTGAGCGCGCCTGGGGACCCGAGTGAGCAGGTTGGTCATGAAGTGTGTGCGGCACCGTTGCCAACTGGCCCCACCGAAGACAGTCGCGATGGCATCCCTGAGTCCCTGATGCGCATCCGATACCACCAGATCCACCCCGCTCAGACCCCTGGCCGACAGTGAGCGCAGAAAGGCCAGCCAGAAGGCGCCGTCTTCACTGGTACCCACGTCCATCCCAATGATCTCCCGCTTGCCCTCGCCATTGACCGCCGTCGCCACCACCACGCTGACGTTGACGATCCTACCGGCCTCTCTGACCTTCTGGGTTAGTGCATCCAGCCACAGGTAGGGGTATGATCCGCCGTCCAGCGGCCGACCCAGGAAGTCCTCCACCACCTCGTCCAGCTCGGAGCAGATACGGGACACCTGGCTCTTGGAGATACCCTCGCACCCCAGGGCCTTGACCAGGTCGTCCACCCGCCTTGTCGATACACCTTCCACATAGGCCTGCTGGATCACAGCCAGCAGAGCTCGCTCGCTGCGACGCCGTGGCTCCAGCAGGCTCGGGAAGTAGCTCCCCTCTCGAAGCTTCGGGATGTGCAGTTCCATAGTCCCTACCCGGGTATCCCACGCCCGGGACCGATACCCGTTGCGCTGGGTCACCCGCTCAGGGCTGCGTTCTCCATACTCAGCACCGGTCCTCGCAGACACCTCCGCATCCATGATCCCCTCTACCAGCACTCTCAGAGCCTCCCGTAGGAAGTCCACGTCACCGTCCATTCCCCCCTTGCGCAACAACTCCAGCAGGTCCATCCTTTCCTTGACCACCGTTGTCCTCCTTTCTCGAGCTTTCTTCTTTGCCCGCTAAGGATGACGCGGTGGTCTCTCTTACTCCAGACCCCCTCCTCTTCTTACACCACTTCCTGGGACTCTACTAAATTCGGACAGGTGGCTAAGAGAGAGTCCCGCTCCTAAAATAGGACGGAAACAAGGAGCAGGACATGAAGCAAACACGTAAGAAGCACAGCCCAGTCTTCAAGGCGAAAGTGGCTTTGGCCGCGCTCCAGGGGGAGCACACCATTGCAGAGCTGGCCAGCCGGTTTGAAGTCCACCCGAGCCAGATCCATGCCTGGAAGAAGGCCTTGACTCAGGGGGCGCCGCACCTCTTTGAAAATGGTGGTGGACGCCAGGAGAAGGACCAAGAGGTCCTCACTGCCCAGCTCTACCAACAGATTGGGCAGCTCAAGGTGGAACGGGATTTTTTGTCACGGAGCTTCGGGTTGTGAGCCGGTCCCAACGCCGGGCCATTGATTGACCGAGAAGAACCGAAGCTGTCTCTGGTGCGCCAGTGCGCCTTGCTGGGTATCAGCCGCTCCTCGTTGTACTACCTGCCAACCGAGGCCGGCGCCGAGGACTTGGAGTTGATGGCCCTCATAGACCAACAGTACCTGAAGACACCTTTCTACGGCTCCAGAAGGATGACTGCCTGGCTCAGCAATCACGGACACCAGGTCAACCGCAAGCGGGTCCGCCGGCTGATGCAGCTGATAGGCCTGGAGGCCATCTACCGGCGTCCCAACACCAGCAAGCCAAACCCAGGGCATAAGGTCTATCCGTACTTGCTCAGGGGGCTGGAGATCAACCGGGTCAACCAGGTGTGGGCCACCGACATCACCTACATACCCATGGCTCGGGGTTTCCTCTACTTGGTGGCCATCATGGACTGGCACAGCCGCTACGTGTTGGCCTGGCGGCTGTCCAACACCCTGGAGGTAGACTTCTGTGTTGCGGCTCTGGAAGAGGCCTTGAGCAAGGGTCGGCCACAGATCTTCAACACCGACCAGGGCAGCCAGTTCACCAGCGAGGCCTTCACCAGCATGCTGCTGGCGCAAGGCGTTCAAGTGAGCATGGACGGCAGGGGCCGGTGCATGGACAACGTCTTCGTGGAACGGCTGTGGCGCAGCATCAAGTACGAGGAGGTGTACCTGAAGGCATACCAAAATGGGACTGAGGCCAGAAAGGGGATTGGGGCTTATCTGGCCTTCTACAACCAAGAGCGGCCCCATCAAGCCCTGGGCTATCGGTCACCGGGTCAGGTGTTCCATGCAGTGAGCCCACAAAGGTGTTTACTGGAACATCCACGAGCCTTACCATCGGATGAAGGTTTACAAGACACCCCAGCGGTAGACTCTCTTATTTTAGCCTCACCGCTGTCCTGATCATGGGGTCCACTTTGAGTCCTCCTTTCTCAGGCTCGTCTTTGCCCGCTAAGGATGACGTGGTGGTCTCTCTTCATCCAGACCCTCTCCTCTTGTTACACCACTTCCTGGGACTCTACTGAGGACACTACCTAGCGGAGCATTCCTTGACAGTGTTCCCGAGTCCTAGTAGTATTGAACCTGCGTAAAAACTGAATAGGCTGCAACCCACCTTATCCAGAGTGGCGGAGGGCACGGCCCTGCGAAGCCGAGCAACCGGTCGCCCATGAGGCTCAGGCCCCCGATGGCGCGACACGGTGCTAATTCCGTCCCCGGCTAATTGGGGAAAGATGAGGGGGGCTTAAATCGGTTAAGCTCCTCTCGTGCGAGGAGCTTTTTCTTTGGGCAACCGGTTCCAGGTGAGGACTCTCGAATGGTCTGAGGGAAAGCTGAGGCTCCTGGACCAGACCAGGCTGCCCCTTGAGCAGACCGTGCTGGAGCTGGGGGACTACCGCGAGGTGGTGCAGGCCATAAGGGAGATGAGGGTGCGGGGAGCGCCCGCCATCGGAGTTGCCGCGGCCTACGCCGTGGCCATGGCTGCCAGGGACATCCCCTCGGAGGACCACCGCGATTTCCTGGACAGTCTTGGCGAAGCGGGCCGCGAGGTTGCCTCTGCCAGACCCACGGCGGTAAACATCTCGTGGGCCGTGCAGAGGATGCTGAAGGTCGCCGAGGGGGAGCCAGACATGGGCGGCATCAGGGAGCGACTTCTCGCCGAGGCGGAGCGTATCCACGCCGAGGATGAGGAGATAAACCGGCGCCTCGGGCAGCACGGCGAGGAGCTGGTCCCCGATGGAGGGTCCGTGCTGACCCACTGCAACGCGGGGGCGCTGGCCACCGCGGGCTACGGCACCGCCCTCGGGGTGATAAGGGCCGGCTGGGAGGGCGGGAAGCGGTTCCAGGTCTTCGCCACGGAAACGCGCCCCTTCCTGCAGGGCGCCCGCCTCACCGCCTGGGAGCTGGTGCAGATGGGGATCCCCGCAAGCCTGATCGTGGACTCGGGCGCCGGGCTGCTGATGCAGCGTGGCGAGGTGGACTGTGTCATAGTCGGCGCCGACCGCATCGCCGCCAACGGCGACGTGGCCAACAAGATAGGCACCTACACGCTGGCGGTCCTGGCCAGGGAGAACGGCATCCCCTTCTACGTGGCCGCGCCCACCAGCACCGTGGACCTGACGATACCCTCCGGCGACGACATACCCATCGAGGAGCGCAGCCCCGACGAGGTGACCCGGTTCGCGGGGGTACGGACCGCGCCCGAGGGCATCGGCGTCCGTAACCCTGCCTTCGACGTAACCCCTCACCGGTACGTGGCCGCCATCGTGACAGAGGCGGGTATCGTCCGCGAGCCCTACACAGAGAACCTACTTATGGCCGTCAGAGGCGGCGGAGCAGCACCATGGTCGAAGCTCGCATCGGCATAATAGGAGGCAGCGGCCTCTACGAGATGGATGGACTGTCCGGCGTGCGGGAGATGGAGTTGGACACGCCCTTCGGCAAGCCCAGCGACGCCATCATCCTGGGCGAGCTGGACACGGTCAAGGTCGCCTTCCTTCCCCGCCACGGCCGGGGCCATCGGTTCAGCCCAACCCAGGTTCCCGCCAGGGCCAACATCTATGCCCTCAAGACCCTGGGAGTGGAGCGTATCATCTCCGTAAGCGCCGTAGGGAGCCTCCGGGAGGAGCTCAGGCCCCTGGACCTGGTGGTCCCCGACCAGCTAATCGACCGTACGAGGCAGCGGGCGTCCACGTTTTTCGACGGGGGCCTGGTGGCCCACGTGGGCTTCGCCGACCCCTTTTGCGCCGACCTTGGCGACGTGCTTTACGATGCCGCCCGCAGGTGTAACGCCGTGGCCCACATGGGTGGCACCTACGTGGTCATGGAGGGGCCGGCCTTCTCCACCAGAGCAGAGTGTAACGTGTACCGGACCTGGGGAGCGGATGTGATAGGCATGACGGCCCTCCCGGAGGCCAAGCTGGCGCGGGAGGCCGAGATCTGCTACGCCACCCTCGCCTGCGTGACCGACTACGACTGCTGGCGGGAGGCCACCGAGGTGGTAACGGTGGAGATGGTGGTGGCCAACCTGATGAAAAACGTGTCCACGTCCAGGGCTATCCTTCGCGAGGCGCTACCGCGAATCCCCCTGGAACGTTCCTGTCCCTGCGCGTCGGCCCTGGAGAGCGCGATCATCACCTCCCGGGACCGCATCCCGCAGGAAACCCGGGAGACGATGCGACCGATCATAGGAAAATACCTGGAGTGAGGTGACTGGACCATGGCCAGGCAGGACCCTGGAGAACCGTATTTCCGAGTGGACTCCGACGAGGCCGCCCAGATACTGGAGAGGGACAAGGACGGCGCGGTGATGGTGGACGTGCGGCGGGACGATGAATGGGTGGCGGGCCACGTCAAGGGCGCCATCCACATACCCGTCGACGACCTTCTCGGCAGGATAGACGAGGTCCCCAAGGGCAAGAAGCTCCTGTTCATCTGTGCCGCGGGGGTACGTAGCGGGCTCGCTTGCGAGTTGGCTGCGTCCGTGGGCTTACCGCCCGATGACCTGTACAACGTCGAGGACGGCACGCCCACCTGGATTGAGAAGAATCACCCCACCTCATTCGGGAACGAACCTTAGGAGCCGGGACCATATGAGCATACTGGTGATCGGATCGGTAGCTTACGACTCGGTAAAGACCGGCCAGGGGAGCAGGCAAGACTCGCTGGGAGGGTCGGCAACCTACTTCGCCATAGCCGGAAGCTATCTGGCGCCCGTGAGCATCGTAGCCGTCGTGGGGGACGACTTCGCCCCCGAAGACCTCGCCCTGCTGAAGGCCCACCAGGTGGACACCTCGGGCCTGGAGACGGTGCCCGGCAGCACCTTCCGGTGGGCTGGAGAGTACGACCGGGACGACGTGAACAGCCGCCGGACCCTGGACACTCAGCTCAACGTCTTCGGGGATTTTGAGCCGGTGCTCTCACCCACCCAGAGAAAAGCCCCATACCTGTTCCTGGGCAACATCGGCCCGGAGCTCCAGCTAAAGGTGCTCACTCAGATGGATGAGCGGCCCAGGCTGGTGGCGGCCGATACCATGAACTTCTGGATAGAGGGGGCCAGGGACGCCCTGACGGAGGTCGTCCGGTCGGTGGACGTCCTGTTCATGGATGAGCACGAGGTCCGCCTTTTCGCGGCACCCCATATCCAGGGTGCCAACGTGGTCCGCGCTGCCAGATATATCCTGGGTCTGGGTCCCCGGCTGGTGGTGGTAAAAAGGGGGGAACACGGGGTGATCCAGTTCACAGGAGACTCGGTGTTCGCCGCCCCGGCATATCCCCTGGAGGATGTGGTGGACCCCACGGGTGCGGGAGACTCCTTCGCCGGGGGCTTCATGGGTTACCTGGCAGCCACCGAGGACCTGAGCCCGGCGGCCTTTCGGAGGGCCAGCGTGTTGGGATCGGTAATGGGCTCCTTCGCGGTGGAGAGCTTCAGCCTGGAGAGGCTGTGCTCCCTCACCCAGGACGAGCTAACGGGCCGGTTCCGCGACTTCACGAATCTGAGCCAGTTCGATGGCCTGAAAGGGGCGGAGACCCTCCCCTGGAGGAAGAACGTCGCCATCCGTGGTTGAGCGCCCCGGACAGCGAAAGGCACATAGATATAGGAATGTTCGGTAACGTTAGGAGGCCATTTGGCTACGAAAGCGACGCACGGGGACGTTAAAGACCTGTCCCTGGCCGACGAGGGAATCAACCGGATACGCTGGGCTGCCAGAGAGATGCCTGTGATCGGGCTCATAGGGGAGAGGTTCTCCAAGGAGCGGCCCCTCCAGGGAATGCGCATCTCCGGGTGCCTGCACATCACCTCGGAGACTGCCAACTTGGCCCTGGCGCTAAAAGACGCAGGGGCCGAGGTGGCCTTATGCGCCAGCAACCCGCTGAGCACCCAGGACGACGTGGCCGCCGCCCTGGTCAAAGAGTACGGCATACCGACCTTCGCCATCAAGGGTGAGGACAACGAGACCTTCTACCGGCACATCCACTCCGCTCTGGAGCACCGCCCCCATGTGACCATGGACGACGGCGCTGACCTGGTCACCATCCTCCACAAGGAGCGCCAGGAATACCTCGGCGACGTTACGGGCGGGACCGAGGAGACCACTACCGGGGTGATCCGCCTTCGGGCCATGGCCCAGGAGGGTGCTCTTAAGTACCCCATCGTCGCCGTCAACGAGGCCGATACCAAGCATTTCTTCGACAACCGCTACGGCACCGGCCAGAGCACCCTCGACGGCATCACCCGCGCCACCAACTTGCTGTGGGCAGGAAGGAAGGTGGTGGTGTTCGGGTATGGCTGGTGCGGCAGAGGTGTGGCCAGCAGGGCACGGGGCATGGGAGCCCACGTCACCGTGATAGAGGTGGACCCGGTCAAGTCCCTCGAAGCGGTAATGGACGGCTTCAGCGTGATGCCCAGCCTGGAGGCGGCCCGGACGGGAGAGTTGTTCATTACCGTCACCGGAGGGCTGAAATCCATCGGCAGGCGGCACCTGGAGGTGATGCCAGACGGTGCCGTTCTGGCCAACAGCGGCCACTTTAACGTGGAGATCGATTTGCCGGCCCTGGAGGCGATGTCCAGCGGGAAAGTCCGGATACGCCCCTTTGTGGACGAGTACCTGCTCAAGGACGGAAGGCGTTTATATCTCCTCGCCGAGGGCCGACTGGTGAACCTGTCGGCGGCCGAGGGGCACCCCTCGGGCGTGATGGATATGAGCTTCGCCAACCAGGCCCTCAGCGTGGAGTACCTGGTGACCCGCAAGGCGAGACTCTCCCCGGGCGTGTACCCCGTGCCCCGGGAGATGGACATGGAGGTGGGCCGCCTGAAGCTCCGCTCCATGGGCATAGAGATCGATACCCTCTCTCCCGAGCAACAGCGCTACCTGGAAAGCTGGGAGGAAGGTACGTAGCATAAAAGAGGAGGATACCCTAGATGCCCTACAGTTTTATGGACTCAACCCACTATCTCATGACCTCGGAGTCGGTGACGGAAGGTCACCCCGACAAGCTATGTGACCAGATCTCCGACGCCGTCCTCGACTCCATTCTGAGTAGGGACCCCGAAGCCAGAGTCGCCTGCGAGACGTCCATCACCAATGGCCTGGTCGTGGTCATGGGAGAGATAACCACGGACACCTACGTGGACGTGCCGTTGGTGGTGCGGGAGACGCTGCGGCAGGCAGGCTACTCCCATGCCGACTACGGCATCGATTACAAAAGCTGCGGGGTGGTGGTCTCAATCCAGGAGCAGTCCAGGGACATAAGCTCCGGCGTGAGCCGCTCCCTGGAGCTGAGGCAGCGGGGGGTCGCCAACAGCGACCGCGAGGACATGGACCTCATTGGGGCGGGAGACCAGGGGATGATGGTGGGGTTCGCCTGCAACGAGACCTCGGACCTGATGCCGCTGCCCATAAGCCTGTCCCACAAGTTGTGTCAGCGTCTGGCCAAGCTCCGCAGGGACGGGACTCTCCCCTACCTCAGGCCCGACGGCAAGTCCCAGGTCACGGTGGAGTACGCTTACGGCGTGCCCAAGCGAGTGGATACCGTCGTAGTAAGCGCCCAGCACGCGCCCGAGGTCCACTCCGATGTGCTGACCAGGGACATAATGGAGCAGGTAGTCCGGGAGGTGGTGCCCGACCATTTAAGGGACTCCCAGACCAAGTATTACGTCAACCCCAGCGGCCGCTTCGCCATCGGCGGTCCCATGGCCGACACCGGGCTGACGGGGCGGAAGATCCTTGTGGACACCTACGGGGGTGTGGCCCGGCATGGCGGCGGCGCCTTCTCGGGCAAAGACCCAACCAAGGTAGACAGGTCCGCCGCCTATGCCGCCAGGTACGTAGCCAAGAACCTGGTCGCGGCGGGACTGGCCGATAGGGTGGAGATACAGGTCTCCTACGCCATCGGAGTAGCCCAGCCCATATCCATAAGCGTAGAGACCTTCGGCACGGGAAAGGTCGACGACGGGATCATCCACGACCTCGCGGTTAAACATTTCGACCTCAGGCCCGCGGCCATAATAGAGGACCTACGACTGAGGAGACCCATCTACAAGCAGGTGGCCGCTTACGGCCATTTCGGCCGGGAGGACCTTGACCTTCCCTGGGAGGTCGTCGACAAGACGGCCCTCCTGAGGGCCGAGGCGGGTCTCAAGCTGGGCGAGGCCGAGAGGGCGGAGTCGGGCTAGGCCCAAGGAGGGTCGGGATGCCCAGAATCCGGTTCGGGACCGACGGCTGGCGCGGCCTGATAGCCCACGACTTTACCTTCGACAACGTGGCCCTCTGCGCCCAGGGGGTGGCCCGCTACTTGCTCGAGGAAGGGATGGCGGCGAGGCGTCTTGTTATAGGCTACGACACCCGATTCGCCTCCCAAGAGTTCGCCGGCCGGGTAGCCGAGGTGCTGGCGGGGAACGGTATCGCCAGCTACCTCTGCACCAGCGCAGCCCCTACCCCGGTGGTGAGCTACAACATCCTCCACCGCGGTGCGGCCGGCGCCGCCATCATAACAGCCAGCCATAACCCGGGGACCTGGAACGGGTTCAAATACAAGCCTGACTACGCCGGCAGCGCCACGCCCGAGATAACGGCCCGCCTGGAGCGGGAGATCGACGCGGCGGAGGCCGCCGGAGTCGTTTCCATCCCACTGTCCCAGGCGCGAGACCAAGGGTACGTCCTGGACATCGACCCCATGCCTCCATACCTGGAGCAGGTGTCCCGCCTGGTGGACTTGGACGCCATCTCCCGGGCGGGCCTCAAGATAATATCCGACGCCATGTATGGGGCAGGCGCAGGGTACATGGCGTCCTTTCTCGATCCCTCTTCACCCCGAGGCGGCGGGGACGAGGCCTCTCGCGCCGGTGGCCACACCACAATGGCTGAGATAAACGGGGAGCGCAACCCGGCCTTCCCCGGCATCGAGCGGCCGGAGCCCATCGCCGTCAACCTGGAGTCTCTCTCTCGTCTGGTCGTGGAAAGGAAGGCAGACGTAGGCGTGGCCTTCGATGGCGACGCCGATCGCCTGGGAATAATCGATGAGGCGGGGTCCTTTATTACCTCTCTCCAGACTTTCGCCCTCCTGGCCCTCTACCTCCTGGAAGTGAAGGGGGAGCGGGGTGCGCTGGTGAAGTCTTTGACCACCACGAGTATGGTCCAGAGGCTTGGGGAGAGTTACGGTGTGCCCGTGTTCGAGACGCGCGTAGGCTTCAAGTACATTTGCCCCATCATGCTCCGGGAGAACGCCCTTATCGGGGGCGAGGAGAGCGGCGGATACGGTTTTCGGGGGCATATACCAGAGCGAGACGGCATACTGAGCGGCCTCGTCATGCTGGAGTACATGGCGAAGACGGGCAAGCGGCTTTCCGAGCTCCTGGAGCACCTGTACGCCCTGGTGGGACCCCACTACTATCGGCGCCGCGACGTATCCTTCCCCCCCGAGGACAGGGCGAGAGTCGTTAACAGGATAGAGAGTGGGGAGCTAGAGGAGGTAGGCGGGGTGCCGGTGGTGTCCACCGACGCCATAGACGG
This sequence comes from Dehalococcoidia bacterium, assembly GCA_965247055.1. GTDB lineage: Bacteria > Chloroflexota > Dehalococcoidia > Lucifugimonadales > JAGWBF01 > CBDFGE01. The sequence goes on from CBDFGE010000004.1 coordinate 126,018, forward strand.
TCGAAGGTTCTTCTTTCCCGGCGGCTCCTGGCTACTGGTCCGCTTTTCGGGAACAGAGCCCCTTCTCAGGATATACGCTGAGGGGGAGAGTCTAGAGAAAGTGGAGCGGCTTTTGGACGGGGCCGCAGCCTTCCTGGGTCTCTGAGGGAGCCTCTCGACCCTCACTAAGCACGTCCCATATCCGGAGCAGATGGCCGGCGGCACAGGACGAAGGCGCCCCGAGCTTCACCGCTTGGTGTACTGCGGGGCACGGCGGGCCCGCTTCAGGCCGTACTTCTTACTCTCTTTGATCCGGGCGTCCCGCGTAAGCAGGCCGTACTTGCGAAGGATGGGCCTGAACGCCTCATCGTAGACCGCGAGCGCCCTGGATATACCGTGGCGCAGCGCCTGGCTCTGCGCCGAGTGTCCACCTCCCTGCACGTGGGCGACAACGGTGAACTTATCCACGTTCTCGGTCACCCTGAGGGGCTCCCACACCCAGGCCTGCCAGGGCGCCCAGGGAAACGCTTCGGCCAGAGGCTTCCCGTTGACCTGGATCTGGCTAGTCTGAGGCCCCTCCTCGCTGCGGCCGGCGCTGGGATAGAGCCTCACCTTGGCGATGGTGGTCTTGCGCTTCCCCGTTCCGTAGTAGTATTGCTGCTCTGTGGCTCCCTGCACCAATTGAGTACCTACCTCTCTTCGCCGTCTGCGCTGATGGGAAGGGCTGTTGCGGCCACCTGTCCCTGGTGAGGGTGGGAGGCCCCGCCGTAGACCTTGAGTCTCCTGAACATATGCTTCCCAAGCTTGTTCTTGGGCAACATGCCCCTTACGGCCAGTTCCAACGCCCGCGTCGGATGCTTCTTCATCACATCTCGGAGGACGAAGGTCTTCAGATTGCCTACATAGCCGCTGTGCCGGTAGTAGGTCTTCTGAGTCAGCTTCCGGCCGGTGACCTTTACTTTGGAGGCGTTTACCACCACCACGTAGTCGCCGGTGAGGAGGTGGGGGGTGTACATAGGCTTGTCCTTACCCTGGAGCGTCCTCGATATCCGGCTCGCCAGCCTTCCCAGGGTCTGCCCCGTGGCATCGATCACGTGCCACCGGGAGATAATCTCTGAAGGCTTGGGCAGGTATGTTTTATCTCGCTTCATGGCTCTCTTTGTCCCAAAATCCAAGTTCTGGATAGTTGGCTCGCATCAGGCAAAGCCCCTTCGCTGGGAGAGAGGGGCACAATCGCAGCTCCTTGAGTCCACCCTCCACTATGCTTTTGAATGTGTCCACCGGCAGCTTTCCCAACCCGATCTCCACCAGGAGGCCGTTGGTCCGGCGGACCTGATGAGGCAGGAAGCCGTTGGCCTCGGCCTCTATGAGTACCGTCTCATCCTCCCGCCAAACGTCCCAGCGCTCCACCCTACGGACCGCGCTCCGCTGGGGCGGTAAAGACGGCACCAGCGCCCGAAAATCATGGGTGCCCCTCAGATGGGAAGCCGCTTCACCCATCCCAGCCACGTCCAAGTGGCCCGATACCCAGTTGGAGAAGCCCCTCGCCAGCGCTGAAGGCCAACGCGTGTTCAGGGTGGTGTAACGGTACACACGGCTGAGGGCGTCCTTCCTGGCATTGAACTCCAGAGGGGTCTCCCTCGCCCCCCTGACCCGGATATCCGGAGGCAGGTACCAGTTCAGGGCGCTGACAAAGCTCTCCGTTTTATAAGGTGCATGGGTCAGGAACTCCGCCACCTGCCCTCTGGCGTGGGCACCGGCATCGGTGCGGCTTGCTCCCCTGATCCTCGTGGTCTCCCCGGTGAGGCCCTTGATTGCCCTCTCCACCTCTTCCTGGATAGTGGGGGCCCTCACCTGCCGCTGAAAGCCCTTATATCTGGTTCCCTCGTACTCCAGCAGAAGCGCCAGGCGCCTTGGAGGGCCGGACTCCCTCCGCCGTGTCCAGGCCTGATGGTCAGAGCTGGACGGTTCCACTTGTCCCGGCCGGAGGCCGCACTCGCCAGGGCTGCTAGACCAGCTCCAGGAGGGCCATGGACGCCGCATCTCCCTTTCTGGGCCCAAGCTTGATGACCCGGGTGTACCCTCCAACCCTGCCGGCGTATCTGGGCGCCAGCTCATCAAATACCTTCCTAACCACCTCGTTGTTGGGCACCTGGGCCAGCGCCAGTCGCCGGTGGTGGAGGGTGCCCGTCTTCCCGTGGGTTATAAGCTGTTCGACAAGCCTTCTGGCCTCGGCTGCCTTAGCTTCTGTGGTCTTCACACGCTCATGCTTTACCAGCTCGGAGGCGAGGGAGCGCAGCAGGGCCGTTCGCTGGTCCTTGGACCTGCCAAGCTTCTTGCCGGCTATACGGTGCGCTACCATTGCTCGTCCTCATCCTCATGATTTAGGGAGGCGTCTTCCGAATCGCCCACCGGCAGCTCCTCCTCGTCTTCATCCTCCTCAACGCCAGCCAGGAGTGCGACGTCTTCCGCCTCAAGCCCCCCTTCCCCTTGCCCTCGGTCCTCGACGGCCTTGGGGAGCTCCGCCGCCTCGCCCGCGCCGGCGACGGCTTCAAGTCCCGTCGTCCGGTTGGCCCATTCCTCCTCGCTCAGCATATCCTGGGCCTGTAGCTTGGCCAGGAGCTCCTGGAGGGACTTCTCGCCGAAGTTCCTTATGTTGAGGAGCTCGGCGTTGGACATCTCCAGTACCTGGCCGACCTTGCCAATATGGGCCCTCTTCAGGCAGTTAAGGGTCCTGGGGGAAACGTCCAACTTTTCGATGGGGGTCTGGTACACCTCGGGCGAGATCATGAGGGAGGACCTCTCGCCTCCGCCTCTCGTCTCGCTGCCCACGTTGCCGAAGAGGAAGAAGTGGTTGACCAGCACCTCCGATGACTTCCTGAGGGCGTCCACGGGGGTCATGGTACCGTCGGTCCACATCTCCAGGACCAGCCGCTCGTAGTCGGTGACGTGGCCGACACGGGTCCTCTCCACGGTGTAGTTGACCTTCTTTACGGGGTTAAAGATGGCGTCCACGGGCAAAACCCCCATCAGGGGACCGTGCAGCCCGTCTCCCTGGGCCACCGGCTGATAGCCTTTGCCGTGGTCCACGTTAAACTCCACCGAAAGGGAGGCGTCGGAAGAGTCTAGGGTCGCCAGGTGCAGCTCGGGGTTGACAACCTCAAAGTCGGAGGAGGTAGCGATATCCCCAGCGCAGACCCTCCCTTCTCCACTTATCTCCAGGCGCATCTTACCTGGGCGGCCCGTGACCGAGCGTATCCGTATCCCCTTTACGTTGATGAGGAACTCCATGACCTCCTCTCGTATGTGAGGCATGCTGGAATACTCGTGGAGCACCCCGTCTATCTTCACCCAGGTGATGGCGGTACCCTCGATGGAGCTTAGCAACATCCGTCGAATGGGGTTGCCGATGGTTATTCCGTACCCTCGGTCCAGGGGCTCGATGGCGAACTTGCCGTAGGTATCGTCCGCATGAATTATCTTTATTTCAGGGCTGATGGTCTGGGCTGTAACCGGGGCCATTCCGGTCGATATGATAGAGGTTTCCAACATTTCTCTACATCTACCTCGAGTAAAACTCCACTACCAGGCGGGTGTCTATGGTCGACTGCAAGTCCTGTTCCGTGGGGAGGCTGCTCACAGTCCCAGTCATCGTATTGACATCCAGACTGAGCCACTGGGGCACGGGCCTCTTGGGTATATTCTCGGTTAGGGCTTTGAAGAATGGTTTCTCCTTGAGGGACTCCTTCCAGGCGATCATCTCTCCGGGCCGGACCATGTAGGAGGGGATGTTCGTCCCGCGGCCGTTTACCATGAAGTGGCCGTGGAGCACTAGCTGGCGGGCCTGCCGCCGCGACTCGGCGAATCCCAACCGGAAAACCACGTTATCCAGGCGCCTTTCCAGAAGCTCCATAAGGAACAGCCCGGTGACGCCGGGTCTCCTGAACGCTTCGGCCACGTACCTCCGGAACTGGGCCTCCATGACACCGTAGGTGTACCGGGCCTTCTGCTTCTCCTTAAGCTGAATCCCGTGGTCGGAGGTCCGCCTTCGGCGGGTGGACTGGTTTCCCGGCGGTGTGCGTCTGCGCTCTATGGCGCAACGGGGGGTAAAGCAGCGTTCTCCCTTGAGAAACAGCTTCTCCCCTACCCGGCGGCACAGCCTGCACGCTGGCCCTGTGTATCGTCCCATAAATCTATTCCTTACACCCTTCTACGGTTGGGAGGCCGGCACCCGTTGTGGGGTATGGGGGTTACGTCCCTGATGCTGGTTATGATAAGGCCGGAGGATTGAAGCGAGCGTATGGCCGCCTCCCTCCCCGCACCCGGGCCATTGATGCATACTTCCACATGCCTCAGGCCCTGGTCCATTCCCTTCCGCGCCGCCTGCTCGGCGGCCCTTTGGGCGGCGAAGGCGGTGCCCTTTCGCGAACCCTTGAACCCCGATGAGCCGGCGCTGGATGAGGCCAGCACGGCGCCCTGGAGATCGGTCAGGGTAACCAGGGTGTTGTTGAATGTGGAGCGAATGTACGCCCGGCCCCTGGGTACGGACTTTCTCTCTCGACGGCGCGTTCTCGCTCTTGCCATGGCCCTCCTTTACTTCTTGGCGCCTGTGCGGCGGCCGCGACCGGCTACGGTCCGTCTTGGCCCCTTGCGCGTCCTGGCGTTAGTCCGGGTCCTCTGCCCCCGCAGCGGCAGCCCACGACGGTGGCGCAAGCCACGGTAGGAGCCGATCTCGATGAGCCTGCGTATGTTCATGTTGACTTCGCGACGCAGGTCTCCCTCCACCTTGTATCCGTGGTCGATAACCTCCCTCAGCCTGTCGATCTGCTGTTCCGACAGCTCCATCACCCGGGGCTTGGGGTCGCCGTCTATAGCCGCCGTCTCCAGGATCTGCCTGGCTATAGCGGGACCTATCCCGTGGATGCTACGCAGCGCTATATCCACCCTTTTCCGATCGGGGATGTCTACCCCTGATATGCGGGCCATCGTTCTCTCCTTAGCCGCTAGCCTTGCCGTTGCTTGTGCCTAGGATTGGAGCAGATAATACGGATCGCTCCCTTTCGCTTTATGATTCTGCACTTATCGCACCGTGGCTTTACTGAGGCCCTCACCTTCATCTTTGGTACCTACCCTACTTGAACCGGTAAGTGATTCGACCACGAGTCAGATCGTAGGGAGACAGCTCCACCAGCACCCTGTCCCCCGGAAGGACCCTTATGAAGTGGAGACGTATCTTACCCGATACGTGGGCAAGGACCTTATGATCGTTGGGGAGCTCTACCCTGAACATTCCATTGGGCAGCGCCTCCACAACCGTCGCCTCCACCTCTATCCCTTCCTTCTTAGCCACGTGTTCTCCTTCTAGGTCCCAGTCCCCGGCCCGTCTCTACCTGGGAGCGGTGAGTATCTCGGGCTCGCCGTCGGTGATGGCGATGGTGTGTTCGAAGTGGGCCGAGAGGCTTCCATCGGCGGTCACCACGGTCCACTGGTCATCTAGAATCCGCGTATGCCAGCCGCCCACGTTCACCATGGGTTCTATCGCTATGGTCATGCCCCCGCGCAGAAGAGCTCCCCTTCCAGAGGGGCCGTAGTTGGGTATCTGGGGCTCCTCGTGAAGGAAGCGGCCCACCCCGTGGCCGACGTACTCCCGGACGACGCTATACCCACGGGACTCGGCGAATCTCTGGACGGCCTCCCCTATATCTCCCACTCGGGCGCCTTCCCTCGCCGACTTTATTCCTTCCACCAGGCACAGTCGCGTCACCTCGATCAGATCGCTGGCCTCCTGACTTATCTTGCCCACACCAACGGTTATGGCGGCATCCCCTATGAACCCGTCCACAACCGCTCCCACATCCATCTTTATGAGACCCCCCTCTTTCAGCAACCGGTCTCCAGGGATGCCATGCACGATCTCGTCGTCGACGGAGGAGCATATGGTGGCGGGAAAACCCCGGTAGCCCTTGAACGCCGGCTTGCCGCCGAGCCGCGTTATCTCCCGGTATGCTATGCTGTCCAGGTCCCGAGTCCTCATACCCGGCCGCACGGCCGCGCGCAGCACCGACAGGGTGGCACCGACTACCTGCCCGGCACGGCGCATCGCTTCCATCTCTTCCGGAGACTTGATGGTTATCCCGCCGGAGTAAGTCGAAGCGGAGTTGGAGGCTGTTTCGATTCTTCTTGTCCTCATTCTATCACGTTCAAGGTACGTTTATCCTAATATCCCGACCCGCTACTTTTCGCGAATCCCCTCGGGGTCACTGCCGTGGATACGGCAGACACCCACCCCCCCTTGTTTCAAGGGCCCATCACTATTTTACGCTAGCCGGCCTCTTTTTTAAACCCCACTGCCGCGCCCTGCCGGCTGCGGGCTCCGCCTAGTCCTGGATACCACTAAGGAGCCTCTGGCCGACCTCCTCCACCTTGCCTACCCCATCCACCGTCACCAGCGCACCAGCTTTACTATAATACCCCACCAGGGGCTCGGTCTCATCCTGGTAGACCCGTAGGCGTACCCTGACCGCTTCAGGGCTATCGTCCTCCCGCTGGTATAACGCGCCCCCGCAGAGGTCACACACATCTGGCTCCTTTGGCGCCGCGGTGTCCCGGTGATAGGGGGCCTGACATTGGCGACACACCAGCCGCCCGCTCAGCCTCTGGACCAGCTCCTCCACAGGCACCTCCAGCAGGAGCGCCTTGTCTATCCTGTCCCCCCTGCCGGCCAGCGCCTCATCCAGCGTCCGAGCCTGGACTAGATTTCGAGGGAACCCGTCCAGCAGGAACCCCCTCTGGCCTCGGGGTGGCGTTATCTCCTCCAGTACCATCGCTATCGTAACCTCGTCGGGCACCAGCAGGCCGTGGTTCATGTACTCCATCGCCTTCTTGCCCAGCGGTGTGCCCCGGCTCTGGTGAGACCGGAAGAGGTCCCCCGAGGCGATGTGGGACCCACCAATGGCCTCGGCCACCATCTTGGCCTGGGTCCCCTTGCCCGCACCCGGGGGGCCCATGAGCACAAGGCGCTTTATTGCCCCCGGGGGACCGGAGGAGCCCACGGCGGCCCCTACCTCAAGAACCCTTCGTAGTTTCGCATCAGTAGCTGCGACTCGAGCTGGCGCAGGGTATCCAGCGCCACGCCAACCATGATGAGCAGACTGATGCTGGGGAGGACCGCCGCCTGGACATCGGTTATCTGGGATGCGATGTAAGGCACGATGGCAACGAACCCCAGGAACAGCGCCCCTCCAACCGTGAGTCTCAGAATGACCCGGTTGAGGTAGTCCTGGGTCGGCCTGCCCGGGCGGATTCCAGGCACGAATCCTCCGTTGCGCTGGAGGCTATCCGCCAGGTTCTGTTGCTGGAAGACCACCAGCGTGTAGAAGAAGGCGAACGTCACCGTAAGGAGGAAGAACATCAACCAGTAAGGCCAGTTGACAGGGCTGAACCAGCCTTGAGCGCTGGTGGCCAGATCGCCAATCCAATCGTCACGGACGCCCACGAAGCTGGAGATGGTGCCGGGCAGTATGGTGACGGAGGCTGCGAAAATGAGGGGAATCATGCCGGCGGAGTTTATCCTTATGGGCAGGTAGGTTGCCCCCGACTGGCGGTACATCCTTCCCCCGCGGAAGATGCTGCGGCCGTACTGGACCGGTATGCGGCGGTGCGCCTCGGTGAAGACTACGATGAGGGCGATTACCAGGAGGGCTATGATGGCCAGCCAGATAATGCCCAGGGCGTCGGTCTGGTCCGCCGCGTTACGCATCAGGCCGGGGAACCCTGCCACGATGCCGGCGAAGATGATAAGGGAGATGCCGTTGCCTATACCCCGCTCGGTGATAAGCTCCCCGAGCCAGACCAGGAACATGGTACCCGCCACCAGGGACGTCAGCATGGCCATCGTGGCGATGAAGTCGCTGCCTTCCCCAGGCCAGACGCCCCCGATTACACCCGCCTGCTGGACTAGCTGGAGCTGCCCGTAACCCTGGGCCAGGGCTATGGGCACCGTTATCCAGTGGATGATACGGTTGATCCGCTGCCGGCCCTGCTCTCCCTCCTTGGAGATGCGTTGCAGGGGGGGTATAACGGGCACCAGAAGCTGCATGACGATGGAGGAGGTGATGTAGGGGAAAACCCCGAGGGCCGCGACGCTAAGGTTTCTCAGGGCCCCGCCACTGAAAAGGTCGAGGAACCCCAGGAGCTGGTTCTGGTCGAAAAGCGCCCTCAGGTTGTCGTGGTTGATGCCCGGTATGGGCACCTGGGCCATGAACCGGAATACGGCAAGTAGGGCCAGGGTAAACAGGATCTTGGCCCTCAGGTCGGGGATCCGGAAGGAGTCTATAGCCGCCTGAAGTAGCCGCGGCCTCCCCTCCACCTCCTGGGCCATCATCGCTGGAGCACCTCCGCGCTCCCCCCGGCCGCCTCAATCTTGTCCCGGGCCGCCCCGGTGAACTTGTGGGCCCATACCTTCAGAGAGACGGAGAGCTCGCCGTTACCAAGAATCTTCACCGGGTACTTTACCTTCCGTAGCGCCCCCACCTGGACGAGGGCCTCCGGGGTCACCTCCGAGTCCTTCGGGAAGAGGTTGAGCAGGTCCACCTTCACCAGGTGATACTGGGTCTTGAATATGTTGGTGAACCCCCTTTTCATGGGCAGGCCTTTGATGAGGGGCAGCTGGCCGCCTTCAAACCCGGGACGGACACTCTTCCCCGAGCGCGACTTCTGTCCCTTCATCCCCCGGCCGGCGTAGCTGCCCTGGCCGGCCGAATCGCCCCGGCCGACTCGCTTCCTGCGCCTCCTCGTCCCAGGGGGTGGGACCGCCTGATGTGCCATCATAACGGTAGACCTCTCCCCACCCTGGCCCATCGATGGGCGCCGCCCAGAGGGTCCCATGAGTGTCTTGGCTCCCGGTGGGCCCCGGATGGTTCCATTCTACCTCGGGTTGGTGCGAACTTCGTCCGCATTCCTTTGCCAGTATTCACCGGGCTTGCCTTTCCGTCCCCTTGCGGGCGGCTATCTCTGCTGCGGGGTCTTTCAGCTGTTTGAGGGCCTCCATAGTGGCATAGACTACGTTGATGGGGTTCCGGGACCCCAGGGACTTGGCCACGACATCCTTTACCCCCGCTACATCCAGCATGGCCCGGATGACACCCGCCGCGATGATGCCCGTTCCCGGAGGTGCGGGTTTGATAAGGACCAGGGAGGCTCCTTTTTTCGCGGAGATCTCCTGGGGAATGGTGCTCCCCCTCAGGGGAATCTTGATCAGGTTCTTTTTGGCCTGGGCGTTGCCCTTCCTGACAGCGTCGGGGATGGCCAGGGCCTTCCCGAGGCTCGCCCCCAGGGCCCCTTGCCCATCTCCCACGACCACCAGGGCGTTGAACCTCAGATGGCGTCCTCCCTTTACAACCTTGGCTATGCGCCGGGTGAATACCACCCGCTCGCTCAGGGTAAGGCGGGACGCATCTATCTTTCCAGCGGCCTTGCGGGCCAGTAGAGATACCATCTAGAACTCGAGCCCTCCCTCTCTGGCGGCGTCGGCCAGGGCCTTCACCCGCCCATGGTACTTATACCCGCCGCGATCGAACACCACTTTGACTTTTCCGGCCTGGACCGCCCTCTGGGCGATGGCGGCGCCCACCGCCTTGGACAGGACCGCCTTGGGGACCTTTTCTCCCGAAGGCATGAGCCCGGGTTCGATACTCGAAGCCGAGACGATGGTGCGTCCGCTCACGTCGTCGATAACCTGAGCATAGATCTGCTTGAGGCTGCGGAAGACACTGAGGCGGGGCCGCTCGGGCGTTCCCGAGACCTTGCGGCGCACTCTGATATGCCTCACCTGCCGAAGCTTCCTCGCGTTCCTGTCTGCCGGCATCTACCAACTCCTCTGGAGTGTCTTGTGTTGGGCTCTCATACCTGCGTTATTTCTTCCTAGCAGCTGACTTGCCGGGTTTCAGATGCAGGACCTCATCGGAGTACCTTATCCCCTTCGCTTTGTAGGGATTGGGGGGCCTCACCTTGCGAATGACGGCCGCCAGGTGCCCCACCTTCTGCTTGTCGGGGCCAGACACGTGAACCCGGTTGTTACCCTCCACCGTGAGGGTAACCCCTTCCAGGGGCTTTACCTCCACGGTATGGCTGTAGCCGACGCTGAGGACTATGCCGTCACCGGCCTGCTGCACCCTGTCGCCTCTGCCCATAAGCTCCAGGGTCTTCTGGTAGCCCTGGTTGGCCCCAGTTATCGCGTTGGCGATGAGGCTACGGCTGAGCCCGTGAAGGGCACAGTGAAACTTCCGTCCCGAATAGCGCTCCACGAAGACCCTGCCGTCCTCCAGGCGTACTTTGACATCGGGATGTATGGGCTGGGTGAGGGTACCGATCGGTCCTTTCACCGTCACCTGGCAGTAGTCGATGGTAACCTGCACACCGGTCGGTATCTCAATACTTTTTCGCCCTATCCTCGAGAGGGTCCTCTCCGGTCTCCCGTTCGGTTCATTACCAGACATAACAGAGCAACTCCCCTCCTAAACCCTGGCGCCAGGCCTCCCTACCCGCCATCACGCCCTGGGAGGTGGACAGGATAGCTATGCCCAGCCCACCGTATACCCGGGGAATCTCCCCCTTGCCCACGTAGACCCTCAACCCGGACTTGCTCACCCTCTTGAGCCCGCTGATGGCGGGCTCCTTGTTGTCCCGGTAGGACAGGTGTATGCGCAGGATGGGATGGGGCTGGCCCCTGAGTGTGTCGTAGTCCCTGATAAAGCCCTCTCCCTTCAGGATCCGGGCCAGTGCGACCTTCATCTTGGAGACGGGCATGACCAACGACTCATGTCTCATGGACTGCGCATTTCTTATCCTGGTCAACATATCCGCGATGGGATCGGTAACGGGCATGACGTCGCACTCCTCGGATTTCTACCAGCTGGCCTTCCGTACGCCCGGCAGGTTTCCGGTCAGGGCAAGCTGTCGGAAACAGATGCGGCACAGGCCGACATACCGGATGTAGGCTCTGGGCCGGCCACATCGATGGCAACGGTTATGCTGCTGAACGGCGTGTTTCTTGGGCCGTTTCCACTTCTCTATCAGGGACTTCTTGGCCAAATCGGCACCCTCAATTCTGGCGCGCGAAGGGCATGCCCAGCAGGGCGAGCAGCCGCGCGGCCTCTCCATCGTTCCGGGCGTTGGTCGTAATGGTTACCTGTAAGCCCCTGATTCGGTCTATCTGGGCGTAGTCCACCTCGGGAAACACTATCTGCTCCCGGATGCCCAGAGAGTAGTTGCCCCTGCCATCGAAACTTCGCAGCGGAAGCCCCCGGAAGTCCCTTATCCGCGGCAGCGCCGCGTTGAGGAGGCGGTCCATGAAATAGTACATCCGGCTCCCCCTCAGCGTTACACACAACCCTATCGGGTTGCCCTCCCGCAGCTTAAAGCCCGCTATGGACTTTCTGGCCCTGGTGACGATGGGTTTCTGGCCAGATATGGTGACCAGGTCCCTGGTGGCGCTCTCGACGGCGTTGGGGTTGGTGAGCGCCTCTCCCAGCCCGATGTTGAGGGTGACCTTCGTGAGCCTGGGCACCTCCATTACGTTGCGGTACTGGAACTCCCGTACCATAGTGGGCACGACCTCCGAACGGTACAGGTCCAGCAGCCTTGGCCTGGGCGGCGGTGCTAGCTGATCCGAGGGGACGCCGTCACTCGGGGAGGGCGCCCCCTCGATGACTTGGGTGGCACCCCTGGCCTTGCGCTTTCCTCCGGACCCCTCTTTCCTGCGAGAGGTCCGCGCCCTGGCCGGTGGCCTGCTCCGGGGTGTCCGAAGCAGGAGGCTGCCCCTCACCCGCCGGTGGCTGCTCCGGGGCGGCCGAAGCAGGAGGCTGCCCCTCATCCTCTAGTCGATTGTTTCCTTGCACTGTAGACATGCCCTGACCTTCCTACCGTCGGCGAGATAGCTGACCCTCGCTCGGGTCGGCTTATTGCACTTATTGCACACCAATATGACGTTCGAGGCGTGGATAGACGACTCCTGCTGGACTCTGCCCGCCTGCCTCAGGTCGGGTCGAGGCCGAACGTGGCGGGTTACCATATTCACCCCCTCGACCAACACCCTGTTTCCGGGGGAATCGACCCGCTCTACCCTGCCTCTTCGGCCCTTCTCCTTACCCGCGATGACCAGCACCGTGTCTCCCTTACGTACCTTCATCACACCACCTCAGGAGCCAGCGATACGATCCTCATGAATCCCCGATCGCGGAGCTCGCGGGCCACCGGCCCAAAGATTCGGGTGCCGCGAGGGGTGTTGAGCTTGTCGGTGATCAGTACGGCGGCGTTGTCGTCAAAGCGAACGTAGGAGCCGTCGGGCCGCCGCTGGGAGCGCACGGTCCTCACAATCACGGCGCGCACCACATCACCTTTTTTTACCGCGGCATTGGGGCCGGCCTCTTTTACGGCACCGACTATGACGTCGCCAATATACGCGTACCGGCGCCGGCTGCTCCCGGGTATGTTGATGCACATGATCTCTTTGGCGCCGCTGTTATCGGCCACTAGCAGGCGACTAAAAGTCTGGATCACTCCGCGTCCTCCTCAGGAGCCTCTCCATCTTGGCCCTCCTGCTCATCTTCCAGGGTGGCCTCCTCTCTCTCTTCCGAGAGGAGGCCCTCGTCGAGCTCGGCGGGCTTCACATCGACGACCTCTCGGCGCTCCAAGAGGTCAATCACCCTCCAGTGTTTTGTGCGTGAGATGGGGCTCGTCTCTTCTATGCGTACCAGGTCGCCCAGCTTGTACTGATTGTCCCTATCATGGGCGTAGAAGTTTGTTACGCGACGGATGCTTTTGCCGTAGAGCGTGTGGCGCTGCTGCCACCGCACGGCCACCACCACCGTCTTATCCATCTTGTCACTCACCACCCGGCCCATCCGGACCTTCCGCCTTTCCCTGGCCATATTAGGGTGCCTCCATCTGTCGCTCTCGCATTATCGTCAGGAGGCGGGCGATGTTTTTTCTCGCCACTCTGATCTGGGAAGTGTTGGCCAGCTGTCTGGTGGCAAGCCGCATGCGCAGGTTCAACAGCTCCCTCTGAGAGCTCTCCAGCTCCCGAGTCAGGTCCTCATCGCTCAGTCCTCTAATCTCCTGGCTACGCACTGTCATCTGCCCCTTGGATTGGTGCGGTGACCCCTATTAGCCGACGATCGCCTGAAGGGGGTCCCGTCTCACGGCCTTGGTTCCGATAGGTAGCTTGTGGGAGGCGAGGCGCAGGGCCTCCATTGCCAAGTCCTCTTTGACGCCGCTGACCTCGAAGAGGATGCGGCCCGGTTTCACTACCGCCGCCCAGTGTTCCACGGCAGCTTTTCCCCCGCCCATCCGTGTCTCGGCGGCCTTCTTGCTGATTGCCTTGGAGGGGAAGACCCGCACCCAGACCTTGCCACCCCGCCTCATGTGTCGAGTTAGGGCTATACGGGCGGCCTCTATCTGCCTCGCAGTCATCCAGCAGGGCTCCAGCGCCTTCAATCCGAAATCGCCGAAGTCTACCGAGTTGCCCGAGGTGGCTACTCCCCTCCGGTGACCCCTGTGTACCTTGCGATATTTAACTCGTTTCGGCTCCAACATCCTCGGTCTCCTCGGGCGGTATCGTGACCTCGATGGTCTCCAGCTCGTCCATGGTCTCCTCCGACACCGCGGGCAAGATGTCCCCCTTGTAGATCCAGACCTTCACCCCTACTCGGCCCATCGCCGTTCTGCCCTCAGCGAGGTTGTAATCGATGTCCGCCCTCAGAGTGTGGAGAGGGACCCTGCCCTCCAGTAGCCTCTCTCGCCGTGCTATCTCGGAGCCTGATATCCGGCCCTTTACTATTATCTTGATCCCTTTGGCCCCCGCCTGCAAGGCCCGCTGGGCTGACTGCCGCATGGCCCGCCTATAGGAGACCCTGCGCTCTAACTGGTCGGCTATGTTCCTGGCCACCAGGTAGGCGTTCAGCTCCGGCTGGGAGATCTCCATAATGTTGAGCTGGATCCGCTTGCTTGTGACCCCCTCGAGCTTGCTTCTCAGCCGCTTGACCCGCTCTCCATCCCTTCCGATAAGGATGCCGGGCCTCGCCGAGTGAACGTTGACCACGATATCCTGGTTGCCCCGGTCTATCTCCGTAAGGGCGATACCCGCGTTGGCAAAGCTCTCGTACTCGCTCTGAATGCTTCCCGTTATCTTCAAGTCTTCCAGCACCAGCTCGCGGTAGGCTCTGGCCCGGGGGGCGAACCAGTGGGTGTTCCAGTCCTTGACTATTCCCAATCTGAACCCTATGGGATGGGTCTTATGGCCCACTTAGGCCACCTCCTGCTTCTTGTCTACCACGACGGTGATGTGGCTAGACCGCTTGCGGATGCGCCCAATCCGACCCCGAGCGCGGGGCCTGAACCGCTTTAACGGTGTGCCACCATCGGTCACTATCTTCACTATAACCAGGTCGGTCGGGTCCATCAACAGGTTATTCTCAGCGTTCGCGGAGGCGGAACGCACCACCTTAGCCACCGTCCTTGCCCAGGGGGAGGTCAACAGCCCGAGGGTATCCAGGGCCTCGCTCACGGGCTTCCCCCGGACGAGGTCCACAATGGGCTTTAGCCTCTTGGGTGAGGCACCCACTCCCTTGGCGATCGCCTTTACTTCGGGCAATCTAGCCGTACCTCCTAGTGTTCCAGCCCAATCTATCGGCGCCCCCTGACCACCGTGGAGACCCGCTCCGACCTGGCCGCGTGCCCCCGGAAGGTCCGGGTGGGAGCGAACTCGCCCAGCTTATGGCCTACCATGTTCTCGGTCACCAACAACGTCACGTGCCTTCGACCGTCATGGACCGATATCTTGAGCCCAACCATCTGGGGCATAATGGTGGACGCCCGGGACCAGGTCTTTATCACGGTGTCCAGGGCCGCGTTTTGGATGGCCATTACCCTCTTTAGGAGCTTAGGCTGAACGTAGGGACCTTTCTTGGTGGACCTGGACATCCCTAACTCCTTCTGCGCACGATAAACCTGGTGCTGGGCTTTCTCTTGTTTCTTGTCCTGTATCCCAGGGTCGGCTTACCCCAGGGAGACTTGGGCCCCGGAAGGCCGATCGGGGAGCGCCCTTCTCCTCCGCCATGGGGGTGGTCGCGGGGGTTCATGGCCACGCCCCGCACCTGGGGCCGGCGGCCCTGGTAGCGGGTCTTCCCCGCCTTACCGAGGCTGATGTTCTTATGGTCAGCGTTCCCCACCTGCCCTACGGTGGCCTGGCAGTCGACCAGTACCCTCCGAATCTCTCCCGAGGGAAGCCGGATGAGCACGTAGGGGTCCTCCCTGGAGAGAACCTGGGCGGCTACGCCGGCACTCCTGACCAATTGGCCGCCCTTGCCAGGGGCCAACTCCAGGTTGTGCACCATGGTGCCAGCGGGAATGTGCCTAAGGGGTAGCGCGTTGCCCGGTTTGATCTCTGCCCGGGGTCCCGCCTCGATCTTCGCACCCAACGTGAGCCCTATGGGCGCCAGGATATATCGCTTCTCTCCGTCGGCATAATAGATGAGGGCTATTCGGGCCGAGCGGTTGGGGTCGTACTCTATCGACGCAACTTTGCCTGGAATGCCCACTTTGTCCCGCTTGAAATCTATCAGCCGGTACATCCGCTTGCTACCGCCGCCACGATGCCGGGTGGTGAGCCTGCCCTGGTTGTTCCTGCCGGCGTTGCGCTTGAGGGGGCGGAGCAGCGACTTCTCTGGTGTCTTCCGGGTTATCTCCTCGAAGGAAGGCCAGGCCGCCCCACGGGTGCCGGGCGTCATGGGCTTGGGAATCCTAAGCGGCATCGCTAAACCCCTTCAATGACCTGTATCCTGTCGCCCCGCCTCAGGGTTACCACTGCCTTTTTGATGTCGGGCATCTTCTTGACGCGGGGTCCATAACGCTTTGACTTGCCTCGGGTTTTGGTCACGTTAACGTCAAGCACTTTTACCCCGAAGGCCCGTTCGACCGCTTGCTTTATCTCTCCCTTGCCCGCCTTGGGTGCCACCCGGAAGACGTACTTACCGCCTTCCTGAAGGATGGTGCTCTTTTCCGTTATCAACGGCTGGATAATTACTTCGTAGGGATTCATCGCCTGGACCGAACTCTGGCGGCGTCCCGCTTCGCCGGCTCTGGGGCCGCGGAGGCCCACAGCTCCTCAGCTTTGCGTGCCGCCTCCAGGGTCATTAGCACCGAGTCCCACCTCAACAGTTGCTCCGCGTTCATCAGCGCTACCGGAACGGTCCAGACTTTCTCAATATTGCGGGCCGAGAGCACTACGCCCTGCTGAGCCGTGCCCGTGACTATCAGGGTGGACCGGGGCACACCCAGACTGCCCAGGATCCGTATCATGGCCTTCGTGCTGGGTGCGTCCATGGAGAGGCTGTCCAGCAGGATAAGCTTGTCGTGGCGCACCTTATCGGACAGGACGCACTTGAGGGCCAGATGCCGCATTCTCTTGGGCATATCGAGCCGATGGTCCCGGGGATGAGGGCCGAACACTACACCACCATGGCGCCACTGGGGTGAGCGGATGCTTCCCTGGCGGGCCCTCCCGGTGCCTTTTTGGGCCCAGGGCTTTCGGCCCCCTCCTGAGACATGACTCCTCGTCTTGGTGCTGTGGGTCCCCTGGCGGCGGTTCATCTGGTACATCACCAGCGCCTGATGGACTACCGCAATGTTCATGGGCACTCCGAGGAGGGCGTCGCTCACCTCGACGGTGTCCACAACCTGCCCCTCTACGTTTCTTACCTGCATCTGCATCGAATGACCACACTCCTGGGCATGGGCAACCCGCCCATCCTATCTCGTCTTGCGGATTATGAGCAGGCCGTTGGGCGCACCCGGTACGCCACCTTTGAGCAGAAGCAGGTTCCTATCTGGGACCACTTCCACCACCTCCAGGTCCTTCACCGTTACCCGGACGTTGCCCATGTGTCCCGCCATCTTCTTGCCTTTGAGCACCCGGGCGGGATCGGTACCGGCGCCTATGGAGCCAGGGGCCCTTGCCCTGTCCGACTGGCCGTGGGTCCTGGGACCTCCATGGAAGCCGTGGCGCTTCACGCCCCCCTGGAAGCCCTTGCCCTTGGAGGTCCCTATGACGTCCACCTTTTCCCCGGGCTGGAAGGCCTCAACCCTCACCTCTTGCCCGACCTCGAGGCCCTCCAGGCTATCCACTGGCATTTCCCTCAAGAAACGGAACAGACCGGTACGTGCCAGATGGCCCCTCATCGGCTTGTTTAGACGCTTCGCCTGCCTGAAGCCCACCTGTACCGCCTGGTAGCCGTCTTTGCCCATGGTCTTGATCTGGGTGACGGTGCAGGGTCCGGCCTGTACCACGGTAACGGGCACCACCCTCCCATTCTCCAGGAACACCTGGGTCATACCCACCTTCTTCCCCAGCATGCCGCGGATCAACGGGAGGCCTCCAGCACCTCAGAAAGCCGGAGATAGACACCCTTGCTTTGGGGGTGCCCGTCCGTTTCCGGGTATTCACGTTCTGCGTCTCTGAATCGCATGGGAATCATGTGTAGCCCTTTACAGCTTGATCGATATGTCGACGCCTGCGGGCAGGTTAAGCCTGGTGAGGGCGTCGATGCTTTTGGAGGTGGGGTCCAGTATGTCAATAAGCCGCTTGTGGGTCCTGATCTCGAAGTGCTCCCTGGAGTCTTTGTCCACATGGGGGGAACGGATGACACAGAAGCGCCTTATGTGGGTGGGCAACGGCACGGGGCCCGCCACCATAGCGCCGGTGCGCTCAGCGGTATCCACTATCTGGCTGGCGGACTGGTCGAGAGCCCGGTGGTCGAAGGCGCGGAGCACGATTCTTATCTTCTGGTGGCTTGTCAAGGTTATCTTCTCGCAGCGGCGCCGTGAACGATATTTTGCAGTACGCCATCGGGTACGAGCTCGTAGGAACGGAACTCCATGGTATAGCTGGCCCTACCCTGGGTAACGGACCGGAGGACGGTGGTATACTCGAAGGTCTCGCCCAGAGGCATGAGGGCCTTGACCACCTGTATAGCCTCCTGGCCTTCTATGCTCTTGATCTGAGCCCTTCTGGAGCCCAGGTCTCCCAGCACCTCCCCCAGAAACTCGCCGGGGGTGACCACCTCCAGTTCCATCATGGGCTCCAGGAGAATGGGTTTCGCTTTGCGCGTCCCCTCTCTCATAGCAATGGAAGCCGCGGCCCTGAAGGCCACCTCCGAGGAGTCCACCTGGTGGTAGCTGCCGTCCACGAGGGACACCTTGACGTCGATGAGGGGGTACCCCACCAGGGGCCCGTTGTCCATGGATTGCCGCACCCCGCCCTCAATGGCCGAGAAGTACTCCCGGGGTATGACCCCGCCTGTAATACGGTTCTCGAACAAAAAGCCCTGGCCCCGCTCCCGGGGCTCGATCTCCAGCCACACGTGGCCGTACTGGCCCCTCCCCCCAGTCTGCCGGACGAAACGCCCCTCGATGCGTATGGCCGTGGTGATGGCCTCCCGGTAGGCGACCTTGGGCTTGCCTACGCTGGCTTCCACGTTGAACTCCCGGCGGATCCTCTCCACAAGCACTTCCAGGTGAAGCTCTCCCATCCCGGAAATGAGGGTCTGGCCGGTCTCATCGTTGTAGCGCACTTCGAAGGTAGGGTCCTCCTCGGCGAGCTTGGCCATGGCGCTGGAGAGTTTGTCTTGGTCCGCCCGGGTCATGGGCTCAATGGCCACCGAGAGCACCGGTGAGGGGAAGTGCGGCGGTTCCAGGACAACGGACGTCTCCTTCATGCAGATAGTATCGCCGGTGAAAGTGTTCTTCAGCCCCACTGCGGCGCATATGTTGCCCGCCCCGACCTCCTCCACTTCCTCCCGCCGGTTCGCGTGCATGTGAAGCACCCTCCCCATGCGCTCCCGCAGGTCCCTGCTGGCGTTGAACACCGACGAGCCCGACGTGACCTTGCCCGAATAGACTCTTAGGTAGACCAACCGCCCGACGAAAGGGTCGGTGGTCACCTTGAAGGCCAGGGCAGCAAGGGGGACGTCCTCGCGGGCTTCTCTGACAACCTCTTCCCCGGTCGTGGGGTGGATGCCTGCGACAGGGGGGATGTCCACGGGAGCGGGGAGGTAGCAGATAACGGCGTCCATCAGGGGATGGATGCCGTAGCCCAGCACGGCACTGCCGCAAAGCACTGGTTGTACTCTACCGGCAATAGTTGCCCTCCTAAGGGCCTGGCGGAGCTCGTCGGGGTCGATCACTTCCCCTTCGAGATACCTGATCATCAACCCCTCGTCGGTCTCCACGATCTTCTCCACCATGGCTTCCCGGTATCTCTTGTAGTCCTCCTGGGCCTCCTGTGGTATGGGAGTCTCCTGGAAATGGAGCCCGTCGTGGTCTTCGTACACCAGGGCCGTGCCATCCAGCAAGTCGACCACGCCTCGGAAGGCGTCGCCGCTCACCAGGGGAAGCTGTACGGGCACCGGGTTGCCCCTCAACCGATGCCTGATGGTATCCACCGTGTGCTCGAAGTCGGCTCCCATCCGGTCCATCTTGTTCACGAAGCAGATTCTCGGGACATGATATCTGTCCGCCTGCCTCCACACCGTCTCAGACTGGGGCTGGACTCCAGCCACCGCGTCCAAGACCACGACTCCCCCGTCTAACACCCGCAGGCTGCGCTCCACCTCGGCGGTGAAGTCCACGTGGCCCGGAGTATCGATGATGTTAATCCGGTGTTCATTCCAGTAGCAGGTGGTGGCCGCGGCAGTGATGGTTATGCCCCGCTCCTTTTCCTGGGGCATCCAGTCCATGACCGTGGTGCCTTCATCAACCCCGCCCACCTTGCGGATACGGCCAGCGAGGTAAAGCACCTGCTCGGTAACGCTGGTCTTGCCCGCGTCTATGTGAGCGATGAAGCCGATATTGCGGATGTGTTCTATAGGACCGTTCTGGGACATAGCTCCATACTTCTTCGGCAGGTCTCGGGGCGGACCCTGTGCGACCGGGCCGGGTGTCTAGATTCTTACCACCTGTAGTGGACGAAGGCCCGGTTGGCCTCGGCCATGCGGTGCAACTCCTCTCGACGCCTCACGGCGGCGCCTTCGCCTCGGGACGCGTCGATCAGCTCGGCAGCCAGCTTGCGGGACATGGGCATCCCCTTGCGAGACCTGGCTCCCCGGATAATCCATCGCATAGCGAGGGCCTCACTCCGATCGGTACGAAGCTCGGTGGGAACCTGGTAAGTAGCACCCCCCACTCGTCGGGGCTTGACCTCCACGAGGGGGGTGGCGTTCTTCAACGCCTGGGTAAACAGCTCCAACGGGTCTCTTCGGGCATCCCGCTGCACCTGGTCCAGTGCGCCATAGACAATTCGCTGGGCAACGCTTTTCTTGCCCCATTTCATAACATTATTGATGAAGCGGGCAAGCTCCACGCTATTGTACCTAGCGTCGGCCGGTATAAGTCGCCTCTCGGCGCGCCTTCTCCTAGACATCGCTCCTACCGTATCCCATGTTCCTATGGTGCTCTGGGGGCTATGGCTCGCGGCAGCCGGTAACCTGGAGGGCTAGCGGGCCTTGGGCCTCTCCGACCCATACTTGCTGCGTCCCCGCCTTCGGTCGTGCACGCCCTCGCAGTCCAGTGCTCCCCTCACCACGTGGTAGCGGACCCCTGGAAGGTCCTTCACCCTACCGCCCCGCAGCAAAACAACGGAGTGCTCCTGCAGGTTGTGACCCTCTCCGCCGATGTACGCCGTTACCTCGAAGCCGTTGGTCAGCCGGACTCGGGCGATCTTACGAAGGGCGGAGTTTGGCTTCTTGGGGGTCATGGTACGCACCTGGACACAGACTCCGCGCCTCTGGGGCGCCCCTCGGCCCCATACTACGCGGTTCCGCAGCGAGTTCTGAATCCAGTGCAGAGCCGGGGCCTTCGTCTTCTTGCTGACGTGTTTCCTGCCCCGCCTCACCAATTGGTTGACAGTAGGCATACCTCTCCCTCCGGCCCAAACGGGCAACAATAAAGTACTCTATCAATAACGACGCGACGTGTCAACCATCTGGGGAGTTATTTACCAGACACACCAAGGCGTTATGCCCAGGTTTTGGCAGGGCACGACTACCGGGAATAATTCTCTATAGGGACAGCCCTTTGTAGCTAGCAGGCTGCGGAAAAACTCTTGTTCACGGTGTATCCGAGGCTCTTCTGGGATAAAATAGGGGCAGACCATCTTTGGAGGTGCCCCAATGCGCGGATGCCAGGAGCCCCAGGTCCCCATGTTGACCTTCGTGGATATGGACGGGCGGGTGCCGCCGGACCATCCCTTGCGGACTATCAAGGCGCTGGCGGATGAGGCCCTCCGGGAGCTGTCCTCCGAGTTTGACCGGATGTATGCCGAGGTAGGGCGGCCCTCCATCCCACCGGAGCGCCTACTCAAGGCCTCGCTGCTCATCGCCCTGTTTTCTGTGCGCAGCGAGCGGGCGTTCTGCGAGGAGTTGGACTACAACATGCTGTATCGTTGGTTCCTGGATATGACCCTCCTGGAGTCCAGCTTTGACCCGACGGTGTTCACCAAGAACCGGCAGCGGCTGCTGGAGCACGCAGTGGGGCAACAGCTGTTTGCCACGGTCCTGGTGGGGGCCGACCGGCACGGCTTACTCTCGGACGAGCACTTCACCGTGGACGGGACGCTGATTGAGGCGGCGGCCAGTCTGAAAAGCTTCAAGTCCAAAGGGGGAGAGCCGGCCTCGGACGACGGGGACCCCGGCAACCCGTCGGTGGACTTTCACGGGGAGAAACGGCGCAATAAGACCCACCAAAGCACCACGGACCCGGAAGCCCGATTGTTTCGGAAAGGCAAAGGGAAGGAAGCCAAGCTGGTGTTCATGGCCCACGCCCTGATGGAGAACCGGAACGGGCTGCTGACGGACTTCCAGGTGAGCGAGGCGAGCGGGACGGCGGAGCGAGATGCGGTCCCGAAGCTCCTGGAGGGGGCGAAGGAGCGGGGCTTCCACCCCAGGACCCTGGGTGGGGACAAGAACTACGACACGCGGGATTGTGTGGAAGCGATGCGCAACCGAAGGGTCACGCCTCACGTGGCCCAGAACACCAGTGGCCGGCGCAGCGCCATCGACGGGCGGACAACCCGGCATCCGGGCTACCGGGTGAGCCAGCGAATACGAAAGCGGGTGGAGGAGATCTTCGGGTGGATGAAGACGGTCGGTGGGTTTCGGAAGACCAGGTATCGAGGGGTGGACAAGACGGGACTAGCAGGCTACCTGGTGGCCACTGCGTATAACCTGGTGCGGATGGCCAAGCTGCTCATGACCCAGCTACAGGAGGCTCCGGTCCTGCAGGCAGCATGACTTCCCAAGGACGGAGTCTGCCCTCAACGCCCTGACAGGGGCGAAAAGGGAACTCCTGCAACCCAGGAAAGTGGCTTCAGACCTTCCCAAAGCACTCATCGAGCAACGATATGAGCTATTACCAGGTCGTTTCGCGACCATAGAACCCTTTCTTCAGCAGCCTGCTAGAGGTAACTCTTCCTCTGGGGCTCAAGAAATAAACGAAGGGGCGCGGAGTCGACCGATCTATAAGTTCGAGCCAGCGCCATTTCACCAAGAGGAGCCATAAGACCCGGTGGACTTGTTCGTCCCCACTGGTCAGGAATACTATGCCCACCTCATCACGTATAATAACTTCTCGTTCTGAAGGACTCCTGAGCATGCGGAAATTATTGCTGAATACGAGCCATCGCCTTTGTCCCGCAACCGATAGCCACTCAATGTCTGGGCGGCTCATCCAGCCTTTTTGCACTAAAGGCATGGTGTTGAGACCAACTAATCGGAGGGCACTTGGCACTCCTGTACCAATGTCTTCATCGCAAAATAGGATCATGCGGCGACCCGCTCTCCATACCGGACCGCCTCCTCGACCAAATCTCTGTTTAACTTTAAGGCGCCTGCAATAAATCGAATTGAATGACCGGCTAGGAACCGCCTGCGAATAGCTCCAACAGTCACACGTCGATCAGGAATAGTTGGCAGTCCTGCGCTGTATCTTGGGTCGATTACGATACGGATGTCTTTCCCGACGGGGAACCACCGGGAGGCTAACTCAAGATGGTAGTCGAAATTATTGAGTGTTTCCAACACCATTCCTGGAAGGGCTAATTGCGCAGGGTCATCTAAGACCAGGAGACTTGGGCCTGGTTGCTCCTCTTCAAATCTGCGGATTACATGTCCACCCAAAGACTCTAATGCCAGGCGGGCAAACGGATATTCAAGGTCCCACATTTCCTTGGCGAATGCATGTGCCCTGCGAATGCGTTCCAGTTTTAGTCCATGTCTTCGAAAGCTGCTGGCGACAACTATCTCGGCCAACTGCAAGAAAGACACAGAAGCATCTGGTTGAGTCGGCTGGGCTTGCTCACCAAATATCGGTTGTGCCTCTCTGTCCAAGGTCTCGTAACCGTAGAGCCATCTCTTAACAGTGGTTGGATGTACCTTCGCCAAATGAGCGGCCTCAGGTAAAGTGTACAAAGGGTCCGTACGCCAACCGTTATGACCATTCACTAAAACTGCCTCCCATAACAACCTACCCTCCATCGTGGTACAATCAAGTTGCCCAAGAAACAACGCCCATAACAACCTACCCTCCATCGTGGTACAATCAAGTTGACTAGTACCTGATCCTACCGTGGGACGGTGGTTCCGATGCGAGGGAGTACTACCAATACTCCCTTTAGGTGGTGGGCAATCCTCAAATGCCCAAGAAACAATCTGACACCACTATATCACTTCACCCCCTGTCGTTTGAAGAGGCAATAGAGGCCCTTAGCCAGGTTCCTAAGCATGAGGATTCTGAGGTTGAGGAGTCCGACAGTACCACATCACCCGCCCCTGAACCTGTCCGACTAAAGAAGCGAACCTCTCCTCGTCGCCGATCTTCCGGCGGCTGAACCTATACTCAAGACTCATTGAGGTACTGCGGCAAATACTGGGCGTCCACGTGGAGGAATGTGCCTACTAGTCCCCTCTTAAGAATAGCCCAGTAGCCTTCAATCCCCTGGATGTGCGTATCTCCGTCTACATAGGTCACCTGATGTCGGACGACGCTATGGGGCATCTTGTGCCTTATTAGCCTGTAAGCTGGGTGGGCATCAGTCATAAGGTGGGAGTGCTCAGGGTCGATTATCCCCGTCAAGATAGGGCCTAGCTTCCCCGCTGTTGCTTCCGTTACCACCATTGTCCTGACGCTGCCATCCCGCTCTTTCATGCCAAAGACAATAGCCTTTTCCTTGCGCCAGTCCTTCCGCTTCGGTCGGAGCCCCATTTTAATCTCATCGGTCTCACGCTCTTTCCAGACCCGGTGACCGCGAGGTTTCCCGCCGACATAAGTTTCGTCTGCCTCAACGACGCCAGTGAGTTGTGGGAAGCTCTTGTCCTTCATGGCCTCGCGGATACGGTGGCACATGAACCAGGCCGACTTGTAGGTCACTCCTAACTGGCGGTGCAACTGATGAGCGCTAATCCCCTTTTTGGATGCGCACATCAGGTATATGGCCGCGAACCACTTGCTCAGGGGAATCTTGGAATCTTCAAAGATAGTCCCCACGGTGGCTGAGAATTGTCGTAGGCAGGCTCGGCACTTGTAGAGGGACTTGACGGCGTTCTTGGAGGGGGTCTTGCGAACCACAGTGTACGGGTCTTTCTCCCCGCACTTCGGGCACCAGGGGCCATCCGGCCATCGCATCGCCTCCAAGAAGCGCTTACATTCCTCGTCCGACCACTTCAGAACCGATTGAAACGTCACCACAACCATGTGCCCAACTCCTACCTAACCTAGGCATAATCATAGCACAAATGTCTTGGTGTGTCAAGTATCTAATTCCTACCGTCTGTGTGGTGTCAACGGCGGTGTGGCGTGGGCAAGCCTGGGCCCTACTTCTCCTCCAGCTTCAGCAGGGCCAGGAAGGCCTCCTGGGGTATCTCCACGGTGCCCACTTTCTTCAGGCGCTTCTTCCCCTCCTTCTGGCGCTCCAGCAGCTTCCGCTTGCGGGTCACATCCCCGCCGTAGCACTTGGCCAGCACGTCCTTCCTCAGCGCTTTGACCGTTTCCCTCGCGATCACGCGGTTCCCCACCGCCGCCTGGATCGGCACCGCGAAGAGCTGGCGAGGTATAATCTCCTTGAGCCTCTCCGCCAGCGCTTTTCCGTACTGGTAGGCTTTGTCCCGGTGGACCATCATGGAGAGGGCGTCGACCGGCTCCTGATTGAGAAGGATGTCCAGCTTCACCAGTGGCGCCGCCCGATATCCGTCGAGCTGGTGGTCTAGGGAGGCATACCCCTGAGTCCGTGACTTCAGGTGGTTATAGAACTCCGCCAGCATCTCGGAGAGGGGCATGGCGTACTCCATCAGCACCCTGGCGGCTCCCGGGGGGTCTCCGCCGGTACCTGAGCTATCCCCGGGGTCTGTACCCTGGAGGTACTCCATTCGCTTGAACACGGCCCTCCGGGAGGACGTGAGCTCCATTACCCCACCGATGTGACGGTGGGGCGTTATGATTGTCAGGTTCAGCCACGGCTCCTGTATCTCCGAGACCTCGCTGGGGGGAGGCAGCTTGGATGGGGTCTCCACCTCGACCATGGACCCATCCTTCAGGAGAACGCGGTAGACTGCGCCGGGTGCGGTCACGACTATGTCGAGGGCATATTCCCGTTCCAGCCGCTCCTGCACTATGTCCATGTGGAGCAGGCCCAGGAAGCCACATCGGAGCCCAAAGCCCAGGGCAGGGCTCCTCTCGGGCTCGTAAGTCAGCGCGGCGTCGTTGAGCTGCAGCTTCTCCAGGGCGGTGCGCAGGGACTGATAGCTCTCGCCATCGGCGGGGTAGAGTCCGGCGAACACCATGGGCTTCATGGGCACATACCCGGGAAGCGTCGTCTTTGCGGGCCTCTCCAGCAGCGTCAGGGTCTCGCCCACCCCGCATTCCCGCACATCCTTGAATCCGGTGTCCACATATCCCACCTCCCCGGCGGTGAGCGTTTCGACGGGGGTGGGGTGGGGGGCGAAGACACCGATCTCCATGGTCTCGGTGACCTTCCCCGTGGACATCACCATGATACGGTCGTTCCGGGAGATGGTCCCCTCAAAGATCCTCACGTAGGCCACTATGCCTTTGTAGGTGTTGTAGATGGAGTCGAAGACCAGGCCGCGCAGGGGAGCGGTGGACTCCCCCTTTGGCGGTGGTACCCGGTCTATCACCGCCTGAAGCACCTCTCTGATTCCCACCCCTTCCTTGGCGGAGGCGAAAAGTATCTCTTCGGAGTCGAACCCGAACACCTGCTGCAATTCGCCGGCGACCCGTTGGGGCTCTGCCTGTGGAAGGTCCACCTTGTTGACCACCGGTATCAGTGTGAGACCGTGCTTCGCCGCCAAGAACGCGTTGGCGAGGGTCTGTGCCTCGATGCCCTGGCTGGCATCCACCACCAGCAGGGCGCCCTCGCAGGCTGCCAGGGCCCGGGACACCTCATAGCTGAAGTCCACGTGTCCCGGGGTGTCGATGAGGTTAAGCCGGTATTCCTGGCCGTCTCTGCCCCGGTAAGTCATGGCCACCGCCTTACCCTTGATGGTGATGCCACGCTCCCGTTCCAGGTCCATCTGGTCCAGGAACTGCTCCACCATATCCTTGGGGGTGACGGTGCCCGTCACCTCCAAGAAGCGGTCGGCCAGGGTGGACTTGCCGTGGTCGATATGGGCCACGATACAAAAATTTCGTATGGTTCGCGGGTCCATTGCAACGCCTGGGGTCAGGCTACCCTCCTTCCCCAATTTTCCATGGCTCGTGATGCCCCTCCTCGTCGTGTGCTAAGGGTTGCCTAAGGGGCCCCGTATCCCGGAGCGTGGATGCAGGCTACCGAGTGCCCGGTCTGGACCTCCTTTAGCGCGGGCATCGCTTCCCTGCACTCTGCGGTGGCGATGGGACAGCGGGGATGGAACACGCACCCCTGAGGTGGGTTGAGGGGACTCGGCACCTCGCCGGTGAGGAGTATCCTCTCCCGCTGAGAATCAACCACCGGGTCGGGAATCGGCACCGCCGAGAGGAGCGCCCTGGTGTAGGGGTGAAGGGGGTCCGAATAGACCTCGTTCCGGTCCGCGATCTCAACGATGTGGCCCAGGTACATTACGGCGACCCGGTCGCTGATGTGCCGCACCACCGAGAGGTCGTGTGCGATGAAGAGGTAAGTGAGATCGTACTCCTGCTGGAGTCGCTCGAGGAGGTTCACGATCTGGGCCTGTATGGAAACGTCCAGGGCCGACACGGGCTCGTCGCACACGATGAACTGGGGGTGTACCGCCAGGGCCCGGGCCACTCCGATGCGCTGCCGCTGGCCGCCGCTGAACTCGTGGGGAAACCTGTCGGCCATGTATGGGTTCAACCCCACCACCGAGAGCAGCTCGGACACCCTCTCCCGGTACTCCCTCTTGCTGCCCACCATCTTGTGCACCACCAGCGGCTCCCCGATGATGTTCCCAGCGGTCATGCGCGGGTTGAGAGAGCTGTAGGGGTCCTGAAATATGACCTGCATCCGGCGGCGCATGGCCCGTATATCCCGGCCAGTCAGAGTGCCCATCTCCCTGTCCTCGAACCAGATGGCGCCGGAGGTGGGGTGGTACAGACGGAGGATGCACCGGCCCGTGGTCGTCTTACCACATCCGCTCTCACCGACCAGGCCAAGGGTCTCGCCCCTCCGCACGGAGAAGCTGACGTCGTCCACCGCCTTGATGTAGCCAACGTTACGCTGGAACAGAATGCCGGAGGTGACCGGGAAGTACATCTTCAGGTTCTGCACGTCCACCAGCGTGTCGCCGGCCTGGTGGGTGGGGGGAGCCTCCGGCGGCTTCATTCGGTCTTCTCCATAACCCCGGAGGCAAGGGCCTCTGCGACGAAGCAGGCCGAGGAATGGCCATCGCTCACCCCCAGGAGGGCAGGCTCCTCCTGCGCACATCGGTCGAGGGCGTACCGGCAACGCTCCCGGAAGGAACATCCCGGCGGCATGTTTATCAGGTCCGGTGGCTGGCCCTCTATGGGGTCCAGGGTTTCTTTGCGGGGCAGGTCCAGCCTGGGCACCGATCTGAGCAGGCCCAGGGTGTAAGGGTGGCTGGGAGTCCTGTAGATGTCCAATGCCGAGCCCTGCTCTATGATCTTCCCGGCGTACATGATGTTGACGCGATCGGCGTAGCGCGCCACCACGCCAAGGTTGTGGGTGATGATGATCAGGGAAACACCGTGCTGGGAGGTCAGGTCCTTCATCAGCTCCAGGATCTGCGCCTGGATAGTCACGTCCAGTGCGGTGGTGGGTTCGTCGGCGATTATCAGCCTGGGGTTGCAGCTCAAGGCCATGGCGATCATAACCCTCTGGCGCATGCCCCCGCTGAACTGGTGGGGAAACTGCCTGATACGCCGCTCAGGGTCGGGTATGCCAACCTGTTCTAGGCGGCGTAGCGCCTCTCTGCGGGCTTCGCCCCTGCTCATGTGCAGGTGGACTTCCAGGGCTTCGGTAAGCTGGCGCTCAATGGACAGGATTGGGTTGAGGGAGGTCATTGGCTCTTGGAAGATCATGGAGACCTGAGCGCCCCGGATGCGCCTCATCCGGTGTTCGGGCAGTGTGAGCAGGTCCTGGTCCTGGAAGATGATCTGGCCGCCCACTATCCTGCCTGGGGGATCTGGTATGAGCCGCAAGATGGAGAGGGCAGTCACGCTCTTACCGCAGCCGCTCTCCCCTATGAGGCCCAGGGTCTCACCCTCCTGAACGTCGAAGGAGGCCCCATTGACCGCTTTAATCACACCCTCCGGGGTGAAGAAGAAGGTCTGTAGGTCCCGTACCTCTAGCAAGCTGGGCATGGAGTTCCGATCACTACCTTACGAAACGCCCCGAGATGGGGGCACCTGGCATATTGATTCAAAGCGGATGGTGGGGAAGGGGAGACTCGAACTCCCACGCCTCTCAGCACATGATCCTAAATCATGCTCGTCTACCAGTTCCGACACTTCCCCCGGCGCAAAGGGGCCAGCCGAATGGCGGCCCTCATCCTGCCCCAGGCGGCGCTCGCCCGCCGATCTGTCGCCGCCGTACTCTCGCTGAACCTTACGTTATTATAGCCGAGGCGCCGCAGCCGCGTCCACCGCCTCGTTGCGTGTCGGATCCCTCTGCTACCTCAAGTTGACACTGCCAGGAGGCGCGGCTACACTAGCATCCGCGCGCTGTGGCGCCCCTCCAGGAGGCACGCGGGGCCAGCCCCCGTGCCGGGACAAGGCCCCGAAGGAGTAGCCGTGGCCGAGCTGGGGATAGTCTTACGCAGTTACCTTCCCGTTCAGCTATCAGTGGAGCTGGCTCAGGAGGCGGAGCGCCGAGGGTTTCACAGTGTCTGGGTTACCGAGAGCATGGACGCCAAGGACGCCTATACCCAGATGGCGGCCATCGCCATGAGCACGGACCGTATCCATGTGGGCTCGGGCATCACCCCCATCTACACGCGAACTCCCGTGATAGCGGTGATGAGCATGCTGGCCCTGGCCGAGCTTTCGAAGGAGCGGGCCATTCTGGGTCTGGGCACCGGACACCCCATCGGTGTCGCCACGGCGTCAAGCTGGAGGCCCCTTACCGCGATGCGGGAGTACGTGGAGATAGTGCGGCTGCCGGTCCGAGAGCGGGAATTCAGGTATGAGGGCAGGTATACAACGTCCCGCGTTACGCGGGCACCTCCCGTTCGTATTTTGAGGACCATCCCTTCCGCATCCCCATCTTCGTCGCCGCACTGCGGTCGCGCATGGCCAGGTTGGCTGGGGAGGTGGCCGACGGGGTACTGATGAACCTGGCGACGCCACGGCGTATTCGTAGGGGAGCGGAAATCGTTCGGAACGGCGAAAGAGGCGGGATGCGGGAGTACGTGGAGATAGTGGCCGCCGCAGCCAGGAAACTTCCCGAGGAGATGCTGCGTTCCCTGGGCGTCTTCGGCCAGTCCCAACAATGCCAGCGCGACCTTGCTGCCTTTGAGAAGACCCGGGCGGACCTTCTGGCCCTCATCCCCTATCTGCCGCCCGGGGCCGACCCCGGGCAGGCAAAAATTCGCGTACGCGTTTCCAGCTTTGAGCCAGACTTGGAAGACGTAACGGACTTTTTGGCCATTTGGTACTAGCTCCGTCGATAAGTGAGGGTTAATCGCCATGGCCTATAACGAGCACTTAGCCGGCCGAATACGAGAGGTGCTTGCCGACCGCAAGGATCTCACGGAGAAGAAAATGTTTGGCGGCCTTTCCTTCATCCTGGGTGGCAACATGTGCTGTGGCATTGTAGGAGACGACCTGGTAGTGCGGGTCGGTCCCGACAGCCATGAGAAATCACTAGCTAAACCGCACGCACGACCAATGGACTTCACCGGCCGTTCGCTCAAGGGAATGGTCTATGTAGGTCCCGAGGGCCAGAGGACAGACAAGGAGTTGACGTACTGGTTGGGCCAGGGGGTGAGCTTCGCCCTCTCACTGCCTCCGAAGACGTCACAGGCGAAATCGAAAGTGAAGAGGCGACGGTGAACGAAGGCGGGCCATTTAACACCAGGGATTGGTTTGAAGCACATAAGGCACACTACGAACAATACTCCCCCAGGGCCACTCGGTGGAGGGATGGGTGGTGTTCGAGGTGCCTAAAGAAACCAGACTGACGAGGTTGGCGTGGGCCTCCGGCGACATAGTCTCTATAGGCGAGTGAGATCTGCGTTCCCGGCTGGCACGTATCTAATTCGTCCCGGAGGAGGCGATGTCCCGCCCGGAAAAGGCGGCCGCGGTGGACCTGCTCAGGCGCACTCGGAAGGGCGGGCGGGGCCAGGAGGCCGTCGGCGCCCAGTACCTTGGGGTACCGGCACGGCGCCTCTGGGGCCCGCTGCCACACCGGGCGGATGGCTATTACGCGGTCGGCTTCTGGGGGGCCGGGTCCATCGACTCCTTGGTGATGCCCTCGTCGAACTGGATGAGTATGCCGTCGGGGTCCCTGACATATACGTTGCTGATGTGCCCTGACGCGTCCTGATACGCCTCGAGGGGGCCCACGGTCTCCACCCCCTTTGCCACCAGCTCCCGTGCCATCTTGGGCACGTCGGGCACGCTAAAGGATATGTGGGTGATGCCGATCTGGTCCAGCAAGATGGGCCGGCCATCGGGTTTGGCACCGGGCACCTGCTCCAGGGCGATGAGGGTGCCCGCATCCTCTTCGCCGAAATACATGACCACCGCACGCTGCTTGGGCTGAGGGGTCTTGAAGGTGTGGAGATAGGACCCGGAGCCGGTGTTTTTGACGAAATCCTGGACCACCCGGAAGCCCAACAGGTCCCGGTAGAAGGTCAGCGACCGGTCGATATCGCTCACACATATCGCCAGGTGGGACAACGCTGTGGCTGGCATGGTTTCCCTCCTCTATAATCGGGTTGCTGCACCGCACTGGTGCCCCTGCCCGCCCTGGTCCAGGTCTGGCAGGCTGTGGACGGGTGGATGGAGCGGCCGTTCGAGCGCGGAGCTATTCTTGGTGACCCGCCTCGGGCTCGAACCGAGAACCTACGGATTAAGAGTCCGTTGCTCTACCAATTGAGCTAGCGGGCCGGAGTCTCCAATGCTCAGTCTACACAATAAGGGGATGGCGTGGCAAGGTGCCCCGTGATATCCTGTTGTCGCGCCGGTGAAAGCTCCTTGAGCGGGGAAGACTGTAGGGATGCCAGCCCCCTTTGGACAAGCGCGCCAAAAGAGGAGCCGGCGGAATTGCTAATTCCGGCGGGTTGAGGTACAATTAGCGGCGGAGGTTGCCCATGTCGGTGGCCCTGGCCTTTATCGGCGGGATTCTCGGCTTTATTTTCGCCGCATCCCTCTTGGACCAATACCTGGCGAGGCGGCGGACCTATCATCTGCTCTGGTCCGTGGCCTTATTCCTGTTTTCCGTCTCCATGCTCATGTGGTTCCTCCGGGAGACCTTTGGTATGAACCAGTGGGTCTTCCGCCTCTGGTACATCAGTGGAGCAACGCTCATCCCCGCCTATCTGGGCGCCGGCGCCGTGTATATGCTGGCCCCGCGGAACGTCGCCAACGCAGTCATGGGCTACGTGTTGGTGTACATGGTGGCACTGCTGGTGATGGTGCTGAGCGCCGGGTTCAGGACGCCCGAGGATTGCCTCTCTGGCCTAGAGAAGCTGGAGTGCCTTGTACCTTCCGCTACGATGACCAAGGCTGGGGTCCTTCCCTCCTGGGTACATCTCCCCGCGGCGATCCTGAACTACTTCGGGGGGGTGGCTGTGCTGGCTGCCGCCGTGTGGAGTGTCATCCCGCTGGTTAAGGCAGAAAAGGCGCGGGTGGGCGGAGAGCCGGCCCAACCGCCGCTAGAAGCCGCCTCTCGGGGATCGTGGTGGAACCGGACCAGGTCTGAGGCGAAGGTCGCCTACCGCAACACGGTGCTCACGGGCACGGTGCTGTGGCAGAACCGGGACTTCTGGCGGAGGGGGCCCGAGGTACGGCAGGCCGCGTCCTACATACTCATCACCCTGGGCCTCGTGTTTGGAGGCCTTGGGCTAACCCTGAACAGCATCGACAAGTCCGCCCCCCACCTGGGGTTGTTCCTCGTGGGGCTGCTGGTCATCTACGGGGGCTTTCTCACCAACCGGGAGGTATTGACGGCCCCTCATAGAGACCTGATAGACTCCGTACGGACGTTGAAGAGTGAGGGCGTCGGGCAGGTGCCGCTGCCCTTCCGTGGGCAGCGAAGCAGCGACACTCCCCAGTAGCCTAGCTACACCCCGTAGTCAAGGCGCCGGATAAGCTCCTCCGGCAGGCCCGCGTGGCGCATCTTCTCCTGAACGGTCTTGATGTCGTAGGTGACTCTGGACCTCTCGATGATCCCGCAATCGTCGTCGTAGATGGCGTAGCTCGGCCTGGGGTCTCTATCCCTGGGCTGGCCCACCCCGCCAGGGTTTATTATCAGCCGCTCCCCCCCAAGAGGTATGCCTTCGCCTTCCGGGAAATCTTCGAAGCTGCACATTGGGCCTTGCTCCCGGCAGACAAAGGGGATGTGGGAATGGCCTACCAGGCAGTACCGGGACTGGAGGAGACGGAACGTCCCCCGTGCGGACTCGGTCGAGATCACGTACTCCACCAGGGGACTCCTCAGACTACCGTGTACCAGAGTGAAATTCCCCTTCAAAACCACGTCGGGCAACTCGGCAAGGAACCGGGCATGTTCCGGAGAGAGTTGAGAGGCCGTCCACTGGGCCGCGAGGCGGGCGGCGGTGTTGAAGTCCCGGGTGCTCAGCTTTCCGGCGGCGGCCAGGTCGTGGTTGCCCATTACGATAGCAGGGTCGTAGCTTCTCAGTAGCTCTATGCACTCGCCCGGGTCTGGATCGTAGCCCAAGGTGTCCCCCAGACACCAGACCTCATCGAACCCGTGTCTTCCAGAGGCGTCGTCCAGCACCGCCTGGAAGGCCTCCAGGTTCGAGTGAATATCGGAAAGGATGAGAGTCCGCACTCAAGCCCCTCCGGCGGCGGTCTCCACAAAGCTGTCCCGGGAATGGCGGGAGATACGTTCCCGCCGTGCGGTCGGCTCGCGTCTCTGACTCGGGGTCGTGACGGGGCCGCATGCACGATGGGTATCCACGGAGATGGCGTCCTCGGGGGCCAGGGGCAGTCGAGGGGGGGCTTCTAGACCGCCCCTACGGGGTTCCCGCCTGGACCCGCCCGACTATGAGCTCTGCCAGGGACGCTACGTCGTCAAGAATGACCTGGCCAGGGGGGCCCAGGACGAGTACCTGGCCTGTGACCCTCCCTTGCACAAACACAATTATGATTGCGTCCACGTTACCGATGGGAGTCCCCATCTTTAGCAGGAATCCCACGGCCCCATCGCCGATGGGCGGTACGTTCAGCTTCTCAACGTCCAGGCTCTGGAGGGTGAGCTCTGCATCCTCGGCGATCACCTCCCCGGCGATCTCCCCAAACTCGTCGGCGCCGAAGTCCTGGAGCGTCAGGACCAGGCCTCTGGAGTCCAGAGCGCTTCTGTGCAGGTCTATCGTGTTCGTGATGTTAGATACCACCGACGACCGGAAGTCCGCGACCAGGGCCGTGGCGTTGAACGTGCGCTCATAGCTGTCGGGCTCGCTGATGAAACCCTCGCTCTCCACGGCGAAGCCGGCGGGAAGATCGTCGAGAGTCGGGAGCATAGAGGGTAGGTCGAACTCCTCTGTCTCTGTGTCGAGAGGTGTAATCTCGATCTGGCCGGACAGCACCCCGTTTATTCGGAAGTTCATCTGCTTGGCCAGCCGTTCGACGGCGGCGCCCCGGTCCACGTCCTCGAAGGCGACCACAGCTACACTCGCCAGGAGCTCGTCCCGCACCCAGGTGACGAAGGTGAAGTAGGCTACCAGTCCGAACTGGGTAAAACTGGCGGTAAGCCGGCCTGCCCCGGCGGCGGTGCCCAGGTTGGGTGGCGGTGCTTCCAGGAATTCGTCCAGGATGACCCCCAGTTCCTCATCGATAACCTCCCCCACCAGGCTGTGAAAATCGTTGATCTGGCCCTGGAGGTATGTCTCGGCAGACTCTGTGGTGTCGAAGACGTCCAGCGAGGACTGGATTTCGAACAGGCCGCCAGGGTCGGAGTAGGCGACCTTGTATCCGTCGAGACGCCCCTGGGCCAGGATGTCCTCCGGCGTATCGTCGGGTCTTGTAGTGTCGTCCGCGGCCTCCTGGGCGTCCACGAAGCCGCTTCCATCGGGGTCCAGTACCAGGGTGGGGAACCTGGGGGCGATCTCGGTCAGGCTGAGCACCATTGCCGGCAGGAGATCGCGATCGACGGATGGGCCCGCCGGTTCGGGGGTTGGCTCCTGGGTGGGTGCAGCGGCAGGGGTGGCAGTCGGGCTTGGCCTGGGGGTAGGCGCTTCCGGCTGGGGCGTGGGTGTGGGCTGGGGGGCCGGGGTGGGTGTGGGCTCGGACGCCGGCGTGGGCGTCGGTTCGGGAGTGGATGTCGGAGCAAGGGTGGAGGTGGGGATAGGCTCAGCCGGGGGCAAGGGTGTGGCCGTGGGCTCCGGCGCGACGGTCGGGGTCTCGGTCGCCTGTTCCGCACCACCACCTCCGCCACAACCGGCCGCGACGGCAGCTAGCACCATGAAGAGTGCGAGAACTAAATAACCCCTCAGCGCCATACCACCTCTTTCAGATGGGAGTACCGCGGTACCCTTCGAGAAGCGGAAAGCCCGCCTGACGACGAACGGCATTATACCCCCAAACTCGACGCCCTGTCCACCCTAGCAGGATCCCACATGGGGGCCACGTGCCCTCCGGCCCGGCGTGGCCAGATGGTGTGGGGGCCGGGAGGCCGCTCAGGAGGCCGCCTTCAGGTCGAAGGACCTAGCGGCGAGGCCCGCGATGTACTCTCCGATGGCCAGGGAGGAGGTGGCCCCCGGGGAGGGAGCATTCAGAACGTGAATAGCACCGGGGCTCTCCTGGATGCTGAAATCGTCCAGGAGCCGTCCTTTTCTGTCCACAGCCTGGGCCCGTACGCCGGAGCCGCCTGGGACTAGGTCCCGGTTCGCGATCTCGGGCAGGAGCCGCTGGAGGTCGTGGAGGAAGACCCTCTTGCTGAAGGAACGATGGAACTCTCCCAGGCCGAGCCTCCAGGTCCTCATCGCCATGGCCCAGAAGCCACGGTATCCCAGGGTGCCCAGGGTCTCCCCGAGGTTGAAGCTCGTCTTCGTGTATCCCTCCCTGGCCAGCGCCAGCACGGCGTTGGGGCCCGCTTCCACGTCTCCGTGGATGCCCCGGGTGAAATGAACGCCCAGGAACGGGAATCTGGGGTTCGGCACAGGGTAGATCAGCCCCCTCACCAGGTGGCGCCGCTCGGGGCTGAGGGCGTAGTACTCGCCCCTGAAGGGTATGATCCTCACTTCCGGCTCCAGCCCCATCATCCTGGCGACCACGTCGGCGTAAAGCCCAGCGCAGTTGATCAGGTGGCGAGATAGGATGCTACCTTTGGTGGTCTCTATATTTATGGCGCCACCCGATCTGGTGATGCCCACAACTTCCCTGCCTGTGAGGACCTCACCTCCCCCGGCCCGCACCTTATCTGCGTAAGCGTTGGCCACCGCGACGTAGTCTACGATCCCCGTCCCGGGTGCGTACAGCGCCCTTATGCCCCTGGCGTGGGGCTCGATCTCCTTCAGCCGCTCCGGGCCCATCATCTCGAGGCCGGCGACGCCGTTGGCCGTCCCCCTCTGGTAAAGGTCCTCCAGGCGGCTGAGCTCCGACTCATCGGTGGCGACGATAGCCTTGCCGCATCTCTCGTAAGGGATGTCGTTCTCCTGGCAGAACTCAACGAGGGAGTCGACGCCGCTGACGCAAAACCGGGCCTTCTGAGAACCCGGTTTGTAGTAGATTCCCGAGTGGATCACTCCGCTGTTGTGGCCCGTCTGGTGGGTGGCCAGCTCCTCCTCCTTCTCGATCACGGCCAGCCGGCACCCCGGGTGTTGCCGGGTAAGCTGGAGGGCGGTGGCCAGGCCGATTATGCCCCCTCCGACGATGGCCACGTCGTAACTAGGGGAGTCCATCGACTGCCCCATTCGGTCCCCTTCGGGATAGCTCGAGGTTGCGACAGAAGGATGCTAGGCGCCCTGATGCAGGGTATGGGCGATGCCCAGCTCGCTGGATATGTCCCGGAACCACTGTACAACCTCCTTGTGGAGGGGGATGCCGTTGGCGCGGCGGTCCCGCTCCGCCTCCCACTCCGGCAGGCCGGGGTAGAAAACCCGCTCGTGCCCCGGCGCCGGGGGCGTTTCCCTGAGGGTGCGGAGGAAGTCGTCCATCAGCTCCTTGAACCGGTCCACCTCGGTGAACGCCTCAATGCTATAGGCCCCGACGAAGTGGCTGAAGTTCGGGCGGCCTGGGACCATTCCATAGGCGGTGCCGGACAGTATCCCGCTCAGGATGTCCACGACACAGGCCAGGCCGTACCCCTTGTGGGACCCCGACTCCCTGGTGCTGCCCAGAGGCAGCAGATAGTAGGGCGTTGGGGGGTCAATGGGCTCCATGAAAGGACTTCCCTGCTCGTCCCCCAGCCAACCCGAGGGGATCTTGGCGCCCACGCGTCTGGCGAGGCCTATCTTGTTGCCCGCGACCACGCTGGTGGCCGCGTCGTAGACGAAGGGGGGCTCCTCCCTGGCGGGGGCGGCCATCGCTATGGGGTTGGTGCCCACTCTGGTCTCCGCCCCAAAGGTGGGCAGGACGGAGGGGGGGCATGCGGTCATACTGATGCCGATCATGTCGTGCTTGAGGGCCAGCATCGCGTGGTAGGAGGCCATTCCCATGTGGTGGCCGTTGGATATGGTGACCATGCCCAGGCCCGTGGCCCTGGCCTTTTCTATGGCGATCTCCATGGCCTTGGGAGCAACGATAATGCCCAGGCCCCGGTCCGAATCGACGTTGGCGGTCGCCGGAGTCTCCCGGACCACCCTCCAGTTTGGGTGGGGGTTGATCTCACCACGGTTGTAGGCTGCTACGTAGGTACGGAGCATGTTGGACACGCCGTGGCTCTCCACACCCCGGAGGTCGGCGGTCACAAGCACGTCGGCCGCCAGTTCGGCGTCACCGGCCGGCACTCCCATCTTCTCGAAGATGGCGGCGACGGTGGCGCGCAGAGGCGCCTCCTGGACCCTGACCGCATCCTCCTCCCTCACGTGGAACTGCTCCAGCATGCTGCCTCCTCCTCCGCCTCCGACCTGGTTGTCCGGGTCCAAAATAGCACACCTGCTGCTCCGTTGACAACGGCCGGAAGGGACGGTACGATTCGAGCATCCTGACGGCCCCCTCCGCTGGCCGCATGGCATCTCCGGGGCCCTCGCCCTTCGACCGCACCACCGGCATCGGCTGTCCGGTGATCGGCCTCTTCTGCGATGATGACCCCAACCCTCCGAGGATGTAGCAAAAATAGACGCGGAGATGACCACGCTTTCCCCGGGTAGAGAAGCGAACAGTGGGTAGCAAAAGCTGGGTTGGAGTGCTCCTGTGGCTATGGAGATGGCGGCTCCGCTCTTCGTGGGTGCTGCTGGCCATCACCTCCTTCGGCATTCTGGCCTCCGTCACCCTGATGGCCGCGGGGGCGATTTACTCCCGCACGCTGGCGGAAGCGGGACTCGGCCACACCCTGGCCTCCGTCTCGCCGATAGTGCTGGATGCCCAGGTGACATTACATAACCGGCCGCTGGGGCCCGCTGACTACCGGAACCTGCGTGAAGAGATAGAAGCCACCACCGAGGCGCGACTGGGCCACATGCTGCTCGCCACCCACAGGTCCGGCCGCGTCCAGCCAGGTATGCCCCTGGTATCGTCCCTGGATGACGGGCCCAGCAGAAGGTTGGACGCGCCCCTGGGGCGGCCCTTCTTCCTCACCGGCTTTGCTGCCCACTCCAGACTGGTGGAGGGCAGCTGGCCCGAGGCACCTCCCGCAGCTGGCGACGGAGACCTCCACCTGGAGGCTGTGCTGGGGGCGAAGGTGGCAGCCTCATTCGGGTTCAAGGTCGACTCCCAGATATTCCTCTTCCCATTCCAGAGCGACCCGTCGGAGCGGATCGCCATTACCGTGGTGGGACTTGCGGAGCCCCTGGACCGGGAGGACGAGTACTGGCTGTCCGCCTCGTCCTCCTACTTCCACCTGCTGGAGATCAATGAGCGGCCCGTGGTGCCGATATACGTTCCCGAAACCGCGTTCTCCGGGGCCCTGGGAGGCCGCTATCCCTCTCTGGTGGGAGATTACAGCTGGGCCCTCTTCTTGGACACCACCGGCCTCAGCCCGTCCCTGGTCAAGCCGACCAAGGAGGCCATCAGCGGGCTGGAGACGGATATCAACAAGCGCTTCCAACGCTCTTTCGTTCTGACCGGCCTGGACAACACCCTGGAGGAGTTTGAAAAGGACCTGGCCCATGCCCGGGTGCCCCTGTTCCTGTTCATCTCCCTTCTGGTGGTGGTGATACTCTATTTCCTGGCCCTGGTGATGGGGCTCCTTGCTCGAACTCGCGGGGGCGAGGCCAGCCTGCTCAGGAGTCGGGGTGCCAGCATGCTCCAGGTGATCAGCCTTCTGGCCCTGGGCGAGGGGGTCGTGGCCCTTCTGGCCGTCGTTGTGGGGCCCTTCCTGGCGCTGGCGATAGCGCGTTACTACCTGGTGGAGGGCCTGAGTGGTGGAGTAGGCGGGTCTCTAGCGGTTGGTGTCGGGGCGGACATGTTTGTTATGGGCGCCATAGGTGCTGTCATGGGCCTGGTGGTGCTGGTGGCTTCGGGATCGGGTCCGGCCAGGATGGGGATGGTGGAGTTCCTCGGGGCCCGGGGTAGGCCGCCCACTACGCCCGTGTTGCAGCGTTACTACGTGGACGTGCTCTTCCTGGCGCTGGTCGGGCTCATGTGGTGGCAGATCGAGGGGAGAGGAGGGCTGATAAGCCGGGGAGTGGTTGAAAGGAAGCTGGAGGTGGACCCCAGCCTCCTGCTAGGGCCGGTTCTCGTCCTGCTGGCCGCCAGCTTCCTCTTGTTGCGGTTGCTGCCCTGGGTGGTAAAGCTGATGGGCTGGGTGGCCCAAACCCTGGCCCCGCCCTGGGCATCCTTCACCCTGGCCCGGATGGCCCGCGACCCTCTGCCTCACGGGGCCCTGGCCGTCATGCTGATGATGGGGGCAGCCCTGGGAATCTTCGGCGCCACCTTCCAGTCGTCCCTCTCCCAGAGCCAGAGGGACCAGGCCCTCTACAACGTGGGAGGCGACCTCGTGATCAAGGGGGCATCCCTTCCCCTATCGGCCCCGGAGGAGCTGGCAGTCATCCAGGGTGTCGACGCAGTTACCCCGGTTGGCCG
This sequence comes from Dehalococcoidia bacterium, assembly GCA_965247055.1. GTDB lineage: Bacteria > Chloroflexota > Dehalococcoidia > Lucifugimonadales > JAGWBF01 > CBDFGE01. The sequence goes on from CBDFGE010000004.1 coordinate 165,882, forward strand.
GGAGCCGGTGACCATCCTCAGCGGGGCTTCAGGGCCATTCACCATCCTACTCACCCTCGACCCAGACCTCGTAGCCCGCACCATCGAGTTCAGGGATGACTTCGCCGCCAAGGGCCTGTCCGAGCTGCTGGACCCCCTGTCTCCGGGCTCAAGCGGAAACGATGGTCGCGGCGTGGCCCTGCCGGCCGGGGGTGAGAGCCTGGGCATTTGGGCCGAAGTAAGTGAGCTGAACCGGAGCGGGCTCCAGCAGAGATTGGGGCTCTGGGCGAGGATCTCCGGTGCTGGAGGCAGGCACGAAAGCCTGCTGATGGGTGAGCTTCCCATCCTGCCTCTGGGCCTTCCCCTGCAGTCACCCCGGACCGAGGCCCCCAGGACCGGTGCGGAGGGCGGCGCACCATCGCCCGACTGGAGGTATTTCGAGGTTCCGCTGCCCGGCGGGGCTGGGTTGGAGCGGCCATTCAGCCTCGTCACCATCTACGTCAGTGGGGGCGCATCTTTCAGAACGTCCCCACACCCGGGCGGCATCGCCCTGGACGATATTACGGTGAAGGGCCCCTCCCTTCCGGCCGACGGTCTGGTGATTGAAGGCTACGAGGATGAAGGCGCGGACATCTGGGCTCCCCTACCAGTCCCTGGGCCCTCTTCGGACACCGTCGAGGTCACTCCCCGGGCCGCCCATAGCGGCCTCTTCGGGCTGGCCTTCTCATGGCAGGAGTCGATAACCGGAGCGCCGCGGGGGGTGGTCGTTCCTCCGGGCGCCTTGCCCCTTCCGGCGATAGGCGGCCCCACTTTTCGTGTGGGCCAGGAGCTACGTGTACAGGCCGGCAAACAGCTGGTGCCCGTCGTGGTAACGGATGTGACAGACTATTTCCCCACCATAGAGCCTTCGTCACGCCCCTTTCTCCTGCTGTCACGGGACGCGTACACCGCATATGTCCTCCGGGCCCCCGGAGGGCGGCCCAGGGACCCCGAGGAGTACTGGGTATCTCTACACGATGACGCAGACCGCTCCGCGACTATTCGCTCTATCAGAGAGTGGCTTCCCTTCGCCGCGTCGATCGAGGACCGCGATGCTCGGGTAGCGCTGGCGCAGCGGGATCCCCTGGCCGGCGGCGCCTGGAACGGCCTTACCGTGTTAGGTACCAGCGCCCTCATCGTGGCGGCGGTGCTGGCCCTGGCCGCCTACTCCGTCGTGTCCGTCCGTGCCGGCAGGATGGACCTGGCCGTGGCCAGGGCCCTGGGGTTTTCAGGGCTCCAGCTGTTCCTCTCCATGGGCATGGAGAGGATGGTGATGGCGGTCCTTGGGATCGGGGCCGGATGTGCCCTCGGCATATGGCTCGGCCGTTGGGTCCTGGGGTTCCTGGATGTAACCGCCAGCGGGAAGCCCCTCGTTCCGCCCATGGTGGTCAGCACCGAGGGGTGGCTCGTGGTCCTGGTGCTCGCGGGGCTGAGCGTTGCCATAGGGGTGGCCGTCCTTTCCGCTCATCTGTCGGCCCGCAAGCTGAGGGAGAGCGAAGTGCTGAGGGCAGGGGAGTAGGCGATATGTCCCTCCTTAGACTGGCGTACGATATCGCCCTGAGGAGGACCATCTCCCAGTGGAGGCTGGAGATGGTCCTGTTCCTGGGGATATTGCTGGCGGTAGTCCTCATGTCCAGCTCCGTCGTCTTCTCGGACCTGCTGGCCGAGGCCGCGCTTCGCGGTGCCCTTGCCGAGGCGACCGCCGAGGAGGCCAACTTCTCGGTTAGGACTTTCGGCCCCCTTCCCGATCCTTCGTTGGTCCCCCGCAGCGCTTCCCGATACCAGGCGGGGCTCGACTTCGTCGATCAGCGGGTGGGCTCCGCGTTCGGGCCCTATCTGCAGGACCGGGGCCTCCTCTTCGAGACCACAACCTTCTTTTTCAGCGGCCATCCTCAGTTGGAGGTCGACAGAGACGTGCGGCCCCGGGGCAAGTTCCAGTACATGGCGGGCCTTGCACCGGGCACGCTGGGGGCGGACTCTCGAATCAAGGTGGAGGGCCGCTGGCCCTACGCCTCGGGCTCGGCGGAGGCCCCCGAGGGCGCGCCCATAGAGGTGGCCCTGGATACCCTGGGAGCGGAGCTGCTGGGGCTGGGTGTTAACGACGAGATGGACGTGTTTCCTGCGGCCGGGGTTGCCGAGCCTACACCCACCCGGGTAAGGATCGTCGGCCTGTTCCGGCGCCACGACCCCACCGACGAGTTCTGGTACGAGGCAGAGCAGGCCTTCAGCTTGAGAGAGGACCATTGGAGCTGGGTTCCGCTGTTCACCAGCGACGATGCCATCCTCGGGCGGCTGGGCACGCTATACCCTGGGATGCACACCAATGTGACCTGGACGTTCTACCCCGACCGGGAGAAGGTACGCCCGGAGGACGTGGACAGCCTGCTGGGCACCATACGGGGCGTCGCACGGGATGTACCGGCGGGGTTGGAGAACGGCAGCACGGCCATCCTGCTGGACAACGTGCTGGAGGAGTACCGGGAGCAGCTTATGCTTGCCCGTGTTCCCCTCTATCTGATGGTGTTTCTGGTCACGGCCGTACTGGTCTACTACCTGGCGCTGGTGACGGCCCTCGTCGTGCGCTCTCGTGCCGCCGAGATAGCTGTGTTAAACAGCCGGGGGGCCACGACCCTTCAGCTAGGGCTGCTGGCGCTGGCGGAAGGTCTCTTGCTGGCTGCCCCGGCCGTGGCCCTGGGCCCGGTGCTGGCGGTGGGTGTGTCCAGGGCCCTGGGGAGCGTCTTCTTCGGTGTGGAGGGTTCTGGGGAGTTGGCCCTGGCTCCCCAGGGAGATGCCTTCCTGTTGGGAGTCGGAGGGGCGGTGCTGGCAGTGGCCGTCCTGACCGTTTCCACGGCGATAGCGGCCAGGCAGGGAATAGTGGCGTTCCGCCAGGCAGGGGCCAGGCCCCCCAGCGCGCCTATCATCCACCGGTACTACCTCGATATCCTGGTGTTGCTATTGGCAGGCCTGGTGTGGTGGCAGATCCAAAGCCGTGGCTCCTTCCTGGTGCGTCCCCTGGGCTCGGGGGGTCTGGAGATCGACTACTCCCTCCTGTTGGGTCCTGTGTTGGGTCTTCTCGCTTTGGGGCTCGTGGTGCTGCGTGTGTTCCCCTGGGTGGTGGCCCTGCTGGCCAGGGGTGTGGAGCCTGTGGGAACCGCCTGGCTGATGCAGGGGCTGAGACGCATCTCCAGAGATCCCATCATACCCGGCACCCTGGTCCTCCTGCTCATGCTGGCAACGGCCCTGGGTGTGGTTGGAAGCGCCTTCAGCTCTACTCTGGAACGTAGTCAGAGGGACCGGGCAATGTACACAGCGGGGGCGGACCTCCGCATTGAGCACCTCGGCAGCCGAGGGCCCCTGCTAGGGCTCTCCGACCCATTGGGAGACGTGGATGGAGTGACGAAGGCCTCAGAGGTGAACCGTACCAGTGGCAGCCTGCTGACACGTGGTGTGAGCGCCGCCCGGGTGTCCGTGCTGGCGGTAGACACGGGGTCCTTCGCCGACGTGGCCTGGTACAGGCCCGATTTCGCCGGGGGGCGCTCGCTGGGTGATCTCACCGGGGCCATTGCTCCCTCCCCCACGGCCGGCTATCCCGTGACGGACGGCATCGTGCTGGCCTCCGACACAACGGCCCTGGGGGTTTGGACGCGGGCGGGGCGGCCACTGCCCGGCCTTGCACTCAGCGCCAGGCTCGTGGATGCCCGGGGATACTACCTGGACGTCCCTCTCGGTGAGTTGGACACGAAGGGATGGCGCCACCTGCGCACAGAACTCCCTCCCCCGCCACCGCTGGAAGAGGCGCGGCCACCCAGGGCGCGCCGCGTGGAGAGGTCCATACCCCCATCCTTCACGGCACCCTTCACTCTTCTCTCCATTCACGTCTCCAGCAGTCGCGGCTTTGGCGAGCCCGGCGCTCTGTTCCTGGACGATCTGTCGGCGGACACTCCGGGAGGCGAGGTGGTGATCGCCGACTTCGACACGGTAGGAGGATGGCACGTCATCGAGGACTACTCGGGCCCGGGGCTATACGCCCTTGAGCCCAGCGAGTCGGTGGTCCGCCCCGGTGGGGGGAGGTCGGCGGCCTTTAGCTGGGTGCCGGGGAGCACCAGGGGAGTCCGGGGCATTCGGGCAGGCGGTCCCGTGGGGCCGATACCCGCCATAGTAAGCAGGTCTCTCCTCGAGATTGCCGAGGCGGAGCTAGGAGACACCCTGAACATAGCCAGTGCCAGCTTCACCTTTCCCATCAAGGGAGTCCGGGTGGCCGACTACCTCCCGACGCTGGACCCGAAAGAGCTGCCTTTCGCGGTCGTGGACTTGAGGGCTTTCAGCCATTTCAGCAACCTGCACGGCCGGACCCTGGCGGGAGAGAGCAACGAGCTGTGGGTCGGGCTGGATGGCAGAGACGGAGCCGCCGGTGAAGTGCTTCCAGCGCTGAACGAGCTCGGCATAACCCCAAGCAAAGTGCACCTCGCCTCCGAGATGGTGTCCAGGCGCGTGGAGCAGCCACTGGTGAGCGACGGCTGGGGAGGGCTGCTGGTCCTGATGTTCATGGCTTTGCTCCTGGCCAGCGCCTCCGGGGTGATGCTCTACTCTTACGTCGATACCCGGGAGCGACAGACGGAGTTCGCTCTCCTTCGTACGCTGGGATTCTCCCGGGGGCAGCTCAACGGCGTGGTGTGGTTCAACCTTGGTGTGGTGGTGGTGTGCGGTGTGGGTTTGGGTACCTGGGCGGGTTACCAGATGGGAGTGGCCCTTCTTCCCGTGCTGGAGGTGGGGGAGGGCGGTGCCAGGGTAACACCGCCTATGGTGCTTGAGACCAGCTGGGGGGTGCTTCTGGTGGCCTACCTGCTGCTTGCGGGGGTCGTGGCCGCTACCGTAGCGTGGCTCGCCTGGCTCACGTCGCGGCTGGAGGTGCAACGGGTTTTCCGTATCGGCGAGGGTTGACGTGGCCGCGGGCGTTGGAGTATAGAAGAGGGGAAGGAGCGTAGAGTGGACCTATCGGGGAGATATGGGCCTGGACCCGCCCCAACCTCGGCGGAGGATCATGGCCCGGGGCGGCCGGCCTCGCCGGGTCGGCGGACCGGGCCTCACGTCCTGTGCCACGACCTGTTCAAAATATACAAACGGGCCGATCTGGAGGTGGTGGCGCTCCGGGGGCTGGACCTGGAGATGGAGACCGGAGAGATGGTCGCGGTGGTGGGGGCCAGTGGCAGCGGCAAGAGCACGTTGCTGAACATCCTCTCGGGATTGGACAGGCCATCGGCGGGCCAGATGCTGGTGGGTGGAAGGGACCTGTTGAACATCTCTGAGGGGGAGCTGGTGGTCTACCGCAGGCTGGAGGTAGGCTTCGTGTGGCAGGCCACGGCCCGGAACCTGGTCCCCTATCTTTCGGCCCGGGACAACATCGTGCTGCCCATGGCCATTGCCGGGCAGGACGTGAAGCTGCGGAAGAGCCGGAGTCAGGAACTCCTGGAGGCGTTGGGCATGGCGGATATGGCCGATAGGCTCCCCCACCAGCTTTCCGGAGGCGAGCAGCAGAGGGTCGCCATAGGAGTTGCCATGGCCAACCTTCCTCCCCTGCTCCTGGCAGACGAGCCCACCGGGGAGTTGGATACCCACATGGCATCGGAGGTGTTCGAGCTATTGCGCCAGATGAACCGCATCTACGGGGTGAGTGTGATGGTGGTGACCCACTACCCAGGGGTGGCCCAGCACGTGGACCGGATCCTCCAGATACGAGATGGCCGCATCAGCACCGAAAGCAGTATGAAGCCCAGCTTCCAGCGGGAGGGCGGCTTTGTCCAGGAGGAGTACCTGGTGGTGGACCGCGCAGGCCGGCTTCAGCTTCCACCGGAGTATATAGAAAAGCTCCATCTTCGGGGCCTGGCGAAAGCGGACATGGACGGTGACCAGGTGACCATAAGACACCCCGACAATAGCCCCTCTCCTGGACCCACAGGCCGCGCCGCGGAAGGCCAGGACCCATGACAGGGCCTCCCACGCCTTTGGGAAGGAGGGGGCCCGCCTATCAGCCGCCCTGGGCCTCTTCCCGGAGAAAAGATGGGGAGCCGGTGGGCCCCGTTATACCTCCCATTGTGTCCACCGAGGGGCTGACTCGGGTGTTCGAGTCGGCGGGCCGGGCTGTCACAGCTGTGGATAAGGTGACCCTGGACGTGATGCCCGGTGAGTTCCTGGCGGTCACCGGGCGCTCCGGTTCGGGCAAGACTACCTTGCTTAACATGATGGCGGGGCTGGACCGGCCCACCGCGGGAAGAGTGCTCTTCGAGGGGCGGGACCTCTCTGCACTGTCGGAGCCTGAGCTGGTGGAGCTGAAGCGCCACAAGATAGGATTCGTCTTCCAGTCCTTCGGTCTTATGCCCCTCCTTTCGGCTCTGGAGAACGTTGAGCTGTCCCTACACGTGGGCGGAGTAAGGTGGCGGGAACGCCGCAGGAGGGCACAGGAGGCGTTGGAATCGGTAGGACTGGGCCCAAGGGCCCGTCACAGGCCCTACGAGCTGTCGGGAGGGGAGCAGCAGCGGGTCGCCATCGCCCGGGCGCTGGTGACCGGGCCCGCCGTGGTCTTCGCCGATGAGCCCACGGGCGAGCTGGACACGGCCACCGCCATAACCATCGCCAGCCTCCTTCGCGAGGTTGCCCTGTACCGGGGTGTGACCGTCATCGTCGCGACCCACGACCCGGCACTGGCGGGCGTGAGCAACCGGACGGTGGGCATGATGGACGGTGCCTTGGATGGGATAACGGTGAACTCTGGAGGCGGGCCTACTCCTGGATGACTTCGGTGGCCCTTTGCGCGACGTGCCACGCGGGCATCCAGGAGGAGTTCCTACCGTCGCCTCCAGCTACGACCACCAGATAGTTGTCGGGCGAAGAGACCAGGGGCACCGGGTAGTCGTCCCTCTCGCCGGCGAACAGCTCCATCCCAGGCCGACCGCCCAGATACCCCCCGCCCCTGAGCTCCCCCAAGGGGCGCCTGATGTGGCGAAAGAGGTATTCTCGCACCTCCCCGAGTTCGAATCCGGAGGAGGCGATCTCGGCAGCGTGCTCGGGACACAGGACGATAACCGGCGATGCGTCCTTTGACTCGTAATAGGAGCCCTCTATACCCTCGTTCTTGATGGCCCGGACTATGTCGGGAAGAACCCCCGGCCCCTCTCCCCGAGGCCCCTCCCAGATGAGGTGGACTCCCCGCACGGCCGTCACCGTCACGGTGCTCGCCTCCGGCGGGAAGCCCAGCCCTACGTGAAAGGGCTTCCACGGACTGCGTTCCGAGTTTTCCGCCAGGCACATGGTGTACTTGCCCGGCCAGGCCTGGGTGGACTTCTCCATGGTATCCGCGGTGGTCCCCCCCAGGTTCCGCATCACCAGGCGCAGGGCGCGGCCGATGGTGGCGTTGGCCCGGTGGCCCGAACCAAGGACGGCGGTCCCGCCATGAAGCCCCAGCCTGCTGGCCACTGGCCCGCTCACGATGATGGCAGGGGCCGCTCCCCCAGTGGTCGTGGATACGGAGCCTACGTTGAACTGGGGCTGGAGGACCGCTCCGACGGCGGCCAGAACCACGGGCATATAGTCGGGCTTGCACCCCGCCATCACGGCGTTGATGGCCACCTTTTCAACGGTGACGGAACTGTCTCTGGGGGGTATCCTGCCCAGGATATGGCTCCCGGACAGCGGGCAGGCCTCCAGCATCTCCAGTACCAGCTCTTCGGTAGGCGGGATGATGGGGAGCCCATCGGTCCATCCCTGCTCGTGGAAGTGTTCGTTTATCTCCCTCCCAGAGCCCTGGAGCTGCAGCCGTGAGGCGGCTTTGCCTTGGGCGGGGATGGCTCTCCCGCCTTCAGCCAACCTTCGCCTCCGGCGACGAGGCGACCAGGCCCTGGGCAACCCGGTCCGCGCTATCCCGGGCTATCTTCCGCATATCCTCGGCGGTCTTGTTACCGATGGGATGGCCGACCACCACCAGGGGATGCTCCTGCAGTCCTTTGGCGCGGGTCACCTGCTCTCCGGCCCTGGCGAAGGCGTCGGTTATCACCGAGACCGCGGGTCTGCCCCGCTTCTCAGCCTCTATTCCGTCGTGGGGACCCCACGCAGTGCAGGAGCCTCAATCGGCCACCGCCCCAACTATGGCGTCGCACTCCCTCGCCAGCTCGTCCATGACCTCTGACGGGACCGGCACACTCTGGTTGGGCTTGCTGTAGGTCACGGTCCTGGTCACGCCGTAGCGCTCCTGAAGCACCCGCCCTAGCTCCTCCAGGTATACGTTGGAGTTGTGCAGGCTGTTATCTATCAGTCCTACCGTGGTCCCGTGGAGGCTGGGCAGGCGGTCTGCCAGGCGGTGCCGGGCAACGTCCTCCGAGGCTGGGTGCAGCACCGTGGTGGTCTGTGTCACTACCATGCCGATACTCTCCTTTTGGCGGGAAAGCCGCTTCTCTATATTGCCACCGCGAGGAGCAGCCTCTATGACCCGGCGCCCCCCGGCCCCCTCATTTTATGTCCCAGCGGGGAGCCATAGCAATAGGGCCATATTCACCCCACACCGTGGTCTCGTTGACTTTCGTATGGCGTCCATGCTACACTCCGCGCAGGCACCTAGAAAACAGAGTGAGCCTGTCGGGAGCTTGGGTAAGCCAGGCTGAGAGGGTGGCCGATACTCGTCACCGACCGCTGATACCTGATCCGGGTAATACCGGCGAAGGGAAGAGAGGTTGGCAGGTATGGGCAAACCGCCAGGGCTACCCTGGCGGTTTTTGTTTTAGACGGAAAGGGGAGGCCGATATGGCAGACCAGTTGGTGATCGCGGGGAGGAAGTTCAAGTCGAGGCTCATCGTGGGTACGGGAAGGTACCGGACCATGGAGGACATGGTACAGGCCATAGAGGCTTCCGGGTCCGAGATGGTCACCGTGGCGATCAGGCGGCTGGACCTGGACGATCCTAACAAGAAGACCATTCTGGACTACATAGACTGGAATAAGTACCATATCCTCCCCAACACAGCCGGATGCCGTAGCGTGGAGGAGGCCCTGTTCATCGCCCGGCTGGGCAAGCAGGTTGGCAATACCAACTGGGTGAAGCTGGAGGTAATACCGGACCCCAAGTATCTCCTGCCCGACCCGGTGGGCACCCTCGAAGCCGCGGAGAAGCTGGTGCAAGAGGGGTTCGTCGTCCTGCCCTACATCCATGCCGATCCGGTCCTGGCCAAGAGGCTGGAGGAAGTAGGTTGCGCCACCGTCATGCCTCTGGGGTCGGCCATCGGCTCGGGCCAGGGGATCCATACCGCCGAGGAGATACGCATCATCGTCGAGCAGGCTGGCGTTCCGGTGGTGGTGGATGCGGGCCTGGGCGTGCCCTCGGACGCCTCCCAGTCCTTTGAGATGGGGGCCGATGCCGTCCTCGTCAACTCGGCCATTGCCCAGGCCCAGGACCCGGTGCTTATGGCCAAGGCCTTCAAGAAGGGAGTCGAAGCGGGCCGCATGGCCTATATCGCGGGCCGCATAGCCAAGCGGGCATACGCCGCAGCCAGCAGCCCCACCCAGGACGTGCCCCAGCCCATGCCGGCGTCCAGGTAGAGCCATGAGGCGCCCCATTCCTGCACCCTGCCTGTGCCTGGTGACCGACCGGCGGCTGTGTAGCGGCGACTTCGGAGAGCTTGAGCGGAGGGTGGAGGCCGCCGTCAAGGGCGGAGTCGGCCTCGTCCATCTACGGGAAAAGGACCTGCCCGCGGGCCGGCTCCTGGAAGTGGCGGAGAGGTTGCGTGCGGCCACCAAAGGAGCGGCCCTCCTGTTCGTGAACGACCGGGTAGACGCGGCGATGGCCTGCGGGGCCGACGGTGTACAGCTGGGGGAGGAGGGGATGCCCGCCGGCGCCGCGCGAGCCGTGGCGGGGGAAGGGCTGCTCATCGGGCGCTCGGTCCATGACGTGGAAGGCGCCATCGCCGCCGAGGCCCAGGGAGCCGACTTTCTGCTGGTGGGCACCGTGTTCCCGACGGGCTCCCATGCCGGGGTCGAGCCCGAAGGGCTCCAGCTCCTCTCGCGGGTGGCCGGGAGAACAGCGCTTCCCTTCGCGGGCATAGGCGGCATCAAGGCGGCCAACGTGGGCGCGATAATCGGTGCGGGAGCCTCCGGGGCGGCGGTTATCAGCGCCATCCTGGGAGCCGCGGACCCGGAGCGGGCCGCGCGGGAGCTGAAAGAGGCCATGGAGGCTGAGTGGCATCCCCCCCATGCCCACGAGCATGGGGCTCCTTTGAGGGCATCATGATAAGTTTGAGGGTGAACGGAAAACCCAGGGACGTTGAAGGCTCGGTGGACCTGGTGAGTTTCCTTCAGAGCTACGGGGTAAATCTACAGCACGTGGCCGTGGGGTATAACGGGGTGGTCCTGGGGAGGGAGACCTTTGGCGACGTATTGCTCAAGGACGGGGATGTGCTGGAGGTAGTGAGGCCGGTGGGGGGCGGGTAGCCCTATAACGCTTCTGCCGTCCCCCCGGCCACGCCGCCGTCACGGTTGCTAACCCAGCCCGGAGGTGCCCAGGATGGCCGCCCACACTCCCGAGGAGCTGTACCAGCAGTTCCGAGCCGCCGTCAGCCAGGGTCCCGCCGGCCTGGACGCCCTCGTCACCCTCTATGAACCCGAGGCGACGTTCGTTCCCAGACCCGGAGAGATGGTCACCGGCACCGAGGCAATCCGCCGGGCCTTAGCCGGTCTGCTGGACTCCCGGCCCAAGATAACTGTCCTGGCCAAGAAGGTCGTTGCCGCGGGCGACATCGTCCTGTCCTGCAACAGGTGGGAGATGAAGGCCGCGGGCCCCGATGGCAACCCCATCGTGATAACCGGCATGGGCACCGAGGTAGCCCGCCGCCAGTCCGACGGCACCTGGCTCTTCCTGATCGATAATCCCTACGGCGCCGAGTGAGCTCGCCCGACGGGACGATCTCGCCTAGCCCGCGCCCTCCGGGGGGACGGCCTACACCAGACTGGCACCCAGTATCTTCTCCATGTGCTGCAAGGCCCATCTGTGGGCGTCCGGGTCAAAGGTGGCGACGCAGTCGGTGGGCACCTCGACGGGGTAGTCCCGGTTGCGGGCGTCGGCGGCGGTGTGGAGAACGCATATGTCCGTACACACCCCGCATACGATAACCTTCTCCGGGTTCAGGGCCTCCAGCTCCCTCTCCAGGCCGGTATTGAAGAACCCGCTGTAGCGGGTCTTGGGGATGACGTTATGCTCGGAGACGTACCCGCGCAGCTCCGAAACCACCATGGCCTCCTCGGTGCCCTTCACGCAGTGTTGGGGAAACATCTGGAACTCCAGGTCATCGGGATCGTGGCTGTCGCAGATGAAGAATATCCTGGAGCCCGCCTCTCGCTCCCTCTCCAGCAGCCTTCGGACCCTGGGAATAATCTCCCTGCAGCCGTCCCCGCAATATAGATTGTGGCCCGGCTCCAGGAAGCCTTTCAGCATATCCACCACCAGTACGGCGTTAGCCATGGGCTCATCTCCTGGCTGCCGGCTCCCCTTGAAGTCTAATTTATAGCGCCCCGGTGGCGAATTCAAGGCCCCACCGCCCCGGTGGAGCCTCTGGACGGTGACGGCGGTCCACCGGCGGTAGAATGGGGCCCTCAAATGGGTTATAATGGGGGCCGCCTCGCCCCCCTCGCACGGGGTGGGCGTAATCAGCACATAGGAGATGCAACGATGACAGCCCAAGTGGGACAGCCGGCCCCGGATTTCAGTCTGCTTTCTCAGGATGGCAAGAAAGTCAGCTTGAGCCAGTTCAAGGGGGAGAAGACCGTAGTCCTCTCCTGGCACGTCTTCGACTTCACAGGGGGTTGAACCAACCAGGTCTCCTTGTTCCGGCAGTACAATGGCCAGTTTGAGGAGAAGGGTGCCCAGGTCCTGGGCATAAGCTGTGACAGCCACCACTCGCATAGGATGTGGTCCAACAGTCTGGGTAATTTGCCGTATCCGCTACTGTCTGACTTCCACCCCCACGGAGAGATGTGCAAGTCCTACGCCCTGTTCAACGAGGAGCGCGGCGTCCCCATACGTGCGGTGGTCATCGTGGACAAAGACGGGGTGGTACGTTTCAGGAAGGAGTACGCCCCGCCCACCCTCCCCGACCCGGCGGACATCCTGGCGGAGCTGGAGAAACTGGGCTAGGTACGACCCGTGGTCATTGGCGGGCCCATCCTGGTTATGAAGCCCGATCGGTTGAGCAGGGCGCCATCGAGTGAGCGATTTGTCTAAAACCCCCAGAGGCCGATTCAGTGAAGGGGACCCGGTGCTTCTGATAGACCGGAAGGGGCGCAGGTACCTGATGACCTTGCACCAGGATCGGGCCCTTCACACCCACGTCGGCGTCCTGCCCCACGGCGAGATAATAGGCCAGGAGCAGGGCGGGTGGTACCGCACCAGCCACGGTCAGAGTCTCCTGGCCCTCAAGCCCACCCTGGGGGACCATATCCTGGAGATGCCCAGGGGCACCCAGGTCGTTTATCCCAAAGACCTGGGGACCATTCTGATAATGGCGGACATCTTCCCCGGCGCCACCGTGGTGGAGGCGGGACTGGGGTCGGGGGGCCTCACCGCGACCCTTCTGAGGGCCGTGGGCCCCTCGGGCCGGGTCGTGACCTACGAGGTGCGGGAGGACATGGTGGCGGGGGGCCTGAAGAACATCCGGGCTCTCGTGGGCGAGCCCGCCAACCATACCCTGCATCTGGGCGACATATACCAGGGCATCGGCGAGCGGGAGGTAGACCGGATCGTCCTGGATGTCCCGGAGCCGTGGCATGTGGTCCCCCTGGCCGCCGAGGCGCTAAACATGGGGGGCATCCTCCTCAGCTTCCTGCCCACGGTGCTCCAGATACACCAGCTGGTGCAGGCACTCACTTCCGACGGCCGGTTCCAGCTTGTAGAGACGGTAGAGGTGATGCTCCGGCCGTGGAGTGTGACCCAGCGCAGCGTACGGCCTGTCCACCGCATGGTGGCCCATACCGGATTTATCACCACCGCCCGGAGGTGCTCCGTCAAAGGCGGAGCCGTCCTGTCGGACCTTAGCGAAGCTGGCCAGCAAGACATGGACACGGAGGAGCAGAATGGCCAGGATGGATAGGCAGAGCACCGTCGCGTTTCTTCAGGAGTTCGTAAAGACGGACACCCTCATGAAGCACCTCCTGGGCGTGGAGGCGGCGATGAGGGGCTACGCCCGCAAGTACGGGGAGAGCGAAGACGAGTGGGGGATTGTGGGGCTGCTGCACGACTACGATTGGGAGATAGTCCCCACCCCTGAGGAGCACCCCGCCTATGGGGCCAACATACTGAGGGAGCGGGGCTACTCGGACCACGTCGTACGGGCCGTCCTCACGCACGGGGACCACACGGGTATCCAGCGAGAGAGCCTGATGGAGCATGCCCTGTTCGCCGTGGACGAGCTCTCGGGGTTCATGAGCTGGGGATAGACCTGGAGGAGCATATCACCTTTGTCATCGAGAGCCTGAAGCCGGTAGCCGCGGCGCTGGGACTCAGCGCAAGCCTGCCGCAGGCGTGAGCCCGGCTTACTCGCCGGGGTCCTCCCGGCCGGTGGGCCACCAGGTCTCCCATCCTACGCCCGCGTGGGGATAGCGCCCCTCCAGGAGTGGGATGTGGTGGGGAGCTAGAAGGGGCACGGGCAGTCCCTCCAGGAGGGCGTGGAGCTCCCCGAAAGGGCCGTAACCCCACAACGATGGGGTACCCACGGCCTTGCCCTGGGCCAGGACCTTGAACTCGCCCATGCCCTCTGGCCTGACGATGTCCAGCATGCCCATCCGGTTCGCTTCCACCTCCCGGTGGGTCAGGCCCATGCTCGGGAGGCGTCCGATAAAGCGATCGAGTCCCATGTTCAGCAGATATTCCCGCTGGCTGATGAATCCCAGGGTCTCAAGACCATGCTCCCTCCCCAGCTCTATCAACGAGGTGAAGTCCACCTGGGCCGTCATGTCCTGCCTGCCCACGTGGTGGTACGGGTCGTCCGTCTGGACGTGCCGGTAGAAACATGTGAGCGTGCCCCTGCTCCGCCGCTGGGAGTAGAGCTCCTCTGCGGGATGTCCGTAGTCTATGACCAGGTGGAACCCCCTCTTCATGGCACGGCATACGTCTGCCATCCACGGCTCCAGGGCAAGGTTTATCTCGGTGCTGTATCCCTCGGGAAGGCATACGCCCAGGGCGTCGAGCCGTCTCTCCAGCTCGGGTGTGGAGGGGGTGTCCAGCACCTCCGCCAGATTCCCGTCCTTGAGGGTGACGTAGACCTCTCTCAGCGCGCCTCCCTGTACAGCCACCCTGTGGACCGAGAAGGAGTCGACCAGCTCGTTGGAGAGGAGGCAACCCTCTATCCCGTCGAGGGGCACGCCCCGGGCGGCGAGCCGCTGGACATTGCTAGGGGCGTCGCAGGGGAGTTGGGTCTCGATGCCCGCGCGCGCCGTACGGTCGAGACATAGATACCGCAGGGAGCGCCGGAACTCGTGGGGCAGGTGGGCACTGTATGCGACGAGGTCGTGGCACAGGGTGCCGCCCCCTGCTCCCATCTCCACCAGCCAGAAGGTTTCGGGGGAGTCCAGCAGCCTCCACATCTGGAAGACCTGGAGGCACAGCAGGGCGCCGAAGGCGGGGTGTGCACTGGGGGCCGTGTAGTAGTCCCCGGTGTGTCCGCTGACGTGCGGAAGGCTGTAGTAGCCGCCCTTGGGCCAGTAGAGGGACGCTTCCATGAACTCGGCGAAGGTTATTCTGCCCCGCTCACCTATCCGGCGAGCTATCTCCCGCTCTACGTCCACCGTCGCCGCCTCATAATATGGGAGGGGGCCCCATGGCCCCCTCTCGACTGCAGTCCCTGTCCAGTTCTACGGCTGGCGTGCTAGCCGCGCTGTTCGATGGGGACGTACTCCAGGTCCATCGGCCCTTTGTAGTCCAGCAGCGGACGGATCAATATGTTGTTCCCGTACTGCTCCACGCACTGGAGGGTCCAGCCCGGTATGCGGCCCAGGGCGAAGATGGGTATGAACAGGTCCGCCGCGATTCCCAACAGGTGGTAGATAGATCCGGCGAAGAAGTCCACGTTCACGTAGATCCCCCGGGACCTGTAGGGCACCATGGTCTTCTCTTCCAGGTGCGTAAGTATCTGGAACCAATTGGGCTGGCCCAGTGCCTCACCCAGTTTCCGGGAGCGCTCCCTCAGGTGGCGGGCCCGGGGGTCTTCGGCCTTGTACACCCGGTGGCCGAAGCCCATGATTCTGCCCCCACCGTCCAGGATCTTCCTGGCGTACGGCTCGGCGTTCTCCGGCTGGCCGATGTCCATGGCCATCTTCATGACCTCTTCAGCCGCCCCGCCGTGCCAGGGGCCTTTGAGGATGCCGATACCGGCGACTACGGCGGAGTGCAGGTCCGAGAAGGTCGAGGCCGCCACCCTGGCTCCGAAGGCCGAGGCGTTGGAGCTGTGCTCCGCGTGGAGGATGAAGTCCACGTCCATCAGCTTCTCGGTCTCCTTGTCGGGGGGCTCTCCGTAGAGCATGTAGAGGAAGTTGCCGGCATGGCTCAGGCTGGCGTTGGGCGCTACCGGCGCAAGGCCGTTCCGGATACGGTGGTGGGCCGCCAGAATGGTGGGTGCCTGGGCTGTGATGCGTATGCCCTTCCGTACCGTGGCTTCTGGAGAGTTGTCTCCCACCTCCGGGTCGAAGGCCGAGAGGGCGGAGACGCCGGTGCGCAGGGCGTCCATTGGATGGCTGCTCTTCACCAGCCTTATGACCTGGACCACCTCATCGGGAACGCTCCTACTGGACCGAAGGCTGGCGTCGAGCTCGGCTAACTGGGCCTTGCTGGGCAGGCCGCCGTAAAGCAGGAGGGAGATTACCTCTTCGAAGCTGGACTTCTCGGCAAGGTCGTGGATGTTATAACCCCGGTAGAGGAGCTTCCCGGCCTGACCGTCCACGAAGCTGGCTTCCGTGGTGTCTAAGTAGACGTCCTTTAACCCGCGCTTGATCTCTACGTGCTGGCCTGCCATGGCCGCTCCTCCTTCCGGTTGCCTGCTCAACGCGCGAGATGTCCAAGCGGGGGGGGCGCCCTCCCAGCTACCCAACGGGGGTAGCCGAGGACGGGCGAGGTAAACACACTAGCTGCGTTTCGACCCGAGGCTATGGCAAGGCGCTGGAAGATGGGTACGAGCGTCGTGGTGGACAGCCGCCACACGTGTCGAGACAGCCCTTCCCTGGGCCACATCCTACGCAGGCCCACCTTACCAGTGTTACCCGAGGCGATTCTACCATCGGCTCCCAGGGGTGTCAAGCAGAACTGTGCGGTGGTGATACTCCCCCGAGGCGGCCTACCGATTGCGTGCCGCACCGGGTTCGGGTATCATGCGGGGACGGGTTGCTGGCGTAGCGGTTGCGAGAAGTCCAGGCCCAGCACTTAGAGGAGGAGGGGCTATCTCTATGGCAGCTAGGCAGAGCGGAGAGCCAGGACGGCAAGAGACGGCCGTAAGGGCGATCGACGCGGTGTGTAACCTACGCACGCCGGAGCTCATAGCGACGCGCAAGCATAAGTGGATCCTGTACGGGCAGAAGTTCGGCAGGCCGGACCCCATTCTGACCGTGGAAGAGCTTATCCAGAAGATGGACGCCGCCGGGATAGAGCGGGCCTTCCTTACCGCCGCCAAGATGGGCTCCAAGTACCAGGGATTTACCGATTCGGTGCCCTACGAGGTGGTCGCCGGAGTGGTGGAGCAGTACCCAGACCGGTTCCGTGGCGTGGCGGGCATCGACCCTCTGGAGGGGATGGAGGGGGTGAGGGCCCTGGAGCACGCGGTCAAGGAGATGGGGTTCATCGGGGCCCACGTGTACCCCCACTGGTTCGGCCTGGAGCCGGACCACCGAAAGTACTACCCCTTCTACGCCAAGTGTGTGGAGCTGGACATACCTATCCAGATGCAGGTAGGCCACTGCCTCATCTACATCGAGGACATGCCCCCCTTTCGCAGCCTTGGACGTCCCATCTTGCTGGACACCATAGCCTGCGACTTCCCAGAGCTGAAGCTGGTGGGCATCCATACCGGCTGGCCCTGGGTGGAGGAGATGATCTCCGTGGCCTGGAAGCACCCTAACGTCTATATCGGCTCCGACGCATACTCCCCTCGTTACTGGAAACCTGAGTTCGTCCATTTCATCAACAGCTGGGGACAGGACAAGGTCATATTCGGCACCGACTTCCCCGTTATCGACATTGAGCAGGCCATACAGGAGATCGACGCCCTTGAGCTTCGACCGGACTCCAAGCGGAAGCTCCTCAGGGAAAACTCCCTGCGCCTCTACAAGCTCGACGGGTAGGGCGAAGGATTATCGGACAATCTCGCTCGGGATAGGCCGGGGCCATGAGCGCGCTGAGGGGGGCCATGCAGGTAGACGTCCACACCCACTTCCTGCCCCGCCGGTTCTACGAAACGGCCCAGCGGGGTGATACCTGGTACGGGGCCTCGCTGGTCCGGGACCCGCGAGGCGTGGAGAGCGTGTCCCTCCGGGGTGCTCTTGTACCCTTCGAGCCGACCCTGATTTTCGGGACCTCCCCGGAGGAGCGTATTCGCCTGCGCAAGCAGCAGGAAGGGATCGACCTGCAGGCCGTTTCCATCGGGGGCTACCTGTGGAACTACGAGCTGGAGCCCCGGGAGGGGGCTGCCTTCTGTAGGGAGGTCAATCAGGAGCTGGCGGAGCTGCAGAAGGCCCACCCGGAGAACATCGTGGGGCTCGTGCTGCTTCCCCTCCAGGACACCCGCCTCGCCATGGAGGAGCTGGAGTACGCCGTCAAGGACCTGGGGCTTCGGGGCGTAGCCCTGTCCACCAGTGTCCTGGGGAAAAACCTGGACGACCCGAGCCTGTTCCCAATCTTCGAGGCGGCCTCCTCCGAGGGCCTGTTCGTCTTCTGCCACCCCGTCTTCAGTGGGATCGCCGGGGCGGACCGTATGTCCAGGTACTCCTTCGATAACCTCCTGGGCATGCCTCTCGAGAAGAGGCAAGCATGAGGCGTCTGTTGAAATGGGGCGGCATAGCTATTGCCGGATTCATAGTCTTGATCATTGTGCTCGCGGTTATCTTCAGTGATGGTGGTGAGGAGACATTGGGCCTTCCAACTCCCACATCTAAACCTACGTCCACCCCAACCCGTGCACCGATCCCCACCGCCACTTTTGAAGAATCAAAAATAAGGGCTTTATCTCTGTCTTACGATGAGTTGTTCCGTAACAATGAGCAGTACGAAGGGAAGCTGGTGTTCTTCGAGGGCGAAATTGAGCAGGTTAATGACCGTGGTAGTAACGAATACCTCTTACGTGCCTACGTGACTAGGGATTCTTTCGGTTTCTCGGATGATGATGTACGTCTCGATTATCAAGGGAGTCGAGTCTTGGAAGATGATGTGGTAGAGTTCGTGGCTTCAGTAGAAGGATTGTGGGAATATACCACAGTCCTTGGTGCCAAGAGAACAATCCCTCATCTCAAGGCAATACGACTTAGGTTGATCGGGCAACCGAGTAGCCTCGACGAAGCGGAATCAACACCAACTGCGATGCCTACACCCACCATAATGCTATCGCCTGCCCTGACCCCGAGTCCAACTGCCACTCCGGCATCTACTGCTACTCCTACGCCCATTCCCGAGCCCATCAACCTGGTTGGAAGGGGACAAGAGGCATCAGGCAGATTTCAGCTCAACCACGGGCTTGCGATCTTTGAGATGAGCCATGAGGGGCAATCACACTTCGCCATATGGCTTTTGGACAGCCAGGGCGATAAGGTGGACCTTTTGGTGAACGAAACCGGGCAATTCGATGGGTCTTCAGCAGTGGGAGTTTCCCGAGCAGGCGATTATCTGCTAGATGTGTCTGCTGATGGTGGTTGGACGGTGCTCATCATGCAGCCTGGGCCTACAACAGATATAGAACCTCCGCTTACATTGTCCGGGCGGGGCCAGCAGGCTTCTACGCTCTTCAGGCTTCCTTCCGGCTTAGTGATATTCAGGATGCAACACGATGGGCAATCACACTTCGCTATGTGGCTAACGGATAGCCAAGGCAATAGGGTGGACCTCCTCGTAAACGAGACAGGCCCCTTTGATGGTTCAAAGGCCGTAGGTATCAAACAACCTGGGACTTTCATCCTTGACATCGCGGCCGATGGCAACTGGACTGTCACTATTGAGCCATGATTCTATTGTAGTGTTTCGTATTGAGATAGGATGGGAAAAACGGACACCAAAGTCGGATAAGATAGAGCGACGGAGGTGTCAGTATGAAAGGTGTCCCTCAAGGAAGATACACGAGGGAATTCCGCCAGGAAGCAGTGAAGCTGGTAACGGAAGAGAGGCTATCATTGCCGGAGGCAGCCCGCCGGTTGTCCCTGGCGCCATCGACGTTAGGGTACTGGGTGAAGGCACAAAGGGCTGGCAAACTGGGAGATGTCGGCAAGACGTACAGGCCCTTGACTGAAGTAGAGATGGATTTGGCCCGGACTAAGAAGGAACTGGCGGAAGTGAAGATGGAGCGGGACATACTAAAAAAAGCGGCCGCGTACTTTGCCAAGGAGTCGCTGCCCGGTACGCGGCGATGAATGAGTTGCGGCTCAAGTATCCAGTCCGGATGATGCGACGGATTATGAATGTATCGGCCAGCGGCTACTATGCGTGGGTGGACCGGCCGCTGTCCAAGCGGGCACAGGAGGAAGTGCGGCTGGAGCTGGAGATAATGGCGGCCCACCAGCGGAATAGACAGACCTATGGCCCGGAACGGTTACAGCGCGATCTGGCGGAGCATGGCGTTCGGGTGGGTGTTTGCCGGATCAAGCGGATCCGGCAAAAGCTCGGCATACGCTGTAAACAGAAGAGGAGATTCAAGACTACCACTAACTCCGCGCACAGACTGCCAGTTGCGGATAACTTGTTGGGCCAGCAGTTCAAGGTCAGTCAGCCCAACGCCGTGTGGGTGAGTGACATCACCTATATACCGACTGATGAAGGCTGGCTATACCTGGCGGGCCACAAGGACCTGTTCACCGGAGAGCTCGTGGGCTATGCCATGGGAGAGCGGATGACCAGGAATCTGGTTAGTCAGTCCCTATTCCGGGCGCTGAGAGCCAAACGCCCCGCGAGGGGACTGATGCATCACTCTGACCGGGGCTCTCAGTATTGCTCCCAGGAGTACAGAAATCTTATGGAGCGCTCTGGCCTGAGATCATCCATGAGCGGGAAAGGGAACTGTTTTGATAATGCGCCGATGGAGAGCTTCTGGGGAACACTCAAGCAGGAGCTAGTCCATCACCGTCATTATCGAAGTAGACAGGAAGCAATTCGAGATATTACAGAATATATCGAGATCTTCTATAACAGGCAGCGCCGCCAGGCCAGGCTGGGATTCCTGTCACCTGCGGCCTTTCAACAAAGATTCTATGCAGGATTACTCGCAGCTTGAAAGGTTTGGTGTCCACTATTGCCATCCGACCCCATATATGGCCTTGCAACGTGCAACCTTGTCGAGGATAGTTTGAGCGGAGGCATTGCCACACGAAGGGCTTGGGGTCCGCGTTGGCCACTGAATACCTCCCATATGTCAATCGGTTTGAGAGACATTATTAGACTAGCACGCCCTACAGGCCTCTGGCCGGCCTCGTCTCCACGGACCCAGGAGTCCAAAGTTGGGTTGACACGCCTCGGTCGCGTCTCTAAACTCGGTAGATGGGACGGGTAGGATTGCACCCGGGCCCGGTTCTCGTCTGGGAAGTAGCGATGCTTACAAGACACGTTGCCGGTCGCGTCTACAACTATGACTATTGCATCGGCCGCAGGGCTCCGGGGGGAACCGGCTTCTCCTGCTCGGTGGACTTTGCCCTGGGCTCCCAAGGGAGCCTGTACGTCGTGAGCAGAGGCACGGAGTTCGGACCAAGCCAGGGGATAACCAAGTGTACGTTGGAGCAGGAGCTGGTGTGGGACGACCGGGGCCTGGCCTTCGGTGGAGGCCAGTCGCCCTGGCCCCGCTCGGTGGACGTTGACAGCGACGAGAACGTGTACATCGCCGACGACCACATGAACCGCATTTCTATATACGACAGGGATGGTGTGCCCCTCAGCAGGTGGGGCGTAGCCGGGTCGGGCGACGGAGAGCTCTCCGGTCCCTCGGGCCTCGCCTTCGAGAGGAACGGCAACCTATACGTTGTGGACAGTCTCAACCACCGCGTGCAGGTGTTCACGAGAGACGGCAGATTCCTCTTCAAATGGGGCGAACGGGGCAGTGGCCCCGGCCAGCTCGACATGCCCTGGGGCATCACCATAGACAAGCAGGGCGACGTCTACGTGGCCGACTGGAGGAACGACCGGATACAGAAGTACACCCCCGAAGGTAACTACCTGGCCACCTTCGGGGCCCTGGAGACCGGTGAAGGGCAGCTGCGACGCCCGTCGGACGTAGCAGTTGACGGCGATGGTGACGTGTACGTCGCCGACTGGGGCAACGAGCGCCTCAACATCTACACCGGTGACGGGGAGTACATCACCTCATTTTCGGGGGACGCGGATACCCTGTCGGCGTGGGCCCAGGCCCATGTGGACGCGAACCCAGACTACCGCAGGGCCCGCAAAAGGGCCGACCTCACCCAGGAGAGGCGGTTCCAGAGGCCGGTGGCGGTGAACGTGGACGACCAGGGCAGGATCATGGTGCTCGAGACGGTGCACGGGCGCATGCAGGTGTACGTCAAGGAGCGGGACTTCGTGGACGCCCAGTTCAACCTGTAGCGCCGGCCCCCTCCGACCCCGTTACTCCAACATCGGGTTAGCTAACGTCCGGTCGCGCCGAAGCCCCCGCTGTACCCGCTAAGCCGGAGCGGCGGCCAGCGACTCCAAGAGCGAGCCCAGGGGCTGCCTGGGCTGGGTTATGCCCAGCCGGCTGAAGGCGGCCCAGATAGTGGCCTGATTGGCGGTCACCACCGGCTTTCCGGTCCTCTTCTCCATCTCTGCCACTACCTCTAGCGTGCGCCAGGCGGTGCAGGAGCAGAACAGCGCCTCGGCTTCTGGGAGGCACACCTTGCAGGCAAACTCCAGGGCCGACTCCGGCGGGCGGTCACAGATGCCCTGGGCCCCGGCCACCGACGCCTCCCGCTCCCCTTCGACGTTGAGCACACGGAACCCCGCCGCCTGGTAATAGCCCAGCAGGCGCTCGTTCTCCCACTGAGGATAGGGAGTGGCAACCGAGATATCGGTCACGCCCAGGTGCCGAAGGGCCTCCGCGACCGCGGGCGCCGTCGCAACGGCCGGGACCCCCTCAGCCTCCTCCATGAGCCTCAAGATCTCCTCGTCGTATCCCAGACCCCTGTAGAAGCTGCCGGCTGTGCAGACGTAGGCCACCAGGTCCACCCTGGCCGTCGCCAGGTACCTGGCGGCCTGCTCTACATCGGCGTTCATACGGTCCGTGTTCTCGGGAGTCACCTCGTCGGCCATCCACATACGCTGAGAGTGGATGGTCACACCGCCGGGGCCGCCATGGCGAAGTCCGGCTCGGCGGTGGTGTTGGTGGAGGGGACGATCAGCCCAATGCGGGTCCTGTTGGACACGTTGCACCTCGATCATGGATTCAGATCGCACCCCGTGGGCAGGCCCCCGGGCTGGCCCATCGCATGGGGGGTAGGAGCAATTATAGGTACCGCCGGGGGGCGGGTCAACGTCCTTGACGCCACTTGGAGGCAGCACTACAATTGCCGTGTCCGGCCCGGGCGCCCGGGCACGGGGCGCTTCAAGCGCGGGCATCGCCCTTATTCAGAGACCGTGTTGTAAGTCCACCCGGTCCCGGGTGGGTAATTTATGTCCGGATGTGGGGACGACCGCCCGGGCAGCCCAGTGTACCTTGGGAGGGAAGCTGCTTGATGTTGCAGGTCAGGGATATCGTCGGCCCCCTGAGGCGCGTCAAGGGGATGTACTACGGCTGGTGGCTGGTCGGCGTAGCCGCCTTGATCCTGACCATGGCAATCGGGCCCTTCTACTATGGGATGGCGGCCTGGTTCCCGGTCCTGGAGCGCCGGTTTCAGTGGAGCCGGTTTCAGCTGGCCATGGGCTTCTCTCTGACGCGGGTTGAGGGCTCCATCACGGGTCCCGTGGGCGGCCACCTCATTGAGCGGCTGGGGCCCCGAAGAATGGCGCTCATCGGCCTCTTGACGGTCGGTGGTGGGTTCCTGCTGTTCAGCCAAATACAGAATCTCTGGCAGTTCTACCTCTCATATCTTATTGTGAGTACCGGCATCGGGCTGGGCTCCTGGCACACGATGATGACGGTGCTCAACACCTGGTTCATCCGCAGGAGGGCTACCGCCATGTCCATGGCGATAGCGGGCTCCGCTCTGGGTGGGGTCGTACTGTTGCCCCCGCTGGCCTGGGCCGTGGACCCCGACAAGTTCGGCCTGGAGCGCTGGCGAGACGTGGCTGCGGGCATTGGGATAGTGGTCCTCATCCTGGCCTTCCCCATCACCCGCCTGGTCCGGAACCGTCCGGAGGACTACGGCCTGAGACCCGACGGCGATCCCGCGCCCGACGATTCAGTGGCGGCCCAGGTCGGCGACGCCGGGCCGTCGACCTCACAGGAGCTGGATTACACGTTGCGAGAGGCGATGCGCACCCGCAACTTCTGGCTAATCAGCATGGGCCTCGCTTGCGCTGCTGCCGCGACCACGACGATACAGGTGCATATCGGCCCCATGCTCCACCTGGACCGGGGCTTCTCTTTACAGACGGTAGGTCTGGTGGTGTCCACCTACATGATCGTCGGCATGGTCTTTAACCTGGTTGGAGGGTACGTTGGCGATCGGGTGTCCGCCCGGCTGACGATTTTCCTGTTCTCGGTGATTCAGTCGGTGGCCATCGTAGTGCTGCTACTGGGAAAGAGCGTGGCCATCGCTTTCCTCTTCGCAGTGATCATGGGGATAGGCTTCGGAGGCCGCCACCCGCTGACCGCATCCATCCGGGGTGTCTACTTCGGGCGCAGGTCCTACGCCAGTATCATGGGCATATCGATGATACCGATGAACATCCTCATGCTCATCCTGCCCGTCCTCGCCGGCCACCTGTTCGACGTCAGGGGCAGCTATACCATAGCGTTTACCATACTGGCGGTTGTCAGCTTTGCGGGATCGAGCCTGTTCCTGTTCCTGGGCGAGCCAAAGCCCCCACCGCAGGGTTCCAGCGCCCAAAGGCGGATGTGAGGGACGACGACATGAGCCCTATAGGAGTGCAGGCGGGCTTCGGGGCGATCGGTGTCCGGCTCAGTCCGTCACCAGGTACCTGCGCGCGAACTTCCATTCCCTCTCGTGCTGGACGATGGTGTCCTCGTAGACACCGCCTCCGGCCGACTCTGGGAGATGCCCCGGATCGCCGTTGTAGGACTGGAGGTAGCATCGACCCCGGACACTGCCGTCGGCCAGCTTCTCCAGGTAGATGCTGCCGTTCCAGTGCCTCCGGTACCTGCCACCCCTACCCGCCTGGTCGTTCCGCTTGTAGGTCGTAAGGTCCTGTCTGCCCTTGACCAGCATGCGGCCCCCGGCAACTTCCATAACGCCGTCGGGCGTAAAACACGCCGCGTACTCCTCCGGAGCACCCGTGTCGCTGGAGAGGTTGTAGTAGGCGTAGAGGTTATAGATATCCGCGTATTCCTGGGCTGTCAGTCTGCCTGATTGGCTCATGGAGACCTCCCCCCTGGGTAACATAGATTTCGTATTGGCCCTTCTCTAGGCCGCCGCGACTCCCCGCCGGTGCCGTGGATGACAGCCCCAGGATATTCGGGGGCGGTGTTCCGTGTCAACCCGTGCATAGGGACGGCTGGTTCGGACAGGCCGCCCGGCGGTCGGTCGCCTGCTGTGGGTGTCCACTGGTGGAGCGGGGCGCTCCCTACCCCCTCCCTCAAGGCCGATTGCTGCTATACTCCCTCCCATGACCAACCTCGCTCTGGGACTGGTGTTGGTATCTGCACTGGCCCACGCCAGCTGGAACTTCCTACTGAAGCGGGCTGCCACCCCGGAGGTGTTCACCTGGTGGCTTCTGGTATCCATCGCCGTGTTGCTTTGCCCCGTGGGGCTGGTGCTGGCCTGGCGGGCCCCCGTGGAGAATCCGGGATGGTGGTACGTGCTGGGCACGATTCTGTTGCACGTGCTGTACTTCGTGTTCCTCGGCCGGAGCTACACCCACGCCGACCTCTCGGTGGTCTATCCCGTGGCGCGAGGCCTCGGCCCGACCCTGGTCCCCGCCTTGGGCTTCCTGATCCTGGACGAGAAGGTCGCGGCTCTCGCCATAGTAGGCATCGCCGGCGTGGTACTGGGCATATACACCGTGTACTGGTGGGGGCGGATGTCCCAGGTGTTGCGAGAGCCCTTCAAGCTGCTCACGGAGCGTGGTTCCCGGTACGCGGTGCTCACGGGGCTGGTCATAGCCGCCTATAGCGTGTGGGACAAAGTGGGCGTCCGTTACGTCAACCCTTTCCTCTACATGTATCTCATGGCGCTGGGCACCTCCATCGCCATGGCCCCATACATGCTTCGGGTGCACGGTAGGGTGGCGGTCCGGAGCGAGCTGCGCGTGGGCTCGTGGAGCATCGTCACGGCCGGTATGCTGACCTACCTCGCCTACGGCCTTGTGCTCAGGGCCCTGGAGTTCTCCAAGGTCAGCTACATAGCCCCCTCGAGGGAGGTCGGCATAGTAGTAGGTGTGCTCTTGGGCGTCCTGGTGCTCAAAGAGCCCTTCGGCAGGGGCAGGCTGTTCGGCTCCTCCCTGATCGTCCTGGGTCTGGGCCTGATCGCCGCGGCCCCTTGACCAGAGTGTTTGCTTCCGTGTCCAAGAGCGCGTACAATGTCGCCCGTCGGTAGCTTTTTTCCACTGCCGGAACAGAAGCTGCAGCCCATGCGCGCACTCCGGGGCTGGCCGAGAGTAAAGGGGAAGCGAGGAGGCAAAGTATGGAGCGAGAGGTCTATTTCTATAGCGATGGACTGAAGATAGCGGGCGTGCTATTCGAGCCGGAAGGGGCCGGGGACGGGACCTGCCCTGGAATAGTGTTGTGCCAGGGCATGGTGGGAGTAAAGGAGTACTTCAGGTTCCCCCATCTCGCCCGCCGTTATTCCGAGATGGGCTGTGTGGCCCTTATCTGGGACTACCGAGGAGTGGGCCAGAGCGAGGGAGAGCGGGGGCGGCTGTATCCGGTGGAGCAAGCGGAGGACATTCGTAACGCCTTGACCTACCTCGAGACTCACCCGAAAGTGGACCCGAAGCGCCTTGCCCTGTTTGGAATGAGCTTCGGGGGCGGCATGGTCCCCTACGTCGCTGGGGTGGACGAGCGGGTCAAGTGTGGCGTCAGCGTGGTGGGCTGGGGCGACGGGAAGCACTGGATGCGCAGCATACGTCGCCACCACGAATGGCTCAAGGTCCTGGACGACATCGCCGAGGACAGGAAGTCGAGGGTCCTCACGGGCAAGTCAAGGTTGCTGGAACCCGGGGAGATACTGGTGGGCGGAGACCCCGCCGCCGAGGCGGCTCGGGACGAACTTCGCAGCAAGATCCCTGGGATGGAGAACTTCAAGGGCACCCCCTACTCCCTCGCCACGGCGGAAAAGCTGCTGGAATTCAAACCCATGGATGTTGTAGACCGCATCTCTCCCAGGGCGATCCTGTACATCGTAGCCGAGAAGGATACCGTCACCCCCCCAGAGGATGTGGTCGAGATGTATAACCGGTCCGGGGAGCCGAAGAAGCTCTGGGTGATCCCCGGGATACCCCACTATGGTGTGTACCATGAGCCGCGGCTAAGCCAGGTGACGAAGATGACCGACGACTGGTTCAGGGAGCACCTCGCCCTGGACTAGGGGGGGCCCGGACCACAGGGCTATGGAGCGTGAGGACCCTTTGGCGCACGTAATGGACACCGTAAATCCCTTGAGGCACGTAAAGGGTGTGTTCTACGGCTGGTGGCTGGTCGGCGTCTCCGGGGTCGTCATGACCGTTGGAGCCGTGCCCCTTTTCTACGGCATGGCGGCCTGGTTCCCGGTGCTGGAGCGGTACTTCGGCTGGAACCGGGCGCAGCTGGCCTTGGCATTCTCCTTCACCAGGGCGGAGGGCTCCATATCGGGGCCTCTGGGAGGCTACCTTATCGATAGGGTAGGCTCCCGGCGAATGGTGCTCATCGGCCTGCTAATCGCGGGAGGGGGCTTCCTGTTCTACGGGCCGGGTGCAGAACCTCTGGCAGTTCTACCTGGCGTTCCTGATCGTGAGTACTGGCACCGGGGTAGGCTCCTACCTCGCCATGATGACGGTCTTAAACAGCTGGTTCGACCGGAGACGGGCGACTGCTATGTCCCTGGCCATCGCGGGAACCGCTGTGGGCGGGATACTGATAGTGCCGGCCCTGGCCTGGTCCATTGACCCGGACAGGTTCGGCCCGGAGCGCTGGCGGGACGTGGCTGCGGGCATCGGGATAGCGATCCTCATCCTGGCCTTCCCGATTTCCCGTCTGGTGCGCAACCGTCCCGAGGAGTATGGCCTGAGGCCGGATGGCGACAGTGGACCCGTGGTGATGCCGGAGGTACAGCAGCCCGGTGCCCCGCGCTCAGACCGGCGAGGAGGGGCTCCCGTCTGGCGTCGGGCGATGGGGAGCCGGGCATTCTGGCTGATTGGCCTGGGCCACGCCTGCCTTGCCAGCGCGACCATCACCATGATGGTTCACATCGGGTCGATGTTGCACATCGACCAGGACCTATCCCTGGGGACCGTGGGCCTTGTCGTGGCCACCTACACCGGCGTGGGCGCCGTTGTAAACGTTATCGCCGGGTACGTGGGCGACCGCGCGCCCATACGCGTGGTCACCTTCGCGTTCGGAATGGTCCAGGTGGTGGCCTTCGGTGTCCTCCTCCTGGTCCACGGCGCGGGTATGGCATTCGTCTTTGCCGTACTTCACGGCATCGGATTCGGAGGCCGCCACCCTCTGACGATGGCCATTCGCGGGACCTATTTCGAACGAAGGGACTTCGCAAGCGTTACGGGTCTCTCCATGCTTCCCGGAAACGCCATGATGTTCGTCATGCCCGTCTTCGCAGGATACACATATGACATAACCGAGAGCTACACCATACCCCTTATCACCATAGTGGTGTTGACGTTCGCGGGGTCCTGTCTGTTCCTGCTGCTGGGCAAGCCGCCACAGAGGGGGCCCACCGGCAGCGTCCGCGACGGACTGGGGCATGAGGTAAGTTAACCCGCTGTGCAGGTTCTTAAGACCGTCATTCTGAGGGAGCGAAGCGACCGAAGAATAACATGTATCAGATCTAAGTAAACGTAACACCCGTCGTTGGGGTGGGGTACGAAGGTGACGAGGCATTTCGGATACTACGAAGACTGGAAGTCCGCAGTTCTCGAATGTCCGAACTGCGGATGGAAGGGCACGTTTGAGCAGGGCGCGGTGGAATACTACAGCGAGCTGATGGACTGCTCTTGTCCAGCTTGTGATTCCCGTTCTGCACCTATGCTCGCCATTGTCTCCTATCCAACGGTTGAGGAGTCGAAAGCCAACTGGGACAAGCTGAGCGCGAGCGAGAAGGAGGAAGTCAACGCCCGCACGCGCTTCCAGAGCAAGTGGGAGGCCAGCAGACTAGAGTCGGCGGCCCAGCTTCCGGACCTGGAAGGTTCATCCTTAACCCTCACGTGGGATTTCGAGAGCAGGGCTATAGCCGTTCGCACTGGGGAACGTTGCCTAACTATGTTACTGTTATCAGGCACGGTGAGCGGGAAATATGGCGTGAGGTCGCACTTTTCGAGGGATACCGGAGGTTCCAATATATAATCGAGATTTTGCGCGAGAAATACGGTGCTCGTTTGGCTGACGTGATGCCGTCCCCCGCGAGCGAACTCTATCTCTGGGGCGACAAGTTCAGCGCACCCGATGTCGTCAAGGAGCTGAGAGCGGAACTCCACAGGTCGCACCGTACTTGACTCTGGCTGAGCTCTTTTTCAGGATGGAAGGAGGAACCCATCTCAATTTTCAACCGTTACCTCCAGAAATGGGGCGTGACTCCGCTCCGGCTCTCCTGGGACTGCCGGCGGCGCTTGCCCAGTGAAGTATGATCGCGTTGCATCCCCTAAGTTGACTGAGCGCTAGGTGCCGAGAGGGGGAGTGCTGATGTCCAGCAGCTCCTTAAGTATCTCCCGGTGGCAATGGGTGCCGGGTCGCGACAAGTCCTCGTGGCAGAGCAGCGTAACGGTACCGTGGACTTCTTCCAGGTGCTTGACCTCCTCGAGAAGCCTCCTCCCTTCCTCGGACCCCGCTACCTCCTCCCGGTACCGCTGGGCAAAGGTGGGCCAGTCCAGGAGGCCCGACCTTGAGCCGCCCAGTAGAGCGGCGGAGGGACCCAGGTCCTTGAGCCAGCTGTCTACCCGGTCCCTGCGGACTCCCCGGGGCCAGTAGCGCATCACCAGCAGCCTGTAGCCGTCGGCTGGCTCGATGGGGTCGTGATAGATGCTCTTCGTCCGTATCATGGCCCGTACTTCTGTCCCCGTGCGGCGTGGGGTGCCCTCAATATCATAATGGAGCGCCACGGGAGAAGCGAGGGTCTACGGTCGTGGTAAAATTATCCTTGTACCATGGCAATAAGACAGTCGAAGACAAAAGAGTTTCTGGCGGAGGCCGCGGAGCTGGTCCGGATGCAGCTGCCTCCGGAACTGAGGGACCCGTGCCTGGTAGGCCCAGTAGGCACGCTGGTGAAGCTCCACTATGGCGACCCAAAGGTGCATTACGAGGTATGGGTGCGCCGTCGAATTGGAGTGATAGAGACCGGCCTTCACTTTGAGGGTGCGCTCGAAGACAACTTACGGTACCTCCAGGAGCTGACGGAGCGCTACCACGATGCCATCCTGTCCCTGGGACCTGGGGTCGTGGCGGAGCGGTGGGCCGGCGCGTGGGCGCGGGTCCACCAGCCTATCCCCTTCTCAGCCCTGGACGAGGATACCCTCATGGTGGTAGCAGGACGGCTCGCGCAGATGGTGCGCGTTCTAGAGCCGGCGGTGAGGGCGATTGCCGATACCGCCCCGGCGGGCGATGGGGCCAGGGGAGATGGCATGGCGGTGCCTCCCCAACCAGGCGGCTTCGTGGGCATCGGTTCCCGCCCTGGTGACGTGGCCGGAGCATCCCGTCGGAGGACCACCAGTGTACGTCGGTCCAGAGGGGAGCCATGAGTACCCCTTCCTCGGACTTTATCCGGAGCATCGTTGCCGAGGACCTGACGGCGAACAAGAACGGCGGCCGCGTCGTGACCCGGTTTCCTCCCGAGCCCAATGGCTATCTACACATCGGGCACGCCAAGTCCATCTGTCTCAACTTCGGCATAGCTGCCGAGAACGTGGGGGGCGTCTGCAACCTTCGATACGACGACACCAACCCGGCCAGGGAGGACGTGGAATACGTGGAGTCTATCAAGTCCGACGTCCGCTGGCTTGGGTTCGAATGGGGCGACCGTGAGTTCTACGCCTCTCAGTACTTCCAACAGCTCTACGAGTACGCCGTGCGGCTCATCAAGGACGGCAAGGCCTACGTTTGCAGCCTGAGTCCGGATGAAATCAGGGAGTACCGCGGCACTCTAACGGAGCCTGGCAGGGAGAGCCCGTATCGCAACCGTTCTGTGGCGGAGAACCTGGAGCTGTTCCACGGAATGCGGGCGGGAGAGTTCGCGGACGCCACCCATGTGCTCCGGGCCAAGATCGACATGTCGTCGCCGAACATGAATATGCGCGACCCGACCATCTACCGCATCCGGCGGGTGCCCCATCACAGGACGGGCGACAGCTGGTGCATCTATCCCATGTACGACTTCGCTCACAGCCTTTCGGACTCCATCGAGGGGATCACTCACTCGCTGTGCACGCTGGAGTTCGAGAACCACCGCCCGCTGTACGACTGGTTTCTCGACAACCTCAAGGTCCACCACCCGCAGCAGATCGAGTTTGCCCGTCTCAATCTCAGCCACACCGTCCTGAGCAAGCGCAAGCTGCTACGGCTGGTGGAGGGGGGGCACGTTACGGGATGGGACGATCCCCGGATGCCCACCCTGGCGGGCCTGCGTCGGCGGGGCTACACACTGGAATCGGTCCGGAACTTCTGCGAGCGCATCGGCGTGGCCAAACACGACGGTGTCATAGATATTGCGCTCCTGGAGCACAGTGTGCGTGAGGACCTGAACAAGCGGGCCCCCCGAGCTATGGCGGTGCTGCGGCCCCTCCGGGTCGTACTGGACAACTACCCGGAGGGCCGGGTGGAGGAGCTGGAAGCGGTGAACAATCCGGAGGACCCGGGCATGGGGACGCGGAAGGTCCCCTTCTCGAGGGTACTGTACATCGAAGGGGAGGACTTCCGCGAGGACCCGCCGAAGGGCTTCTTCCGGCTGTCCCCCGGCCAGGAGGTACGGCTTCGGTACGCGTACATTATCAGGTGTGTGGACGTGGTCAAGGACCCGCGGACCGGCGAGGTTATTGAGGTGCGCTGTACCTACGATCCCGATACCAGGAGTGGCTCGGGCCAGGCGGGGCGGCGGGTCAAGGGAACGCTGCACTGGGTCTCGGCCCCCCGCTCCCTGCCCGCGGAGGTACGCCTCTACGACCATCTGCTCACGGATGCGGACCAGGATGAGGGGGAGGACACTTCCGATTTCATCCTTGGCTTGAACCCCAGCTCACTTGAGACCTTGAGGTCGTGCCGGGTCGAGCCGAGTCTGGAGGGAGCTGCCCCGGGCAGCCGGTACCAGTTCGAGAGGCAGGGCTATTTCTGCGTGGACAGCGTCGACTCGTCCGGCGAGCGTCTGGTGTTCAACAGGACGGTGCCGCTGCGGGACTCCTGGGCGAAGGTCCAGCGGGGGCAGCAGCAGAGTAGCTAGCCTCTCAGATCCGGTACACCCTGGCGGCGTTTCCACCGGCTATCTTCGCCTTCTCCTCCTCGGTGCAGTCGGCGAGGATCTCTTCGAGGATCTGGCGGGACCTGGGGAAGGTTGACTCGGTGTGGGGATAGTCCGAGCCCCATTGCAGGTTGTCCAGTCCTATGATGTCCCGGCACCTTATGCCCAGGGCGTCCTCCTGGAAGCCGACGAACACGTTGCGGTGGAAGTAGTCGCTGGGCAGCACGTCCTCCTTGAACCGGTGCCAGGCGTCTTTTCTGGCCCTCTGGGTGTAGGTGTAATCGATGCGGTCCAGGAAATGGGGCACCCACCCGAGCTCCTGCTCCACCGAGCCGACCTGTAGCCTGGGATACCGCTCGAACACGCCTGAGAAGATCATGTCGGCCAGGGACATGCGCACCCAGTGGTCTATGTTGGCTATGAAGGCCGCGCTGGCGGAGTCTACGCTGGAGCCGGGCCGGCCCCTATTTGTGATGACGTGGAGGCTGAGGGGCATCTCCAGGTCTTGGGCCGTAGCCCAGAGGGGCGCGTACTCCGGCGAGTCGTAGCCCCTTCCTTCGGGAGGGGAGACGGTGACCATGGTCCCCGCGAGCCCCAGTTTCGCGCAGCGCTCCATCTCCAGGACGGCTGTACCCACATCGTCGATGTTTATTGTGCCGATGCCCTTGAGCCGGTGGGGCACGGCCCCGCAGAACTCGGCGATCCAGTCGTTGTAGCTTCTGAAGCAGGCCGTCAGCAGGTCGCCGTCGGGCACGCTGAACAGGGCGAGTCCGCAGGTGGGATAGAGGATGCTGACGTCCACCCCGTCGATATCCATGTCCTTCACGTGCTCTTCGGGGATATACCCGCCCGGCCGGACCTTCGCGTACCTGTCCTTGACCGTCAGGTCCTGGTTTCCCTCGAACCGTTTTCCCGTCTGGGTGGCCCCCTGGACCCCCAGCACCTTCACGCCGTCACAGGCCCAGAAGTCTCCGTCCTCAAGGCTGACCACTCGCGGGGCCCGGTCTCTGAACGCGGGCTCTATTCTGCTCGCCCACAGGTCCATGGGCTCCATGACGTGGCTATCGGCAGAAATGACCCTGTAGCTACCCATCGGCGACCATCCTCAGTTTCAGCAGCCTGCCGCTTATCGCCGGCCTCAACCGTCCGGGAGGGACTTATGATATAGTCGGCCCCAGGCCATGTCAAACTACGCCTGCCGGCCTCTGTGCCGCCGCCGGTGCTACGGGGACTCTGGGCTGTAGCTGCGCCACCAACCGTCGTCCCCCGTTTTCGACGCCGACAGCGGATACATACTTGCCACCGCGGAACGCATGACCAGCTGGTGGGCTTCCTTGACCTTGAGTAGGATGGCCTCAGCGTCGAACTCCACGATCTCCCCTTTGAGCTGAAAGCCGCTGACCAGGTATATACTCACGGCCCCGCGGGTGCGGTGCATGTCCTCCAGCAGCCGGTCGGCCATGGATGGGCTCTTTCTGCTCCGGGTCTGTGCCATGGTTCTACTCCTCATGTCGGCCCGACATTCTGTGCGCCTCATTTCAGGGATGTAGTCATATTAGAAGCTCCAGAGCACCACGGCAAGGATCAGATAGCAGGTCAGCAACTGGGCGCCTTCCAGCCAGTTGCTCTCCCCGTCCAGAAGCACCGGGACCATAAGGAACAATCCTGCCGCGAGGGATATGAGCTCTATCGGGGAGAAGATCAGGCCCACGGAATTTCCCGTGGCGTAGCCGATGAGCACCACGACGGGCAGCACCAGGCAGGCGACCTGGGCCGCCGAGCCGATGGATATCGCCAGGCTGAGGTCCATCTTGTTTTTCATCGCTACGCTGATGGCCACGATGTGGTCCACGACGTTGCTGAAGATGGGCACCAGGATCAGGCCGATGAACACCTGAGAGACTCCCGTGGACTCTACGACAGGAAGGATATTCTCCACCAGGTGCTCGGAGATCAGGACGATGCCTCCCGTGGAGCCTGCCAGCATGAGCAGGCCGACGGGAACCGGCCAGCGGGCACCCTCTGCACCGTCCTCCTCATGGGTCTGCCTTCGAAGGGAGAAGAGCACGGCAAAGACGTAGATAATGATCAGCAGGCCGGCCAGCGAAGGGGTGAGCAGGCTCGCACTGAAATGGGCGTTTTCCAGTTCCACGGCCAGGAGCACGCTGGGCAGCCCGATGGCTACCAGCGCGAGGGCCATGAGGGTGAAGTTTACCTGGACGGGGGCGCGGCTAAATCCCAGGTTCCGGTACCGGAGACCCGCAAAAAGGAGGCTCGTGCCCAGCACGAGGAGGAGCTGCCCCAGGATAGAGCCTATGAGGCTGGTTCGCACGACGACGAACAATCCTTGCTGGAGCGCCATGATAGAAATGATCATCTCGGCGGCGTTGCCGAAGGTGGCGTTGAGCAGCCCCCCCGAGATGGGGCCGAGCCGGGAGCCCAGGGACTCCGTCGCCTGGCCCAGCCGGTAGCTCAGGGTGATGCAGGACAGGGCGGCGCAGGCAAAGACCATAGGGGGAGAGGCGCCGAAGTGTTCCCCCACAATGGTAAGCGGGACGAACACCAGCATCGCGTTCATGACGTTCCCAGTGGTCACCAGGTTACCTCTAATGAAGGCCTTTGTCCCTGTCAGAGTAGCCATTTCAACCCTCCTCCCGCCTGCTACCGGCGGGGTGCCCGGGCGCACTCCGCCGGTGGAACTGGTGTCTGACGAGGTGGCTTAGCATGACTGCCCATACGGCCACCATGAAGATGACGAAGATGTATCTGAGGACGGGACTGGGCAGGGAGTTGGACAGGAGTGCGCCAAAGGCGGCGGCGACTACCGCCGGGCCCGCCATGTAGAGGAGCACCCGGAGGTTCACGTTCCTGCCGCGGGCATGGGTGGCGGCTCCGGCCGCTGAATCGGCTAACGCGACTGACAGGGCGATCCCCTGGGCCGCGTGGTGGTCGATCAGGAAGAACCCTACGAGGCTTGGGACAATCAGGCTGGCGCCGCTGATGCCCAGGAGCCCGCTCAGGAGGCCGGTGCCGAATCCCAGCGCGACCAGAGTGAGGACGCTGGCCGACAACGTTGGGGACGCTAAGGAAGGCGACAGCTCCTTAACCGCGAAGTAGGGTAGGATGACTAAGAAGGCGACGAGCATGACGCGCAGCGACAGGCGCCTCGCGGCGAGTGCGCCCAAGACGGCCCCTGTGGCGCTGCCTATGGCGATGGGCCAGCCCAGCCCAAGGTCCAGGTGTCCCAGGGAGGCGTAGGCTCCCGAGCCCACCAGGGAAATCAGAAGCACCGTGGCCAGCGTTGTGCCCGCCACCTGCGCGGGCCGCAATGCGCCCGTGAGCAGGAGCAGCGGGGCTATCGCCGAGCCGCCGCCGATCCCCAGCAGGTCCCCCAGCAGCCCGCCGGTAAGGCCGATCGCGTAGAGGGTCGAGGCCCTGGGAGCACTCCGGAGCAGAGAATGGACGCTGGCGGGAGGAGGACCGGAAGCGGATACCCAACGGAAATTGTGGGAGACACGCTGAGCAAGAGGAATCTTCACGGGTGCCGTCCTTACGTTCGGACCAGGGAGACCTGGCCCTCACATTTGCTAGGGCAGTGGTGCTGGCACCCGACTGCCCCGCGTTATACGGGTGGCCCTCGCCACCCATTAAGACAGCGGAATCTTATCACCCGCGCCGTGGAGGATTTCAAGTGGCCAGGGGATCTGTTTTCGAGGAAAATGGCAGCACTGGCCCCCGAGAACGCCCCCGGACAAAGGACACGGAACGGCGGGCAAAACGCCCGTGCCCTGTCTTCCCAACTCTCTTGCTCCGCCACATCCCCAGAGCAAGGAGGTCCAGTGTCACCTATCTACCGGACGAGTTACGGTCTTCATTTTCCTGTCATGCTGAGGAGCGAAGCGACGAAGCATCTGGTGGGGAACGGTCGACGATTTCGAATACGCTTTGCTGAGATGGCCGCCCCTGCCTCACCAGACCCTTCGCCTTCGGCTCAGGGTGACAATGAAAAGACCCTACTGGACGAGTACACGCTATTGACCCCCGATTTGGGCGGGGTTATAATGCGGGCGTGAACACGACGTCTGGGCCTCCCGGAACCGGGATCCCGTTCGATCACCCCAGGGAAGAGTGTGGGGTCGTGGGGGTTTACGCACCGGAGGGAAATGCCAGCCGTTTGGCTTTTTTCGGCCTGTTTGCCCTTCAGCACCGGGGGCAGGAGAGCGCCGGCATCGCTGCCTCCGACGGGCGCTCCATTAAGGTCCACTCCAGCATGGGCCTCGTCACGCAGATTTTCCGTGAGGAAGCGTTATACCCGCTGTCGGGTAGCTTCGCAATAGGGCACACCCGTTACTCCACCATGGGGTCCAACGTGGCCTGTAACGCCCAGCCGTTGGTGGTAAAAGGTGTCCATGGGGAGCTGGCGCTGGGCCATAACGGGAACGTGGTCAATGCGCCGGAGCTGCAACGGGAGCTTGCGGAGCGGTGGGGGTGCAACTTCACCTCCACCACCGACTCGGAGGTCATAGCATTTCTCCTGGCCAACGCTCCGGGGACAACGTGGGAGGAGCGTATCGCCCACTGTATGCGTACCCTCCAAGGCGCCTTCTCCGCTGTAGCGCTCACCCCCGATACCATGATAGGGATGAGGGACCCACTGGGCGTCCGTCCCATGTGCCTGGGCCAGCTTGACGGTGGATGGGTTATAGCTTCCGAGAGCTGCGCCCTGGATCACTTGGGAGCCACTTTTGTGCGGGAGCTGGAAGCCGGTGAGGCGGTGCTGATAGATAAAAACGGCCTGAGGTCCTTCGTCTGGCCGGGAGTAGGCACCCGTCGTGCCCTGTGCGTCTTCGAGCTCATATACTTCGCCCGGCCCGACAGTATCCTGGATGGGAAGCTGGTATACGCGGCCCGGCGGGCAATGGGCGCTCGGCTGGCAAGGGAACATCCGGCCGAGGCGGACGTGGTCATCGGCGTGCCCGATTCGGCCACTGCCGCCGCCGTGGGCTATGCCCAGGAGCTGTCGATACCCTACAGCGATGGCCTGGTGAAGAACCGCTACGTGGGCCGGACCTTTATTGAGCCCGACCAGAGGATGAGGGACCTGGGTGTCAGGCTGAAGTTCAATCCTCTGCCCGACGTGGTCTCAGGCAAGCGGGTCGTGCTGGTGGACGACAGCATCGTCCGGGGGACTACCACGCCCCACGTGGTCGGCCTGCTCCGTAAGGCGGGCGCGCAGGAGGTCCATATGAGGGTGTGCGCGCCTCCTATACAGCACCCCTGCCATCTCGGTGTGGACATGGCCACCCGCCGGGAACTAATTGCGGCCAACAAAACTGTGGAAGAGATACGGCAGTTCATAGGAGCGGATTCCCTGGGCTACCTGAGCGTCGGGGGCCTCCTGAAGACTGTGGGGGGCGGCGACGGTGGTTTCTGTGACGCGTGTTTCACCGGGAACTACCCCATTCCCGTTCAGCTGGAGATGGACAAACTGGTCCTGGAGCACTCCCGGAAGCCCTCCTGAGGGCGGCGCCGCGCACCGTCTGGTCCCCTCTCGCCCATCTTTGCGCCGTACCCGCCGATGCTATATACTTTCCTCTGTATTTCCGAGGGAGGTAGCGTATGGCCGGCGAGACGTACCTGTCGGCCGGTGTTGACCAGGGGGCCCTCGCGGGTATCAAAGAGAGGATCGGTGCCTTCTGCCGCATCACCCACGGCCCCCAGGTACTGGGTGGCGTGGGCGGGTTCGCCGGGATGTACCGGCTAGAGGGATACGCGGAGCCGGTGCTCCTGGCCAGCGCCGACGGCGTCGGCACCAAGCTGAAAATAGGCGCTCTTCTGGGACACTACGAGTCTCTGGGTATCGACCTGGTCAACCTGAACGTCGACGACGTGGTCACGAGGGGGGGCAAGCCCCTGTTTTTCCTGGACTACGTCTCCATGAGTACATTGGATGTCCAGCGCACCGACGCGCTGCTACGGGGCATGGCCTGGGCGTGCCGGGAGGTGGGATGTGCCCTTCTAGGGGGTGAGACCGCCATGACGCCCGGCGTGTACGTGGGAGAGGACTTCGACCTGGCGGGCTTTGTGGTGGGTGTGGTGGAGCGAGCGTCGCTCATCGACGGCTCCCGTATCGCTGAGGGCGACGCCCTGCTTGGCATTCCCTCCAGTGGAGTCCATACGAACGGCCTCACTCTGGTGCGCCGCGTGTTCAACATAGAGGACAACCCGGCCGTCCTTCATCGGCGTTACGACGAGCTGAACCATGCCCTGGGAGAGGAGCTCCTTATCCCCCACCGCTGCTATTACCCCATGCTGGAGCCGGCCTTTCCCATGATAAAGGGCATGGCCCACATCAGCGGGGGGGGGCTCGTTGAAAATGTGCCCAGGACCCTGTCTGCAGGGCTGTCCGCCCGGTTCTGGCTGGGCTCCTGGGACGTCCATCCCATATTCGGTATCATCCAAAAGGAAGGGAACGTACACCGGGATGAGATGTTCCGGGTGTTCAACATGGGCCTCGGCATGGTCTTGGTGTGCGCTCCGGAGGCAGTAGAGACGATACGGGGTATGGTCCCCGATGCCAGAGTTGTGGGTGAGGTGGTCCCTCGCAGTGACGAGGCCCGGGTGGTGATTCAATAGTGTCCTTGACCGCCGGCGCGGGCTGCGGTTAGGCCGGCGTACATGTCGAAGGGAGGACGGGTTTGGACAGGCTGGCCCTGGTCAGTGTCTACGACAAGACAGGGGTTGTTGAGTTCGCCAGGCGGCTGCACCAGTCGGGGATAGGGCTGATAAGCACGGGGGGCACTCACAGAACCCTTACCCAGGAGGGCTCGCTCCCGGTCCGCCAGGTGTCCGACCTGACGGGCTTTCCCGAGATTCTGGACGGGCGGGTCAAGACCCTCCATCCCCGG
Organism: Dehalococcoidia bacterium; assembly: GCA_965247055.1. GTDB lineage: Bacteria > Chloroflexota > Dehalococcoidia > Lucifugimonadales > JAGWBF01 > CBDFGE01. The sequence continues at coordinate 204,770 of CBDFGE010000004.1, forward strand.
GTCCACGGAGGCCTCCTGGCCCGCAGAGACGTCCCTGCACACATGGAGGAGCTGAGCCAACAGGAGATCCAGGTCATAGACCTGGTGGTGGTAAATCTGTACCCGTTCCTGGAGACTATCAGCAGGCCCGGGGTAACCCTGGAGGAGGCGCTGGAGAACATCGACATCGGGGGCCCCACCCTACTGAGGGCAGGCGCCAAGAACTTCCCTTCGGTTACGGTGGTGGTGGACCCCTCGGATTACCACTGGGTAGCTGAGCGCCTTGCGGACTCGGGGCCGAGCATCGAGGAGCGGCGCCAGTTGGCCTTCAAGGCCTTTCGCCACGTCTCACTGTATGACACCGCGGTGGCGGGATACCTGGAGGGGCCGAGGGCGGATAAGGCTGACCCTGAACATGGCGGAGTGCTTCCCCAGGAGCTGGTCCTCGCCTACCGCAGGCACCAGGAGCTGCGCTATGGCGAAAATCCCCATCAGAAGGGTGCCCTGTATGTGCCCGTCAGGGGGGGAGGGGGCGGTGTCGCCGCCGCCAGTCAGCTTCATGGCAAGGAGCTCTCCTACAACAACCTCCTGGACGCCGACGCCGCCTGGCGGACGGCGGGCGATTTCCAGGAGGCTGCGGTGGTGATCGTCAAGCACACCAACCCTTGTGGCCTGGCCTGCCATGCCGACCTTGCGGAGGCTTACCGCCGGGCCTATTCGGGGGATACCGTGTCGGCCTTCGGCGGTATCGTGGGGTTCAACCGCACCGTTACCGCGGCCGTGGCGAGGGAGATGAGTGGGGTGTTCTACGAGGTGGTGGTAGCCCCCGGTTACGAGCCGGAAGCGCTGGAGGTCCTGAGAAAGAGGCGCAACCTGCGCGTCCTGGAGGTGCCGAGCCCGGAGGAGGGCGCACCTTCCTTCGACCTCCGCCCCGTCGGCGGAGGGTTGCTGGTCCAGACCCAGGACCTGCTGGCCGAGGACCCCCAGTCCTGGACGAGGGTTACCGAAAGGGCGCCCACAGACCAGGAATGCCGGGACCTCGCCTTTGCCTGGAGGGCGGCGAAGCACATCAAGTCGAACGCGATCGTCCTTGCCCGGGACTGCACTCTCCTGGGAATGGGAGCCGGCCAGCCCAACCGGGTGACCAGCGTGCATCTGGCCGTTCGTGCCGCCGGGGACCGCTCCCGGAGCAGCGTCCTCGCCTCCGACGCCTTCTTCCCCTTTGCCGATGGCCTTGAGCTGGCCGCCGAGGGTGGGGTGGCCGCCGTCGTACAGCCGGGGGGCTCCATGCGGGATGAAGAGGTGATAGCGGCGGCGGACAGGCATGGCATCGCGATGCTGTTTACCGGCGTGAGACACTTCAGGCACTAGGCGGGCCGCAGGAACGGCAGCGGCCCACTCTACACACTCCAGATACATCCTTGAGGACCGTTCCGAGGTCCGCCGTCTGATGGGGAATAAGGGAGGCGGGCCGGGGTGGCGCGAATATGGCGGATCGGCAGACGAGGCCCACGGTAGACATCGTGATACCCGTGTACAACGAGGAGAAGGACCTCCCCCGCAGTGTCGAGATACTGACCCGGTTCCTGAGGGAGAACCTTGAGAACCCCTGGCGAGTGGTCGTCGCCGACAACGGCTCCACCGATAACACCCTCTCTGTCGCCGGGATGCTGTCCAGCAAGTACACCGGTGTTTCCTGCGTCCACATCCCACAGAAGGGAAGAGGAAACGCCCTGCGCCGCGTATGGCTGGAGAGCACCGCGGACATCGTCAGCTACATGGACGTGGACCTGTCCACCGACCTGAACCACTTTCCCGGCCTGATACAGGCCATCGAGGAGGGCTCCCACATCGCCATAGGCAGCCGCCTCTCGAGGGGGTCCAGGGTGAAGCGGTCCTTCAAGCGAGAGTTCATCTCCCGGTCGTACAGCGCTATGATCAGGCTAATGTTCTTCACCCCCTTTCGGGACGCCCAGTGCGGGTTCAAGGCCCTTCGGCGGGAGACAGTGCAGGTCCTGGTGCCGCTGGTCAAGAACGGCAACTGGTTTTTTGATACAGAGCTGCTTATCATCGCGGCCCGGCGGGGGTTACGGATAAAGGAGATTCCGGTGCATTGGGAGGACGATCCGGACAGCCGGGTCAAGATTATTCGCACTGCCTGGGAGGACATCAAGGGGCTTCTAAGGCTCCGCTTCGGCGGCATTCCCCGTCTACCATTGGCTGCGGAGGATAGCCGGCGAGTCCCCTGAACAGGACCCGACTCCGGCTTCCACACCTCCTTGGGGACTCCAGCCGCCGGTGGATGGTCCGTTGGTGGGTACATGGGCAGATGACGAGACGCGGGTGAATAAGGAGGGGAAAGGTGAAAGCTATTCGAATCCACGAGGTCGGGGGCCCGGAGGTCCTAAAGTACGAGGAGTGTCCTACCCCGATCCCAGGGCGAGGTGAAGTCCGCGTGGACGTGCGGGCCGTCGGCGTCAACTTCACCGACGTCAACACCAGGAAGGGGGTTAACCCGCCCGCCAGCCTCCCAATGACGCCCGGACGCGAGGCCGCCGGGGTGGTCTCGGCGGTGGGCGAGGGCGTGACCGAGGTGAAGGTGGGTGACCCGGTAGTCTACTGCTCGGTGACGGGCTCTTATGCCGAGCAGGTGGTGGTCCCGGGGAGCGTGCTTGTGAGGATTCCCGATGGGATGGATGCCAGGACTGCCGCCGGGGTACTGCTCCAGGGCATGACGGCCCACTTTCTGGCCAATAGCGCCTATCCGCTGAAGCCCGGAGACACCGCCCTGGTGCACGCGGGTGCCGGCGGGACCGGTCTGCTCCTGATTCAGATGGCCAAGCGGGCGGGGGCTCGGGTCTTCGCCACCGTTTCCACAGAGGAGAAGGCGGCGGTGGCCAGAGATGCGGGGGCCGACCGGGCCATCATCTACAGGAGGGAAGACTTCGAGCAAGAGGTAAAGGAAGCGACCGATGGCCGGGGAGTGGAGGTGGTCTACGACTCGGTGGGCAAAGTCACCCTTGAGAAGAGCCTGAACTGCGTCGCCCGCCGGGGATACCTGGCGCTGTACGGTTTCGCCAGCGGGCAGGTGCCCACGGTGAACATGGCGCTCCTGGCCAGAGGTTCGGTATACCTGACCCGTCCCACCCTGGACGACTACGCCAGAGACCGTCAGGAGCTTCTAAGCAGGGCTGGAGAGGTGCTGGGGTGGGTGGCGTCGGGCGAGCTGAAGGTACGCATCGGCGGGACCTTCCCCCTTGCCGACGCCGCAGGGGCCCACCGCCAGCTCGAAGGACGCCACACCACCGGCAAGCTCTTGCTCATCCCGTAGCCGAGCGGGACCTCGTCAAGCGCCGTCGAGGTGTAGAAGCCGCCCTCGGGCTGAGACCCTCACGGCGGTAGGGGTCTCAGCGCACGTAGGAAGCCAGGTAGCCTGGCCTGTATTCCCCGTCCTCCCAGCCGTCGTCCTCCTCGTCCCAGACGTAGGGTAAGCTGACTATCGTGCCCGGCGTGGTGATGCTCTCCAGGGCGCGGAAGGCGCCGCGCACGATGCTACGCTGTAGCTCCGTCTGGTGGGGCTTTCCCGTCTGGTGCCCCAGGGGGAAATTGACGAATACGGACCGGGGCGGCTTGACCGCCCTGGTGACGTCCAGGGCGGAGGTCATGGATATTGTGGAGATGCCGGCGCTTTCAGCGGCACGGGCGATCAGTCCCACGGACTGGTGGCACACCGGTCAGACGGGCACCAGGTACAGTACGTCAACCCTCTGTTGGGTGAGCCGCTCAATCAGGCGGGGGGCCAGCTCCTCCCGTACCCTCCGGGCGGAATATATACCCCCCATGGCGCTGTAGGCCGGATCGGCGAACTCGCCGATTACGCCCTCCGCCTCCAGCTCGCGCATGCGCTCGATGGGGAAGACGCAGTTGGGGTCGGACGTCGCGTCCTCGGTGCGGTAGCCGAAGTGGGCTACCCGCAGCTCCTCGACGGGCACGTCCCTGGGTATCTCCTGGTGGGAGGTGTCGTCCCTGGTGTGGAAGGGAGGCTGGTCCTTATGGTGGACTCCACCCGTGCTGACGAGGGCAACCCTACACCGGTCCAGGGGTTTGGCAAGGGGTGTCCAGGGCACGTCCTCGTTCACCACCCAGCGGTAGGGGGGATAGTCCGCGTATAGCTCGCGGGTGCGGGGAATGTAGTCTATGGGTGCCATACTGTCCTCTCCTGTTCCCTTCGGTCCGCGATCTCTAGCGCCATCAGCCTCCACCGTTAGCGGGCGAGCTCTCGACCCGGACCTCTCCGACCATCAGGGGAGACACTACCTCCCCTGACCCGCCGCCCTTCAGGAATGATATCACGACTCCCACCAGCAACAGGCTGCCCATGATCAGGTAGGCCGTGCGTAGCCCCGACGTGAACGCCCTGAATACGTCTGCGCTCGCCCCCTCGGAGACCGCCTGAAGGCTGGGAGGATGGCCCATGGAGGCCATGGTGGCGGTTACAATGGCCGTGGCCACGGCGATGCTGGTGACGGTGGCCGAGTTTCGTATGAGCTGGGTAAGCGCCGACACGACGCCGTACTTGCTCTGGTCCACCACGCTGAGGATGGAGCTTGTGTTGGGCGAGTTGAACATCCCCAGTCCGCTGCTTTGCAGTAGCATCCCTGCCATGACCAGTCCCAGGGGAGAGGTCTCGGTAATCCTGGACAGGAGTAAGATGCCGGTGGCGGACAGGCATAGCCCGCCCACGTTTAGCTTCCTCCATCCGTACCGGTCGGACAGGCGCCCGCTCAGAGGGCCCATGATGATCATGGCGAGGGCATTGGGGACCATGATCAGCCCAACCGTGGCCGGCCCGTAGCCGAGGACCGATTGTAGATAGAGGGGCATCATGAACAGAATCGAGGAGGTGCCGAGAAAGGAGATGAACCCCGCGGATACCCCGAAGGCGAAGACACGCCTTTTGAACAGCCTGAGGTCCAGCATGGGGTCGCTGGTGCGCAGCTCCCACCAGATGAAGGCGCCGAGGAACCCCGGGAAGCCGATCGCGGCGAACGCCATGGAGGGCGACGTCCAGCCGATGCGAGGTCCGATGGTCAGGCCAACCAGAAGGGTGGTGAGCGCTCCGGCGGATAGTGCAGCACCCAGGCCGTCGAAGGTAGGCCGCGGGCCGTCCTGCTGGACCCGGTCCTTGCTAAGGACCAGCAGTGCGGCTGCGATGGTAAGTATGCTCGCGGGGAGGTTGACGAAGAAGACCCACCGCCAGCCCAGGGTGCTCACAAGAAGCCCGCCCAATGCCGGTCCCGCTATCAGTCCCGCTCCGACCACGCTCATGTGGGTGCCCAGCGCCTTCCCACGCTCTCTCGCGGGGAAGATGGAGGCGATCATGGCCATGCCGGTGGCCTGGGTCATGGCGGCCCCGCATCCCATCAGCACCCTGGCGAGGATGAGGGCAACCACGTGGGTCGAGAAGCCCGCCAGAATCGCGGCCAGCATGAAGACGACGAATCCCGTAACATATATCCGTTTGCGGCCGACGAGGTCAGAAAGACGGCCTATGGGCAGGATCAGGGCACTTATGGTTAGTCCGTAGCCCACGACAATCCACTGGAGGGTCGGCAGCTCGGTGTGGAAGTGGTCGGCGATGGTGGGCAGCGCCACGATGACCGTGCCGTGGTCAACGACGGATGTGAAAGTGCCGGCGGAGACCGCCAGGAAGGCCCACCACTTGTAGTTGGTGTTCCGGAGCAGGGTTGAGCTCAAGAGGGATCCGTTGCCTCCACTTAATCTCTATGGTCAGGCGTCGACCAGGTGCTCGGAGGAGGCAGAGATGGCGCCGATGTCAGCAGGGGCCTACCTGCGCTGGGCCCATGTCTGTTGCGCCGTTTCTAAGGCGTGATTCCTCTTGGCGTTGAAGTCGGGAATGTGGTCGCTCGACCACTGGTTGGACGCGTTGAGGCCGGCCAGAGAGCCCTGAAACTGGGGCATCACGTAGCGCGCCAGCAGCTCATAGCTGTGGAGCACCTTCTCCCGGGTCGCCCACTCGGTGCTCTGGACCAGCAGACCGCCGAAGCCGCCACTCTTCTCGTCCAGGCGCTTGATGCCTTCGATACAGTCGTCGGGAGTGCCTACGAGCCAGAGGCCCATGTCCGCCATGTGCTCGATTACCTTTTCGATGGGACCGTCGATATCCGACTTGCGCCCCAGGGTCCCTTCGTAATATTCTCGCTGGAAACGCCCCGCGCCCAGGGCCGCGTCCCGGATGGCTTCCTTGCGGGTCTCTGCCAGGAACATGGGTACCACCAGCCTCCACTCGTCTCGCCGCATGGTCTTTCCGTGCTCCGCCGCCGACTCCTGGGCGATGGCCCAGAGCTGCTGGAGGTTGGCCGCGCCGGGTGTCTCCCTGGGGATGCTGATCGTCAGAATGGCGGCCCCGTGCTTGCCTGCCAGCGCCACGCCCGCCGGCGACTGCACGGCGGCCACTGCAATGGGCATGTGGGGCCTCTGGTAGGGCCGGAGATGGATCGTCGCCTCGTGCAGCTCGAACCAGTCGCTCTTGTGGGTGATCGGCTCCGTCTCGGTAAACAGGCGAAGGATGATCCCCAGGGACTCATCCATCTTCTCCCGCTGGGTTGTGGGGTCGATGCCCAGCATGACCGCGTCCGAGACCAGGGCACCAGGACCCACACCCAGCATCACCCGGCCTCTGGTCATGTGGTCCAACTGCACCATCCGGTTGGCTACCATGAGGGGGTGGTGATAGGGCAGGCTTATCACCCCCGTACCCAGCTTGATGTGGCGTGTGCGCTCTGCCGCGAAGGCGATGAATATCTCGGGGGAGGCGATGGTCTCCCATCCGGCGCTGTGGTGCTCCCCGATCCAGGCCTCGTCGTACCCCAGGGCGTCCAGCCGCTGGACCAACTCGAGGTCTCTCTCCAGGGCAAGGGTTGGGTTCTCGCCGAGCCGGTGGAAGGGGGCCAGGAAGATTCCGAACTTCATGCGCTCGGGAAGGGTCATTCTCGCTACTCTCCTCTCGGGGACCGCTCAAGCGGCAGCGTGGTACGTTGGGGACAAGGGAGGGAACTACACGCCCACAATTATAATACCGCCGCGGTGCTACGAGCAACCGGTGAGAAGCTGGCGCGCCGGAGCTATAGGGGTAATGCGGGCGCTGGGGCCCCTGGGAGAGGTGCCGCGGGCGGCCGGATATTGGGTGAGTGCGGAGGCTATAGCGGTCCAGTCTGTCGGGTCGAGCCTGTGTTTAGCTGGGGGACCAGTTTATCTGGATCCTGTCGGGTGCGATGGGTACCATTGCGGTGTGGGAGATCTGCCTCTTCAGGTCTTCCACTACCAGTACGTTGTTGCCCAGCTCCAGTACCAGCTCGAAGGCGCCCCCACCATCTATCGGCCGTGCGTCGACCACCGAGCCCGCGCCGGCCATCCTGTCGACTACTTCCCAATACACCCCCAGGCGCTCCGCGTCGGGACAGGGTGTGAAGACCAGGGAGAGGCGACCCGAGTAGGTGGCGGGTAGCGGAGCCGACGAAGGATCGGATGGGAGGGTGGCCTCCTCAGTCGCGAACCAGTCAACGGGCGAGCCGCCGACCTGGGGCTCCGGGCCCACAGCTTCCCCGGATGGTGCTCGAGACGGAGGGGCAAGGGGCGGGTCTGTCTGTGGAGGCACCGGAGGCGACTCGGTGTTGGTCCACTCGATAAGGGGTAAGCCGCTCTCTGGGGCTGGAGGTTGAGGGCTACCCTGGGGCCACGAGCCCTCCCGGGACGTTCCCGTCGAAGGGGTAGTGGGTGGTGGAGCAGGAGGGGTGGGAGGGGCCTCCATGTTGGACCACTCGATCAAGGGAGAGCCGTTTTCCGGGACTGGAGGCTGGGGCCATGGGGCATCCAGGAACGTTCCCGGCGACGGATTAGCGGGTGGTGGGGTCGTCTGTGCAGGCGTCGTGGGGGTCTCCATATTGGTCCGCCCGACCATGGGAGAGCGGTCCTCCGGGGCTGGAGGTTGGGAGTCGGGCTGCGGCCATGAGTAATCGCAGGACGGTCCCAGGGGCTGAGTTGGGTCGCCCGTGCCCCGTGCCGGGTCCTTCGTGACCCGCATGCGCTCCAGCGAGTGGCGAAGCTCCGACAGCTCCCTCTTCAATGTGGAGCGGGCCGATCGGACGGGTCGCTAGAGGCGTCGCCACTCCCTGGCGCCCCTGGCGAGGTACCGCCGTCACTGACGCCCCCCGGGGGCTTGCGGCGGTAGCTCTCCGGTCCGCGTATAGGACCGGTTGCCAGCTTGTCCCACTCCTCCGAGAAGCTGGGTGCCCTCTGGAACCCCATGTAGGCCACACCCTTTACTACCTCCGAGGACCTCTCTACCAGACTCTGCGCCCTGCCCTTGCGCCCGTTGGGAGATTTCCCACTTTGCTCCGGGACTTCCAGGCTGGGGTTCTCCGCGGCGTCTTGGGGCTCGTGTTTGCCAGCCGGGGGGTGCCCGTTGGATGTGGGAGCGGGAGGAGCCTGCGTCTGGGCCTGGACGTCGAAGCCGTCTATCGGCATCTCGTCGTCCCCGACAGAGTCGGTCGCCTCCCAAGACTCGGGCGGCCCCAGGACGCCATCGTCCTCGGGAGTCACTTCGTCCTCTTCAGCAACGTCCGGCGACCGCGCTAGGTCGAGTAGCTCCTGGACTTCTCTGCCGTCGAGGAACAGCTCCCTAAGTACGGCCCGGGCCCTCGCCAGCTCCTTTTGGGCGGACTCCATCAGAGAGTCGGTCACACTCGAAAGATTGTTAGCTTCGTCCAGCTCCCGCTCTACCCACGCCGTGGCCGTGGACACGGGCGTTGAGGGTCTTGAGAAGCTCCGCCGAGACCCGTATCCTCGCCCTGTCGGCATCTACTGACGCCTCCCTTTGGGCGGCCTGTTGGAGGATGGCCTCGGACTTCCTTGTCTCGTCTAGCTCCCTTACGATGGCGTCCCTGGCGGAGAAGTCCCGCGGATTGGCCGCGATCAGGATGTCCAGGGCCCTCCGGGCCCAGTCCCTTACCCGTTGGGCCTCGTTCTGGACCGCCTCCCACTGTTCGAGGACCTCCTGGGTCTCGGTCCTGACCCTGGTGGCCTCGGCCCGGCTCGCAAGGAGGGCTTCGAGCCCGGCCTGAGCTTCGGCGATCCGACCCTCGAGGGTAACCCGTTGCCCGTAGGAGTTTGACCCTTCTGGCGCATCACCCCACAGGCTCTCCGGGCGCTCCGTCGTCCCTTCGCTGCCGTGGCCGTTGGACTCTCGAGCAGGCTCCGGGATGCCGGAGGGACCCGGCCAGGGAAGCGAGCGGCCACGCAGGTGGTCTGGCATGTCCCCGTCTCCCGGCGGTCCCTTTGCCGATGGTGTGTGGCCGTTCCCATTGGCCGCCGGGGACGAATGGCCGTTCCCATTGGCCGCCGAGGGCTCTACGGGCCTCAGACCTTCCCTAAGCTCGTCCGGCGCCGGGGAAAGCCCTCGTCCCTCAATGTCCTTAGGCGCTCGCTCTCTTTTTGGGAGTATTCTCATGTATCTGCTCTACCGTCCCCGGAGATTCAATCTCCGGAAGAAGAAGGGTCCTTTTCGCCGTGCCACAATTTAAGCCGGATGCCCTGGCGCAGGCGAGGTCCCGCCACGGCCGTTAGGATGTGGACCGGGATGAGCCCTTCCCGTTTTTCGAGCTCCTGCGACCGGTGTCGCTCACCTGTTCCGCTGAGGCGCCGTCTCGGTCGTTGACGTCGGCCGCCATTTCCATTGGCTCTTCCACATGTTCCGGGTCGTGGTGCTCTCCGACGCCCATGGTCTCCCACTGGGTGATGGTGGACTCCATCGGAAAATCGTGCTGGGAGGAGCCGTTGCCATCGCCCAAGGCCCTGTCCGCGTTGGCCGTGACCTGGGAATGGACGTCCTGGGACATCGCCCTGATGGTGGCCGCCTCGGCGTATATCCTCTGGGCCTCCAGCTCTTCCTGGGCGGCTTCGCGAATCGTGTCGATCTCGGAGAGGATGCACTCGACTTCGTATGTCACGTGGCGTTTCAGCTCTTCGCATTCCTGCAACGCGGCGGAGCGGGCTTCCTCCCGTATCCGCTGCGACTCCTCGTGGGCCTCGGCCATCACCTTGTCCCGGTAGCTCTCGGCCTCGGAGCGGACCATCTCGTTGTATTTGTCGGCCTCGGAGCGTGCCATGTCCCGATACGTGTCGGCCTCGGAGCGGACCATGTCGTGGTAGCTATCGGCCTCGGCCCGGGCCATCTGGGCTTGCATCGTCTCCCTCTCGGCCCCGGTTAGACGCTCCCGTGCCTCGCCCTCCGTCTGCTTCGCCCAGCTTGCCTGGCGCTCCGCTTCAGTTATGAGGTCCCTGCACGCCTGCCGGGTGGCCTCCAGAGCGTCCTTGGCAATCCGCTGGCGCTCTACCTCCGCCTTGGACCTGTTCTCCCTGGCCGCGGACAGATCGCTACGGCTTGAGCTTCGCTGGTTCAGGGCCTGCCTCCAAAGGGTCTCCACCCGATCGCGGGATACCTCCATATTTTGGTCCCTGTTTTGCCCGGGGTTCATCACAAGTGTACCTCCTCACTTTGCCGGACTCGACTGCATCCACTCCAGCGTGCACGGGACGGGCCTCCAGGAGCCAGCGTCATTGGGGCCGGCATACTAACCCCTGGGCCTGTCCTGTGACCGGAACCTGGGGTACCGCCCCACCCTTGTGGGACTCCCAGGAGAAGCGGAATCACATGCGTATATCCTAAGGCCGGCCTGGATACATGGCCTACGGTGTCAACACCCATTGTCCGGGGGGGACTACCCCTGAGATGGGGCAGGCGTATCGCATTGTCTTTTTGGGGGGGCGTATCTATAATAGCCGAAGGATTTCCCCCGGGGCCCTCGAGTCCTGTTGGATGAGCCCTACGGCGCAAGGGAGAAGAGAGGAGATGGAAGGACGTTATCCGCATGGACTGGTGTTGGCGATAAGCAACTGTAGCGACCCTTCTAGAGAGAAGGAGTTCAACTACTGGTACAACCATGTGCACGTGCCCGATGTTACGGGCCTGGCCCCCCTGTCCAGCTGCATCCGCTTTGTCAACACCGACGAGCGGTCCACGGCTGGCAAGTACGTTACCACCTACGAGATACACCGGGAGGACCTGTCCGGTGTCCTGGCGGCGATCGAGCCCACCTCTGCCAGGCTCCGAGAGATGGGCAGGCAGTGCGACCTTCAGCAGATGGTGGTCAGGGCCACCTTCAAGAGATTGGGTGGCGAGTTCCGTGCCGCCACGAGACCCGTGCGGGGCATACTGGCGGTCATGCACAACTGCGACGACCCGGCGACCGAGGCTGAGTACAACCGATGGTATACCGACATCCACATCCCAGACGTGCTGGATACTGGGCTCTACCACACGGCGTACCGGTACGAATGCCTGGAGCCCGAGGCATCTCCGGGGAAGTACCTGACTATATACGAGACCGACCAGGGCGACCCGGGCAAGGCCGGAGACGAGCTCATGAAGCTGAGGGCCGATTGGGAGCGACGGGGCAGGCTGTTTGAAGGCTACCAGCGGGTCTTCCGGATAACCGCCCGCCGGGTATGGCCGGTTGACTAACGGGGAACGAAGGGAACCGCGGCGTGATTGGCCAAGGCAACACCTGACGGGAGTTATCCTTAACCAAAGGCCGCCTAACTGTCTTGCAGGTAGGCAACCCGTGGGTTATACTTCTCCGCGAGCTTGGCGAGGGCGATTGTACCTCCGGTGGTTCCCGATGATGCCGATGGCCGGAGTCGACCCGCCGCCAGAGTAACAGGAGCGGAGGTATCCGGTGAAGATCGATAAGGTCAGCTTTATCAGCGCCGAATTGCCGTACTGGAACCTCGTTACTCACGCCGTGTTCCCCGAGTACGGGATGCCCTTGGTGGCCACCATCGTGAGGGATCGGGGATATGACGTGCGGGCGTTCGTTGAGCATATCGGACCGATCAAGTGGGACCGCGTGATGGAATCGGACGTGGTCTGCTTTCACGCCTTCAGCTCCACGATGCCCAAGACCATAGAATATATCAACAAGATCAAGGCCGTGCGTCCGGACATGCCCATCATCATCGGGGGGACCCACGCATCGGTCATGGTGGACGACACCCTCGAGTACTGCGATGCGGTGGTACGGCAGGAAGGGGACGAGACCCTGCCCGAGTTGTTGGACAAGTGGAAGAACGCCGAAGGCCTGGGTGACGTCCTGGGCGTCTCCTACTGGGACAAGGGAATCAGGAAGCACAACCTCACCCGACCCTTCGTCCGGGAGTTTGAGACCATCCCCGACCTGGAGTTAATCGATGGCTACATGAACTGGCCCAAGTGGAAGCTCCTCCTGAAGCTGAAGCTGCGGTGGCAGGTTCTCCAGACCAGCCGGGGCTGCCCTTACGACTGCTCCTTCTGCATAGCTCCCCGGGAGCTGGGCCGGGGCTACCGGCTGCGGAGCGTGGAGAACGTAATCGCCGATATCAAGTACCAGCAGAAGCTTGTGGGCACCAAGTACTTCTTCATGGTTGACAACCACTTCACCGTTAACCGGGAGCGCACCAAACAGCTACTGAACAGGATCATCGAAGAGAAGATCAAGTGGTACGGCATCTGTTTCACCAGACTGGAGGTGGCCCGCGACGAGGAGCTGCTCGCGCTGTTAAAGAAGGCCCAGGTAAACACGCTGTACATGGGTCTGGAGTCCTTCGACAACAAGGTCCTGAAGCTCTTGAATAAGAAGCAGACGTCCGACGGCCTGAAGAAAGCCCTCAAGACCATCAAGAAGCACAAGCTCCGGGTGCTGGGCTCCTTCGTGCTGGGGTCCGACGACGATACCGTCGAAAGCATCAGGGCGACCATCAACGCTGCCATCGAAGAGGATATCGACTACGTGGCGCTGTTCCCACTAAGCGGATACCCCGAGCACAACGCGCCCACGATCCCGCTGAACCGGTTCTTCACCCCCACGTGGGACCGACTGGACGGCACCTTCGTGATCTTCCTGCCAAAGAACATGAAGCCCAGCACGTTGCAGAGGGAGGTCAACGCAGCCTACAGTAAGTTCTACGGCCCCAGACAGATCATTCGGCGCTTCCTCAAGGGCGATTTCTTGGCCGCCCTTAAGAGGACCGCCTACAACTACTGGGCATGGGAGATAAGGAAGAGTACCTCCAAGTGGATCAAGTACCTGGAGACCGTTGAGGGGCCCTACTACGATGAGAACGAGCGACTCATTGAGGAGAAGCTGGGCGAAGAGGGCGTTCACCCAGCCAAGTACCCGGGCAACTCAAGGGGAGCGGGCATCGAATGGGCCACTGTTGGCGGTGGGGATTGACCTCCATCTGATACGGGGGTTGATAGAGGAGGCAGCGCCGTGGCCAGTTGGGATATCGGAAGATACAAGGACGCCAGAAAGCTCACGGAACGGCAGCGGGCCGTCCGGATCTTCGTGGCCCACCTGGTGGCCTACGTCCTGGGAAACGTGGCCATCGGCCTCTGGAACGCCGGCACCTACTACCTGAGAGACAACGAAGAGGTCTGGTTCTATCTCCTCAAGTGGACCCCATGATCAGGACAGCGGTGAGGCTAAAATAAGAGAGTCTACCGCTGGGGTGTCTTGTAAACCTTCATCCGATGGTAAGGCTCGTGGATGTTCCAGTAAACACCTTTGTGGGCTCACTGCATGGAACACCTGACCCGGTGACCGATAGCCCAGGGCTTGATGGGGCCGCTCTTGGTTGTAGAAGGCCAGATAAGCCCCAATCCCCTTTCTGGCCTCAGTCCCATTTTGGTATGCCTTCAGGTACACCTCCTCGTACTTGATGCTGCGCCACAGCCGTTCCACGAAGACGTTGTCCATGCACCGGCCCCTGCCGTCCATGCTCACTTGAACGCCTTGCGCCAGCAGCATGCTGGTGAAGGCCTCGCTGGTGAACTGGCTGCCCTGGTCGGTGTTGAAGATCTGTGGCCGACCCTTGCTCAAGGCCTCTTCCAGAGCCGCAACACAGAAGTCTACCTCCAGGGTGTTGGACAGCCGCCAGGCCAACACGTAGCGGCTGTGCCAGTCCATGATGGCCACCAAGTAGAGGAAACCCCGAGCCATGGGTATGTAGGTGATGTCGGTGGCCCACACCTGGTTGACCCGGTTGATCTCCAGCCCCCTGAGCAAGTACGGATAGACCTTATGCCCTGGGTTTGGCTTGCTGGTGTTGGGACGCCGGTAGATGGCCTCCAGGCCTATCAGCTGCATCAGCCGGCGGACCCGCTTGCGGTTGACCTGGTGTCCGTGATTGCTGAGCCAGGCAGTCATCCTTCTGGAGCCGTAGAAAGGTGTCTTCAGGTACTGTTGGTCTATGAGGGCCATCAACTCCAAGTCCTCGGCGCCGGCCTCGGTTGGCAGGTAGTACAACGAGGAGCGGCTGATACCCAGCAAGGCGCACTGGCGCACCAGAGACAGCTTCGGTTCTTCTCGGTCAATCATGGCCCGGCGTTGGGACCGGCTCACAACCCGAAGCTCCGTGACAAAAAATCCCGTTCCACCTTGAGCTGCCCAATCTGTTGGTAGAACTGGGCAGTGAGGACCTCTTGGTCCTTCTCCTGGCGTCCACCACCATTTTCAAAGAGGTGCGGCGCCCCCTGAGTCAAGGCCTTCTTCCAGGCATGGATCTGGCTCGGGTGGACTTCAAACCGGCTGGCCAGCTCTGCAATGGTGTGCTCCCCCTGGAGCGCGGCCAAAGCCACTTTGGCCTTGAAGACTGGGCTGTGCTTCTTACGTGTTTGCTTCATGTCCTGCTCCTTGTTTCCGTCCTATTTTAGGAGCGGGACTCTCTCTTAGCCACCTGTCCGAATTTTGGGGTCCACCTCACTCCCGCTGATATTCTGGGGCGTCGGGGTTTTGGTCCACTACCTTGTGTCGGTAGCGCTTTTCGACAACTGGTGGGACAGCGACGAGAGGCGGATATCCGAACGCATGAGGAGATAGGGCCCCGTGGCTACTCTCCCTCCACCCTCGCCCTAAGGTCGCTGGCAAGCTGACGCAGCTCCTCGGCTACCTCTGCGGCAGTCACCGTCCCGTGGCGTTGGAGCAACGTCTTCACCTCCGGCTTGGTCGCCACCTTTTTTCGGAAGACGTCCTTCAGGGACACTGGAAGAGAGTCCAGCACCTCTCCCGCCCCGGAGCGGGCCCTGGCTTGAGGTGCCTCGGCTTCGGCCGGCGGCCCCGGGCGTGGTCTTACCGCAGCCGGCTCCCCCGTCCCGTCTGCCACTGGGGATGGCTGGACGGCGGGCCGCCTCACTGGCCTGACCTCGGGCGTATCGGCGGTGCTCTCTTCCCCCCCCCCCTCCTCCTGGGTAGCAGGCTCGATGCTGGCCCGCCGTATCGGTGGAGGCTGGCGCGTCTCTTCCTCCTCAGGGGAAGGTTCGATCCGTACCTGCCCGATGGGGCGTACCGCAGGCTCGGACGTGCCAGGCTCCTCTGGCGTGGGCTCCTCGGGAGGGCGTGAGCTCCTCGAGAAAACGTTATCCCTAAGGTCCAGAGGAAGCTGGTCCGTCTCCGTTTCCGCCTGTTGGGATGCCGGCGGGACTACCTCCTGCGGAGCGACTTCTGTAGCGGGGGCCGGAGTCTTCTGGGGTGCTTGGGCCTTGGCGGGCCCCTCGAGATGGAAGGTTTCCCTTACCGCTTCTAGCTCGGCATCCTCGGTAGCCCTTTCGAGGCGGGCTTGCTTCTTGGCACGTCGCTTCTCGAGCCACTTCGTTAAGGGCCTGGTAAAGGTGGGTTCCCCCATAGTGTTACCTCCTGGCTATGAGATGGGAAAAAGCTTCCCGGTAAGGATCGGGACCACTCCCAGGATTACTCCCGAGGTCACGCACATGATGCTGAAGAATGAGGCGAGCTTCAGGTGGTGCCCGCCGGCGGCGAATTTGGGAGCAAGGGTGTTGGCGAAGGTGAGTATGATCACCACCAGCACGATCATGTAGGAGGTAAGGGTTAGGTCCTGAGTTGCGAAGATGTCCAGCCCCCCGGCCAGGTCCCCGCCCTGGGGCAGCTGGATCCCCGGCGGCAGCTGAAGGTTCTCGGGCACCTCGAGTGTGCCCACTGCTTTCCCGCCCACCTCGGCGGAGGCCAGCGCCAGCCTTGAGTTGAAGCTGGTGATAATTTCTAGAATGAAGACCAGTATGAATACCATCGTGGCGTGCATGGGCACGGCAAGGAAGGAGAATGTGGAGGCGGTGAGCTTCCGCTTGGCGCGCAGCTGGGTTACACGGGAGGCGTAGTCCGAGCAGATCTGCCCGACCAGGTCTGGCCGGCCGCCCAACTCCGACCCGTCCACCAGCATGTGGGTGGTGCGGTTGGCCAGCTCACTCCCCGTCTCCTGCCTGAACTTCTCCCAGCAGCTGTGGGTGGGCAGATTGGCGTTGAGGCGGGTCCGCAGGTTAATGATGTGAGGTTCCAGGGAGCCCATGGACCTTACGTCGATCCTTCTCAGGCCCTCCGTGAGGGTCACCCCTGTGGACCCCGCGACGTTGCCGACACTTCTCAGGAAGGTGGGGAACTCCGAGTCCAGCGTGGCCACATTGGCGTCGTCCTTCCAGGCCATGTAGCCCGAGGGGACCAGGGAGAGTCCCAGAAGCAGGAAAAAGACTGCGAAGCCGGCCTGGAGGCCGAACTGGAATCCCAGTGCGATGCCCAGCATCGCCCCGAAGGGCGCCAGCAGCAACAGGGTCCTGGCAAGACGCCGCTCTCTGGTAACGCCCTCGGGCATGTCGTAGGTGATCTGCTCCACCGGGGACACCTTATATATGACGTACACTCCGGTGGAGGTGATGAAAAACAGGGTAAAGGCCATGAGCACGATGAAGTTCTGACCGATGGAGCCCATCATGGCGGATACCAGGGACACCACCATGATCAGTGTCACCGAGACCAGGATAGCCGCGTAGGCGTCTGTCCACTTCCTGAGGTTCCTCCACGCTGCGGTCGTACTCGTTGCCGTACTGCTCAGCCTGGACCTTGGCCTCTCCCTCTCCGATTCCCCGGAAGAGATGGAGGCGGCGAAACGCAGCAGGAGGCTCTTGACGTTGGTGGCACGGGCCTTTTCCGATACCAACTGGAATGCCTGGGTGTACTCGAGGCCCATGCGCTTGGCCAGCAGGTAGATGTACTCGAAAAAGACGGCTGTCTTGAAACGCTGGCGGCCGGAGTGTTCCAGGACCTGATCCCTGGGCAGGCCCCCCATGGACAACACCGACATATAGGTGAGGTTGGAAAGGAGGTCGAAGCCTACTACGACGTTATCGGAAGAGACCTTCTCTATACGCTTGGGAGAGGACGTTATGGAGCTCATAGAAGTTGGTCAGGTCCCTTTCGTGGAGCTTCTTCAGGATGTCGGTCCGTTCGTCGATGACTTCGTAAATCTTCCGGCTCTCGTGGGGCGGTGTGCCCCGCTTCAAGGATACCACGTGTTCCAGCAGGCTGGTGTTCATGTAGGCGGGAAACTCGAAGGTATCGGTGGCGGCATCCCACCGGAACACCTCTATGAACCCGAAGGAGTTGGATTCGGGGTCGTATTCGACGATCTTGTTTATGCTGAGCACTCGCCTGGCAGGGCGGCCGTCGGGCAGCCGGACCGCGCTCATGATGATGACCATGTTCAGGTTGTCTATGTAGGTCTTGGGGATGTTGATAGGGTTGCCCGTTAGCCGCTGAATGAGCTTTTCCACGGAGGCGGCGTGGCCGGTCTGCATGGCCTGGAAGGCGACGGCGCCTTCTTCGCCCCGAATCTCGCCGATTATGATCTCGTTGGGCCGCTGTCGAAGGGCCGCCCTGAGGAGGTCAAACATGGTAACCGAGGCGCCGCCGCTGGCGCTCCCCCGGACCACTTCCCTGGTCCAGTTGGGGTGAGGGACCTGGAGCTCGGGCGTATCCTCGATGCTGACTATCTTGGCGTTGGGGTTGATGAAGGTGGTGATGGCGTTGAGCAGCGTCGTCTTGCCCGAGGCGGTCTCTCCGGAAACAAAGGTGTTCATCCCCTCGCCCAGCATAAGGGAGATGTAGGCAGCCATCTGGTAGGTGAGGGTGCCCCCGTCGATCAGGTCCAGGATGCTCATGGGTATCGCGCTGAACTTCCGTATGGTGAAGTTGCTCCCCCTCTTGGACACGTCGCCCCCGTAGACTATGTTCACCCGGGAGCCGTCTGGGAGGACGGCGTCGACTATGGGGTCTCGCACCGTCACCGGCCGGCTTATCTTCTCCGAGAGGGAGATGACAAACTTGTCCAGTTCTTCGGTAGTCTCGAAGGTGACGCCGGCCTTCAGGCCTCCGAAGATCTTGTGCTCCACGAAAAGCGACCCCACCCCGCTGCAGCTGATGTCCTCTATATAAGGGTCGGAGATGAGGGGTTCTAGATACCCCAGGCCCTGCTTGTCTCGCACCATCAGGTATTTAAGTCCCTGGAGCTCTTTACCCGTTACCTGGACGGTGCTTCCCTGCCGGCGTCCTGTCTTGGTCGTACAGATCTGGTCCAGGCATTGCAGCAATACCAGGGTGCGTCCCTCAGCATCAGTTGCTTTCTTCAGCTCGTCAACGTAGTTTATTAGGTGTTTGTCAACCTCCACCATCAGCTTGGGGAGGGCGGCGTTCATGGACGGCTCCACGGGTATGTAAAAGTCCCGGCTGTCGGTCACGTCGGGGCGCAGGTGAACGAACACGCCCTTACCCACGGGGTAGATGAGGTTCCGGTACTTGATGTCCCGCATGCCGCGGCTGAGCCGGGGCTGGTAATCGGGCACGCCGATATCGTCGATGGGCAGGCCCCGTAGGTACTCCCACAGGTGGTCCTGGGCCCGGGACTGCTCCTTGAGCGCCTCGGGTAGCTCCTTGAACAAGGGAGAGTTGAAGTCCGTCTTTCCGTTGCCGGAGGACCGGACTGGGGTGGGTTGTCCATCTTCCGACTTGCGGGGCGCTACCTTGAATCTGAAGGACGCTATCTTGGACATGGTGGTGCTGGAGGATTTGTCTCCGTTGCTACCGCCGTCCGCCCTAGGCTCGCGACCGTTCTCGTCGTCGGCGCCGTCCTCGTCCCGCGCCCGCGCCTTTTTGAACTGGGACACAAACCGCCGTGCACCTAACTTCATGTTCTACCCCTTAGCGCCAGGGACCGCCGCGACGGGAGGGCGCGCCCGTCGCGGTCCAGCTCGGAGATGGGCATCCCTAGCAGGATGCTGAAAAACCTGTACCTGACGGGGTCGTTGTGTAGGTGGTATAGTCCGGGGTAGATAAACTTGGGGAGGGAGCGGGATGCGAGGAGATGTGGAAAGGCAGACCATGATTCTAAGTGCGGGGACTCCGGACCAGCTGATACCCGAAGACCACCCCATCCGGCTAATCAAACCCATGGTCGACCGGGCCTTGGCTGAGCTGTCTCCCACCTTCAGCCGCATGTACGCCAAGGTGGGACGCCCCTCCATTCCTCCCGAACACCTGCTAAAAGGATGCCTGCTGATGGGTCTCTACACCATCAGGAGCGAGCGCCAGTTCTGCGAGCGACTGCAATATGACCTGCTGTTCAAATGGTTTCTGGACCTGAACATCATGGACCCAGCCTTCGACTCCTCCACCTTTTCCAAGAACAAGACTCGGCTATTGGACCATGAGGTGTCTGGACAATTCTTCCAAGAGGTGTTGGCCGAAGCTCAGCGCCGGAATCTGCTGTCCGATGAGCACTTCACCGTGGATGGGACCTTGCTGGAATCTTGGGCGTCATTGAAGAGCTTCCGACCCAAAGATGGTAGAGGGCCCAGGGGAGGAGGACGCGACCCCGAGGTGGACTTTCGCGGGGAAGAAAGGAAGAACGACAGCCATGCCTCCACCACGGACCCAGAGGCTCGACTGGCGCGTAAGGGCCCTGGGAAGGAGGCCAAGCTGTGCTTTGCCGGACACGTGCTAATGGAGAACCGTAATGGCTTGGCGGTGGGGGTGTTGGTCACTGAGGCCAACGGACGGGCGGAGCGGCAGGCCGCAGTGGAACTGCTTTCCCGTTTACGAGGAGTAGGCCGGATAACGTTGGGTGGAGACAAGAACTACGACGCCAGAGCCTTCGTTGCTAGATGTGGGGAGATGAAAGTCACGCCCCACGTGGCCCAAAATACCAAAGGCCGGTCCAGCGCCATCGATGGCAGGACAACCCGTCACCCGGGGTATGCCATCAGCCAGCGGGTGAGGAAGCGGGTGGAGGAGATCTTCGGCTGGACCAAGACGGTGGGCGGCGGGCGCAAGTTGCGTTACATCGGGGTAGCCCGCAACCAGATGTGGGCGGACCTGACGGTGGCTGCCTACAACCTGGTCCGGATGGCCAAATTGGCTTTAAACCCGGGCTGAAGGTGGGACAAAGGCCTGATCCGGGGGTGGAGTGGCCTCCCCCGGTGGCTGAGACCTCTCCTCTATAGGGTGCATCCCTCCAAAACAACGGGAGTTAACGGTCTTTAGCCCACCTGCCGGCCTTATTTCAGCACCCTGCTAGGCTCTAGCCCTGGAGATCGGCACGATCCTGATGCCCAACCCCGGCTCCACCTCGAAACCAGATATATTGCCTGTGACCATCTCCGCTCCCCGTATTTTGGCTACCGCAAGGGTTTTCACCATCTGGGAGCCCGACCTCTGCACCTGGAGCTTCAGATAGGCGTCACACACCGACCTGACCCTCGTCAGAATGTTCTCGTCGAAGGCATAGGAGTGCACCGTACAGATTATCACCTTCCCCTGGTCACAGAAGGCCTTGCACCTTCGGAAGAAGTCCTGGATCTGGTCGCCTCCAGCGTGGGAAACGAAGGTGGTGAGGGAGTCTACGATTACGACCCGGCACTTCTGCTGTGCCTCAATGTGCCTGGTCAGCTCTTGAAAGAGAATTCCGGGCTCTATGGAGTCCGGAGGAATTGTGACCGGATATATCTGGAGATGGTCCAAAAGAAAGTAGTCCTTTACGTCGAGTCCCAGGCTGTCCATCTGCCTTAAGAAGCTCTGGACGGTCTGCTCGGTGACGTAGATCGCCACGTCTTCCCCGGATTTAAGGGCGCCGGACAGAAGTTGCTGTGCCCAGGTGCTCTTCCCCGATGCCGCTTCTCCTTCGATCAGCATCAGGGTGCGGTAGGGTATACCGCCCCCGATGCGCCTGTCGATCTCCTGGGTCTGCGTGGATATTACCGTGTTCTGCTGTGCCAGGCCTACGGCGCTTGTCATGTTCTATACCCCGGAAGGCAACGAGTTACCACCTTCGTCAGCCCATTCGCAAAAGCTATCTGCTATCGTTCGTTATTATACATCATCATGGGCGAGTTTGCACGGATACGGGCACACTAGCGCTCCACGGCGGCTCTAGCTCCGGGCGTTGTTGACTTGTTACAGTGGTTCCTTTAGAATACACCATTGGCGCCACAGAAACCGCGTTGCTCGCTGTATCCCGTCCCTGTGCTTACCTTAGATATCGGGTGCCGTATACGGCTCGGCGTGCTACGAAGGCGTTTGGGGCGGTGCTACTCCAGGAAGGGAAGGGGAGAGGCGATGGCGTATCGAGAAGATATTGCCCTGATGGCCCACCTGATGCGGCGTGCCGGGTTTGGAGCGTCGCGCGCCGAGCTGGACGCTCGGGTCGCCAGGGGGTACGAGGCGACGGTGGAGGAGCTGCTGGAACCTGATAGCCACGGCATTCCTGAAAACGATGAGGACCTTCTCTTTCGGCACGCATCGGGGACGATGCTTCCCGGAGGCGTCCCCCTCCCGGGGCAGGCGAACTACATCTGGCAGATGATCAACACCAGGCGTCCCCTGGAAGAGAAGATGGCCCTGTTCTGGCACCACGTGTTCGCCACCGGCAACTCCAAGGTAGACAATTGCGACCAACTCCTTGCCCAGATAAACATGTTCCGGCGCCGCGGAATGGGCAGCTACCGGGAGCTCCTGGTGGAGCTGGCCAAAAATCCTGCCATGATCTTCTGGCTGGACAACAACCAGAACCATAAGGACCAGCCCAACGAGAACTGGGGCCGAGAGCTGCTCGAACTGTTCTCCATGGGCGTTGGCAACTACACCGAGCAGGACGTTTTCGAGTGCTCCAGGGCCTTCACCGGTTGGACCATCGCCCCCAAGATACCTCGCCTCCCTCTGGGACGCTTCTCCTGGGAGTTCGAGTACAGGCCCGAGGACCACGACGATACGGCGAAGGTGTTCCTGGGGCACCGGGGCCGCTTCGACGGGGAGGACGTCATAGACATCATCGCCCGGCAACCGGCCACGGCGCGGTTCATCGCCTGGCACCTGTACAACTTCTTTGTTGCCGATGAGCCGCAGGTGCCGGCGTGGCAGCACACCCCGCCCCGCGACCCCGCCGCCGTCAACATAATAGCGGACGTCTTTATCACCTCCGGCTACGACATGCGTTCCATCCTCCGGGTGCTGTTCTACTCGGAGTTCTTCAAGGAAGCCCGTTACGCCAAGGTGAAGAGCCCGTCCGAGGTCGTAGTGGGGACCATGAACCTGGTGGGAGACTTCAAGGGTATACCCAAGCCGGGTCTCTACGACATCGGCGCGGAGCCGACCAATATGGGTCAGGCCCTGCTGGACCCCCCCAGCGTGGAGGGGTGGCACACCGGGTCCGAGTGGGTAGACAGCGGTGCCCTGGTGAGGCGGATAAATTTTGTGGGCGACAAGCTGGGGGACCTGAGCCTGCCCGGTGTCCAGGACATTGTCGACCGGGTCCGCGCTCGCGGTCCCATCTCCCCCGATCAGCTGGTGGATGACTGCCTCGACCTTATTGGGCCTGTCGAGGTCGGGGAGGGGACACGTCGAGAGCTCTTGGGTCACGCAGAGGCTGGGGGCGAGGTGCGATGGGATTCGGAGGAAGCGCCCGGCGCGTCGGCCCGGAGGGTCGCGGAGATGCTACAGCTGATAGCCTGCACCCGGGAGTTCCAGTTCGGCTAGTCTGAAGTATCGGGCGCACGTGCCGGCGGAGATGGTTGCACAAGGCTCGAAGGGTAGGAGAAAACATGCTGGTACGCACTGTCTCGGGCAGGACCTACAGCTATAGCCACTGTCTTGGCCGCGGGGCCAACGGTGGGACCGGCTTCAGGTACGCGATGGACGTAGGTCTGGGGCCCGGTGGCGTCGCCTATGTTTTGAACCGGACCGCCGAGTACAACCCCTTTACAAGGGTGACGAAGTGTACGCTCGGGGACGGTGCCGGCCAGGAAGAGTTTCTCCTGGAATTCGGTAGCTACGGCTCGGAGGACGGCCAGTTCATGCAGGTCACCTGTCTCGCCCTTGACAGTGAAGAGAACGTGTATGTGGCCGATGAGTGGCTCAACAGGATCTCCGTGTTTGACAGGCAGGGCAGATTCTTGAACAAATGGGGCGTGGCGGGCCCGGGCGAAGGGGAGCTTAACCGGCCCTGGGGACTGGCCTTCGATAGGGACGAGAACTTGTGGGTGGTGGACAGTGGCAACGAGCGTGTCCAGGCGTTCAGCAGGGAGGGGAGGTTCTTGCGCTGTTGGGGCAGGGAGGGCAGCGGCGACGGTGAGTTCAATATGCCCTGGGGTATCACTGTGGACGGCGCGGGCGACGTCTATGTGGCCGACTGGCACAACGGCCGGGTGCAGAAGTTCGACCAGGAGGGGCGGTACCTGATGAGCTTCGGCGCTTCCGGCAGCGGCGACGGAGAGCTAAGGCGACCCAGCGGCGTGGCCGTGGACGAACAGGGTGATGTCTACGTGGCAGACTGGGGCGCGAGCCAGGTCCATGCCTACCGGCCCGACGGCTCCTATATCACGACCTTCATTGGAGACGCCCAGCGTCTACCTGCCTGGGGGGAGATGTCCATCGCCGCCAATCCGGACATGGGAAGGGCCCGGATGAGGGTCAAAAGCCTGGAGCCTGAATGGCGTCTGTTGTGCCCGACGGCGGTGAAGGTCGACGATCGCCGGAGGATTGTCGTCGTTGACCAGCAACGTAGCCGCCTCCAGATCTACGTGAAAGAAAAGGACTACGTCGAGCCCCAGTTCAACCTGTAGGACCAGCTCACCTAGCTGGAGTCTCTCCCGCGGGGGACAGGCGACATCTTCTCTCCGCCCGAAGTGTAACATGGAGGGGTCATGTACGACTTTCACAGCCACACCTTCCTCAGCGACGGAGTGCTTTCGCCGGTCGAGCTGATCCGCCGGGCGCACGTGCGTGGATACCGGGTGATAGGCGTGACGGACCACGTTGGTATGGGGAACGTGGAGCTGGTGGTGAAGATGCTGGTCAAGGAGTGCGCCATGGCGTCCGCCCGGTGGGACATACTTGCGCTGCCGGGGGTGGAGATCACCCACGTCCCCAAAGAAGATATCGACCTGGTCGCCGAGGCGGCCAAGGGGCTGGGGGCGGTGGTCGTGGTGGTCCACGGTGAGACCATAGTCGAGCCTGTGGAGCCGGGGACCAACCGGGCGGCTATAAGCTCCCCGTCGGTGGACATCCTGGCGCACCCGGGCATTATAGCGGTGGAAGACGCCCGCCTGGCGTCGGACAGGGGGGTGTTCCTGGAGGTGTCGGCCCGCAAAGGCCACAGCCTCGCCAACGGGCACGTGGTGCGGATGGCTCTGGAGACGGGGGCCCTGATGCTGCTGGACTCGGATGCCCACGAGCCCGACGATCTTCTTACTCCCGAGCTAACTCAGCGGATCGCCCTCGGCGCTGGGTTGACCCACCATCAAGCCCAGGTCCTCCTCGAAGAGAACCCCAGGCGCCTGCTGGACAAGCTAGAAGCCCGCCCGGTACCCGCCGGTCCGTGATGCCCTGAAGCCAGCCCCAAACCGAAGGGTCGGTCAGGCGGCTTTGCCTATACGGAACACCTTCGTGCTGCAGACCGGGCATGTGCCCTGGGTGGCCGGCCTGCCGTTCTTGAGGGTCACCTGCTTTGGGTTCTTGATATCTCGCTTGGAACGGCACTTGAAGCAGTAAGCCTGCATGTGAAACATCCCCCCTTCGCCTTCGGTACGCCCTAGCTATCATATATACATTCCATGGGATATTTGTCAATACTCTTTTCATGCTTGAAGCGTAGAGGGTGCGGAGTCTGCTAGGCGCCGGCCGGAGATGGAGCATAGGGAGAGGGCGACTGCAGGCTGAACACCTTCTCGGGCTGCCACAGGTTTTTCGACCGGTCAAAGTGCACGACCGCAAGAAAGCTTCCATCCTGAGTATAGACCCGGTACCTTTCCATATAGCCCGCGTGAATCCCGATGTGACGAGGTAAGCTTACGGGCTGCCCGCTGATTATGTACCGCTGCGCCGCTCTGCTCACCGCGACACTCTTCATATGTAGCAGAACGTAGTCCACAGGCACGAGGTACTCGTTCCACGGCTCTGGGCACGTCGCCTCTTGAAGCTTCGATAGACGTACGCTCTCGTCCATAGTGAAGGGCCCCGAGGCGACGCGGACAAGGCTGCGAAGGTAACCGCCGCAGCCCAGCGCTTCACCCAGGTCGTGGGCGACGGAGCGCATGTACGCGCCCCGTCCGCTCTCCACCTCCAGTAGCAGAGATGGAGTAGAGTAGTCCAGTATCTGGACCTGGAAGACCTCCACCTTTCGTGGCTGCCGCTCCACCTCGATTCCGGCCCTGGCGAGTTTATACAGGCGCTGACCCCCGACCTTGATTGCGCTGTACATGGGTGGAGTCTGATAGATGGTGCCCCGGAACGACTTCAGGGCCTCTTCCACAGCTCCCAACTCCACCCCCGAAGGGTCGCCCCTCTTCACCACTTCTCCCTCCCCGTCGTAGGTCGAAGTGGTAACCCCCAGCTCCACTTCCATGCGGTAACGTTTGGGGCTCTCCACCAGGACCTCCATCAGACGGGTCGCCTGGCCGAAGCAGATGGGTAGTATCCCTTCCGCCAGCGGGTCGAGGGTGCCGCCATGTCCCACACCTTTCTTGAGGCCAGCCAGCCGCTTGACCTGGCGGACGATCTCCATAGATGTGGGGCCGGAAGTCTTGTAGAGGTTAAGAAAGCCGTTTATCGGTGCCTTTTTCCTGTCCATTCCTCAGACCGACACGTCAGGTTGACCGAGCCGCACCCACAGTAGTAGCCCTGGGCGCCGGCCAATCGGTCTATGGGGTAAGTCTCCTTGTGGAGAAAGGCCCGCTATGGCCCAGTATCGCCGGCGGCTTCCCCCTGGGCTGTGCCCGAAGGACCGTCTGCGGAGAGTCCGTCCATGAGTTTGTAAATCTGCTCTGCGTCCTCGAGGGACTTGTCCAGGACGAAGCTCAACTGAGGAACGTACCTGAGAGATAGCCGATCCCTCAGCTCTTTCCTCATGAACCCGGCCGCCGACCTGATGCCCGTCAGCACCTTGTCCTTATCTCCCTGATCGCCCAGCACGCTAACGTGGACTCTAGCCAGGCGCAAGTCCGGGGAGGTCTCTACCTGGGTAATGCTGACGACTCCCGAGAGTCTGGGGTCATTCAGCTCGCGGGCGAGGAGCTGGCTGATTTCCTGGCGTAAAAGCCCGTTGATGCGCTCAGTGCGCCTGGTCATGGGAACCTACCCCCATCACAACCAAGAAGGAACTGACCAACGGTGGCCCGGATGGTCCAGACGCGGCCGGGGCTTTATCGGGTGGCTCGCTCCTTGCGATAGGTCTCCAGCACATCCTTTTCCTGGAAGTCGTTGTAGCCAGCCATGCCCACGCCGCACTCGAAGCCAGTGGCCATCTCGTTCACTTCTTCCTTGAAATGCCGGAGACTGGATATGGTCCCCGCGTGGATGACTACTCCCTCGCGGAGGACCCGCACCAAGGCCGACCTGGAGACGCGCCCGTCGGTCACCATACACCCGGCTATTCGCGTCCGCCGGCCCATGGAGAAGATGGCCCTTATCTCGGCGTGGCCCTGGGTGACCTCTACGAAAGTAGTCTCTAGGATGCCCGACAGGGCCTTGTCTATGTCCTCCAGCAGCCGGTAGATGATGGCGTAATGCCTGATCTCCACCCCTTCCCTTTCGGCGAGCCGCTCCACACGGGGCTCGGTGGAGGTGTTGAACCCCAAGACGATGGCGTTGGAAGCACTGGCCAGCAGCACGTCGCTGTCGGTAATGCTGCCGCTCCCAGCATGGAGGACCCGCACCTTCACCCTTTCTCCCTCCAGACGCTCCAAGGAGGAGCACACAGCCTCTACGCTTCCCTGTACATCGGCCTTCACGACAAGGTTTAGCTCTTTTATTTCCCCGGCGCTGACCTTGGTGTTGACCTCTTCCAGGGTCAGGGCGTGTGTATTGAACAGCTCTGTGTCCGTCTGGCGCGCCCTCTGGTCCACGATCTCCCTGGCGGCCTTTTCGTTGGGCACCACGACGAAGACATCGCCAGCATCGGGAAGGGGGTTGAAGCCCATGACTTCCACGGGCACGGAGGGCCCTGCCTCCTTGGTCCGTTCGCCCCTTTCGTTGGCCATCGCCTTGACCCTGCCGTAGGCGCTGCCAGCCACCACGGTGTCACCGATTCTGAGGGTACCGTTCTGAACCAGCACCGTGGCCAGGGGACCCCTGTTCCTGTCCAGCTTGGACTCGATTACGACGCCGGAGGCCAGCGTGTCGGGGTCGCCTTTCAGATCGGCTACCTCGGCGACTGCCAGGATGTTCTGCAGCAACTCCTCAATGCCGTCGCCCTGGATCGCGGATATGGGCACTGTGATGACGTCCCCTCCCCACTCTTCCAAAACCAGCCCCTGCTCGCCTAGCTGGCGCTTCACTCGGTCGGGATCGGCCTCGGGCACGTCGATCTTGTTTATAGCCACCACTATGGGCACGCCGGCCGCTCTGGCATGGTCCAACGCCTCTCTGGTCTGGGGCATCACGCCGTCGTCGGCCGCCACGATGAGGATTGCGATGTCCGTCGCCCGGGCGCCTCGGGCCCTTATGGCGGTAAAGGCCTCATGGCCGGGGGTGTCGAGAAAGGTGATCTCTCTGCCGTCGTAGGTCACCTGGTAGGCGCCTATGTGCTGGGTTATACCGCCTGCCTCACCGGCGGCTACATGGCTCTTGCGGACACTGTCCAGCAAGGTGGTCTTGCCGTGGTCCACGTGTCCCAGTATGGTCACCACGGGAGCGCGGGCGACGAGTTTGGCGGGGTCCGTGTCCTCCGGTGCCTTCGAGGAGCCTGCCGACCCCGGGGTCGCTGCTTCCTCAGGACGTACCCTCACCTCAAAGGCAGAGGTGATCAGAGTAGCCATTTCGAAGTCGATAGTCTGGTTTACGGAGGCCATGATGCCATTGCGCATTAGCTGTTTGATCGCGTCTATGGGACTGATGTCGGTAAGCTCGGCCAGCCGTTTTATGGTGAGGGTCTGGGGAAGGACCACCACCTTGGGGGCAACCTTGCGGCGTGATGCCCTCTTCTCCGCGGTGCCGGTCTTTTTCCCGCCGCCTTCTGCGACGGCCGTTTGTTCAGAGCTCATCGTACATCTCCAATACTGGCCGACTTGAGGTGCTCGTGGTAGAACAGGGAGAGGGCTTCTCTATCCTGCTCTGGTAGGGGCGCCCGGAGAACGTGCTCCAGCCGGGCCTTTCTCAGGCCACGGCTCCAGCACTCCTCCTTGGGGCACAGGTAAGCGCCGCGGCCCGCGATCTTGCCCGTGGGGTCCACCAGCACCTTCCCAGCCGGAGTACGGACTATCCTTATGAGCTGTCTCTTGGGCAGCCTTTCGCCACAAGTGACGCAGCCTCGGACTGGTATGTGTTTAGCCTTCTGCACACCCTACTTCGGCTAACGGGGTCCTTTCGCTCCGAGGGGGGAACGTGGGGGGCCTCGATAACCGCCCTTCTTGGCCCTAGCTCCGGCGTTCCCTCCGCCGCCCTTACTCTGCCGGTCTCTCCGGCCTCTTCCCCGGAAGTCACCCATAATGTCCTCGGCGAAACGTATCTGCCCCGCCCCCTGGGCGACCACCGGCGCGGGTACCTTCCACACATCCTCGCTGACCTCTTCCGCCTCCTCCACTTCCTCCTCTTCCTCCTCCATTTCGAGGGCCAGTAGGGCCAGCTCCTCTTCGGGACTCAGCTTGTTGGAAGGGACCTCTACTTTAGCAGGCTCTTGGATCTCCTGGGGTGCCGGTACAGGTACCTCTTCCTCCGTGACGGTCAAGACTTCCGCGACGGGACTGGCGGCCTCCTCGATGACCTGCTCTACCGTTGCCGCTGCAACCTCGACCTCGGCCTGGGTGGGCGCAGGCTCGGGCTCGGCCTCCGCCTCGGCCGTTGTTCCCCTGGCCGCGTCCCGGGTGGCCTCTTCCGCCTCAGCCTGGCGCCCCGCTTTTATCGCCTCCCACTCGGCCATGCTCTTGATGTCGATGCGGTAGCCGGTAAGCTTGGCGGCGAGCCGGGCGTTCTGCCCCTCTTTGCCGATGGCGAGGGAGAGCTGTCGCTCGGGAACCACCACGACGGCCGTGTGATGCTCCTCGTCCAGATCCACGTGGACCACCTCGGAGGGGCTCAAGGCGCTGGCCATCAGGACCTTGGGGTCCTTGTCCCAGCGCACCACGTCGATCTTCTCTCCTTGGAGCTCGTTCACGATGCTCTGTATGCGGTTGCCCCTCATTCCTATGCAGGAGCCCACCGGGTCGATGCCGTCCTGCCGGGAGGCGACGGCGACCTTGCTCCGGGTCCCCGCCTCTCGTGAGATCGCCTTGATCTCCACGATGCCGTTGAAGACCTCGGGTACCTCCAGCTCGAACAGCCGCCTGAGGAGGTCCTTGTGGCTGCGGGAGACCAGTATCTCCGGACCCTTGGAGCTGCGCCGCACGTCTACGACGTAGACCTTCAGACGCTGCCCCTTCCGGTAGCGCTCCGTCGGCACCTGCTCCTCGGGAAGAAGGACGGCCTGGGCCCGGCCCATATCCATCAGGACCACCCTTCCCGACTCCATCTGGTCCACCACTCCGGACACGATGTCGTTGACCCGCTGGCTGAACTCCTGGAAGACCAGCTCCCGCTCCACCTCCCTCAGCCGCTGGAGCACCACCTGCTTGGCCGTCTGGGCGGCGATGCGGCTCACCTGGTGGGGCAGCGAGTCGATGGCCATCTCGTCGCCCAGCGCGGCGTCCTGTTTCAGCTTGCGCGCCTCCTCCAGGGATATCTCCCTCTTGGAGTCCTCGACCGCCTCCACGACCGTCCTGGTCGCGAAGACGGTGACGTCGCCGCTGTTGGGATTGAGCTTGACGGAGATGTTCTGCCCCACCACCAGGGTGTCCTTCTTGAAGGCCGAAGCCAGGGCAACCTCAATGGCCGAGAGCACCTGCTCTCGGGGCAGGTGCCTCTCCGCCGCCAGCTGCGTCAACGCTATCATGAAGTCGCTCTTCATCGCGTCCTTTGCCCCCCCAAGAGTTTGGGCGCCTACGATCGCCCGCTCCACCGCACCAGTCCCCGATAGACACGTGACCGCTGTCCCTCCTTCTAGCAAGAAGCCCCGATGTATCGGGGCCTCC
Organism: Dehalococcoidia bacterium; assembly: GCA_965247055.1. Classification (GTDB taxonomy): domain Bacteria; phylum Chloroflexota; class Dehalococcoidia; order Lucifugimonadales; family JAGWBF01; genus CBDFGE01. Next base: position 235,257 of record CBDFGE010000004.1, read on the forward strand.
AGGAACAGGAGCGCGTGCCAACCAGAGTATAGCATCCAACGCCGGGCGTTGCAACCTTTTTGCCCAAAACACAAAACAGGCCACCGGCCCCGACGGCGTTCTCCCAATATGGGGCCGCGCCGGTCAGGCCGGGGCGCCGGACTCGCTGGGCATCACGGCTACTGGATGACGGTCAAGGTGGTGCCGGTGCCATCGTCGCCGTCTGCCTCGTCGTGGTTGTCGCCGGACTCATATGTGTAGCTTGCGTGGGTCACGTCCGTCACCTCGAAGATCGTCGAAGGCGTGCCTGCGCCGATATTCTTCGAGTCTAGCGTGCAGGTCCCGTCCGCGGCCGTTGTACAGGAGGTCTCTGGGTTGTTGCCGGCCTCGGTCCAGGTCCCAGTGACGCTGGCGCTTTCCACAGCCGCCTCATTGTCGTCGTGGACGGTAACTGTGACCAAGGCCTTCCAGTTGCCCTGGGTCACACCATCGAGGTCTCCCACGTGCATGTTCAGATCGGGTGGGCAGGGCGTGGTGAACCCCGAGAAGGAGCCCGTCGCCGTGAGCCCGTTAGGCGTGCTTATGACCACGCTCCCCGAGGTGACCCCGGTCACGGGAAGGGACAGCTCCCCCGTTATGGCCATGGTCTCCCCCGGGTCGAAGATGCCGGGTTGGAACAGGTCGGAGGTGGAGGTGAGGGACTTGGTCCACTTGCCCGAGCTGGGTGGGCTGGCGGTGGTGTAGGTGAGGCTCTGGGATGCGTTGTTCCCCTGGGTAAGCTGGACGATATAGTATCTTAACGGCTGTCGCCCAGTATTTCAAGCCACACACCTACTCCGCGTCGGGCGACTCCTCGTTGTTGAGAAGGAAGAGGGCGGTCTGGACCTCGGTGGGCCGGGGTGTCCCCGGCGGAACTGGCACCCTGCCGCGGATGGTGGTCCCCAGGGAAGGCCGGGACTGGATGTCCAGGGTGCCCATGAGGCGTTCGGTCCTGTCCCTGAGGTTGACCAGCCCGAAATGGCCGGTGGCGGGGCTCTCCCTGGGATTAGCGACGTCGAAGCCGGTCCCGTCGTCGGCTATGGAGAAGGCCAGCTCCGAGTCGGCCCAGGTGAGGTCCACCCGGACCTTCTTGGCCTGGGCATGCTTTATGGCGTTGGCCACCGCCTGGAGTACCACCCTGTAGACGCCGATCTCCACGTCCTCGGGCAGCCGCTGTCTGTCGAAGCCGGTGGTCCGCAGCTCCACCTCGAGGGGATAGGGGTTGGCGATGGTGTGGCTGGCGAGGTCGGTGAGGCTGGAGTTCAGGGCCACGGCCAGCCCTCGAAGGGTCAGGGCAGGGGGAAAGATCCCCTGGACGATCTCCCTGAGGCGCCGGTCGGTAGCCCTGAGCCTTTCGCGGAGCTCGTCCAGCGACGCCTCCATCTCGGGGGAGATACGGGCCGCCTCGCGTTTCATGAAGCCCAGCTCCACGGCCATGCTGCCCATGTCGCCCATGGTCTCGTCATGAAGCTCGGCGGCGAGGCTCTTTCTCTCCTCCTCCCTGGCCACCTCGGCGGCGTCGAAGCGTTCGACACGCCGCATCCGGAAGCTGACCGTCCTGCTCAGCTCCCAGATGAAGATGAGGGCTATGGTGGGCTCCCGCCGGGCGAACTCCTGGAAGGCCTCGCGGCTGATCCTGAGGGCGGAGGAAGGGGTCGTGGCGATGACCCTGGCGCTACGGGGGAGATTGTCGAGGAAGGCCATCTCCCCGATGACGCTGCCGGGGTGCAGCACCGCCACCCGCATCCAGCTCTTCTCCGTGGGCACCAGGACCTCGACCTCTCCTTCCAGGAGGATGTAGAGAGACGTGTCCTGGGCGCCCTCGGCGATGAGCATCTCGCCGGTCGCGACGGGAAGGGTCTCTCCCCCGGAACGAAGGGTGAGGAAGTCCTGGGACGACATCTGCCCCAGGAACTGAGGTTCCCGTTCCGCGGTTTCTTGGCCTTGGGAGGAAAGGAACGTGGAGAAGTCCATAGAGCACCCCCTGGTACCTGGCCACCGGCATATCCTTGCGCCGGGGACCTTCGATAAGGACGGTTTTCCCCTCTATTCCCTGCCGGCGCGTGAAGGGAACGGCTAGCCGTTCCCTTCGCGCTCCAGGACGTAGGGCGTGGCCGTGATCTGGTTGATGAAGGCCTCCACGGCCTGGTTCCGCATGGTACTGCCTTCCTGCTCCGACAGCCCCAGCTTCTGGTATATGGATGCGGCGCACTCCTCCACCTTCTGCCTGTCCAGGTGGAGGGTCTGGGCGATGTAGTCGTCGGCATACCCTTCCGCCATGACCTCGAGGACGTTGCGCTCGGTGGCATCGAGCTGGGCCAGGACTGACCTGGACTGGCGGACGTAGAGCCTGGCCAGCTTTTGCACGATACCCGGATCGAGGACCGTCTGGCCGTTGATTACCGCTTCGACGACCCGGATCAGCTCGCCGATGTCGTCCAGGGAGTTTTTCAGGAGGTAGGCCTTTCGCTGAGGGCCATCTCTGAAAAGCTCGGAGACGAAGGTGAGGTCGTCGTAGGCCGAGATGATCACGATGGCGATGTTGGGATTGTTGGTTATCATCCTGTGGGCGGCCTCTATGCCGTCCATCTTTGGCATACGGACGTCGAGGACGGCAACGTCGGGGTTGAGGGCCAGCGCCTTCTCCAGGGCCTCCTCTCCGTCGGACGCGACCGCTACCACCTCGAAATTGTCCTGGGTTTCCAGTATCCTCTTGTATGCCGTTCGCATGAATTGGGAGTCGTCTGCTACTAGAATTCGAAGGTTAGCCATGGGGAGCCTCCTGTGGCGGTTGCCGCCGGACAAGTCTATTTTAACGCTCGACGCCGGGAAATGTCGAGGTATACTTGCCTGGAGGTACAGCTACGGGGTTGGGGGCAGGGCTAGGGCTGGTCGGCACTCCAGGGGACCTCATAGATGTGCTGCCTCACCGCGAACCCCTTGAGCCGCCTCCAGCCCCGGTCCACACACTCGATGTCACTGCCCCCGTCCGTCAGCTTCCGGAACAGGTCGGAGACCAGGATCTGGCCGCCGGAGGCGAGGGCCATGATCCTGGAGGCCAGGACCACGGCGTTGCCGAAGAGGTCCCCTCCCTCCTGGATGGCCTCCCCCGCGTTGATCCCGATGCGGACCCTCAGCGGCCGGTCCGGTTATTCCGTGTTGTACTGTTGCAGGCGGCGCTGTATGTCGATGGCGCAGTTGGCCGCATCCAGCGGGTGGGGGAAGGCTATCATGAAGCCGTCTCCCATAGTCTTGACCTCTGTCCCCCGGTGCTGGGCCGACAGTTCCCGGACCAAATTGTTATGTACCCGCATAAGCTTCTGGTTCTCTTCATCTCCCAGCCGGTTTAGCTGCTCCGTTGAACCCTCCAGGTCGGTAAAGAGGATGCTCACCAGCTGCCCCCGGCTCTGGGACGGCTCCTGGAGCTCAAGGCTCTCTGGGGGCCTCGATTCTCCGAGGTGTCTTGCCACCTCCACGGTCCGCTGCTCCTGCTCCCGAGGCACCTCTGCCGCTGCCAGTGGGACGGCTGCCTTGAAGGAGGTTGTCGAGGAGTTGAGGAGATCGAATACACTGTCCGATGTGCGGGGGTCGCACATCCACCTGGCGAAAAGGCTCCTGTATTTGGTATTGGTGTGCCGCAGCCGGCTGATGGTGCGGGCCGCGCTCTGCTTCGGGAGGGAGATGTTGAGGCGGCTCTCGTAGATATGGTCGTCCCGACCCACCTCTGTCTCTTCAGTGGGATGGGCAAGCTCCCTGTCGATCCAACGGTAGACCGAGGAAGAGGCCAGGGCGTAGCGGTCGTGTCCTCGAACGACAAGCCCCTGGTCGGCCAGCTCTTCCAGGACTGCCTGGACGTTTACATACCAGGATTCCAGCTGCTCCCATTTCCAGTAGGTCCTCTGTCCGTCCTGCTGGCCGGCGAGGAGGGTCAGGAGGCTAAGGATGGTCTTATGCTTCTCTGACGAGTGCCGCCAGGAGCTCTCCAGGTGGGGGGTGGCGGCCTCGTGGAACCTGGCTTCGAGAGAGCCAAGCCGGCTGGCCTCCTCCGGGTCCCTCTGCCACTCCTCGTACAGCAGCTCGAAGCCCATGTGGACCAGGAAGGGCAGCGTTCCCGTCAGGGCCAGCACATGGGATACCTCGGTCTGGGAGAAGGTGACGCCCGTGCCAGGCAGATATTTCTCCAGCATCTCTTCGATGTCGGCCTGGGAGAAGGGACGAAGGACGATGTTCGTGAAGATGTTAAACCAGGGGGAGCTACGCATCTGTTCGGAGCGTGCCAGACTGACCAGATCGCCACGGGTTGACGTAACGAGGGCCAGACCGTGGTGGGTAGCGAGGGAGCGTAGACCGTAGAGGAAATCGAGTCCGTAGTTGCTGTTGTTACCCACGTTCTGGAACTCGTCCAGCAGCGCGACTATGCGTAGGCCTAGACTGTCCACGGTATCGAATAGCAGAAGAGAGGTCTTCCCGGACCGGCGTGCTCCGACGATGGAGCAGCTGCCGAAGTCGGCTGCCCCCAGCAGGGAAAAGATCTCCCTCGTTTCATCCCTTCTCCCGACAAACCTCTGCGGCTCCGAGATAGGCCTGATGTAGGTGAAAGGATTAGGACTCGGCCCGGCCGTCTCCAGGTTCAAGGCCCATCTCCTCGTCCGAATCCGCCCCAGCCCCTTCCTCCGTCTCCCTCTCGGCTCTCTGACTAGGGGTCTCCAGCGGGTAGTCCGAGCTGCCCAGAGGCCTGGTCCGCACCGTCGGAGTATCGCCCTCCGCCGGTGTGCTGGCTTCGGTATCCACAGGCCGCTCCTCTTCCTCGAGTTCCGCGGCCTCAGAGTCGGCTGTCTCCGGTAACGTGGCGGTGGCTCCCATGTGCAGGGGCCGCTCCTCCTCGTCCTCCTCCCCCTCTTCCCGCTCCTCCGCGTAGTCGTGGACCTCGTCCGGAGACTCCACAGAGGCGGACCTGGTTTCATCGGGACTCTGGAGCTGGTCTACGTCGCCCCCATGTTCAGGCACGCCTTCCACGGCCTCCGACTCGGAGACGGATAGGTCGGGGAACCAGCGCCGCAGTAGGGCCTCGAGCCTCTGCCAGGAGGACTCATCGGCGGGATGCACGGCCACGAGTCCGACTCCCCCACCGGGGCGGGAGCCGTCGGGCTGCTGCATCGAGTTTGGTGCGGAGGTCTCCATATCTCCGTCCACGCCCGGTCCGGGATAAACGCACCATGCCTCCTGTACTACGGTACCGTCTCGGCCCAGGGCGTCTCGGTAGGTGTGCAACCTGTCCAGGTCGTCGTGCCAGCTGCTTCGGGTGGTGTACTGCTTGAACTTGACCTCGAAGACGTAGCCCTTGCCCTCGGACATCAAGAACACGGCGGGGTTGATGGGGTGGTAAACGCCATCGGCAGGGTTGATAAAGGTCTCGTCGACGGTCTCACCGCTGTACAGCATGGTAACCAGGGCATCATCCGACTCCCGCCACAATTCCAGAACAGAGGGCTGCCCTTTAGGTAGCTCCAGGGTGAGCTTGGCATCCGCGTCCTCAAAGAACAGGGTGACCCTGTCCTTCACCAGAACGAACCCCAGGTTTTTGAGGATTTCGATGACCTTGAAGAACATCCAGTACTCGTAGAGGAGCCAGGTGCGCCGTAAGGGCAGCTTGAAGACAGGATTGCTCCAGTCGAAGTTGAAGATCCTGTCGTAGTAGCGGTAGATCTCATAGATCTGGTGATAGTAGGGTCTTCTGTGGAGGTTGGAGGCCTGGCCTATAGAGCCCATAGGGGATGAGTATTTCAGGAAAGCGTACTGGAGCAGCTCACTGACACCGTGCATCAGGGTTTCCGCGTCGACCCGTACCTGCTGCGCTCCCTGGACTTCCGCCAGATTGGAGATGGTGTTCAGGTCCCTGTGCATCGAGGAGAGGAACCGACGAATGAACCGGTTCTCGTAGGTGTTGTAGTCCACCTGAACATGGGTCTCCGAAATCTGGGAAGGGAGATACTCCACCTGCTCACCGTTTTCATCTCTTCGGGAGAAGATCCCCCTGAGATTCGGAGCCAGGCTACTGTTGGGGGCGGCCTTCTCGAATCGGTGACTCCTGGGGTGGGACATCAGCCAGTTGATGGAGCCGGGGCCCGCTTTTCTGCTCATGCTGAAATCCACGAAGACCTTCTCTCGGGTGAGCTGCTGGTTGGGGCTCCGGTCTATAAGCTGGACGAGCCGGGCCAGTTGCTGGAAGATTCCCTCGCAGTACTCCAGGAGGCCGTGGAGGGATATGGCCCTGCGAGTTTCCACCGGCATGACGCCGTACTCGTCTTGGCTGTAGATATCCCATGCCAGGCCGAAGCTGATCTGACGGACGTAGTCCACCATCGCGATGCGGTCCTCGGGGGACAATATCTTGGTCCAGTATCCCTCACGCTCGTAGAGGAACCGCTCGACGACTTCCCGGGGATACTCCAGGAGCATGTCCAGGCTTTCCACCCGGGGAGCGAGGGTTTCAAGGAGCTCTTCGGGGGTGCGTAATGCTTCTTCTAGCTCGGTCATACTGGCTTTCGTGACCCTTTCAGAATCGCTGGTGTCAAGGGCAGCTAATATCGGGGCTCCTGGAGGGGTGGGCCCGGGCAGTTAGCTTATGCGGCTCTATCGGGCTGAGATGCCGGCCAGCCCGAATAGTGGAGGGTAGTCCGGGTGCTGGGAGTAGAGTCCCAGGAAGTGGTGTAACAAGAGGAGAGGGTCTGGATGAAGAGAGACCACCACGTCATCCTTAGCGGGCAAAGACGAGCCTGAGAAAGGAGGACAACGGTGGTCAAGGAAAGGATGGACCTGCTTGAGCTAATGCGCAAGAGGGGAGTCGACGGTGACGTGGACTTTCTACGAGAGGCACTGAGAGTGCTGGTCGAGGAGATCATGGAGGCTGATGTGTCATCGAGGACCGGTGCTGGGTATGGAGAACGCAACCCTGAGCGGGTGACCCAGCGCAACGGGTACCGGTCTCGAGCATGGGACACTCGCGTAGGGACCATGGAGTTGCAGATACCCAAGCTCAGAGAGGGAAGCTACTTTCCGAGCCTGCTGGAGCCACGGCGTCGCAGCGAGCGAGCTCTGCTGGCGGTGATCCAGCAGGCGTATGTGGAGGGTGTATCGACGAGGCGAGTGGATGATCTGGTCAAGGCTCTTGGGTGCGAGGGTATCTCAAAGAGCCAAGTGTCGCGTATCTGCCAGGAGCTGGACGGGGTGGTGGAGAGCTTCCTGGGTCGGCCGCTGGACGGCGGATCATATCCCTACCTGTGGCTGGACGCACTAACCCAGAAGGTCAGAGAGGCCGGTAGGATAGTCAACGTCAGCGTGGTGGTGGCGACGGCGGTCAATAGCGAGGGCAAGCGTGAGATCGTTGGGATGGACGTGGGTACCAGTGAAGACGGCGCCTTCTGGCTGGCCTTCCTGCGCTCACTGGTCGCCAGGGGCCTGGGCGGGGTGGAACTGGTGGTATCGGACGCTCATCAGGGACTCAGGGATGCCATCGCAACTGTCTTCGGTGGGGCCAGTTGGCAGCGGTGCCGCACCCACTTCATGACCAACCTGCTCACTCGGGTCCCCAGGAGCGCTCAGCCCTGGGTGGCCACCATGGTACGCACCATCTACCAGCAGCCGTCCCCTCAGGAGGTGCATGCCCAACTCGAGCGGGTGATTGCTCAGCTCCAGGACCCGTTCCCACAGGGCGCCTCTCGACTGGACGAGGCTGGACCCGACGTCCTGGCCTTCTCCAGCTTCCCCGTCGCCCACTGGAAGAAGATCTGGTCCAACAACCCCCTGGAGCGTCTCAACAAGGAGATACGGCGCCGCACCGATGTGGTGGGCATCTTCCCTAACCGCCCAGCTGTCCGTCGGCTGGTCGGCGCCGTCCTAGCTGAGCAGCACGACGAGTGGGCCGTCGGCCGTCGATACATGACACAGGAGGTAACCACCTCCAACGAAGCTCTACCCAGAGCCGAACTCGCAGAGGCAGCGGCCTAGACGATATCAACAGGATGACGTACTCTTACACCACTCTATGGGACGTGACCGTGCTGTGCTTACTCATAGAAGGAGACAAAGCCGTCCTCCCTGACCCTGGCCAGCATCCGGGCGACTTTCTTGGCCGACCTATGGAACAGGCACTCCTCGTACGCTGCGGTGTCCAGAAGGTAGAGGTTGCTGATGGGGGCCGGCAACTCCTCGTAGTTCCCGAGAAGGAAATAGCTCAGGAGGTCCGAAAGCACCTTCTCCAGCTGCTCCCTGGTGCCGGACAACCTGGGGAGGACCTTCTGGAGGATCTGCATGTCCAGGGCTACATACTTCTCCAGCAGCCCCTCGGAGTTTGCCATGTACTTTAGGACTTCATCTCGAACCCTATAGGCGAACTGAAGGTTCCTCTGGACCAGAATCGAGTTGACGCCCTCCAGGGTGAACAGCACGTCCTCGTCCCATTCCGGCCCTCTGGACTTCAAGAACACATCGAATATCACCTGTCGCTCGGCCCAGGTAAAGTTGTCCTGGATGCTGCCACCACCGGGTTTGTCGAAGAGGTACACCTCGTTGAACTCGATGGTGTTGGCCCGGTCCAGCACCTTCTTGCTGAACAGGTAGGTGCTCTCGTCGACGTTCACCGTGCCGGTGATGAAGAGGTTGGGCGGCAGCTCGCCCGTCTCCATTTTGCTGAGGAAGTGGCTGAAATAATGCTCTACTTTGGCCAGGTTCATCTCGTCGAGGCAGACGAAGAAGGGCTCACTCCTCACGTCCGAAGACCACCTGTAGAATTTGGAGAAGGCGGTCTCGATCTGCCTCTCCTGAATGACGTTGTAGTAACCCAGAAGATAGGTGTCGTCGGTCCAGTCAGGGGACACGGGGACAAGCAGGTAGTGACCTGCGTCGGGACCGGAGAGGGCGCTCGCCACCAGCTGGGTCAGCCCGGTCTTGCCGGTGCCGCTGACACCGGTGAGAATTACGAAAGGCTTGGTCTTGAGGGAGACGTAGTAGTCGGCTACCACTTCTCGAGTGAAGGTGAAACCCCGCTGCTGGACGTACTGGCAGATCCAGTTGAGCAGGTCCGCGTCAGTGCGGATTTGAAGTCTCGCCGTATCCTGGGCCCGCTCTACTACCATCGATCACTAACCTCGGCGGTTGTGGGATCTAGCGGTCCGTTCCGGATTGCTGATGTCCACGGAACTCTGACCGATGTCGTAGGGCCCGGCCCTATGGGGCAATCAACAGGTATTGTACCCCAAATTACCAGGATTGCAACCCGTCAGGCGTGAGGATGCCTTGTCGCAGGGACAGGAAGCCCTAGCAGGATGCTGAAAAACCTGTACCTGACGGGGTCGTTGTGTAGGTGGTATAGTCCGGGGTAGATAAACTTGGGGAGGGAGCGGGATGCGAGGAGATGTGGAAAGGCAGACCATGATTCTAAGTGCGGGGACTCCGGACCAGCTGATACCCGAAGACCACCCCATCCGGCTAATCAAACCCATGGTCGACCGGGCCTTGGCTGAGCTGTCTCCCACCTTCAGCCGCATGTACGCCAAGGTGGGACGCCCCTCCATTCCTCCCGAACACCTGCTAAAAGGATGCCTGCTGATGGGTCTCTACACCATCAGGAGCGAGCGCCAGTTCTGCGAGCGACTGCAATATGACCTGCTGTTCAAATGGTTTCTGGACCTGAACATCATGGACCCAGCCTTCGACTCCTCCACCTTTTCCAAGAACAAGACTCGGCTATTGGACCATGAGGTGTCTGGACAATTCTTCCAAGAGGTGTTGGCCGAAGCTCAGCGCCGGAATCTGCTGTCCGATGAGCACTTCACCGTGGATGGGACCTTGCTGGAATCTTGGGCGTCATTGAAGAGCTTCCGACCCAAAGATGGTAGAGGGCCCAGGGGAGGAGGACGCGACCCCGAGGTGGACTTTCGCGGGGAAGAAAGGAAGAACGACAGCCATGCCTCCACCACGGACCCAGAGGCTCGACTGGCGCGTAAGGGCCCTGGGAAGGAGGCCAAGCTGTGCTTTGCCGGACACGTGCTAATGGAGAACCGTAATGGCTTGGCGGTGGGGGTGTTGGTCACTGAGGCCAACGGACGGGCGGAGCGGCAGGCCGCAGTGGAACTGCTTTCCCGTTTACGAGGAGTAGGCCGGATAACGTTGGGTGGAGACAAGAACTACGACGCCAGAGCCTTCGTTGCTAGATGTGGGGAGATGAAAGTCACGCCCCACGTGGCCCAAAATACCAAAGGCCGGTCCAGCGCCATCGATGGCAGGACAACCCGTCACCCGGGGTATGCCATCAGCCAGCGGGTGAGGAAGCGGGTGGAGGAGATCTTCGGCTGGACCAAGACGGTGGGCGGCGGGCGCAAGTTGCGTTACATCGGGGTAGCCCGCAACCAGATGTGGGCGGACCTGACGGTGGCTGCCTACAACCTGGTCCGGATGGCCAAATTGGCTTTAAACCCGGGCTGAAGGTGGGACAAAGGCCTGATCCGGGGGTGGAGTGGCCTCCCCCGGTGGCTGAGACCTCTCCTCTATAGGGTGCATCCCTCCAAAACAACGGGAGTTAACGGTCTTTAGCCCACCTGCCGGCCTTATTTCAGCACCCTGCTAGGGCTCCTCCCAGTCCGCCACCCCTCGCTCCTTGAAGTCGCGAATGCCGTCGTCGCTGTATCCCAGCTCCCGGAGGATGGTCCGGGTGTGCTGGCCCATCAGGGGTCCCGGACCGGCTCTGCCTGCGGTGTGGGAGAATCTCAGCAGCGGACTGTATCGCCAGAATTTGCCCAGCCTGGGGGACTCCACCTCGGTTGTAAAGCCGTTCTCCAGAGCGTGGGTATCCTCGCTGTAGAACTGGTATGTGCCCCGGTCTTCCGCCTTGACGCAGGCGACGTCTGCATTTGTGAGGAGCTTCTCCCACTCCAGGGGCTCCCTGGTGGCGAACACCTGCCCCAGCTCCTCGGCGAGGGCGTCGTCGTTCTGCTCCCGGGACTGGCCCGTGGCGAAACGGGGGTCCTCCAGGAGGTCCGGCCGTCCCAGGGCATGGCACAGAGCCTGCCACTCCTCCTCGAAGGGGCAGGCCAGAAACACCCAGCCACCCCGGGCGGGGTATAGCCGGTAGAGGGCGTGAAGTCCGTAGCCCTGGGGGTCTGGGAGACGGCGAGGGGGCTTGCCCTCGTGCCAGAAGAAGTCGTCGGCGTTGGCGTAGGCGTTGTTCCCCAGCATAGAGGTTACGACATACTGGCCCCTGTCCGTCCGTTCCCGGGCGTAGAGCCCCAGGAGCATGCCCACGGAGTTACCCATGGAGGAGTTGTGGTCGGGGGTGCCGTCGTTGGCCTTGTCAAACATGCGGGACACCTCTGCGATGTCCTCAATAGATAGCTGTTGCTCAGGAGGCGGGACCGTGCCCCAGCCCATCTGGCTCAGGGCGCCGCCGCACACGGCCCCCGGTATGGGGTGCATGGAAGGGCGGTGGGCGTGGGGGCCGGTTGAGCCGTAGCCCGCCGCGTAGAGGTACACGAGCCTGGGGTTGATCCTGGAGAGCTGCTCGTAGCCAATACCCGTCCGCTCCGGGGCTCCCGGGCGCATGCTGTGCAGGAGGATGTCGGCCCTCTCCGCCAGCTTGTGGACGATCTCCTGGCCTTCGGGCTTTTTCAGGTCCAAGCACATCCCCTCGGTGCCGGCCATCGTCCGGTGGACCCCGAGTCCCTGCATGGTATGCCGGGTGCGGTCACCTCCAGGGGCTTCGATGCGGATGACCCTCGCCCCCAGCTCGGCCAAGAGGGAGCATGCCAGGGGGCCGTTGATGACCGTGCCCAGGTCCAGCACGGTAATGCCCTCCAGGGGGTAGCTTGGCATGGGATGGGAGCCGTTGCCGGGGGGGGCTTTCCTGGCCGCCCCGTTTAAGCGGGCCAGGACCTCCAAGGTGTGCTGCCCGGGGTCTGGGGCTGGACCCTTGGGGGATCCGGGAGTCTCCGCCATGATCGCCAGGGGGCCGATCTGGCGCATCGTGCCCACGTGAGGGTCCTCGACCTCCCGGATGTGGCCGTTGTGCACCATCTGGGGATGGTCCATCCCGTCCTGGGCCGTCGTGTAGCGCTCCACGGCGAAATCGGGGTTCTTGTTCACGAGGATATCCAACCACTCGTCCAGGGTCTTCTCGCGGATGCGCTCAAGCATCAATCGCTCCAGGGCATCCCGGTCTTCCTCGGCGATAGTAGGGGCCGATCTAAACCGAGGGTCTTCGTAAATGTATCCCAGGTCGAGGGTGTGCATCATGGAGCGGAAGAGGCGGTCCACCACGTTGGCCAGCTGGAGCCAGTGGCCGTCCCTGGTGCGGGCCGCCAGGTAACCCATGGGGCCGCGGCGGCCGCGCCCCAGCATCGGGTCGGGAGGAAAGGTCCCGGGGTGCTTGTGTATCATCTGTCCCAGGACCCACTCCCTGTGGTCAAAGGGCGTTATGGCCTGCATGAGGCTGGCCTCCACCTTCTGTCCCCGCCCCGTCCGGTCCCGGACATACAGCGCCGCGATGGCGCCCCGCAGCAAGGCCATGGCCGAGGAGTGGCTGGCGCCCTGCACCACAACGTAGTTGGGGCCGTCGCGCCTGCTCTGCCCGGAAAACCACATCATCCTGCCGACCTTGGCGGCCACGACCCCCTCGTACCCTTTGTAGTGGGCGTAGGGTCCCTTGGGACCGAAGCCGGTAAGGGAGCAGTAGACCAGGTCCGGCCTCGAGGCGCTCAGCGTCTCGTAGTCGATCCCCAGGCGCGCGGTGACCCCCGGCCGGAAGCTCTCGAACACGACGTCGGCCTGCCGGGCCAGCCGCTGGGCTTTCTCCCTGCCGCCGGCGTCCTTCAGGTCCAGGATGACGCTCTTCTTGCCACGGTTCCACTGGATGGCGCCGGGCCAGTCGCGGAAGGGGTCTCCCCCCGGGGGCTCCACCTTTATGACCTCGGCGCCGAAGTCGGACATCACCATGGTAGCGATGGACCCGGGCATGCCCCGGGTGAAGTCCAGCACGCTGATGCCCTCAAAGATCTGTGCCATCGCTCATCTCCTGGCTGTTCAGGCGCCGAATACGCCCGAGGCCCTTTCCCGAAAAAGCCAATTGCCACTTGAGCTGGCCAGCATCCGGCGTGGCGCCCGCTTGTTGCCCGGGACGTATTGGGGACCCGGTGGGGTAACTGCGCTCAGAGCGTAGGGGGGGTCAGCCGATGTTGGCCCGGGCCGCGGAAGCCTCCACCCCTTGTCTGGACATACCCTCGTCGAGCTGAATCACGATACCGTCGGGGTCTTTGAAAAACACAGTACCAACGTGGCCGGACTGGTTGGCGAAGGCGTTGGCGGGGCCGCAGGTCTGGACGCCGGCCGCCAAGAGCTTGGTCGTCATCTCGGCCAGATTTGGGACCTGAAAGGAGAGGTGGGTGATGCCTATCTGGTCAAGCATGATGGGTTTGCCGTCTGGCCCGGAACCTGGGTTCTGCTCCAGGACGATCATGGGTCCTTCGTCCTTCTCGCCGAAGAACATGACCGCCGCCCGCTGTGTCGGGTGAGGGGTCTTGAAGGTATGCTGCTTGCCGCCGGTGGTGGTCTGCTGGACCCAGTCGGCAATCACGCGGAAACCCAGGAGGTCCCGATAGAAGGTCAGCGATCGGTCTATATCGCCTACACAGATCGCAAGGTGGGTAAGTGCCGTAGCAGCCATAGTATTCCTCCTCGTGCGGGCAATATATGCCCAAGGGAGTAGTGTGTCGACGGGGCAATTATAGGAGGGCCCCCATACGGTGTCAAGCGCCGTCCGGGCGAGCCGTTCGGCGTCATGCCCAGCGTGGGTAGCCGCATATCGCTATGGCCCTGCACCTGGTGGAGGTAACGCCGCGGGCGCTGGGGGTGTGGTACCATATCGGGTGGTGGAATGTACCCTATGCCCGGTCCGGAGGTGGGGAAGACGTGCCTTGGCCCGCACCGCAAAACACCCCGCAAGGTTGTGAGGCATGAGGGCTTATGCGACCAGCCGGCCCGTGGTACGAGGCACCCAGGGTATCGTTGCCGCGGGACATCCCCTGACTGCGATGGCGGGGATGCGGATGCTGCTGAGCGGGGGGAACGCCTTCGATGCCGCGGTGGCGGCCGGACTAACGGCCAACGTGGTGGAGCCCACGGCGTCCTTCTCTCTGGCCGCCGAGGGGTCGTTCATGGTGTACCACGCGCCAACCCGCCGGCTGAGAGCGTTGAGTGGGCAGGGGGTGGCCCCGGGTAGGGCGACAGTGGACTTCTTCAAGGAGAAGGGGCTGGAGGACGTACCCGCCGGTCCCGGTCCCAGCACGCCCCTGGCGTTTACCGTGCCTGGTGTGGTCGACGCCTACATTCTGTTGCTGGAGACCTACGGCACCAAGACCCTTGGGGAGGTTATGGCGCCCGCCATCGACTATGCCGGGCGCGGCTTCCCCATGTACCCTGATATGTGCCGCAAGCTGGGGTCCCCCCGTATCCCGGCACAGTTCAGGCACTATCCCCCCGGCGGCATGGAGGTCTTCTACCCGGGTGGTAGATCGCCGGAGGTGGGCCGGATGTTGGTCCAAAGGCAGCTGGCGGCGACGCTGGAGAAACTGGCGCTGGCTGAGTCCCAGGCGCCAGGCCACCGGCTGGTGGGCTTGGGCGTGGCCCGGGAGACGTTTTACCGAGGGGAAATAGCCAGGACTATCGTCCAGTGCTCCGACCGGGTGGGTGGCCTGCTGGGCCTTGAGGACCTGGCCGGCTACCACGCCAGGTTCGACGAGCCCGTAGGGACGACATTCATGGGCCACGAGCTGTACTGCCAGTCCGTCTGGAGCCAGGGCCCGGTGGTGCTGCAGGCGCTGAATATCCTCGAGCATTTCGACCTGGGGGCGATGGGCCACAACTCGGCCCGGTACATCCACACGGTAACCGAGGCCCTAAAGCTGGCACTGGCGGACCGGGACAGGTATTATGGCGATCCGGACTTCTGTGAGGTGCCGGTGAAGGGACTGCTTTCGAAGGAGTATGCCGCTGCCCGCGCCGGGCTGATAAGGGCCGACGTAGCCCGGCCGGAGCCGGCCGAGGCGGGAGACCCGTGGCGCTACTGCGGTGGGGAGGCGGAGCCGGTGGGTGGGAGTGGTGCGGTGGCGACCCCGAGGAAGGGGGATGCAGATGGCCGGGATAACGACGATACCACCTATTTTACCGTCCTGGACCGGGATGGGAGCATGGTCTGTGCGACGGTCAGTGGCGGCCCCTTCGCCAAATCGGTCTTCTTTCCTGAGCTGGGCTGTACCCTTAGCATCCGCAGCGAGATGTTCTACCTGGACCCCGGGCACCCCAACTGCGTGCAGCCAGGCAAGCGGCCCCGCACGACCCTCACCAACTACATCGTGACCAGACATGGGCAGCCCGTCATGACCGTGGGGTGTCCAGGCGGCGACGGGCAGGTCCAGGCGGCGCTCCAGCTCGTCCTGAACGTGATGGTATTCGGCATGGAGCTCCAGCAGGCGGTAGAGGAGCCGCGCTTCGCTTCCCAAAGCCTGGTTAACTCCTTCTATCCCCACGTCTGTCTGCCGGGGCAGCTGGTCGTCCACCCTGGCCTACCGGCGGAGGTTTGCTCCAGGTTGGCCACACTGGGGCACAGGATAGAGGTGACCGGTGCCGATTCGATATGGATGGCCGGTGTCGGCGCCATTGTGGCGAAACGGGACCCCGAAACCGGGGCAGTGAGCACCGGTGCGGACCCCCGGGAGGAAAGCTACGCGGCCGGATGGTGACCCCGCGGTCGCTGGCGTTCGCCGCCGAAAGGAGTCCGGGACCCCGTGGCGTCTTGGGGGCACGGGTTGCGGTCCCGGCCTTGTGTGTCGTATTACGGTCGTGAAGGAGGAGTTGCCATGGCAATCGAACGCATTCCCTCGGAGGTGGCCCTGACGGGAGAGAACCCCACGATCCGGCTTCTGGAGGGCCCGGAAGGCCCGCCGACAACGGCCGTCAGCTTCTGGAGGGTCGTCTATTCCCCCGCCGGCCCGGGCCACGTTCTGTTCATACTGAGTGGCCCCCTTGGAGAGACCCCTCGCGTATATTCCGACAGCGTGGAGCTGGCCCGGTGGCTTCAGCGGGAGATCGAGCTGAATCCCAAGAACTGTGACGAGAGCCTGCCGGTGCACCCCGCGACCTTCCAGAAGTCGGGAGACCCCAGGAGCTCATGGACGGAGACCGTTACCTCCCAGGGCACGGAGATCTCCTGCACCTGGCACGACATTGGAGAGCCCCACGTACACCATTTCAACCCCGGCGACCTCCCCAGGCCCCACGAGGTCTACGCGATGCTCGCTCCGGCCCACGGGGCCGAGGTCCGGGTGAACGGGGAGGCGGTGCCGGGCAAGGTCTCCCCTGGCCAGCTGGCGGGTGCCCCTTTCAGCACCGCTTCGCTGGCCTTCTCCGAGACCTGGCTAAAGCCAGCCCAGTAGAGGCCGCCCGGCATCGCGGACGGTGACGGGAGTGGGGGACCCATGCAGACAGAGTAAGGGGCCCCAGGAGCACTTCGCTCCTGGGGCCCCGGCATGGTCGCGTATCGGGTCGGTGTGCTCTGCCGCCTACTGCAAGGCCCCCGCCGCCGGGACTATCCGCTCGAACATGTAGGGGCGGCTGGCGTCCCGGATGATGGGGTACTCCTTGATGAACTTGGGATGGTATGCCTGGTAGACGGGATGGACCACGAGGGGGATGTTCCAATAGTTGTCGTAGAACCACCAGGCGATGTCCTGCTGCTTCTTGACGCGCTCGTCCGTGTCGAAGGTGTTGAACGCGTCCTCCAGGTCCCGATCGTGGTCGGGGTGCTCGCCCAGGAGGGAGAAGGTTGCGGGGGAGTATGAGCCGAAGAGCATCAGATTGGACACCGGCTCGGCCCTGAACCGGGAGAACCGGATTACGGCGCCGGAGTTCTTGGCCGACCTCTGGCCCTCCGGGGTTACCCGGTACTCCGGTGAGTAGTCGGCCGACCAGGCCCTAGTGGTCTCTCTCACAGGTATGCCCAGCACGTCCCTCCACTGGTTGGCGACGTACGCTCCTATGTCTATACCGGCTTCCGCGCCAACCTGTATGGCATGGACCATTTCGTAGGGCGTGCCCCAGCCGTCGCCGTTGGGATAGCCGGCCTCGGCCATGAGCTGCTTCGCCAGCGTGGGGTCGTAGGGGTAAGGCACCATGTCCGCCGGCTGGTACACGCTGCCCGGCCAGTAGAGGTTGACCGCGAGCGCCTCCGTCTGCCCGCCGAAGAAGTTGTCGACGATGGCCTGGCGGTCGATGGCCAGGTTCATGGCTTTCCGGACCTTGAGGGCCCGCTGCCATGTGCCGTTGGGGTCGTCTGTGTCCCTCCAGTCCCCTACGTAGGGGATGGTGGTATCTATGTCACGAATGGTGGGGTCCCACATACCGGCCAAGGACAGGGTCAGGGTGAACCCACCGATGTCAGGCACCACCAACCCGTCGTCCCGGGCCTGCTGTTGGGTGTCGCCCGTGAGGTCGGCCAGGTAGGACTCCTCGGTGAGAAGCATCGCCAGGCGGGTGGTGTCCTCGGGCACCAGCCGGATGAATATCTCCTCCCAACCCTGGCTGTCGCCCACGCGCCAGTGGTCGGGGATCCTGGTCATCAGCATCGTGTTCTTGACATCGTGCTGGGCCAGCCGGTAGGGGCCGGACCCGATGGGCTTCCTGGCGTACTCACCAGGGCTGCCTACCTCGTCCGCGTATTTCCTGGAGAAAATCGCGTTGCTGGTGGGCCAGATGGTGTTCATCAGGATGAAGTCCCAGGAGGGCTCGGTCATGGTCATCTTGAACGTAATGGGGTCGACCGTCGAGGCGACTCCTCCCCTGTTCCTGATGAGCCTCCCCTCGGAGGACACCGCGTCTTCCGCCATGTAGCTCTGCCACGTGTAGACCACGTCGTCGGCGCTGAAGGGGCCGTAGTTGCCCCCGTCCCACTCGGCCTTGCCGGTAAGGAAGAAGGTCCAGGACAGGGCGTCGGGGGTCATCTCCCAGCGCTGGGCCAGCATGGGTCTCAGGGTCCAGTCCTGCTCCCGGTCGGCCAGGAACTCGTATATGGCACTCTCCACCGCCTCACCTGCGCTCCCCACGTCGCGCCGCCAGACCTCGTCATTGAGGTTGCTCAGGGTGATCAGCAGCCGGCCTGCCCGCCTCTCCGGTGGCGGTGGTGTGGCGGTGGCCGTGGGCTGCACCAGAGGGGTCGGCGTGGGCGTGACGAAGAGCTGCTCTGGAGTTGGTGTGGGGGTCGCGCTCGGCCTGGTCGTCGCGGTCGGCGGGGCGGCTGCCGTGGTGGGAGTGGCCGTGGCTCCCGGCAGCGGCGTCGACGTGGCGTCGTCCCCGCAGCTCACGGCGGCGATGCCTGCGATCACTAGAATAATCAGGGGCGTCAGGAAGCCGTGATGCTTGATGGTGGCTATGCTCTTTAGGACCAGTCTCCTAATTGCCATCTTCCCCCTCCGTCCAACGAGATGACTATCTTGATCAAGCTACTCGAGGAGGCCTGCCCCACTGTTCCCGAGTAGGCCGGAGGGGAGCCGGGACTAGCCTGCCCCGGGGCCACTGTATGCTCCGCGACACTCTAGCAGAGTTTCTTCAGCGTTGTCAAGTGCTGGCCCGTGCGTGGGGAACCGTCGGACCCACAACGGATTAGCCGTGCCATCCGTAGGTCAGGACGATGCCGCAGCCGATGCCTGTGGCTACCTGATGCCGGCGGAGCGCAGGGCCTGGTCCACTATGTCCAGCCCGACCAATTCGCTCCAGGCCGCCCAGAGTCTCTTGACGATGGGGCCGGGAACTTCGCCGTCGAGGGGCCGGTTATCGATGCGTCCCACGGGCAGGACGCAGTAGCTGGAGGTGGTCAGGAAGGCCTCGTCGGCGGTGTATGCGTCGTAGGGCTGAAGGTCCTCTTCCACCGCGGGGATTCCCAGTTGCTCTGCCAGGTCCAGCACCGTCATGCGAGAGATTCCCTGGAGGATGTCGTGGTCGCCGGGTGTCCTGAGCACCCCCTTGGTCACGATGAAGAAGTTGCCGCTTCCGTTCTCCGAGAGGTTACCCCGCATGTCCAGCAGCACGGGATAGGCGTCCGGGTCTATGTCCATCGCCTCCAGCTCCGCCAGGGTGAAGTTCATGCGGCTGTAGTGCTTGACCTTGGGGTCCAGGGACTGGGTAGGATAGGACCGGGTCCGGGGAAAGACCACGTGGGCGCCGGTCCTGTAGAAGCGGGCGTATCCCGAAAAGCCTATGGGATGTACCTTTATGCAGATAGTCGGTGGGACCGGGTCGGTGACCTTGACACCGTGGCCGCGGGTAACGATCAAAGTTACCACGTGGTCCCCTCCCGGTTCCCTCAGAGGCTCGTTTCGTGCCAACACCTCGGTGGTCAGCTGCTCCATCCCCTCCATGGTCAGGCCCGGATCGATACGGGCGTACTTGAGAGAGCGGTACAGGCGCTCCATATGCTCCCGCAGGCGGAATATCTTCCCGTTGAAGGTCCTGGTGGCGTCGAAGACCAGGTCGCCCCTCTGTACGCCACGGTCGGCCACGTGAAACTTAGCCTCGCTCTCGGGGATGAACTCGCCGTTGAGGTATGCTATGTACTCCGCCATGTGTCACCTCTCCTCCGCCGGCTCGCCGAGTCCCCACCGTTCGCGGGAGCCGCGATGGGGAGGGACTTGCACAAAAGGTATGATACTTGTCGGCTGTGGGGGTGTCAACGGGCCACACGCAGGCGTCGGGCGCCTGGGTATTCACTGAATATGCACCCGGTGACCCACAGGACTCCTGTCGATTGACGGCTTTCAATGCTGCGAGTACACTCTCCATGGGCTCCGGGCTTATGTCACCAGTAGTGTGCGCCGAGGGAAACCTGCGTAAGGAGTTGCGCTATGGCCTCTAACCTTCCCAGGGTGGGTATCGGACTCGCCGGGGTGCACCCCAGGGACATCTTGACCTTGGCGAAAGAGGCCGACGAGGCGGGTATCTACTGTGCGTCCATCGGTGACGGCATGAGCGATACCTTCGCCATGCTGGGGGCCATCGCCGCGGTGACCGAAAACATCCGGCTGATGAGCAGCATAGCCACCTGGACACGCACCCCCCTGGCCACCTCCAAGGCCTGCCGGACCCTGGACCTGCTCAGCGACGGCCGCTATATCCTGGGACTGGGCAGCATGCCCCGGGTCTGGAACGAGAACCACCACGGGATTTCGGGGGAGGCGCCGCTGACGCGAATGAGGGAGTACGTGGAGCTGGTGCGGATGCTGTGGAGCTCGAGCCCGGACTCCCCCGTGGAGTACGAGGGGCGCTTCTACCGGGTCTCGGGCTACCGCGCTCCGGAGCCGCCGCCCCGCCCTCACCTGACCATCCTGATCGGCGCCAGCCGGCGCAGGATGATCCGTGAATCGGGGGAGTGGGCGGATGGGGTCCTGTTCAACTGGAACTATGTCGTTCCCTACCTCCAGGAGCTGGGGCTGCCCGCGTTGGAGGAGGGTGCCAGACGGTCTGGCCGGACCCTGAACGACCTGGAGAGGTTCGTGTTCAGGTCGTTCTGCGTCGCGGAGGACCCCCGGCACGCAGAGAAGGCGCGGAGGGCGGTGCGGCATCACCTGGCCACGACTTACATGGGGATAGACTACCACCAGGAGCTGCTGATCTCCTTTGGGTTCGGGGAGGAGGTGGCCGCGGCGGCCGGACCCCTTGCCAAGGGCGACCTGGAGGGCGCCGCCAACGCCGTCAGCGACCGCATGGTGGACACCTTCTCAATCATCGGCACGGAAGATGAGTGCCGGCGGCGGGTGGCGGAGTACGCTCCCCTGCTGAACGGGTTCCTCCTCTATCCGCCGCTCTACGGGTACTCCCGCGAGGAACGGATGGCCGAGGCCCGCCGCCTTATACGCGCCTTCGGCACGAGTGCCCGCCTGTAGGTGGGGTAAGTGCCAGGAGCCGCCTAGTTATGGCAGCCGCGTCCAGGAATGTCCCAGACCGCCTCCACCACCCGGCCCCGAACGGCAATGAACCGGTCCCAGCGGCTCACCATGGCGTCCTGCTGGGCGGCCAGGAGGGTGAAGCTGTCGCCGATGCCAAGTCTGGCGTATCCCTCCAACTCCAGCACCGCGTGCTGGGCATCGAGGGATTTCACCGCGCCCCCAGGAGTCCCCACTACCGTGGGCAGCCCCCTGATGTTGCCCATCGCCTCCAGGCCGGCATCCCCGATGGCGATCCCCGCCCGGGGAGTGCTGATCACGGTGCTCAGCACCTTGGCGGCGTTCTGGAACTCGCTCATGTACCGGTAGCTGGTGTCCATGAGGAGGTAGGTCCCCCCCTGGACCTCGGTGACCCCGGGTATATCTCCGGCCACGTCGTAGGTCCACGACTCGCCGGAGGAGACGATCTCCACGGGGATGCCCGCGGCCTCGATGGCGTCCCGGGCATCGAGACATAGCTGGATCATGCGGCGCCCTTCGATGAGCCGGGTCTCCCGGTCGGGATTCCCCCCTACCACCTGGTGGCTCATCACACCCCGGAAGCGGAGGCCCGGCAGGCCGTGGACCAGCCTGGCCAGCTCCGCCCCCTGCTCCGGCGAGCGCACGCCGCACCGGCCCATGCCGGTATCCACCTCTATGATCACGCCGAGGGTGGTGCTGGCGGCTTGGGCTCCCTCAGAAAGGTCGCGGGCGTTGCGGGGGTCGTCGCAGGCAACGATCATCTCGGCCCGGCGCGCCAGGGAGCATAGCCTGGCAATCTTGTCCCGCGTCACGATCTGGTTGGTGATGAACACGTTGGATATGCCACCCTGGACCATGACCTCGGCCTCGGCCACCTTGCTGGCGCAGACACCACCCACGGTGCCCCCGGTCCTAATCTGCATGTGGGCGATGATGGGGGTCTTGTGGTTCTTGACGTGGGGCCGCAGCTTGCAGGCCCTGTCCCGGTAGAAGTCGGCCACCACCTGCATGTTGTGCTCCAGGGCATCCATGTCGATGATCAGGCAGGGGGTGTCCAGCTCGTCTATGGGCGTGCCTGGGGGTGGCCGGTAGCCTCTGTCCATCTGTACGGCTCCTTTCCCGCTAGTCCAGCCTTCCTCGTGCCGCGATCTCCCACACCGCCTCCAGCTTCCCGTCACGGACGGCGTGAATATAGTCATACTGGTTTACACACAGCTCCAGGTCCCAGGGTACGAGCCACACCTTGGTGCCCACGTCCACCTTTTGTTGGGCCTCACCTTCCAGGTCCAACCTGCAGTGCTCGGCGCTGAACCGTACAGCTCGTGCGCCGGGGATGCCCTCCACCACGGGAAGCCCTCGGTCGGGACCAGTGGCCTTGTGTCCCGCGTCGGTGACGGCCGCGTCGGCGGTGGGGTGGCTTATCACGGTGGTCAGCACCCTGGCCGCCGGTGCGAACTGGCTCAGTTGCTGGCAGTAAGGGTGGTCCATCAGCGGGTAGGAGCCCACCTGGACCTCCGTTACCCCGTCGGTGGCCCCGGCAATCTGGTAGTTGTGGGTGCCTCCCACGCTCACCATCTGCACCGAAAGGCCCGCCCGTTTCATGAGGTCCACCGTGTCCAGGACCGGCTGCAGCGCCCTTTGCGTCTCTGCCGCCACGTCCCGGTCGTCTTCGTGCAGGAGGTTGCCTTCGTAGGCCATGACTCCCACGAAGCGCAGGCCCTGGGAGCGGCCCGCATGCTTTGCCAGCTCCAGCGAGGGAGCGCCCGGCTCGATGCCACACCGGTCCAGCCCTGCGTTGATATCCACCACCACGTCCAAGGAGACGCCCACGGCTTGGGCTGATTCGGACAGGTCCTCCACGTTCTTGGGGTTGTCCACGGCCACCGTTATCCGCGAGTGGTGGGCCAGGGCGCATAGCCGGGAGATCTTGGTACGGGTCACGACCTCACCGGTGACGAGGATGTCGCCGAACCCGGCGCGGGCAAAGACCTCCGCCTCCCCAACCCTGGACACGGCGATGCCCCCGGCGGTCCCACCGGCGGCCATCTGCTTGTGGGCGATGGCCGGGCACTTGTGGGCGGTGGTGTGGGGGCGGGCGCGGGCCCCGGCGGTGCGGAAGAAGGAGTGGAGCGTCTCGATGTTTCGCTCCATGATGGCCAGGTCTACCACCAGCGCGGGGGTGTCGAGCTGCTCTGCCGGCGTGCCTATGGGTCTGGACACGGGACGTTCCATTCCCGGCACCTCCTTTAATGCTCCACGAAGGATACCATAAGTCGCTGGGAGCCGCCACCGGCCCTTTCTGGGGAAACGGGGCGGTCTCGGTCAGTTTCCGCCGGTGAGCACGCGGTCCGTCCGGTGGGTGGGGAAGACATACAGCATCCGCGCCGGCTCCCGGTCGCGGTTCACGAAGCCGTGGACCATCCCGGCCGGCCCAGCACCGTGTCGCCGGGACCGATGGTCGTCGTCTGGTCCCCCAGGACCAGCTCCAGGCGCCCCTCAAGGATGACCATGGCCTCCTCAGTGTCGGGGTGGATGTGCTGGGGAATCTGGGAATCCGGGGTGACTGTCAGGTCCCCGATGGTGAGGGAGCGGCTTCCCCCGGCAGCGTCCACCAGCATGCGAACGTGAAGCCCGGGGGACATGCCCTCTGTAGCGGTCAGCTCCTGGCTTCTGATAAGCGGCACCTCGCCTCCTCTCCCGCTCGGACCACCTCTTCAGGTGGCCGGCCTTCACTACGCGTGGGCCAATTTAGCCCCAGCTACCCACAAACCTCTCCGAAATACCTGCCCACCATCGCCAGGTCCAAGACGTCCACTATGCCGTCGCCGTTCAGGTCGGGGGCGGCGCTGCCGAGCGCCTGGACGACTATCCCCAGGTCATCGGTGTCGACGATGCCATTCATACTAACGTCCGCAACGCAGGCCGGGGACGGCGGAGTTACAACGGCCAGGCCGAACAGGCTGAAGCTGGTGACCTCAAAGGTAATGCTATTGTTGTCCACATCCCTGGCAACTATCCGTAACGTGTCCCACCGCTCCTTGGAACTGTTGAACACCAGGGGCTGCAGGTTGTCTTTGTCCTTGCCGGCAACCTCCACGTCGGTGTAGGTGATTATCATGGCCGCCGGGGTACTGAACCGCAGGCCATCGGGGCCGAAGTCAAACACCCGGGACAGGAAAGCGATATTGTCGCCAACTGGGGGCAGGGCTGGTGCGCCGGCCCTGAAGACGGTCACACTGATCCTGGTGTCGTCCACCGCTTCAGGGGGCACTGTAATGCTGGCCTCCACAGGGTCCTCGGACCCCGTGCTGACCGTGCCTCCGTCCCGGGCGGTGACCACCCCCTGGACCACCTCCACGATCTGGAGCTCGAAGGTGGCAACCACCGAACGATCGCTTTCCATGGCCACCTGGCAGTCCGGCGTCCCCGAGCAGGCCCCGCGCCATCCCGTGAAGAAGGAGTCCACATCCGCCATGGCGTTGAGAGTGACCAGGGCTTGGGCCTCATAGTCCTGCCTGCACCCGGTGCCACAGGCTATTCCGAATGGGAGGCTTGTCACGGTCCCTGCCCCATCGCCCGCTCGGAACACCGTCAGCCGGAAGGCCGAGGTCACCGTCAGGTCCACGTCGCGGGTGGTGTCGCCCCCGCCGTTGGTGTCGTTGGTGAAGCTCACCGTATCGCCATAGCTCCCCGGAGAGAGACCGTTGGCGAAGCTGTTGACGCTGACTGTGACGCTCCCGCTCTCCCCCGCTTCCAGGGTCCCAACGCTCGAGGAGACTGTAGTCCACCTCTGGGTGGTGGCGGCCGACCAGCTAATGGGGCCGCCGCCCGGGTTGGTCAGGGTGTACGTCTTGCGGGATGGGCCGAAGGGGCCACCCTGCTTCCCCGAGGTGATGAGCCCTTCCGGCGGCGTCACTTCCAGCCTGCCCGGCTCGGCGACCTCCAGGTTCAGTCTGGGAAAGGCGTTGCCCCTCAGGTAGGTGACGTTCACGAAGGACAGGAAGGACATGTGGCTGCCGGGGGCGAGAGCGTTGGCGTTCTCGTTGATGGACACCTCCACCTCGACGCTCTGTCCCCCTTCCAGCGTCCCCGCCGCCTGGGAGACGCTGTCCCACGCCTCAGACGACCCCGGCGCCCATTCGAAGGGGACCTCACCCGTGTTTCTCAGGGTGTATGTCTTTGTGGAGGGGCTGAAAGGCCCTCCCTGCCCACCGGAGGAGTCCATATTCTCGCCCGGTGTAACCGCAAGGACGCCCGGTCGCACCACGGTCAAACTCGTGGGCCGCTGGGTGAGCACGCTATTGGTCTGGTCGAAGAAATTCACCCATCCGATGTTGCTTCCTATGGGCAGGTCATTGGCGAAGCCGGGGACGATGGACACCACTACTGGTGTGCTCTGCCCCGGGTCCAGGGTCCCATTGAAGGGGTCAGGTCTGAACCAGGAGTGGCTGATGGTGGCCGCCCAGGCCAGACCCTCGCCGCCTGAGTTTCTCAAAGTGTACGTCTTGCTGGCGGGAGTGAAGGGCCCGCCCTCTCCGCCCGAGGAGCTGAAGCCCCCCTCCGGAGTAACCTCCAGGAGCCCTGGGGGGACGTTCACCGTAAGGCTTACCGGCCGGGTCGTGCTGCCGTTTCCGTTGGTCTCGTTGGTGAATCCGATGGTGTCGGTGTGCGCTTCGTTACCTGGAGCCAGGCTGTTGGCAAAGAAATTGATCAGCACGTCCACCGTCATACTCGCCCCTGGCTCGATGATCCCACCACCGGGCAGGACCGAGGTCCAGTTCGCGGTCTTTGAGGCCCGCCACTCTATGGCGCTGCCGCCCGGGTTGTGCAGGACGTACTGTTTGCCGCTTGGGTCGAAGGGCCCACCTTGCAACCCCACTGCCACCAACCCATCGCTCGGGTTCACCAGGAGGCTACCCGGTGGCTTCACGCTTACGCACGCCGACCGGCTGGCGTTGGCCTGATTGTTGGTGGTGTTTTTGAAGCTCACGCTGGTGCAATGGGCTCCCACTGCCAGGTCGTTGGCGGCAATGTTGAGGGACACCGTCACGGTGGCGCTCTCGCCACCGTCCAGGGTTCCACTGCCGGGGGAGAAGCTGACCCAGCTATGGCTCCGAGAGGCCGCCCAGCTAATCGTGTCCCCGCCCTCGTTGGTCAGCTCATACTCCTTGCTGATGGGACTGAAGGGCCCACCCTCTACCCCCGTGGAGGTCAGGGCGAAGTTTGGTGTTACGTCCAGACGTCCCTGAACGTCACAGGGGCTTGCGGCGTTGGAGAATGTGGTACGGGCGATCCAGGTGCCCCACTTGGGACCGTCCCCAGGGTTGTCCTTGGCGTACTCCGCCACGTGCCACACACAGTCGGGGAACTCGGGGTCCACCGCCGAGCCGAAGTAGTCACCATAGCGCGCCAGGGGCAGAGCGCCGGTTGGCGCGGGCACCGCCGTCTCTCCCGCCTTGACCCGGATCGAAGGCTCGAACTCGGCCGCCCCGTCCGCCAGCCCGGTTACCCGGATCTGGGGGAACCGGTCGGAACCGGTGAGCCCGAAGACGACGTGCAGGTTGTCCGATGCGTCGGTACGGTGGGAGGGGTACATGAAGGAGACCCCCCCTGCCCCTAAATACCTGTCCATCGTGACCGACGGGTTCTCCCCAGGGCTGAGCTGAATGATGTGGGTGCAGGAGCGGTCCAGGGGGTCACCCCCAAATTTGCAATAGGTGGCCCCCCCGGTGATGGTCAGCGTACCATTCCGGTAAGTCGCGTCCAGGAGCCATGAAGCTCCGGGCCACAGGAGGTGGACAGTGTCCTTCTGTATGGCGGGAGGGGGCAGCTGCTGGAACCTGATCCCCAGGGACCTGGTGACACGTTTCACCTCGCTCTCCCCCGGGACCCCCACGATCTTGTCCTGGTGCAGGATCGCCCCAACTTGCCCCAAAAAGTACTCGGCGATAAGGGACGGGTCCACGCCTTCCAGGATAAGCTGTACGGTTTCCAGGAGGGCCACCGGGGTGTCCGCTAGCATGGACAGCGGGTTCAGGTGTACCCCGTACTGGTCGTTGATGGACCCCAGGGAGTGAGCGGGGCGCATGGTCACCCGGGTTATTCTGGAGTCGAACTGGGCGCCCCGAACGGTTGTACCCTGGGGCGCGAGCATCTGGCTCTTGTTGAAAACCACGGTCTGCTCCCCGCCGTAGTTGGCCAGGATGCCCAGCAGTGTGGCCAGGTCGAAGTCGACGAAGATGGTGTCGAACCGAGTAAGGGCGAGGGGGTTCCGGTTGTAAGAAACGGTCACCTTGTCGTTGGTGAGCCCGATGGCCGGAAAGTCGGGGAAGACGCCGTCGAACTCCATTACCCACCTTCGCCAGGTCCCTGTGGGGTCGTCGGTGATGGACACCGCGATGTGTAGCCGCCCCAGGTCTGCATCCTCGTTTCGAGAGGAGTAGATGGCGAAGAAACGGTTCTCCCGGGCGTCGTAGATTATCTTGGGATCGAAGTTGTGGTCGAAGAACCGCCCGCCGTTTGAGGGAACGGAAGGCACGTTGAAGAAATCCCCCAGGTAGAAGGTCTGGACGACGCGTCCGTTCTTCGTGAAGATGCGCCCCATGTTATTGAGGAGCTCCACCACGTGGCGAGGGCCCACGGCGATCTGGGGGTCGGGAGGGTCGGACCCGGCCTCGGCGGCGCTGAGGCCCTCGAAGTTGCGGTTGACCTTGAAGCCGCTCTCCTGGGGGATGTCGATGCCGAGGGCCCTCCCGGTGGCTCCCACCGGGTCCACCAGGCCGGAGACATCCAGGAGGGGATCTTCGTCAAGGTCGAACTCGGTCGCCCTCTCCCCCGAGAAGACGGACAGGACGCCAGTATCCACCTCGGTCCAATCGCAGAGGTGCAGGATCAGACAGCCGGCGCTGGCCACCTCCAGCTTCCAGATGATTGTCCCCGAGCCACCGTCGCTGGGACTCCCCACTGTGTATGTGCGGAAGGGTTCCAGGCCAGGCTCGACGTCGCGGACGCTGCATGTCGTTCCGAAGATGTCGAAGCAGTTGTCGTCGGCACTCCACCTTGAGGACACACTGTGTACGAATACGCGGAAGTGGGCGTTCTCAGTGCCCGTGTTGCGTATCCTCACAAAGACGGTCGTGGACCCGCCGGGCTCGAAGGGTGGCCCAACGTTGCCGCCTACCGGGCCGATGTTGATGATTTCGCCATCGAGGTCGGCGGCAGACACCTCACGGGAGCGAGCAAACAGCAAGTAAGGAGACCACTCCCATGGCCAGGGCCGCCACCACGATGGGCCAGCAAGTCCCCTTGATCATCTAATATCCACCTTCCGCTGCATCGCAGCGAGCATTCCAGACGTTGGCGGGCCTCCAGTGGCTGATCGCGAGAGGCCCCCAATGCACTCCATTTTCAGGTGTACAGGATCTGAGGTCTCAGAAGTTGTCTTGCATGGCGCCGTGGCTACGAATGCACCAACTTTGGTGGTCGGGGTGAGTGGATTCGAACCACCGGCCTCCACGTCCCGAACGTGGCGCGCTAGCCGCTGCGCTACACCCCGACAGCCCCTATATTATACTGCCCGTCGCCGGCGATAAATAGGCCCCCTCCCCGATACGAGTGGCCCGGGCCGTGGCCGGGTGGCCAGCTTGACGTGGCCCCACGGCTGAGGTAGTATCCGCCTGCGCGCCGTCCGCCAGCGGGCTGGCCTGGGCGGCGGGTTGCAGGCGGGTCCACCAGGCGCGGACCGTCAAGGAGGCGATGGGGATGGTTGAGGGTACCAGGACGGCCCTCACCCCGGAGGTGAAGGCGATGATCGGGGTGGCGGGGGAGGTGGTGGAGTGCTGGGGCGCCGTTGATCGGGAGTACCTTCGGCGGTTCAGCCAGGCGTTGATGGACCCGGACCCCAGGTACTGGGACGAGGGGTTCGCCAGGAGCACCCTCTACGGAGGGGTCGTGGCGCCGCCCATCATGGTGAGCTATATGGCCGGCCGGCGCCCCCCTCGGGAGGATGACCCGGTGGCCCAGGGTTTTCGTGAGAATCCCCGGTTCGACGGCTTCGTCGGCATTGGGGGCGAGGGCTCCCTTCCCGCTATACCCACGGACCTGTCCAGGGTGCTGAACGGGGGCAACGGCATGGAGATCTACAAGTACCCGAGCATAGGGGACAGGGTATTTTTCCAGAACAGGTACTCCGACATCACCGAGAGGAAGGGGCGCGATGGAAGCCCTTTTCTGATCGTGACCATAGAGACCACATTCCGTAATCAGAACGAGGAGACCCTGTGCGTGACCCGCTCGTCCCTCATCAGGCGGTAGGGTCCGCCCTTCGAGAGACCCGTAGTGCATAGTAGGAGCAGAATGCGGTGGCGTTGAAGCTGGAGGAGCTGCTAAAGCTCACTCCCTCCGAGATTCTCGAGCACGACGAGAGGCCCACCGCTGAAGAGCTACGTTGGAAGCGGCAGACGTACTTCGAGGATGTCTACCCGGAGATGGAGCTGCCCAGGTACATCTACCGGCCCACGCCCGTCCACCTGTTCCGCTGGAGCGCCGCCATAGAGAACTGGCACCGTATCCACTACGACCTGGACTTCGCCATAAACCACGACAAGCTCCCGGGACTGCTGGTGCAGGGCTCCTGGAAGCAGAGCGTGGTGCCCCAGTACCTGAAGGACTGGACGCTGCCTGGTGGCTGGCCGTGGAAGGCCTCCTTCGAGCACCGGGCGATGCTGCTACCGGGGGACGTTCTCATCATGTGGGGTAGGGTGACCGGGAAGCGGGAGGTCGATGGCATGGGCATGGTCGAGCTGGAGCTTGGCATGAAGAACCAGGACGGCGTGGAGAGCATGCCGGGGACCGCCACCGTGGTTCTGCCCCTGACAGGTGGCAAACCCATACCGTACCCCTTCGTGCCACCCCGGGAGTAGCGCAAGTCCACGGGAAGGCGTCCTGCATACCCGCCCGGAGTATCGCCCGAGCAGGAGGCAGCAGTGGCCAGGTTCATGGCTGTTCACAGTGTCCCCGGAGTGACCGAGGAGCAGTTTCGCCAGGTGCTGGGGGAGGCCAAGAAGTGGCGCCCAGACCGGCGTACCACCATCATCAAGGTGTACTGCAACCTGGCGGAAGGGAAGCTGGTATCGGAGTGCGAGGCGCCGGACCAGTCCCAGTTCGAGGAGTGGATAAAGGGGGTTGGCTGGTCCTGGGACGGGATATTCAGGGTGGACCTGATACACCAGGGAGGCCAGATCTGGGACGTGTAGCGTTGTCCATCCCTGGCATGCTGGCAGCACCCTGGCAGGGGAGGGACCGGACTTGGCCGCGATGACCGGCGCCCAGGCGCTAGTGCGCTCCCTGGCGATGGAAGAGGTGGAGGCGGTGTTCGCGGTGCCGGGCGTCCAGATCATGGACGTGTTCGACGCCCTTGAGAGCGAGCCTGGCATACGTCTGGTGACGGTCCGCCACGAGCAGGCCACAGCCTACATGGGCGACGGGTACGCCCGCGCCACGGGCAAGGTGGGCGTGGCCCTGGTGGTGCCGGGCCCCGGAGCACTCAACGCCGCGGCGGGTCTCGGGACGGCCTACGCTACCTCCTCTCCGGTGCTCCTGATCAGCGGCCAGGTGGAGAGCTACAACCTGGGCAAAGACCGGGGGGCGTTGCACGAGGTAAACGACCAGCTGGATATCTTCCGCCCCCTCACCAAATGGTGCGCCCGGGTGACGCAGGTGGACGAGATTCCGGGCGCCGTCCATCGGGCCATGGGCTACCTGCGCACCGGCAGGCCCAGACCGGTGGAGCTGGAGATACCGTGGGACGTTCTTCCCTCCTCCGGGGAGGTGGAGCTTCCCGAGCCGGAGGTGTACTCGAAGGGCGCTCCCGACCCGGCCCGAATCAAGGAGGCGGCGGAGCTTCTGGCGCACGCCCGGCGGCCCCTCATATGGGCGGGCGGGGGCACGATGGCCGCCGAAGCCTCCCGGGAGGTCGTGGAGCTCGCCACCGCCATCAACACCCCCGTGGTGACCACGCAGCAAGCTAAGGGCATCATACCCGAGGACCACCCGCTCTCCCTGGGCGCCTACTACTATGGCCACTGCCCCGGCTATCGCGCCATGGCCCGTGCCGACGTGATCCTGGCGGTGGGAAGCCGCCTCCACGTGGTCCCGTCTGTGCCCTGGGCCTTCCAGCCGCACCAGGTTGTAGTTCATATAGACGCCGACCCCGCGGAGCTGGGCCGAAACGTGCCTACTCGGGTGGCCATCGAGGCCGACGCCAGGCTGGGCCTCCAGGCGCTCCTTTCGGAGCTGGGCGGCTCGCGCACCAAGAGCGAGTGGGCCCCCGGAGAGGCGTCGGCTGCCAGAGATGAGGGGTACCGCCGGTTCAAGGAGATGGCACCGGCCCAGGTGGGAATAGTACAGGCGTTGCGCCGCGAGCTGGAGGACGACGCAATAGTGGTGAGCGGGATTACCACCATCGGGTACTGGAGCAACCTGGTATTCCCGGTGCTGAGGCCCAGGTCTTACCTGACATCATCCTATTTCGCCACCCTGGGATTCGCCTTTCCCACGGCCATAGGCGCCAAGATAGGTAGCCCGGGCCGTCAGGTGGTCGCCCTGTGCGGCGACGGTGGCTTCATGTACGGCGTGGCGGAGCTGGCCACGGCAGTCCAGGAAGGGGTCAATGTGGTTGCCCTGGTCTTCAACAACGCCGCCTTCGGGGCTTCCCTACGCGACCAGGAGACGCGTTTCGGCGGCAGGGTGTATGGTACCCGGCTCCACAACCCGGACTTCCCTCGCCTCGTCGAGGCCTTCGGCGCCACGGGAATCAGGATCTCGCACCTGGAGGAGCTGGGCGAGGGCCTGAGGAGTGCCCTGGCGACCGAGGGTCCCGTCGTGGTCGAGGTGCCCATCCCTGTACTGGACCCGCCCTTCCAGATACCGCCCCCGGGGATGCCCTAGAGCCAGGGTGTCCCCAGCGGCCCCCGAGTCCCATCCTTCGATCCCGCCCGCCTGTATTCCTGGTGACGGCTCCTTCGGCCTGTATCGTAAAATAGAGGCACAAGAAATTCAGGGAGGGGGTAGATGGCAGTGCCCTTGATTGGACGTTCCGGCGTGGGGGTCGTTGAGATCTCGGGGATTATCGGTGGTGGGGGGAGGGTCCCGGTGTACTCTCATATCCTGGAAGGGCTCCGAAGGGAGAAGCGGTTCAAGGCGGTAGTGGTGGAGATCGACTCTCCCGGGGGGACCGCCTCGGGCTCGGAGGTGCTGTACCACGGGCTGGCCAGGGTGGCCCGCGAGAAGCCTGTAGTAGCCTACATCAGGGGCACGGGGGCCTCGGGCGCCTACTACATCAGCTGCGCCGCCGCCAGAATCGTCGCCCTTCCCTCGGCCCTTGTGGGCTCCATAGGTGTCATATACCTCCGGCCGGTGCTGCAGGAGCTTCTCCAGAAGCTGGGAATCGGCTTTTCCGTGTACAAGGGGGGCCGCCTCAAAGACATGGCCGGGTTCTGGCGTACCCCCACCCCGGAGGAAGAGGAGAAGTTCACCGGCCTGATCGACGAGGTATACGCTAACTTCGTCCGGACGGTGGCGGTGGGAAGGCACATGGAGGAAGAGGCGGTGCGAGAGCTCGCCACGGGGGAGATATTTACTGGAAGGGGCGCCGTGGAGCGGGGCCTCGTGGACGAGCTAGGGGACTTCGACACGGCCCTGGCCATCGCGGCGGAGATGGGCAGGACCCGCCCCAGACCCATGTGGGTGCGGCCCAGGCGGCCTTTGCTGGAGCGGTTCCTGGGGCGCATGGGAGGCCCGGGTGTGATGGAGGGGGTCTCTTCCCATCTCGAACTTCTCCTTGCGGGAGGGCCCTACTACATCGCCCCATCATACATGCCGGGCGGATTTCAAGACCGGTGAGCGGAGGTCAGGGGCTGACGCCTTCCATCCCCTTGGCCTCCTGCCACAGCCCCTCCTTCTCTTCCAAGGGGAGCTGAGGGAAGTCGAGGCCACGTCCTGAGGCCAGGTCCTCCATGGTGAGATATCGCGTCCGGAAGCGGGCGTTGGCCTGGCGCAGGGCGTCCTCGGCGTGGATTCCCTGCCACCGGGCCAGGTTAACGATGGTGAAGAGCAGGTCGCCCATCTCCCGGGTGCGCTCCTCCTGCCCGGCGGCCGCCCTCAGCTCGTCGACCTCCTCGACCACCTTATCCAGTACGCCCGACACGTCGTCCCACTCGAAGCCCACCCTCGAGACCCTGTCCTGCATTAGCTGGGCGTGGGCAAGGGCCGGAAGCTCTCCGGGTATGCCCTCCACAGGCGAACGTCTCGCCCCCTCCCTCTGCTTGAGGGCCTCCCAGTTGCGCTCCACCTCGCGGGCGTCGGAGACCCTGACGTCTCCGAAAACGTGAGGATGCCGCCTGATGAGCTTCTGGTTGGCCTTGTCCAGCACATCTTGGAGCCGGAACTTCCCGGACTCCCTGGCCATCTGGACATGAAAGGCCACCTGCACCAGGATGTCCCCCAGCTCCTCGGACAGCTTGGTCGCGTCGTTGGCGTCGATGGCTTCCAGGACCTCGTGGCACTCCTCCAGCAGGTTGCGTTTCAGGGAGGCGTGGGTTTGCTCTATGTCCCAGGGGCACCCTCCCGGCGACCTCAAACGTTCGACAATGTCGAAGAGGGCGTCGAAAGTGGCCGGATTGTTATCCATCGAATCCCTCACGTAGCAGAATCCCGGTGAGCTTGCTGCCGCATTATAGAGTCAGGCTCGATTGAATGGCAAGGCGCGGGGTGATAACGTATAGGTATGGACCGGAGCATCTGGGTGTCCAGGGCCGGCAAGCTCTCGCTGGCGCTTTTCGTACTCGCCATCCCACTGTTTCTGATTACCAACAGCGTGACCTGGGCCGTGAACGACCTGCGCCTTTACCGCTACGGGTTCGACAGATACGACGTGCCCTTGGTAACCGGGATAGAGAGGGAGGGGCTCGTGGCCGCGGCGCGCCAGATCAGGGGCTACTTTAACTCAACCCAAGAGCCGCTGGAGATACAAGCCGTCGTTTATGGGGAGGAGAGGCCACTTTTCAGTCAGAGAGAAGTGGTGCACATGAGGGACGTCAAGCGTCTGATATGGGGCGTGTACGGGGTGGACGTGGCCGCCGGCATCTACCTCTTGGGGTTTGCCGCCGTGGCCCTTTCCATACGAGGAAGGACCTTCGTCCCTACCCTGCTGCGGTCGCTGACGTGGGGAGGCGGTCTGACGGTGGGTTTTGTATTGCTGGTGGGTCTGGTCGCCCTGGTGGGCTTCGACTCGCTGTTCACGGCCTTTCATCAGGTAAGCTTTGCCAACGACTTCTGGAGGCTGGACCCCAGAAGGGACTATCTGGTAATGATGTTTCCCCAGGAGTTCTGGTTCGACGCTACCCTTTTCGTCGGCATGGCCTCAGTGGCACAGGCCCTGGTGCTGGGTGGGGCAGGAGCCGCCACCCTCCTCCTGCAGCGCAGGTACGCCCACAGGGGAGAGCCGCCCGTTGTGCCGCAGCCGTCGAAGGTGGCCGAGCTCTAGCAGGATGCTGAAAAACCTGTACCTGACGGGGTCGTTGTGTAGGTGGTATAGTCCGGGGTAGATAAACTTGGGGAGGGAGCGGGATGCGAGGAGATGTGGAAAGGCAGACCATGATTCTAAGTGCGGGGACTCCGGACCAGCTGATACCCGAAGACCACCCCATCCGGCTAATCAAACCCATGGTCGACCGGGCCTTGGCTGAGCTGTCTCCCACCTTCAGCCGCATGTACGCCAAGGTGGGACGCCCCTCCATTCCTCCTGAACACCTGCTAAAAGGATGCCTGCTGATGGGTCTCTACACCATCAGGAGCGAGCGCCAGTTCTGCGAGCGACTGCAATATGACCTGCTGTTCAAATGGTTTCTGGACCTGAACATCATGGACCCAGCCTTCGACTCCTCCACCTTTTCCAAGAACAAGACTCGGCTATTGGACCATGAGGTGTCTGGACAATTCTTCCAAGAGGTGTTGGCCGAAGCTCAGCGCCGGAATCTGCTGTCCGATGAGCACTTCACCGTGGATGGGACCTTGCTGGAATCTTGGGCGTCATTGAAGAGCTTCCGACCCAAAGATGGTAGAGGGCCCAGGGGAGGAGGACGCGACCCCGAGGTGGACTTTCGCGGGGAAGAAAGGAAGAACGACAGCCATGCCTCCACCACGGACCCAGAGGCTCGACTGGCGCGTAAGGGCCCTGGGAAGGAGGCCAAGCTGTGCTTTGCCGGACACGTGCTAATGGAGAACCGTAATGGCTTGGCGGTGGGGGTGTTGGTCACTGAGGCCAACGGACGGGCGGAGCGGCAGGCCGCAGTGGAACTGCTTTCCCGTTTACGAGGAGTAGGCCGGATAACGTTGGGTGGAGACAAGAACTACGACGCCAGAGCCTTCGTTGCTAGATGTGGGGAGATGAAAGTCACGCCCCACGTGGCCCAAAATACCAAAGGCCGGTCCAGCGCCATCGATGGCAGGACAACCCGTCACCCGGGGTATGCCATCAGCCAGCGGGTGAGGAAGCGGGTGGAGGAGATCTTCGGCTGGACCAAGACGGTGGGCGGCGGGCGCAAGTTGCGTTACATCGGGGTAGCCCGCAACCAGATGTGGGCGGACCTGACGGTGGCTGCCTACAACCTGGTCCGGATGGCCAAATTGGCTTTAAACCCGGGCTGAAGGTGGGACAAAGGCCTGATCCGGGGGTGGAGTGGCCTCCCCCGGTGGCTGAGACCTCTCCTCTATAGGGTGCATCCCTCCAAAACAACGGGAGTTAACGGTCTTTAGCCCACCTGCCGGCCTTATTTCAGCACCCTGCTAAGTCTCTCTAGTCCATGGAGCAGGCGCAGCCGCCGCCAGCGCAGGAGCCGCAACCCCCCATCCCCGACAGTGAGCCCAGGTCGCCGCCGTCGTCCGCGGTGAGGGCGGAGAAGAGGGAGATGGTCCGCTGAGCCGGCTGGCTACAGCGGGGGCAGTCGGCCCCGCCGGCGCCCATGGTCTGAAGCTTATCGAACTCATATTGACAGGTCGCGCAGAGGTACTCGTAGATAGGCATCGCTCGTCCTCGCTGTGTTCTAGTGTTGAATTTATCCCATAGGCGTGGGGGTGTCAAGTGGTCCTTCCCCCGTCGTCCTCTACGATTGCTCTGAGGACTTTAACGTCCAACCGCTCTAATGAATCGTCAGGCGGGCCAGTAGTCGAGATTCAGCCAGGAAGCCACCTATGTGCCGGGCCACACGCCGGCATCCCTCGTCGCTGAAATGCATTTTGTCCGCGAGCAATTCAGCGTCGTGAGGCATGACATGGTCCAGGTCGAAAATGACGCAGCCGTTCTGCCGGTCTTCCAGGCCCCGAATGCGCTGGTTCAGAGCCGTGACGTAGGGAGCTAACTCGGCGTCATTTACTCGCTGCGTCACATATACTAACGTAACCCCCCGCGATCTACAGAGTGCGACCATGTTTCTCTGCATCGTTTCGACGATCGAGAAATCATTTCTTGCAGCCAGGAGGGTAGGTATATCTGGCAGTCTCTTCCTGGTGTCGTACACGTAGTCAAGGCTCGTCTGCTCGGGGGATAATCTCCACAAGGCCCATAGCTTTCCCACGAACGACCACCTTGCCGCTGGAGTGATCGAGTGGGACATGCCACAGAAGCTCAACGAGCGCATACAGTTGCTATAGTCCGGGAGAGGCTTCCCATTGGCGGGATTCCCATTGTAGAACGGGGTAAGATCATTTTTTGCGTGATAGACGATGACGATATCCGGTCGGATATCGTCGATGTAGGCGCTCAGTCGGATGTAACTTTGGAACGTATTGAAGCCTCCAACTCCGCCATTTATCACCTCTACCTTCCCGTTGATCGAATCCGCGGTAGACAAGCTTAGTAGGTGAGGCCAGGTGTCCTCGTTACGCTCTATATTGGTGCAATAGGTAGTACTGCCTCCGGCGCAGTAGATCCGAACTGCATTGGGATCGAGCTCTTCCAGATCCGGAGAGCACCTGAAACCTTGCCGGTTGTGAACCTTCTCTCCGTATATATTGCGGAATTCGGGGCTCAAGGACCAGCCCGTAAACGGGTGTTCAGAATACCTGGAAGGCGTTGTCTGGGAAGCTCCCTGGGTGTGGGCAGTGAAGGGCCGGCTACGACGGTGCAATAGGAACTCCAGTGTCCTCTTCCGGTGGATAGGCGCCTTGATCG
This sequence comes from Dehalococcoidia bacterium, assembly GCA_965247055.1. GTDB lineage: Bacteria > Chloroflexota > Dehalococcoidia > Lucifugimonadales > JAGWBF01 > CBDFGE01. Next base: position 272,499 of record CBDFGE010000004.1, read on the forward strand.
TGTAGACCAGGAAAGCCGTACCCTCGATTAGAAGTATGCAGCCGGCCACGATAAGAATCACCACAGCTGCTGTCATGAGATTCCTCCCGAGGATATCAGGCTGGACGGCCTGGGCGTTAGAAGAGGCATCTTGAGATCAGAAGAGTGGATAACTGTCCGTTCGGCTTGGCACTCGGTTTGTCGACTTTCGTCTTCCCAACCGAAGGACCGGTCCCAGACGTAACAGAATCCACACTACCACGCTGCTCATATCTAGTCTAGGCCCCTACTACGAGTACCGCCGGCTCGCCGGTTACGCCGAATCTTTGCTAACCACGAAGTTCTCCATCACCAGGGTGTCCAGGCCACTTCTTTGGAAAGTGCGGAACGAATCCTCGGGGGTAGAGACTATGGGCTCTCCTTTCAGGTTGAAGGAGGTGTTCAACAGGAGCGGGATGCCAGTGGCACTCTCAAACGCCTTAATGAGGTGATAATACCTGGGTACCGATTCCTCATGGACGGCCTGTAGCCTCGAGCTGCCATCGACGTGGATGACCGCTGGAATGTCCTGGATGCTCCTGTCCAAGGCGGGTACCACCAGCAACATGAAGCGTGCGGGATAGCTGGTTTGCGCATTATCCAGCTCAAAGAACTCGTGCACCCTGTTCGCAAGGACGGATGGCGCGAAGGGTCTATAGGGCTCCCGAAACTTGATCTTCACATTGACAATGTCTTTCATGTCAGCCTGGCGTGGGTCGGCGAGGATGCTCCTGTTGCCCAGCGCCCTTGGGCCCCACTCAAACCTACCGTGATGCCATCCTACGACCTTCCCCGTTTCTAACTCGTTAACGACCCGGCTAATGAGTTTATCCTCGTCTTCGAAATGCTCATATGGGATACCATTGGAATCGAGAAAGGAGGAGACTTCCGCATCCAGTTGCTCGTCTCCCCACTGGGCATGCCCCATGGCCGGCATCCTGGGACGCCCCAGGACGATGTGATAGGCATACAGGGCAGCCCCCAGCGCCGCACCGGCGTCACCTGCCGCTGGTTGTATGAAGAGGGACTCGAAGGGCGACTCACGGAGTATCCGGCCGTTAGCCAAACTATTGAGGGCCACGCCCCCGGCCATGCACAAGTTCGTCAGCCCCGTCTCTTTGTGGAGTGCCCGGACCATGGTCAGGATGGCTTCTTCGACCACCTGCTGGAGACTGGCAGCGATATCGGCGTAATACTCGTTGGACCGTCCGAGCTGATCGTAGTTGTGAGGTTTCTCCCCGAAATAACTAGGGTAACCCGTGGCAGGGGTGAAGAATTTTGACTCTGGGTGTCTCGGTTCCCCAAAAACCGCCAAAAATTTCTGGTTGAAGGACTGTCTCAGCTCGTGATGATAAGACAGATATTTCATATCCAGCCGGAAGCTGCCGTCATCGTGAACCTCAAGTAGCTTCCTGACTTTATCCGTGTAATTCGGCTTCCCGTAAGCAGCCATTCCCATGACCTTGTATTCACCCTCGTTCACCTCAAAGCCGAGCCACGAAGTGAACACGCTGTATAGCAGGCCGATGGAGTGAGGAAAACGTATTTCTTTGGCCATCGTAATCTCAGTACCCCGGCCGACCCCCATCGCCGCTGTAGTCCACTCTCCTACGCCATCCAGAGTTAAGATACCAGCTTCCTCGAAGGGAGAGCAGAAGAAGCTGCTGGCCGCATGGGATAGGTGATGGCGAGAATACAAGATCTTCGACTTGGGAATATTAAGGGAATCCGTGATGGTCTGATCGATCCAAAGCTTGTCGGTTAGCCAATCACCCACGGCTTCCTGAAAAAGCCGATAGGACCTGGGGAAGGTCTGCAGGCACGACCGGACAATGCGATCCATTTTGGTGAAGGGCTTCTCATAAAAGACAACGTAATCCAGGTCATTGGGAAGGATACGGGCTCTTCTCAGGCAGAATCTTATTGCATGTGTTGGGAAGCTACGGTCCCCCTTCAGCCGCGTGAATCGCTCCTCCTGTACGGCCGCTACCAGAGTGCCGTCTTGGATGAGGGCCGCAGCAGAATCATGGTAGTAGCAGGAGATTCCAAGAATGTTCATATATAGGGCCTCCGGGCCCCCCGTATTCCCGGCTTACCTTTCGGCCACCGCTTCCACCCGCGGTGGGACCTTCGTAACGCGAGGGGATCGCCAAAAAGCCTGATGACGACAGCAATGGGGGACGCCAGCACATATAAAGCTGATGCTAACAGAGTTCGTATCACAAGAGAGACTTCCTATTTCCATTAAATTGTATCACAGGCGCTCGGACATGATTATCGGTCGACCGGAGCTTAGCATGTAACCGGCTGTTATCTACAGAGGCGCGGGCGAACCCAGGACGACCGGTCTGATTCCCGGTGGCCCAATAGACGCGAGGCAGACCCCGCAGTCCCATTAAATCAAAGCTAGCGAAGGACGAGGAAGGAACTGGCGGTGGATATCGTTGATGCTTGTAAGTGACAGCGCCACTGAATCCTGCCTAGATGACGCTACGGGGGCCCAGTAGCTGCAGCAAGATGGCCATCCTTACGAACAACCCGTTCTCCGCCTGGCGATAGCCGGCCCACCTATGATCGGTGTTATCGCTAATAATGGGCTCACTGCGCTGCATCGGGTCAAGGATAATGCAGTCAGGCCTCAACGACCCAAGCAGATCTCCGTCGATCTTTGACAGTCACCAGGTTGCGGGCCGTCAACAGATTCGTATGTGCTTCTGTTTCCGGGCCGTTTATATAAATGGCGTTGAGCTCTTGCAAAAAGGGAGCGATGGACGGCTCGACACGAATGGTCATGCCCGATTCCCGGCAAAACTCGAGCACGTCTGTGTTGGGATGGCCTGTATAGGGAAGCAGTATTACCTGCACGTCCCGAAAGAGCGTTAGAGCCATAAGCAGTGCGTTAACGTTGCGGTGGTTCACTCTGCCCACCACCGCGATTGTGATGCCATCCATTCCATTCAGCTCTCGTCGGAGAGTATAGAGGTCAAGGATGGCCTGGGTGGGGTGGTCAACGTCGCTGCCCCCATTGATCACCGGGAGTACGTCGGCTTCGGCGGCCGCGCTCACGACTCCTGGCTGGCTGCACCGGATCACCACCCCATCAAAGTGAAGGCTGGCCAGGAATCTACCGGTGTCCTCTACGTAAGAGACGGTACGTACGGGGAAAAATTGGGAAGCGTCCTCCGTGAACTGAACGTCCCCGCCCAGCAGCGACATGGCCCGCTCGAAAGAGGTACGAGTAAGAAAGCTGGGCTCGTAAAATAGGCAGTAGAGGGCTTTGCCGGCTAAAGTCCTCTGCATGCCCCCGGCAGCCCGCAGGCTGTCGCACAAGGGGAACAACTCTCCCTCCAGCCACCCCAGGCTCAGTCGCCTGCTTTCAGTCAAGTGTGATAGTATCGGGATCATCGGCCTCCATACTCCGCGTTGTGGAGAGAGCCAGGGGTGACTATTATAATTGGTAGCGACGTCTGTGTCAGCAGTAAATTCCCGCTACCTTGCTTCGCGTCTAACTCGCCTAGGCGCCCTCTGAAAAGGAGGAACGTGGGGAGGCCGCCGCAGATCCGCTCGTCATAGAAACCCATTAAACTCGCAACCTCACGGTCATTGACCATCGAGCCGCCCCGGTGTTTACTGGATGTACTGATAGCAAGCGCCGTGTAAACCTAGCGTGCGAGAAGATACCGGGACGACCGGCTCACAGCCGGTGGGTGCTAGCATGGAAATGTCGCGGCTTGACAACCAGGATATCTACGAGCAGCGAGACCCTTCCCGTATGCGGGAGAGGCTGAGAGGTCTGGGCCGGCAATGCCGGGACGCCTCCCAGCAGGTGGGAGGGCTCAAGTTGCCCGATGCCTATTCAAAAGTTTGTGCATTGTTGTTAGCGGGCGTGGGAGGATCTGGCATTGGTGGTGATCTGCTGGCAGATCTGGGCGCAGCCAAGGGCGCCCGCCTCCCTATATTTACCTGGCGGGACTACGGCCTTCCTCAGTGGGTGGACCGAGATACCCTCGTGATAGTATCCAGCTATTCCGGGGAGACGGAGGAGACCCTCTCCGCGTTTCACACCGCCGTTGAACGCGGGGCGCAGATCGTTGTGATGACCAGCGGGGGGACCCTTCAGAAGCTGGCCGAAGCCCAGGATATTCCAGTTATCCACGTCCCATACGAAGGCGAGGCCCGGCTGGCACTGGGGTATGCCCTCGTGGCGCCTGTAGCCCTCCTGGCGGCCCTCGGTCTGCTCCCTGAGATGGAGGGCGAGGTCCAGGATACTGCCGCGTTGATAGATGGCATGGCGATGTTATGCAGTGAAGACCGGCCCCAATCCGAAAACATCGCCAAGGCCTTATCTAGCCAGGCCTGTGGGAGGCTGCCGGTCATATACGGCGGCGACCTCCTCGCGGGAGCGGCTCGCCGCTGGAAGAACGATATTAACGAGGACACAACTCTATCACAGCCTTCGGCTTCCCCGACTGTATCAGAAATAATGTCACCGTGTTTTTCCTCAGGTCCTCCCTCCTGCTGCCCAGGACCAACCTCCGGTATCAGGTCGCGGTCGAGCTTTTGGACCAGCACAGAGTACCCCATGTTTTCGTGGATGCCCTTGGGTCTGGACCACTCAGCAATATCTTGAGCAGCGTATACCTCGGCGCCTGGTTCAGCTATTATCTGGCTATGCTTTATGGCGTGGATCCCTCCCCTGTTCCGGGCATTGAATACCTGAAACGACGGCTGACTGAAGCGGGCGGCCGATAGATGCCCCGTCCCGGGCGAGCAGGTGAGGGCTCGACGGTGGCTGAAGATTCACCAGTATGAAATCCATGGAGGTCACCGGTTGAGTGCCCGCTGGGTCATGGTATAGACCTAGATCGCCGGTGGACAGGACCGACACGTCCTGTACGATGAGCCTGGTGGTTACCTCGCGGGTTACTTGGAATATTGTGACGGCCAGAGCCACGCCGAAGGCTGCTAGGAAAACGGCAACCCCGAGAAGAAGGCCGAGTAAACGGTATTTCGCCAGAACGCCAGGGACCCGCCAAGAAAATCTCGATACCTAGCAGGGCAACACCGTGCCACCGTCGCCCTGTCCCCACCCCCAGCACCCGCCGGCCCTTCGGTGGCCATGTTTTCCTCCCGGCGGTGCGGGGCCCACTACCTCACCATTGTGAACCTGCCCATAGAACCCGTCAAGATTGTCCGTCGGGTCTCGTACCAAGAGCGGGCTCTCAAGCGAAATCCATTGGACCGGACCCCTTCGTGGCTTGACAATGTTTTGACTTGACCGTAGCATACAAATGATGCGTTCTAAACGTGAACCAGACGACCTCCTTGACGGGACATCGTATCGGGAGTTGAGGCTGCTGTCCGAGGTCGAGGTGACCTCCCAAGCAAGCCAAAGAGATTTGGCCAAACGGGTCGGGATTGCCCTGGGGCTCACAAACGTACTACTACGTAACCTGGCAGAGAAGGGATACGTGCGGGTAACTCGCTCGGGCTGGAAGCGCTGGCTCTACGCCCTGACCCCGTCGGGCTTCTCCCGAAAGATCCATCTCACCGTGGCATACATACAACGGGTCCTGGACCACTATCACAGGGTGCGCCAGACCTTGAGGGAGGAGTTGGAGCCCTTGGCGTTGAACGAAGAGTCCCGGGTGGCCATATACGGGACCGGTGAGTTTGCGGAGCTGGTATACCTTGGACTGAGGGAAGTGGGGATAGAGGAGATAGACGTGTTCGCAGACGCGGGCCGGGCCGGCGGCAAGTTCCTGGGCATCCTTGTGCGCGACCCCGCGACCCTCCGGCCACAGGACTATGACCGGGTGGTTGTCGCCTCCCTGAATCATGGCGGGTCGGAGGAGGCGGACCTTCTGGAGCAGGGTGTAGACGCGGACAAGCTGGTCACTTTCTTTGCAGACGGCAAGGTCCGGGAGGAAGGCTGATGGCCCTTAAGTGGTATGCGGCCCGGACACGGCCCCAGGCGGAGTACCTGGCGAGGGACCGGCTCGAGACCGATGGACTTGAAGTGTTTCTGCCCTGCGTCAGAACCCCGAGGCCGCGGCCCGGCCACGGGGACGTGCCCCTGTTCCCGGGCTATTTGTTCCTCCAGTGCGACCCGGAAGAGCACAGCTTGCCTCGGCTGCCCCAGCTGATGAACCTGGTGCGATTTGACGGGGAGGTGGCGTCGGTCCCCGATGATGTGATCCATGATCTGGACTTGAGGGTGAAGGCCATCTCCGGCTCGGGCGGCCTCTGGAACCGGTTCCGCGACGGTGAGCGTGTGCGGATCGCCGTAGGTCCCTCCGAGAGCCTGGCAGAGGTGGTTGAAGGGGCGAATTCGCCGGAAGGGCGGGTCCGCGTGGCGCTGAGCTTCATGGGTCGCAGGGTCGAGACCGAGGTGCCCTGGAGAGACGTGCAGCCGGTGGGCCTCTCAGGGGTTGTTCCCATCTATCAGGATGGCCGCCCAGAGGAGCAGGCTCGTCACGGAGGATCCGTGAGGCGGACCCGGGGAAAGGGCCGCCGGATTAAGGGCCGTGGGCCCCGGGCGAACGAGGGCACTGGAGATACAGCCGGTCCCTCAAACAACGGGCATCCCTCGTCGTAGCCTCTCGCTCCGAGGGTGCCCCACATAGCCGCACCGACGCCCGGCCATCGCCGGGAGGGCGAAGCTATAAGGGTTCGGTCTTATGGTCCAACTAGCCGGTAACCCAGTGGGCGGCAAGCACCGGTCCTGCTGTGGTTCTCCAGCACGGAGTCGCCCGGGGAACTCTGTACCGAAACCATGGGCATAACTCTACGTAGAGGGAAGGGCGCGAGGCCCCAACGGAAAAAAGGAGCCGGTACGGCTGCTCGTCGATAGTGGAGCTACATATTCCCTTCTCCCTGTGCCGGTCTGGAAGTCCATCGAGGTTGTGCCTATGAGGCAGCTAACTTTCAGCCTCGCCGACGGCACCACGGTGGAGAGGAAGGTTTCCGAGACCTACCTTATGCTGCCGCAGGGCGAGGGACATACCCCAGTGGTCCTGGGTGAGCCGGGAGACGAGGGGCTCCTGGGACTTGTGACGCTGGAGATCCTGGGTCTGGTGCTCAATCCGTTCAACCGGACCTTACAGCCCATGAGGATGTTTTTGATGTGAGATCATTGGCGCGGGATTACAGGCCCAAGGGAAGCGTGCCTTGGGAGAGGAAAGGACGCTGAACGTCTGCGTCGTCGGTGGAGCGGGCTACGTGGGGCTTATCACGGGCCTGGGCCTGGCCGAGATCGGGCACCGCGTTACCAGTATCGACGTCGACCGAAAGCGGGTGCAGAAGCTCGCTGCCGGCGAATCGCCGATCTATGAGGACGGCCTGGAGTCCATGCTGAAGAGGAACCTGGACGCAGGGCGGCTCCGCTTCTCAACCGATCTTCAGGAAGGGCTCGTATCGAGTGAGGTGGTGCTTACAGCCGTCGGTACCCCCTCGGCGGAGGACGGCCAGGCCGACCTTTCCCACGTGATTCAGGTTGCCGAATCTATCGCGAAGCACCAGGATGATTACAAGGTCATAGTCATCAAGAGCACAGTGCCGGTGGGGGCGGTTGATCTGGTCTTGAGCATCCTGAGCAGCGAGAAAAAAGAGGGGGTGGATTTCGACGTTGTCGCCAACCCCGAGTTCCTGCGAGAAGGTAAGGGGCTTTACGACTTCTTCTGTCCCGACCGCATCGTGATAGGTGGCGGTTCGGATAAGGCGCGGGGCATACTCCGTGGCCTCTATCAGCCCATCATACTGGGAGAGGTCCCCTGGCCTGCGGACGGGGCGGGGTCCCGGGCGACGGGGCCTGTGCCGGTGGTGGAGACGGACCTGGTTTCCGCCCAGATGATCAAGTACGCGTCCAACGCATTCCTGGCTACCCGGGTCTCGTTTATCAACGAGATCGCGGGGGTGTGCGAGAGGGTCGGCGGCGACGTCAAGGATGTGGCGCGGGGGATGGGTTTTGATCTGAGGATTGGCCACGACTATCTGGAAGCCGGAATCGGCTTCGGGGGTCCCTGCCTCGAAAAGGACCTGAGAGCCCTGATCAAGGTCGCCGAGGGAAGTGGGTGTGAGCCACATTTCTTGAGGGCGGTGCTCGAGCGTAACGAGAGACAGGTTGGAGAGGTGGTGACCAAGCTCAAGGGGATGGTCGGAAATCTTCTGTACCGCAAGGTAGTGGCTGTCTTTGGGCTGTCGTTCAAAGCGGGCACCAGCGACGTGCGCAACTCCCTGGCGCTTCGGGCCGTAGACCGGTTGGAGAAAGAGGGAGCCATCGTCCGGGCGCATGATCCTGTTGCGATTCCCGAGGCCTTGGCCGTGAACCCGGGCCTTGACTGCCACGAAGACCCTTACGAAGCGGTACGTGGCGCCGATGCGCTCCTGTTGCTCACAGAGTGGCCCTCCTTCCGAGGGCTCGACTACCACGAGATCAAGTCCAGGATGGCCCATCCACGCATCGTGGACGCTCGCAATATCCTGGACCCCGCCGCCCTGAGAGAGCTGGGCTTTACATACCTCGGCATGGGGAGGACGTGAACGTCCTGGTCACGGGCTGCGCCGGTTTCATCGGATGGAAGGTGAGCGAGCTGTTGTTGACGGAGGGACATACCGTCACCGGGATCGATAACCTCAATTGTGCCTACGATATCCGCCTCAAAGAATGGCGCCTTTCCCAACTCAGGACGGACCATGGGATAACTTTTCATCGGCTGGATATCACCGACCGCGTGGGTTTGGAACGAGTCGTTGGGGAAGGCCGCTTCGATGCCGTCGTAAACCTGGCGGCCCGAGCCGGGGTCAGGAGCAGTCTGGACAACCCGTGGGTATATTACGACACCAACGTCGTCGGCACCCTGAACCTGCTTGAAATCTGTCGAGGGACAGGAATCGGGAAGTTCGTGCTGGCATCTAGCTCCAGCGTGTATGGAGATGGAGGTGGAGCTTCCCGCGAAGATGGACCTACCGACCGTCCCCTCTCTCCTTATGCCGCCTCGAAGAAAGCGGCCGAGGAGCTCTGCTACGTATATCATCGCGCCTACGACCTGGACGTGACTGTCCTGCGATACTTCACCGTCTACGGGCCGGCGTCGCGTCCGGACATGGCGATTTTTCGCTTCATCAGGTGGATCGCGGAGGGGGAGCCCATCGTGGTCTACGGCGACGGCAGCCAGAAGCGAGACTTCACTCATGTGGATGACATAGCGAGAGGGACCCTGGCCTCCCTCAGACCGTTGGGATATGAGGCCATTAACCTGGGAAGCGATCGGCCTCTGGCCTTGCGGGAGGTAGTGCGGCTGGTGGAGGAGTGCCTGGGTAAAGACGCTCGAATCAAGAACGCCGACCGGCATCCCGCCGACGTGCCATCTACGTGGGCGGAGATCACGAAGGCCAAGCAACTCCTGGGCTGGCGGCCCCAGGTTCCCTTTGAGAGCGGCCTACGCCAAGCGGTGGACTGGTATCTGCAAAACAGTACTTGGGCCAAGGCTCTGCGAATTGACTGACCCTGCCCCAAACCTTACAGCAGCATTCGCCCTCGATGCCGGAGCCAGGTCTTAAGAACCGGGGCTAGGTAGCGGTCTAGCCGAATTCTATGCGCATACTCGTCGCAGGCTGTGGATCGATCGGAAAGAGGCACCTGCGCAATCTGCGAGCACTGGATGAGACGGACCTTCTGGTCTACCGGTCGACCCGCCAGAACGTGGAAGCCATAGAGCGGGAGTTCGGGGTGCGGTCGTTCTTCGATCTGACCGAAGCGTTGGCCGAGTCCGACGTGGTCTTCATCTCCAACCCGACGAGCCTGCATATCCCCGTCGCCCTCGAGGCGGCCAAGAGAGAGCGGGACCTTTTCATCGAGAAGCCCGTGTCCCACACGATGGAAGGCGTTGAGGAGCTGGCTGAACTGGGCCAGGCGAAAGGGTTGGTTATCCAGGTAGGCTATAACATGCGTTTTTGTCCGGTGCTAAAAGCTGCCAAACAGCTGGTCGACGATGGCCGGATAGGCCAGGTGTGGGGCGCGCGAGCCTGGGCCAGCCAATACCTGCCGGACTGGCACCCCTACGAAGACTACCGTTATGGCTACGTGGCCCGGCGGGAGCTTGGCGGCGGAGTGATTTTGAGCCTGGGCCACGAGCTTGACTACCTTCGTTGGATGTTCGGGGACGTCTTGGAGGTGACCGCCTGGGCGGGACAGCCAAGCGGCCTGTTCATGGACACCGAAAGCTGGGCCGACATCAGCCTGCTGTTCACGAGTGGGATCACAGGCCAGGTGCATCTCGATTGCCTGCGACGCCCCAGGACCAGAGGCCTGGACATCATGGGGAGCGACGGAGCGCTGTCCTGCGACATCGTCAAATCCCAGATCGTCGTTAGTCACGGGGATAACCATCAAACGGAAATCCTAGTGCCTGCTGAGGACCCGAATCAGTCCTACGTGGAGGAGATGGCCCACTTTCTAGGATGTGTGCGCGACCGTGCGGAGCCCGTTGTCCCGCTCCGGGAAGGCGTGGAGACGCTGAAGCTGGCTCTCGCGGCCCTTGACTCTGCTTCTGAGGGGAGGCGGCTCAGACTTGGGGAATAAACCCAACATCGTGGGCTTGACCTGCGCTCGTGGAGGGTCCAAGGGGCTGCCCCGCAAGAACCTCCGCTCGTTACAGGGGAAACCGCTGATTGCTTGGGCCGTCGAGGTCGCCTTGCAATGCCCGTCTCTGGACCGGGTGATCGTTTCCACCGACGATCCGGAGATCGCCTCAGTAGCGAAGCAGTGGGGGGCGGAGGTGCCCTTCCTGCGCCCACCGGAGTTGGCCCAAGATGAGACCCCAGAATGGCTCGTCTGGCAGCATGCCTTGCGCTCGATAGAGGCTTCGGGTTCCCCTGGGGCGGATGTGCTGGTCAGCGTGCCGGCAACGGCCCCTCTGCGGTCCGTCCAAGATGTGGAAGCGTGTATAAGCGAACTGCTGCAGCATCCCGACGCAGACCTGGTTATCACCGTGACCCATCCGCACCGCAACCCATACTTCAATATGGTGACCACGTCAGACGGCTGGGTGAGATTGGCATCTCAGCCGCCAGGGCCTATATACCGGAGACAGGACGCCCCCCCAGTTTACGATATGACCACTGTGGCTTACGCCGCGCGAGCCCAGTTCGTGCTCAGTTCAACTCACCTCTTTGGAGGCCGGGTCAGGGCGGTTGTGGTGCCAACCGAGCGGGCTATCGATATTGACACGGAGTTGGACCTCAAGTTTGCCGAGCTGCTATTGGGTCAATCGCCGGGTCCCGATACCGACATGGGGAGCACCTAAACCTTGGGGTGCAGTGGCCTGTGAGAGCGATCATTTTAGGGTCTGACCGGGGCGTTCGTCACCTCGACAGCGCGAAAAGCTACCCGTTGGCCCTACTGGAAGATAGCCTGGGCAGGCGCATCCTGGACTGGACCCTATCGGCCCTAGAGCAGGGCGGTGTCGACGACTTCGTCTTTGTGGGAGGATACCACATAGAAAAAGTGGTTGGGCTCTATCCGCGGCTGCGGTTCTATTACAATGCAAACTGGCAGCAAGGGAGCGACATACAAGACCTGGCATGCGCCGTCACCGAGCTGGATGGCCCATGCATCATCGTCCGATCAGACGTTGTTTTCCGACCCGAGGTCGTGCAAGCGCTCCTGAGCGCCAACGCCCAGGTGGTGGTCGGTACTCAGGGACGCACCGCGAAGGTCGAAGGTTCACTAAACGAGAGGTTTGCCGGTCTCGCATCGATATCGGCTGTGGCTACCGCCAGTCTGAGAGGCCAGATCGAGCTCCAGTCACCGGACGCAGAAGCCCGGCCAGGGCCCGGCCTGATGGAAGTTCTGCTCAATCTGGGCTTGCCCACGCTCTTCATAGACGTGGTGGACGGATGGGCACGCGTAGAGACACCTCGCTCGCTCGCCCAATTCGTGTTTGGGTCCAAAGCCCAAACGTTAGAACGGCTGAAGCCGCTTGTCACGAGAGCATCGATTCTGGATCAAGTCAGGTTCTCGGTGGCGGAATGGAGAGACAACCAGGAGGGGGTCCTCGGGCGCATCGAAAGCTCCTTCACGGGCGGGCGCTTGGCCATCCGCAGCAGCGCCCTGGGCGAGGACTCCTGGAGCCAGTCCCAGGCCGGGCGGTTTCACAGTGAGCTGGGCGTGGATGCCGGGGATAGAGACGCGATCCGCACGGCTGTCGGGCGTGTAATCGACAGATTCGACGCGGAGCACAGCGGGCACGAGCTCAACGAAGTTTTCGTACAATCACACCTGGACAACGTTGACATCAGCGGAGTCCTGTTCACCAGACATCCCCCAGCGGGCGCGCCCTATATCGTGGTCAACTATGATGATACCTCGCGCCGGACGGACACCGTTACCTCCGGGAAGGGTGAAGGGCTGCGCACAACCGTCATCTACAAGTACGCCGATCGTTCTGCGGTGCGGGATAGGTGCATCGCACGCTTGGTAGACGTAGTCGGTGAGCTTGAAGAGCTATCGGGTCACGACTCGCTGGATATAGAGTTCGCCTTTGATGACGACGGCCGTTGCCATGTATTACAGGTCAGGGTGCTGGTCGAGGCCGATCAAGAAGTTGGGCTGACGGATGCCGACTTTGAGGAAGAGCTGGCTGTACTGAGAGGATATGTCGGCGAACTGATGAGGCCCCACCCCCATCTGCACGGGTCTACCACGATTCTGGCGAACATGCCTGACTGGAATCCCGCGGAGATCATCGGTATATCCCCACGCCCCCTCGCGGGGTCGTTGTACCAGCACATTGTCACGGACAGGGTATGGGGCCAGGCCCGTGCCGCCATCGGATATCGGGATACCTTCCCCGAGCCCCTGGCGGTGCTGCTGGCTGGGCACCCGTACGTGGACACCCGCGCCAGCCTCAACTCCTTCCTTCCCCGCGAGTTGGCGCCTGAGGTTGGCGGCAAGCTGGTTGCCCATTACCTGGACTGGCTGAGAACGCACCCAGAATTCCACGACAAACTCGAGTTTGAAGTGGCTCTGACGTGCCTGGACTTCGATTTTGAAAGGCACAGGCGCCGTCTCTCAGAGAACGGGTTTTCCCTGGAAGAGACGGAAGAGATTCGTAAGGCGCTGCTGCCGTTGACAGACGATATCGTCGGCGGCCGGGTGGCAACTATTGGGGACCAACTGGGGCTAGTGAAGCAGCTAGAGGGGCGCAGGGCCGCGGCGTTGTCCCACAAGAGCGAGTCCCTCGTGTCGAGAATAAGGACGATCGATCTGCTGCTGGACGACTGCGTGAAATACGGCACTCTCCCCTTCTCTATCCTGGCGCGCTACGCGTTTATCGCCACCAGCTTCCTGAAATCTCTCAGAGCGAGGTGCGTTCTCTCAGCCGACGAACTGGAGAAGCTCATGCGCTCGATACCGTCGGTCGCCACCGAGATTTCCAACGATCTCCAGTTGCTCAGGGCCGGTGTGCTGACCCGTGACAGGTTCCTGATCAAGTATGGCCATCTGAGGCCGGGCACCTACGACATTACGTCTCCCAGCTACGCCGAAGAACCGGATATCTACCTCAACGGCCTTAACCCAGGACCGGGTAAGAACCCTCCACACTCTCAGACGGATGGGGTGCAGCTTTTCAACGAAAAGGCGCAACAGATCGCCGGCCTGATTCAAGAGGCGGGCTTCAGTTTTAGTGTAGAGCAGCTCCGGGATTTTATTTTCGCCAGCATTCCAGCACGTGAGAGCTCGAAGTTTGAGTTCTCGAAGAACGTGAGCGCCGTCTTATCACTCGTCGCTGAATTTGGTGAGGGCATCGGCCTGTCGCGGGACGATATGTCGTACATACCCATCAAGAACCCGCTTTCCGTGGCCACCGCCAGCCCGTCCGGGATTCTGGCAACGGAGCTTCTCCGCACCGTCACTTTCAACCGGAAGCGCTACTCTTTACACAAATCGATCCGGTTGCCCCACATGCTGACATCCACGGTCGACATCGACTGCTTTGAGCTGTTGCGGTGGTCGCCTAACTACATCACCTCAGGTCATGTGACGGCGCCGGTACTGGACGTTAACAGGGCTGATGGCGAGGCTGATCTGGCCGGAAAAATCGCCCTGATAGAGAGCGCCGACCCGGGATACGACTGGGTATTCGGCCGCGACATCCGGGGCCTGGTCACCAAGTATGGTGGTGCCGCTTCTCACATGGCTATCCGGGCGGCCGAACTGGGTCTACCGGCCGCCATAGGCTGCGGTGAGATGATCTATGACCAGGTTTTGACCGCTGAGGTACTCGAACTTGACTGCGCGGGACAGCACATTCGAGTATTGAGGTGAACGACCTGGTTGGCGTCAGTCTACGGGTGGTTGAGACCCCTACTTACACGGAGCTCCGAGATGCCATCAGCCACGACTGGATCCGGTTGCTTTCCCATTATGGGGTCACGCCACTATTAATCCCCAACACATTGCCGAATCTGCGTGCATTCTTAGATCAGATGCCTCTAACCGCCTTACTACTGACAAACGGGAACGACGTTGGTTGCCTGGATGGCGATGAGGCAAGGTCGAGTGTCTCCGACGCGTCAGAGGAAAGGGACACGGCCGAGCGTACGATGATAGAGTTCGCGGTGGAGCATCGCACACCCGTGCTCGGCGTGTGCCGGGGAATGCAGATGCTAAACGCATATTTCGGGGGCAAGCTTGCACGGGACCTGACTGAACCCTGCGGCTCTTCCGATGCCCACGTCGCCACGCAACACTCAATCGAGATCGTGGACCCCCGTTGGCGCCACCGGCTGGGTGCCTCCAGTGCGTCGACTAACTCGTTTCATCGCCACGCTGTCACCGTTTCAGCTCTGTCGCCACAGCTGCTCCCCATGGCCCTGGCAGACCGGGGGATCGTTGAAGGGATGTATCATCCCGACCTGCCCATCATTGGCCTTCAGTGGCATCCGGAGCGGGCCAACTCGGCCGCGGAACTTGACCTGATCCTGATCGAGACCTGGTTGGGTCGGAGATGACCGACAAGTACCTGGTTATCCTCGCAGCCGGACGAGGCGCCCGGCTGCGGCCCCTCACCGATTCGCGGCCCAAGTGCCTGGTGGAAGTCGGAGGCAGGCCCTTGCTGGACTGGCAGCTTTCGGTCGCCCACGCCGAAGGCATCCACAACATCGCAGTGGTCCGGGGATATATGAAGGACAGGATCAGTCGGCCCGGCTTAACCTATTTCGAGAACGCGGAGTACGAGACCACCAATATGGTCGAGACCCTCTGGTGCGCCGAGTCGGTCTTCGATGGTGGGGTGGTGGTGTCCTACGGCGACATAATCTACGAGCCCTCCGTTCTCGAGCGCCTCCTCGCCTCAGACCACGAGATCAACGTTGTGGTCGACTGCGGATGGAGGCCGTATTGGGAGCAGCGGTTCGACGACGTACTGGACGATGCCGAGACTCTGCTGGCCGACGAGTCCGGCCGGATCACCAGCATAGGCCAGAAGCCCAGCAGCCTTCGGCAGGTCCAGGGGCAGTATATAGGCCTGATGGCGTTCAACGCCGGGGGAGTCGAGGCGTTGCGTTGCGCGTACCGCCGGGCGAGGGAAGAGGCGTCAGAAGGACATAACCCTTTGCGTGGTCAGCGTCCTCTTCGTGGTTTGTTCATGACGGACCTGCTGCAGGGGATCATTGACTCCGGATTCCCCGTCTACCAGGTCCCAATACATCGAGGCTGGTTGGAAATCGACTCTGCCAAGGACCTTGAGCTGGCCGAACGGTCCATCACACTCAGGGAAGGCGGATTCGCGGTAAGCGCTTGAGGAGCGCCCGATGGTAGTCTGGCTGATCGGCATGTCGGGCGTGGGCAAGACGGCCATTGGGAGAGAGGTCCATAGATTGCTCAAGGGCAAACGCCCGAACGTGTTATTTCTTGACGGCGACGTGGTACGAGAGATCATGGGAAACGACTTGGGCCATTCGATCGAGGACCGGCGGACCAACGCCGGGCGTATTTGCAGGCTGTGCAGATATCTGGACTCCCAGGGGATCGACGTTGTGTGCGCCATCCTGTCCATATTTCCCGAGTCTCGGCAGTGGAACAGAGAACACATCCCAGAATACTTCGAGGTGTACCTCCGCGCCCGCTTCGAGACACTGGTCCAGCGGGACAAAAAGGGGCTGTATCGAAGGGCGATGGTCGGGGAGATCAGGGACGTGGTGGGTGTTGACATCGAGTTTCCGCCCGTAGCGAACGCCGACCTGATCATCGACAATGACGAGCCGGTCGACTCTTTCGCCGGGATGGCCAGCCAGATCGTCGAGGCGATACCCTGGGAACGGTGCTAGCGATGCCGGCACAGACGTCTCTGTATACCTGCACGAGCCGTAACCTGCTGGACGCGCCCGAATACTACTGAATACGGGGTGTCACCAGCACGCGGAGACTGGAATTCAAGTGGACCCCATGATCAGGACAGGGGTGAGGCTAAAATAAGAGAGTCTACCGCTGGGGTGTCTCGTAAACCTTCATCCGATGGTAAGGCTCGTGGATGTTCCAGTAAACACCTTTGTGGGCTCACTGCATGGAACACCTGACCCGGTGACCGATAGCCCAGGGCTTGATGGGGCCGCTCTTGGTTGTAGAAGGCCAGATAAGCCCCAATCCCCTTTCTGGCCTCAGTCCCATTTTGGTATGCCTTCAGGTACACCTCCTCGTACTTGATGCTGCGCCACAGCCGTTCCACGAAGACGTTGTCCATGCACCGGCCCCTGCCGTCCATGCTCACTTGAACGCCTTGCGCCAGCAGCATGCTGGTGAAGGCCTCGCTGGTGAACTGGCTGCCCTGGTCGGTGTTGAAGATCTGTGGCCGACCCTTGCTCAAGGCCTCTTCCAGAGCCGCAACACAGAAGTCTACCTCCAGGGTGTTGGACAGCCGCCAGGCCAGCACGTAGCGGCTGTGCCAGTCCATGATGGCCACCAAGTAGAGGAAACCCCGAGCCATGGGTATGTAGGTGATGTCGGTGGCCCACACCTGGTTGACCCGGTTGATCTCCAGCCCCCTGAGCAAGTACGGATAGACCTTATGCCCTGGGTTTGGCTTGCTGGTGTTGGGACGCCGGTAGATGGCCTCCAGGCCTATCAGCTGCATCAGCCGGCGGACCCGCTTGCGGTTGACCTGGTGTCCGTGATTGCTGAGCCAGGCAGTCATCCTTCTGGAGCCGTAGAAAGGTGTCTTCAGGTACTGTTGGTCTATGAGGGCCATCAACTCCAAGTCCTCGGCGCCGGCCTCGGTTGGCAGGTAGTACAACGAGGAGCGGCTGATACCCAGCAAGGCGCACTGGCGTACCAGAGACAGCTTCGGTTCTTCTCGGTCAATCATGGAGCGGGACTCTCTCTTAGCCACCTGTCCGAATTTTGGGGTCCACCTCAAATAGCTGAGGGAACTTATACTTATAGATGAAGGGAGAGTTGATGGCTACACTCAGTCGTGAAGACCTAGTTGAAAGAATCAACCGGTTGGTAGCCGAAGAGGCGGCTAAGAATCCGGTCAGCTATAACAAAGAGATACCTTACCAGACGTACGAGAGAATAGGCTATGTCGGCCGGAGATGGTCGGTGGAGAAGCGTATCGCCGAGTACGGCCTCGATGGGCTTTGCACCTCCACCAGCCGGGTCCTCGATATCGGGTCCAACTTCGGGTTCTTCACCGTCGAGTTCGGGTTGCGATGCCTCTTGGCCCACGGCATCGAGCCTAACCCGACATTGAACCAGATCGGGGTAGCCACGGCGGAGTACCTGGCCGTCACCGACAGAGTGGCGTTCTTCGTCTGCACCTTCGAGGAGTTCGAGAGCGACCTCCTCTACGACATGGTGCTGTCCCTGGCCGCCTACTATACCGGGGACGGGCGCCAGAAGGGGGGAGCGGACGACTATTTCTCGAAGATAAAGCGGCTCCTATCCGACCAGGGCCAGCTATTTTATGAGTCGACCTCCTACACCAAAGAGCCCGGTATGCCGCATTACCAGGCGAGCAGGGAGGCTATCGAAGCCATCTCCCGCCATTTTACCATCACGGCGCAGTGGGAGACGCCCTCTGGTTCCCCTGGCTGGTTCAGGCAGTTCGCGATTGCTGCACATGGCTCCCAGTAGTCATCGCCACAGGACCCAGCTAATAACGGTCGAGGCCCCCAAAATGTGGTCGGGCGCACATTATCCGTGGTAGTTTGGGCCTTATTCTCCACCGTCGCGGTCGCGATGAGCGTCGTTGCGTGCGAAGTCTTGGCGAGGCGCATGATTCGTAAGCTACGCGCTGGGTTTCAGTGGCTAATTACCGAACAGGACGCGGCACCGGATCTAGATCAGGAGGGGCTAAGCAAATTCATTCCAAACGGATACGATCCTGAGCTGGGATGGATGCGGAAGCCGAATACCTCTGGAACTGAGCCAGGTGGGCACGGAACTGTCTCTTGGACCATCGACGAGACAGGGGGACGTAAAGATCCCTATATGGAGGGCTATCCTGTCCGTGTAATAGCTGTAGGAGACAGTTATACATTCGGTCGCCAGGTCGCTGATGAAGACGCTTGGCCGGCCTTGCTGGGGAGGTCACTTGGCGTCCGGGTGCTTAATTTAGGCGTCGGCAATTACGGCCTGGACCAGTGCATCCTGCGCTACCAACGGGAGGCCCCGATGCCTGGCGTTGACGCGGTCATTCTTGGCGTAGTACCCGAAACTATGGCCCGTATACATAGCTCCTGGAAACACTATAGTGAGTACGGTAACACCTTTGCATTTAAGCCGCGTTTCCGTCTGAATGACGATAAGTTGGAGTTGTTGCCCAACGTCATCGATATTCCCCAGAAGTTCGAGCGGTACCGAGACTACTTATCGGTACTTCAGATCCAGGATTACTTCTACTCGTCAAAGTTCCGCCATGACATGATTAGGTCACCGTACGTTTGGCATTGGCTGACCAAGCCGCGTAACCGAGGGCTGGTGGCCCTGCTTAGAGAAAGGGAAAGGCGGCGCACAAACGGGACTTGTGACAGGTCGTGTGAGGATGCACCATTTCGGAGTGTGATGGGCCGCAACGTGCGGCTGGCGGGGCAGATGTATGGGAAGGGCGAGTGCTGCGCCCTATTTAAAGCGCTCGTACATCTTTTCGCTGAGGATGTTCGTGCGGCCGGAGCTGAGCCGGTCTTTGTCATGTTCCCTCAGTTGTTAGACCTGGAGTGCTTCGGCGATAGGCAGCCTTACCGGCCAATGCTTGACGAACTCAGTGAGCATCTTCTCGTCGTAGACGCAGCGGAGGCCTTAGCCGGCTCGGATAGGCACACGCTATACGCTCAGGATATTTATGGAGGCCACTACAGTATAGAAGGGAATGTCATAATTGCCGGGCTTATGAAGCGGTATGTCGACACATTTGTCCAACGGGCCGGTCATACGTAGAAGAGTCTATCCCGCGCCCGAGGACGGCACCACCATCGATCTGTATTACGACCCGCTTATCCGAGCGGAACTGCTGGTCGATGTGCTGGGCGAATACGCTCGCAATGGGGAAATGCCCCAGGAGCCACAAGACCCAGGGGCGGGCGAGACGTACTATATTATCCACCCGGTCCTCAAACATATAGCGATCTTGAGTTGCAAAGGGAGCAGGAGGGAGTAAGGACCGGGTCCAGCGGCCGACGCGGGGGAGGTGATGTTGACGTTGACTACAGAAACTAACGTGCCAACGATTTGCCGGGGGAACCGTTTAGCCGAGACGGTTGTATACGTGGACGGGATCACCAGGACGGGGAAGTCGATGATCGGCCCGATCCTGGCCAGCTTTCAAGGGGTGGAGATCGAGCAGGTCGAATGGGCCATCGAGTCCATCGGTGCGTTGTACAGGATGGGCAAGATCAGCCACGACGGGGCAGTGGCGATGCTGAGGCTGGAAGTCGACATGCGCCTCTACAACAGCATCATCGGTCGAAACACGAACTTCAGGTTTTCCGACCACTCGAGCGTGTGGAGGAATCCGAACCGGCTGCGCTTCTTCAGGCGGCTGCTTGCGCGAGATGGGAACGCCGCATTGGAAGAGATCCGTCGACGGAGGCCCATCTTTCAAAACCAGACCCATGATGAGCTGACGAACTTCCGGCTTCATTCAGAGTCGTTCGGAGACGGCCTGCGCATTGTGGAGATGATCCGTCACCCCGTTCCCCTGATAGATTCCTGGTTGCGCCGTGGCTGGGGTACCCGATTCGGGCAGGACCCGCTGGCCTCCACCCTTTGTATCTGCTACCAGGGTCAGGAACTGCCTTACTACGCCCTGGGATGGGAAGACACGTTCATCTCCACGTCGCCGGCGGGCCGGGTTGTCCGAATGATAAAGGGCATATGGGATCAGAACTGGAGCACCTATCGCTCCCTGAGCGACTCAGAGAGAGGGCAGGTGTTCATCGTACCCTTAGAGGATTTCGTGGAACGTCCGACGCCCTATTTAGAGCCCCTGGCCCAGTTCGTCGGAAGCAGTACCACAAGACACACCTCTAGCGCCCTAAAGCGCCAGAGGTGTCCCCGGGAATACAAGGTCGATCTACAGAAGCTGAGGGACAGCATCGACACTCAGGTGTCGGAAGAGGAACGGGCCCTTATCGACGGTCTTGTGGAGGAATACGAATCACTGGTAGGTAGGTCCCAACGGCGCTGAACTGCACGGCCCTGCCGGGCCGGTGTCGCCGAGGGGTTGAAACGAGAGAAACTGATATGAACATCGACCCGCAGTCGAGCTCAATCCCTTCGTGTGTCGTGATCGCCGAGGCCGGCGTAAATCATAACGGACGGGTCGACGTGGCCCGGCGTCTTGTGGACGTGGCCGTCGGGGCCGGGGCCGACGCGGTGAAGGTCCAGACGTTCCGCGCCGCGGCTCTGGTGACCAGGTCATTGGGCAGGGCCCCGTACCAGCATCGGAGTGGGACAAGCTCCCAGTACGAGATGCTGAAAGCTCTAGAGCTGTCCTACCGGGACCAGGAGTCTCTCAAGAGCTATTGCGACGAGCGCGGCATCGAGTTCATGTCGACGGCCTACGACGAGGAGGCCGTGGGGTTCCTCAAGGGGCTGGGAGTCCGGAGGATAAAGATCGCGTCCGCCGACATCGTCAACAAGCCCCTGCTGGAAGCGATAGCGGAAACCGGCCTGCCAGTCATCCAGTCCACCGGAATGGCTACATTGGGCGAGGTCGAGAGGGCGGTGAGCCTGCTGAGGCCCCGGGATACAGAGGATATCACTTTGCTGCATTGCGTTAGCAGCTATCCCTTGAGTGCGGACCAGGTCAACATGCGCTGGATGGAGACGCTGCGGCAGACCTTTCAGCTTCCAACAGGGTACTCCGACCACACCGCCGGCATCGAGGTCCCCGTGATGGCCGTGAGCTTGGGGGCGGTGATGCTGGAGAAACATTTTACTCTCGACCGTGGCATGGAGGGACCGGACCATGCGGCTTCGCTGGAACCCGAGGAGTTCCGCCAGATGGTGCAGGCGATTCGAAACGTCGAAGCAGCCTTCGGGGAGCCGGGTTTCGGGCGGGCAGACCAGGAGCTGGAGAACATAGTCCCCATGCGCCGAAGCCTCCATGCCGCCCGGCCCATCCGCGCGGGCCAGACGATTCGACGAGAGGACCTCGTAGTGCTGAGGCCCTACGTAGGTCTGGACCCATGGCTTATAGACGTGGTGGTGGGACGGCGGCCTCGGGTGGATATCGACGAAGAAGAGCCTATAACCTGGGATGTCATCTAGCCCGTCTAAGAGAATCATCCTCCTGGGGGGTGGGGGCCACTGCAAAGTCATCCTTGATGTACTGGAGGCAATGGGCGGCTACCACGTATATGGCATTAGCGATTTGCGGGAGCGACAGGGCTCGCCGGTACTATCGAAGTACAGGGTGAGCTTGCTGGATTCAGACCTGGAGTCACTGGCCCCCGACGTAGGCTATGCCTTCGTGTCCCACGGCGAGGACCTTCAACTACGTAGGCGGCTGTATGAGATGGCCAGGAGCGTCGGTTATAGCCTGCCGGTGCTTACGTCCCCCAGCGCCTACGTATCAGCGCACGCGCAATTGGGCGATGGTACCTTCACCATGCATCGAGCTACCATTAACCCTGCCGCCATGGTCGGCTCCAACGTTATCATCAACACGGGTGCCATCGTCGAGCACGACTGTGTGGTCGGAGCCCACAGCCACATCGCTCCAGGGGCCGTTCTTTGTGGCTCGGTCCGGGTCGGCGAGATGACCCTCGTTGGAGCCAACTCGGTGATAATCCCCGGGCTGCGGGTGGGAGATAACGTCCTTATCGGGGCCGGCTCTGTCGTGGTCAGGGATGTCCCCGACAACGTGCTGGTGGCCGGCAACCCTGCCAGGATAGTCCGCACGAGGAGCTGCGCGTAGGATCGATCCATGAGATTCATCCCGGTTTCGGAACCCAATCTATGTGGCAACGAGGAGGCATACGTCCTTGACTGCCTGAGATCGACCTGGATCTCTTCCAGGGGCGAGTACATCGACAGGTTCGAACGGCTGTTCGCGGAATACGTGGGCGTGGAGAATGCGGTTACCGCCTCCAATGGCACCACCGCTCTGCATCTGATACTGCGGGCCCTCGGCATCGGCCCCGGTGACCAGGTCATCGTGCCCACGCTAACCTACGTTGCCACCGCCAACGCGGTGCGCTTCGAAGGCGGCGAGCCCGTATTCGTAGATTGCGATCCAGACGATTGGAATATGACTGTCGAGGACGTTCAAGGGGCCATCACGTCGCGTACCAGGGCCGTGATGGCGGTCCATCTGTACGGGTCCGTAGTGGACATGGGGTCCCTGGGGGAGCTTTGCCGGAGTCATGGGATATCCCTTATTGAGGATGCGGCGGAAGCACTGGGCACGGAGTACAGGGGGACCAAGGCGGGTGCCCTCGCGGATGTCGCCGCCTTTAGCTTTTTCGGGAACAAGACCATCACCACGGGAGAGGGCGGCATGGTGACCACCGACGACGCCGAGCTCGCACGCCTCATCCGGAAGCTAAAGGACCAGGGCCAATCTCCGGAACGACGCTACTGGCACGATACCCTGGGATACAACTACCGGATGACGAACATCCAGGCGGCCATTGGCCTGGCCCAGATGGAGAACGTCGATAAGTTCGTTTCGAAAAAGCGGGAGATCGCGGCTCTCTACCGGTGCCACCTGGCAGTTCCAGATATACAACACCCCATGGAGAGGCCGGGGACGCTGAACAGCTATTGGATGTATACGGTCCTGCTGAGGCAACCGCTGGGCGACCATAGGGACGAGTTCATGGAGATGCTCGAAGGGAAGGGTGTGGAGACGCGCCCTATCTTCCATCCGATGCATACCTTGCCCATCTACTGTGATAGCCGCAAAGGGCGTTTTCCCGTCTCCGAAGATGTATCCAGCCGTGGCATGAATCTGCCCAGCTCGACGAAGCTCACCGAGGAGGACGTGGAGTACGTGGCCGGTGTGGTCAAGGAAACGCTGGAGGAGCTGAAGCTCAAGCATGAGTAAACGAGCGCTGATTACCGGCATTACGGGTCAGGACGGGTCTTATCTGGCGGAGTTCCTGCTCGAGCAGGGATACGAAGTACACGGCCTCCGGCGCCGGGCCAGCTCCCCCAACACGGGCCGTATAGAGCACCTCCTTCAAGACCCGCGCAGCCGGGATGGGGGGATATACGTGCACTACGGCGACGTCACCGACTCGTCGAACGTGATCCGTCTGATACAGGAGATTCAGCCTGACGAAGTGTATAATCTGGCCGCCCAGAGCCATGTCAAGGTGTCCTTCGACACTCCCGAATATACGGCCAATGTCGATGCCCTTGGAGTTCTGAGGCTGCTGGAGGCGGTCCGCATTCTAGCTATGCAGGACCGGATCCGGATTTACCAGGCGTCCACGAGCGAGATATTCGGCAACGCGACAGAGGTCCCTCAAAGAGAGACCACCCCCTTCCGGCCTGCCAGTCCCTACGGAGTCGCCAAGCTGTACGCCTACTGGATTGGCGTGAACTATCGAGAATCGTACGGCATGTTCTGCTCGAACGGTATCATGTTTAACCACGAGTCACCGCGGCGTGATCCCACCTTCGTCACTCGCAAGATTACCATGGCCATCGGCCGCATGCTGCAAGGTGAGCAGGACAAACTATACTTGGGAAACTTGAACGCCCAGCGGGACTGGGGGTATGCTCCCGACTACGTGGAAGCGATGTGGCTCATGCTGCAGCAAAGCGAGCCTGGTGACTACGTTGTCGCCAGCGGCGAGGCCCACTCGGTCCGGGAGTTCGTCACCGAGGCATTCGCGGCGGCAGGTACCGAGATTAGCTGGAAGGGAGAGGGGCTGGAGGAAGTCGGTGTTGACGCTGCGACAGGAAGGGAGTTGGTTGGCATCGACCCATGGTACTTCCGCCCGACGGACATAGATATCCTGGTAGGCGACTACTCTAAGGCTCGGGAGGCGCTAAATTGGGAACCCAGGGTCAGGTTCCACGAGCTGGTTAGAAATATGATAGAGGCGGATATCGCGGCTCTGAAGGCCGAGCCCAAGAAGACTCGAAGCCCGCAGCGGTTGGGCAGGAGGTAGAAGGCTGTGGCGGTGGAGGTCTTCGTTTCAACCCTCAACTTTGGCACCGGGCCAATGTCCGAGGTCATGGGCCAGCTGGGCCGGCTGGCCTACGAGTCCGTCGAGATATCCTCTGGCCACCGCAGCGAGGACGAGTCCCTGAGTCCGGTCCTGAGCTATGCCAGGGCGCGGAAAGCCTCGGTAATCCTGCACAATTACGCGCCGCCAGAGCCGGGCAATCTGCTGATCAACCTCTCGGACCCGGACTCCGACACAAGGGATCAGGTGGTGCGGTTCCTCAAGTCCCGGATAGAATTCACGAGAGAGCTGGGGTCAGACTACTATTCGTTTCACGCAGGCTACCGTGTGCCCTACCGCTTCGGCATCCGGGATTACGATGCGTCCCAGGTGTTGGGCCGAGAGCTAGCCCTGGAGATTTTCGGGGAAGCCCTGAAACCCGTCCTCGCCCACGCGGAGCTCCACGGGGTGCACATCGGCGTGGAGAACCACGTGGTGGAGCGGGGCAATCAAGGCAATCTCATCCTGTATGACCAAGGGGATTTCGAGGTCCTCTTTCAGGGGTTCGATTCGGAGTTCTTGCATCTGCATCTGGACATCGGCCACCTCAAGGTGACCTGTGAGTCGCTGCATTTGGACCCCAGGGCGTTCCTGACGCAGTTCAGGGACAAGATCATGACTGTACACCTCCATGACAACGACGGAAAGGTGGACCAGCACCAGCCCTTTGGCAAAGACGCCTGGTTCCTGGAGCACCTAGGTAACCTGACGCGGCTGAGATACGCCTGCCTGGAGACCGACACTTCTGGAAATGGGGAGCTAATCGACAGAATGGGAAGGCTGCTGAAAGCTCTGTGATAACCGGCACTGGTCGCTTATGAGGACCGTGGCAGATCTGATGGACCTGACGGGACGAGGTGCGCTGGTGTCTGGTGGCGCGGGGCACATCGGTCGGGAGGCCTGCGAAACGCTTCTGGAACTTGGGGCCGACGTAGCCGTGGTGGACGTAGATTCCAGTGCATGCAGGGAAACCGTCCAGGTGCTGTCCCGCAGAGGGAAGCCCCGCGTCCTGTCCGTGCCCTGCGACTTGGCCGATGAATCGGCCACCCGAGCCGCGGTGAGGGAAGGCATCGCCCTTCTGGGACGCCTGGATATTCTGATTCATTGTGCTGGCTATCTGGGCTCCAGCCAGATGCCGGGATGGGCGGTCCCCTTTCAGGAGCAGACCGTTTCCGCCTGGGATGCCGCGATGCGGGTCAATCTCACGTCTGGGTTCGTGATGGTGCAGGAGGCGAGGGAGGCATTGGACGCGTCGGCACAGGGGTCGGTGATCCTGTTCTCCTCGATCTACGGCTTGACCGGCCCGGACATGCGCCTGTACGAAGGAACAGAGATGGCCAACCCAGCCGGCTATGCCGCATCGAAGGGGGGCCTTTTACAGCTGACCCGGTACCTGGCCACACTGCTGGCGCCAAAGGTGCGGGTGAACGCGATCACCCCCGGAGGGTTGTGGCGCGGCCAGCCCGAGGCGTTTCGGGCGCGCTACGAGCGCCGTACCCCTCTGGGCCGGATGGCCACGGAAGAAGACCTCAAGGGCGCGGTGGCCTATCTTGCCAGCGACCTCTCGTCATACGTCACCGGGCATAGCCTGGTGGTGGACGGTGGCTGGACGGCGTGGTAACCGGCCAATATCACGAGCCCATGCTCGGACTGTCCAGGGCAGCAAGCCAGACACAAGGGGAGGTAGGCAGGGACTGAGATGAGCGTACGGATCATTCCACGTCTCGATATTAAAGGGCCCAACGTCGTGAAGGGCCTGAGCTTCGACGGGTACAGGGCCCTTGGGACCGCCGAGCACTTCGCCCGGGCCTATTACGAGGACGGGGCCGACGAGCTCATTTATTACGACGCGGTCGCCAGCCTCTATCGGCGTAACAGCCTGGCGGAGATAGTTCAGCGTACCGCCAAGGAGATCTTCATTCCACTGACGGTGGCCGGAGGGCTGAGGACCGTTGACGACATAAGGGCAATTTTGAGATCGGGGGCCGACAAGGTCGCAATCAATACGGGTGCCATCGCCAATCCCGAACTCATACGGACGGCCTCGAAGATGTTCGGGTCCCAGTGCATCGTCGTCTCCATCGAGGCTAAAAGGCTCTACGACGGCCGTTATGAAGCATGGGTAGATTACGGCAGACAGCCCACGGGCGTTGACGCCATCGAATGGGCCCAGCGTGCCGTGGAGCTGGGGGCAGGAGAGGTGCTGGTCACCTCGGTGGACCGTGAGGGCATGGGCTCGGGGTACGAGATCGAGCTAACCTCAAGGATTGCGAAGCTGGTGCCCGTGCCGATCATTGCCTGCGGGGGAGCGGGGCGGTTAGAGCACATCGTGGAGGTGATCCAGAAGGGTTCACCCGACGCGGTTTCCGCGGCATCGGTCTTCCACTACCATTACATCGAGCCCATTAATACCCTCTACGTATCGTCCGACGAGGCGGCTCTCAGGATGGGCAAACATGTAGACGAAGGGAATGTTGACTATCTGAAGACGAGGACCGTGGGTGACCTTCCGTGGACGTTGATCAGTCCGGGGTCGATACCGGAAGTGAAGCGGCTGATGGTGGAACACGGCATACCCTGCCGCTCCTCCTGGTCGCACCTCGACGAGCAACCGGTCCCCCAGGGAGCCGAGGGATGAGCTCTGTAGTTATCGTCGACTACGGATTGGGCAACCTGTTCAGTGTCCAGAGAGCGCTGAACAAGATAGGCGTCTCAGACAGCGTCATATCCAGCGAGAAGGCGGCCATCGAGAACGCCGCCCGCCTGATATTGCCTGGGGTGGGAGCCTTCGGAGATGGTATGGACAACCTGCGGAAACGCGATCTGGTCTCATCCATCAGAAGCTACGCCGAGTCGGGGCGTCCGCTCCTGGGCGTGTGCCTCGGGATGCAGCTGATAATGTCAGAGTCTGAGGAGTTCGGGGTCCACGAGGGACTGGATCTTGTGCCCGGCAGGGTTGTCCGGCTTCAAGCCCATGAAGAGGAACGTGCCAAGATACCCCAGATCGGCTGGAACTCCCTGCACGCGCCCGATGAGAAGAGCAGCCACCGGGGCCCCTGGAATAAGACCGTCCTGAGTGGGGTCGAAGAGGGCGCCTTTATGTACTTCCTCCATTCTTACATGGTGGTTCCCCATGATTCGAAGGCGTGTCTGGCCACCACCCAATATGGTGGCAACCGTTTTTGCTCGGTCCTCCGGCAGGGTAAGCAGGGTAATATGACGGGCGTCCAGTTCCACCCGGAGCGGAGCGGCCCCGTGGGGCTACGCATCTACAGGAATTTCGTCCTCGGCACATGAGCGCTCTCGAATAGGCAGGAAGGGCCACGATGCCAAAACCGCCCAAGACTAGAATAACCCTCGACAGGCAGCTTGAGCAGCTGCCCAGGGAAGTGGTTTTCTGCCGCAACTGCGTGGTATCGAACCAGAGGCCCAGGACCCGCTTCAACGAGGAGGGCATATGCTCCGCCTGCCTATGGGCCTATGAGAAGGACCATGCTGTGGACTGGGACAAGCGGGCTAAGGAGCTTGACGCTCTGTGCGAACGACACCGCAGCAAGGACGGCAGCTTCGACGTGGTCGTACCCGGGAGTGGAGGGAAGGACAGCGGTTTTGTGGCCCACCAGCTCAAGCATCGCTATGGAATGCACCCGCTGTGCGTGACCTGGGCGCCCTTTGCTTACACCGACATCGGGTGGCAGAACCTGCAGAGCTTCGTGGACTCGGGCTTCACCAACATCATCGGGCAGCCCGACGGCGAGGTGCATCGGAAGCTGTCGAGGCTGGCCTTCGAGCTGAAGGGGGACCCCTGGGAGCCCTTCAGCTATGGACAAAAGGCGTGGGCCTTCCAGATCGCCTCGAAATTCGGGGTCAAGCTCATCATGTACGGCGAGAACGGCGAGCTGGAATACGGTGGCACGGAGAAATTCAAGCACCGTCCCAGCCAGGGGCCAGACGACTGGATAGAGGAGCAGTTCAAGGGGGCCACCGTGGACGAGCTGGTGGCGGTTGGCACGGAGCTGGGGATCGTGAAAGAGCATGAGATACCGGAAGCCGCCCTGCGGATATACAAGGCACCTCCTGTAGAAGTGGTGATGGAGTCGGGAATCGAGGGGCATTGGTACTCTTACTACCACAAGTGGGTGCCCGAGGAGAACTACTACTACGTCGTCAACCACGCCGGCTTCCAGCCGAACCCCGAAGGCAGGTCGGAGGGGACGTATACAAAATACGTGAGCCTGGATGACAAGCTGGACGGGTTCCACTGGTACCTTAGCTACATCAAGCTTGGGATGGCAAGGGCCTCACGGGACGCCCAGCAGGACATCAGGCGCCACCACGTCACGCGGGAAGAGGGCGTGGCCCTGACCCTGCGCTACGATGGGGAGTTCCCCAAGCGCCATTTCCAATGGTTCCTTGACTACGTGGACATGACCGAGGACTACTTCTGGGAAGTGTGTGACTACTATCGCTCGCTTTCCAAGGTCTGGAAGAAAGTGAACGGCGAGTGGAAGCTGATGTACCAGGTCTCCTGAGCCGTAGTAGTGTTGGTTCAGAGAGGGCGCCTCGGAGATAATCGGGAGGGCATCGAGAATTCTGGGTGATAGAATGAGCTCGGCGACTCGGACGCGACGGACGCAATGGTCTTTGTAGATCGGGTATCGCCGACGTCCCTTTTGTATCTGCTTCCCGCCGCGATGATGAAGAGGGTTCGGGAGAGGGCCGCGTTCCGGTTCCACTATTTCTCGGCCTCCTCCACCGGCAGGAGGCTGCTGGGTTTCCTCCAGCGCCTGGGACTGATGGCCGGGGAGGAAGCGGATTTCTCCTGGGCTGACATACAGGATGCCGATGGAGTCCACGTGGGGATGCAATACGAGTTCAGGGACACTCTGCCGCTTTGTAGCGCAGTGCGGTCGGCGGCCTTCGAGGCAAACTCCCTCGTTGCGAGGTTCGCCACACGTTTTGATAGGGGGCGCCTGCTCCTCTATCTCGAGAAATCCCTCGACGAGCAGCTCAGGCCGACACTGATGCGCATCTATGTTGTGTCGTGGTATCAGCGGACCCTGGACGGAGCTGGTGGGCATAAAGCGGTGTACTATCTGGCACGGACCCCGTGGCTCCGCTACCTCCAGGAATATTCGAACGAGCGGGGACTCAACTTGCGTGGCTATATGTCACCGGGACTCCCGGTGGGGGTACTCAGGAAGAGAGCTTGGATCATGGCAAACAGGCTCACAAAGTTCCTGGTGGTGGCTGGTTTGAGCCGGAGGTCCCGGCCTCCGGTAGGTGGGGTAAGCGCTGAGGGGCCTCCCTTCGCCGTGGCGATACCCTATAACGGTAAGGGTCTGGCGCCGGACTTGAGCAAGAACAGCGACCTGTTTTGGGTCCCATTTGCCAGGCTCCTGCCCAATCAGCTCTTGGTCTATTTCTGGCGGGCAGACGATCCTCTGGATGAGTCGAAATACACGGCCTTGCGCGGGATGTCGATTCGTGCGACGGCCGTCAGAAACTCTGCAAGAGCGGGCACGGCGCTCCCTAGCTGGCCACGGCGGACACATATTCGGAGACTGATTGCGGGGTTGCGCCGGGAGTGGAGATTTCTGGTGCTCCCCCTGGTGGTCGCGCCGTTTACCACTGGGATCGATCGGTGGATCGCCTTCAAGCTTTTCAATTTCGTGACGCGATACCTCTACTGGTGGTGGTTCTTTGGAAGTTTTAATGTCAAGCTGCATCTGGATAATGACGATGTGGGAAGTTGGCGTGTGGCTTCCGATCAGGCACTCTCGGACCTTGGGGGGCTGAGCATGAGCTATCAGCGGTCCGACGAGTCCTTCGCCAGCGTCTTCAGGGCAAGCGCAGTAGACGTGCAGTTCGCTTTCTCTCCAGCCTCGGCCGAGACAGAACGTCAGTCACGGTCATACATCGCCCAGTTCGTGGCCAGCGGCTACGTCCACGACCATGCGTTTGCCCTTGTGAAAGACAGGGCAAAACAGGTTCGCAAACGACTCCATGACCATGGAGCCCGTTTCATCATCTGTTTCCTTGATGAGGGCTCGGTAGATGACAAACGCTGGGGTGCCCCTCACGAATTCCGAGGTGAGAACTACCGCTATCTTCTGGACAAACTCCTGTCCGATCCCACCCTTGGCCTGATCTTTAAACCTAAGAAGCCGGCTGACCTTCGCAGGCGCCTCGGACCGGTTTCCGACCTACTGGACGCTGGTTTGGGGACCGGTCGCTGCTATATCTACGACGAGGGCATCGCGTCTACTGAGGCCTTTCCGTGCGAGGCGAGCTCAGCGTCCGACGTTTCCATTGGCATCCTCTTCGGATCGACTGCGGCAACCGAGTGTGCTCTAGCGGGCACTCCGAGTCTGCTGATAGACAGGGAACTGGTGACCCACCATCCTCTTTATGTGCTTGGCGAGGGTCGCGTCGTTTTCCAGCATTGGGATCATCTGTGGCGAGTGCTCAGGGACTATCGTCATGATCCCGAATCCGTGCCTGGGTTTGGAGACTGGTCACCCATATTGGACACCCTGGACCAGTTTCGAGATGGGAGAGCCGGGGAGAGAATGGGAGAGTACATCAGTTGGCTCTCGGAGGGCCTGGCCGAAGGATTGAACCGTGACGAAGCGTTGGATCTGGCGTGCGCCCGATATACCGCTAGGTGGGGCCACGACAAGGTAGTTGCGCTTCGGACCGATCCCGTGATCGCCGATGGAGCCACACGGGCCAAGGGGGCTCCCCTCCATGCCAGTGCCGTAAGAGGAGGAGGAGAGGGGCTAGAGTAATGAATAACAACCTGCCGAAGGTGTCCGTGGTCTTTCCGGTGTATAACGAGGAAGGGAACCTGGAAGTGCTGTATGAGCGTGTGCAGGAGGCCTTCTCCAACGCAAACGTCGCCTATGAGATGGTGTTTGTGGATGACTGTAGCAGCGACGGCTCGTTGGAGATCATCAAGCGGTTATCTCTGAGGGACCCGGGCGTCCGGTACGTCTCTCTGTCGCGGAATTTTGGCCACCAGGGCGCCCTCTTCGCCGGGATGAGCTATGCTTCAGGTGACGCTGTCATTACCATGGACTCAGACCTGCAACATCCTCCTTCTCTGATCCCCGAGATGGTAGCTCTCTGGCTGCGGGAGTTCGAGGTAGTTTACACAACCAAGCGGAATCAGAGTATCTCAGGCCTGACGGGCCTACAGGTCAAGCTGTTCTACTGGACCATGTCCAAAGCCTCTGGGCTCAAGTTAGCCTTCGGCCAGTCGGACTTCCGCCTGATGGACCGCAAGGTCGTTGATGTGCTATTGAGCATCCCAGAGCACCGGAAGTTCCTGAGGGGCATGGTGGACTGGACAGGGTTCCGCCAGATGGGCCTGGCATACGATGTGCCGGAGCGTTACAGCGGTGAGACCAAGTTTTCCTACAGAGCACGGTGGCCCATGGCCGTAGATGGGATTCTGTCTTTCTCTACCCTTCCTCTACGCTGGATGCTCGTAGCTGGGCTGATCATAGCGTCGCTATCGCTCCTGTACGCAGGGGTGATGGTGGTCCTGGGTGTGTTGTCCCTGTTCCATGCGGGGATCGACCTCACTCCTGGATGGGCCACCCTGGCGGTTGCAGTTACATTCTTCGGTGGGGTCCAGTTGATCGCCGTTGGTGTGCTGGGAGAGTATATCGGCCGTATCTATGAGGAGACCAAGGGCCGCCCAGTATTCATCGTCAGGGAGGAGTCTGATACTGGTGTCGTCAGAGAGCCCGAGGCAGGCCAGTTGCCTCGGCGACATATGTGAGGCTCTATAGCCGGCGGGTTTTCGACTGGAGAGGTGCTGGACTTTCAGATGGAACGGGATGCAGGCGGTTGGCGGCCGATGGCGCTGAATCATCCACGGGTTACAAAAGTTCCATTCGCTGCGGGATGGTTTTGAGCGATGAGAGATGAGCCGGTCCTCATGAACCTCCTCTGCTGCCCGGCGTGTCAGGGTGAGCTACTGCTCCAGGACAGCGCAGATATCTCCTCCGACGGGCATATCATGACCGGTGCGCTGAAGTGCGTACCCTGCGACGCAATCTATCCGATACTGGGCGGTGTCCCCAGGTTCACACCCCGATCGCTCGCCAACGATGTCTCTAGGACGGTTGATGGTTTCGGTTACGAATGGCAGCACGCCAATCCCCTCATCCAGAATAAGCGAATGACCAGCGCGGAGACTTTCCTGGATTTCATTGATCCAGTCCAACCTGACTACTTCAGAGGGAAGACTGTCCTTGACGCGGGTTGTGGTTCCGGGCGGTTTACCTACTGGGCACAGCAGTGGGGAGCAGATGCTGTAGTTGGAGTAGACCTTAGCGAGTCTGTCAATGCCGCCTTTCAGAACACGAGATCCTTCCCCAATGTCCTGATCATTCAAGCCGATCTGTTCTCGTTACCGCTACGACAGAGCTTCGATTACGTCTTTAGCGTGGGCGTATTACAATTTACGCCCGACCCACGCCGTGCTTTCGACCTTATTGTCTCACGCCTGAAGCACGGCGGAGGAGTGAGTGCTTGGGTTTATAGCAGGGAGAACAACGGCTGGATCATCTATCTGCTCAATCCGGTTCGCCGCAATCTTACGAGCCGCCTGCCCCACAAGGTCTTGCTCCTGATGTCGTACGGGATCGCGGCGCCGATGTTCCTGGCCTTGAAAGGCGTTTACGGGCCGGTCGGAAGGTTCCGGCGGCTTGCACCCTTTCGACGATGCCTGTTCTATTTTGATTACCTCAACTTCTTGAGTAAGTTTGGATACCACGAGCAGACCTATGTCATATTCGACCATCTGGCACCCAACATTGCGGACTACATCTCCCACGATCACTTCTTGATGTGGTTTGAGGAGGATGGATTGAAGGATATTGCCATCACCTCTCGAACCGGAAACGGCTGGCGGGGATTTGGCGTTCGACCACCGCTGACTAGTGGAGTGGCGTAGCCCTTTCTCGCTCCCGTTCATAAGCGGAATGAGCATGTCCCGATGGCGGGGGCCCAAGCACTGGACAGTAAGCGATAAATCAGGTAGTAGAGATTGCAACGTACATTGAAAGAAAGATGCCCGGTCTGTGGCAACGATGGATTTAAGCCCCTGTACGCGCAGCTGGTCAAGTGCGAAAACTGCGATTTCGTCACGGCTGATGTCGCTTCGAGCGAGCAGGAGCTGCTGGAACTGTACGGGCCGGAGTACTTCCGTGGGGACGAATATGCGGACTACCTGGGCGACAAGGCGGTCATCCAGAAAAATCTCCGGCGCTGGCTGCGCACCATCCGTGAGTACGTGCCCAGCGGTTCCCTGGTGGAAGTCGGTAGTGCCTACGGCTTCTTTCTGGAGCTGGCCCAGGAATACTTTCAGGTCCGAGGATACGACGTCTCGGAAGAGGCTGTCGAATATGCCAACACCGTCCTAGGAGTGACTGTTCAGTGTCAGGATTTTCTATCAGACGACCTGCTGACCGCTGGCTCCGTTGATGCGGTTGCGACGTGGGATGTCATCGAGCATCTGGAGGCGCCCGGCCCCTTTATCGAGCGGTCGGCCCAGGTGCTTCGCCCGGGAGGATATCTGTTTCTGACCACCGGAGACATTGACTCGTGGGTTGCGCGCCGGCAGGGGCGCGGCTGGCGTCTGATTCATCCACCTACCCACCTCCAGTACTTCTCGCGAAAGACCATCAGCCGTCTGCTGACTCTTAAAGGTTTTGAGGTGGTACGAGTCCTGTATCCCGGATACTGGAGGAGTATAGAGCAGATCCTGCACGGCCTATTTGCATTCGGGAATCACCGGAGACCCTCGGTGACATACCGGATTCTCAGAAAATTGCTGCCGCAGAAGACCGGGATCTACATAAACACCTTCGACATTATGTACGTGGTGGCGCGCAAGGGAGGGGAGGGGAGATAGCCGGTATGTCACAGGCTAACAAACGGATGTTGATTGTCCATGCAGATGACCTGGGGTTGGCGGGTCCTTTCAACGAGGGGGTAAGGGAGGCTTACAAGAACGGCCTGCTGACCAGTACCAGCGTGAGGAGTAATGGGTCGACCTTTGAAGAGGCCGTTGATGAGATCATTCCGGATTGCCCGGGTCTGGGAGTTGGTATACATCTGAACATAGTTGAAGGACGGAGCCAGAGGGCGAATATCGGGA
The DNA here is from genome assembly GCA_965247055.1 of Dehalococcoidia bacterium. GTDB lineage: Bacteria > Chloroflexota > Dehalococcoidia > Lucifugimonadales > JAGWBF01 > CBDFGE01. Next base: position 307,375 of record CBDFGE010000004.1, read on the forward strand.
AGGCCACAAGGATTTACGACTCTGAAGGTTACTATAAAGCTTCCTTCTCGAGCTTATTCCGTGCTTATCTCTCTGGAGACGAATCAACCTTCGTGGAAGTGGAGGCTGATTGCCGGACCCAGATCGAGATGGTCCTTGCCCGGGGGATAACTCCAGACCATCTGAGCACCCACCGGCACTCGCATGGTATACCTGCTATGTTCGAGACCCTGTGTAAGCTCGCGAGGGAGTATAAGATCCCCTTTGTCCGGCTCCCCAGAGAGCGGTTTTATGTGGCTGAAGGGATTGGCTTTCACCTGGGCATCTGGTATCCGATAAACGTGGCAAAGCACTTTCTGCTGAACGTCCTGTCTCGAAGGAATGCCGCCACGGCAAAACGCCTTGGCGTCCGTACCAACGACTACCTGGTAGGGGTCACATATACGGGGCACATGACCGCCAGGACCTTAAGCGCTGGTCTGGCTTCGCTCTCTTCAGCGAGGTCGGGTATAGTCGAGGTGTTGCTACATCCGTGCAAGGTGCTGCCGGACCGAAACGAAAAGTACATTTCTCCATACTTGGGGTGGTACGTAGCTAGTTCGGCCCGGACAGCTGAGCTTTCCGCACTGCTCGACCCGAATGCCCGGCGGCTCATGGAGGAGGACGGTTGGGAATTGACGTCTTATTCCAGGCTGGCGGCAAATGCCGCGGGTGACAACTCGTCTTCAGTGGTTATACCGGTGGATTCGAGTTGTCCTGGGAGACGGGGCGGACAGTGACCGCACTCTTGTGCTGCATGTGATGCCTCTTCGAGCGAAGGACCAAGCCCGCATTGTCTGCTAGTGACGCAAACATCGTGACCACATTGCCGTTAGCCAGGCTTCGGCTATCACGGAGGAGGGTTTATGTTCTCCTTATAGCGATAGCGCTGGTGCTGGTGCCGATGATTTATGACTTGCCTCTCGTTGGTCTAGGTATTGAGGACCTCAACCAGGTGCGGCACTTTGCCCTGGATGACCAGCTATTGTACGAGTATCACGGACATTACGAACGAGGCCCATTGAATGCGCCGTTATTTGATAACCCAAATATCTATCCCAAGGTATTTTACAACATCGCTGGAGTCCTCCTATATCCCTATACAGCCATAGCTGGCGAAGACTTCCAGGTGGTCTTGATCACCTGGCGGGTGCTAAATATGCTGGCTGCCGTCGGCGCCGTGATAGTCCTTTTCTTCCTTGCCAGACTGGTATTCCGGTCTGATGCTGTGGCCCTCCTGGGTGCGTTGGGGTTTGCATTCACCCCTACGTTCCTGAACTGGACAACAACTGTAAGGCCAAACACACTGGAGCTATTCCTGATTTTCGCCACATTGTTCGCTTGTATACGTTTGATCGAGGGATTCTCCTATAGGACCTTCCTTATCGCCGCAGTTCTGGGCGCTTTGACGTTTTCCACAAAGTATGGAGGGTGGCCCTTTGTCGGACTATTGCCCGCGCTAGCCTTATATGTGATCTGGCGAAGCCAGCACACGGGACGTGGTTGGACTAATGTCGCTGAAAGGCAGGTCAGACTCTTTCGCAGAGCCGTGCCTTTCCTGGTCATAGGCGTCGCTGTCTTAGGTGGAGGACTGGGCTGGCTGCTATTCACAAACTCGGGGGATACGGTAGCCCTCGTTTTGGATGTATCGGCCAAAGGCTTCCCACCGGATAAGCTCGAGAGGGCTCCGGAATACCTGAATGCCTGGAGCTGGCTGCTTGATGTCGTGGCTTTCGGCGGCCTGCTGGTGTGCGCCATACTTATCGGCGTATTGATAGCGGTCTGGAGGTTCTCTAGAAGGTGGACCTCGGCCGAGACCATACAGTCGAATGTTGCGCTGTACATTTTCCTAGCCGGTTGGTTAGTGGCCCAGGTTCTCTTGATTTACGCCATAGTGTTCTTCGCCAGTGGCCCCGTGTATCTGGCTCATCCGGAATATCTTGTGTCCCAGGGCGGCTATATGGTCTACTACACCGCCCTTGGCGGTGGCTCCGGGCAATCAGAGTTGCCGGGCTTTCTGGAGAGTTTCCGGATTTTTGCCACGCGGTTCCATCCCGGGTGGATTGGATTCGTTGCGCTCCTTGCGTACGCCGCGTACCGCGAGTTCTGGGGAAAGCACCTGACCGACACAAGGCGGACTCAGCGATTGTTTCTATGGCTCTTTGCCGCGATTATCATTGTAATGGTTCTTGTGACCAGACAGACTGCGATACGGCACGTACTCTCAGCTCTCGGGATCCTGTACCTCCTGGTAGCCGCTGCCATAATCCCCAACCTGAATGTATTCCATAAACCAAACACGTGGAGAATCGTGCGGTCGGGCGCCGTCCCGGTGCTCGCGCTTGTGGGCGTTCTGGTCGTTTTTCACGCCAGTGAGGCCTCTGGAGATTGGGACTATAAAATGTCCAAACCCCTCGACACGGGACTTGAGGTGGGTGATTGGCTTCAAGAACGGTATCCGGAGGACGTACGGATCATGACGGACTGGGATACGTTTTACATCCCCCCTTATTTTGTTCAGACTTCCAGCGTTACCCCGTTCGAGAGGAAAGAACGGCGAGACGCCTATAAAGCTGGGGCAGTCCGGGATGTGATAGTTTCGTTTGATCCGGATGTGATCGTCATTTCCCATCCTCAAGGGTTTTATGAGTTCGTTAACGTGCTACCTCTCCTGACATCCGATCCGGTCATAGAAAGCCGTGACTACAAGTTGGTCAAGCAGTTTGATTACGACCGTGCGGACCGGCAGCGCTATGGTTACGAACACGTGCTGGTGTATGAGAAGGGTTCTTTAAGCTCCCGGTTATCGAAAAGGCCAGCCGAATGATGCATGACGGGGTCATGCGCACGTACAGGGCCATCACCGATAACTAGAACGGTCCTACAGCAACAACCCTCCAATGGTGAAAGATTCCCTACTTTTCTTCTTTGAGTTTCCCGATGAAGTGGATGCCTACCTGTCGCGGCACCCCGGAAGTCGGGACGTTCTCGCGCAGTCCATCGTGGTGGCCCTCAACCCGTCGACTCGGGCGCACCTCGAGCGGTTAGGGTGCGAGGCGGAGGATACCTTGGCTTACCTGACTCCAGCCTCACGGGACAGAGGGTGGCAGCTCTCAGCCGACCTGACCCGCTGGACGAGGGAGCATTTCGAGTTCGACGGCAACGTGGGAATCCACTCGGTTTATGGTGAGAACCTGGTCTGGTATAGCAGGTGGCTGGTGAACTATCTCATCTGGTGCGTTGAGCTCCTGGAGAGCGCCGTTTCCCGGCACAACCCCGGCGTTGTAACGGTCTGTGTGCGGGAGGGACAGGGCGTCTCGGGTCCCTTTGTGGGTAGTGGAGACGGGTACTTCGGTGCGATGGCCATGAAATTCGCGGCGGCCAGAGGACTTGATCTGCGGCCTTTTCCAGCGCCAGCGGGCATATCGCTGAGGTCGCGGGCCGGACGCTGGGTCCGGCGAGTTATCACATCGGTGGCGGCCAATCCCCTCGTTGGACACGTCCACCGGTGGCAGCTGGGTCGCTTGAAAGGCCGAAGTCCGGTCCTGTTCACGAGCCCGAACTACCGGTTGAACGTGCTCGCGGGCCGCTTGAAGCGGGAACAGGGTCGCGTCCCCGTGCTGCTCACCGACTGGGGAAGCAAGCGGACCCTGGGCTGGCCCATCGTCTCGCCGGCTATTCGTCCCTTCGATTCGGAAGTCAGGGTCTCCCTGTTGGAGCCGTTAGCAGGTGAGGACAGAAGACGACGCCGGCGCCTCGAAGGAGCCCTGGAGGCGTTTGCCCAGGAGGTGGACCGTTCGCCGGACGTGTTCTCCCATCTTGGGATGTCCTTCGCCGATATCGTGGCCCGCAAAGTCCGTGGTAGTATAGGACCCGTGATCCTGGGGCTGCACCGCCGGGAGGCGGCCCTTCGAATGGTCCTCAGCAGCCTGAGTCCCTCCCTGGTGATGGCCAACGGCTCCCGCGCCGACGACGTGATAACGGGAGAGCTGTGCCGGGAGGCCGGGGTCCCTGCGATGATGATTACCCACGGGTCTCACCCACCTCCCTCCAACGAGGCCGAGCGCCACGAGCTGGGTGAGCATGGCTGGCGCCTCATAAACGCGCCCTACACCTTCACGGCCCTTCAATCTCCAGTTGCGGAGGAGTTTCGGAAGGTATTCCCCACGGATAGCGTGGCCGTCCGAACGGGACCGCTGATCTGGGCTACGTCAGGAGACAAACATCGGAGCGCCGCCCTGCGCGACCGGATGCTTGGGGACGCTGGCTCGAGCCGGGTGATCGTTCATGCCGGGACCGCCAAGGCGGCACGGGGGATGAGGTTCCAGGTTTACGAGACCCCGGATGAGTACGTACAGGGTATCCGAGACCTGGTGGAGGCGGCGGAGCCCCTGCCGGGCGTCCGCGTAATCGTGAAGTTCCGCCCTTCCCCGGAGCTGAGCGTGGATGACCTGAAGACCCTGGTGGACTTTACGGAAAAATCCATGGTTAGTGTGGAGGAGCCCCTCATCGACGTCCTGGGATTTGCCGACCTCCTGGTCAGCTTCTCGTCCACGGTGATCGAAGAGGCCCTCCAGAACCGGGTGCCCGTGCTTCTTTACGGTGGGGGAGGCCGCTACCAGCACGTGAAGGTGTGCCCCATCGCCGCAGGGGATGAGCCCGGTCCGGCTGCCGTGTACCATGTCAAGGAAAGGGAGGACCTCCAGTACGCCCTTGGATACATTCTTAAAATGTGCGGTGGGGAGGGACTGGGAGACCAGGCCTTTGCTCCCTATGTATATTCGCCCGAGGAGGTTACCTCAGTGGCCGAGTTCCTCAGGTCACTGGGTTGGAAAGCCGATGTACCAGCTGTTTGAAACTCACATACGTCCGTTCCTGGACGAGCGCAAGCCAAAGATGCTCCTGGAAATCGGTGTGCTGCGTGGCGATAACACCCTCAGGCTCCTGGAGTGGTGCTCAGTCAACGATGCTCACCTCACATCCCTCGACCCGGTCGCGTGGGAAGGGGATTTGCCAGAGGAGGTCAAACGCCCTATGGAAGGCTACAAATACAAGCGAGGGCAGGACTCGTTCGAGGATCACCAAATAGTGCCCGAGGCTCTGGAGGAGGTGTTCCGCAGGGGGCTGGGCCGGTATTGGACTTGTATCAAGACGCGCAGCCTGGACTATCTCGATTCCCCGGATTTTCAGGCGGCGGACGTCTATATAATCGACGGCGACCACAACTACTACACGGTAAGCAAAGAGCTGGAACTCATTCACCAGCGTGGCCACCCAGGGGATGTTGTGTTATTCAACGACGTGGCGGGCACCTGGTCGCGGAAGGACCTGTACTACGATCCAGAGTTCATTCCCGCCGAATATCTTGGTGGTAGTCGACAAGGCGTGCTAACCGCCATAGAAAACTTCCTTGATAGGCTGAGTCGGAAACGGCTTTTGATGCGGAAGGACTGCCCCTATGAGTTCCGGATTGTGACCAAGAAGCATTTCGGCCTGGGTGTGCTGAAGCGAGTGAGGGCGTGAGAGTTGGCTGCGCAGACCCAGAGTAGCCAGTCGGTTCGTTTCCGCTGCAGGACAGCGCCACCCCATCAGCCAAGGCTTCCTGCGCAGCCTTGGCTGATGACCGTGTCCAGGAGGTGATCGGCCACGGTGGGACCGGGATGTCATCGGTAGAATTAGCTCTGGAGGAGGTGGGATGAACATCGTTGCAATGGTGCCCGCTCGAATGGGAAGCGAGAGGCTCAGGATCAAAAATTTAGCTCTGCTCAATGGCCGCCCACTGATCTCTTATGCTATAGAGGCCGCAAAAGAGTCTGAGGTATTCAGCCGGATCGTTGTCAACTCTGATGGCCATGTCTTCCAGAAAATTGCGGAGCGCCACGGTGTCGAATTCTACGAGAGACCGCCCGACCTAGGGTCCTCGGACACCAGGTCCGACGATGTAATTTACGACTTTATGCTGAAACACCCCTCCGACGCCGTTGCCTGGGTGAACCCTACCTCTCCCCTTCAGACGGGGGAAGAAGTTCGCAGCGTGGCTAACTACTTCACTGACAAGGGACTGGACTCGCTAATTACCGTGAAGAACGAGCAGGTCCACTGCGTCTACGGAGGTAAGCCGGTCAATTTTACGATAGAGGGGTTGTTCGCCAAGACACAGGACCTCACGCCCGCACAGACCTTCGTCTACTCCGTCATGATATGGCGAACACGAACGTTCATAGAGGCCTTCGAGCGGGATGGCTACGCTCTGCTGTCCGGAGCGTTGGGATACTTCCCGGTTAGCAAGATGGCCTCTGTGATCATCAAGACGGATGAGGACCTGCTTATCGCGGAGAGCATATTGAAGTCAACCGGACAGCACCAGAGTTATGAGGTGGCTTACGATCCGCTGGTACCAAGCAGTTCGTAGGTGGGCCTATCCCTACCATAGTGGAGGACGGACGATTGGGTGATAAGCTCCCATCGGTGCTGGTAATCGGGGCAGGCATGTACGTGGGCGGCCGTGGTGCGAGCACCGACGGCACCGTGCTCCCGTCGCTGATGCAGGCCCAAAACACGGGCGTCATCGGGGAGATACTGGTGGCGGCCACCTCTCGGGACAGCATCGAGGCCCTTGAGGTCAAGCTGGCGGAGCTCAACCAGCGTATGGGGACGAGTGTCGCGTTCAGGGGGTATCCGTCGGATGGTGGGCGCGATCCGGTGGCCTACCGGAGAGCGCTGGAGGAGCTGCCGCGACCAGGGTGCGCCGTTGTGGTCGTGCCCGACCACCTCCACGCTTCCATTACCGCGGACGTGATTCGTGCGGGAGTGCATGCCCTTGTGGTGAAACCCCTGACGCCCACCGTGGCGGAAGCCCGCGAGCTGATTGAGCTGGCCGAGGCCCACGGCGTGTATGGGGCGGTGGAGTTTCACAAGAGGTTCGACGAGACAAACCTGCTCCTTCGCCAGGCCCTGGCCGACGGCCGTCTGGGAGACCTGCGCTACTTCACGGTGGAGTACAGCCAGCGGCGAATGATGAGACAGGTGTTCGGCTCGTGGGTAAAGGATACCAATATCTTCCAGTACCTGGGGGTGCATTACGCCGACCTGGTCTATTTCCTGACGGGGGCCCGTCCGGTGCGGGCGCTGGCTACAGCCCAGCCCACCCGTGAGCGCACCACCGGGGCCGACGCGATTCAGGCGTTGGTGGAGTGGGAGGACCCCGCCACGGGGCAGCGCTTCGTCTCCACCATAGTCGCCAGCTGGATCGATCCCGATACCAGCTCGGCGATGTCGGACCAGAAGATCACCGCGGTGGGCACCAGGGGGCGCTATCAGATCGACCAGAAGCATCGCGGGGCCCAGCTGCTCGTAGAGGGCCGAGGGGTGGAGGACGTAAACCCCTACTTCTCCCAGATCTACGTGGGGCCCGATGGGACCTTCGGGGTGCACGGCTACGGGCCCCGCTGTATCACCCAGTTCTTGACCGACGTAGGCGACCTTGCCTCGGGCAGGTCCCGGCGGGAGGACCTGATAGCCCGACGGCCCTCTTTTCAGCAGGCCCTCCCCTCCACGGCGGTAGTGGAAGCGGTAAACCGGAGCTTGCCCCTGGATGGGGAATGGATCGCCATAGAGCCTTCGGGGCTAGGAATACCGGCCCTAGCCACTACGTCCGAGGGGAACGGGTGAGGATGGACCGCGTAGCCGCCGCAGATCTGGAGCAGCTCGCCCTGGCGGTGCTGGAGCGCTCGGGTGTACGCCCCGGGGTGGCCCAGCCTGTGGCGGAGGGGTTGGTCCAGGCGTCCCAGCGTGGGGTGGACTCCCACGGCATCCGATTGCTGCCCCACTACCTGCGCGCTCTGGAGGCGGGCCGCCTGAACCCCGATCCGAGCTACCGGTTCGAGCGTACGGCGTCAGCCGTCGGGCGCCTCGACGGAGACCACACCTTCGGACACGCGGCCGGGGCCGAGGGCATGGGGCACGCCATCGAGCTGGCCCGGGAGAGCGGGTTGGGAGGAGTGGCGGTCTACAACTCCAGCCATTTCGGCGCGGCCGCCTACTTCGCCCTGATGGCGGCTGAGCAGGACATGATGGGCCTGAGCTTTACCCATGCCGACGCCCTGATGCTTAGCTATGGGGGCACCCGGCCCTTCTTCGGGACCAACCCCATCTGCTTCGCTGCCCCTTGCCGTGACGAAGAGCCCTTCTGCCTCGATATGGCGACCACCCTGGTAACATGGAACAAGGTGCTGAGGGAGAGGGACGAAGGCGGGCCCATTCCCGAGGGCTGGGGCGTGGACGACGCCGGCGTGGAGACCCGGGACCCCCATCGTATCGCGGCCCTGAATCCCATCGGGGGCTACAAGGGGTTCGGACTGAGCATGATGGTGGATGTGCTGTGCGGGGTGCTCACAGGGATGCCCGTCGGGCGGGAGATTTCCAGGATGTACGCCGATCCCATAGAGGGTAAGCGCTACCTGGGGCACTTCTTCATGGCGCTGCGGATAGACAGCTTCCTGCCTCTGGAGGAGTTCAAGGGGCGTATGCAGGAGACTATGGATCAAGCCCGGTCAGAGCCTTCGCGGGATGGGAACGTAGAAGTCCAGGTGGCAGGTGACCCCGAGAAGCGCACCGCCGGAGAGCGGCGAGTGCTCGGGATTCCGCTGTCGGACGCGGAGTTGGAGCCCCTTCGCGACGTGGCCCGCCGGTACGAGGTCGCCTTTCCAGCCGTAAGAGGGGGCACTCGGTCTTTATGAGCAAGCTCTGCCTTTACGCCGTCTTCCATGGGAACCTGAACTTCTCGTATATCCCCAAAGATATGTACCCACAGATCCTGCGGCGCTGCTACTGGCCTCTTCTGAGAATTGTGGAGCGACAGGGGATCCCTCTGGGCCTGGAGTTTTCAGGGCATACTCTTCAGGTTGTGAACAGTCTGGACCCCAGCTTTGTCCGGAGATTACGCGAGCTATGGGCAGAGGGAGTATGCGAGGTAGTCGGCTCGGGCTACGTCCAGGCCATTATGCCCTTGATGCCGGCCCGGGTAAACAGGGAGAACCTGCGCTTGGGCAACGAGGTCTACGAGGAGCTTCTGGGCAAGAGTCCCCGGGTGGCCTACGTCAACGAGCTGGTCTACAGCGCCGGTCTTCCCCGGCTCTACCGGGACGCGGGATACGAAGCGCTGATGGTGAACTGGGAAAGCGCGATACCGGTCCACGACGATCCCGCGCTGCTGTACCGGCCCTGCGCCGTGCCGGTGGCAGACGGCGGGCAGTTTCCAGTGATCTGGCAATCAATCGTTGCCTACCGCGACTTCCAGCGGTACGTGGAAAGTCAGATCTCCCTGGACACTTATCTCGAGAGGCTACTGAGCCATGTCCCGGAGACGGGCGAACGGGCCCTTCCCATGTACGGCTCCGACTGGGAGGTCTTCGACTTCAAACCCTGGGACGCCCATCCCGAGGGTTTCCGCCAGCGGGAGCTGGGAGAGATGGAGCGCATTGAGGGTCTGTTGTCCTTGCTGAGGGGCCGGGAGGACATCGAGTTCGTCGCTCCCAGCGCGCTTCTGGACCGCTTTCCCGACCCTCCTTCCGTTCGCCTAGAGAGTGCCGCATACCCGATGCCCTACAAGAAGCAGGGCCAGCACAGCATGATGCGATGGGCGGTCGGGGGACGGGACAGTGTCAGGATCAATACCCAGTGCCACCAGCTTTACCAGCGGCTCCAGCTGGCCGACTGGCACCTCCGGCATCGCCCGGGAGCCGAGGCGTCGCGGGCGGAGCTCCGCACCCTGTGGCGAGAGCTCTGCTTCCTCTGGAATAGCGACTTCCGGACTTTTACCACGGAAGAGAAGTACGTGGATTACCGGAACCAGATGGGTGCCGCCCTGGACCGGGCGAGCAGGTTGATAGAGGCCCTTCATCCCCCTCGAGGGGCCCCAGAGGAGCTGTGGCTTGCCAACTGCAGCCCTGTATCCTCTGACTCTGAGCCGGTCTCCTTCACGATTGCCGCCAACGGGGCGAGCTCCATGGACCACCCTTCTTACAGGCTACACTTTGGGGACAGCAGCGTACCCTGCCAGATCGCCCGGCGGACGGCAGTGGGAGATGATGCCGGGAGGCTGACCCTGGCGGCGCTACCTGCCCTGGCGGTTGACGAGTCGGGGGTGGGGGTGGTCCGGCCGAGCTCGCCCAGCAAGTCGGAAGGTGTGTACCGGATCGACAAGGCCCGCCATGTCATCGAGACCGACGCCGTCCGCGTAACCTTGATGCCGGGCCGCGGTGGCACCATCGGGGAGTTGACGTTTCCCCAGGTGTGTCCGGAGCCTCTGGTCTGCCGGGTCAGCGGCGACGGGCTGCTCTCGACTCTGCCGGACGCCGACGTCGCGGCGGGGGACCTGTACCTGGAGGACCGTCAGGGCCGGAGGATCACCGATCACGGCACCACGGAGATGCAGTATCCGGAGGCGGGACAGCGACACGAGATATTCGTGCCGGTGCGCTGCTACGTGAGCACGGAGCTGGGCGGGATCTGGAAGACTTACCGCATCTACCTCCACCAGCCGCGCCTGGACCTGGAGATACGCTTCCAGTGGCGGGACGTTGTGCCGGTGTCTTTTCGCCTGGGCCGTGTGGCGCTCAATCCCCGTGTTTTCGACCGGAGTAGTCTTTACTACGCCACGACCAATGGTGGGGAGGACGTGGAGCATTTCCCCCTGCAGGGTACCCGGGTGCTCCTCGACCAGCCGCTGGAGGGGGCATCCACCGTTCGTGGCTGCCTGGGGGCCACGGAGGGCTGGGTGGTGTTGGGTGATGCCTCCAGGGGCGTAGGGCTCGTTACCAGGCCGGGATTGCTGTACAGTGTGCCGCTGCTGCACTACGAAGAGCTAGAGGGTTATCAGGGGGGGTACCTGCTGAGCCTTGCCCACTCTCTGGGAGAGCGGGACGAGACGAGCTACACGTTGTGGCGGGGACACAGCACGTGGAGCCTCTCAATCCTGGGGGGAGGAGCCGACGTGATCCGCCGGGTGCGGTCCTCGGCGCTGCTCTCCAACGGCGGTCTCGTCGCGATGTCCGAGACCGGTTCCGGATTCGAACTGCTCTGATGGGGATGCTTCTTACCTATTTTGGTTCCGTGAGAGCTGCGCGAAGGAGGCTGGCGCTGGTAGTGGTGTTGGGCGTGGTGGGAGCGGTGTTCCAGGGGGCCAGCGTGGGGCTGCTCCTTCCTGCGCTGGAGATCGCCGAGAACTCAGACGCCGCGTCAGGTTCCGGCCTACTGTGGCGTATCGTCTCCAACGTGTTCGACCCGCTGGGCATCCCGGTGGGCCTGCTGTCTCTGCTGCTGGGCGTGCTGGTGATGATCGTAATCGGGCAAAGTTTGATATACGCCCAGAAGCACATCGGCGCCGGGATGAGCGAGGACTTCGTGGCGAGCTTGCGCCGCCGCGGTTACTCCACCTTCATGGGTGCCGACCTGTCTTTCCACCACACCGTGCGCACCGGGACGCTGACCAACGTACTTACGCAGGACATCCAGCGAACCGGGGGAGCTTTCGAGAGCCTGATGGAGATGATGAGCCACTCCATCCTGCTGGTGGTCTTCGCCGCGGCGTTGTTCCTCGTATCCTGGTCCAGCTCCCTGACGGCCCTCGGAATCGTGATCGCCGCCGGCCTGCTGATCCAGTACCAGATCCGGAAGTCCCGGCGTATGGGCCAGGAGATGGTTGAGACCTTCAAGGATTTTCACGGGTTCGCGGCGGAGCGCATGGAAGCGGTGCGGCTGGTCAAGCTGAGCAATGCTGGCGAGCGAGATAGCCACAGATACGCGGGAATAGTAGGCAGGGTGGCCTCGGTCAGAAAGTCCTATACCCGGCGGGGAGCCCAGATACGCCTTGTGCTGGAGCCTGCGCTGGCCGCCGGCGGGATTGCCGCCACCTACATGGGGTTGAGGCTGTTCGACATGTCCCTGGCCCAGATGGCTACCTTTCTGTATGTGCTTGCCCGGATAGTCCCCGAGGCCCACAGCCTGAACCGGGCCCGATATAACGTGGCCGGATTCGTGAACCACTTCCACAGCGCCATGAGTCTGATGCGCGAGGCCGAGGAACGGACTGTCATCCGGGGCGGAACGCGCCCCTTCGACGAACTGACCCACGCGATTACCCTGGACCATGTTTCCTTCTCCTACAACAATGGGTCATCGCAGGTACTGGACGGAGTCAACCTGACCCTTGAGGCCAAGCGGCTGACCGCCATCGTGGGTCCCTCGGGCGTCGGAAAATCGACCTTGCTGGACCACGTGGTGCGCCTGGTTGAACCGGGCAAGGGTAGGGTGCTGCTGGATGGAATCGACGTCAAGGAGTACGACCTGGTGTCGCTGCGACGGAGGATCGCCCTGATGAGCCAGGATGTGGTGCTCTTCAACGACACGGTGCTGGACAACATACGGTACATCTGTCCTGACGCTACGGAAGAGCAGGTGATTGAGGCGGCTGTGCAGGCCAATGCCCACGTCTTCATTCGGGCTCTTCCCAATGGCTACCATACTCTACTGGGACCACGGGGCATGACCATCTCTGGGGGAGAGCGCCAGCGGATCGGACTCGCTCGGGCCCTATTGCCCAAGCCTTCGGTGCTGTTGCTGGACGAGGTGACCAGCAACCTGGACTCGGAGTCGGAGAGGCTAATACAGGAGGCACTGTTTCAGTCGGCCCGGGAGCGCACGGTGGTGATCGTTACCCACCGTCTCAGCACCATCCGGCGCGCGGACAAGATCGTGGTGCTGGATAAGGGGCGTATCGTGGAAGAGGGCACGCCCGCGGCGTTGGCTAACCACGATGGGCTGTTCAGGCACCTCTTCGAGTTACAGTTGGGCGGCGAGATGAAAACGCCAGGACACATACGACATGAGGGCTAGCGAAACGGCTGCGGCCCTTCAGCCCTACGCGAAATTTCCGAGGGAAGAACGGCGCCGATATAGCTATCGCTGAGAAGCTCTCTATCTCTGCAACCGAAGGAGTATAGCACTGATGCAACCCGACCGAGAAACGCGGTTCATAGACCCAAATATCGCACGGAAGGGCACTATTCTTGACCAGCACCTGGCCAAAGGGTCTCAAGGTAACCCTCCCCCCTTCTTCTCCCTGATCGAGTTCAACCTGTCTGGCTTGTGCAACCGCACGTGCGCTTTCTGTCCCCGCTCCGACCCCAAGGTCTACCCAAACGTGAACGAGCATATTCCTGTTGAACTCTACGAGAAGATAATGGCGGACCTTCAGGAAGCCCGCTTCGACGGAACTATCCTGTATTCGGCCTTTGGCGAGCCGCTTCTATACAAGCGGATCGAATTGCTGATCGAGATATCCAAGCGTTACTGCCCGGACGTTAGAGTGGAGATAGTGAGCGACGGGGACTTCGTCACCCCCGATAAGCTCAGGAAGCTCTTCGGTGCTGGCCTCACGGTGCTATCCATCAGTATGTATGACGGTCCCCACCAGCAGGAGGAGTTCGAGGCAATGAGAAAGGAAGTGGGCCTCGCGAAGGAACAGCTTATCCTTCGGGTCCGCTGGCTTGCCCCCGATCAGCAATACGGTATTACCCTATCCAACCGGGCTGGCATGGTCGCGTTGGAAGACCTTGGAATAGGTGCCCTCAAGGAGCCGCTACAGAAGCCTTGCTATTATCCCTTTTACCAGATCCTGGTGGACTATGATGGGTCCGTGTTGCTCTGTCCCCATGACTGGGGCAAGAAGCTTATCGCGGGCAATCTGAACCGGCAGTCGATCATGGAAGTGTGGGACAGCCGCATCATGAGGCGTGTCAGAACGAACCTGGCCAGGGCGGACCGCAATTTCCCGCCGTGCGACGTGTGCGACGTGGATGGGACACGCATGGGACGGGGCCACTTCGATCGGTGGATGAACTACTATCAGGGGCAGAAAAAGGTTGAAAGGTAAGCGGGTGCTTGTGACCGGGGCCAGCAGTGGCATCGGGTTTCAGGTCGCATGTGATTTTCTCAGAAAAGGCGCCGTGGTGGGAGCCCATTATCGGCATAATAAAGAAGGAGCACTAAAACTTCTTGAGTATGCCCAATATGGCCGGTGCCAGCTATTCCAGGCCGACTTCACCCACTCCGCCGATGTCCTTCGCCTCTGGGACGAGTTCATTACCTGGAGTCAAGGAATCGATGTGCTGGTCAATAATGCTGGAGAAGCTGTCGCCCCTGTACCGTTGGACGAGCTGAGTGAAGACGCTTGGGACAGCGCTTTCCAGGTCAACGTCAAAGCCCCCTTTATGCTCAGCAGGGCTGCTCTGTCTCATATGGCGGAGCAGCGTTCCGGAAGGATCATCAATATAAGCAGTGTCGGAGTGAAATTTGGAGGTGGTATCACTACAGCGCACTACAGCGCTTCCAAGGCGGCGCTGGAGGCAACCACTATGTCTTTTGCCAAAGCGGGAGCGCCCGTTAATGTTCTGGTCAATGCTATCAGGGCAGGGGTCACCGACACTCCCCTGCATGAGAAAATGGGTCGAAGTGATATGTCCCAGCGCATTGGCCTAATACCATTAAGGCGTCTCGCTCTGCCCAGTGAAATCTCCGAGGCCGTGCTATTTCTGGCCAGTGAGAGGAGCTCGTACATAACCGGGACAATCCTGACCGTCGCAGGTGGGGAGTAGGTCCGGTAGCTTCTAGAGCGAGGGACGAGTGACATGTCTGTCATAGATGTTACGAGCGTGAAACACTTCTGATGGATAAGGGGCTACTGATTGTGCCGCCTGGCCCCCGCAGCCTAGGGCACGTCCTGCGGCGGCTATCGGGGCAGCCCTTCCACTGGGCGTACCTCGGGCAGGATATGGCCTCGTTTCACCGGGCTGAACGGAGCTTTCACGGCCGAGGGACTCATCTTGATACGACCCACCGGTTTCACCAAGCGGCCGAGACTTTGCTAAAGCCCTACCTTGCATACGTATACGGCATTGGCCGAGAGATGAACTCCCTACGCTGGTGGCTGACATCCTTATCCTACCGGAACGTTGATACGTCTAGGACGTTTTATCAGGCGTGCTACCTGAAAGTTGCCTTAGACCTCGTCAAAACATGGGATAATCCGGAGCCCCTCGTGCTGGTGGTAGTAGATCAGCCGTTGCGCCTTGCCGTCCAGCGCAACCTCGCCCGAGACAGACGGGTGAGCTTCAGCTTGGTCGGTATTCGCAGGTATTTACTGTTGCGCTGGGCCCGCGACTGGCTGAGTATGCTGGTCCACCGGGCTTTCTTCATCCTGCGGCATACTTACCGGGTACTCGAGTCCCGCAGGATGATATCCCGTCCTCAAGTGCCTGGTAGAGGGGCAACCATCCTTATCAGCTCGGCCAGCACAGCCAACTTACGCCAGGGTGGCGAGTTCCATAGATCGTTCTTCGGTGATCTGGTAGTACGGCTTGGTGAGTTAGGGTGTCCGGTGGCGGTGATGCCAATAATTCCCCCAGGAGTCCAGTACAGATGGGCGCTCTTTCAGCTAAGGGACTCGCCACAGCCTCTACTGGTCCCCCACAGGTACCTGAGGCTCTTGGACTTGATTCGGACGGCCTTTTCTAGCTCGGGTAAGCCTCCCTCACCTCACTCTGTGCCCACATTTTTAGGCATGGATATAAGCCCCCTTGTGAAGGAAGAGCTCCGCAGGGACTGGATAGGAAATCAGGCGGCCGAGGCCCTGCTCATGACGGCGCTGGTAAGGCGCTGGGCAAGTCTGGGTTTTTCGATTACCCGCATTATCTATTTGTACGAGAATCAGCCCTGGGAGCGGGCCCTGACCTGGGAAGTGCGGCGCTACCTCCCTGGGACCCTGCTCGTCGGTTACCAGCATGCCCGCGCGCCCCGGCTAATGCTGAATCTCTATCTGGCCCCGGGGGGTGAGGTTGACGCACCGTTGCCGGATAGGGTGGTGGCCGTCGGTCAGCACAGCGCGCGACTCTTGTCCGCTGACGGACATGACCCCACCAGGATCCGCGTAGGCGGTGCTCTCCAGATGCAGGACCTCCTTGCTCTCCGGTCGCGAGCCAATGAACCACTAACCGAACGAAACGATCATGTGGTGCTGGTGGCCCCTTCCAATGCCCTTGAGGAAGCGGTAGAGCTGGTGGATATGGCGTTGCGCCTTTTCGATGAGGAGGAAGGGGTCCGTATAGTGGTAAAGTGCCACCCTATAACTCCCTTTAAAAAGGTAAGGGGGTTCATAAGGGAACGGTTACCCAGGCACGTCGAAGTAAGTGATGAGCCCATATCCGATCTGATGCTGAAGAGCTCTGTCATGGTATATGGAGGCTCTACAGTTTGTATTCAGGCGCTGGCCCTTGGGCTGCCGGCGGTGCACCTGCGTCCCCGGTTCGACTTGGACCTGGACCCTCTGGAAGCCACGCCCGATATCCGCCTCGAGGCGCTGGGACTGGAAGAGTTGCGCCAGAAGGTCCGATGGCTGCTCGACCACAGGGAAGAATATGTCGCTCAGCACCGGGACAGGTGGGCCGAACTGGTACAGGAGATGTACGGGCCGGTGACCGAGCAGACCTTCCGGGCCTTCGTAGACTGACGGCCCTGGCGGCAAGCGGAATAACTGGACCCCATTATGAAGCAGCTCTTGAGAAAAGTTCTCCCGGACCGGCAGTATAGATGGCTGTCGAGATTCAAGAACCAGGGGTGGCTCGACCTGAGGTACCGGCTGGGTCAGTCACCCTTTCTCCTGGTGGGTTTCGTGGTCAAGCTACTGCCGGACAGCTCCAAGGTGACCATAAAATCGGGAATGAATATCGTCAGAAAGATGGACTACCCCCGCCATGACATCTTCCTGTCAATCGAGTCCGACTTC
The DNA here is from genome assembly GCA_965247055.1 of Dehalococcoidia bacterium. Lineage (GTDB taxonomy): Bacteria > Chloroflexota > Dehalococcoidia > Lucifugimonadales > JAGWBF01 > CBDFGE01. Next base: position 324,233 of record CBDFGE010000004.1, read on the forward strand.
GAATACAGGGTCAGGCTGCATTCGTGCAAGAAGGAACCCGACCCCGTGGACTGGATCGAGAGTTTTATCCAGGAGGGCGACGTCCTTTACGACATAGGCGCCAACGACGGAGTTTACTCCATGGTCGCCTCCAAGTTCTTCGGTGGGAAGGTGAAGGTCTATGCCTTTGAGCCGGCCTTTCTGAACTTCGCTCAGCTGTGCAAGAATCTGGCGCTCAACGACTGCCGGGAAAGCGTGGTGCCGCTGCAGATTGCCCTTTCGGACGAGACGGGTATTGGGACATTCAACTTCGCCAATCTTATCCCCGGTGGGGCGGTCCACGCCCTTGGCGAGGCCGTGAATCATCAAGGTGAGGCGTTCGATCCTGTGCTGATTCAGCCAGTATTCAGGCTGCGGACCGACGACCTCATCGAGCAGTTCGAGACGCCGGTGCCGAACCACATAAAAATCGATGTTGACGGCACAGAATTTTCCGTCCTGAAGGGAATGGAGACCACGCTGAACGACCCTTCTGTACGGAGCATATTGTTGGAGCTGAACGAGGGCAGGGGGGACGGGAGTCAGATTAGGGAATTCCTGGCGGCCAGGGGATTTGAAGTCCATTCAAGGCGCGGGTTGAATCACATATTCGTGCGAAGAAGCTGAGGCGTAAATCATGTCTATCGCGCTCATAATTCCGGCACGCATGGGGTCGTCCCGGTTCCCCGGTAAGCCGCTGGCCCCGATTCTGGGGCTCCCCATGATCGAGCACGTGTACCATCGCATGGCCCTGTGCCAGTCGGTGGACGAGGTCTACGTAGCCACGTGCGACCGGGAGATACTTGAAGCTGTGGAGGGTTTTGGCGGGAAGGCTATTATGACCTCTCCAGCGCACCAGCGGGCCAGCGACCGGGTCGCCGAGGCGGCCGAGGGTTTGGCGGCGGATATAGTGGTGATGGTGCAGGGAGATGAGCCGATGACGGTCCCCGAGATGGTCGAGGCTGCAGTAGGCCCCATGTTGAAGGACCCTGCCATCCACTGCGTCAACCTGGCGAAGCGCATCGAGACCGAAGAGGAGTACCTGGACCCCAACACCATCAAGGTGGTAATGGACCGGAAGGGAGACGCCCTCTACTTCTCCCGTGAGGCGGTCCCTACTAAGCGGCAGCAGGGCTTCGATAGGATAGCGGCGTACAAGCAGGTATGTGTCATCCCTTTCCGTCGCGACTCCCTGATGATGTACGCTCGCCTGGCGCCCACGCCTTTGGAGGTGGCGGAGTCCGTAGACATGATGCGGTTCCTGGAACACGGGTATCCCGTGCGTATGGTCGAGACGGAGTTTGGCTCCCACTCCGTGGATACCGAGGCGGACCTGGCCCTGGTGGAGTCCCTCATGGAGGGAGACCCACTGGTCCATCGGTACGGGGAGCGCTCCAGGTGAGTGGGCCGAGTCGAAGTGGCGTGTCCTCCGGGACTCGGGTGGCCTCCGCGGCGTCCGGAAGCGGCTCCACCAAAGCGTAATGCCCAACCTTCTCGAACGGGTGTGGACAGCAAGGTAGTACCATGGCGGTTCCAGAAACGTCAGTAATAATCAGGACCTTCAATGAGGAGAAGCACCTGCCGGGGCTGCTGGATGCCCTCGGGCAGCAGACCTATCGCGACTTCGAGATAATTCTGGTGGACTCGGGGTCCCTGGACCGGACCCGCGACATAGCGGCCCCCAGGGTCGACAGGCTGTTGCGCATCGACAGCCACGATTTCACCTTCGGTTACTCTCTCAACGTTGGCATCGGGGGCTCATCCGGCAGATACGCCGCCATCGTATCGGCCCACACCGTCCCCGTGGACCAGGGATGGCTGGGCTCCCTGGTCGAGCCTCTGCGCGACGAGCGGACTGCAATGGCCTTTGGGCGCCAGCTGGGCGGCGCGAGCTCGAAGTTCAGCGAGATCCAGGACCTGGGCCGTGTCTTCGGCCCTCGACGGCAGGTGCTACGTCCGCCCCAGTGCTTCGCTAACAACGCGAACTCGGCTGTCAGGAGGGACCTGTGGGCACAGCACCCCTTCGATGAGACGTTGCCGGGGTTGGAGGACATCGAGTGGGCCAAGTACTGGATGGAGCGGGGCTACCAGTTAGTATATGACCCTGAGGCGGCGCTGTACCACTATCACGAAGAGAGTTGGAGGCAGGTACGTCGACGGTACTACCGCGAGGGTGTGGCTGCACGGTGGATCGGTATCAAGGGGCGACGCCACCTGGTGAACGACCTGGGCCTGGAGATTGCTTACACTGCCCTGGACCTGGGCAGAGCAGTGTGGCCCTTCGGTGATAAAGGCCCGGCGAAGATGCCCACGCTGAAACGGGGCAGGGAAATAGTTCTGTTCCGTACCAACAAGGCCCTCGGGACGATGAGGGGTCTGCTGGATGGGGCCGCCATGAAAAAACCAGCGGCCAGGGAGACCATGTTCTTCGATCGGACCACCCAGGCCGTGGTCATACACGGCCCGGGGCGTGCGTCGCTGGATACTGTCGAGATCCCCGAGGTGAAACCCAGCGACGTGCTCATCAGGGTTGCCTACGAGGGGGTCTGTGGGACCGATCTGGAGATATTGGAGGGAACCCTGGGCTATTACAAACATGGGAGGGCCAAGTACCCCATCGTGCCGGGTCACGAGCTGAGCGGCCGGGTGGTGACCACGGGGCCCAACGTCAACCACTTGCAAGAGGGGGACCCGGTTGTAGTAGAGTGCATCCAGAGCTGCGGCAGATGCAGTGAATGCCAGCGGTCCAACTGGATACACTGCGCGGAGCGGGCCGAGCTGGGAGTCATCGGGCTCAATGGTGGCTACTCTCAGTACATAGTTGTCCCTGGCCGCTTCGTTCATCCGGTGCCGCCAGACCTGGACCTGCGCAAGGCGTCTTTGTGTGAGCCACTGGCGGTGATCCTCAAGGCGTTGAAGCGTCTCGGGCCGTCGCAAGGAGCGCTGCAGAGGTTCGGGCGCTGTGCCGTGGTGGGAGGCGGTTCCCTGGGTCACTTGTGCGCCCAGGTAATTGACTTGCGTGGAATCCCAGTCACGGTGTTCGACCGTGACCCCGGTCGCCGGAGATATTTTGATGGATCGAACATTGGAACCTCTGATGATCTGAGCCGCCTGTCCGAATTTGACCTGCTGGTGGAGGTTACGGGCGACCCCGAAGCGCTGGATGCCATGTTGGAGAAGAGCGCCGCCGGCGCTACTATCCTGTTGCTGGGACTGCCCTACACCCAAAAGCAGTTCACCTTCGAGAGCATCGTGGCCTACGACAAGACGGTTGTGGGCTCGGTGGGCAGTAGCTCCGAGGAATTTGACGAAGCGATCAAGATGTTACCGAAGCTTGAGCTGGATGAATATGAGCGGTGCATCCTGCCATTAGACCAGTTCCGGGAAGGGTGGGAGAAATTCCGGCGGCGGGAGCACCTGAAAGTGCTTCTTGCCGTGGACCCCACTCTGCCGTGACGTCCTTCCCAAATCAAGCAGCAGAGAGACGATGGACATCATCTTCATTCCCCTTCAGTCCCCGTCCATCCATCATGTGGAGGACCCCATGGACACCCTAAATCAGCTTGACGCCATATCAGGCCACACGTTCCTTCAAGGCTACGCCAGATCGCTGACGGGCCTCGTGTCCGTCCTCGACCTTGATATATTGGAGAAGGTTGCAGAGACACTGGGCGAGGCGTGCCGGAGGGGAGGCACGGTGTTCTCCGTTGGCAACGGCGGAAGCGCCGCCACGGCTTCCCATTTCACGACGGACATGGCGTGGGGTAGGCGCGGTGTGGGTGACGAGCGTCCGAAAGCCTTGAACCTCACGTCCAACGTCCCGCTTATGACGGCCCTATCGAACGACGTGGGCTACGCTAACGTCTTTGTCGAGCAGCTCAGGGGCCTCTTCGACGACGGGGACGTGGTGTTCGCCATCTCCGCCAGCGGGAATTCTGAGAACGTCCTCCGAGCGGTGCAATACGCCAACGAGAACGGTGGCATCTCAATCGGTCTGGTGGGTTTCGACGGGGGCAAGATGAAGTCGGCCTGCCATGCCTGTGTGCATATCGAAACCCCCATGGGGATGTACGAGCTCGTCGAGGATGTGCACCACGCCATCTGTCACATGCTCACAAGCTACTTGAAGCGCAAGGCTGCCCAAAGATCGCCGAGTGGCGGTTAGCAGTGGGGAGTGAGTCGCTGAGGTTAGCCCGTCCGACACAGGCGGTAATTCTGGCCGGGGGCCGTGGGGAACGCCTGCGCCCTCTGACGGACACCATGCCCAAGCCGATGCTCCCCTTCCACGGGCGACCCTTCCTGACGTATCTGCTGGACCAGCTTCGGACGCAGGGAGTGCAGGAAGTGCTGCTGCTGGTGGGATACCTGGCGGGGCAGATACGCGACTACTTCGGCGACGGGAGCGGCTGGGGCTTGCGCATAAGGTACGTCGAGAGCCCCGTGGAGGCGGAGACGGGCCAGCGAATACGGGATGCGGCCCCCTTGATCGCTCCTTGCTTTCTGCTGCTGTACTGCGACAACTACTGGCCGATGCAGTTGGACCAGATGTGGGATGCCTTCCAGCGTGGTGGCGCTCCTGCGATGGTAACCGTGTACAACAACGCCGATGGCTATAGTCGTAGCAACCTGCGGGTTGATGATGAGGGGTACGTCGTTGCATACGACCCAACCCGGACTGCACCTGGACTGAATGGGGTCGAGCTGGGTTATGGCATACTCGCTCGCGAAGTGCTGGACTACCTTCCCCGGGGCAATGTAAGCTTAGAGCACACTGTATATCCCGCGCTGGCCTCCCGACGCCTGCTTCGGGCCTTCCGGACGGAGCACCGCTACTACAGTGTGGGGTCCCATGAACGGCTGCCGCTAACGGAGGCGTTTCTTCTGCCTCAGCGAGCTGTCATCCTGGACCGGGACGGGGTGCTGAACAAGAAGCCGCCGAGGGCCGAGTACGTGCGTACCTGGGAGGAGTTTAAGTGGTTGCCAGGGGTGTTGGAGGCGTTGCGTCTCCTGAAGCAGGCAGGATACACGCTGATCGTGGCCACAAACCAGCCCGGCATCGCACGCGGCATGATGACTGAGGAAGGCGTCGAGGAGATCCACGCCCGTATGCGGGCTGACATGTCGGAGGCCCGCGCTCCCCTGGATGCCATCTACTGTTGTTCCCACGGGTGGGACGACGGGTGTTTCTGCCGCAAGCCCAGGCCGGGGCTACTGTATCAGGCACAGCGGGACTTTCATCTGGACTTGACCAGGACCCTCTACATCGGGGACGATGAGCGGGACCTTCAAGCCGGCCAGGCCGCCGGATGCCCCACAGTCCTGGTCTCCGAGAGGCTCTCGCTGCTGGACGTGGTCCAGGAGCATCTTTCTAAAAACGGGGTGAGGGCTGCTATATGAAGGGTAAGGTGCTGCTGACGGGCCATCGTGGCTACATCGGATCCGTGATGGGCCCCATCCTCCAATCCAGAGGCTACGAAGTGGTTGGGCTGGACACGGTGTATTATGGAGAAGAATGCGCTCTGGTGCCCGACCAGGCGACCATCCCCACTATCGGTAAGGACATTCGGGACGTCACCCTGGACGACCTGCTCGGATGTGAGGCAGTGGTCCACCTGGCTGCCCTGTCTAACGACCCTCTGGGCAGTCTGCGTGATGAGTGGACGTATGACATCAACTTCCATGCGTCGGTCAGGCTGGCGCGATTGGCCAAAGAGTCCGGCGTCCGCAGGTTTCTCTTCTCATCCTCGTGCAGCATGCACGGGGCCACCTCAGCGGCGAAGGTGGATGAGGCGACTCCCGTCGACCCACTGACACCCTATGGGGCCTCCAAGATACGGGCCGAGAATGAGATCGCGACGCTGGCCGATGACACCTTCTCTCCCACGTTCCTGCGTAACGGCACCGTCTATGGCGTCTCGCCAAAGCTACGGGTGGACATCGTGCTCAACAACCTCGTGGGCTGGGCCACCACCACGGGGAAGGTACTCCTGTACACCGACGGGACACCCTGGAGGCCCCTCATCCATATCGTTGATGTGTGTGAGGCTTTCATAGCGGCGTTGGAAGCCCCGCAAGAAGTGGTACACAACGAGGTGTTCCACGTGGGGTCCAATCGCGAGAACTACCAGATAAGCGATCTGGCCGAGATCGTGCGTGACCTGGTGCCCGGCTGTGAGATCGAGTATGCCAAGGACCACGAGGCCGACCGGCGCACCTACATCGCCGACTTCAGCAAGATCGAGCGGGCCCTCCCGGAATTCCGGCCGAAGTGGACAGCGGAGGCGGGGGCACGTGAGCTTTACCAGGCCTATCAGCGGTCCGAGATGACATTCGACCAGTTCACGAGCAGTCGCTACACCCGCTTGAAGCGGATCGATGAGCTACTTCGTGCAGGCGGGCTGGATGATACCCTACGGTGGCGCACCGGCGTATCGTCCCAGCAGGCCTGACGGAAAGGGACAAAGCCAGGTGATTCAAGGGGTCAAGGTCATTCCGCTGCGGCAGATTCCCGATGAGCGTGGGAAGATCATGCACATGCTCAAGGTCACCGATCCCCACTTTATCCAGTTTGGCGAGATTTACTTCTCATGTGCCTGGCCAGGCGTTGTGAAGGGGTGGCACGCCCATAAGCGCATGACGGTTAACAACGCGGTAATCGTGGGGCGGGCCAAGCTGGTCCTGTACGACGGCAGGGCAGATTCACCTACCCGTGGTGAGGTGATGGAGCTCTTCATCGGCGAGGATAACTACTGCCTCGTGCAGATTCCTCCCGGCATTACCAACGGGTACAAAGTATACGGGGATAAGCTGGTGGTCATGGCCAACTGCGCCACCGAGCCCCATGACCCGGAAGAGATTGTGTATATTGACCAGGTCGATAACGATATACCCTACGACTGGGCGCTGAAGGAGCGATAGGTCGCTTTTGTATGAAGCGTTCTACCCCTGTCTATCCCCGGTGGTGAAGGCCGAGCCCCCCGGAGGGCGACAATGCCTTTTATCCTGACCAGAGCTCCCTTGCGGGTTAGCTTCGCCGGCGGAGGGACCGACCTGCCCGCGTTCTATGAGAGCGGGTATGGGGCGGTCCTCAGCACGGCCATTGATAAATACGTGTACGTCATGATTAATCCGCGGAATCCTCTGTTCGGCCAGGGGATCGACGACCCCTTCCAGTACCGCATCCGGCTCAGCTACTCCTCCACCGAGAATGTACAGAGCCGGAAGGACCTGGAGCATCCGATTGTGAGGGAGGCCCTCACCCTGTTGGACATCGACGATCCTATGGACATCGCCACCATGGCCGATGTACCCGGCGGAACTGGGTTGGGGTCTTCCGGCACTTTTGCGGTGGCGCTGCTCCACGCGCTCCACACGTTCAAATGGGAGAAGGTTAGCCGTGAGCAGCTGGCGGAGGAAGCGGCGCACATTGAGATCAATGTCCTGGGTCGCCCCGTGGGCAAGCAGGACCATTACGCAGCGGCCTTCGGCGGGCTCAATATGGTAAAGTTTCTTGCCAGTGGGGATGTGACCCTTCGTCCGGTGGCGTCTCCAGAGATGGTGAAACATCAGCTGTTCCCTTCACTGATGCTCCTGTATACAGGTATTAGTCGGGATGCCGGCGTCGTCCTTTCAGAGCAGAAGGCGAACACTGAGCGCATGCACGGCGATCTTGTGACTATGCGGGACCACGCCCATGAGCTGGAGCGGTTGCTGAATGACGGGTTCCAGGCGCAGCACTTCGGCGGAGTCTTGCACGGGACCTGGATGCGCAAGCGCAAGCTGGCCAGCACAATTACCAATGGTGATATAGACCGTTGGTACGAGCGGGCGACAGAGGCCGGGGCCCTGGGCGGAAAGATTTGCGGGGCGGGTGGAGGGGGCTTCCTCCTGCTAGTTGTCGAGCCGGAGAAGCGTATCCCTGTGCGACAGGCGCTACATCATCTGCCGGAAATGGCTATTGACTACGAGCCCCAAGGTTCCCGGGTGCTGCTACCGGCTATCTGATTTCCTCTTTAGCGAAGATATGTTTCGATGCTGATCCATGTTACCGGTTCCAGGGGATTGCTTGGCAGGGCTGCAGTCGAAGCTGTTGCTCCTCTTGGCGACGTGCAGGGGACCGACATAGATGAGATGGACGTGACCGATCTGGAGAGTGTCACGGCCGTCCTAGCCGCCGATCCTCCCGACGTCATCGTGCACCTCGCGGCGCTGAAGGGCAACCTGCCCAGCCGGGAGCGACCGCTGGACTTCTTTCGGGTCAACACTGTGGGTACGGTCAACCTGCTGGAGGCCTGCCGCCGGCTGGGCGTGAAGCGATTTCTTTTTGTCTCCTCGCTCACGATCCACGGCCCGTCCAGCCACCCGGTGGACGAGTCGAGTCTATCGGACCCATTACACCCTTACGCCGGCAGCAAAGGAGCCGCCGAGGCGATGGTGCGTGCCTATGCCAACGCTTACGGGTTGGATGCCGTCATCTTACGCCCCAACTTCATCGTAGGGCCCATACCGCTGCCTCAGCCCTACGCGGACAACATCATATATGATTTTATCGAATCGATTCATCGCACCGGCACCATTGAGCTAGCCGGGGAGGGTCAGTACCAGCGCGAGTGGCTCCACCCAAGGGACGTCGCCTCTGCCATAGCCCTGGCGGTCTCGGCGCCCATCACCGGATGTGAGACCTATATCTTGTCGGGCCACCGCGTCACGATGGAAGAGCTGGCAACGCGAGTCGTCCAGCGGGTGGGGGGGGGGCAGGTCATCAAGAACGCCAGCCGGAGTGGCTTCTCGCTGGTCTCCTCAAGCGAGAGGGCACAGAGACGTCTGGGGTGGAAGCCTGAAGTAGACTTGGACACCCTGATCGGGGAAATTTGGAATGAGTACAGCTCGCGGGCAGGGGCGACGGCAGACCGTCGTCATCACCGGAACTAGTCGAGGGATTGGGCATCATCTGGCCATGCGTTTCCTGGCTTTGGACTACGATGTCATTGGTATCAGCCGCTCCACGACGTCCATAGGCGACCCCAACTTCCGGTCGCTAACGGCCGACATGGGCGATCTGAAGCAGGTGGAAGGTTTGTCCGAAGCGCTGGCCGATGAGCCCATCGTTGGGCTGATCAGTAACGCCGGGATACACGGCCCCATCGGTCCTTTCGAGACTGCGCCAGTCGGCCCATGGGTCCAAACGTTCTATGTGAACCTGTTCGGGGCGGCGGCGTTGACCCAAATTTGCATTCCGGCCCTGCGCCAGCATAATGGGTTCATAATATTTTTCTCCGGAGGTGGGTCAGCCTTTCCCAGGCCCAACTTCTCAGCATACAGTGTCAGCAAGACCGGGGTCGTCCGCCTGTCCGAGGTTCTGGCAAAAGAGCTGGCGCCACACATCCTCGTCTACTGCGTGGCACCAGGGCCTAACAGGACGGCGATCCTCGACGAAGCTATCCGGGGCGGTGAAATAGTGCCCGAGGAAGATATCGTGGACTTTGGGTATGTGGAGCGGTTGTGCGTCTTCCTCGCCCGCAACCGGGACCCCCGTTATTCCGGCAAGTTCATCCACGTAAAAAACAACTACGAGCAGTGGGGCGACCGGGAGTTGGCCGAAGACGCGCATACGCTACGGCGATTGGGTGTAACGTAACCGGCAGCGCGGTCCATGTGGGATTGAGATAGGTACATTGAGATAGGTACAAAGATACTTATTACGGGCAGTCACGGGATGCTGGCGACAGACCTTGCCGGGGTTGCGGGTGATAGAGGCTATGAAGTCATCGGCCTATCCCACGCGGAGCTGGACGTGACACAGCCCGGTCAAGTACGGCAGGCACTTGAGCAGGTGCGACCCGCCATCGTAGTAAACACGCCCGGTATTGGAGTGGATACGTGTGAGGTCGAGCCTGAAAAAGGCTACCGCCTCCACACGTGGGCAACAGGTGCGGTAGCGAGACACTGCCAGAGGATTGGCGCCACTTTCGTCTGTATTAGCACCTGTGGCCTATTCGGCGATGAGACAAAATTTTACTCAGAGTACGATCCAGTGCAGTTGAAGACCTTGTACGCGCGGTCGAAGTACCTTGGCGAGGTAGCCGCCAGCCAGGCGTGCGACCGGACGTTCGTGATCCGGCCGGGATGGTTGTTTGGAGGCGCCCCAGAACACCGACGAAACTTCGTGTACCAGCGATTTCTGGAAGCACGCCGCGAGCCTGTGTTGAGGAGCGCCAACGACAAGTTCGGGTGTCCGACCTCTACCGAAGAGCTCGCAGGGAAGATTCTGGAGATCGTAGAAACAAAGGAGTACGGCCTCTATCATGTCACCAATCAGGGAAGCGCCTCCCGTTATGACTACGTGAAGTGTATCGTAGAGGCATTTGGCCTGGGCACACCGGTTGAGCCGATAGACTCATCTTCCTTTCCCCGTCCTGCGCCTGTGCCAGACTGCGAGATGCTGGAGAACCTCAACATGAAGTTTCTGGGGCTCGAGCCACTGGTACCATGGCAGGAGGCCATCCGCAGATATGTTCACACGCTTAAGGGGCGGGTGGGGCAATGAAAGCGCGCAGAGAGCGGAGCGATCGAAGACTGATGTCAGCAGCCAATCATGATGACCTGATCGAGCAGATTGACCGGCTGGTGGCAGAGGAGATAGCAAAGAATCCGGTCAGCTACAACGTAGAGAGGCCTTACCAGACCTACGAGAGGATAGGCTACATTGGCAGGCGGTGGTCCGTGGAAAGGCGCATAGCAGAGTATGGCATCGACGAGCTGTATAGCGCCAGCAGCGACGTTCTAGACATCGGGTCGAACTTCGGGTTTTTCACGGTCGAATCTGCGCTCCGATGCAGGACGGCCGATGGGATAGAGCCCAGTCAGATCCTTAGTCAGATCGGTAGAATCACGGCGGAGCGCCTGGGTGCGGCTGACCGTGTGCGGTTCTTCGACTGTACCTTCGAGGAGTTCGAGAGTGACCTACAGTATGACCTGGTACTGTCGATGTCGTCATTCTACACTCAAGATGGTCGCCAGCGAGGCGGAGCCGACGATTACTTCTCAAAGGTGCTAAGACTCCTGGGTAAGGGGGGCGGCTATTCTTCGAGTCAACCTCATATTCAAAAGATCCTGCAATGCCTCACCTAGCAGCGAGCAGAGAGGCCATCGAGGCTATCTCGCGTCATCTCAATCTTATTGACCAGTGGGAGACGCCATCGGAGTCGCCGGGATGGTTCCGGCAGTTTGCCGTCGCCGCAAAACGTGTGGCACGGGCTTGAGACACTGGCGCCACGGCAGGATACTCGCCACAGATACGCTCACGTCGTAAGGGCGTAATGGAAGTTATAGACAGGCAGGCTAGTGTAGTTTGGTAATGTGGCAACATGGGACTGCTGCGATTAGAGCCTGGCTGAAGCTTCGGCTATTCAGGTCCAGAATCCGGACCCGATATTTTGAGTCGTGTTTTGGTCCATACCCCCAAAAATATGCGGAGTACTTCGAATGGTTTCGCCAAGCTACAGCGCTAGAAGGTGACATACTCGAGTTCGGTGTGGCCAGCGGGGGCACCACCTGCCTGATGGCGCAAAAACTCTTAGAAGCGGAAGAGCCAAAGATAATACATTCCTTTGATAGCTTTCAGGGATTTGACCAGGCGGAATTCGCCGCCAGCCACGCACGAGGCGAGGCCACCGATCCCACACAGAAGGATGCCTGGAAGTCAACCGAGTATAGCCTTCCTTACGTCGAGTCAAAGCTTAAGTGTTTCGGATTCTCAAGGCTGGTTAGGCTCCACCCCGGGTTTTTTCAGGACTCCCTGAGGCCTTTTCTGGATCAGAATCCCTCTGCACGGTTCTGTTTCGTTCTGGTCGATTGTGATTTGGCAGATTCAATACAGTTCTGTGCCGAAGAGGTCTACGAGTACGTCACCCCGGGAGGGGTGATCTTGTTCGATGACTATGGTGGGATCACGCCCGGAAAGCCGCGCACCAGCTACTCTGCAGGTGTACAGAGAGCAGTCGATGAGTTTGTTGCGCGCCATGCTCCTGAGGCTCACGGTTTTCGCAACGGTCTCTACTACTTTGTAAAGCGAAAGTAACCAGGGTTGTGGATACAGGAGGAGTCTGGTCGAATGGTTTCCAGCCCACAGGTCTCTGTAGTGATGCCGGTATATAATGCCGAGCCCTACCTGGCCGAGGCCATGCGCAGCATCCTCGTGCAGACCTGGGAAGACTTCGAGTTCATCATCATCGATAACGGAAGTACTGACGCCTCGCCAGAAACCATCCGGTCCTTCACTGACTCCCGCATCCGGGTTATAACCAATCCGGTGAATGTGGCCCCGCCGCCGGCAATCAACCAGGGCTTGCGGCTGGCCACAGGCAGGTACGTGGCGCGCATGGATGCTGACGACGTTGCCCTACCCGGCCGTCTGAAGAAGCAGTGGACGTACATGGAAACGCATCCCCGCTGTGCAGCGGTCGGCACGCAGGCGGTTTTAATCGATCATGCCGGCCTGAAGATTTATACGCCCTGGTGCCCCACCATGATTGATGCAATACGCTGGAGGCTACTATTCACAAGCCCTTTCGTGCACTCCTCCATGTTGATGCGGAGAGAGGTAGTGTTAGGTGTGGACGCATACAACGAAGGCCTTCGCCACGCTGCTGACTACGACCTCTGGTTCCGATTGCTGGAGAAGGGATGCGAGATTACTAACCTACCCGATGTGCTTACTAAGCTAAGAGTCCATGAACAAAGCGATGGGATGACAGCGAGGTGGAGTCCAGAGCTCCTGGAAGAGATGGTGGACGTTAGCCAGGCCCATATTCAGGAGCTTCTGCATATCAAAGCCTCCCGGCAGCAGCTCCTGGACCTCGCGAAGCTCCTGCGGCGTGACGAATCTCTTGCCGAATCTGGGACGGCAATCGAGCTATTGCGAACGCTATCTCGGGCCTCGGGCCGCCGGAGCAGGCCCTACTATGGACTAACCACCCTGGGCATCGCGCTCTCCGCTCAGCTGCCGGCCGTGGCCCGTGTCCGACTGATCGTCAGGGGAATCGCGGCCCTGGTGTGGCCGCCACGCGGCCCGGGTAGCTACAAGTCTCTCTGGAGCACATGGATAGCCGGCGGCCGGCTGGTGGAGCGGGTACGCTTTGAGCGGCGCTCAGCACGAGCCTGAAGTAAGCCTACACGTGCGCGGTCGAAAATCAGAATCCTCAGCTTGATGAAGGGGTAAATGGCTCAGAGCATCGTAAGGACGCCACTCCGAGTAGCGGATCACGACATCCGTGGTAGAGATCTCCACGGGGTCCTGTGGCTCGGTGTCTTCTGCGTATTTGTGCTATACGGATTACGGTTCATTATCTTTTCCTCCGGGCTTATAGGACACATTGACACCGGTTTTTATTACGATATTACTACCGCATTCGTTTTGGGTATAGTGATTATTCTATTTACGATGGGCAAGGCGCGTTACTGGCACATCAGTGACATGGACTTTCTATTCGTAGTGGTGGGAGGCGTATTCCTGACTTTATCCACCATACAGGGTTCCTGGCTAGGTATGGTGATCTCCTTTCAGGTATTCTTTCTGCCGATTCTCATGCGTTGGGTCCGAGAGGTTCCCAGAAGTGTCATGAAGCTAGCCCTTTCGATAACTGCCGTCATAATCTCCCTCTTCGCCATCGGGGACTTCCTGGTGTTGAACCATGATTGGGTTGGGATATTATCCCCCGATTCAGGAATCGGTGACTTCTTCATACGTTTCGAGCACAGCCTTCTCAGTGTCGGGGCAGGCACTGTGGGAGCTGATATTGTTCGCCCTCAAGGGATGCTGGGGTATGTTTTGACGTCTGGGGTTGCTCTAGGGATGCTCTCTGCCTTTTTCCTCTTTGAAGCGCTGGTAAATCGCAGTGTCGTTGACTATGTAATCACACTGTTAATGCTGACGGCACTTGTCCTCTCCACATCGACAACCGGTATTCTTGGGCTTGTTGGAGCTTTCGTGGTTTTGAATCTAGTCACGAAGCCGGGTGAGATCGCTCTATTTAGACGGATAAGAGCGTCTGCCTTTCTGATTGCCGGTATTACTATACTGGTGATTGCCCTGCTATGGCCGGTCTTAGACGGGCTGTGGTCCCGATTCAATACAGGTTTGGATGATGATATCTATCGCACCAGCTTCATTCCGTCTTTTAACAACTTCGATGATGTAGTAAGGTTCGTGGTCGGCGGAAATGGGTTTGAATATAATATCGCTAGCTCGTTCCGGAACTACGCCGGTGGATGGGAGTATCAGGGGAGCACTATCTTGATTCGCGAATCAAATGTGTTCAACCTGATCTCTCAATTTGGTGTGATTCCAATGGCCATTGTTTTTTGGAGATGGCTGATACCGGTCATGCGATTGAGAAGTAGACAGTGGGAGACAGATTACCTGGGATTCCCATTCCTGGCTGCTTTCCTGGCGGGCATCTTTACCATGGTGCACGATAACGGCGTATTTCATTGGAATAATGTATTCTTTTTCTATATGTATTACGAGTTTTCCCGACGATATCAAACTCGCGTTCTGGCCAGCTCTCGCGAGACCTCTGAAGTGACGCGACGGTGAAAATACGGTCCACTGGCAAGCGATGCGCGTCCTGCACGTGACACCCGTCCTCGGGACCTCTGAAGGCGGCATACCGCGAGCCGTGGCGGGTATGGCGTCGGCGCTGGCACGGCATGGCTTGGAGGTTACCGTGGCAGTTACCGCGCCCATCGCGACCAATCTATCAGCCGAAGGCACTACGTAGATGGATTCAAACCGATATACCTGGACCCCTGATTTCTGGCAGAGATGGGTACAATCTGCCACACCCTCGCGCGCATACACCGTTTCTTTTCTGACCAGCAAAGCGATAGGTCTACTAGCTCCACAGCCTGGCGAACTCATACTGAATGCAGGATGTGGGTTTGGGAGAGAGGCTGCCAGCGTTTTTGAAAGCGCGCCGGAGGCGCGTGTCGTCGGGGTTGATATATCAAGCGAAATGGCCAAAGCTGCATCGGAGAAACTTGGGCAACATCACCCGTTCTCGGGTATGCAGGCCTCGATAGAGAGTTTGCCGTTCCCCGATGGTAGCTTCGACAAGGTGCTATCGCTTGGTGTCGTGATGCATGTCAATGACGAGTTAGCTGCCTGTCGTGAACTGGTACGGGTTCTGAAGCCAGGCGGCCACTTTGTGGTGAGTTTCAACAACCTGGCTTACTTCCTGTCGCCGGTGGTCTTGGCCTATCTGCGCTGGGCAAAGCGCAAGCGGCCAGGCTTCAAGCAATCCCTCCGGTTGCCCTTTTATTATAATCGTACGCTAAACAGAGCTGGGTGTGAGACAAAGCTCTATCCGGGTTCCTTCTCGTTGGGCGTAGGAGGAAGGCTGCCCCTGTCTCTGTGGAGGAGCCTAGACCGGTGGTTGGGGCCGGTATGCCCCTGGGCCACGTTCGAACCGATCCTGTATTGTAAAAAGCCTGGCCAAAGTTAGTCGTAGGATTGTGCTCAGGGTCTATCAACTGTCTCCACTTCTATTGAATATGTATGGCAGGCACGTTTGGAGGCTTGGGATAGGATCTGTGTAGACGTGAATGTGAGGCAGCGATGCGCGTCCTCCATGTGGCACCCAGCCTAGAAACTTCCTGGGGCGGGATATCTCACTCCGTCGCCGGGATGGTATCGGCGCTTGCTCGGCACGGAGTGGATGTCACCGTTGTAGCAACTGTACCGACCTTTGCGCCGGACGTGGAGCTAGTGGAAACCGATCCCAGCGTGGACCTCCGTATTTTCCCCCAAGGGCGTTTCTCGAAGTTTTGGACAGCTTATTCTAGGCCTCTGGCTCGATTTGTTGCCTCGGAGATCGGCCGCTTCGACCTGGTGCACGTACATAGCCTGTGGCACTACCCAGGGTACGTAGCGTATCGGCAGGCCAGTAAGGTGGACATTCCGCTCGTTGTCTCACCATCAGGTTCGCTGGCCACGTTGGCGCTCGCCAACGACAGGTTGCGCAAGATAATCTACTCCGCGGTCGTCCAAAAACGGATCCTCAACATGTCCAGCCTCCTCCACGTGCTTACGAGGCAGGAGGCTGAGGAAGCCCGTGCCTATGGAACATCTACCTGCTTTGAGGTCATCCCGCTAGGGATCACGCTTAAACCCGACTCGACGGAAGGCGCAGGGGCTGTCTGGGCGCGGTCAGGACGAAACGGTAGCAAACCCTTCACAGTGTTGTTCCTGGGGCGAGTAGTCCGCAACAAGGGGCTTGAACTGCTAATTGAAACACTTGCCGAACTCAAGCGTCGCCTGCATAGCGTACACCTGGTCGTTGCCGGACCTTACGAGGAAGATTATTACCACGTACTCTCCAGCCTGGCAAAGCAGTGTGGAGTCACAGATAGCATCACATTTACTGGCCTGGTGACCGGCGCCCAAAAGTCTGAGACTTTTTCTACGTCAGATGTGTTCGTACTACCATCCTATACCGAAGGCTTCAGCGTCGCCGTACTCGAGGCGATGGCATGGCGACTGCCGGTGATCTTGAGCCACCAGTGTAACTTTCCTGAGGCCGCGGAGGCTGGAGCCGGGTTTGAGGTTAAGCCTGATGTTGGGCAGTTGGCGGCGGCGGTAGAGCGTCTGATAGAGGAACCAACCGAAGCGACCAGAATGGGTCGGCAAGCGCGATCGCTGATAGAGCGGGAATATACGTGGGATGCGGTGGTCCCGCGATTCATCGCAGCCTACGAGGCGCTTGTGCACAGTCCTCTGACCCGCCGCCGGGCGGCAGGGGACCGTAATGCCGTGTAGGGCTTACTCTCCGCTATCCGCCTCCCTGATTTGTGGTGTGTCGCTACCGGTGCGATTAAATGGACCTTGTACACTACACTCTATGGAAGGGGATGCCTATTTTCCTTGCTGCCACGTTGAACTTGGAGTTGTCAGCAAGGAGGTCCGATGGGTCTACGAATCTTGGTAACGGGAGGAGCTGGATTTAAAGGGGGTCACCTGGTTGAACATTGGGCCAGCGTGGGTCACGAAATTACCATTCTGAATACCTATTCTGCAGAGTCTCTTAACAATATCGCTCTCTTCGCCGACCGCGTATCGGTCGTTTGGGGGAGCGTTACAGATCAAGAAATAGTTGACAAGACGGTGAGAGGCCACGACCTGGTGGTCCACATGGCGGCACGAGTAAATGTCGATGAGTCCATCGAAAACCCCACGAGGTTTCCGACCGTGAACATTCTGGGCACGCTCAATGTCTTAGAAGCTGTTCGAAGAACCGGCGCCCGAATGATCTATGTCAGCAGCTGTGAAGTGTATGGATATGCCGCAGCCTCTCCGATAGCAGAGCACGCCGAATTACGTCCCCACAGTCCATATGCAGCGTCAAAGGCGGCTGCTGATCGTATCTGTTTCTCTTATTACCAGACCTATGGTCTGGACGTTACTATCATGCGTCCCTGCAATATCTATGGAGAGCGCCAGAAGACCGGGAAAGGTGGTGCGGTTATTCCCATATTTGCCAGCCAGGCCCTTGCAGGAAAACCGCTCACCATATTTGGCGACGGAAGCCAGCGGCGGGAATACATGCACGTTATGGACGTAATCGGCGCTTTTGATCTCGTCCTCTGTAACAGTGATTTGGCGGGAGTCGTCCTGAACCTGGGAACGGGCGAGACGCCATCCATCAGAGAGATCGCCGAGTTTATTAGTGCCAAGTTCGGAGTCCCGATCAAGCAGGAGCCGCCACGGGCCGGGGAAGTACCTGGCTTTGCATTGGACAGTACACTGGCCAGGAGCTTGAAGTTTAATCCCAGGGTGAAATTCTGGGATGGTCTCTCGCGTTATCTCGAGTGGAGACAACGTATTTCAGCCGATGATTAGTACAGCTCGTGATTATCGAGCGCCATGGACCAGCCTCGGGAGTTGGAGCCCACTTGAATGCGCGTCCTGATCCTCTCCCAGTTCTATGCGCCTGAGCCCATTCCAAAGCCCCATGAGCTAGCGGTAGGGCTGGCGGAAAAGGGCCATGAGGTAGTCGCCGTTACCGGGTTCCCGAATTATCCCCACGGTTCCCTTTACGAAGGCTACCACATGCGTCCCTGGCGTTGGGAGATGCGCGACGGAATACGCGTCCTGCGGCTCCCTCTATTCCCAGACCACAGCCGTTCGTCCCTTCGCCGAATACTGAACTACACGTCCTTTATGGCCGTCTCCTCCTTCTTGGGGCCGCTGCGCAGTGGCCCGGTGGACGTCATCTACGTATGGCATCCTCCCCTCACCATCGGCGTACCGGCATGGCTTATGGGGCTGATGCGCCGCGTGCCCTTTGTGTATGGTGTCCATGACCTGTGGCCCGAGGCGGTAGCGGCCACAGGGATGGTGAGAAGCCGCCGTGTGCTGAGTTGGATGTCGAGGCTGGAAAAATTCGTATATCGCCGGGCCTCGGCCATCACCGTCGTCTCACCAGGGTATAAGCAGAACCTGATGGGTAAGGGTGTTCCCGCCGACAAGGTCCACGTGATTACCGATTGGGCCAACGAGTCCATCTTTCGGCCGGTGCCGCCCGACGGAGCCCTGGCTGCGGAGATGGGGATGGAGGGGCGTTTTAACGTGCTTTTCGGGGGCAACATGGGGCTGGCCCAGGCGCTGGATACCGTTATCCAGGCGGCACAGCGCCTGGCGCATGTGCCGGAAATCCAGTTCGTGTTCGCCGGAGATGGACTGGACAGACCAAGGATCGAGGCCCTGGTACAGGAAAAGGGACTGAACAACGTGCGCTTCTTGGGACGCCAGCCCCTGGAGAGGATGCCCCATCTGTGCGCCCTGTCCGACGTTCTGCTGCACCACTTCAGGCGGGACCCCCTCTTTGAGATCAGCATCCCCGGCAAGGTTTTTACCTACCTGGCATGTCAGCGGCCCATTCTGATGGCGGCCAAAGGCGATGCAGCGGACCTGGTGGAGGCGGCCGGAGGGGGGGTGACATGTGCGCCGGAGGACCCGGCGGCCCTCGCCGATGCGGTCCTCAAGCTGTATCGGATGTCTCCTGGGCAACGGGCCGAAATGGGGGCCATGGGGAGGCAGGCCTTCCTCCAGCGATACTCGCGAGAGGTGCTGGTCCGGCGTCACGAGGAGCTCCTCAGCCGGGTGGCGGGGCGTACCGAACCGGTGAAGGGCTCACAGGGGGTCTGATTGCGGCTGTGCTTCGTTGTCGGCACCAGGCCCGAGATCATCAAGATGAGCCCCATCGTGAGGAACTGTGCGAGTCGGGGGGTGGACTTCTTCATCCTTCATACTGGACAGCATTACACTTACAATATGGACATGTTGTTCTTCGAGGAGCTCAGTCTTCCGGCCCCCGACTACAACGTGATGGTGGGTTCTGGAAGTTTTGCCTCCCAGATGGGCAAGATCATGATCGGCCTGGAGGAGGTGCTGACCAAGGAGGAGGCGAGCTACGTTCTGGGGGAAGGGGACACCAATTCCGTACTTGGGGCCGCTCTGGTCGCGTCCCATCTACATATTCCCTTCGTCCACGTAGAAGCGGGGCTCAGGAGCTATAACAGGCTGATGCAGGAGGAGCACAATAGGATAATCGCCGATAGGGTGGCCGATCTTCTGTTTCCCCCCACCCCTCTGTCAAGGGACATCCTCATCCAGGAGGGGTACGAGCGAAGCAGGATCTATGTCACGGGCAACACCATAGTCGATGCCCTTCGGCATTACCTGCCTGCGGCCATAGAGGCGAGCTCCCCGGAGAAGTTTGGGGTGGAGCCCCAGAAGTATTTTCTGGCGACGGTGCACCGTGCTGAGAACACCGATTGCTCCCTTAGCATGGGACGCATTCTGGAGGGGCTGGAGCGCGCATCCCGGGAGCACGGGCTGCCTGTGGTGTTCCCCATCCACCCGAGGACCAGGTCCAGGATCGCCGATTTCAACATTCCGGTCCCGGACCGTATACGTTTGATTGATCCGGTGGGCTATTACGATTTTCTGGTCCTGGAAAAACAGGCGGCGCTGATTTTCACCGACTCTGGGGGCGTGCAGGAAGAGAGCTGCATCTTCCAGGTACCTTGCGTTACCCTCCGGGAGGACACTGAGAGGCCGGAGACGATCCTCGTCGGAGGCAACCTTCTGGCCGGCACCTCCCCAGAGGGTATTGTGGAGGGGGCTAACACGATGCTCGGCAGGTCCCGGGACTGGGCCAATCCCTTCGGCGATGGCGATGCGGCTGCCAGGATGGTCGATATCCTGCTGGAGGTCAGCCGGCAGGAGCGGTAGTGCTTTCGGTGCGGGGCGAGAGGCGTTGCGTGCGCAGCAGGGGTACAGTATCATAGTCCCGGCGTGAGAAACCACTCAGCGAGCGAAAAGCGATGGCGAAGATAATGGTAACGGGTGGCAGAGGGTTTATCGGTACCAATCTGGTGGCCGAGCTGCGCTCCAGGGGCCACAATGTGATCACGTGCGACATCGTCCACGGTGAGGATGAGGAGCATGTGAGAGCGGATGTGAGGAGCTACTGGCAGCTTCAGAGGATCTTCGAGAAATATACTTTCGACTACGTCTATCACCTGGCAGCCGAATACGGAAGGTGGAATGGCGAGGACTATTACGAGAATCTCTGGGCAACCAACGTTGTGGGAACAAAGAATATCCTTAGGCTCCAGGAGAAATACAAATTCCGCCACATCTGTTTCAGTAGCTGCGAAGTCTACGGCGACTATGGCGGCGTGATAACCGAAGACCTGATGGACCGCGTGCCGATCAAGCAGCTGAACGACTACGCCATCAGCAAGTGGGCCGGGGAGCTGCAGGTCTTGAACTCTGCGGAAATGTTCGGGACCGAGACGGTCAGGGTTCGGCCCCTCAACTGCTATGGCCCCCATGAGTACTACAGTGCCTACAGGGGTGTTATACCCATTTTCGTTTATCGCGCCCTGATGGGCCTGCCCTACACGGTGTACTTGGGTCACCAGCGCATCTTCGATTACGTATCGGACACCTGCCGGACCATCGCGAACATCGTCGATAACTTCCGTCCCGGCGAGGCCTACCATATCGGCTCGAAGGAAGAGTGGATCAGGGACATCAAGCAGGTGTCCGATCTGGTCCTACAGTACCTGGGCAAAGATGACAGTCTGGTGACCTACAAGGAAGCCGAGGCCTTCACCACCCAGACCAAGCGGATGGACTCCTCGAAGGCGCGGCGAGACTTGGGCCACGACCCCAAGGTACCCCCCGAGGAGGGGGTCCCCATGTATATCGACTGGATGAAAAAGGCCTATGAAAATGGCAGGAGGTAGGCTTAATGTCCGACTATTTGGGGAGCTATAAAGGGAAGACCGTTCTGGTGACGGGAGGAGCCGGCGCCATAGGGTCCAACCTTTGTCGAGCCCTGACGGACCTGGAAGCAGGGCTGGTCATCATCCTGGATGACCTGTCCGCTGCTTACGAGTGGAACATTCCATCGGGTCCCTCCATCCTTTTCGTCAAGGGTAGCGTAACGGACGAGACCAGCCTGAAGCGGGTGTTCAACGAAGGCCCCAGCCATGTCTTTCACTTGGCCGCCTTCTTCGCCAACCAGAACTCGGTGGACTATCCGGAGAGGGACCTGGAAGTGAATGGCCTGGGCACACTACGCGTCCTGCAGTACGCCAACATGGCACGGGTTTCGCGTTTCGTCTACGCCTCCTCGGGGTGTTCCATCTATGGGAGCGAGGCGCCGATACCACTGCGAGAGGACTTCATGTCCATGCATCTTAGTACACCCTACCAGGTCACCAAGATGTTGGGCGAACTCTATGGTAATTTCTTCTCCCACCACTATGGCCTGAATGTGGTCAAGACGCGCTTTTTCAACTCATACGGTCCGGGGGAGGTCGCCGGCCAGTACCGCAACGTCATCCCCAATTTCATCTATTGGGCCATGAAGGGCTATCCCCTGCCTATCACCGGAACTGGAGAGGAGACCAGGGATTTCACCTACGTAGGCGACCTGGTGGATGGCCTGCTCAGGGCGGGCTATTTCGAGGAGGCCATTGGACAAGAGGTGAACCTGGCCTCGGGACAGGAGATAACGATCCTTGACCTGGCTCAGCTGATAAACCGGATGGTCGGCAACGAAGCGGGGGTGCGCTTCGTCTCGAAGAGGAAGTGGGACACGAAGTCCCGTTTACTGGCCTCTGTGGACCGGGCGAGGGAGCTGCTGGGCTATGAGCCCCGGGCATCTTTTGAGGAAGGGATACAGAGCGCCGTAGATTGGTTTAGGGACAACCGTGAAAATATCGAGAGGTGCGCCTCATTTGCCCCCGGAATCTCGTCCGCCGTGCGGGAGCTGGCCATGGAGAGGGCTCCCACGGCCTGATGTCTCACCTTCTATCGGCAGGTTACCCGTCCCATTCTTGAAACCAAGGGGTACCGGTCTGTGCGTGCGCTAGTTACTGGCGGGGCAGGCTTCATCGGCTCCAATCTGGTTGCCAAGCTACTTGAGCTGGGCCACCTCGTGACGGTGCTGGACGATTTCTCGACCGGGCAGCGGGACAACCTGCCAGAAAGCGGGAACCTTACCGTCCACCGGGGCGACGTCCTCGACCATCCTCTGTTGCTGGAATCGATGGAGGGTGCAGAGGTGGTGTTTCACATGGCGGCCCAGGTAGGAAATGTCCTTTCCCTCCAGAGGCCGGACTCGGACCTCAAGACCAACGCCCTGGGGACTATCAAGGTCCTACAGGCGTGCAGGGACGTGGGAGCAAAAAGGGTCGTCCTCTCCTCCTCAAGCGCCATCTTTGGGGAGACGAAATACGTACCGGTAGACGAGGTCCATCCCCAGGACCCTGCGTCCCCCTACGGACTGAGTAAGCTGGCGGCGGAAAAATATTGCCTTCTCCTGGCCAAGGAGTACGGCCTCGAGACCTGTTGCCTTCGCTACTTCAATGCCTACGGTGTAAATCAGTACTACAACCCCTATGGGAACGTGATCCCGATCTTCGTGGAGCGGACAATGGAGGGCAAGGACCTGACCATCTACGGCGACGGCTCGCAGACCCGGGACTTTATCGACGTTCGCGATTTGGTTCATAGCAACCTGCTGGCGGCGGAAAGCGAGGCCACGGGGGTATTCAACATAGGCACCGGAGTCGCAACAACCGTAACCGATCTGGCTGCCCACGTGATCAAGGCTGTCGGCAGGGAGGTGGCGGTGAGATACGCCCCTCCGAGAGCGGGAGAGGTGCAACATAGCCTTGCCGACATTTCGAAGGCAAAGAGAGAGCTAAATTTCTCCCCGACGGTGTCCATTGAGGAGGGGGTCCGGACCTACGCCAGCTGGTTCATCGGGAAGCGCTCCGCCCAGTAGCGCTGGAGCACGCAACAGGTAACGTCCCCGTGGGTGGCATCCCAGAGCCTGCCCACGGGGACGCGTTTTTTGTGGGGCCGGCTCCCAGGCCGCCTTGTCGATGTGCCAAGACCGCCTGGGGACTAACTCGCCGACACCGGTGAGGACCTCTACTTCAAGTGGACCCCATGATCAGGACAGCGGTGAGGCTAAAATAAGAGAGTCTACCGCTGGGGTGTCTTGTAAACCTTCATCCGATGGTAAGGCTCGTGGATGTTCCAGTAAACACCTTTGTGGGCTCACTGCATGGAACACCTGACCCGGTGACCGATAGCCCAGGGCTTGATGGGGCCGCTCTTGGTTGTAGAAGGCCAGATAAGTCCCAATCCCCTTTCTGGCCTCAGTCCCATTTTGGTATGCCTTCAGGTACACCTCCTCGTACTTGATGCTGCGCCACAGCCGTTCCACGAAGACGTTGTCCATGCACCGGCCCCTGGGTCACGTCCCGTCAAGTGGTGTAAGAGAGCGTCATCCTGTTGATCGCGGTCTATGCCGCCGCCTTCGCTAGATCCGCCTCGGGTAGAGCTTCGTCGATGCTGTAGACCGCGGGTGTCATGTAACGAGGGCCGATGGCCCATTCGTCGTGCTGTTCGGCCAGGACAGCCCCAACGAGGCGACGCGCGGCCGGCCGGTTGGGAAAGATACCCACCACGTTGGTGCGGCGCCGTATCTCAGTAGAGTCCCAGGAAGTGGTGTAAGAAGAGGAGGGGGTCTGGAGTAAGAGAGACCACCGCGTCATCCTTAGCGGGCAAAGAAGAAAGCTCGAGAAAGGAGGACAACGGTGGTCAAGGAAAGGATGGACCTGCTGGAGTTGTTGCGCAAGGGGGGAATGGACGGTGACGTGGACTTCCTACGGGAGGCTCTGAGAGTGCTGGTAGAGGGGATCATGGATGCGGAGGTGTCTGCGAGGACCGGTGCTGAGTATGGAGAACGCAGCCCTGAGCGGGTGACCCAGCGCAACGGGTATCGGTCCCGGGCGTGGGATACCCGGGTAGGGACTATGGAACTGCACATCCCGAAGCTTCGAGAGGGGAGCTACTTCCCGAGCCTGCTGGAGCCACGGCGTCGCAGCGAGCGAGCTCTGCTGGCTGTGATCCAGCAGGCCTATGTGGAAGGTGTATCGACAAGGCGGGTGGACGACCTGGTCAAGGCCCTGGGGTGCGAGGGTATCTCCAAGAGCCAGGTGTCCCGTATCTGCTCCGAGCTGGACGAGGTGGTGGAGGACTTCCTGGGTCGGCCGCTGGACGGCGGATCATACCCCTACCTGTGGCTGGACGCACTAACCCAGAAGGTCAGAGAGGCCGGTAGGATCGTCAACGTCAGCGTGGTGGTGGCGACGGCGGTCAATGGCGAGGGCAAGCGGGAGATCATTGGGATGGACGTGGGTACCAGTGAAGACGGCGCCTTCTGGCTGGCCTTTCTGCGCTCACTGTCGGCCAGGGGTCTGAGCGGGGTGGATCTGGTGGTATCGGATGCGCATCAGGGACTCAGGGATGCCATCGCGACTGTCTTCGGTGGGGCCAGTTGGCAACGGTGCCGCACACACTTCATGACCAACCTGCTCACTCGGGTCCCCAGGCGCGCTCAGCCCTGGGTGGCCACCATGGTACGCACCATCTACCAGCAGCCGTCCCCTCAGGAGGTCCACGCACAGCTCGAGCGGGTGATCGCCCAGCTACAGGACCCGTTCCCTCAGGTGGCCTCTCTACTGGACGCGGCTGGTGCGGACGTCCTGGCCTTCTCCAGCTTCCCACTCGCCCACTGGAAGAAGATCTGGTCTAACAACCCCCTGGAGCGTCTCAACAAGGAGATACGGCGCCGCACCAACGTGGTGGGTATCTTTCCCAACCGGCCGGCCGCGCGTCGCCTCGTTGGGGCTGTCCTGGCCGAACAGCACGACGAATGGGCCATCGGCCCTCGTTACATGACACCCGCGGTCTACAGCATCGACGAAGCTCTACCCGAGGCGGATCTAGCGAAGGCGGCGGCATAGACCGCGATCAACAGGATGACGCTCTCTTACACCACTTGACGGGACGTGACCGCGGCACCGTTGCCAACTGGCCCCACCGAAGACAGTCGCGATGGCATCCCTGAGTCCCTGATGCGCATCCGATACCACCAGATCCACCCCGCTCAGACCCCTGGCCGACAGTGAGCGCAGAAAGGCCAGCCAGAAGGCGCCGTCTTCACTGGTACCCACGTCCATCCCAATGATCTCCCGCTTGCCCTCGCCATTGACCGCCGTCGCCACCACCACGCTGACGTTGACGATCCTACCGGCCTCTCTGACCTTCTGGGTTAGTGCGTCCAGCCACAGGTAGGGGTATGATCCGCCGTCCAGCGGCCGACCCAGGAAGTCCTCCACCACCTCGTCCAGCTCGGAGCAGATACGGGACACCTGGCTCTTGGAGATACCCTCGCACCCCAGGGCCTTGACCAGGTCGTCCACCCGCCTTGTCGATACACCTTCCACATAGGCCTGCTGGATCACAGCCAGCAGAGCTCGCTCGCTGCGACGCCGTGGCTCCAGCAGGCTCGGGAAGTAGCTCCCCTCTCGAAGCTTCGGGATGTGCAGTTCCATAGTCCCTACCCGGGTATCCCACGCCCGGGACCGATACCCGTTGCGCTGGGTCACCCGCTCAGGGCTGCGTTCTCCATACTCAGCACCGGTCCTCGCAGACACCTCCGCATCCATGATCCCCTCTACCAGCACTCTCAGAGCCTCCCGTAGGAAGTCCACGTCACCGTCCATTCCCCCCTTGCGCAACAACTCCAGCAGGTCCATCCTTTCCTTGACCACCGTTGTCCTCCTTTCTCGAGCTTTCTTCTTTGCCCGCTAAGGATGACGCGGTGGTCTCTCTTACTCCAGACCCCCTCCTCTTCTTACACCACTTCCTGGGACTCTACTGGCCCCTGCCGTCCATGCTCACTTGAACGCCTTGCGCCAGCAGCATGCTGGTGAAGGCCTCGCTGGTGAACTGGCTGCCCTGGTCGGTGTTGAAGATCTGTGGCCGACCCTTGCTCAAGGCCTCTTCCAGAGCCGCAACACAGAAGTCTACCTCCAGGGTGTTGGACAGCCGCCAGGCCAGCACGTAGCGGCTGTGCCAGTCCATGATGGCCACCAAGTAGAGGAAACCCCGAGCCATGGGTATGTAGGTGATGTCGGTGGCCCACACCTGGTTGACCCGGTTGATCTCCAGCCCCCTGAGCAAGTACGGATAGACCTTATGCCCTGGGTTTGGCTTGCTGGTGTTGGGACGCCGGTAGATGGCCTCCAGGCCTATCAGCTGCATCAGCCGGCGGACCCGCTTGCGGTTGACCTGGTGTCCGTGATTGCTGAGCCAGGCAGTCATCCTTCTGGAGCCGTAGAAAGGTGTCTTCAGGTACTGTTGGGCTATGAGGGCCATCAACTCCAAGTCCTCGGCGCCGGCCTCGGTTGGCAGGTAGTACAACGAGGAGCGGCTGATACCCAGCAAGGCGCACTGGCGTACCAGAGACAGCTTCGGTTCTTCTCGGTCAATCATGGCCCGGCGTTGGGACCGGCTCACAACCCGAAGCTCCGTGACAAAAAATCCCGTTCCACCTTGAGCTGCCCAATCTGTTGGTAGAGCTGGGCAGTGAGAACCTCTTGGTCCTTCTCCTGGCGTCCACCACCATTTTCAAAGAGGTGCGGCGCCCCCTGAGTCAAGGCCTTCTTCCAGGCATGGATCTGGCTCGGGTGGACTTCAAACCGGCTGGCCAGCTCTGCAATGGTGTGCTCCCCCTGGAGCGCGGCCAAAGCCACTTTGGCCTTGAAGACTGGGCTGTGCTTCTTACGTGTTTGCTTCATGTCCTGCTCCTTGTTTCCGTCCTATTTTAGGAGCGGGACTCTCTCTTAGCCACCTGTCCGAATTTTGGGGTCCACCTCAACTACACCGACTTATCTGATTGTGGTAGCATGGGCTTAGGCTGTGGGGTGCCACTTATGGGGCTGATAATCCGAGACCTGATCGTGGAGAAAGTCCGGCGGGCGGTGGAAGATGCCCGGCAGGGGGGCATGCTGCACCTCGAAACCCTGCCGGCTATCTCCGTGGAGCGTCCTTCGAATCCCCAACACGGCGACTTCGCCACCAGCCTGCCTTTACGGCTGGCTCGGGCGACCCGAATCAACCCGATGAGGATCGCCGACGACCTGGTCAAACTGGTGTCGCCCGGCGAGGAGGTAGACCAGGTCTGGGCTGCGCCGCCGGGCTTTGTCAACTTCCGCCTGAGGGACACCTGGCTCGCGAGCCAGGTGGAGAGCACTCGAGAGCTGGGAAAGAGCTATGGCGACCTCGAGGTGGGCTCCGGAAAGAGGGTGATGGTAGAGTACGTAAGTGTGAATCCCACGGGGCCGGTACACGTAGGCCACACAAGGGGTGCCGTACTGGGGAGCACCCTGGCTAGAGTCCTTGAGGCAGCCGGATACTCGGTTACCCGCGAGTATTACATCAACGACGCCGGCAGCCAGATGGACGCCTTCTACGGCTCCGTATACGCCCGCTACCAGCAGGTCCTGGGCCGTGACGCGGAGCTTCCTCCCGGTGGCTACGTCGGCTCCTACGTCATGGACCTGGCGAGGGAGATAGTGGACCAGGAGGGCGACCGGTTCCTCGCGATGGGCGAGCAGGAGGCCCTTCGGGAGCTGGGCGCGATAGCCCGGGAGAAGATGGTCCGGCTCATAGAGGAGGACCTTCGCCAGATCCGGGTGGAGTTCGATAACTGGTTTAGCGAGGGGTCTCTATACCAGGATGGTGTCTATGACAGGGCGATGGAGATGCTGCGCAAAGAGGACTACGTCCTGGAGCGGGAGGGTGCCCGGTGGTTTGCGTCCACCGCGCTGGGTGAGGATAAAGACAACGTGCTGGTCCGCTCCACGGGCGCTCCCACCTACTTCGCCTCCGACATCGCCTACCATTACGACAAGTTCATCCAGAGGGAGTACGATCTGGCGGTAAACATCTGGGGAGCGGACCACCAGGGCCACGTGCCCCGGATGAAGGCTGCCGTAGTTGCGCTGGGTGTGGACCCCGATCGGCTGACCGTCCTGATCTCCCAGATGGTGACCCTCAAGCGGGGCGAGCAGGTCGTCCGGGCGTCCAAGCGGGCGGGCGAGTTCATCACCCTTAGAGAGCTGGTTGACGAGGTAGGAGCCGACGCCTGCCGCTACTTCTTCCTTGCCCGCACCCCGGCGACCCAGATGGAGTTCGACCTGGAGCTGGCCAAGAAGGAGTCCTCCGAGAACCCGGTGTACTACGTCCAGTACGGCCACGCCCGCATCGGCGGCATCCTCGCCAGTGCCCGGGAAAAGGGCATCGACTGGAGCGAGGGCGACGTGTC
Organism: Dehalococcoidia bacterium; assembly: GCA_965247055.1. GTDB lineage: Bacteria > Chloroflexota > Dehalococcoidia > Lucifugimonadales > JAGWBF01 > CBDFGE01. The sequence goes on from CBDFGE010000004.1 coordinate 353,017, forward strand.
TCTACTGGTGGACCCCAACGAACTGGCGCTGATACGGAAGATGATGGTCTTGCCCGAGCTGGTCGAGAGCATGGCCCGGACCCTGGAGCCCCATCACCTACCCCACTACGCCCTTGAGCTGGCCACGGCCTTTCACTGGTTCTACGAGAACTGCCGGGTCCTCTCCAGTGAGCCCGCCGACTACCCCCTCACCCTGGCCAGGCTGAAGCTGGTGGAGGCCGCCCAGATAGTCCTCTCCAAGACCCTGTTCCTTATGGATATGACAGCCCCCGAGCGGATGTAGCCTCTCCCTACACCGCCATGATGTGGTAGCCGGCATCCACCGGTATGACCGAGCCCGTCACCCCGCTGGAGAGATCGCTGCACAGAAAGAGCGCCGCCTTTCCCACCTCCTCGTGGGTGATGTTACGCTTGAGGGGGGCCTTTTCCGCGTGGACCTTCTTCATGTCCAGGAAGCCGTGGATGCCCCGGGCCGCCAGGGTCTCCAGGGGGCCGGCGGAGATAGCGTTGACCCGTATGTTCCGCTTACCGTACTCTGCTGCCAGCTGGCGGACCTCGTTCTCCAGGGCGGCCTTGGCGGTCCCCATGATGTTGTACCCGGGAAAGACCCGCTCCGAGGCCTGGAAGGTGAGGGTTGCCACGCTTCCTCCGCCGACCATGTCCATCAGAGGGGCGGCATGTCGTACCAGCGGGAGCAGAGAGTAGGCGCTGATGTCCATGGCTATGCGGAACCCCTCTCTGCCGGTGCCGGAGAAGTCCCCTCCCAGGTCGTCCCGGTTGGCATAGGCGACGCTGTGTATCAAGAAGTCTAGCGTGCCGAATCTCTGGCCGATCTCGCTGAACAGCGACTCTATCTGTCCGTCGTCGGCGACGTCACACTCCAGGAGGGTCGCGCTACCGAGGGTCTCCGCCAGCTCCGAGACCCTCCTCTTCAGTCTCTCGTTCTGATAGGTGAGGGCCAGCTGTGCCCCGGCGGAGTGGAGCACCTGGGCGATGGCCCAGGCTATGCTGCGGTGATTGGCGACCCCGAAGATGATCCCTTTCTTTCCTGCCAGGTCTATCGGGTACATCGGACCTCCCTACGCCCTGGGGCTGGGCAGCCTGAGCTGCTCGAGGGCCCTTCGCACGGCGCCGTCCAGCAATCGTACGTCGCTGGCGATGGGCATCCACTGGAACCCCTCTTCGATCCGGCGGTTCACCTCATCCGCGCTGCCACAGTGGATGCCCACGGGCACGCCGAAGCGTTTAGCCGTCTCCAGCACGCGGTTGACCGCGGCCCTGTGGTCGGGGTGGGGATTGTCGTAGCCGGTGGGGACGCTCAGGCTGGCGGCCAGGTCGTTGGGCCCGATGAACAAAGAGTCTATCCCGGGGACAGCGCATATCTCAGCTATGCACGTTACCGCCTCCGAATCCTCGATCATCAGGACCACGGCGATCTCCTCGTTGGCCTTCTCGTAGTAGTCGGGACCTCCGTAGAGGCGGGCCCTCAGGCCTCCGACTCCCCGAAAACCCTCGGGGGGGTACCGACAAGCCTGGACGGCGCGCTGCGCCTCTTCGGGGCTCTTTACGTTAGGCACCACCACCCCGTAGGCCCCCACGTCCAGGACCCTCTTCAGAATCTGGGGGTCGTTCCACGGGACCCGCACAAAAGGCACAGTGTCGGTGGTGGCGATGGCGTGGAAGCACCCCTGGAGGTCCTTCAAGTCGATGGCGTTGTGCTCCATGTCCACGTTCAGCCAGTCGAAACCGGCATGGGCTAGCACCTCGGCTATCAGGGGATCGCTGGTGGAGAGCCATGTGCCTATGGACGGCTCACCCCTCTTGAGCTTCTCCTTCACCAGGTTCTTGCGCATGTCCTCCTCCTTCTTGCCCGACGCCACACTATGTGACTGGCCTGGGCCCTTAGCCCCATCCGATGGGTCTCCATGGGGCGCCGGCGGCCGTCCGGCGGGCCGCGCCTCGCTGTTCTGGGGTCTGCCCCAAGGGCCCCCCGCCGCGTCCCGGGCCTCGTCCTCGAGGGCCCCGAAGCAGACGGCGTACCGGGTATCGGTGGGAATGCCTTCGCGCGGGGGTAGCCCTCCCGCACCAGCTCAGCGTTGACCAGTATACCATCGGCGTAGACGAAACGCAGCAGCCTCCCGAACCTGTCCCGGTCCGAGACGTCACAACCGTCGCAGGGGCGGCTACCGGAGGGCGGGCACGACCTCGCGGAGAAAGGTATCTAGCTGGCCTTCCTGGTCGAAGGAGGCGAACCGCACGATGATGGTGCCGGCCCCGGCCCGGGCGTACTGGCGTATTCGCTCCACGGTGGCCTCGGGATGCCCGAAGGGGCCCCACCGGTCGCCCCAGATATTGGCGCCGTAGTACATCATCAGGTAATTTTCCGCCTCCTCGACGGCCTTTTGCCGGTCCTTCCGCAGGTTAACCGTCATATAGAAAGCGGCCTCCATCTCATCGAAAGTTCTGCCGCCCTCGTGCGCATAGTCGCGCACCTTGCCGAGGACAAGGGCGTACTCTTCGGGGGTGTCGGAGATGGAGATAAAGCCATCTCCCAGCCGCGCGGCCCGGCGGAACTGGGCGTCCCTTCCCGCTCTCCAGTGACAGGCGATGAGTACCGGAACGCCGCCCCGCTGGGCCGGCCGGGGCTCCATGCTCACCGAGTCGAGCGTGAAGTGGCGTCCTTTGTAGGACACGGTCTCCCCCGCGCTGAGACGCTTCACTATCTCCACCAACTCCTCCAGCCGGGTCGCCCGGCGGGAGGGTGTCACCCCCGCGGCCATCCACTCCCTCTGTTGCGCCTCGTTGAAGGCCCCGCCCACGCCCACGGCAAGCACGGCCCGCCCCCTGGATATGAGGTCCAGGCTGCCCACTACGTGGGCCATCAGGACCGGGTGCCTCAACGCAGCCAGCAGCACCGCGGTGCCCAGCCGGACCCGCCGCGTCCGGGCGGCCACCGCGGCCAGGGTGGTGAGGGGCTCCAACCGGGGCTTGGACGTGAGGCTGTCACCCACCCACACCGAGTCGAGGCTCGCCTCCTCGGCTGCCTCGGCCATTGACAGGATGATGTCCGCGTCCCTGGGCTCATCGGGGCCCATCACCAGGCCGCGGGTGGGGAGAAGGATTCCCAGCCTCAGTCTTTTGTTGACTCGTGTGCTTGCCACAATCTGCCCCCGTCGGTGTTGGAATTTCGCTGAACGGGTTATTCGCCGCCCGATCTCTCCGGTCGTCCCCGGCTCAGTTTCTTCAGTAGGCCGGGCTCCACGTGTTCGTAGACCCTGAGGTCCTCGAAGGTGTCCAGGTCACAGGCCAGCCCCGGACTGTAGCAGATGGCCACCGAGAGGCCCAGGGACGCGGCCTGGGATAGATGGCGCCTGAAGCTGTCGGGGCCGAGAAGGGTCGGGAAGGGATGCGGGAGGCCGGGGGGTACCAGGAGCCCGTTGGTCCCACCTCCCTGTCTGGCTGGGGCCAGAGTCACGTTCCTCAGATGCTTCGAGGCACCGGCCATACTCAGAACGTCCCGAGCCTTCAAGAAGGGGAGGTCTCCGGGTAAGAAGAGGGCGGCCTTGCCCCGCTGGAAGGCACGCCCGAAGGCCCGGCATAGGGTCTCGTTGATGTCCGAACCCTCCTCCTCGTACCAGGTGGCGCCCTCCGCCTCGGCTGCCCGCCGTATGTGGGGGTCGCCTCCGACGACCCACGTATCCTCCACCGTGGGGGCGCTCTGAACGGCCTCCGCTACGGCCCGGAGCACCCGGACCAGCAGATTGCACGTGAGCGCCCTCCTCTGGGAGTGGGACAGGTCCTCACCCGAGAGCCTTGTCTTGGCCAGTGCAAGGGGTTTCATGGGCACGATGACTACAGCTCCGGTCGCGTCCAAGGCGAAGTCACCGCTCCAGCAGGCGGCAAACGTGCTCCGCCAGCCTGACCTTGTCTTCGTCGGTGGACATAACGGTGGGAGCTACCTCGGCCCGCATACCCAGGTTCTCGATGGCGCCGGCGTGGCAGCGGTCGGCCTCGTCTATAAGGAAAATATCGCACAGGCCCTGGTACTGCGTCGCCACGCCCACGCAGGAGACCTCGTGTCCCAGCTCTCCCAGGAGCTTGGCTGCGGGACCTCGCAGGGCCTCACCCCCCACTATCGGGCTCACGGCCAGCCTGGTGCCCCGGAACGCAGCTATGCGCTCCCTGACCTCAGGCACGGCGAGGATGGGAGCGATGCTGAGAAATGGGTTGGAGGGACAGAAGACCAGGGAGCCGGCCTGGTCCAGGGCCGCGAGGAAGCCGGGGGAGGGCCGAGCGGCCTCGGGGTAGCAGAAATGGAGTGCCCTGGCCACCGGCATGCAGCGGTGCTTCACGAAGTAGACCTGGAAACTCAGCCTTCCCTCGGCGGCCGTCTCGACAAAGGTACGGACCCTGTCGTCGCTCATGGGCACGATCCGGTGGCGGATGCCCAGGCGCTGGCACAGCTCCTGGGTCTCCTCCGAGAGGGACCGGCCTTCCCCGAGGAGCTGGGTGCGCCGTATGTGGGTGGCCAGGTCGATGTCCCCCAGATTGAACCATGAGGGAGCGCCGTACCTGGCCAGCATTCCCAGGGCATTGAAAGAATCTCCGGCCACTCCCCACCCCGTCTCTGGGTTGGTGAGCCCGGCCAGAGCGTACATGACGGTATCCAGGTCGGGAGAGACGTGAAGCCCGTGGAACTCCTCGTCGTCGCCCGTGTTAACCACGATGGTAAGCTCATCGGGTCGAAGGACCCTTGAGAGTCCCAGGGCCAGCTTGGCCCCGCCCACCCCGCCTGCCAGGGCCAGGACCTCTCCCTCCATGACTAGCCCTCGGGGCTTCTGACGTGCCTGGGGTGCTGGAATCGGTAGGTGTCCATGTCGATGAGCCGTTGGTAGGACCCGAACCGCTCTTCGGGATCGTCGCCCACCAGGTCAAGGGGGTCCATGGGATCGTCGTCATCGTTGAAGATGCGGCGTATGCGGTAGGTGGTGTGGCGCTCGGCGGGCACCCTGCCGGCGTCTCGGATGATCTGGCGGAACTGGCCGGGCTTGACGAGCTGGCCGTACTGGGCGCCGGCGGAGGTGGAGATGCTCTCGTTGATGAGGGTGCCGCCCATGTCGTTGACCCCGGCGCCCAGGAGCACCTGGGAGAAACGGAGGCTTTCCTTTACCCAGGACACCTGGAGGTTGGGGATCCAGTTGTCCAGCATTAGCCGGGAGACCGCGTGCATCTTGACCACCTCGTTGCCGGTGGGGCCGGTACGCACCCCTTCCACCAGCTCCCGTCTGAACATGGGCGCCTCGGTATACACGAAGCTGAGGGGCACGAACTCGGTGAAGCCGCCGGTGCCCTTCTGGATGTCGCGGATAAGGGCGAGATGTCGGGCCTTGTGCTCGTCGGTCTCCACGTGGCCGTACATGATCGTGGACGTGGTGGGTATTCCAAGGGCGTGGGCGCTGGTGATGACCTCGATCCACTGCTGGGCCGTGATGCGCCCCGGCGAGATCATGTCCCGCATCTCCTGGTCCAGAATCTCGGCGGAGGTCCCCGGGAGGCTCCCGACGCCGGCGTCCTTGAGCGCCACCAGGTAGTCCTTTATGCTGCACTTGGAGCGAACGGAGCCGTACAGGACCTCCTCGGGCGAGAAGCCGTGGACGTGGATGTCGGGGAGCTCCGCTTTCAGGGCCTCGCACAGCTTGATGTAGAGGTCGCCCTCCATCTGAGGGGGGAGTCCCGCCTGGACACAAACCTCCGTCGCCCCCAGGTCCCAGGCCTCCTTCGCCCGGCGTATGACCTCGCCTATGGGCAGGAAGTAGCCTTCCTCTTCCCTATGGTCACGGCTGAAGGCACAGAACCCACACCGCTTTATGCACACGTTGGTGAAGTTGATGTTGCGGTTTACCACGTAGGTGACTACGTCCCCCACGCGCCGCCTCCGTAGCTCGTCGGCGACCATCACCAAGGCGCTGAGCTCCAGGCCCGAGGTGTCGAACAGGACCACGGCCTGCTCCACCGAGATGTCCCGCCCTTCCAGGGCGTCGTTCAGTATACGCGCGACTTGGAGATCGATGCCCTTTAGCACCGACTCCAGGGCCGTCGCCCCGTCCCCATTGCTGTCAAGGGGTGCTAGTGGCATAGCGTTCGATGCCCCCTTTCACATATCCTTCAGCGTCAGCCAGGGACCTGATCCGGTCGGCCAGGGGAGCAGGCGTGTACTGACCGTCGCCTGTGACGAACTCTGGGTACAGGGGCAGGCGGGGCCTCAGCCTGAACCCCAGCTCCTCGGTGCGCCTACGTAGCTCGGAAATCTGAGGCCACGGGGCCTCGGGGTTCACGTAGTCGATGGTGAGGGGGGAGATTCCTCCCCAGTCGTTGATCCCCGCCAGCAGATAGACAGGATAGTCGCTCAGGCTCAGGTTGGGGGGCACCTGGATGTTGGCCTCGGGCCCTAGAACCAACCTGGCCGTGGCCACCGTCCAGAGGAGGTCTTCGGTGGTGGGGTCCACGTAGCTTTCCATGGGCGTGTCTGGCTTGGCCCGGAAGTTCTGGACGATGACCTCCTGGACGTGCCCGAACCGGCGGTGAAGCTCCCGTATGACCAGCAGGGAATCGATCCGCTCCTGCCGGGTCTCTTCGATCCCGATGAGGATGCCCGTGGTGAAGGGTATCTTGAGCTCGCCGGCCAGCTCCACCGTCTTGATGCGTACGGCGGGCCTTTTGCTTGGAGCGAGCTCGTGGGGTCCCCCCCTTTCCGAGAGCCGGGGGCTCACGTTCTCCAGCATCAGCCCCATGGAGGCGTTGACGTTCTTAAGCCCTTCCAGCTCCCGGCGGCTCATTGTGCCGGGGTTGCCGTGGGGCAGCAGGGAGGTCTCCTCGAGGAGGAGCTGCGAGGCGTGGCGAAGGTAATCGAGGGTAGTAGCGTAGCCGTGCCGCCGGAGCCACTCTTTGGCCTCGGGATAGCGTTGCTCCGGCCGTTCCCCGAGAGTGAAGAGGGCCTCGGTGCAGCCCAGCCTCTCTCCGGCCCTGGCCACCGCCAGGACCTCGTCGGGGCTCATGTAAAGCCGCTCTGCCTCCAGCGGGGACTGGCGGAAGGTGCAGTAGCCGCAAAAGTCACGGCATAGCCTGGTCAGCGGGATAAAGACCTTCGGGGAAAAGCTGACGTCCCGCCCCCTTCCCCTGTCCCGGATGGTGGAAGCGGCCCGGCAAAGGGAGGCCAGCTCCTCCGGGGCGGAGTGGGCCAGCCGGTGCGCCTCCTCCCCGCCGAGCGAGGCGCCCTCAAGCGCCGCGTGCACCATGCCCTTCAGGCCGTCCCCGAGTCCATCGAGCGGGTCATTATCCGCCTCCAGGAGCTCAGTTAGGCCCGGCGGAGCCCCGAGGGTGGTTCCACGCGGCGTGAGTTGGGCTGCTGTGCCCGACCTGGTTAGCGGCATCGCTCAGGCCTCATATAGAGATACATCATGCCTCGGCGCGGGGACCGCCGCTCCATGCTGGCACCCGGCGGCGGCAACGGGGTACGGCTCCCCGTGCCCGGACATTCAGGAGTGTGACACATAATCGGGTCCAGCGGAAGTGCCCCGGCTACCTGGGTGAGTAGGCGGTGGGCCTCAGGATGGTGCTGTAAACGGCCTTTACCAGCGTGCCATCCCGCTGGGACTCGTCCACCACCTTATGCCATGCGGGGTCTGCGTTGAATGCGGCCCAGCTCTTCTCCCTGTCTCCCAGGGAAGGGTACCCCAACATATAGGTCAGCCGGTTGCTTATACCTACGTCATCGGTCCAGTAGCCTATAACGTCCATGCCGTATTGCCGGAAGAAGCCGGTGCTGTGGTTGGCGAACCGGGCGTGCAGGTTGGGCAGCTTGCCCGGCATGGCGTCGTATATGCGGAGCTCCTGCACGTTGGAATTGACCTTTGGGGGGTTGGGTGAGTATTGAGTGAGCTTCATTATGGTGTTGCGGAACCTGTCCATTATCAGGCCGTCCTTTTCCGACTCGGCCCGGATCTTCTGCCAAACAGGGTCTCCCTGGAAGGAGGCCCACTTTCTGTCCCTATCCGCCATGTCCTCGAAGCTCACTATGTAGGTGAGTTCCGGGCCGATGCCTATCTCTGCAGTCCAGAAGCCCAGCATATCCAGGCCGTGCTTCCGGAACAGGTCAACGGTGCTGTCGGCAAAGCGGGCGTTGACGGCGCCCAGCTTGCCGGGGATGGGCTCGTAGATGCGTAGCTCATGGATCAACGGACACCTCCTTCTTGCTTGCGCGGTAGCCGGCGTCGGGCCGGTAATCAGCGGTCTAGAGTAGCTTGCCCTGGGGCGAACCTCCCTTGCCTGTGTACTCCAGGTCCAGGTGCTCATAGGCGAGACGGGTGGCCTGCCTGCCCCGGGGCGTCCTATCGAGGAAGCCCAGCTGGAGGAGGTAGGGCTCGTAAATGTCCATGATGGTATCTGAGTCTTCGCCTACTGAGGCCGCCAGGGTATCCAGCCCAACCGGGCCGCCGGAGAACTTGTCCACGATGCTCCTGAGCAGCTTGTGGTCGATATCGTCCAGGCCCAGACCGTCCACCTCAAGCTGGGCGAGGGCCTCCAGCGCTACCTCCGCTGTTATTCTACCATCGGCCATAACCTGAGCATAGTCCCTGGTCCGCCTGAGCAGCCGATTGGCCACCCTTGGGGTTCCCCGGGAGCGGGCGGCTATCTCCTTTATACCCGTGTCCTCAATCGCCACGTCCAGGATGCGGGCCGAGCGCTTCACGATGGTTTCCATGGACTCGCGGTCGTAGAAGCCGATGCGGAAGATGGCTCCGAACCTGTCCCTGAGGGGCGGGCTGACCATGGCGTACCGCGTCGTGGCCCCGATGAGAGTGAAAGGATTGATGCGCAGGTTCATATTTCTGGCACCCAGCCCCTTGCCCACGACCCACGAGAGGAAGAAATCCTCCATGGCCGGATAGAGCACCTCCTCCACCACCCGGCTGAGACGGTGAATTTCGTCTATGAAGAGGACATCGCCCTTGTTTACACTGGTCAGGATGGCGGCCATGTCTCCGGCCCGCTCGATGGCGGGGCCAGAGGTGACCCTGATGCTCGACTCCATTTCCCGGGCGATGATGTGGGCGAGGGTGGTCTTGCCCAGGCCTGGGGGACCGTAGATCATCACGTGGTCCAGGGGCTCCTCACGCATCCCCGCCGCCTGGATGGCGATGCTGAGGTTCTCCCGGACCTTGTCCTGTCCCACGAAGTCGGACATCCGCTTGGGGCGGAGGGAGGAGTCTAGGGTATCGTCTTCCTGGAGGGGCTTACCCGATACGAGCCGCTCGGCCATGCTGTTCCTGTAGGCCGGATTCAGGTCCGGCTTCATTCTAGGCGCAACGGGAAGTGGGAGTCAAGGCGAGCATCTTGCATAATTCTCTAGCGACACGCATGCCTCCACCCCACCGACACCAGGGGGGCATATATTGACACTATAAACAGGGCATGATACTATCATTAGTAGCAAACTCGCATATATATATAGTGGTAGTTCTGACATGAATGATAATATCTTTGCCCCGAAGTTTGAGCATACTGACGAGATCAAGTATGTTCTGGAGAAGATTGAGCGCAACAGCTGGTTAGTTGATCGTGTGCTTATTATGCCCAAGCACGAGGCTTGGATTCGCCGTGATGCTGCGGTCAAGCGAGCATCCGGGACAACGAGGATCGAAGGTGCAAGTCTAGATGAGCAGGCCGTAGGAGACCTGTTCAAAAGGAGTCAACCAGGCAAGTTCAGCGACGACGAGCAGGCCAATATCAACGCCAAGCGTGCGTACGAGTTTGTTGACTATCTTAGTGACCAACCGGACGTCCCGCTGGATGAGTTGGTAATAAGGGAAATCAACCGTTACTTCTTGGACGGAGTGTCGCCGACCCTGACACCTGGGGCCTACCGGAAGGGCCAGAACACGGTCGGTGGTTATACGCCTCCAAATCAAGGTGACGTCCCTGGGTTGATGCGTTCATTCGCCGTTTGGCTCAGAGAGGATCACCCCGGGCTACACCCTGTTCTTAAAGCTGGGATCGCTCACATCCAGCTTGTGGCCATACACCCATTCTGGGATGGGAACGGACGCACGGCGCGTGCTTTGTCCACCTTACTTCTCCAGCGGTCGAACTTCAGCTTCAAGAAGTTGCTTTCACTTGAAGCGGTTATCTTGCACCTTAGAGACCAATATTTTTCAGCCATCGAACGTACCTTGGGTACACAGTACAACCGCGAATACGACGTGACTCCTTCGATTATCTTCTTCGCGGACGCTCTGGGCATCGAGGCCCAGGGGCTCACCGACCGACTGACAGACTGGCACCGGATGATGAGTGATTTTTATGCACGCTTCAGCACTATCGATGTGAATGTTAGACAGACCGATGGATTCGTGTATTCCGTCCAGGCCGGCAGCATGACTCGTGCAGATTACGTAGAAGTAACTGGAGCGTCGCCGGGAACTGCGTCACGGGACTTGAAGCGTCTAGTGCAACTGGGGCTACTCATTCCAGACGGCCGGACGCGAGACCGAGTCTACCGACCAGCTCCCCCGGATGAGGAGCCCAAATCCAGAGGGGTCGACGAACGGCAGCTAGCGTTGGAGGTTGATGCGAAGGCTTGCGGTCCTCCCTGAACCAGGTCGCCCACCAGGAGTCCCCCTCTGTCCCGCGCTTCTCGTTCGGAGCGACTTCTGCTACGCTCTACTTTGACCTCTAGGCAGGGCGGTGATAAAATTCAAGTAGGGAAGCTGTGCGGATCACACTGGGGAGGTGAGTGCTATGTCGGGACACTCCAAGTGGTCGACCATCAAACGCGCGAAGGGGGTGGCCGACGTACGCCGCGGCCAGCTCTTTACGAAGCTGAGCCGGGATATATCCATCGCGGTCCGGGAAGGGGGGGGGGCCGATCCCGACCTGAACTACCGCCTCCGCCTGGCTGTGGACAAAGCCAAAGCCGGCAACATGCCCATGGACACTATCGAGAGGGGCATCAGCAAGGCTGCCGGAGGTGGGGACTCCCAGGAACAGCTTGAGGAGGTGGTCTACGAAGGCTATGGTCCGGGAGGCATCGCGATCATACTCCAGGCCCTCACGCCGAACCGGAACCGTACGGCCCCGGAGGTGCGGGCCGCCTTTGCCAAGGCCGGCGGCAGCCTGGGAGAAGCCGGCTGCGTTGCCTGGAACTTCGAGCCCAAGGGGGTCATCAACCTGGAGGTGGACGAGGGTCGCGCCGAGGACCTGTCCCTCTTGGCCATCGACGCGGCGGCGGAGGACGTAAAGTTCGAGAAGGGATACCTGGAGATTTACACCCAGCCCGAGGCTCTGGAAGCGGTCCGTAAGTCGCTGGAACAGCACCAGATCGAAACCGCATCGGCGGAGATCTCCCTGATCCCCAAGTCCACCGTGTCCCTCGGTGTCAAAGAGGCGGAGCAGACCCTCAGACTCCTCGACGCCCTTGAGGAGCTGGACGACGTACAGAAGGTGTACAGCAACGCCGACTTTCCTGACGAAGTGCTGGAAGCGTACCGTGGTGAAAGCTAGCTCCCGCCATGAGAGTGCTGGGGATTGACCCGGGTACCGTCCGGATGGGATACGGCCTGGTTGAGGACAAGGAACGCCCGACGGCCGTGGACTGGGGTGTGGTTGCCCTGCCACGTTCCCTCCCTGTGGAGGAGCGGTTATACCAGCTTTACACCCACGTGCTAAACATGATAGCCCTGTGGCAACCCGAGGCGGTGGCGGTGGAAGAGCCCTTCGTCGGGAAGGGCGAGAAGAGATACGCAGGTCCGGCCTTGGCTGTGGGCCAGGCCCAGGCCGTGGTGCTCATCGCCTCGGCCGGGCAGGGCATACCTGTGTACCGCTATTCACCGGCCCAGGTAAAGCGTGCTATCGCGGACTACGGCGCCGCGACCAAGGAGCAGGTCCAGGAGATGGTGAGAATGGTTCTGGGCCTCGACTCGACGCCGTCGCCTTCCGATGCGGCGGACGCCCTGGCCATCGCCATATGCCACGGGCGGCAGCGCCAGGCGGAGGAGGTCCTCAAACGAGAGATCATCCCGTAGATAGCTCTGGTAAGAGAGAGGGGTACCGCGGTTGATAACGGGGATCACGGGCGTGCTGGAGTCAAGGGGGCCGGACTGGGTTCAGCTACGGATCGGAGGGGGAGTGAGCCTCCAGGTCCACGTGCCGGCCTCTGCCGTGGGAGGCCTGGGCGGCCCCGGAGACCAGGTCCATCTCCACACGCGGCTTTACATAAGGGACGACGAGGCGGTGCTGTACGGCTTCCCCACGCCCGAGGCGCTGAGCCTGTTCCAGATGCTCAACGGAGTATCCGGCATAGGGCCTCGGACCTCCCTGGCCCTTCTCTCTTCGCTGGGGCCGGCGGCCGTAGTGGCGGCTGTAGCCACCGGGGACGTGGAGACCCTGAGCCGGGTGCCTGGGCTCGGCAAGAAGGGGGCCGGACGCCTGGTGCTGGAGCTCAAGGGTAAGCTGGAGAAGTACCTGGCGGAGGTGCCGATGCTTCCAGGAGCGGCAGAGGACGGCGATGCCGTCTCGGCCCTCATGGCGCTGGGCTACACCGCCGCCGAGTCCCGGCGGGCGATCGCGTCCCTGGACGGTGCGGCGGGGCTGCCCCTGGAGGACAAAGTGCGGCGGGCTCTCCAGGAGATGGCGCGGGGGTAGCACGGCGTGGGTGAGAACGGAGGAGGAGCGCATCCAACATCGGCAAGCGTGTGCCGACCTCCGGGATTACTCGCGGTCCATGTGGCAGGTGCCTGCGTTAGCTGCGACCGTGAGCGGGGGCATTGTTGCACTGACTGCCGGGCAGCTGTCCGACCAACGTCTTGTTAGTGGTCTAGTTCTGATTGGTGTTAGTTTCTTCCTATTCGGCATGATAGTCCAGGCCATAAAGCACAACTTCTATTTTGGACCCGTGTGGTCTTTGTGGCGGAAATTGAAAGCCAGGGGCTCCTTGATGGGAAAATACGGAGCACGATAGAAGCGTCGCCCGATGAGGTCGACGATCCGCCACATACTGCGAAGATGGTGAGGGCTAAGGCCGAGGCTGTGGGACAAATGTTCCGCTGTCAAAATTAACATCGGGATAATTGCAGGCCTCATGGTAAGTACGATAGTGCTGGCTGGCTATAATTTCTTCAAATTAGCCTGAGCGAAATGCTATATCGGGTGGACGGGTGGTAGAATGGCGTATGGGCGATAGGGTCACCTGATGTCAAGAGTTCAGGGTTAGCAATGCCTGATTTCAGGATACACGCGGACTTCCGAGCTACTGGCGACCAGCCCCAGGCGGTGGACCGCATCATTGAGGGGCTGGAGAAGGGCCACCGCTACCAGACCCTGATGGGGGTGACGGGCAGCGGCAAGACCTTCACCATGGCCAACATTGTGGAGCGGGTCCAGCGGCCCGCCCTCGTCATCGCCCACAACAAGACCCTGGCGGCCCAGCTGGCCACCGAGTTCAGGGAGTTCTTCCCCGATAATGCCGTGGAGTACTTTGTCTCCTACTACGACTACTACCAGCCCGAGGCCTACGTCCCCCGGACGGACACCTACATCGAGAAGGACGCCGACATAAACGGGGAGATCGACAAGCTGCGCCTGGCCGCCACCAGGTCCCTCTTGAGCCGGCGGGACGTGCTCATCGTGGCCTCGGTATCGTGTATCTACGGCCTGGGGGACCCCCAGGACTACTACAGCTTCGTGGCCCAGGTGAAGGTGGGTGAGCTGCGTAACCGGAGCCGGCTGGTGCGCCAGCTGGTGAGTATGCAGTACGAGCGCAACGACATGGATCTGAGCCGGGGAAAGTTCCGTGTAAGGGGTGATACCATCGAGCTGCTTCCCGCCTACGAGGAGGTGGCGCTGCGGATACAGTTCTGGGGAGACGAGATAGAACGCATCGTGGAGGTCGACCCCCTCACCGGGGAGATCCTCGCCCAGCGCCAGGAGATGGAGATCTTCCCGGCCAAGCACTTCGTGACCTCGAGAGAGAAGCTTGAGATGGCCATGGTGGACGTCCAGGCGGAGCTGGAAGAGAGGCTCCGAGAGTTCAGGGGGCAGGGTAAGGTCCTGGAGGCCGCCCGCCTTGAGTCCCGCACCAACTATGACCTGGAGATGATGCGGGAGACCGGGTTCTGCTCCGGCGTGGAGAACTATGCCCGGCACCTGGCCCGAAGGGCTCCGGGCAGCTCTCCCTGGACGTTGCTGGACTACTTCCCCAGAGATTTCATGGTGTTCCTCGACGAGTCCCACATGACCATCCCACAGCTGCGAGGTATGTACCACGGAGATATCTCCCGCAAGCAGACGCTGGTGGACTACGGGTTCCGGCTGCCCTCCGCCCTGGACAACAGACCCTTGAACTTTCGGGAGTTCGAGGCCCACATCAACCAGGCTATATGCGTCTCCGCAACCCCCAGCCCCTACGAGATGGAGGTGAGCAGCCAGGTGGTGGAGCAAGTGATACGCCCGACCGGCCTGCTGGACCCCACCATAGAGGTGAAACCTACCAAGGGGCAGATCGACGACCTGATCGAGCAGATAAGGTTGCGGGTCGATAGTGGTGAGCGGTGTCTGGTGACCACCCTCACCAAGAAGATGGCAGAGGAGCTGGATGACTACCTTCGGGAGATGGGCATAAGGACCCATTACCTGCACTCGGACCTAGAAACCTTGCGACGCAGCGAGATCCTGCGGGACCTGCGCCTGGGGGTGTATGACGTCGTGGTGGGGATCAACCTCCTCCGGGAGGGGCTGGACCTGCCGGAGGTGAGTCTCGTGGCGATTCTGGACGCCGACAAAGAGGGCTTTCTCCGATCCGAGTCGTCCCTTATCCAAACCGTAGGTCGGGCCGCTCGACACGCCGAAGGCCACGTCATCATGTATGCCGACACCTCAACCCGGTCTATGCAGCGGGCGATCGACGAGACCTACCGTCGCCGAGCCATTCAGGATGACCATAACCGCAGGCACGGCATAGTCCCCCGTGGCATCAAAAAGCAGGTAAAGGATATTACCGACCGGGTCAGGTCGATGGCGGAGACCAGGGCGCCATACCTGGCCCAGAAGAAGGTCATGTCCAAAGACGAGATGTTCCGGGTGATAAAGGACCTGGAGACCCAGATGAAGGTGGCGGCCAGGAACCTGGAGTTCGAGAAGGCTGCCATGCTCAGAGATGAGGTTTTCGAGCTGAGGCGGGTCCTGGCTGTCGATGAAAAGGCGCCGCTCATGGACCCCCGAGCCTCAGCCCGCTCTAGAGGCCCCGATTAACGGGACCGTTGGCACGGGTGCCGTGGCGCAACGGGTTGCTCAGGCCACGGGGCTGGGCCTCCTCGCCTTGCTTCTGGGCGGCATCACCATAGGATGTGGCCCCAGGATCGAGGAGCGGGACCCGGCGCTGCCCGAGGGTTTCAAGACCATCCTCCTTCCAGATGTGGAGCTGAAGGGCTATCTGTACGTCGGCCGGGCCGAGCCTATGATCGCCTCCGCGGATACACTCATAGCCGATTTCACGCCGGGGAGAGGTTTCCCCAGGGAGGTCGAGGTCAACAGGCTGGAGGTCTGGGTGAGCGAGATTCCCCAGGTCTATGGGATGGTGTACGAGCTTACCGAGGGGCGGCTGGCCCGGCTTCTTGCTGAGGAGCTGGAAACGTCGGATACCGGCTACCGGCATAGACTCCAGGATAACAGACTTTATCTCTTCAAAGGCAAGGGTGACTGGATAGAGGCGCTCAGAGCCAGCATTTTTGAGGGCCGTTTCGTCACCATGGAAGATGCCTACCCAGATGCCTGGGTGCTGTTCAATCTGCTGCCGGAGGCGCCCCCTGGGGACCCTCTGGCGGCCGGGTTCGGGGTACTGGACAATGAGTTTGTCGACCGTCTGGCGAAGGGCGTCGCCTGGGAGATAAGGACCTTCCAGGGGTTCGTAAAGTCGGCCAAGCTGAAGAATCTGGTCTTTGGCCTCTACTCAACCGGTTCCCCGACCCACCTGGATGGGGTCGGTCGCGATTCCCTCTTTGAGAGCTCGAACCAGGGCGCGGTGCTGGCGACTCGCTCATCTTACCCCGGCTTCCTGGTGTCTTTCATCTTCGGGAGCGCCGCCTCGAGGGGCGGATTTCAGAAGGTGACCTTCACGAGTCTGCGGGGAAAGGAGAAGGCCTTTTACATCTCCCCCGATGACGAGCTCCACGCCTTGATAAAGAACCGTGGCAACCTTTTCACCATAGCCCTGTCGGCCGAACGGGAGAAGGCCGAGGAGCTGATTAGCAGGGCCATCGGCAGGTGAGAGCTGGGAGTGGTAAAGTTGACGTAGGCAATTGCCTTTTGATACAATCTCGTTGGAGTCAGGGAAGAGAAGTTGGAGGCGAGTATGGCAGAGGAAACGTTGACCTCGGAAGGTGTCAGAGAGGTGCTCAAGAACGTCTACGACCCGGAGATACCAGTGAACGTGGTGGACTTGGGGCTAATCTACGACGTGAAGGTGGATAAGGGTAACGTGTTCGTTCAGATGACCCTTACAGCGCCAGGCTGCGGAATGGGCCCCATGATCGCCCAGCAGGCAGAGTGGGCCATCTCGGAACTGGACGGAGTCGAGGATGTGGAAGTGGAGATGACTTTTGATCCACCCTGGTCGCCTGAACTCATTACTGACGACGGCAAGAAGCTTCTAGGGCTGGACTAACTCCAGGGAGCCCTGGGGGCTCCCATCAATAGCCAAGGTGGTCGCAAGGAATGACGACTCCACAGGAGAAGGCCCGGCTGGAGGCCATCAAGCGTACCTGGCAGCAAAAGCGCCAGATTACCCAGCGTCTGGACACCATTAAGACCAAGATTGCTGTGTATAGTGGCAAGGGGGGTGTTGGGAAGACCACCGTCGCCGTCAACCTGGCTGCTGCGCTGGCCCACGAAGGGAAGGGAGTGGGGCTGCTGGACGTAGACATAGACTGCCCCAACGTCACCAGGGCAATGGGCATCTCGGAGAAGCCCGTTTATGAGAACGGGCAGATAGTTCCATCCGAGCGTTTCGGAGTTAAGGTGGTCTCCATGGCCTTCTTCCAGGAGAAGGAGGACGAGGCGATCATATGGCGGGGGCCCATGATCCACAACGCCATTAACCAGTTCCTCCAGATGACTGCGTGGGGAGAGCTGGACTATCTGGTGGTGGACCTGCCGCCGGGCACCTCCGATGCGCCCCTGACCGTCATGCAGGCCTTGCCTCTGGAGGGATTCGTGGTGGTCACCACGCCCCAGCTTTTGGCCAACCTGGATGCTCGGCGGTGCATCAACATGATAAAGAAGCTGAAGGTGAACGTGCTGGGGATAGTGGAGAACTACCGCGGCGAGGTCTTTGGACAGGGTGCCGGAGAGGAGCTAGCCCAGGATATGGGGATGCCCTTTTTAGGCGCTATGGCCCTCAGGCCCGATTACAAGGATCCCTCACAACCTACCGTCCTCTCCAGTCCCGAGGTGATGGAAGAGTACCGGGGCATCCTGAAGGGGATTAGGGAAAGCCTCAGGTCCCTTGGTAAAGAGACAGCGTAGACCACTCCCCTAGACAGTGAAGTGCCTCGGGCCTCCGGGCTCGAAACGTCCCGCACGCTTGCGCCAAGCGACCGAGTGTGGCGGGACTACGAAAACCCCCGGCAACATGTCCAGATAGGCAGCGTATGCCCCGTGCGGCCTACCGCTTGGGCGCTATGCGAGCCTTGGCTTTCTGTCTCTTTGGGCTCTTAAGCACGATGTGCTGCAGCAGGGAGACCTCCCTGCGTACCGCCGCCTGGGCGTGGGGAGTATATTCACCCATGTTTCTGAATTTCTTATATCTGTCTCTCACAAGGTTCTTGGCGGATATCTTGGCCAGGGAGGTCAGCTGCCTGGTAATCGCCATCTGGAGCTCGTCCGCCGCCGCCGCGGGATCGTTGTGGGCGCCTCCGGGAGGCTCGGGTACGACTTCGTCGATGATCCCCAGCTCCTCGCACTCGTGGGCCGTCAGGGTTTGAGATTGGACGTCCTCTCGCTGCTGAGAGGAGTTGCGGTAGAACCTGCTGGGGGACTGGCCAGGCGAGATGGGGGCATATATCGCGTACTGCTGCATGAGAATGGTGTCGGCGATCCCCAGCGCCAGGGCGCCCTCGCTGCCCCCTTGGCCGATAATGACCGAGACAATGGGTGTCGGTGCCTCGGCCATCAGGGAGAGGGTGGTGGCGATGGCGTTGCCCACGCCCTGCTCCTCCGACTCCAGCCCTGGATGTGCTCCCTGGGTATCGATGAGGGTTACGACCGGCAGCTTGAACCGAGCCGCCAGTTCGATGAGCCGCCTCGCCTTTCGGAGCCCCTCGGGATAGGTGTGGTACGCCGCCGTGAGACGACTCCTCGTTCGCTCCTGGCCTATGATAACCGCTCTTTCTCCCCTTATGTATCCCAGACCGCCCACCAGGGTTGCGTCGTCGCCGCTGACGCGGTCCCCTTTCAGCTCGATGAAGCTGTCCACAATGGCGTCTATGTATCTGAGGGCGGAGGGGCGCTGGGGGTGCCTGGCGATCTCCAAGGCCTGACCTGCCTCGGGGGCTGAAGTAGCGCCATTGGTGGAAGCCTTCCTGATGGGCCTGCCGTCGGTGCGGGAGCTACGCTCGGGTCCCAGCATGTCCAGAATGGTGGCCAGCTTCTCTCTCAGAGCCGTCCGGTCCACCACGCTGTCCAGCAGGCCGTGGCTCAGGTGGGCCTCTGCCGTGTGAGCGTCTGGGGGGATGGGCCTTCTAGAGGCCTCTTTGAGGGTCTTCAAGGGCGCGAGGCCGATCAGAGAGCCCGGCTCGGCCAGAATCAGGTCGGCCAGGTTGGCGAAGCTGGCGTAGGCGTGACCCGTGGCGGGATTGCACAGTACGACGACAAAGGGCATCCGCTTTTCCCGGAGGCGGTTGGCCGCCGTTACCGTCTTCGCCATCTGCATAAGGGAGAAGACCCCTTCCTGGATCCGGACGCCACCGCCACTGACCAGGGCTATAAGCGGGTAATTGCCTTTGGCCGCCGCCTCGAAGGCCAGGGCAACCTTCTCTCCCACCACGCTCCCCATGCTACCACCCATGAACCCGAAGTCCAGCACCACCATCATGGCGCTATTCCCGGCGATGGAGCAGCGTCCGCTTACTGCGGCTTCAGTGAGGCCAGTCCTGGTCTGGTCCTGGGAGAGCCGCTGACGATAACCGCCCCGGCTGGAAAAGGAAAGGGGGTAGAGCGAGGCTATGGAGCGGCTGGTCTCCTTGAAGCTATCGGGATCAACCAGTAACTCGATGCGCTCCCTGGCGGTCAGGCTGTAGTGGAACCCGCAGTGGGAGCACACCCTGTATTTGAGGTAGGTGGGGGCGTCACCGACAGGCTCCTCGCAGACGAGGCAGTGGTCCCGCAGTTCTGAGAGGTACGTGCGGTCCAGGGTGGTGCCCCTTCGCAGAAGATGCACCAGAAACTCGGACAGGTTTCTCACAGGCACTCCTCGCCCGGCCGCGCCAACGGCCTCACACCGGGGCTCTCTCGCCCCTCCAGAGTGCACTCCGGAGCCGGCCCCGGAGAACCCACTATCCAATGGTACTATGAAAGGATTACAAAGGAAAGGGATCTGGGCCTGCCTGCTGCTGCGACTATCAGCGGGCGGAGTGGTCGGTGGAGGGAGAGACAAGCCCCTCGGTCTCCAGCAGCTCCATGAGCTGCATGGCTTTGGGGTATCCGATCTGGAGCCGCCGCTGCAACACGGAAGCCGAAATGTGGCGGTACCTCTCGCTGAGCTCCCGGGCCCTTTCCAGCAGATCGTCATCTTCAGTATAACGCTGGTGTCCGGTGGGAGGGGTGTCTTTGCCGAGGGGGATCTCTGGCAGAGGAGGACCCGATTGACCGCTCCAGAACTCCACTAGTTTCTCGATCTCTCGGTCATGGATGAAGGTCCCCTGGACCCGCCTTGGCCTGGGAGAGTCGGGGGAAAGCAGCAGCATGTCCCCCTTTCCCAGCAGCTTCTCCGCCCCCACCGAGTCCAGGATTACCCTGGAGTCGACCTGTGACGCTACGGCGAAGGCGATCCTGGTTGGGACGTTGGCCTTGAGTAACCCCGTTACGACGTTAACCGAGGGCCTTTGGGTCGCCAGGATGAGGTGAATTCCCGTGGCCCTCCCCAGCTGTGCAAGACGAACCAGGGCCTGCTCCACCTCGTAGGCAGCGGCCATCATGAGGTCGGCCAGCTCGTCGATGATGATCACCAGGAACGGCATCGGCTCATCGGACTTCCTGTTGTACCCTTCGATGTTCCTTACGCCGATCTCCTCCATGAGCTTATAGCGGTGGAGCATGTGGTCTGTGATGTCCTTCAGTACGACCAGCACCTCATCGGTGTCCACGATGACGGGAGCGACGAGATGAGGTATGCCGTTAAATGGAGTCAGCTCAACCCTCTTAGGGTCCACCATGAGCATGCGGAGCCGGTCAGGGGGGGTGGACAGGATGAGAGAGGCAACGACGGCATTTATGCAGACGCTCTTGCCGCTGCCGGTGGCCCCCGCGATGAGTAGATGGGGCAGGGCGGTAAGGTCCGACACGATCGGATCCCCTCCGGTATCCTCTCCCACGGCGATGGGGAGTCCACCCGCGGCCGCGATCTTCTGGAAGCCGGTACTCTCCGCTACAGGGCGCAGCACAACCCTTCGGGGCTGAGGGTTGGGCACCTCGAGGCCTACCAGGGCCTCTCCCGGCACCGGGGCCTCCATTCGTAGGTAGGATGTTCTGAGAGCGAGGGCCAGGTCTTTCTCGCGAAGCAATATGGCCTGGACCTTCACCCGGCTCATATCCATGGTGGGATCCCCAACGTCCGTGGACCTGCCACCCCGCGACTCCCGGTACTTCTTCACCCAGCCCGGGACCAGTCCGAACCTTATCACCCGCGGCCCGGTCCTTATGTCCTGGACAGCCACCTCGACCTTATGCTCTCCCAGGGTCTCCTCTATGTGCTGGGCCATCTGCTGGAGGATCGCCTGAGACACGGGGCGGGACTCCTCCCTGCCCAGCAGCTCCAGGGATGGGAGCCGCCACCCCCCGGCGGTCACGCCGACCGGGGCTTGGTGGGCCGGGTTTGGCAAAACGCTAGGCTTGGGAGGTTCCGTCGGACCTACGGGTGGAGTCCCACGAACGGTACCGCCGTTCTTGCTCAGCTTCGGGGACGAGGAGGGGGCCGGCATCGCCGGTCCCCTCCTCGTCCCCGAAGCTCGGGTCCGCAGCCAGCCTGCCGATGCGGCCAGGTCATGGAACGTCCCCATCGCGGCCTTCTTGTACCCCGGCGCCATGCGCCGGGGTAGTAGCATCAGGGGAGCGAGGAAGATGAGGACGGCGATCTTCAGCGCTCCCAGGGCCACCGGTCGGTCGCCGAAGTACTTTCCCCATTCGCCCCCGTAGGACGCCTCCTGCATCACACCCTCCGAGGGATGGAACATGGACATGATGCCCAGAGAGGCCGCCACGAGGAGGGCCACACCCAGCCATGTGGTCCAGTACCGGACGATCAGGGCGTGCCTGTACCGGAGAGCCAGGACGAGGCCGGCGAGCCACAGGCCCACCGGGGCCAGCCCGTAGCCCAGCGCCTCCAGCGCCGGGTCGCGAACGGTCGTCGATAAGGCGAAGGCGAGCACGGGAGCAAGAATGAAAGCCGACGGGACCAGAAGCAGCTTCGACCAGAGGGCTGCGTTAAGCGACACTCCCTGCAAGAGCCGGCCCCGACGCATGGGCACGAACAGCCGCGACGCCGACCGTGAATTGGGCGCTCTGCCCCTGGCTGAGGACCTTCCCCGTCCCACCTACACCTCCAGCGCTACTGGCACAACCACCGGGCTGCGGCCTGTCGCTTTGTAGAGGAGCCTGCTCACTTCTTCCCTGACTCGGGCGTTGGTGAGGGCCCAGTCGATAGGATGGTCAGGTTTATTGGTGAGGGATTCGGCTAACGATGCGGATACCCTCTGAAAGGCCCCCTCCATCTGTTCCTGGTCCAGGAACCCTCTGGACACTAGCTCCGGGGGACGTGCCGGCATTCCTGTCGCCCTGTCCAGGGCTACCACGACAACGACGATACCATCTCTGGACAGCGACCGCCTGTCCGACAGGACCGGGCTTGTAACGCCCATGATGTGCTGCCCGTCTATATATACGTGGTTTGCCGGCGTGCTACCCACGATCTCTGCACCCTCATAAGTGAGCTCAAGGATGTCGCCGTCCTCCAGGACATGAATGCCCGGTTCCGGCACTCCCATGGTCCTGGCCAGGGCGGCGTGGGCCATCAGGTGGCGGTACTCGCCGTGTACCGGAATGAAGAAGCGTGGCTTGGTGATGCTCAGCATCATCTTCAACTCTTCCTGGCTGCCATGGCCGTGCACGTGCACGAGGGCCAGCTTGTCGTACAGCACCCTTGCCCCTTGGCGGGTCAGGTTATCTATGGTCCTGCTGACCACAGTCTCGTTACCGGGGATGGGGGTTGCGGAGATGATCACCGTGTCTCCCGGTATCACACGTATGTCCCTGTGGTCGCCGTTGGCTATTCGCACGAGGGCGGATGTCGGCTCCCCCTGGCTTCCCGTGGTAATCAGGACCGACTTCTCTGGGGGCAGCCGTTTGGTCTCCGCCAGGGGAAGGAGCACGCCGGGAGGGGGAGAGATATAGCCCATCTCGATGCTCATCTTGACGTTGTCCACCATGCTGCGCCCTACGATTCCCACCTTCCGGCCGTGCTTGGCGGAGGCGTCTATAACCTGCTGTATGCGGGAGATCAGGGAGGCGAAGGTCGCCGCCAGCACTCTCCCTGGGGCCTCCCCGATGGCCCTGTCTAATGCTTCGCCTACCACCTTTTCTGAGGGGGTATAGCCGGGCGTCTCGGCGTAGGTGGAGTCAGAGAAGAGGAGCAGCACGCCCTTGGCGCCGTAGTCGGCGAGGCGGGCCATATCCGTGCCCTTTCCATCTACCGGAGTGTGGTCGATCTTGAAATCTCCTGTATGGATGACGGTGCCGATGGGTGTCTCTATGGCCAGCCCCATGGCGTCGGGAATGCTGTGGCAGACGCGGAAGAACTCTACTCCGAACTTGCCCAGCTTGATGGACGTGCCCGGCTCTGCTATCTCCAGCCTGGAGGCGCGGAGGCCGCGCCGTTCCTTCAGCTTTACGGATATGAGGCCGTGGGCAAGTCTCGGCGCGTAGACCGGTACCGGAAGGCTGGGCAACACGAAGGGAAGGGCCCCGGTGTGGTCCTCGTGGCCGTGGGTTATAAGGATAGCCTTGACGTGGTCCTTGCGCTCCATGAGGTAGGTTATGTCTGGGATCACCAGATCGACCCCGGGCATATCCTGCTCTGGGAACAGCACGCCGCAGTCTATGACTATGATGTCCCCCTCATATTCCAGGGCCATCATGTTCTTGCCGATCTCTCCCAGGCCTCCCAGGGGGATTACTCGCAGTGGGGATTTCGCCATAAGTTGACCTCTCGGCCTGCTCGGAGCAGGCCGTCTAGAACATAGTTAGCTGCTGAGGGGGTGGCTCACCGCGGCCTTCATCGGTCTTCTCGGTGGACTGTGCAAGCAGGCCGGGGATAGCCTTGAAGTCGTCCTGTATCACCCCTCTCAGCTCCTGCCTGTGGAGTGCGGCGGCGGGATGCATCAGGGGCAGCACGTTGAAGCCTCCCGAGTTCCTTACCTTCCCCCGTGCCCTGCTGATGGTCTCACGCGGAAAGAACTTGGTCAGCGAGAAACGGCCGAGGGTAACCACAAGCTTGGGATTTACCAGCTCAAGCTGCCTGTCCAAGTACTTGCTACAGGCCGATATCTCGCTGGGGAGGGGGTCCCGGTTGTCGGGGGGCCGGCACTTGACCATGTTGGCGACGAAGACCTCTTCTCTCCGGAGCCCTACAGAGGTTAGGAGCTCGTCCAGGAACCTGCCTGCCGGTCCTACGAAGGGCCTACCCTGCCGGTCCTCGTGGTAACCCGGACCCTCGCCAATGAACAGGACCTGAGCGTTGGCTGGCCCCTCTCCAGGTACCGCCTGAGTGCGGCTGCCGCTGAGGGGGCAGTCGGTGCAGCTCAGGACCCGCCGAGCCACCTCCTCCAGACTGTTCATGTCGGGCATACTTGATTCTACCATACCGGGCGTTGCCTGGGTCTCGGGGGCCTGTCTTGCCCCCTGCACTCCGGAGACGGTGTAGGAAGAACCCGACGAATTCGAGACAGTCGAGGCGTGGACCGGCGATTTACTCGTCCTCGATGCCATGCCGTTTTAGATAATCGATCCCGTCCTGGAGGGTAGCGATCTGCCCCGCGTCTTCATCGGATATCTCGATCTTGTTGTCCTCGTTGGAGAACTCCTCCTCGAAGGCCATGATGAGCTCCGCAAGGTCAAGGGAATCGGCGTTCAAGTCGCCCACGAAGGAAGCACTGGGCACAACGGCGTCCTCGTCAACGTCCAGCTTGTCCGCCACTATTATCTTCATTCGTTCGTAGACGGTTGCCATAATCTCACTTCCAACCTTAACTGATGTTTTCTCCGGCTGTCACCGGCGACTCCTGGGAGGCCTGGGAAAGCGCCTCTATCTCATCCATCACGGAGCCGAGCACTCCATTGATGAACCTGGGAGAGCTCTCGCTTCCGAAGGTCTTGGCCAACTCGACGGCTTCGTTGATGGCGACTTTGGGGGGTGTACCTCCGCCGTAGCATATCTCGAATAGTGCGAGCCTGAGGATGTTCCTCTCGACAACGGGTAGCTGCCCTACCGGCCAGGCGGGGGCGTATTTCCGGATGAACTCATCTAGCTCCGCCTGCCGGTCCTTTACCCCCTGCATCAGGTCCTGGGCATAGGCCAGAGAGGCATCGGCGAACCTGCTCTCCATGCTGAGCCATCCCAGGGACGCCTCCATCGAATGTCTTGCCATGTCGGATTCGTACAAGACCTGCAGCGCCAGGCCCCTGGCCTTGCTCCGGAGGTAAGAGGAGCTAGCTTTTGGCATCGGCTTGCGTCCGGGCTTTACGATGTGGCGAGAGAGCGACGCGACCAGCCCAGCGGGCCCAACGCTTCCGCGAGTGCTCTCGCCGAGTCCAGGTTGTTCACGCTCAGGACCTCCACTCCCCTGTCCCTGTAGAGTGGCGACGAGCTTATCCTTTTTATCAGTCCGCTCAGAACTCGTCCCGGACCAAACTCAATGAAGCTGGTCACACCCAACTCTATCATGCAGCAGACTGAGCGTTTCCACTGGACACAGGTACAAAGCTGGGCCAGCAACTCCTCCCTAACATCCTGGGACGTGGTCATGGGGATAGATGTGGAGTTGGCTATCACGGGGATTCCCGGATCCCGAAGCCCCGCCTCATCGATAGCGGCCTCCAGGCCTTCGCTGGCGGGGGACATCAACGAAGAGTGAAAGGCCCCGCTGACGGCCAGCGGTATAGCCCGCTTGGCCCCACGAATTGAGGCCATGTCTATGGCTCGGGCGACGCAGAGCCGGTCGCCGCTTATCACTATCTGGTCTCCCCCATTAATGTTTGCTACCTCGGCCCCGGTTTCCTGGCAGATCTCCTCCATGGTGGTCTCGTCCAGCCCCATGATGGCTGCCATGCTACCGGGCACAAGCTCCGACGCCTCCTGCATGAGCCTACCCCGCTCCCGCACAAGGCGTATCCCGTCGCCCAGTTGGAGGGAGCCAGAGGTTACAAGGGAGGTATACTCCCCCAGGCTGTGCCCCGCCACCGCTACCGGCTGCAGCAGCGACATGGGAAAGAGTTCGTCCATTGCCTTTACACATGCAAGGCTCGCGGCCATTATGGCCGGCTGGGAGTTTATGGTCTTCTCTAGCTCCTCATCCGGCCCTTCGAAGATTGTCTTCGTAAGAGCAAAGGAGAGGGCGTCATCGATCTCTTCGAAGACCCTCTTCGCCGCTCTGGAAGAGCGGTATAGGTCCAGACCCATGCCCACGGCTTGGGCTCCCTGGCCCGGAAACACGAATGCAACTTTGGGTGAAACCTGCGTCTGCGTATCCACTTCCGAAACTGGACCTCTTTAAGACAGTGCGTTATGGTTCCGGCGGCCCGTCACTGGATATTGTATTACCGCCCGCCTTCCTTTTCCAGCGTTCTGTCCGCCTTTTAGCGGCCGATTTTGGGCAAACCTCATCTCTCGCCCATCCCCAGTACCTGACGGCCCTTATAGTACCCGCAGCTGGGGCAGGCTGTGTGGGACCGTTTGGCCCTCCGGCATTGGGGGCACCGGGAAGGGTATACTGGGCTGAGCCCCTGGTGGGCAGCCCTTCCGCCCTTCCTGGCCCTGGTTAATTTTTTGACAGGCAGTGCTCCCAAGATAACCCCCTCTTAGGCCGCTAAGCGTCCTCAGCGACTCTCTTTTCCCAATATTTCCATGAGTGTGGTGCGCTTGGCTTCTGCTGCCCCGTCCTGGCAGGCGCAGGGATTCTCGTTACGGTCTGTCCCGCAGACATGACACAGGCCGCGACAGTCCTCGCGGCACACGGGCTTCATCGGCTGGTTGGTTATGATGTATTGGCGTAGGCCCTCGTCCAGGTCCAGGATGTGGCGCGAGTCGATGGAGAATATCCCTTCGGCATCCCTGGATTTGGGTAGGGGCTGGCCGCTGCTCACGTCCACCGTGGTCATATACTCTTCCTCGATGGAGAAGACCAGAGGGTGGGTAGTGCCCTTGAGGCACCGGCTGCAGGTAGCCGGAACGCGGGCCTCTACCCTGGCACTAACCCATATCCCCTTATCGGTGCGCATCAGGGAGAGCTGGCCCTTGGAAAAGGTGTAACGGACACCTTCGGCGGCCGGAACGGGGCCATCGATCCGGTAGCTACGCGTTGAGCCTATCGGCTCTTTGAGGAGTTGGGCAACGTTGTACTGCATATGACAAACGACTCAAAAGTGTCGATTCAACTGGTTATTATAGGAGACTTACCGGGGCTGCTGTCAAGTGGTGTCGTGGAGGTGGGAGGGAGCCCCGGAGACATCGCCTGGGGAGGTGGGGCGAATATCTCATACTGTGGAATCTTTCCGGAGGCCTTTTCTGGATTCCGCTGCACTGCGGACGAACCCTACGATATCCCCGGTAGACGTGCCAGGTCCGAATATAGCCCTTATTCCCTCTCTGAGCAATGGTTCCCTATCCTCCTCGGGTATGATGCCGCCTGCCACCACGGCCACGTCGTCCATCCCCTTTTCCCTCAAGCGGCGCATTAGGTCTGGAAATATCTCGAGATGGGCGCCCGAGAGGATACTGAGGCCGATTACGTCCACGTCTTCCTGCGCCGCGGCCTCCACGATCATCTGCGGGGTCTGGCGTATGCCAGTGTATATGACCTCGCACCCGGCGTCCCGGAGTGCCCTGGCCACTACCTTGGCTCCGCGGTCATGGCCGTCCAGCCCGGGTTTGGCCACGAGGACGCGTATCTTCGTGCTGCGCTCCATCATGGGCTGCCTACCTGTAGAAGAGCCTTCGGACTGCTCGGACCCTTCCGCAGCGAGCCTAGGGCCTCTGGACTAGCTCGGTAAGTATACCATGTACCGACCTGGGGTGGATGAAAGCGATGATGCCCGATAGACCCTGTCTCGGTTCCAGGTCCACCAGCTCCAGGCCCCTGGCACTCAGATTTCCCAGCCCTGCGGCAACGTTATCGACGTGAAAGGCCAGGTGGTGGAGCCCCTCCCCCCGCCGCTCCAGGAAGTGGGCCACGGGGCTATCGGCAGACAGTGGCTGAAGCAGCTCCAGCCGGGTCTGACCTACCGGGAGAAGGGTTGCCCTGACGCCCTGGTCCGCCAGCTCCACCGTACCCTCACCTTCTGGTATCTGAAACGTTTCCCGGAAGAACCTGACAGCCGCTTCCAGGTCGTGGACCGCGATCCCAACGTGGTCTACATACTGCACCACACAGGTAGCGTTCACCTCTTGCGTACCTCCTAATGGGATTGGACTAAGTCCGTTTTACGCACCATCAATCGTATCAAGCGCCACTCCCCAGGTCGACTTCGGCAACAGCCCCAGCTAAAATGGGACATGGCTTAGCTTGTCCTTCTGCGTCCTTTGTAAAGCCATTTGACGGACAGTGCACTATGGCTTCCGTCCCACCAATACGGAGTAGTGTCCGCCGCGCTTGTCGCGCCCTCTGACGGGGTGCGTAGAAGCAGTGAAACCGGCGGCGCGGAGCCTGCGCTCGAAGGTCCTCTCCGTGCCTACCGACCATATGGCAAGCGCGCCACGGGGCCGCAGTGAGCGGTGTGCTGTAGCGAGCCCCTCCGGCGTGTAGAGCCATGAGTTCCCTGCCAGCGTGAACGAATCGACGCTGCTGTCCACGTCCAGCAAGACCGCGTCGAAGCGTGACTTGCTGTCCCGAATGACATCGGCTACGTCGCCCACTATGAGGTGAGTGCGGAGGTCGTCGAGGGGATGCCCGGCCAGTGGCCCCAGCGGGCCGCGGTTCCACTCGACCACCTCTGGAACTAGCTCGCTAACGACCACGGAGCCCCCAGGCAGCAATAGATCGAGCGTCGCAGCAAGAGTGTATCCCATCCCGAGCCCGCCGATCAGGATGCAGGCATGCGCGCGTGGCCTGGGGCAGGCGAGCGACATCATCGCATCCTCCGATCCGTGCGAATAGCTGCTCATCAGGTCGTAGCCGTCGGCTCGAATGACGTAGTTGCCGTCGTGGCGCTGCAGCTCGAAGTGGCTGCCGTCAGGCGTGGTGGCGGTCCCCAGCGTCTCCCGCGGCTTCATCGGGCGCCCGCTCTATCTGTCATGCTACCCTACCTCACGATAGGCTTATCAGCTTTAATCTAAGGTGGCTCTCCACGAAGTTCAGTACTAGCCCGATGGTCTGTTGCGTGCCTTCTGGCACGACATGTTAGACCGGGTACTGGGCCAGCAGCTGCCGGGCGATGATAAGACGCTGCACTTCCGACGTGCCCTCGTATATGGTGGTGACCCTGGCGTCGCGAAAGAGGCGTTCCACCGGCGAGTCTTTGAAGTAGCCGTAGCCGCCGTAGACCTGGAGGGCATTGGAGGTGGCCCTCACCGACATCTCGGAGGCGAGGAGCTTGGCCATTGACGCCTCGTTGATGAAGGGGAGCCCGTTGTCCTTCAGGGTGGCGGCGTGCATGGTGGCCACTCGTGAGGCGTAGACCTCTGTGGACATGTCGGCCAGGATGAACTGGATGGCCTGGTGCTCGGCGATGGGCCGGCCGAAGGAGTGCCGCTGCTGGGCGTATCTAACCGCGTGCTCCAGGGCGGCCTGGCCGATACCCACGCACTGGGCGGCTATTATAATCCGGCTGGAGTCCAGAATCTCCATGGCGTACCGGAATCCCCGGCCCTCCTCACCCAGCTTGTTGGCCTCTGGGACCGGGGCGTTCTGGAATACCAGCTCCGTGGTGGTGGAGCCTCGCATGCCCAGCTTACCGTGCTGTTTGTGAGCCTGGAACTCGGGAGTGCCCTTTTCCACCACAAAGGCGCTGACGCCCCGGGAGCCCAGGTTCCTGTCCCGGGTCGCGAAGACGACTGTGTAGTCGGCGACATCGCCGTTGGTGATGAAGATCTTGCCGCCGTTGAGGTAGTAGGTCCCGTCGCGGAGTGTGGCCGTGGTCTGGAGGGAGGCGGCGTCGGAACCGCCCCCCGGTTCGGTAAGGGCCCAGGCGGCCATGGCCTCTCCCCGCGCCAGGGGAGGCACGAACTTCAGCTTCTGCTCTTCGCTGCCGTACCGGTAGATGGTGTGGGTGCCCAGGGAGATGTGGGCAACCAGGGTCACGCTGGCCGAGGCGTCCCCCCGGGCGATCTCCTCCTCGGCAATGGCCATCTGGCGGTATCCGCCTCCACTGCCCCCATAAGCTGGGTCGATGCCAATGCCGGTCAGCCCCAGGGCGGCCATGCCTTTCCAGGTCTCCCAGGAGAACTCCTCCCTTTCGTCCAGTTCCCTGGCGCGGGGGGCCAGCTCCCGGTCGGCGAACTCTCGCACCGCGCTCTGGAGCATCCGCTCCTCTTCGGTCAGTAGCAGATCTGGCATGAATCACCTCTTGGACTAGGTCTTGCTTTCGGGCTGTAGAATGCGGTCTCTGCCGAAGTGGGCTGGGTATACGACATGGGATGAGAGGCCGCTAGAAGGCCGTGAACTCTCCCTGCTCCCCGAAGACGCTGCGGAACACGTCGCATATCTCCCCCAGGGTGCAGTAGGCCTCCACGCACTCCAGAATCGCCGGCACGCTATTCTCGTCACAGCGGGCTACCTCTTCAAGGCGTTGCAGGGCCCGCTTCACCGCCAGGGTATCCCTCTCCCGCCGGAGCCGCTGGAGACCCTCTATCTGGCGGCGGGTGAGCTCCGGGTCCACCCTGAGCAGCCCGGAGAGGGGTGGGGTATCGCCAACGTAGCGGTTTACGCCCACGATGACCCGCTCGCCCGACTCCACCTCTCGCTGGTGGCGGTATGCGGCCTCGTGTATCTCCCGAACCTGGTAACCTCGCTCCAGGGCGGCGATGGCGCCTCCGATGTCGTCAATCTTGCTGATGTAGCGGGTGGCCTCCTCTTCGAGATGGCTGGTCAGGGCCTCCACGTAATAGGAGCCGCCCAGTGGGTCCACCACATCGGCCACGCCACTCTCGTGGGCAAGGACCTGCTGGGTGCGCAGGGAGAGCTGGACCGACTCCTCGGAGGGGAGGGCCAGTGCCTCGTCCCGGGAGTTGGCGTGGAGCGACTGGGTGCCGCCCAGGATGGCCGCCAAGGCCTGAATGGTGGTGCGGACAACGTTGTTGTCGGGCTGCTGGGCGGTGAGGGTCACCCCCGCAGTCTGGGTGTGGAAGCGGAGCATCCAGGAACGGGGATTTTTCGCCCCGAACCGGTGCCGCATGATGTCGGCCCACATGCGCCTGGCCGCCCGGTACTTGGCTACCTCCTCGAAGAGGTTGTTCTGGGCCACGAAGAAGAAGGAGAGGCGCCCCGCGAAATCGTCCACGTCCAGGCCCGCGTTCACCGCCGCCTGGACGTACTCGATGGCGTTGGCGAAGGTGAAGGCCAGCTCCTGGGCGGCGGTGGCTCCGGCTTCCCTCATGTGGTAGCCGCTGATGCTGATGGTGTTCCAGCGCGGCACGCTGTCGGCGCAATACTTGAAGACGTCCACGATCAGCCGCATGGACGGCCTTGGTGGGTAGATGTAGGTCCCGCGGGCTATGTACTCCTTGAGGATGTCGTTCTGTATGGTGCCACTGAGGGCCGCCGTAGGCACGCCGTGCTTCTTGCCCACGGCGATGTATAGGCACAGGAGTATAGACGCGGTGGAGTTTATGGTCATGGAGGTGCTGACCTTGTCCAGGGGTATCCCGTCCAGCAGCGCTTCCATGTCCCGCAGGCTGCTTATGGGCACGCCCACCTTGCCCACCTCGCCACGGGCCAGGGGGTGGTCGGAGTCGTAGCCTATCTGGGTGGGCAGGTCGAAGGCGATGGAGAGGCCTGTCTGGCCCTGCTCCAGGAGGTAGTGGTAGCGGCGGTTGGACTCCTCGGCGGAGGCGTACCCGGAGTACTGGCGCATGGTCCATACCCGTCCCCGGTACATATTGGGCTGCACCCCGCGGGTGTAGGGGTACTCTCCGGGGTATCCCAGGTCCCTGTGGTAATCGAAGCCCAGGGACTCCAGGTCCGGGGGGCCATAGACCGCGTCCTGCTCCATGCCCGAGCCGGTGCGAAATCTCTCCTCCCGCTCGGGATGATGCTTAATGGCTGGGGCCAGGGTCCGGTCGCGCCACTCCTCTTTGCTGCGGCTGGTCATGGGGGACTCCTTCTCCCGTCCGCTAAAGCCAAGCCCATTATAGACCACCACGCTGCCTTCGAGGAAGTGGAGAACAGCGGGGCTATCCCCCGGCGATTAGCTTCGCCACCTCTTCGGTTACCTGGTCCAAGGGAACGAGGGTCGAATCCTTCTCTCGCCGCGGCTTGACCTCCACCGATCCCTGGCGCAGGTTGCGGGGGCTCACCACCAGGCAGACCGGAAGGCCCATCAGGTCGGCGTCGTTGAACTTTACCCCCGCCGCCTCGTCGAGGCGGTCGTCGTACAGGGTCTCGACCCCATCGCGCCAGAGCCGCTGGTAAAGCTCGTCGGCGGCCTGGACCACGCTGGAGTCGGTCAGGTTAAGTCCCACGAGATGGGCATGGTAGGGGGCTATGGGTGCCGGGAAGATGATGCCGGCATCGTCGTGGTTCTGCTCGATGGCGGCTGCCAGGAGTCTGCCCACTCCGATGCCGTAGCAGCCCATGATGATAGGCCGTTGCTGGCCTTCCCCGTCGAGGTAGTAGGCGCCCAGGGTCTCGCTGAAGAAGGTCCCCAGCTTGAAGATGTGGCCCACCTCGACCCCTCGGATGGACTTCAGGGGGGTGCCGCACTGCGCGCAGCGTTGTCCTTCCTGGACCAGGACGATGTCCGTGAGGAGGTCCACCTGAAAGTCGTTGGGATAGTTGGCGTTGCGAAGGTGGGTGTCCGGGGCGTTGGCCCCCACCGCGAAGTTCGACCCTTCGCTTATGGACTCGTCCCCGACCCGCTTGATATTGTCCAGGCCGACGGGGGAGGCCGATCCGGCCACCAACCCGGCCGCCCTCACCTCCTCTTCGCCGGCCAGCCGAAGCTCGGAGGCGTGCAGGGCGTTCTTCAGCTTCACCTCGTTCACCTCCAGGTCGCCCCTGATGGTGACGAGCACCACCTCCCGGTCGGCGGCGTAGAACACGGCCTTGAGGGTCTTGCTGCTGGGGACGCCCAGGAACGCAGAGAGCTCGGCTATGGTCCTGACGCCGGGTGTGGCGACCTTCTCGATGGGCAGCAGGGGTTCAATGGGCTGCGGGGGCACCTTCGCCTGGGCCTTTTCGGCGTTGGCGGCATAGCCACACTTGGGGCAGGTCATTACCGTGTCCTCCCCGCTGGGAGTGGGAAGGATGAACTCATGGGAGTCCTTGCCCCCGATGGCCCCGCTGTCGGCCTCCACCATCAGGGCGGGAAGGCCGCACCGCCGGTAGATGTTCCTGTAGGCCCGGGCCATGGCCTGGTAGCTGCTCTCGAGGCTGTCCTCGTCGGCGTCGAAGCTGTAGGCATCCTTCATATCGAACTCGCGGACCCGGATGAGGCCGCCCCTGGGCCGGGCCTCGTCGCGGAACTTGGTCTGTATCTGGTACAGAATGGCGGGCAGGTCCCGGTAGCTCTGGACGCTGGCGCGTACGATGTTGGTTACGACCTCCTCGTGGGTCGGGGCCAGCACCATGGCCCGGCCACGCCGGTCATTGAGGGTGAACAGGGTGTCCCCGAAGGCCGCGCCGCGGCCCGTCTGGTCCCACAGCTCTAGGGGCTGGAGGACCGGCATCCTGATCTCCTGGCCGCCCGCCTCGTCCATCTCTTCGCGGATGACGTTCTCGATCTTGCGCAGGGAACGCCAGGCCAGGGGGAGGTAGCTGTAGATGCCCGAGGCCACCTGATGGATAAGGCCCGCCTTCAGCATGAGGCGGTGGCTGGGCGTCTCAGCCTCGGCAGGCTCAGTGCGCATGGTCTTGGAGATAAGCCGGGTAAGGCGCATGGCTAGGGGTCAGGCTCCGCTGTAACCGCGTCCACCTCTTCCATAAGGGCGGAGAGCATGTCCTCGGCGGCCACCACCCGCGCCTTCTGGCCCTTGCGGAAGATGATGGCGCGGCCCGCCCCGGCTGCTATCCCTACGTCGGCGTCCTTGGCCTCGCCGGGGCCGTTTACCTCGCACCCCATCACCGCCACCTTGATGTGCTTGTCCACGTTCTTCAGCATCTCGTCGACGGTGTTGGCCAGCTTTATCACGTCCACGTCAGCCCGGCCGCAGCTGGGGCAGGCCACCAGGGTGGTCCCCTTCTGGCGCAGGTTCAGGGACTTGAGGATTTCGTAGCCGGCCGTCACCTCTTCCACAGGGTCCCCGCTGAGTGAGACCCGGATGGTGTCCCCGATACCCTCGTGAAGTAGCATGCCCAGACCGATGGCGGTCCTGATGGAGCCGGACTTCACGGTGCCCGCCTCGGTGATTCCCAGGTGCAGGGGATAGGGCAGCAGGTCGGCGATCCGCCGGTACGCCTCGACCGTCGTAGGAACGTCGAAGGCCTTGAGGGAGAGCTTGATCAGATCGTAGTCCAGGTCCTCCAGGATCCCTGTCTCCCACAGGGCGGTGGCCACCATATGGTCGACGACGCTGTACTCCCCCACGGCTGCGTCCCCCGACTTGGGGAGCCTGTTAACCATGTCCATGTGCCGGGAGAACCCGCCCGTCTTGCCTATCCCGCCGACGGGAGGCAGGCTCCCGAAATTGACGCCGATGCGGATAGGTATCTGCCGCTCCTTGGCGGCCTGAACCACCTGTCTTACCTTGTCCTCGTCCCTTATGTTGCCGGGATTCAGCCTGAGCATGTCCACCCCACCCTCTACGCACTCCAGGGCAAGTTGGTGGTGGAAGTGAATGTCGGCCACCAGGGGTATGCTAATTTGCTCTTTGATCAGGGGGATGGCTCTGGCGGCCTCCATGTCGGGGACAGCGCACCTGATGATGTCGCACCCCACCTCCTCCAGCTCTTTAATCTGCCGCACGGTGGCCGCCACATCCCGGGTATCGGTCTTGGTCATGGACTGGACGGCAATGGGAGCATCTCCACCGACCTTGACTCCGCCCACGTATATTGGTTTGGTGATCCGGCGTGTTACCATGGGGAACGCTCCTACCCTGGGTTAACGCAGCAGGCTGCCGCCCTCCAGGATCCTGACGATGTCGTTGTAGCTAATAACCACCAGCATGGCCAGCAGGGCCACGATTCCGACAAGGTGGACGAGCCCTTCCTTCTGCGGGGAGACCCGTTTGCCGCGCCGTACCCACTCGAGTAAGACGAAGATGAGCCGCCCTCCGTCCAGCGCGGGGATTGGGAGGATGTTGAAGATTGCCAGGCTTATGCTGAGGAGGGCTGCCAGAGGTATCAGGGAGATAAGGCCGTACTCCCGGGACCACTCGCCCGTCCCCTGGGCGATGCCGACGGGACCCGCGAAGGGAGTGGGGCCGTCGTCAAAGACCCAGTCGGTGACTGCATCCTTGAGGGCCCCGGGAACAGACCAGGTCACCTGGACGCTGCGGGATGCCGCTTCCCAGGGGTGGCGGGCGTACCAGGTCGGTCGCACGCTGACCCCCGATCTCTGCACCATCACCCCGGTGGCCCCCTCTCCCGGAGGCGGGTCTACCCGGGGTACCATGCGCACCCGGTGCTGGTCCTCGTCCCGCCGGACGAGCCACTCGATCTCGGTTCCGCGGTTACGGTCGATCTGGCTAGACAGGTCATCCATGGAATTTATTGGGCTCTCGTTTACCTCCAGTACCACGTCCCCGGAAAGCACTCCCGCCAGCTCGGCGGGGGACCCTGGGGACACCTGGCTGATGCGGAGCTCATCTTCCGGCACGGTGAACATGAAGAAGCCGGCGAAGAGGACGAGGGCCAGGGCGAGGTTCATGAACACGCCCGCTGTCAGCACGATGAGGCGGGTTCCCACCCCTTTGCTGGCCAGGCTGCGGGGCTTTGTGGGATCGTTCTCGCCCTCCAGTCTGACGAAGCCGCCAATTGGAAACAGATTTACGGTGTAGTCGGTCTCACCCTTACGGAAGACCCGGACAAGTCTGGGTGGGAAGCCCCAGCCGAACTCGTGCACCCGGATTCCGAAAGCTTTGGCGGCGGCAAAGTGGCCGAACTCATGCACCAGTACGACCACAGTGAGGACGGCGAGGAACTGTAGAATCGTAACCAGTATTTCCATGTCAGGCCGTTTCCTGCATCAGGCGCCACGGGAGGCCACGGGAGGCGTGGGCAGCGATAAAGCTACTTCCCGCGCCCGGCGTCTGGCCCACCCGTCGGCCTCCAGGATATCCTCCAGGCACTGCCCCGGGGAGGGGTTGTGGTCGTCCAGTACCCTCTCCACCGTTCTGTAGATGTCCATGAACCCGAGTTTGCGTTGAAGGAAATGCTCGACCGCTACCTCGTCGGCGGCGCTGAGCACCGCCGGATAGGTCCCGCCCCTTTTCCCGGCTTCGATGGCCAGCCCAAAGCACGGGTAGCGCTGGTGCTCCAGGGGCTGGAAGTCCAGGCTGAAGGACGAGGTGGTATCCAGCCGGGGAATCTGCGCATTCTCAAGCCGGGTGGGATAAAACATTGCGTACTGGATTGGCAGCCGCATGTCCGGCGGCCCTAGCTGCGCCTTCACTGAACCGTCGGCCAGCTCCACCATCGAGTGGACAATACTCTGAGGATGTACCATTACCTCTATTTTATCCCACGGAACGTCGAACAACCAGTGCGCCTCGATGACCTCGAATGCCTTGTTCATCAGCGTGGCCGAGTCCACCGTTATCTTCTTGCCCATCTTCCAAGTTGGATGATTCAGGGCCTCTTCCGGTGTGACCGTCTCCAGCTCCTCGACAGGGGTCGTGCGGAAGGGCCCCCCGGAGGCCGTTATGATAATGCGCCGGGCAGACTGGCCTTCGCCCTGGAGGCATTGCCAGATGGCGCTGGGCTCGCTGTCCACCGGCAGCAGGGAGCCGCCCTGCTGGGCTAGGGACTTGACCAGCTCGCCCGCCATGATGATAACTTCCTTGTTGGCAATGGCGACAGGTTTTTTGTTCTCCAGAGCGCGAACCGTGGGCACGAGGCCGGCGGCGCCGATGGTGGCTGCCATTATCAGCTCGGCATCGTCCTGGCACACCATCTTCTCCATGGTCATATAGGCGGCGCCTTCGGGCAGGTGGCCATTGTGCGCCTGGGAGGCGCAGCATGCATAGCGCGGCTTGAACTCCCTGATCTGGTCCGAAAGGAGGTCCAGGTTCTGGCCCGCCGCAAGGCCTACGACCCGGAAGCGGTCCGGGAAGGCCCTTACTATATCGAGGGTCTGGCGTCCGATGGACCCCGTCGATCCCAAGATCACCAGTCCTTTCATGGTCACATCACCTCATGGGAATGCCGCAGGCTTACCCGGACGGTTTGAACACCAGCGCAACAAGATAATATACCAAGGGAAGGCTAAACACAATCGAGTCGAGCCGGTCCAGCACCCCACCGTGCCCCGGCACGATGCCCCCAGCGTCTTTGACGCCGGAAGCTCTCTTCACCCGTGACTCCGCCAGGTCCCCTAATTGGGCGACGACACCTATGGCTGCCCCCACCAGCGCCGCTTGCCACACGGGCACCGACAACGATAGCAGTGCGCCCAGGGCCGAGGCGGTGCCCACGGCCCAGATGAATCCTCCAATGGCCCCCTCCCAGGTCTTGTTGGGGCTTATTGAAGGGGCCATCGCGTGTCTGCCCATCCCCTTGCCGGTGAAGTAGGCGCCGGTATCGGTGGCAAAGGTCACCAGCACAGCGAAGATGAGCCAATCTCTGCTGGAGTCGGCCCCGCCATCCAGTTCGCGCAGCATCAGGGAGTGGGCGAGGAGGAAGCCCAGGCACGCCGGCCCGCCCACGGTGTAGGCCCATCCTGCCGGGGCAGCCCTGCGATTGCGGTCAAGAAGGAGCCAGGGAAGGGCCAGCACGACGCCGGCGCCCAGCAGCAAGTGGGGGGAGTACTGGTACCAGCGATCCGAGGTCTGGCCTCCGGCCATGAACAGGACCGTCCAGAGGGCTGCTGCCAGGAATGGGAGTGGGGTAACGCCCCCCGGCGCCATCCGGTGGACCTCCCTGACGCCCAGAAGGGCCGCAGTGGCCACCAGTATGGTGAGCCACGGGAAACCTGCCCAGATCGCACCAACGAGAAGGGGGAGGCTCACCAGAGCGGTAGTTATGCGAGTGACCAATGGCCAGCCTTCGGACCCCAGCTCAGGCTGGAGGGGTATCTGGCCGAAGGGTGCCGAAGCGCCTCTGGCGGCTGCTGAAAGACTGTATAGCCCGGGCGATATCGTCGCTTCCAAGTTCGGGCCAGAGGCTATGTGTGGGATAGTACTCGCTGTAGGCGGACTGCCACAGCAGGAAGTTGCTCAGACGCAGTTCGCCGCCGGTGCGTATTATCAGGTCTGGGTCGGGTAGATGGGCGGTGTACAGATAACGGGCAAACAGCGATTCGTCCACCTGCTCAGGGCGGATGCCATCGTGGACCAGCTGTTTCACAGCGTCGAGGATCTCGGAGCGGCCGCCATAATCAAAAGCTACGTTCAAGTTGATGGCGCTGTTGTCCTTGGTCAGCTCTTGGGCATAGGAGACCGCCTCTCGAAGCTCGGGTGAGAGGCGGTCCGTTCTTCCCAGGTGGAGTATGCGTACACCCGACTCGTGAAGGATCTGGGTTTCCCTGTGGATGGCCTCCTGGAGGATGGCCATGAGACCCTGTACTTCTTCGGGGGGGCGGTTCCAGTTCTCGGTGGAGAAGGCGTAGATGGTCACATATCTTACGCCGTATTCTGTCAGGGCCTCCAGCACGGGCCGGATATTATCAACGCCCGCTCGGTGCCCCTCCAGTCGAGGTAACCCCCTCTTTTCTGCCCAGCGCCCGTTCCCATCCATGATGATGGCGACGTGATGGGGGATTCGCAGGCCATCCTTTGTCGGTTTTGGTTTGGGCTCACCCTTGAGCTGCATTGCCAGTCCCGGTTTCCCTAGATCTCCATGATTTCCGTCTCTTTGCTGGCGGAAACCTGGTCAATCTGGGCGACATAGGAGTCTGTGGTCTTCTGGAGTTGCTCCTGGGCCCTGCGGTTGTCGTCCTGGGAGATGTTCTTGTTGCGCTCCATCGTTCGCAGGTGTTCTAGGCCATCCCGCCGCACGTTGCGCACTGCCAGCTTCCCATCCTCCACCTTTCGTTTCAGCACTCGCACGAGATCCTTCCGGCGCTCCTGGCTCAGGGGGGGGATTGGGACCCTTACGACGCTACCGTCGTTGGAGGGGTTGAGACCCATCTCGGACTTGAGTAGGCTCTTCTCTATTTCCCGAAGCGCCTGCTTGTCCCAGGGCTGGACAATGATGAGTCGCGCCTCGGGCGCTGTTATGGTGCTGATATGGCTCAGCGGGGTGGAGACGCCGTAGTAGTCTACGGTTAGACTTTCCAGCAGGGCCGGGGTAGCCCTCCCGGTACGCAGGGAATTCAAGTCCCGGCGCAATATCTCTGACGATTGTTTCATCCTGGAATCCGCGCTGGCCAGGACGTCTTCCACGCTGGTGGATTCATCTCCCTTCTGAGAAGGCATTACTATACCCCCTCGGAGATAAGTGTGCCCACAGCCTCGCCGGAGAGTATCCGTCGGATAGCACCCTGCTGAGAAACGTCGAACACGACGATGGGTAGCTTGTTGTCCATACACAGGGACAGCGCTGTCGTGTCCATTACATTGAGGCGCAGATTGAGCGCTTCCAAGTAATCCAGGTGATCGAATCGTCGGGCCGTCGGGTACTTGTTGGGATCGCAATCGTAGACTGCGTCCACGTTGTTCTTGGCCATGAGGAGCACCTCTGCACCGATCTCTACGGCTCGCAGGGCGGCAGCGGTGTCCGTGGTCATGTAAGGGTTGCCGGTGCCGGCGGCGAATATGACTGTCCTTCCCTTTTCCAGGTGGCGGATGGCTCGACGCCTGATGTAGAGCTCGGCTACCGCTTGTATCTGTATGGCCGTCTGGGTCCGTGTGACGAGTCCGGCTTTCTCGAGGGCATCCTGTAAGGTGAGAGCGTTTATGACCGTCGCCAGCATGCCCGCGTAGTCAGCGGTCGCCCGGTCCATCCCCTGTGCCTCGGCGTCCTGACCACGCCATATGTTCCCTCCGCCTATCACCACCCCCAAGGCCACTCCCAACTCGGCGGCTTCTCCAATTTGCCCTGCGGCGTACCGTACCGCAACGGGATCGATCCCGTAAGCTGCCTCCCCCTTGAGTGCCTCGCCACTCAGTTTCAGCAGCGCCCTTTTGTATGCAGGTCTGGTCACCACGGGGCGTCCAGCCTCTATTCTCCCAGGGCGAACCTGGAGAATCGCCTGACCCGCACGTTTTCGCCCACTCTGGAAACGACTTCCTGGACCACGTCGCGTACGGTTTGGGAAGGGTCTTTGATGTAGGGCTGCTCGAGGAGACAGATCTCCTCGATGGGCCGGGACTCTTCTTCGTTCAGTTCGGCCCGATCAATGAAGGAGGTCGAGGGCATGGCCGCCACCTGCATCGCCAGGTTGTGGGCCAATTCCTTCATCTCGGGAGTGCGAGCCACGAAGTCGGTCTCGCAGTTCAACTCTATCAGTGCGCCCATCCTGCTTCCCGTGTGGATGTACGCCTCTACCAGTCCTTCCCGGGTCTCCCTTCCCACCTTCTTGGCGGCATCGGCCAACCCCTTCTCTCTGAGGAGAGCCTCGGCCTTTTCCTGGTCCCCCTCCGCTTCGTTGAGGGCCCGTTTGCAATCCATGATGCCTGCCCCGGTCTTCTGGCGGAGGCTCCTGATCATGTCTACGGTAACCTGCAAGGACGGCCTCCCGCTAAGCTGTATATCGACCGGGATGGTCTATCAATGATCTCGGCCCGTGGTCTGCTCCTCCTATACATCCCCTGGATCGTCATCGCTAGATGGGTGTTCTTCCTCGGCCACGGTTACTTGTGTGGCTGTGGGTGCCAGGTCATCGCCACTGGTCACCCCGAAGGCCTCTGATAGACTGTCCAGTCCGCTAAGGTAGGCCCCATCTTCCTGGCTGTCCGCAAGGTCGTCGTCTATCGATGGAACAGCTTCCTGTGACTCTTCCATCAGCTCCTGTTGCGCCAGTCTGGCGGCTTCCCTTTGTGCCAGGCCCTCTATGACCGCGTCGGCCGCTCGTGCTGACATGAGCCGGATCGACCTGATGGCGTCGTCGTTACCTGGGATGGGAAAGTCGATCAGTCGTGGATCTGTGTTGCTATCCACCACGGCTGCTACTGGTATTCCCATCCGGCGGACCTCGGCCACGCAGATGTCCTCCTTCTCGATGTCTATGATAAAGACGGCGCTGGGCACGCTTCGCATATTCTTTATGCCGGTGAAGTACTTTTGAAGCCGGGCCAACTCCTCCTCCAGCTTCATGACTTCCCTTTTTGTGATGGCCTGGAACTGGCCCCTTTCTTTTCGGTCCTCAAGCTCAATCATGTAGTTCACGCGAGATCGGATCGTCTGGAAATTTGTGAGAGTTCCACCCAACCAGCGCTGGTTCACATAGGGCATTCCGCAACGGGTCGCCTCCGACTGTATACCCTCCTGGGCCTGCCTTTTCGTTCCGACAAAAAGGACGTCGCCTCCTTCGGCGACGATTTGGGTTATTGCCCTGCAGCTCTCTTCTAGAAGAACGAGGGTTTTTTGCAGATCAATGATATGAATACCGTTGCGGTGTGTGAAGATGTACTTCTTCATGTGCGGGTTCCACCGCCGGGTCTGGTGGCCAAAGTGGACTCCCGCTTCGAGAAGGGCCTTCATCGTTACGGATTCCCTTGGCGCGATCGGTCTCTCTTCCGTCCTTAGCATCGGGCCTACCTTTCTATCTCCGTCCACTCTTTTTCGAGGGCTATGGCGCACCTCTTGCGAGATAACCCAAGCGGCTCCCAGCAGGACGAAGCAATCGGGCCGTACCTCTCCCCTCGTACGGCCCTTATTGACTGGGATGAGTATAACACAGCGCCCATCTGCCAGCAACCACGCCCCCTTCTATCCAGGGCTGGCCCGAAGCGACGTCTCCTGAAGCCGCAACAGGGGCATTGCTGGGCCGACTTTCGAGGTGAGGGTAATAAGGGCGAGGCCCCTGCCTTTCCCGCAAGCTCCGATGTTATAATTAATGGGACAGTTGTGGGCTTCAGAGGTGGCTATGGACCTGGCCTTTATCGGCGGCGGCACTATGGCTGAGGCGATGATAGGAGGTGTCATCTCCGGGGGCGTCGCCGGGCGAGAAGATATATCCGTGGGGGAATACCTGGAGGACCGTTGCCGCCTGCTGGCGGAGCGATATGGGGTCTTTGCCAGCACCGATAACTCCGAGGTTGCCCGGAGGGGCGATATGGTGGTACTCTCGGTCAAACCCCAGAACCTGGCGGAGGTGCTGGTCCAGCTCCAGGGAGGGCTGCGCCCCGAACAGGTGGTGCTTTCCATAGTGGCCGGCGCCCGGATGTCCACGATCGCGGTCGGGCTGGGCCACGACTCCGTGATCCGGGTGATGCCCAACACCCCCGCCCAGATCGGCGCCGGAATGAGTCTCTGGAGCTGCTCTCCCCAGGTGAATGGTCCCGTGAGGGAGTTTGCCAGGTCCATGTTAAAGACGATGGGCGAGGAGATATACGTCTCAGACGAGAGCTATCTGGACATGGCCACCGCCCTCAGCGCCAGTGGCCCGGCCTACGTGTTCCTATTCATCGAGTCCCTCATAGACGCCGGAGTGCACCTCGGCCTGCCCAGGGATATGGCTAGGGCCCTGTCGCTCCAGACGGTGCTGGGCAGCGCACGGCTTGCTAAGGAGACGGGCAAGCACCTTGCCGAGCTGAAGGATATGGTGACATCCCCAGGGGGCACTACGGTGGAGGCCCTCCTGGTGCTGGAAGAGGCGGGTTTCCGGGCCAGCGTCATTAACGCCGTGATCGCGGCCCATGACAAGTCGTTGCGCCTCGGCGAAGAGCGATGAGCGACATTATAACCGACTTCGTAAACATCCTGTCTTACGTGTTGTATTTCGCGATACTGGCCCGGGTGATCTTCTCCTTTTTCCCGGTAGGGAGCGCCAACAATCCGCTGGTGGCCCTGGTCTACCAGATCTCCGAGCCCATTCTGGCCCCCCTGAGGCGAGTAATACCCAGACTGGGCATCTTCGACCTGACCCCCATGGTCGCCCTCTTTCTCCTGGAGCTGATACGACGCTTGGTCAACGATCAGCTTTAGCAGCCCGGCCAGAGCCCCGGGACTCATGGGCCTCCGCTTGAGGCAGCCGCATCGATCAGCATTGGACCCCAGTGTGGTGGCCTCTCAAAGTCTTCATACCCCCAACAACAGGAAGCGTTGCCAACCTACGGCCCCTCTGGTATGCTTACCTGAACTCCAGGCAGGGTGTGTGTTGCTTTGGGTCAGGTCGTCGTGGGGCACCTTCTGGAGTCATCCACGGGATCGAAGACCACGGCGATATCTGGAGCTCCAGGAGGCTCAGGAGTGCCTTTCGAGGACAAGACCGTGGTGTGTAGGGACTGCGGGGCGAGTTTCGAGTTCACCTCTGGGGAGCAAGAGTTCTACCAGAGTCACGGCCTGACGCATGAGCCCGCGCGCTGTCCCGCCTGTCGCACCGCCCGCAGACGGGGCGGCGGTGGTTCTCGCTCTGACCAGCCCAGGACAATGTATCCGGCTGTGTGCGCCTCCTGAGGCGTCGAGACAGAGGTGCCATTTGAGCCCAGACAGGGCAGGCCCGTCTACTGTAGCGACTGCTTCAGGACCGCCAGAGAGACTCAGACCTCCTGAGCTCCAGACTTTCTATCAGCTTCCACATCCCCGCACTCAGCCGAGGCGAGCCTAGGGACCCAAGAGGTCAAGCGTGCACGTGGGCGTTTGCCGGGTGAGTCTAAGGCTACCGGGTAACCAGAGCCTTAAGGGCAAGCGGGGGGTAGCCCGCTCTATTATCGCCAGGGTGCGGGCCAGGTTCAACGTCGCCATAGCCGAGGTGGAGGACAACGACGCTTGGCAGCGGCTGACGCTGGGTATCTCCAGTGTCAGCAACAGCGGCCCCCTCGCCAACGAAGTCCTATGCCGGGTGGTGGACTATATCCAGGAGACCCGAGGCGACGTGGAGCTCTTGGACT
This sequence comes from Dehalococcoidia bacterium, assembly GCA_965247055.1. Lineage (GTDB taxonomy): Bacteria > Chloroflexota > Dehalococcoidia > Lucifugimonadales > JAGWBF01 > CBDFGE01. The sequence continues at coordinate 396,857 of CBDFGE010000004.1, forward strand.
TCGAGGTGGAGATGGTTTCCGGCGTATGAGGGATGGGTGATGGACGTCTCCGGTACCCTCGACGGCATTAAGAAGGCCGGCTGGTACGATAACCAGATAGTCCACGTCGAGAGCATCCCACCCCGACCGGCCTTAGCCGGGAGAACTCGGGAGCCCCTCGAGCCCGCCATCATGGCTTCTCTGGAGAGAAGGGGGCTCTGGCCGCTGTACAGCCACCAGGCTGAGGCCGTGGATGCCATCAGGGACGGGGCTAACGTCATCGTGGCCACGCCGTCAGCCAGCGGGAAGAGCCTGTGCTACAACCTGCCGGTTCTGGGCTCCATCCTGGCGGACAGGACCTCCCGCGCCTTGTATGTATACCCGACCAAGGCCCTGGCCCAGGACCAGCTCAAGGGACTGAGGGAGTTGGGCGAGGGACTGGCCTTTCAGGCGGCCATATACGACGGTGATACACCCACCGGGGAGAGGCCGTCCATCCGGAGGTCCAGCCAGGTCGTCCTGACAAACCCGGATATGCTCCACTTCGGGATACTGCCCAACCACAGGGTATGGTCATCGCTCTTCCGGTCACTGCGATACGTAGTGCTGGACGAGTCCCACGTCTATAGAGGCGTCTTCGGGTCCCACGTGGCCAACGTCCTTCGGCGGCTCCAGAGGATATGTCGCCACTACGGCAGCTCGCCCCAGTTCGTCCTCTGCTCCGCCACTATAGCCAATCCCGAGCAGCTGGCCCAGCGGTTGACCGGCCTGCCATTCAAGGTCGTAGATAGGGATGGGGCCTCCTTCGGAGGCAAGCAGTTCGTGCTGTGGAACCCGCCTATAGTGGACGAGGTCAAAGCCACCAGGCGTAGCACCAATGCCGAGGCCGCCACACTGCTGTCTGATCTGGTGGGCCGCAGCATTCGGACCATGGCCTTTGTGAGGTCTCGAAGGGTAGCGGAGCTGGTATACCTGTACGCAAGGGCGCAGCTTGAGGAGGCACGTCCGGGGCTGGGCGACATGATAAGCCCCTACAGGGGAAGCTACCTGGCAGAGGACAGAAGGCGCATCGAGGGCGCCCTCTTCCGGGGTGAGCTAATGGGTGTGGTGGCGACCAACGCCCTTGAGCTGGGCATCGACGTCGGCAGCCTGGAGGCCACCGTCCTAACCGGCTATCCCGGCAGCATATCCAGCACCTGGCAACAAGCGGGAAGGAGCGGCCGGCGGGGAGAGGAGTCCCTTTCTATACTGGTAGGGCAGAACAATCCGCTGGACCAGTACCTGATGAACCACCCCGAAGCACTCTTCGGCAGGCCGGTGGAGAGTGCGCTGGTCGCTCCCGAGAACCCCTACATCATGCAGCCCCACCTGCTTTGCGCCGCCCACGAGATACCGCTGAGCCGCGAGGATGAGGCCACCTTCGGCCCCAGCTTTCGGGCCCGGATTGAGAGGCTGGAGGAGAATGGACTTCTCAGGAACTCCGGCGGAAAGTGGTACATCTCCACGGAGGTGTCCTATCCGGCGGAGGCGGTCAACATCCGCTCCACCTCCGCCAGTAGCTACCTGGTGGTGGAGGAGGGCTCGGGAAGGATCCTGGAGACGGTGGAGGAGGCCTCTGCCTTTCATCAGCTCCACGCCGGTGCCGTCTACCTGCACCAGGGGGAGCCCTACCTGGTCAGCCGCCTGGACCTGGATTCCAAGACAGCCCACGTCGGACTCAGCGATGCTGTCTACTACACTCAGGTACGGGACATCACCGACATACGGGTCCATACCGTCCGCTGTTCAAAGAGGGTGGGAGGAGTGGAGGTGTACCTGGGGGATGTGGAAGTGACCAACCAGGTCATCTCCTTCAGGAAAAGGGCGCCTTTCACCGAGGAGGTTATCGGGGAGGAGGTCCTGGAACTTCCCCCGCGGCGTTTCAACACCGTCGCCCTCTGGTTCAGCGTACCCAGGGATTTCCTGGAGACTGCGAAGCGGGTCCGGATGGACCTGGCCGGCTGCCTCCACGCCGCGGAACACGCCGCCATCGGCGTGCTGCCCCTTTTCGCCCTCTGCGACCGTAACGACATTGGAGGGGTCTCCACTCCCCTCCATCCCGATACCGGGGGTCCCCAGGTCTTCATATACGACGGCCATCCTGGGGGCATAGGCATCGCCGAGCGGGGCTATCAGATAATCGACGAGCTGTGGGAGGCGACGCTGCTCGTGGTCTCGGAATGCCCGTGTATCGCGGGCTGCCCAAGCTGCGTACAGTCGCCCAAGTGCGGCAACAATAACTATCCGCTGGACAAGGGGCTTGCCGTGGACATGCTGAGGGCCTTGGCGACCGGCACGTAGACGGCTTCCGCCTAGGGGTTCGCCTCTATCCCTATCCGGTCCCCGATAGCCTTGAGCAGGTCCTGGAGGTCGGGAAATACATGGGCGTCGTCGGTATGCCTGTGCTCACCCACCAGCTCGCCGTTTATACGAACGTCGAACTTGCCATGAGGCCCGGGGACGAGCTTGAATGAGGCTATGTGGTCGCCCACCGGGCGGCTAAGGGCTTCGCCTGCCATCCAGGCAGCTCTCAGGGCGTGGCGTCAATGGTGGCAGTATAGTATCTCTATCTCCAGCTTGCTATCCTTGGCCATTTTCATCCTCCTCTTTGGTGCTCTGCTTCCCTACTCCACCACCACATCCACCCGTTGGATCAGATTGTTTCCCATGCCCTGGTGGTTCCACTGCTGGGTCAACGGCTGCACGGACCCCTCGGTATCGGTGGCCCGCACGCAGAGGGTATGCCTTCCGGGCCTGGCCTGCCAGTTAAAGGACCAGCCCCGCCAGGCGTTGAGCGACACCGCCTCGCCCAGCCGGGCCTCTGCCCAGGTGGAACCGGCGTCCACACTCACCTCGACGCGGGAGACTCCGCGTCGCCCCGCCCACGCTCTGCCACTCAGCGTCACCGGGCCGGCGCTCACCAGCCGGGTGCGGGTCAGAAAGTCTGGTATGCCTGGGGGGGCCATGAGGCCCCGTACTCTGATCAGGTTGACCGGTTCTCCCGGGTCATCCGACGATTGGGAGTACCTGTAGGCGCCGGCCATCTGGTATCCCTGGAAAGGCTCTCCGATGGCCTCGATGCTGTCCAGCCACTTGACGCTGGCCATGCCATACCAGCCCGGGACCAGTAGGCGCAGCGGATACCCGTGCTGCGGCTGGAGGGGGTCGCCGTTCATCTGGTAGGCCAGCAGCACCTCATCTCTGGAGGCCTCCTGGACGCTAAGACTGCGCTGGTAGTAGTGGACCTGGTCTCCCTGCACCCCCTGATCCAGGCCGGTGAAGAGTATCTCCAGGGCGTCCTCTTTTATGCCAGCTCGCTGGAGTAGCCCTTTCAGGGGCGTCCCGGTCCACTCGGCGGTCCCGATCGCTTCCAACAGCCACGGCTGGCTTATGGATCGTGGGGAGAGAAGGGCCCGCCCGTTGCCTGCGCACTCCATGGTTACGGGGATGGTCACGGCTGGCAGCTCCTGTATCTCGGCGAGGGAGAGGCTAAGGGGGCTGGAAACCAGCCCTCCCACCCTGAGGCGCCAGTCCCGGGCGTTCACCTCCGGGATGTCGAAATGCACCAGGAGATAATGGACCCCTGTGGGAGTGATAGGATAGCGCAGCGCCTCCAGGGGCATGCCGCGGTTGCGCAGGGCTAGCTGGACCTCTTCTCTGTAGAAGGTGTCGCCGGTGGCGAGGCCGCCTTCGCCGACGGTTGGGAAGCGGCCCTCGACGCGCTCCTGCTGCATGGTCCTCCCCCCAATTGAGGATAGGTGAATGTTGTGGGACCTCGAAGGGGGTGTCAATGGGCTTCCCCTTCCAGGGACGAGATGAACTCACGAAGGACACGGTAGTAGGGCTCCTGGCCCACGATGTACGTGTCGTTGTGGGCTGCGCCGGTGATCACGTAGAAACGCTTGGGCTCCTTCGCCGCATCGTATAGCTTCCTGCCCTGGCTCAAGGGTATCACCTCGTCCCTGTCCCCGTGAAGGATGAGGAGAGGGCAGGATAGCTTGCCGATCCTGGCGAGGGAATCGTACTTGTTGCGTACCAGCAGGTAGAGAGGCAAGCGGGGGAAGGCCAGCTTCGCCATGTCCTTAACCGAGGCGAAGGGAGACTCCAGGATGAGGCCGTAGGGCTGGTGCTGTGCCGCCAGCCACACCGCCACCGCCGCTCCCAGGGAGCGGCCGAAGTAGAGAACCCTTCGGGGGTCGATGTCCTGGCGAGAGGCCAGATAGGTGACGGCCCCGAGAGCGTCGCGATAGGTCCCCTTCTCCGAGGGCCGGCCCTCGCTGAGTCCGTAGCCCCGGTAGTCGAACAGGAAGATGTTGACGCCCAGTTGGTTGTGGAGCAGCATGATGTTTTCCAGACGGTGGCTGATGTTCCCGCCGTTCCCGTGGGTCCACAGCCAGGTGACCTTACCCTCGCCCGGCACGAACCAGCCGTGGAGCCGGACCCCGTCGTCAGCCTGGAAGTAGACCTCCTCGAAGTCGAGACCCCAGTGGGCCGGCGTGGAGGAGACTTCTCGTGTGGGAAAGAAGATGAACCGTCTATCGATCAATTTCCCGGCTCCGGGCACGGTACGCGCAGAGATGACAAGTTGGCCGGCGCGAGTGATTCGTGGTTCCTGAGGAAGCCATAGCTAGAGGTGGGCGGGGCTCAAAGCTCTTTTCTCCGGAAGACCGCCCATGCTCCGATGCTCAGCAGGGCGATAAGGCCGCAGGCGATAACAAAGGCGGGCCAGTAGTCGCTGTCGCCACCCTCAACATCCATGAAGCTGAATCCCCACGAAACACTGTGGATAGGCAGATAGCGTTCCGTGTGAGGGATGGCCTGGAGCGGCTGCTGAGCTATGAACAGGAACAGGGCCACCCCTCCGGCCAGCAGCTGCCGGCTGAACATACCGCTCCAGAAGAAGGAGATGGAGCCGATAAACACCAGGTAGACGCCCACAACTGCGATGAAGGCGGCGAATTCGGCGACGCCGCCGTTACCGAAGAAGATCAGCGTCAGCACGTACATCACGGTGGAGCTGATGGCCAGCGCACCAAAGATGGAAAGGATAAGGCCGAGAAACTTGGCGGCCACAAAGGCCGCGCGGGTCACGGGCTTGCTCAGTGTCATGGCAGCCGTCCCGCTGGCTCTCTCGCCAGCCAGGGAACCCATGGCCACGATGATGGCCAGGAGGGTCCCCAAAGCGGTGGCCGTGAAGCCAAAGCCCTCCAGCAGGCCCCGGGCCTCTTCGGCCCCCTGGGGTTCGCCCCTGACCTCGGTCACGATAAAGGCAATCACACTGATCAGGAGGGCCACTGAGGTGAAGAAGCCCGCCATTGCCACGAACTTCCACGTCCGGCGCTGCTCCAGCAGCTCCTTACGGGCCAGGACCCAGAAACCCGTCAATTTCCCTCCCCCTCCATGATCTCTATGAAGACGTCCTCCAGGCTGGCTGAGGCAAGCTCGTACCTGAGGAGGGTCAACCCGCTCTCGTAGACCAGGCGGGGCAACTCTCGCTTGGCCGTCTCGATGTCATTGACCTGCACCCGAAACACCTTGCGGGTGCCCTCTTGGACGCCCTCCATCGAATTTACCCAGGGCACGCCGGCCAGCTTTAACGCCATAGGGCCCGGGTCCTCCTCGAACTCTATCTCGAACGCCGACTCTTGATGGCGGGAGCGCAGCTCATCGATGGAGCCGGTGGTCACCATCCTGCCCCGGTTGATGATGGCGACGCGGTCGCAAATGCGCTCCACGTCGCCCAGGATGTGGGTGGACACAAACACGGTGGTCTGTCCCTTCAGAGCAAGGATGGTCTCCAACATGTCCCGTCTACCCATGGGATCGAGGGCTGAAGCGGGCTCATCCAGGAACAGCACCTCCGGCCCGTGCATCAAGGCCTGGGCGAGGCCCAGTCGCTGCTGCATCCCCCTGGAGTAACCCTTTACCTTCCGGTCCGCTGCGTCGGCCAGGTTCATTCTCTGGAGGAGCTCTCCGCCGGTGGACCTTGCGGACCTGTGGTCGAGGCCGTATAGCTCCCCGGTGAACTGAAGGAACTCCCGGCCCGTCATCCAGCCGTAGAAGGCGGGGGACTCAGGGAGGTAACCCACTTTAGAGCGTAGACTGAGGGAGTTGCCGGATACCTCCTGCCCCGCTACCCAGACCCGGCCGGCGGTGGGGTTGGTGAGGCCGGTGAACAGTCTTAGCGTCGTGGTCTTTCCGGCCCCGTTGGGCCCCAGGAATCCGAAGGCGCCACCCCGCTCGACGCTGAGGCTCAGGCCGTCCAGGGCCACGAACCCGCCGAAATGCTTGGACAGACTCTCACAACGGATCGCTTCGTCGTTCATGTTAGCCGGCCATCGTGCCTACCGGCCCTTCCAGTGGGGCTTACGCTTCTCGGCAAAGGCCCGGGGCCCCTCCTTGGAATCCTCGCTCAACAGCAGCCGCTCGTACATCTGATAGGTGAGGGGTGTAATATCCTGGGTGCTCATGTCCAGGCCACGGTGGGCCAGCTCTTTGAAGTACCGGATGGAGAGGGGTGCGTTGCCGGCGATTTTTTGGGCCACCGCCGCCGCCTCCTCCATGAGCTGGTCCGCGGGGACGACCTTGTTGACGAACCCCATCTCCTGGGCCCGCCTGGCGGATACCGGCTCCCCCGTCAATACCAGCTCCATGACCGCGGCCAGGGGCATCATCCTGGGCAGGGGGACCGCGAAGGGGGCCATCAGCCCTACCCTTGACTCGGTGATGCCCAGACGGGCGTCCTCGGAGGCCAGCCTTATGTCGCACATCTGGGCGATGGCCCAGCCTCCTGCGAGGGCGTAGCCGTTAATGGCCGCGATCAGGGGCTTCCACGTCTGGGGCCACATGTAGGGGCTGTCGGGGCTCATGCTGTCCCTGATCTTGGCCTGGATACCGGCGGCGTTGTCCTCGGCCCTCTCCTTCAGGTCCCGGCCGGCGCAGAAAGCCCGGCCCGCCCCTGTGATGATGGCCACTCTGGAGTCTTCGTCCTGGTCGTAGCGGAGGATGGCGCCTCGGAACTCTCCCAGGAGCTGGCGGTTTAGGGCGTTCAGGGAGTCGGGGCGGTTGAGGGTGATGACCGTGACCTGGTCCCGCACCTCGTACAAGACCGTCTGGCCCGGCTCGATGAAGTCCGATGAGGCCATAAGCTACCTCCTGGCGCCGATCTTTGTCTTCAGGCGTAAGGTCCCAGGTGCATGCCGCCGAGGACGTGTACGTGGCCGTGCTCCTGGCTTTGCATTGCGTCGCGGCCGAAATTGGAAATCAGGCGGTACCCCTTGGGGCAGAAGCGACGTCCCATGGCTACGGCGGTCCGCCCTATCTCCTGTATCATGCCGTTGCTCCATAGCTGCTCCTGGGTCATGTGGCCCTTGGGCATCACCAGGAGCATGAGCGGCGCCCACTGGAGCACGTTGTCGATAACGATAACCCGCTCATCCTCGTAGCGGATGTTCGCGGGTGACCTCCTGGCCACGATATCGCAAAACCCGCAGCCCGGCTGCTGGTCCGCCTGCTCCCCGACCTCGGACTGGCCAGCCATGCCAGGCGCCTACAGCTCCTGGGGCTTCAGGGCCAGCCCCCCTTCGTCCCTCACCAGATAGCCCGCCCTGGGGCCCAGCCCGTGGCCGAAGATGAGAAGCCAGCCCTCCCTCTCTGCCAGGGAGAGGGACTGGCGCTTACACTCCATGGTGTCGAGGGGGCCAGTGTCCCACGCTGTGACGAAGTCCACAGGTAGATGATTGGGTGTGGGCAGGACGTCGCCCAGGCACGCCGCCCGCTGGCCGTCCGACTCTATCTGTACCGACTGGTGTCCGGGGGTGTGGCCCCCGGTGACTTTCATCCAGACGCCTGGAGCGATCTGGGTATCTCCGTCCAGGAGCTCGAGCTGGCGGTGCTCCGCCAGGGGTAGGAAGTCCTCGGCTATGTAGGAGAAGCGAGCCCGCTCGTTCGGGTGGGAGGCCTCCTCCCAGTCTCGCCTCTGTACCAGGTAGGAGGCGTTGGGGAAGGTGGGCACGACCTTGCCGGCGGGGTCGAACCTGGTGGCCCCTCCTGCGTGGTCGAAGTGGAGGTGGGTGAGGGCGACCACGTCGATGTCCTCCACCCCCAGTCCGTGAGCCCGCAGGTCGTCCGGGAGTGCGTCGGCCTTCATCGCGTACGTGTGTTGCCGGCGAAGCGGATGTTTACTGCCTGCGCCGGTGTCCACCAGAATCCGCTTGCCTCCGGCCCGTATAAGGAGGCAGTTGAGCCCTACCTTTACCCGGTTCCGGCTGTCGGCGGGACTCACGGCGTTCCAGACAGGTTTGGGGACCGGGCCATAGAGGCCTCCCCCGTCCAGGCGGAGCGTGCCATCGCTGAGCAGGTCCAACTCAATGTCGCCTAATCTCATCATCCTGTGAATATAATTAGGGGCCGGGGGGATTGTCAACGGTGGGGGCGTCGATCGTGGACGGGTTTGGAGCGTTCCGTTGCCGGTTACCGGGACCGCTCGCTGGGCCTAGTCCCACCCCGGCTTGGGGGGCGCTGGTCGCGGTAGTCGGGGGCCAGGATGGGCGCCCATTCCACGCGGGAGTCACTTAGCCGGGAGCGGATACGAGGTTTGGCCTCCTCCAGCTGGTCCAGCGAGAGGTAGTTGGCGGTGATGACGGTTGGCAGCCGGGCGTTGTGGCGGTGGACGATGATCTGGTAGAGCTTCTCCTCGGCCCAGGGGGTGCTGTTCTCCGAGCCCAGGTCGTCCAGGACGAGTAGTGGAGTGGTCTTCACCTGCTCGAACAGCTCGTCGTAGCCGGTGAGGCTATCGGGCCGGAAGGTGGCTCGCAGGTGGTCCAGCAGCGCGGGGACGAAGGCGAAGAACGCCGGCTGTCCGCGGCCGAGGCGTTCACTGATAATGGCCACTGAGAGATGCGTCTTGCCACAGCCGGGCCCGCCCGTGAGGAGAAGCCACCCCTTGGGAGACTCGGCGAAGCTCCGGGCGGTATCCAGGGCGACGTTCAGGGTGCCCCTTCCCTGCTCCGTCCCCCTGATCTGCTTGCCCACCTTGAAGTTCTCGAAGGTCATCTGGTTCAGCATGTCCCCCTGGACGCCGCCCACCTCGCGGAGCAGCTCCCCGAGGCGGCGACCCAGGGAGAGCACAGTGGAGAACCCCTCGGCCTCAAGGCGGGTCCTCATGCCCTCATTGAGGCGCTGCAGGGGACCCCTTACGGTCACAACTGTGGGCAGAAGGGCGTTGGCGCGGTGGTTGAACACCTGGAACAGCTTCTCCTGGGCCCAGGGGGTGCTACTGTGAGCGCCCACGTCGTCCAGGACCAGCACGGGGGCGTTGCGCACTTGCAGGAACAGGTCGTCGTAGGACACGGTGCTCTCGGGGGCGAAGGTCCCCCGCAGGTGGTCCAGGAAATCGGGCACGAAGATGAAAAAGACTGTGTGCCCATGCTCGATGCACCTGTTGGCGATGGCCGCCGCTAGGTGGGTCTTGCCGGAGCCGCTGGGGCCCGTGTACACCAGCCAGCCCTGGGGGTCCCCGGCGAAATCCGCAGCCGCCTGGAGCGCCTCTCCGAACATCCTCCGGCTCTCCGGGTCCGGCAGGCGGCCATCGGAGTTGGTGGCCTCGAAGGTGATGCGGGTCAAGGGCCCCAGGTTGCTGTAACGTTCCAGACGCGACCGGAGGCCCTCTTGGGCCGCGCTCTCCCGGCAGCGGCAGGGGAAGAGCTCGCCGAAGTCGGGGTGTCCCACCGGGACGGCTCGCCTGACCCATCCTCCCCCTTTGCAGACGGGGCAGCCTTCCCCGTCCCCTTCAGGACCCTGGTAGCCTTCCCCGTCTCCGGAGGTACTCGACCATGCCCTCCGCGCTGGAAGCTTTTTCAGAATGTCGCCCAGACTCTCCATCGTCCTTTCCTTGGCTGGCCCAACGGTCCAGGGTCGCCGCGATATAGCGCCAGTTCCGCCTGTTGCGGCCGACGGCTATTCTGAAGGCTTCCTCGATCCAGGGCCAGGGATAGGTCTGCTCCGCCTCCACCATCTGTTCGGCCAGGAGGGGCGTCAAAATGCCTATGTTTTCCTCGTACAGGGTAAATATGTTGGCCTTGGGCCCCGGCGGGGCGGCGGGGCTCCCCTCCCTCCGGTGGGACCCGTTGGTGCCCAGCTTTCCCTGGTTTATCATCTGTACTGTCCGCCTGCCTGGCTCGTCGTTGAGAACGTAGACCTCGGCTGCCTTCCCCTGACGGTCTATAGAGATGGACAGGAAGGTCCCCCTCTCTAGGGCCCGGCGAATACCCCTACGGATGGCGTCGGAGGCCGGCAGTCCCAGGCCACCCAGGCCGGTGAGGAGCACCCGGTCCGACAGAAGCTCACCTTCGGTGACGTAGCGCGGGACCCCCCTTTTCTGATGGAGGCACCAGAGGGCGCGGAGGGTACACTTGAGCTCGGCGGGGTCGTCGATAGTCTCGAGGAGGGGGCCGAGAAGGGGGTTGGGGACGGGAGTATATTGCGTCCCACGGGGGAACCCTGAGAACCTCATGGCCGGAGGACTCCCTGCTCCAGCTGGGCGGGCTCGAACCGCACCAGCTTGTCCCTGAAGAGGAGCTTGAGGCTACCCACGGGGCCGTGGCGGTGCTTGGCCACGATGATCTCGGCGATGTTTCTGGGGTAGGGCCGGTCGGGGAACCGGTTCGCCCAGTCGTCCTCGGTGAAGTGGACGTCATCCCGATAGATGAACATGACCACGTCGGCGTCCTGCTCTATGCTGCCGCTCTCCCGCAGGTCGGAAAGCTGGGGCCGGTGGGAAGTCCTCATCTCCACGGCCCTGCTTAGCTGGGAGACGGCCAGGACGGCCACGTTGAGATCCCTGGCCATGCCCTTTATGGAGCGGGTGATCTCGCTGAGCTCCTGCACCCGGTTATCGCCTCGTGCGTTTCCTCCCTGGATGAGCTGCATGTAGTCCACGGCGAGAAGGTCCAGTCCAGCCTCCATGTAGAGGCGCCTGGCCTTGCTGCGCATCTCCACGATGCCCTGCACCGGGGTATCGTCTATATAGATACGGAGCTCCGAGAGGGACCCGATGGTATCGATGATCCGCCGCTCCTCCGCCTCGGTAATCAGACCGAGGCGGAGCCTCTGGGCGTCTACCTCAGCCTCGGCGGCCAGCATCCGAAGGGCGATCTGCTCCCGGCTCATCTCCAGGCTGAATATACCGACCAGATCTCCTATCTTGGCCGCGTTCACGCATAGGTTTATGGCCAGGGCGCTCTTGCCAAGGCTGGGCCTGGCCGCCAGGACTACCATGTCCGACCGGTGAAGCCCTCCCAGCAGATCGTCCAGAGCGTCGAAGCCTGTCATGATGGGAGCGCCCGTGCGGCCCAGGGGCTCGGAGATGGCCGCCCGCTCTTCCATGTACTGGTCCAGTATCTCCCGGATGGGGACAAAATCCCGGGTCGGCCGCCTGGCCCGTACCCTGAAAAGGACGTCTTCCGCCCGGCTTAACGAGGCTTCCACATCGTCGCTGCCGTCGTAGCCTATAGCGGATATCTGGGCCGAAGCGTCTATGAGGTTTCGCATCGCGGCAGTGCGGCTTACGATGCGTCCGTAGTGCTCTATGTGGACTGGAGTGGGCACGGTGCCCACCAGGTGGCTCAGGTAGGCGGTACCCCCCACCTGGTCTGCCCGCTCGCGCAGGGCCAACTGATGGGCCACGGTTACCTGGTTTATCGCGTCGCTCCGCCGGAACAGCTCGAGACACGCCTCGTAACAGAAGCGGTTCTTCTCCCGGTAGAAGTCGTCGGCCTTGAGGAACTGGGCCACCTTGGTGATGGAATCGCCGTCTATGAGCAGGGAGCCGACGACCGCTTCCTCCGCCTCGATGTCGTGGGGCAGCAGGCTTTCGGCGTACACGGGTCTACTCTTCGGCTTCGGCCGTGACGATGATGGTGGCGTGTATCCCGGGGGCGAGGTTCAGGATCACCTCGTATTCTCCGGGGTCCCGGATGGGTTCCACCGTCTCCACCAGCTTCCGGTCTATGTCCCTCTGTATCATGGAGGCCAGCTCCTGGGCTATTCGGGCGGGGGTGATGGCGCCGTAGAAGTGTCCGGCGGGGGTGGCCTTGGCCCTGACCATGACGTTGGTCCCATCCAGCTGGCCGGCCAGGACCTCCAATTTCTGGGTCTCCCTGGTCCGTCGCTGGTCGCCCGCCTTCTTGATACGCTCGACGCGCTTCATATCCTCGGTGGTGACCACCACGGCCAGCTTCTGTGGAATCAAGTAGTTGCGCGCGTAGCCGGGGGATACGTTCTTTACGTCGCCCGCATTGGCCTGGTTTGAGACGTCCTCGAGAAAGATCACCCTCACCTTCGGGCCTCCTTATTGGAACTGAGAGTCACTTTGAGCTAAATGGGATATATGGGATATGGGGAGAATTATAACTGATTTGCCAAGGCCGAGGAAGGTGCTGGAGTCCCTCCAAAGCTACTCTTCCAGGCGTCTTCCATCTCCGCCAGGGACAGGTCCACGAGGCCATCTATCTTGAAGTGAGGCTCGGGGATCGTCTGCCCCAGCACGGTAAAGGGCACACTGTTCTCATTACCCCCACCGGTCACATAGCTGAGGTATTCGGGCTTGAGGGAAAGGATGATCCTGGACTGAGCCTCCCCGAACAGCGCCGCATCCCACCTGCCTTCGACCTGGAAATTGCCGTGGAAGCCCACGCCGCCGGAGATGCAGCTCTCGGTCAAGGCGACGGCCAGCCCTCCGTCGGAGCAGTCGTGAGCCGAGGTGACGACACCCTGGCGGACCATCCTCCCGCATTGCTCTTGGACCAGTCTCTCCAGGTTCAGGTCTATCCGGGGCTTCCCGGCCACGATACCGTGAACGATGGAGAGGTACTCGCTGCCCGCCAGGTCCTGCGGCCTCCCCCGGACGTTCCCGGTGCCCAGGAGGACCACCAGCTCCCCCGGTGCCTTGAAGGGAGCGGTGCAGTGCATCTCTTGATCCCCGCGGATCAGCCCCAGGGCTCCCACCACTGGAGTGGGGTAGATGGCCCGCCCAAGGGTCTCGTTGTACAGGCTCACGTTGCCACTGACCACGGGAATCGTCTCGGACATCTTCAGCATCCGGCAGGCATTGGCCATGCCACGGACGCACCACTTTAGCTGATAGTATGTCTCGGGGTTTTCCGGGCTGCCGAAGTTGAGGCAATCGGTGAGTGCAAGGGGGACCGCCCCGACGCAGGCGAGGTTTCGGCATGCCTCCGCGACCGCTATCGCTCCCCCAATGTAGGGGTCCAGGTAGCAGTAGCGGCCGTTGCCGTCGGTACACAGGGCGATGCGTGCGGAGGTGCCTTTGATCCGCAGCACTGCCGCATCGGACCCGGGGGCTACTACCGTATTGGTCTGGACGTGATGATCGTACTGACGGAACACGCGCTCTTTGCAGGCGATATTCGGCGACCGGAGTAGTTGGAGGAGCACCTCTCCAGGCTTTGTCTCCGGCAGGCGCAGCCGGTGCAGCGGGTAGCGCTGCAGCTCTTCCTGATGCTTGGGCCGGGCGCCTTTCTGTTTGTAGGTAGGCGTGTCGGTAAGCGCCTTTATCGGCAGGTGGGCCACCGGCTTGTTCCCGTCCCTCACGCTCACATGCCGGCTGCTGGTGACCCTGCCCACCTCCACACACGCCACTTCCCATTTCTGGAATATAGCCCTCACCCGCTCCACGTTGACGGGCCTCACGGCCAGCAGCATACGTTCCTGGGACTCTGAGAGCATGACCTCGTAGGGGTCCATACCCGCGTCTCGGCGGTGGACCTTTGATATGTCCAGGGTAATACCGGCGCGCCTACCGGCCCTGGCGGCTGCCTCGACGGCGGCTGTGGTAAGGCCGGCGGCCCCGAGGTCCTGTATCCCCTCCACCCAGCCGGTGGCGGCCGCCTCCAGACACGACTCGATCAGGAGCTTTTCCAGGAAGGGGTTTCCCACCTGGACCGTGGGCCTCATCTCTCGGTCATCCTCGAAGGTGCGGGAGGCGAGGCCCGAGGCCCCGTGGATGCCGTCTTTGCCCGTCTCCGCTCCTACGAGGAGCAGTACGTTGCCCGTGGCCCCAACGCTGGAGCGCATCAGCCTGTCTTTCGGCACCAGGCCGACGCACATGGCGTTGACCAGGGGGTTTTGAGAGTAGGCGGGGGAAAAGGAGACCTCGCCGCCCACGTTGGGGACACCGATGCAGTTCCCGTACCAGGAGATGCCGCTCACGACCCCATCGAAAAGGTACCGGTTGTGAGGGTCGTCCAGCGGCCCGAATCGGAGGGAGTTGAGCAGGGCGATGGGCCGGGCGCCCATGGCGAGGATGTCCCGGACTATGCCTCCCACGCCGGTGGCCGCGCCCTGAAAGGGCTCCACCGCCGTGGGGTGGTTGTGGGACTCTATCTTGAACACCACTGCGTGGCTGCCATCCATGAGGTCGACGACGCCGGCGTTTTCCTCGCCCGGTGGCAGCAGGACTACGGGACTTTCTGAGGGGAACGTCTTCAGCAGGGGCCTGGAGTGCTTGTAAGCGCAGTGCTCGCTCCACAGCGCGCCGAACATGCCCAACTCCACCCGGTTGGGCTCCCGGCCCAATGCCTCCACTATGAGGTCATATTCCGCTTCGCTGAGGGCTATCCCATCCAGGACTTCTTTGGCTACGGGCATCTTCAGGCGTCCCTACCTGCCCACCGCGCCTTGGATGATGGACTCGAATATAAGCCGCCCGTCTGTCCCGCCCATGATCTCCTCGCAGCACCGCTCGGGGTGGGGCATCATCCCCAGCACGTTTCCCCTTCGGTTGACTATACCGGCGACGTTGTTGGCGGAGCCGTTGGGGTTCGCGTCCGCGGCCGGGTCCCCCCCGGCTGTGGAGTAACGGAATACTACCTGTCCCCGGTTCTCCAACTCTTGGAGGGTGGCTGTGTCGGCGAAGTAGTTGCCCTCCCCGTGCGAGATGGGTATGTGTAGCACCTGTCCCGGTGAACACATAGTGGTAAAGGGAGTCCCCGCGCGTTCAACTCGGAGGTGGGTCCACTGGCAGCGATATTGAAGGTGGCTGTTCTGCATTAGGGTCCCCGGGAGGAGTCCCGCCTCGCAGAGGACCTGAAAGCCGTTGCAGATGCCCACGACCAGACCGCCTCCGGCGGCGAAGTCGGCGATGGCAGACATGATGGGGGAGAAGCGTGCAATGGCCCCTGGCCTGAGATAGTCACCGTAGGAGAATCCGCCGGGGAGTAGGACGCAGTCGAATTGCCGCGACAGGTCCGGGTGGTCCTTGTGCCAGAGGAAGCCTACATCCTGGCCCAACAGGTCCTTTAGGACGCCGTAGCAGTCACCATCACTCCACGTGCCGGGGAAGACTACTACGCCAAAGCGCATCACGCCGCCTGGGAGGCTGCCCCCTCGAAGAGTGCCCGCTCCGCCCGAACCCGGGACGCCACCCACGGGCGCCGCAGCCTAGCTGTTGCGCCTGCTCTTGCGGCGCTTGGCGGCCGCTTTCTTCTTGCGCCTTACGGTGGGAGACTCGAAGTGTTGTCTGCGTCTGATCTCCGACAGGATACCGTCCTGCTGGACCCGCTTGTTGAACCTTCTGAGAAGACTATCGAAGGTCTCACCTTCGGCAAGCCTGACGTCAGCCAACCCAGAGTCCCTCCCTTCCTGCTAGGCAAGTCCGAGGGTATTATACGGGCCCCGGTCCGGGGTGTCAACGGCGCCGCTCCTGGACCGCCCGGCCCTGAACCGGTATCCCACGGTCCATATGGTCTCGATGAAGGCGTGGCCGGCGTCCTCAATCTTGGAGCGCAAGCGGCGGATATGCACGTCCACCGTCCTGGTGCCCCCAAAGTAGTCGTATCCCCATACCTGGCTGAGGAGGCTGTCCCTCGTATACGCCTTGCCGGGGTTGGATGCCAGGAGGACCCGCAGTTTGTACTCTTTGTAGGTGAGGGCCACCCGTCTGCCGGCTACCCTCACTTCGTACCGTTCGGTGTCCACCACGAGGTCTCCCACCTTTACGGTGTGCTGGCTCTGAGGACCCCACGCCCTGGTGACGGCCTGGCCGAGCCGCATGGTCAGCTCCGCCCTGTGGGGCACCTTTTAAGTAGTATAGCAGAGGGATGTGGGAAATTCGCTATCGTCGCGGTCCTTCAGGGAGGCCACACATGGGGTTGACGGTCCCTACCGCGAGAGATATGATGGCTTCAACGTGGCCCATACCGTTGTGTCGAGGCGCGTTGACCGATAGCGGCACGCTCTATAGGCCACCCGATCAGGGGGTACCCCGATGAGCATCGTGACCCTGCCCCACACCCCCGGAGAGATACGGGCCCTCATTCGTTCGGGTGAGTGGCGGGGGGTGACCGCGGGGTTTGCGCCGGGGCGCGTGCAGGCCAACCTGGTCATCCTACCCCGGGACCTGGCCTTCGACTTCCTCCTTTTCTGCCAGCGCAACCCTAAGCCCTGCCCGGTTCTGGAGGTGCTGGAGCCGGGACAGGCCGAGCCGAGGCTCTCGGCCCCCGGCGCGGACCTGCGCACCGACCTTCCCAGGTATCGGGTCTTCAGGGAGGGGGAGATGGCCGGTGAGGAGGAGGATGTCCGTGGCCTCTGGAGGGACGATCTGGTCTCTTTCCTGCTGGGGTGCAGTTTCTCCTTCGAGGCGGCCCTCATGAATGCCGGCATACCCCTTCGACATGTCGAGCAGGGCAAGAACGTCTCCATGTACGTCACCAGCGTCGCCACAGCCCCCGCAGGCATCTTTTCCGGCCCGATGGTGGTGAGCATGCGCCCTATCCGGCAAAGCCAGGTGGTACGCGCCGTCCAGGTGACGTCTCGCTTCCCTTCAGTCCACGGGGCGCCGGTCCACATCGGTGACCCTTCGGCCATCGGTATCCGGGACATTGCCCGGCCGGACTACGGAGACCCCACCGAGATCAGGGAGGGAGAGGTGCCCGTGTTCTGGGCCTGCGGAGTTACGCCCCAGGCGGTCGCCCTGCAGTCCAAGCCCCGCTTCATGATTACCCACTCTCCGGGGCACATGTTCATCACCGACTGGCGGGACGAAGACCTGGCGGTACTGTAACTGTCCACACCCGGTGGAACGGAACCATGCGCAGCATCGAAGACATCATTCTCGGCAATGACCTTCGGGGAGTTGGCGGCTTGCGCCCCTACCTTGCCACCGATTTCTGTGAAGAGGCCGCCCGGTTCGTCCTGTCCCACTCCGGCACCACGCTGATTGCCACCGGTTTCTACATCTCCATGGCCGGAGCGCCGGAAACAGACGGCCCCCCCGGAGCCCTGGCCCTGGGGCGGGCGCTGGAGCAGCTGGACAGGCACGTCGTCTACGTAACCGACCGGTACACCGTCCCCCTGCTCGTGCCCTTCGCGGCTCCCAACACCGAGGTGGTGGACTTTCCCATCGTCGACGACGCCTCCAGCAGCCGGTTCGCGGCGGAGCTGCTGGCCAGGCTGGAGCCCAGTCTGCTGATCTCCATCGAGCGGTGCGGACTCACCAGGGACGGCACATACCTGAACATGCGAGGGGTAGATATCTCCGCCCAGACGGCGCGGGTTGACCAGATGTTTCTGGGCCATCCCCATACGGTGGGCATCGGCGACGGAGGCAACGAGATCGGGATGGGGAAGCTGGCCCAGTACATCCCCGAGGTAGCGACCCTTCCATCCAATCCCGCGGTTACAGCCACCGAACACCTGATCATCTCATCCACCTCCAATTGGGGAGGCTACGGGCTTGTGGCCGCAATTTCCCGGTTGATAGGACGCGACCTCCTGCCGAGTCCGGAGGAGGAAGCCTCCCTTATCCGCAACATGGTGGACCTGGGGGCGGTGGACGGGGTGATTGGGGCGAGCCAGTACACCGTCGATGCTATGAGCGTGGAGGCGCACGGTGAGGCCCTCTGCCGGTTGCACGAGCTGTTAGCGGAGGAGGGCATCGGTGCCTGATGCGCCTCGCCAGCCGTCCGGCCGTTGCGGCTCAGGTCACGGTCTGGCTGTGGGTACCTAACGGGAACCCACGTTCTGTGGGTGGCGTCCGGTGGTGTGGTTGATAGGGGAGGATGCGATGGGTTACAGGCTGGCACCGGAAACCATTCGGTGGTCCCTCCGAAGGCCGCTGGCTTCAGCCCCCCTGGTGCCCACCACCCGCCTGGTGCTGGCCCTACTCGACCCGGACGAGCTCTCCCAACACCTCCTGGACGTCCTGAAACGCTCTTCGCACTACAAGGACATGGCCTTGATTTTGTGCGGCCCGGAGGACGAGGCGTTCCGGGTGCGGGCGTGGTCAGGGTATGGTGGGGTGGACTTCTCACGTGTCCAGTTTGCCCGGGAAAGTCCCCTGATTCGCCACTTCGGCGCTCACCCTGTGCCTACAGAGTATGGGCAGCTGGAGAGGACTCCGTGGCTCAAAGTGCTCTCCGGAGGAGAGCGGGAGGCGCTGGCGGTGCTCGGCGACGCTCTTTTCGTCCCCCTGTCCGATGAGGGCAGTCTGGAGGCGCTGCTGGTGCTAAGGCAGGCTGGGTCTACGCTGAGGCACCGGCGGGCGGGTCCACCATCGGCTGCCGAGCGCCGGCAGGTAGCCAGGGTCATCGCGGAAGCGAGGCTGCACCAGCTCCTCAAGCTGGCGGAGGGATCTGTTTCCGCCCTGCGCAGGCCGCAGGAGATAGATCAGCCGCAGCCGTTCGAGCAGGCGGCCAGGGGGATCGCCCACGATCTTAACAATATCCTTGCCACCATCCTGTCCCATGCTGAGTTGCTGGAGGGCGAGTTCACCGAGGTCAGGTACAAGGCGGAGGTCCAGGAAGCTCCGGGCGTCGACATGGCCCAGGTAGGCTCTGATAGGGAAAGGATCAAGCGGTACGCGGCGGTAATCAGACAGGCCGTGCGTGACGGGGCCGACTCGGTGCGCAGGATGCACGGGCTGGGCGAGGAGCTAGCGCTGCCTCAGGACACCCCGGTGGAAGTCAACGGAATCATCAGGAGCGCCCTTCACATGATCGAGCCCCGTTGGCGTCTGGGGCGTATCTCGCCCTCTTCGGCGGCTGGGGGTCGTATGGCGCGGGGGCGAGCGTCAGGGCTTGAGGTTGCCGGAGCAGGCCCGGACTGGGGACTTGCCGGCCTATCGGTGAGCTTGGGCCCGGCGGGGTATGTCTCGGGGAACCCTGCCGAGCTGCGAAGGGTGTTGACCAATCTCATGTCTAACGCGGTGGATGCCCTCCCCCCGTACGGCGGGCACATCGAGATAAGCAGCGGGAAAGGCGGCGGGTGGGCGTTCATAAGGGTCAGGGATAACGGTACGGGCGTGTCTCCTGAGATACTGGGGCGAATTTACGAGTTCGGATTCACCACCAAGGGTCACCGTGGCAGCGGCCTTGGGCTGAGCGTCAGCCAGGGCATCGCCGCGCGCCACGGAGGCCGGATAGAGGTGGAGAGCGAGGAGGGTGTGGGCTCGGTCTTCAGCCTTGTTCTGCCCCTCGCGGGAGACGACAACCCCGGGGATATCCCTGGGGCCCAAGCCCATTGAAGGTACTCAGGAGGCGCCCCGCTCCGGCCCGGATAGCTGGGTCCCCGCCCGCTCCTCCAGTGGCACGATCAGGCAGGCGACATCCAGGTCTCCCATCCCCCTCTCGAAGGCCTCGTTGAATATCTCCAGGGCCCGGTCTCCCGCGGGAATCGGGGACCCGATCTCCCTGGCGAACTCCTGGGCCAGGTTGAGGTCCTTGACGTATAGCTTCAAGGGGGCCCTGGCGCCGGCGAAGTCGCGGTCCAACATGGCCGGGCCGTTTCGGGAGAGCATGAAACTGGTGCCCCAACTGGTGCTGAGTATGTCAAGGAGCGTCCGTGGGTCGGCCCCCGCCTTGGTTCCCAGGAGCAGCGCCTCGGCTGCCGCCAGCGAGTGGACCACGCAGAGGAGCTGGTTCACGAGCTTGACGATGCTTCCGGAGCCGGAGGCTCCTACGTGGCGTATGTTGGCTCCATAGGCCTCGAAGACCGGGTACGCCTTTTCGAAAGTCGCACGGTCGCCGCCCGCCATGATGGTCAAGGTGCCGTCGGCGGCGCGCTCCACCCCTCCGCTCGCGGGGCAGTCCAGAAAGGAAGCTCCCCTGGTCTCCGCCTCCCGCGCGATCAGGCGCGAGGTGGAGGGGCCGACGGTGCTGTGGTCCACCAGGACCTGTCCGGCCCGCGCCGTGGCAACGATGCCTTCCTCGCCCAGAAATACCTTCTCCACCGTGGGGACATCGGGCAGGCAGGTGAGGACGACGTCCGCGGCCCTGGTGACTTCGGCGGCCGAGGCGGCGGGGTGGGCGCCCATCCGGGCTATCTCCTCTACCTTGCCACGACTGCGGTTGTGCACCGTGAGGTCGAATCCGGCTTTGAGCAGGCGCTGGGACATGGGCATACCCATCCTGCCCAGCCCTATGAAGCCTACTTTCATGCCTACCTCCTTCTGCCTGCGGGCCGGAAGACCCACGCTTGACGCTTGGGGACAAGCAGTATAACATACGGGCACCCAAATCCGGCACCGGTGCCGGGCGGTGGACCGTGCGTCTCGCCTGGGCTGGGCCGTCGGAGCGAAGGAGACGGGGCGTGGGGCGTATCGTCGCATACCTGGCCCTGGCGTTGATTGGGGCATTGCTCGCCAGCTGCGGTGAGGAGTCGTCCCAGGCGACGGATATCGACCAGGTGCTGCTGAGCGAGCCGGCGGTCGTGGAGGTCACGTCCAGATCGGCGGTCGTAGAGGCGGTCACCACGGTCGATACTGTATGCGCCGTCGCCTACGGTCCCACGACCAGCTACGGCAGGATTTCCGCCGACAGCGAGATGTCGGTCTCTGGGCACCGGGACCACCATCATCTGCTGGTGGGACTGGAACCGGACACTAGCTATCATTATATGTGGGGTCTCGTCGCCCCTGACGGGACCGTCTTTCGCAGCCGTGACCTCACCTTCCGGACCGCGCCAGTGGATGGAGGCGCGTTACCAGATCCCACCGGCGAGAACCTGGCCCTGCTATTGAAGGGTGCGCGGGTTGCGGGGGCGAGCAGCGTCTTCGGTGCCAGCGATGGTGCCTGGGAGGCTGCCAACGCCATCGATGGCGACCCCAGCACCCAGTGGTCAAGCGCCGGCGATGGCGACGACGGCTGGATCGAGATCGAGCTTCCTTCGGAGACCCACGTCACGGCCGTAGGCTTCTGGACCCGGACCATGGGCACCTCCGGCCAGGTGTTCTCCTTTCGGGTCATTACCGATCGAGGCGAGGTCGCCGGTCCCTACGTTCTGGACGATGCTGCAGCCATCCACTATTTTCCCACGGACCTGGAGGCCCGGCGGCTGCGTTTCGAGAACGTCGAGACCAGCGGCAGCAACACTGGGGCTCTGGAGATCGAGGTCTACGGGGAGCCCGTCCCCTGAGGGCCGGCGTATCCCGGAGGTCTCTTCTCACGCAGCCTGCGCAGGCTCATTTGTGCTGGAAGCTGGCCGCCAGGGGTACGAGGGCCTCGATGAGGGGTGGCAGGTAGGTCTGCCAGTCGCCGACGATACTAAAGTCGGCGGCCTGCAACATAGGGGTCCGGCGGGGGTTGGGGTTGTTGTTGACGGCGATGATGGTGCCCGCTTTCTGGATTCCGACCGTGTGGTTGAAGTCGCCCCGGATCCCCACCGCTATGTATAACGCCGGGGCGATGGCCCGGCCCGTCAAGCCCACCTGCACCTGCCTGGGCAGCCAGCCGGCGTCGGTCACGTTGCGAGAAGCGCCCACAGTGGCGCCCAGGGCCTCTGCAAGGCTGTATATGGTGGGCAGGTTCTCGGGCCCTCCCACGCCCATGCCCACCCCCAGCACCACCCCGGCGGCCTCCAGCTCCAGCCCCCGGGCGTCATCCTGGACGTGGACCTCCAGCAGCTCTATGTCCCGGCCCACGGGAGGGGGCACGGGCAGCGTCTCCACCTCGGCCCTGAAGTCCGAGTCGCGCTCGATGGGGGCCAGGAGTCCGGGGCGGAGGGTGGCCATGTAGGGGCGGGTCCTGGACAGAATCGGGGCCACCACGTTCCCTCCCAGGGCGGGTTTAAGCTGCACCAGCTCCCCGGCTTCATTGATCTCCAGGTCCACGCAGTCTCCCGTGAGCCCCAGCCCCAGCCTCGCTGCCACTCGGGAGGCTATGTCCCTGCCGTTGGGAGTAGATGGAAAGAGGAGGGCGTAGGGCTTATGCCGGTCGATGGCCTCGGCCAGGGCGGAGGTGCAGGCGAGGCCTGTCGGGTGGCCCATCGTGGGGCCGTTCAGCACCAGGACGCGGTCGGCGCCGTAGGCGCCCAGGGCCTGGATGTCCTCCTCTGTGCCCCTTCCCATCAGGACAGCCGCTACCTCGCTACGGATATGGGCGGCCAGCTCCCGGGCCTTGCCCAGAATCTCATATGAGGTCCCGCGCAGGCCCGCCTTAGACCTCTCCGCCACAACCCAGATAGCCCCGTCCCTACGCCCGGGGTACCTGGGCCACAGGCGCTCCGCAACGGGGGCGGCTGCGGGGACCCTGCTCAGCAGCCCATCCACCAGCCTCCGTGCCGCCACCTGGGGGTCCGGCTCCTCGATGACCACGCCCAACCGCTGGGGCTCCACAAGGCGTATCTCCGCCACCCACGTGGGGGAGCCGGCGGAGCCGAAAATCGATCCGTACGGGGAGAGCTGGGCCGCGCTGACCTCCTCGATGGCGGGCTCCTGCCTGGCGGCCTCCATATCCTGTCGGGAGGGAAACCGCTCCGGCATTATGCCCTCTGTTACGCTCACCAGGGCCGGCAAAGGGCACCGGATCGTCTCGTAGCCCTCGTCGGTCTCCCTCTCCACCAGGAGGCTATCGCCCCCGGGGGAATGCTCCAGCTTTCTCACGTTGCCCACGTAGGGAAGCCGGAGCAGCTCGGCGATCTCAGGCCCCACCTGCCCCGTCTCGGCGTCGGTACTGTGCCGGCCACACATGATAAGGTCAAAATCCTCTC
Organism: Dehalococcoidia bacterium; assembly: GCA_965247055.1. Taxonomy (GTDB): domain Bacteria; phylum Chloroflexota; class Dehalococcoidia; order Lucifugimonadales; family JAGWBF01; genus CBDFGE01. The sequence goes on from CBDFGE010000004.1 coordinate 419,876, forward strand.
TCTTCAGCGCCATGGCCAGGCTGCGGGCGGTGGCCAGGGTGTCGGAGCCGGCCATGGCCCGGTCGGTGAGGTGGACGGCCCTGTTCGCTCCCATGGCCAGGCACTGGACCAGCGCATCCCGGGCCTGGGGCGGCCCCATGGTAAATGCGACGACCTCGGCCCCCAGCTCCTCCCCGAGCTGCGCGGCCCTGTCAACGGCCAGCAGGTCGAAGGAGTTCACTTCCAGGGGCACGCCCTCTCGCACGATGGTCCTGGTGTCGTAGTCGAACTTTATGCGAGAGATCACAGGGACCTGCTTGATACACACCGCTATCTTCACGTTAGACGCTCTCCCTGCTCCTGGGCTCCCCGGGGGAGCGCGGCATCCTCCGCCGCCAGCTCCCGTTTCATACGGTGGAACAGCTCCCGCAGGCGGGGGCTGAGGTTTACCGGATATTGGGGCGGGTCTCGCAGGGCTTTGAACCGCTCATCGAGAGACCCGAGGTCCCGGTCGAAGCGGTCCCTTATCTCCTTGAGGGATGGCCGAGGGCCAACACTCCTCCCCCCTTCCATCACCTTCCATAGCAGGGCCTCCCCGGGCTCGGGGCCGGGAGCGATGGTCTCTATCGCCTCGTTCCTGAGGGCGATGACGTCGCCGGTGAACCCCCCTCCTTCGCCCTTCAGCCGGAGTACCTGCTTCTCGTCCGGGAGGGATACCTTCCCAGTGCTTAGTTTCAGGACGGGACGGCCATCATACCTGACCAGCTTGTAGGCCATGTCCGACCATGGGGCGTCCGATGAGACCCCCAGCCTGGTGCCCAGGCCGAAGCCGTCTATGGGGGCACCACGGCGTGTGAGCTCCTCCACGTCGATCTCGTCCAGGCCTCCGGTGGCCACGATACCCACGTAGTCCAGCCCCGCCTCGTCCAGGACCTTCCTCACCCGTACGCTGAGCTCAGCCAGGTCCCCGCTATCAAGGCGCACGGCCAGCATGCGCTGGCCCCGCTTCTCCATCTCCTGGCCCACCACAGCCGCCTTTTTGGCCCCGGCGATGGTGTCGTAGGTGTCTATGAGGAGGACGCAGTTCGTCGGGAAGCTCTCGGCGAAACTGCGGAAGGCGTCGAGCTCGTCCCGGTGGCTGCTGACGAAGGAGTGAGCCATGGTCCCGCTTATGGGGATGGAGTACAGCTTGCCCGCCGACACGTTGCTGGTGGCCTGGAACCCGGCGATATAGCTGGCCCGGGCCGCCTTCAGCCCGGCCTCGACCCCGTGGGTGCGGCGGAATGAGAAGTCCACCAGAGACCTGCCCCGGGCGGCCCACACACAGCGGGCCGCCTTGGTGGCGATGAGGCTCTGGAAGTTTATCTGGTTGATGAGATAGGTCTCCACCAGTTGGGCCTCTATGATGGGGCCGGTTACCTCCAGGACCGGCTCATCGGCGAAGAAAAGGCGGCCCTCTGGGACCGCCCACACGTCCCCGGTGAACCTGGCCTTCGAGAGATAGTCCAGAAACCCGGAGGAGAACGTCCCCGTGGAGTGGAGGTAGTCTATAGACTCGCGGGGAAACCTCCAGCCTTCCAGGTAGGTGAGCACGTCCTCGAGGCCGGCCGCCACAAAAAAGGACCGGCCCGGCGGGTACTGGCGGATGAACAGGCTGAAGGTAGCCGGGGCGAACATCCCGTGCTCGTAGTACGCCTGGGCCATGGTAAGCTCGTACAGATCGGTGAGCAGGCCCGGCTCCTCGGCCTTCATCGGCTCGGTCCCCCCTTACGCCCTGGGATGGCGCCACGTACTGTGCCGGGCATGATAAAAGGGCCCGGTTATAACGCCATTATGTTTTGGGGTGCCTGGGCTGTCAACCGCTTGCCTGGGCGGGGCCGGTTTTCTCCGGGGCCGGTGTTGCCTTGGGGCAAAGGGGTGGTGGTGGCCGCGCCATTGACTTAATATAGCGTGCCGTGTACGCTTGACCGAACATTTGCTTTGCGAGGAGCCTTTTAGATGAGCAGAACACGAGCATGGGTTTATGTCGGCTTTGTAGTTCTGCTCTTGGTGGGTGGGATACGGTCACGTCCCATAGAGCGGTGTAAGAGTACGTCATCCTGTTGATATCGTCTAGGCCGCTGCCTCTGCGAGTTCGGCTCTGGGTAGAGCTTCGTTGGAGGTGGTTACCTCCTGTGTCATGTATCGACGGCCGACGGCCCACTCGTCGTGCTGCTCAGCTAGGACGGCGCCGACCAGGCCACCCACAGGGTCCTCAACATCGCCGGCGGAAACGTCGCTATCTCTGACGTGACCATCCGTCATGGAACCCCTCCGTCCGGCGCCGGCGGTATCTTCAACAATGGTGCCACACTGACCCTAGCCGACAGCATCATCAGTGAAAACGGCGGCTCCCTTGGCGGCATCCTCAACGGGGGCGGCGGCACGATGACCGTCACCAACAGCACCGTCAGAAACAATAGCGGCACCGCCGACAGTGGTGGAATCCTCAACTCCCAGAACACCATAGGCACGCCGCGCAACACGCTGGCAGTCGTCGACAGCACCATCAACGACAACGGCAGCCGCGGACTCTGGAACGGCGGCACGCTGACCGTGATCAACACCACCATCAGCGGTAATACGTTTAGCGGCAATGGTGCCGGCATATACAACTTCAGCGGCAGTGGCAGCCAGAAAGGCGACGGGACCCCCGTCGTCGACATCGGCGCCTTCGAGCTCGAGGCCGAACCAGCTGCGGATACGCCCCAGACCTCTCCCCTCACCGTCAACAAGACCGAAGACACGGACGACGGCCTCTGCGGCACTCTGGACTGCTCCCTGAGGGAGGCCATCGCCTCGGGGTCTGGCGCTACCATTAACATCCCGATGGGCGTCTACACGCTCACCCTGGGCTCCGAGCTTTCCATCAACGCGGACATGTCCTTGGTGGGCGCTGGCGCGGCCACTACCATCATTCAGGCTTCGGTGGCGCCTCCCGGCGAGGCCACCCACCGCGTCCTCAACATAAGCGCGGGCGTGGTCGAGACCTCCGGCGTGACGGTGCGGCACGGCAATGTCGACGGAGACGGCGGTGGTATCTTGATCAACGGCGGGGCCTTAACCCTCGGCGACAGCACCGTCAGCGACAACTCGTCTGGCGCCGGCGGCGGCATCTACAACGCCGGTGGCACGCTGAGCCTGACCGACAGCGCCGTCAGCGGCAACTCGGTGGAGGCGGGCAGCGGCGGCGGCATCTACAACTTTGGCGGCACGCTGACCCTGACTAACAGCACCCTCAGCGGCAACACGGCGAATTCCTCCGGCGGCGGCATCTTGAACACTGGCACGGGGACTCTGACCAACAGCACCGTGAGTGGCAACACGGCGGAGACAGGCATCGGCGGCGGCATCTTTAACAACAGCAGCGGCCCGATGACCCTGAGCAACAGCACCGTCAGCGGCAACAGCGTTACCGGCTCCGGTGGCGGGGGCATCCTGAACGAGGCCGGGGGCACCGTGTCTCTGGTCAACACCACGGTCAGCGACAACATCTCCACGAACACCAACGGGTTCGGGGGAGGGATTTGGAATTCAGGAACGCTGGACCTGACGAACAGCACCGTGACCCTCAACACAGCCACCCTGGCGGGCGGAATCAGAAACGACGGCTCTGCGACCCTGTTTAACACGATAGTGGCGGGGAACACGGCGCCCACTGGCCCGGACTGCACCGGGGCGGTCACGTCGCAAGGCCACAACCTGATAGGGGATGGTTCGAGCTGCAGCGTGACGCCCTCCTTGCCCGGGGACCAGGTGGGCACGAACATCGCCCCCATCGACCCGGGTCTCGAGCCGCTGGCGAACTACGGCGGCCCCACCGAGACCCACGCGCTGCTGCCGGGTAGCCCTGCCGTCGACGCGGGAGACGACGCGGTCGTCGGCCTCCCACTCGTCCTTGACTTCGATCAGCGGGGTCCGGGGTTCCCTCGGCAGGTGGACGGGAACGGCGACGGGACTCCCGTCGTGGACATCGGCGCTTACGAGTCCGAGCCCGGACCGCCGCCCCCCACCGGCTTCGACCCCGCGGAGGACTGGTTCGTGGGGCTGACATTCGATCCGATTCCGGGCCTTACGATCGACACGGGCATTCTGGGGTTCGGAGTGCGGCCGGGATGCACCGCCGGCTTCGAATTTGATATCGACGGTCTGGAGTGCGACGTACCCAGGGTCTGTTGTAGGTCTACAATTTTGTCAGTAGGTAACTGTTCAGGGAAAATGTCAGTTTATGGAAGGACTGACATTGAGTACCAAAGAGCAGAACCGGTTACATATCTTGAACGGAGTGCTAGAGCGATACTGGTCGATACGGGAGGCGGCCCCGCTGCTGGGAGTAAGTGAACGTCAGGGATGGCGAGTGCTGGCGGCCTATCGTAAGGAAGGGGCCAGAGGAGTGGTGCATAAGAACCGGGGCCGGGTGCCACCCAACGCGACTCCAGAGACCATCCAGCAGCAGGTGGCGAGTCTGGCCCAAGAACGCTACGAGGGGATCAACCATACCCAGCTGACCGAGTTGCTGGCCGAGCGGGAAGGGGTGATGTATCCCGGCCCACGCTAAGGCGAATTCTGATACGGGCCGGATTGACCAGCCCCCGCCACCGCCGGCCACCACAACATCGGTGTCGCCGACAACGGATGCCTCAGGAGGGGATGCTGCTCCAATTGGACGGGAGCCACCACCTCTGGCTGGAGGACCGGGGGCCCCGGCTAACGCTGCTGCTGGCGGTGGACGACGCTACCGGGACGGCATCCTATGCACTATTCCAGGAACAGGAGGATACCCGAGGCTACCTGTCCCTGCTCCAGGGCATCATTGAACGTCGGGGGGTGCCGATGGCGGTGTACACCGATGGGCATGCCGTCTTTCAGCCACGGCGTCGTCCATCGGACCTATCCCAGGTTCCCCGGAAAGGACCATCAACCCAATGGAGCCGGGCCCTGGGAGAACTGGGGATCACCCAGATATTGGCCCACAGTCCCGAGGCCAAGGGAAGGGTGGAGCGAGCCAACGGCACCTTCCAGGACCGGCTGGTGGCGGAACTTCGTCTGGCTGGCGCCTGCAACCTGGCGGAGGCGAATCAAGTGCTGGCCAAGTTTTTGCCTCGGTTCAACCAGCGCTTCGGGGTGCCCGCCGCCCAGCCGGAGTCGGCCTACCGGCCAGTGAACCCGGATTTGGACCTGGGTGGCGTGCTGTGCATCAAGGAGTTGCGCAGAGTGGCCAAAGACAACACGGTGCAATACCACGGGCGGGCTTTGCAACTCTTTCCCAGTCTGGAGCGCCCCAGCTATGCCGGAGCTCGGGTGGAGGTGCAGGAACGTCTGGATGGTCGTCTGCTGGTGCGGCATCGGGAGCAGATCCTGACTCCCCAAGAAGCGCCGGCGTTAGCTACTGAACTCCTGGCTCGGGTGACGGCCGGTCCGGTGACAGCGATTCTTCCCGACCCAGATCCGACGGACTGGAGGCCCAAGCCAAGGACCAGGATGCCGGTGACTCCAGGGCCTCTGGCCGGGGAGCCTATCTGGTATGAGGACGCCGCAAGGAAGCAGGTCCACCGGGACCTGGTGGTGGCCGGGATGGAGCGGGCGAGGCAGCAGGGCAAGAGCATCGGCCGGCCCTCGATGAATGAACGCCCCGAGTTTGAGCAGCGATTCGCCGCGGTGGTGGGCAGGATCGGACCGGGAGGGCTCTCCCGGCGGCAGGGAACTGAACATCGGCTATGCCACCCTCAAGCGCCTCCTCCAGGCCTGGGAACAGCCCAACGCCAAGCCATCTATTGCACTTTCGGTGAAACCAAGCAGCGGTAATGACTACTGACATTTTCCCTGGACAACGACACAGGGTCACTGCTATCGCTGGCCAGTATGTACCGGGCTTCTACTATCCGGATAATCCACCAGGGCCACCGCTTTTCGATACGAGCAGACTGAAGTCAAGCAGGTACTCTGCCGGGGCGGGGGACGTGACCTTCCTGAAATGGCCCCTTCGCCTGGAGCTGGACGGGGTGCCCGCCGGACACTATGAAGCCACATTCAGCTGGGCGATCGCCGACGTCGCCGCCATCCCCAACGACCCGCCCAGGGACGTGGTCCTGCTGGACGACCTGGGCAACGTGGTGGTGGACTTCCGGACGGGGCAGGGCTCACCCAGTGTCCCCTGTCTGGCAGGAAGAGGCGGCCACTCCTGTACCATCGGCCTCGACGCGGCCAGCGCCACGGTCAGGGACTTCACCGTAAGGGTGGGTTTCCCAGGGCCTGCGCCCGTCAACACGCCGCCGGTGGCCGACGACCAGACCGTGGCAACAAGCGCGAATGTCCCTGTAGAGATCATTCTGGCCGGCTCCGACGCGGAGCAGTGTGAGCTTACCTTCAGTATCGCGACCCTCCCGGACCGTTGGGAGTTGAGCGGCATTACCGACGAGCCCTGCCAACCCGGCCAGGGCGGGAGCCCCAACTCCGACAGCGCCCGGGTTACCTTCCAGCCGCCGCTGGAGTTTGTCGGTACCCTCTTCACCTTCACCGTGTTCGATGGCGAGCTGAACAGCGGGCCCGGCACCGTTACCATTAACGTAGGTGTGGCGGCAGGGCACCACCTTATGGGCACGGTGGAGCTCCAGGGAATGCCCAGCCCCATTACCGGCGCCCTGGTGCTCGTCTTCCACCCCGATGGCACACCCGTGGACAGCGCGGTCAGCGACCCCGTGGACGGCAGCTTCGACATGCTGCTGGACCAGGGTGTCTATGACCTGGTGATACTGAAGGACGGGTTCCTGCCAATCTATTATACTGGGCTGGATCTGACCCAAGATGTCGCGCTGCTGGCCTTCCTACTGGGAGGGGACCTAAACGGGAATGGGGTCGTAGACGTAAACGACCTGGTGGTCCCGGCCCAGAACCAGGGCAAGGATCAGAGCCCCGCGCCGCTGATACTGCCTTGACGCTCCTACGCCGGGGGGGTGGACAGTTCCGGCAATGTGGGGCTTTCGTCAGGCCCCTTGGGTAGCTGAGATGAGAACGCTTGTAGGCTGCACTCTGGCCGCCTGGGTAGTGCTGGCGGCCGGGTGCAGCGGTTCTTCCGCCACTGCCACGCCGACCTCCGCGCCCGCGGCGGAGACCCCCACCGCCCCAGGCGCGGCCACTCCCACCTCGGCACCCGTTGGCCCTTGGCCACCACGACGCCCACAGCAGCGATGGTTGCGACCCCGGCGGAGCCTGACTCCGGGCGGATACAGGTGGGCTTTTCGTCCTCGACCAGCCGGGTGAGGCGAGGACAGGAGTTTCGCGTCGATCTGACCATCGACCCCAGGGGAAGAGGCATAAGCGGCGTGCAGCTAACGGTGCAGTACGACCCCGCCCTCTTCCAAGCCCTGGGGGTTGAACCGAGCAAGCTGCTGGATGACAAGCCTGAGCAGGTCCGGTCGGACCTCCCCGTTATCGGGATCGACAACGAGTTGGGGCTCGTTCAGTACGTTGACGTCAGGATAGGCCCCACGGTGGGGCCGACTCCCGCGGGCACCGTAGCCACGCTGAGGTTTCGCGTGCCGGATGGGGCCGCTGTGGGAGGGCGGTCCACGCTGAAGCTGACAGAGGTAAAGGTGCCCGACGTGGAGTCCCAGGGGTTTTTCGATGTGGACATCGGGCCGGACCTGGCCCTGGAGATCTCCTCGTAGGGGTCCCTTGCTGGATAAGGGTGGGACTAAACCTCCCGTTGCTCCAACGGCTCCTTGACCGCCCATCTGACCTGTACCCGCTCGATCTTGAGCCGGTCCATTCTGGTGACTTCCAGACACAGGTTCTTGTAGTAAACGGACTCGCCTTCCTGAGGTATGTGTCCCAGTCGTTCCAGGATAAAACCGGCCAGGGTCTGGTAGTTGCCTTCGGGTAGGTCCAGGGCCAGCTCGTCGTTTGCCTTCTGGATTCCCATGCCCGCGTCCACTTCGTAGGCGTTCTCGCCGATAAGGTCGAACTCTTCCTCGGGGCGCTCACCCTCCTCGCCCACGGGGCCCACGATGACCTCCAGGAGACGCTTCATGGTCACCAGGCCCGCCACGCCTCCATGCTGGTCTATAACCATGGCCATCTGCCAACCGCCCAGACGCATCTCGGAGAATAGCTGCGCGACCAGCTTGGTCTCCGGCACGAAATAGGCGGGCCGCAGGTTGTCTCCCACAAGGCTATCGTCCCGCACATCCCCTTGGGCCATGGAGAGAAGTACGTCTTTGACCAAGAGTATGCCCACCACGTTCTCAGTATCCCCTTCATACACTGGGAAGCGGGTATGGGTCTCCTGGCTGTAGGCTTTAAGGAAATCGGCCAGGGTCGCGCCCTTCTCGACCCACGCTATCTCGATTCTCGGGGTCATGATCTCCTGCACCTGCCGGTCGCCGAAGTGGAACACCTTCTCCAGCAGCTCCGCCTCGGTGCGTTCCACCGCGCCGGCCTGGGCACCCACGGAGATCATCGCCCGGATGTCCTCCTCGGTAACCGGAAACCGGCGGGCGGTGATGCCCAAGAGCCTGCTGACCAGATAGCTGATCCCCTGGAGCAGGCGTATCGCGGGCGAGAGGACCCATCCCACCACGGTCAGGGGGCGGGAGAGGGCAAACGCCACCACCTCCGCGCGCCTCCACGCCACGGTTTTGGGCAGGATCTCCCCGAAAACCAGCAGCAGCAACGTGATGGTTACGGTGGCTATGAGGATCGCGAGGTTGGTACTGTCGATCAGGCTGATGGCGACGGCGGTTGCCAGGGTCGCGGCGGCGGTGTTGACCAGGTTGTTGCCCAGCAACACGGTAGCCAGGAGCTTTTCGGGCCGTTCCCGAAGCTGGGAGACACGCTGGGCACCCGGTTTGCCGGTATTTACCAGGTGCATCACTCGCGCCCTGGAGAGAGCGATAAATGCCGTCTCAGAAGCAGAGAAAAGGGCGGACAACACGAGGCAGACGGAAAGGAGGATCAGCTTCCATAAGTCGCCGCCGCTATCCACCTAGAGCCGCTCCTTGAGCCTTGCATGCCAGGCCCCGCTCCAGAGATAGCAAACGGCCCGTCCAGAGGTCCCGAACACCTGCTCCCGGGGCCGGCCGGCCTTGTAGTCCGCTACCGTCACGCGCGCGAGACCGGGGAACACCCAGCGTTCTTGGCGCTGGGCACTCAATGGCGGTTTTGTGGGTTGCCGTGTGTCTCCCGTTACAGGTCTCATAAGTCCGGCCCGAGGGTATTACTATACGTCCTCGGAAGTCCATCATAGCATTCATAATCCACCATTTCAACTTGGGAGCCCCCCCAGTATCGCGCAGAAGAGGCGGGCTCAGTGTCTTTTAAGGGAATGCGGATTCCTGGTACACTATGAATCGCGATCAATATCGTGGAGGGGGTTATAGCGACCGTATCGAGGGGGGTACCTGCCGTGGGAGGCATGCCGATCCAGCACGTCGAGCGTGCTGTCGGGCGTGCTATCGAGGCGCTCTGGCTCCTGACGGCCGCATTGGTGCCTCTTATATTTGTGCCCACGGACTTCATGATGTCCGAGGCCGTCAACGCCTACGTGGAGGTCCCAAAGACCACCGCGTTCAGGACCCTGGTCGGGATGATGACGGTCCTCTGGATCGTAGAGTGGGCGCTGAAAGGTGGGTTGAGCCGGAAGTATACGCTGGCCCACTTCACGACCAGGATCAAGGGCTGGGTTGCGGAGCAGCCGAGCCGCTGGGTAGTGGTGGCGGCTGTCATATACGTGTGGGTGGCCATCATTTCTACCTTCCTGTCCACCTCCTTCTGGATAAGTGTGTGGGGTGAGGTGTCCGGCCAGTTCGGCTACTCCGCCTACACCACGGTGTCCTATTTCCTCCTCTTTGCGGTCATCGCTACCCACCTCAAGACCCGGGACCAGCTGTGGCGTCTGCTGGGGGTCCTGGTGGTTATGGGGGGCCTGGCGGCGCTCTACGGCGTGATCCAACACTACGATATGGACCCCCTTGATCTGGGCGAGACCGGCAGCGCACGGGTCACGATCACCATGGCCAACCCGGTCTTTTCCGGTGCGGTGATGGTGGTAACGACTCTGCTGATCTCAGGGGTTGCGTTGGCAGTATTGGACAGGATGGGATGGGTACCGATGCGGGTCGCTATGTGGGTCGGCCTGATGGCGAGCCAGGTCATGGTGGTGTACTGGACCGGGAGCCGCGGCTCGTGGCTTCTGGGCGTTCCCGCAGGCCTGCTCGTATTGCTTATAACCCCGGTGCTTATCGATTCCCTGGCTGCGTGGGTGAAACACCGGGCTGCGCCGTGGCACTTGTTGGGCTTGCTCGCTTCTCTCTTCCTGTTGACATCTCTAGTCGTATCGAGCCAACTTGTCGTGATCGGCATAGAGCGCCCTCTTGAGCTTCTCCGCGTTTCGGGCCTGCCGCTGGTGCGGATGTTGCTTGGGTTCGTGGGTCTTATGGGGTTTGTGAGCCTGCTCATCTTAGTTGCGCCTGGGCAGCTGGATGCGACCGTGCGGGCATTCGCGAAGACGTTCCTGTTGGTGGTGTCTGCGCTTCTGCTGGCCATCCTCGTCATTGCGCTGACGGGCCTTCCAACGGGCGGTGAAGGCCTGGAATTTCGGGACTTCTCAGGTTTGCCAGACTCGGACGTTCTGATAGGCCTGCTGGTGGGGGCTGGGCTGGTGAGCTTGCTCGTCTGGTCGATCGGGGGGACAAGGCGGTCCGTCGCGAGGGCCTTCCTGGTACTTTCTTCCGCTGTGTTTGTAATATTCCTCACCAGCGCTCTGAGACCCGCTTTACCAGCCGGTTCAGTGGATCAAGAAGGCTCCTCAGCGGTCGCTGGGGTGCAGGAAGAGGTCTCCTCGGTGTTCGCCGGGGCACAAGAAGAGGTCTCCTCGTTAGAGTCAGCCAGTGTGGCGCGGGGGCTTAGCTATCGGACGGACATTTGGAAAGCTACAATCGACCTGTCTATACACCGGACATGGTTCGAATACGAGGACCTCTCCCTGCCCTTTATTCGGCCGCTGGTAGGGTACGGACCCGAGATGTTCAAGTATACGTTCCCACTGGAGAGCCCCCTTGGGGGGCTGCTCAGCCAGGCCCACAACTTCTTCCTGCACCACTGGATCGAGCAAGGGCTGCTGGGGCTGTTCAGTTCCGTGGGTATATTTATAGCTTTCTTTGTCGTGGGTTTAGCCCAGCTCTGGCGCAACCGGGACCGTTACTCCACCACCCACAAGTGGATACTGGTGGCCCTCCTGGCGACCATCGGGGGGAAGGTGGCGGAGATGATGGTAGGCGTCGCCCGGGAATCGGACCTGGTACTGGTCTGGATACTGCTGGCCGTTTTCGTGGTGCTGCCCTCCGTCATGTCCCGGAGTGAGGAGGCCGAAGGTGTCCCGGCGACCGAGGGTCCGGCCCGGCCCTTGACCAGGCGTGAGAGGCGCAGCAACCGGCCCGGCGGCAGGGAGCGGCGTGCGCAGCGGTCCGGTGGAGGTGGGTTCGGAGCCGTGCAGCTCATTGGCATCGTGGCTGTATCGGCCCTGGTGATATTCATAGGCTGGCTCACGTGGGTCAAGAACGTGGAGTACGCCTGGGCCGCCACCGTCGCAGCCTCGGCCCGGGAGGAGTTCAACCATGGACGGATCCAGGCGGGTCAGAAACTCATGCTGGAGGCGCGCGGTAAGGCACCGGACGTCCCCATCTATTATCACAACGTGGCGGGTATCTACGACTCATACCGGGACGCCGCCATCAACAACCCGCAATTGCTCCCCAAGAACCCGGGTGGGAATCCCCCGGAGTGCCACGAGGTGTTCGCCCTGGACCCCAGTGCGCAGCCCACGAGCAGCAAACCATATGCCAGGTGCGCCGAGGAAGCCTATCTTAACAACCAGGAAGGGTTCCGCAGAAACCGTTACTCTCCCCAGGCCAAGCTGCTCGCGGCCAATTCCGCCCTGGAGCTGGCCAGCATCGACGGGCAGGTGTACCAGGACAAGGCAGAAGAAGCGGTGCAGCTCTACCAGGAGCTCACGGCGATGATCCCTTCGTCATGGCCACTGCACAACGCCCTGGCGACCGCCTATCTCAGGCTAGACCGGCCCGAGGCCGCGCTGGAGCCGCTGGAGAAATCCCTGGCCATAAGCCGCGGCTCCCAGGGCTCCGGACAGGCCTTTTATCTCATGGGTCTGGTCCATCGCGAGCTGGGGAACAGCGAGAAGGTGACGGACTTCTTCGAGCTGAGCCTATGGGTGGATGCTGAGGGGCCGAGCTCCGGCCGGGCCCGGAGTCAGCTGGTGGGTATCTATAACGCCGAGGTCGTAGAGTCCCTTCAACAGGACCAGCCCCAGGAGGCGCTCCAGCATGTAGAGAGGTTCCTGGCCGTAACCCGGAGTCCCTCTGAATCTGCGGCGGCGTTTTACCTCCAGGGGGTGGCCTATCAGCAGCTGGAGGAGCCGGACCAAGCCCTGGACTCCTTCATGCGGAGCCTCGAGGCGGATGAGAGTGGACCCTTTGCTGCCGAGGCCCACACCCAGCTGGCGGACGTATACACCAAGCTGGATGATCCAGCCCAGGCGGAGGTGCATTCCAGACTGGCCGGTGAGCTCAACCAGCCCGCCCCTTCGGATGAAGGCGCTCCTCCGCCGGGTGGCTAGGACCTCATGAGGGCATAGGCGAAAGGAGCCCGGCCGACGTGGCGGAATCGGCGGCGGATCTGGCCTGAGCCGGGTGTGCTCGGGATATGCCCCTACGGGGAGGTGGACAGACCAAGGGCCTCGATGCCGGCACGGGAGGCGGCTTCATCCTCCTCTCCCGTCCCACCGCTGCCACCTATGGCCCCGATCAGCTCTCCCTTCCTGTATACGGGTAGCGCCCCGATGCCGGGAATCATGTGGCCACGCTCCATCGCCATCAGACCACGAAACACGGGCGACTCGGCGCTGCTCTCCAGGTCCGCGGTAGGCTTGCCAAAGCACGAGGCGGCCACTGCCTTGCCGCGGGATATCAAGGGTGTCCGCCAGGATGCGCCATCGGTACGAAACATAGCTATCAGGTCGCCCCGGGGATCGACCACCGATACGCTCATCTTAGCCCCCATCTCCTGGACCTTCGCCTTAGCTGCGGCCAGCATCTTTTCTGCTTCCGCGAGGTTCAGAGAAGCCATTGAGTCACCTCCCCTTGGAATTTTCCGGCTAACATTATAGGCGAGAACGCCGCGCTAAAGAATACCTCCCAGTGAGGGCGTTGGGTGCTCTGGCAGGGCGGCCGTCGCCCACGGCGCATCGGTGTGGGCGAAAAACGCACTCATGAAGGCGCCGTGCTATGGCAGAGCCCTGGGAATACATAGTATAATCAGCTTTCTGAAAATCCCTGATACGGGTCTTCACGCGCCGAGGGTGAAATCTTGGGAGGTGCCGCGACTTGGACGATGTCATAGTGGTAGGGGCCGGCCCGGCGGGCAACAACGTAGCCTTCATGCTCGCCAGTGTGGGCTATAGCGTGACGGTGATCGACTGGAGGAAGGCGGTCGGCGACAAGCTGTGCACCGGCATCGTAGGGCGGGAGTGCGAGGAGCGGTTCCCCATGGACAGGTCGCTCGTGTACCAGGACCTGCGGGGGGCCCGAGTTATCACTCCTGGCGGGGAGACGGTGGAATTTGGGAGGGAGGGTGTACAGGCCCACGTGGTGGACCGGGTAGGCTATGTGGCGTCCTTCGCCCAGAAGGCGCAGGAGGCCGGGGCCAGGTACCTGCTGGGACACCGGGTTACAGATGTATCGGTGGATAATGGGTGTGCTGCCGTAAAGGTAACCGATGACGTGGAAACGCGTACCATGAGAGGGAAGGTGCTGGTGGTGGCCAGCGGGTTCGGGTCGGAGCTGACGGGGCAGCTGGGACTGGGTAGGGTAGGGGACTACGTGACTGGGGTGCAGGCCGAGGTGATGGCGCCCCAGATCAAGGATATACACGTCTACGTCGGGCGCCAGGTGGCCCCGGGATTTTTTGCGTGGGTCGTACCCACCTGGGGTGGCAGGGCGCTGGTGGGCCTGCTCTCCCGCCAACGGGGCCACGGCTACCTGGAGAAGCTGCTGGCCAGGCTGCAGATGGAGGGAAAGGTCGAGGGCATAACCAAGAGTCCTGCACGGTGGGGCATTCCACTTAGGCCCCTGGGGCGAACTTATGGTGAGAGGGTGGTCGTGGTGGGAGACGCGGCGGGGCAGGTTAAACCGACCACGGGAGGGGGCATTTATTACGCGCTACGGGCCAGTGAGATAGCGGCGGAGACGCTCCACCAGGCCCTGGGCCATATGGACCTGTCGGCCTCCCGGCTAAAGCAGTACGAGAGGGGGTGGAGGGCCCTGCTCTCCCAGGAGCTGGAGATAGGATACTCGGCGCGCCGATTATTCGAGCTGTTGAGGGACTGCCAGATAGACTGCGCCATTCATACGGTGGCCAGCAACGGGATCTCCAAGGAGCTGGCGGAATCCCGGACCCTGTCCTTCGACTGGCACAGCGAGGTGGTGACGAAGATGTTGGGACACCCGGCCCTGGGCAAGGTCCTGACATACCTCAACCCCCTGCTAGAGACACTGGCCCCCAAAAATAGGGGCGACAGCGCGGGCCGCCCCGGCCGGGACTCAATTTTTGTCGAAATCTGATACAATTCTAGTTTTTATACCAACAATTCTTCTGGTACAATCCCCTCAAGTCCATCACATGGTTGAGGGGTGGGAAAATGCCCGGGGATGATTTCGGTGCTCGCCAGTTTCATAACCAGTTCCAAACTTCGTCCAGACCCTCCTGGCTTGCTCTTGGAAAGGTCCTGCGTATAGCGGCGGCTGTCCTCGCGGGTCTGATCGTGCTCATCGTCTCGGGCTGCTCGGGAGGAGCTGAAAAGGACCAGATCGCCTTCATTTCCGACCGCGACGGCGACGACGACGTCTACGTAATGGACGTGGATGGCGTGGAACAGGTCTTGCTGAGCAACAACGGTGCTCGCGACGCCCATCCTAAGTGGTCGCCGGACAAGAAGATACTCACCTTCGTTTCGGAAGAGTCGGGAGACCGGGAGATCAACCGGGTGGTGGTCAACAGCAAAGAGGTGTCGTCCGAGCGGATGACCCATAGCCCAGGATCCGACGAGACGCAATACTGGTCACCCGACGGGCGCCGGGTAGCCTTCGTGTCCAACCGGGACGGACAGCCGGAGATATACCTGATGGGCGCCGACGGCTCCAACCTCACGAGGGTCACTTTCAGCCCTTCGGTACCCACGCTGAGTGGCTGGTCCCCCGATGGGCAATGGATCGCCTTTACCCTTAAAGGCGAGGGTGAAGAGCCCGGAATAATCGCCCGCAACCCCGACGGGGTTAACGTGAGACGACTGACCGGCGATGAGGACTATGGCGCCATCTGGTCTCCCAATGGGGAGCAGATGATGTTCACCTCGGTCCGGGACGGGAACGAGGAGATATACGTGATGAACGCCAACGGCTCGGCCCAGACCCGGCTGACCCATAACACCTCGGGTGACCACTCGTCCGGCTGGTCCCCGGATGGAAAGTCAATTGTGTACATCTCCGAGCGCGATGGGAACCCCGAGGTATACGTCATGAAAGCCGATGGCGCCTCCCAGCTCCGCCTTACTTACAACGACGCTGGGGACGAGTCTCCGGTCTGGTCGCCAGACGGGAAGCGGATCGCGTTTGTCTCCTACATGTACGGAAGTGGGGAGATAATCGCGATGGATGCCGATGGGAATCACCAGGCGCGGCTCACCAACAATAACGCCAACGATACCCAGCCGGCCTGGTGAACCTCTAATCCCGGTTCCACCATTCAGGAGTAATAAGCTCTCTGGGACAGCAGACCTAGGGAACCTCTGAACAACTCGGCGCAAGCGTGGATGGGCAGAGTGGTTCCGTTCTTTGGAGACGTTCAGGCATCTTTGTGACGTTCCAGGTCGTGGTTGAGGCGTTCAGACCGTGTCTGTTGTGGCCTCGAAGCGGCTTTTCGGAGCCATCGCGGCTCCCCGGCCGTGATTTGCGCACTGCGCCCCTCTCATGTCGCCAGACGGCGCTCTGCCGTCATCAAGTTGGCCAGCCCCAGTAGCAATGCCAGCCGTTGCGCGTTCTTAGCCAACCCTCGGTAGCGCACCTTGGCGTAGCCAAAGCGCCGCTTCACGTACAGGAACGGATGCTCCACTTTCGCTCTGACCGACGCTTTGCGCTTCTCCACCAACGCCTCGTAGCTGCCAGGCTCCAGGTGCCGTCGCCGGCCGGGCCTCATCGCCACTCGCCACTCCACATCCAACTCTCGATTCTCCAACCGCTTGTCCACTCCCTGATACCCCGCATCCCCCCACACTCGTTTCTCTCCACCGTGCAGCAATCGGTGCGCTTCTGTCACATCATGAGGTGGACCCCAAAATTTGGACAGGTGGCTAAGAGAGAGTCCCGCTCCTAAAATAGGACGGAAACAAGGAGCAGGACATGAAGCAAACACGTAAGAAGCACAGCCCAGTCTTCAAGGCGAAAGTGGCTTTGGCCGCGCTCCAGGGGGAGCACACCATTGCAGAGCTGGCCAGCCGGTTTGAAGTCCACCCGAGCCAGATCCATGCCTGGAAGAAGGCCTTGACTCAGGGGGCGCCGCACCTCTTTGAAAATGGTGGTGGACGCCAGGAGAAGATATCGGTTATTCAATCGAAACAAAAAGATCAGGTATACATGGGCGGTTGGACTTGAAGCCAGTTGACAGCGACGATTGCTCACGAAACCTGCGTGGTTCGAACCCCCGTTACCGGGGGCCTAGGATAGAAACGAGAAGAATTAAGCCCACATTTCCCAGATCAGCCGCGTGGGTGCGTCGTAATCCGGTAAGAGTGCTGCCTATTTGAGCCGCATACCTGGGCCTGACTTGACGGTAGACAGTACCATTTTTGAATTGTGGGTGGCCCTGCGAGCTTCTCAGACCCAGCAACTTGATCCTGATGGGAGGATCAGAGTAAGTAGCGTCAATCTCAACACATTGAGGTGGACCCCAAAATTCGGACAGGTGGCTAAGAGAGAGTCCCGCTCCTAAAATAGGACGGAAACAAGGAGCAGGACATGAAGCAAACACGTAAGAAGCACAGCCCAGTCTTCAAGGCCAAAGTGGCTTTGGCCGCGCTCCAGGGGGAGCACACCATTGCAGAGCTGGCCAGCCGGTTTGAAGTCCACCCGAGCCAGATCCATGCCTGGAAGAAGGCCTTGACTCAGGGGGCGCCGCACCTCTTTGAAAATGGTGGTGGACGCCAGGAGAAGGACCAAGAGGTCCTCACTGCCCAGCTCTACCAACAGATTGGGCAGCTCAAGGTGGAACGGGATTTTTTGTCACGGAGCTTCGGGTTGTGAGCCGGTCCCAACGCCGGGCCATGATTGACCGAGAAGAACCGAAGCTGTCTCTGGTACGCCAGTGCGCCTTGCTGGGTAGAAGCCGCTCCTCGTTGTACTACCTGCCAACCGAGGCCGGCGCCGAGGACTTGGAGTTGATGGCCCTCATAGACCAACAGTACCTGAAGACACCTTTCTACGGCTCCAGAAGGATGACTGCCTGGCTCAGCAATCACGGACACCAGGTCAACCGCAAGCGGGTCCGCCGGCTGATGCAGCTGATAGGCCTGGAGGCCATCTACCGGCGTCCCAACACCAGCAAGCCAAACCCAGGGCATAAGGTCTATCCGTACTTGCTCAGGGGGCTGGAGATCAACCGGGTCAACCAGGTGTGGGCCACCGACATCACCTACATACCCATGGCTCGGGGTTTCCTCTACTTGGTGGCCATCATGGACTGGCACAGCGGTCACGTCCCGTCAAGTGGTGTAAGAGAGCGTCATCCTGTTGATCGCGGTCTATGCCGCCGCCTTCGCTAGATCCGCCTCGGGTAGAGCTTCGTCGATGCTGTAGACCGCGGGTGTCATGTAACGAGGGCCGATGGCCCATTCGTCGTGCTGTTCGGCCAGGACAGCCCCAACGAGGCGACGCGCGGCCGGCCGGTTGGGAAAGATACCCACCACGTTGGTGCGGCGCCGTATCTCCTTGTTGAGACGCTCCAGGGGGTTGTTAGACCAGATCTTCTTCCAGTGGGCGAGTGGGAAGCTGGAGAAGGCCAGGACGTCCGCACCAGCCGCGTCCAGTAGAGAGGCCACCTGAGGGAACGGGTCCTGTAGCTGGGCGATCACCCGCTCGAGCTGTGCGTGGACCTCCTGAGGGGACGGCTGCTGGTAGATGGTGCGTACCATGGTGGCCACCCAGGGCTGAGCGCGCCTGGGGACCCGAGTGAGCAGGTTGGTCATGAAGTGTGTGCGGCACCGTTGCCAACTGGCCCCACCGAAGACAGTCGCGATGG